>CALHBJ010000007.1 GCA_937930845.1 uncultured Rhizobiaceae group bacterium
GCCAGAGCCAGAGCCAGAGCCAGAGCCAGAGCCAGAGCCAGAGCCAGAGCCAGAGCCAGAGCCAGAGCCAGAGCCAGAGCCAGAGCCAGAGCCAGAGCCAGAGCCAGAGCCAGAGCCAGAGCCAGAGCCAGAGCCAAAAAAGAAAACCTGGTTCTCGCGGCTAAAGGATGGATTGTCGCGTTCGTCAGGGGCGCTGACAGAAAATATTGCCGCGGTTTTCACCAAGCGAAAACTGGATGAAGACACTCTGCAGGAGCTGGAGGATATTCTCATTCAGGCCGACCTTGGGGTCGAAACCGCCATGAATATCACCGATGCATTGGCATCCCAGCGCATGGGCAAAGATATTACCGATGAAGAAGTGCGTGAGTTCATGGCACTGGAAATCGAAAAGGTGCTTGATCCGGTCGCGGCCGAGTTGGAACTCGATCTCGATCACACGCCCCACGTTATTTTGGTGGTGGGTGTAAACGGGTCCGGCAAGACCACCACGATCGGTAAATTGTCGCAAAAACTTTATGATGCGGGATTTTCAACCCTGCTTGTTGCTGGCGATACTTTTCGCGCCGCCGCCATTGAGCAATTGAAAATCTGGGGTGAGCGTACCCAGTCGCCAACACTCTCACGTCCTCTGGGTTCGGACGCTGCGGGTCTTGCGTTTGATGCCTATCAGCAATCGGTTGAAGAAGGTCGAGACGTGATGTTGATGGATACGGCTGGCCGATTGCAAAACAAGAAAGAATTGATGGATGAGCTTGAGAAAATTATCCGGGTTTTGAGAAAACAGGATCCAACCGCTCCCCATACCGTGTTGCTCACGCTGGATGCGACCACGGGTCAAAATGCGCTCAATCAGGTTGAAATTTTCCGCGATGTTGCCGGGGTGAACGGCCTGGTGATGACCAAGCTCGACGGTACGGCCCGTGGCGGTATTATGGTATCCATCGCGGCCAAACATAAATTGCCGGTTTATTTCATTGGCGTTGGCGAGCAGGTGGATGATCTTGAGCCTTTTGAGGCGCGCGAATTTGCCCGCTCCATTGCCGGGCTGGAAGGTTAGCTGGAATGAAACTTGCGGCCAATGCCATTGCGGTTATGCGCGGGGAAGACATTGTTGTCGATGCGCTGTCGTTTGACGTTGCTTCTGGTGAGGCCTTGCTGGTCAAGGGGGAAAACGGGGCAGGTAAATCCACCATGTTGCGCGCAATTGCGGGACTTTTACCCCTAGAGGCTGGATCATTGACGATTGAGGGTTCTGATCCGGATTTTGCTGAAGCCACAATTGCCGAACAGTGCCACTATCTTGGCCACGAGAACGCCATGAAGGGCAATCTGTCGGTGGGTGAAAACCTGCAATTTTGGCAAGATTTTGCCGGTCATCCGCATCTCACAATATTGGAAGCTTTGGATATGGTTGGTCTCGATGGGTTGGACAGTGTGCCGTTTGCACATTTGTCCACCGGGCAACGTCGCCGGGCGTCTATCGCCAGAATGTTGGTCAGCTATCGCCCGATCTGGTTGCTCGATGAACCCACTGCCGGGTTAGATGATGCGTCTTCCAGCCAATTTGCAGCCCTTATGGGTGCGCATCTGGAGGATGGCGGCATCGTTATTGCCGCAACCCATGTTCCGTTACATCTGGAAAAAACCCGTGAGCTTGTGCTCCAAACGAGTACAGACACGTGAAGGCGCTGTTGATACGTGAATTGCGCCTGTCCTTGCGCTCGGGCGGCGGCGCAATACCCGCGCTTCTGTTTTATGCAGCTGTTGTGATTGTCATTCCCTTTGCGGTTGGACCTGATCCCATATTGCTGGCCACGATTGCCGGCGCGTGTCTATGGATTGGAGCTTTGCTGGCGTCCCTGTTGGGATTGGAGCGGATGTTTCGCGACGATGCTGAAGATGGTTCGCTGGATCAGATGTTGATCGGGCAAACCCCCTTGCCCCTGGTCGTTTTCGTCAAAAGTCTGGTGCATTGGACGGTTACCGGCCTGCCGTTGACCTTAACGGCACCCCTGTTTGGTATCTTCCTGGGGCTTGAAGGCGCACCACTGGGAGCCGCCATGGCAACATTGGCAGTGGGGACGCCTTCCATTTCATTCATCGGTGCGGTGGGGGCTGCTGTTACGGTTTCCATGGCACGGGGGGGCCTGCTTCTGTCGGTGCTGGTTTTGCCCCTATGTGTCCCGGTCGTCATTTTTGCAGTTGGTGCGGTGCGGGCGGTATCGGGGTCAATTGATCCGTTTTGGCCACCGTTCCTCATGGTATCGGGGATCAGTCTGCTGTTTGCCGTACTTGGGCCATTTGTGGCTGCTTTGGCTTTGCGTCAGGGGCATGGCTGAACCCACGAAGAATTGAGGCGAGGATATGTTGCAACAATTGATTGTGGTTGGCTGAATCCGTATTGAGGAGGGATGAGTATTTCGACGACTACTGATAAGACGGATAATTCCGCACAGATAACCGCCCGGCCGGGCATTTCGGCTTTGGCAAATCCAACCCGATTTCTGGCTCTGGTCCGTGTCGTATTGCCTTTCTTTGTATTGGTGACCATCGCCCTGTTGGCGGTGGGGTTGTGGCTGGGTTTTTCCGCACCCGATGATTATCAGCAGGGGCGCACTGTGCGGATCATGTTTGTCCATGTGCCTGCGGTGTGGATGGCGATGGGCTCATATATGGTGATGGTTTCGGGTGCACTGGGTGTTCTTGTGTGGCGTCATCCCCTGGCGGATGTGGCCTCACGTGCAGCGGCTCCGCTTGGCGCAGCGTTCACTTTCTTAGGTCTCGCCACCGGTTCAATCTGGGGACGCCCCATGTGGGGTACGTGGTGGATCTGGGATGCACGGCTGACCAGCTTTCTAATTTTGTTGATCATCTATCTGGGCCTGATTGCCCTGTGGCGTTCCATTGAAGAACCCGCCCGGTCTGCGCGCATGGCTGCGGTGGTTATTCTGGTTGGCGCGATCAATATTCCGATTATCAAATTTTCGGTCGACTGGTTCACCACGTTGCATCAGCCAGCAAGTGTGTTGCGCTCCGATGGTCCGGCGCTGGCCCCTGAATTTCTCTATCCTCTATTGATCATGGGACTGGCCTTTTTGTTTCTCTTTCTCACTTTGCATTTGATGGCGATGCGCAATGAAATCATGCGTCGCCAGATCAGAACTCTGCAAAGAAAGCTGGCCAGAAATCGCAAGCCTACGTCAGGACATGTTTCATGAGTGAATTGTTTGGAACCAAATATTTCGGTTTTATTGCCTCTTCCTATGGAATCACGGCTTTGGTTTTGTTGATCATGGTCGTCTGGGTCATCGTGAACCAGCGCCGTTTTCGTCGCCAATTGGCTGAGATGGAAGCCCTTGGGTATTCCCGTGTGAAAGCGGCCAAGAGCGGAACTGTCGATGGGGAATAATCAATTGGCCGGTGGCGACGAAAAGCAAACCGCGCCGAAGGGCCGGTCGTGGCTGCGGATCACTGCGCTTGCGGCACCGCTCGTTCTGTTTGGTGCCTTGGCCTCCGTATTCATGTTTCAGCTTCTGTCTGGTCGCGATACCCAGGAGCTGCCATCGGCCTTTATTGGCAAGAAAGCACCTGAATTTGCATTGCCTGCACTGGCCGGGCTGAACAATGCTTCGGGGCCGGTGCCGGGGCTTTCGGACAAGGATTTTGCAGGTAAGGTGACGCTGGTCAATATTTTTGCATCATGGTGCGCGCCGTGCCGTGCTGAGCACCCAGTGTTGATGAAGATGGCTGAAAATGAACACCTCGACATCGTTGGCATCAATTACAAGGATGTGGGGGAAAATGCGTTACGTTTTTTGGGGGCTTTGGGAAACCCCTATAAAAAAGTCGGCACAGATGTGAAGGGTCGTACCGCCATCGATTGGGGCTTCTATGGGATACCGGAAACCCTTCTGGTCGGCCCAGACGGTATTATTCGCCACAAGATTGTCGGGCCGATCAACCATGAAAAATTCGAGCAACTGAAAGTTGAAATCGAAAAACTGATGCCGTAACCGGCGCTTTAAGATTTATGTTTCATCCTTTTCCAGGGCGTGGCGCATCATCAATGGTGTCTGGCTGAGGACAAACAGGAATGACAGACCTGTCATGCCCCAGAACTTAAAGCCGACCCAAAAGCTCTCCGAGAAGTTGCGCCATACGATCTCATTGACGATTGCGAGAAACAGAAAAAAGACGCCCCAACGCATTGTGAGTTTCATCCAGCCCTCTTCATCCAGTTGAAAGGCCGGTCCGAAAACGATCTTCAGGAATGATTTGCCAAATGCCAAACCGGCCAGAAGTGCCACGCCGAACAGCGTGTTTATGATGGTGGGTTTGAGTTTGATGAATGTATCGTCTTGCAGATAAAGTGTGAGACCGCCAAAGATGGATACAATAACCGCTGTCACCATGGGCATGGCAGGCAGGGTTCTGGTCAGTGCCCAGGACGCAACGATGGATACAAGCGTTGTCGCCATAATTACAATGGTTGCGAGAAATATCGGCTTTTGCAAAAAGACGGGCAAATCAAAATTGGATATTATCCAGTCGCCGCGATTGTACACCAAAACGAAAAGCGCAATTGGCCCGAACTCCAAAATGACTTTGAGAACGGGGCTGATTTTTTTCACTTCAGATAGTTCTTTCATTGCGCTTCCACTCGCTTAAATACCGATCCGCACACAGGCTACAAAAGAGCTTTTTGCTGTGTGCGGCTGTACAATCCTTATCAGACTGCGCCCATCAAATAGAGGACGCTGGCACAAGATGCGAGGGGAGAATTGTCTCACGCTCCCACACCTCCTTGCTGACGGCCAACTCAAATTGTCGAGACACTGCTAATTGCCAAGGTGGTTTGTGTAGACCTTTGTACAAAGTTGGCTTTATAAGACCCGCAACCACCTGGCCCAATAATGCATCAGGAGCACATTCCCATGACTTCATCGCTCGATAGCTACAAGTGCAAGCGCACTTTGACTGTTAACGGAAAAGACTACACCTATTTTAGCCTGACGGAGGCTGAGAAAAACGGTCTGGCTGGCGTATCCAAATTGCCTTTCTCATTGAAAGTGCTGCTGGAAAATCTGCTGCGTTTTGAAGATGGCCGATCGGTGACCAAGGACGATATTGCAGCTGTTGCTGCCTGGATCGACAATAAGGGTGCGGCGGGCAAGGAAATCGCCTATCGCCCGGCGCGGGTGCTGATGCAGGATTTTACCGGCGTGCCGGCGGTGGTGGATCTTGCCGCCATGCGTGATGCCACAGCCAATCTGGGCGGTTCAACGGATGCTATCAATCCGCAGGTGCCGGTTGACCTTGTGATCGACCATTCGGTGATGGTGGACCATTTTGGTACGGCTAATTCATTCACACGCAATGTGGAGCGTGAATATGAGCGCAATGGCGAACGCTATACGTTCCTGAAATGGGGTCAGCAGGCGTTTGAGAATTTCCGCGTAGTACCTCCCGGCACAGGAATCTGCCATCAGGTCAATCTGGAATATCTGGCTCAAACCGTCTGGACCCGGGAAGAAAATGGCGAGACGGTCGCTTATCCCGATACGCTCGTGGGTACGGATTCCCACACAACCATGGTGAACGGTCTTTCCGTTCTTGGTTGGGGTGTTGGCGGCATCGAAGCCGAGGCTGCCATGTTGGGCCAGCCGGTGACCATGTTGATTCCCGAAGTGATTGGCTTCCGCCTCGATGGCGAGCTGACCGAAGGCATTACGGCAACGGACCTTGTTCTTGTGATCGTTCAAATGCTGCGGGAAAAAGGTGTTGTGGGCAAATTTGTTGAATTCTATGGCCCCGGCCTCAACAAGCTGTCCTTGGAAGATCAGGCAACAATTGCAAACATGGCACCGGAATATGGCGCTACTTGCGGCTTCTTCCCAATCGACAAAGACACAATCAATTATCTGAAATCGACAGGTCGTGAAGAAGACCGCATCGCGCTGGTGGAAACCTATGCGAAAGCCCAGGGCATGTGGCGCGACAGTGATGCCACGGACCCGGTTTTCACCGATACATTATCGCTCAACCTAAAAGACGTGGTGCCGTCGATTTCCGGGCCAAAGCGTCCGCAGGACCGTGTTGCACTTGCTGGCGCAGATGCTGCGTTCGCCGATGCCATGAAAAAAGAATTCAACAAGGATGAGCGCGGCCAGCGCTTTGCTGTTGCCAATCAGAATTTTGATCTGGGCAATGGGGATGTGGTGGTTGCAGCGATTACATCGTGCACAAATACATCTAATCCATCGGTGCTGATTGCAGCGGGCCTTGTGGCCCGTAATGCCCGGGCCCGCGGCCTGACAGTGAAACCATGGGTGAAAACCTCTTTGGCACCTGGTTCCCAGGTTGTGACAGACTATCTGGACAAGGCTGGCCTCTCAGAAGAGCTTGATGCAATGGGCTTCAATCTCGTTGGATACGGATGCACAACCTGCATCGGTAATTCGGGTCCGTTGCAAGAAGATATTTCAGCGGCAATTCACGCCAATGACCTGGTTGCCTGTTCGGTGCTTTCCGGTAACCGCAATTTTGAAGGCCGCATTTCACCTGATGTACGTGCCAATTATCTTGCATCGCCGCCTTTGGTTGTCGCCTATGCGATTGCCGGCTCGCTTTATGTGGACCTTGCCAAAGACCCGCTTGGTCAGGATGGCGATGGCAAAGATGTTTATCTCGCCGATATCTGGCCGTCTTCTGAGGAAATATCGAGGCTGATGCGCGAAACGGTCAATGAAGAAATGTTCCGTGCGCGGTATGGTGACGTGTTCAAAGGTGACGAAGCTTGGCAAAAAATTGATGCCGGTGAAGGGGAAACCTATGCTTGGGATTCGGCCTCGACCTATGTTCAAAACCCGCCTTATTTCGATGGTATGACCATGGAACCGGAAGCGGTGAAGGATATTTCTAGCGCGCGTGTTTTGTCCTTGTTTAAGGATTCCATCACCACCGACCACATTTCACCGGCTGGCGGTATCAAGGGCGACAGCCCGGCTGGCGATTATCTGCGCGAACATCAGGTACGCCCGGTGGAGTTTAATTCCTATGGATCCCGCCGCGGCAACCATGACGTGATGATGCGCGGCACGTTTGCCAATATTCGCATCAAAAACCAGATGCTGGATGATGTGGAAGGGGGCTATTCCAAACATTACCCGTCCGGCGAGCAGGGCGCGATGTATGATGTGGCCATGCGCTATAAGGACGAAGGTGTGCCTTTGGTCATCTTCGCAGGCAAGGAATATGGCTCCGGCTCGTCCCGCGACTGGGCAGCCAAGGGCACCCGATTGCTGGGTGTGCGCGCTGTCATTGCAGAAAGCTTCGAGCGTATTCACCGTTCCAATCTCGTTGGCATGGGCGTATTGCCGCTGGTGTTCACCGGGGGCGACAGCTGGGAAGGCCTTGGCCTGAAGGGTGATGAAAAAGTCAGCATTTCGGGTTTGGACAATTTAACGCCACGCCAGGAGATGAAAGCGGTTATTGAAATGGCTGACGGGTCCAAGAAATCCATCACGCTGTTGTCGCGTATCGATACGGAAGACGAGCTGGATTATTTCCGCAATGGCGGCATCCTTCACTACGTATTGCGCAATCTTAATCGTCAGGCCGCCTAGGTTTGGCACTTGGTGTCGGTACATGGTGCCGGTATCTGGTTTATGTCTGACAAACGAATTGAAGGCCTCAAGACCTTAAGGTTTTGGGGCCTTCTTGGTATCCGTCACTGCAACGTGAGGCAGGTGTGAGTTGCATGTCGTGGGGCAGGCGGTCATTATTCGTCTCAAGGACAGATGGGCGATTTTATGAAACAAAGACCGAAGCTATTAGAACGCATTTTGCGGAAAAGTTTGCATGCCTGCGCTGCCACACTTGTGTTGTGGGCGGGTGCATTCTCTCATGGGGCAATGGCGGCTGATGTTAGCCAGCCCCGTGCCGTTGTGGAATTATTCACCTCTCAAGGGTGTTCTTCGTGTCCCCCAGCGGACGAGATTCTTTCAGGATATGCGAAGAAGGGCGACGTTCTGGCGTTGTCCTGGCACGTGGATTACTGGAATTATCTGGGCTGGAAAGACACATTTTCCCAGGCAAAATTCACCAAGCGCCAACAGCGTTATGCGGCATCATTTGCGCGCAGGGGCGTTTACACACCGCAGGCCGTGATCAATGGCAGAAATCATGCAGTGGGTTCGCGCGCGGGTGAAATCAAATCGATGATCAATCAGTATGAGCGCAGTGGCAAAGGTTTAACTGTGCCCATCAAGGCGGTGTTAGCAGATGGCAGGGTTGAATTGTCGGCCCAGTCCGACAGCGGTGATGCGACCATGTATATTGTGTATTTTGACAAGGAACGCACGGTCAAAATCCAGCGCGGTGAAAATTCCGGTCAGACCATCACCTATCATAATGTGGTTCGCGATATTGCTATGTTGGGTATGCTTGGCGACAGCAAACTCAATGTGAGCCTGTCCCTTGCGGAGCTTAAGGAACAGGGTGCTGAGGCCTGTGCTATTATTCTGCAAAAAACAACGCCTGACGGTACACCCGGCGCGATTATCGGCGCGACCATAATTGGTGGTCTTACGAGTTGAGCCAACCGGTGGGTTGAACCAACTGAACAAAAAAGAAGGCCGGCGCGTTTTGCAACGGCCGGCCTTCAGGATGTGCACCTGTCTCCGGGGAAGAGAAGGCACGCCGCCCGGGTCTTTGACCAACAGACGGTGCCAGGCAATCATTTCTGTTCCTACCGACGGCCCCAGGGGGGCTGGGGGGCTGTGAACGGGGCTCACGGTCGAAACAGATTGCCTTGGCAACGATCACATATTTGTTTGCAATTGAGGCCTAAAGCGGGAGGCCTTAAGGCGAAAATGTGGCCATTTCGTTTTTGTGATCAACTGGTATTTCAAAGTGTTTCCAAGTCAGGGATTCGTCCACAGGCTGGGGATAATTTCGTTTGGTATCAGGGTCTAAGAGTATTGCAGTTCCAAAAGGCGGTTTTGGTGGGGTGTTTTAAAGACAACTTGTCAGCGTGGCTTATTGGGGTCAAACTCTTAAGACTGATTGATTGACCGGTGGGAAACGCTGGAAAAATGCAGGGACGATCCGTTCACACGTGACTGATATTGATAGCTCTCAACCAGGAACCCGCCATGGCAACCGGGCTCAATCGCAGTCGCGGGGCGCTGGTGCGGAACTTATTTCCCTGGCGACACGCAAGCCATTGGCCAGTTCCGGCATTGCCAATTCGTTTATTGCTTCGACTGGAAATCCCTCAAAGCCTTCGCAGGTCAGTTTTGACCGGCGCGAACTTACGGCAATTTTGCGTGTTTATGGATTCAAGGTGGCTGATGGTGAATGGCGCGACTATGCGATTGATCATCTGAAAGAGCGGGCTGTGTTTTCTGTATTTCGCCGGGCAAGCGAAGCGCCGCTATTTATGATTGAAAAACATCCCAAACTGGCCCGAAAGCAGGGCGCTTATTGTGTGCGAGGCACCAATGGAGCCGTGCTCAAACGCGGACAGGAACTGGGTCAGGTTCTCAAAATTTTTGAAAAGCGTCTCAAGCTGATCGATTAACCGGCTTTGAATAGAGCGCTAGAAATTCGCAACGCGCCTGTGGCCTGACGTGAATCCCTGGCGTAAAGAACGGGGCATGACCTTTCGCGCGACAGTTATCACACTTTATCCGGACATGTTTCCGGGGCCCTTGGGCCATTCTCTTGCTGGTCGGGCGCTGGAGCGGGGGGATATTTGCATTGAAACCATAAACATTCGCGATTTTGCCACCGATAAACACGCCACCGTGGATGACACACCGGCAGGTGGGGGTGCGGGCATGGTGTTGAAGGCAGATGTTTTGGCAAATGCCATTGATTCCGTCGAGGAGCCGCAACCTGCCCGCCCGCGGCTTTTGATGTCTCCCAGGGGTCGACCCCTGACGCAAAAGGATGTGCGGGAGCTTGCTGCCGGTGAAGGCGTGGTTCTTGTTTGTGGGCGCTTTGAAGGTGTCGATCAGCGGGTGATTGAGGGCCGCGACCTTCGGGAAGTGTCCATTGGTGACTATATTCTATCCGGCGGCGAACTGGCTGCACATGTTTTGCTGGACGCGGTGACCCGCCTGTTGCCCGGCGTGATGGGCAATGCATCATCTGGCGATAATGAGAGTTTTGAAAACGGATTGTTGGAACACCCCCATTATACCCGGCCACAGGTCTGGGAAGATAGAAAGATCCCGGAAATCTTAACTTCGGGCAATCATGCCAAGGTGGAACAATGGCGCAACGAGCAATCAATCGCCCTGACCCGGCAACGTCGTCCGGAGCTGCTGAATGAGCCTGACCGGGGCGAAACTGACGAGTGATCCAATTTGCCGCTGGAATTGCCAAGAAGGCTGGACAAACTGGCCATTGTGACCTAATACCGCCGCGACTTTCGGAAAAATTACCGAAGCGATGAATGTATTCGCCCTGGCTGTTTCATATGCAGCCATCTGGTGGTCGACGGATTTCGGGAACAAACCCGGGCCGGACGGGTTATCAGACGCGGCGCTCTGGTTCGTTTAACAAACAAAGATATGGCGGCGAGATTGTCCCAATGGGCATCGGTTGTCATACGACAAAAGGTAAAAACGATGAACATCATCCAGCAGCTCGAAGCCGAGCAAGCCCAGGCTATTGAAGCCAAACGCACCCTTCCTCCCTTTTCAACCGGTGATACTGTGCGCGTTCTCGTGCGCGTGACTGAAGGAACCCGCACCCGCGTTCAGGCCTATGAAGGCGTGTGCATTGCGCGCAAGGGCGCAGGCATCAATGAAAGCTTTACCGTGCGCAAAATCTCCTATGGTGAAGGCGTGGAACGTGTGTTCCCAATGTACTCACCCTTGGTTGAAGGCGTTGAAGTTGTGCGCCGTGGTAAAGTGCGCCGTGCCAAGCTGTACTATCTGCGCGGTCGTCGCGGTAAGTCCGCGCGTATCGTTGAGAACACGGGCGTTCGTTCCAAGAAACTGAACGAGGCGGAACGCGCTGCATTCCTGGCTGAAAAAGAACGTCTTGAAGCAGAAAAGGTTGCTGCCGCACAGGCCCTGGCTGCTGAAAAAGCTGCCGAAGATGCCGCTGCCGCCGCAGAAGCGACTGCTGAAGAAGCCGCCAAAGACGCTTAAGCGATTTGAGCAATTGTTAATCTTCAAAGGCACCGGGCGTTCAGCGACTGGTGCCTTTTTTGTTTCACCTTGTGCTTTGCTGGCAGACAGCTAGAAGCGCCCCAAAATTCATGACAGGATATATCATGGCAAACCGTTCTCTTTTTCTTTTGCCCGGTGATGGCATTGGCCCGGAAGCAATGGCGCAAGTGCGCACGATCCTGGGCTGGATGAATGAGCATGAAAATGCGGGCTTCATCACCGATGAGGGACTGGTTGGCGGTTCAGCCTATGATGCCCATGGGGAATCCATTTCCGATGCGGATATGGAAAAGGCCATGGCTGCCGATGCGGTTTTGTTCGGTGCAGTCGGCGGCCCCAAATGGGATGATGTGCCCTATGATCAACGCCCGGAAGCCGGTCTTTTGCGCCTGCGCAAGGATATGGAGCTGTTTGCAAATCTGCGTCCGGCCATCTGTTATCCAGCACTTGCTGCATCATCGTCTTTGAAGCCTGAATTGGTGGACGGTCTTGATATTCTGATCCTGCGCGAACTGACCGGCGGTGTGTATTTTGGCGAACCAAAGACCATCACCGATCTGGGCAATGGCCAAAAGCGCGCCATCGATACGCAGGTCTATGACACCTATGAGATTGAGCGCATCAGTGCGATGGCGTTTGAGCTGGCGCGTACCCGGTCCAACCGCGTTTGTTCCATGGAAAAGCGCAACGTTATGAAATCCGGCGTTCTTTGGAACGAGGTCGTCACCCAAACCCATAAGAACGGCTATGAGGATGTGGAACTGTCACACATGCTGGCCGATGCGGGGGGAATGCAATTGGTGCGTGCGCCCAAACAATTTGATGTGATCGTAACCGACAATTTGTTTGGTGACATGTTGTCTGATGTGGCGGCCATGTTGACCGGATCACTGGGCATGTTGCCGTCGGCGTCTCTGGGCGCGCCGGATCCGGTATCGGGCAAGCGCAAAGCGCTCTACGAGCCGGTGCACGGCTCTGCGCCAGATATTGCGGGTACGGGCGCTGCCAATCCAATCGCCATGATCGCATCCCTGGCGATGTGCCTGCGTTATTCGTTTGAAATGGTGAGCGAGGCAGACCGTCTTGAGGGTGCGATTGCCAAAGTTCTCGATGATGGATTGCGTACCGGTGACATCATGAGTGATGGCATGACACAGGTTGGAACCGAAGAAATGGGCGCTGCTGTCCTGGCGGCCTATGCGGCATCATCTGCCTGATCCGGCATTTATGTGCAGGTTCACTGGGCCCGCTAGTGAGGCATTTTTACGCGCCGCGTGAGGGGTGCGAATAAACGTGGCGAATTGCACAGAACTTCCCTATCTTTGCCCCATGTTACGGATTGTAAAAATTGTTGCTATCGCCGCCTTGTTTTTGACGGGCGGTTTAGCTCAGGCAACTGAAACTCTGGATCGGCTGAAGGGGGATAAACGGCCCCTGCTGCTGTTTTCCAAATCGCGTAGCGATGCGGGCCTGGGCAAGCAGATTGATCTGCTGCGCGACTTTCGACCGGAAATGCGCGCCCGGTCTGTCATTGTGCTGCACACATCTGGAAATGAAGAAACCCGCGCGGCAATTGGCTATACGTCAATTGATCGGGGCACGGCACGTGCCCTGCGCCAGCGATTTGCACCTGAACCGCGCGGACTGACGGTGATCCTTGTGGGCAAGGATGGCACCGAAAAAGCCCGCTGGCAGCGAATCGTATCACCAGACGAAATATTCAAGACCATTGATGCCATGCCCATGCGGCAGCGTGAAATGCAAGAATCCGGGGCGACGAACTAGGTTTTCCACCCCACGGGATTGCTCAACTGCACACCCCGATCATTCAGTGTGAAAACTGGCAAATTCTGACAATTCTGCACGGTCTGTCGTCAATGTGTTTTCAAGGGCATCCGGGTCGGCATGGCCTAGCGCCAGGCCACAAATGACAAATTCCTCGTCCGGGATATCCAGAGCCGGTTTGATGATTTCATTGAAATTGGCGAAGGCCGCTTGCGGGCAAGTGTCGAGGCCGCGCCCCCGTGCTGCTATCATGATGTTTTCCATAAACATACCATAGTCGAGCCAAGAACCCATCTGCAGGCGCTTGTCGATGGTAAAGATCATGCCCACCGGCGCGTCAAAGAAGGTGTAGTTTTTGCCCAATTGGGCATGCATTTTGTCTTTATCGCCGCGCCCAATGCCCAGCAGATTGTACAAATCCCAACCGACCTTTCGCCGCCGCGATAGATAGGGCTCGGGAAATTCATCAGGGTAGTATTTGTACGGGCGGGCACCGTTAAATTGTGGATCGTCATGGGCGGCCAGCACTTTTGCCGATAACCGTTCTTTGGCAGTGCCTGTTAAGACACGCACACGCCAGGGCTGCATATTGGTGCCCGATGGGGCGCGGCTGGCTGCGATCAGGATTTTCTCAATTGTTTCCGCTTCGATTGGCGTGGGTAGAAAAGCTCTGATGGAGCGGCGCGAATGGATCGCCTGATCAACAATTTCTTCAGCTGTCATGGTGGGGATTCTTGCATGGATTGGAGCAGCTATTGTGTCCAATCATACCGCCAGCGCAAGCCGTAATTTCGCGGCAATGGTGAATCTGAAACATGATAAATCCATGTTGGTGAAATTTTGCTTGATTTTTTCACGAAGAGGCAGTCAATTGCGTCCAGGGAGATGATCTATGGGCCTGGCAGCTGAACGCAGCAATGCAGAACAGGAAAGTGCGGAAGCGCTTGGCCTTGATGTGCGCGGGTTGCGCAAGTCGCGTGGGCTCACATTGAGCGAGCTTGCGCTGCGCATCAGCCGTTCCGTTGGCTTCTTGTCCCAGGTGGAACGGGGCCTTTCATCGCCCTCGATTGATGATTTGCGGGCCATCGCCTCGGCGCTTGACGTGCCGACCAGTTGGTTTTTTGCCCACGAGAGCCAGGATGAAGAAGAGCGCGGCCTGGTGGTGCGTGCACATAATCGTCGCGCACTGGGCACGGCGGAATCGGGCATTATTGAAGAATTATTGTCGCCGGATCTCGGTGGCACGTTTGAGATGTTTCGCTCCGTGTTCCAGCCGGGCGCTGAAATGTCGAAAATGATCCTACGAGAAACCGAGGAGGCCGGTTATGTGGTCAGCGGTGAACTCGATATCTGGATTGAAGAGAAGCACTTTGCGCTGCAAGCAGGCGATTCTTTTCGATTTAATCACAAACCCTATCGATGGAAAAATTCTGGCAGCGAACCCGCGATTGTCGTGTGGGTCGTTAGTCCACCTGTCTACTGAGAGAACTGAAAGCATGAGCGACCAAATTTCTACTGATCAGCCAAAAACCAAACTGCCTTCCCACGCCCGTGTGGTGATAATCGGTGGTGGTGGTGTTGGTGTTTCCGGCCTGTACCATTTGGCCAAGGCGGGCTGGACCGATTGTGTTCTGCTGGAAAAGAACGAACTTACGGCTGGCTCCACCTGGCATGCTGCGGGCAATTGCCCGAACTTCAGCTCATCCTGGGCTGTGATGAACATGCAACGTTACGGACTTGAACTGTACCGGGGGCTGGCTGAAGAAGTCGACTATCCCATGAATTACCATGTTACGGGATCAATCCGCCTGGCGCATTCCAAAGAGCGCATGCAGGAATTTGAACGGGTTGCGGGCATGGGCCGCTATCAAGGCCTGGAACTTGATATCTGCACGGCAGAGGAACTGCTCAAATTCAATCCATTTATGGAAACCCATGACCTTGAGGGTGGCCTTTGGGATCCGCTTGATGGGGACATTGATCCGGCTCAGATGACCCAGGCCCTGGCCAAAGGTGCCCGTGATATGGGCCAGAAGATTATTCGTTTCTGCCCGGCAACCGGTGTTGACCGTGATGGTGATGAGTGGATCGTTCACACGCCCCAAGGAGATATCCGCTGCGAATATGTGGTCAATGCGAGCGGCTATTATGCCCAGCGCGTGGGAGAATGGTTCAAACCGTTCGGCGGACGCACAGTCCCCATGGTGGTGATGAGCCACCAATATTTCCTCACCGGAGAAATTCCTGAACTGGAATCCTGGACCAAGGAACAGGGCCACAAAATGCCCATGATCCGTGATGTGGATACGTCCTATTATCTGCGCCAGGACAAGCATGGTTTGAATCTTGGCCCCTATGAGCGCAATTGTAAGGCCCATTGGGTAACGCCTGAAGACCCGATGCCGGATGATTTCTCGTTCCAATTGTATCCCGATGATCTCGATCGTCTGGAATGGTATATTGAAGATGCCATGGCGCGTTTGCCGCTATTGGGAAGCCAGGGTGTAGAACGGGTGATCAATGGGCCAATTCCCTATGCGCCCGACGGCTTGCCGATGATTGGCCCCATGCCCGGTGTGAAAAATGCGTTTGAAGCCCATTCATTCACTTTCGGTATCGCCCAGGCGGGTGGGGCGGGCAAAGTGCTTGCTGAATGGATTACCGAAGGCCAGACCGAATGGGATATGTGGGCGGTGGATCCGCGCCGCTATACCGATTATGCGGACCATGACTATTGCCTGGACAAGGCGATGGAAACCTATGGCCATGAATATGCGATGCATTTCCCGCACCATGAATGGCCTGCCGGTCGCGACAAGAAACACTCATCATTGCATCAAAAGCTGTTGAAACAGGGTGCTCAACTGGGCGCCTATAATGGTTGGGAACGGGCGAACTGGTTTGCCAAAGAAGGCGATGACACATCGGAAGATGCGACCCAGACCTGGACCCGTAGCGGCCCCTGGCAACAGCGCATCAAAGAAGAATGCGAAAATGTTCGTGACAATTGCGGTGTCCTGCCGATCACCGGGTTTTCGCGCCTGTCGGTCGAAGGGCCAGGTGCCCGCGAATGGCTGGATACGATCACCGCTTCACGCATACCCGCTGTTGGCCGGGTCGGGCTGAGCTATTTTGCCGATGACCGGGGACGTATCGTGACAGAAATGTCCATTATGCCCCAGTCGGAAGATGTGATCTGGCTGATCACGGCGGCGTTTGCCCAATGGCATGATGCTGAATGGCTTAGGCAACATGCGCCGGAAGGTATCGAGGTCCACGACCGGACAACAAAATACGAATGTCTTCTGGTGACCGGCCCGAAGGCACGTGATGTGTTAATGCCGCTTACCGATGGCGATTTGTCAAAGTCCTGGCTGTCCTTCCAGTTTGCAAAAGTGGCCGGTTGCGATGTGGCATTGATCCGGGTGTCATTTGCCGGTGAGCTTGGTTGGGAAGTCCATTGCGACATGGGTGATGCACCCACGGTCTGGGATGCGTTGATGGAAAATGGCGCGAAGCCGTTTGGCATGTATGCGCTTAATTCTCTGAGATTGGAAAAAGGTTATCGCGCCTGGAAGGGCGATTTGTCGACGGACTATTCCCTGCTTGAGGGCGGTCTTGACCGATTCATCAAATGGGACAAACCCTCGTTTATCGGCAAAACCGCCCTTGAAAATGAACGTCAGCAAGGTGTTGCAAAACGTTTTGTGACCCTGACGCTGGATGCCGGTGATGCTGATGCGCCCTATATGTCAACTCTTTGGCACGGCGAGGATGTGGTGGGTGAAACCACATCGGGAGGATGGGGCTACCGGGTCAATAAATCTATCGCTTTGGGCATGGTGCGTGCTGATCTGGCGCAACCTGGAACAGAGCTGGATGTGGAAATTTACGGCGAACGCCGCAAGGCAATTGTGTGCGCGGACGAGCCACTTTGGGATCCGAAAAACGAAAGAATACGTGCATGAGCGCAATAGTTCTTTTGGATGGCGGCATGGGGCAGGAATTGATTGCCCGTTCCAGGCGGCCCGCGTCTCCCCTTTGGTCTGCCCAGGTAATGCTGGATGAACCGGACATCGTCACCGAAGTTCATCGAAGTTATGTGGAAGCCGGTGTGGCTGTGATCACACTGAACGCTTATTCAGCCACGCCTGAAAGGCTGGCAAGAGATGCGCGTGAAGATCTGTTTGAGCCACTTCAGGCCAGGGCAATTGAAGCTGCCAAAGCGGCGGCTGGGAAAAGTGGTGTTCGAATTGGCGGATGTTTGTCGCCATTGTTTGGTAGCTATCATCCAGAAGGTGCGCCTTCCTATGAGGTGTGTCTTGAAACCTATCGCCGTATCGTCGACTGCCAATCTGCGGCGGTTGATTTGTTCATTTTGGAAACGCTTTCTTCCGTCAAAGAAGTGAAGGCAGCTGTTACGGCTGCACGGGAATCCGGCAAGTCAGTGATTTGCGGCATGAGTGTCCAGGACCAGGATGGCCTGAAACTGCGTTCTGGTGAGCCACTTTCGAAAGGCGTGGCGGCTGCGGTTCAGGCTGGAACTGATGCGGTTGCGATCAATTGCTCATGGCCTGAAGCTGTTACCCAGGGAATGCCCATATTGCGCGAATCTGGACTGCCATGCGGGGGTTGGGCAAACGCATTTGTACAGGCAGACAAGCTCAGTCTTGGCGGCACGGTTGATGGCTTGACCGTTCGCAATGATCTGAGTGTGACAACCTATGCGGACCATGTGATGGGCTGGATTGAGCGCGGTGCCACAATAGTTGGAGGCTGTTGTGAAGTTGGTCCTTCCCACATTGCGGAAATTCATCACCGGTTGACAAAAGCCGGTCATACCATCTCAGGAACATTACAATGAACACCAAACCGGTCCCTTCCAAAGCGCGGGCTGTCATCATTGGTGGCGGCGTCGCTGGCTGTTCCGTGGCTTACCATCTGGCTAAGCTGGGCTGGAAAGATGTGGTGTTGCTGGAGCGCAAGCAACTCACCAGCGGCACCACATGGCATGCGGCGGGATTGATTGCGCAATTACGCGCCACCAAGAACATGACCCGACTGGCGAAATACAGCCAGGAACTTTATGGCGAATTGGAAGCGGAAACAGGCGTTGCCACCGGGTTTCGCCGCTGCGGGTCGATCACCGTTGCACTAACGGATGAGCGCCGCGAAGAGATATATCGCCAGGCATCCATGGCGCGCGCGTTTGGGGTGGATGTGGAAGAGATTTCTGCCGGAGAAGTTAAAGCCAAATACCCGCACCTCAATGTGGATGATGTTAAAGGCGCGGTCTATCTGCCTTTGGATGGTCAGGGCGACCCGGCCAATATTGCGCTTGCCATGGCAAAAGGTGCCCGCATGAACGGGGCACAGGTGATCGAAGGGGTGAAAGTTGATGACATTCACACCGCCAATGGTCGCATCACCGGAGTTTCATGGTCGCGCGATGGCAGTGACGAAAAAGGCACGATAGATTCCGATATTGTCGTGAACTGCGGCGGCATGTGGGCGCATGAAATTGGCCGTAAAGCCGGTGTCACGGTGCCGCTTCATGCGTGTGAACATTTTTATATCGTCACAGAAGCGATTGAAGGTCTTACCCAATTGCCGGTCCTGCGGGTGCCGGATGAGTGCGCCTATTACAAAGAAGATGCCGGAAAAATGCTGCTTGGTGCATTCGAACCCAACGCCAAGCCCTGGGCATCCACTTTGAAGGGTGAACAATTCGGTGGTGGTCGGGGTATTCCCGATGATTTCTGTTTTGACCAATTGCCGGAAGATTTTGACCATTTTGAACCGATTCTCCAGCAGGCTGTGGATCGTATGCCAATGCTGGCTGAAGCGGGCATTCATACTTTCTTCAATGGTCCTGAAAGTTTTACGCCGGACGACGCCTATCATCTGGGTGAAGCACCCAATCTTAGAGGTTTTTGGGTTTGTGCCGGTTTCAACTCCATTGGTATTCAGTCTTCCGGTGGTGCGGGTATGGCCCTGGCCCATTGGATGGAACATGGTCATCCGCCGTTCGATATCTCCGATGTGGACCTACGCCGGACCCAACCGTTTCAGGGGAACCGGACCTATCTGTTTGAACGCGCCAAGGAATCCCTGGGGCTGCTTTATGCAGACCATTTCCCCTATCGCCAGATGGAAACAGCGCGCGGCATTCGCCGCACACCGTTTCATGAACACCTAAAAGTCCGTGGCGCTGTATTTGGGGAGGTTGCCGGCTGGGAACGGGCCAACTGGTTTGCCGATGAAGGTCAAACCGGCGCGTATGAATATTCCTGGGGCCGCCAGAACTGGTTTGAAAATTCCAAACGTGAGCACGAAGCCGTGCGCAATAATGTGGGCATGTATGACATGACCTCGTTTGGTAAAATTCGGGTTGAGGGCAAGGATGCGCAGAATTTCCTGAATTACATCTGTGGTGCAGATGTGGATGTGCCGGTGGGCAAGATCACCTACACGCAGTTTCTCAATTCCCGCGGTGGTATCGAAGCTGATGTAACCGTTACCCGGCTTTCGCCAACCGCCTATATCGTGGTGACGCCAGCTGCGACCGTTCAACGCGAACTCTCCTGGATGCACCGCCACCTTGGTGAACGCCAGGTTGTGATCACGGACGTGACTTCAAGCGAAGGTGTGTTAGCGGTCATGGGCCCCAATGCCCGAGCGCTGTTGGAAAAAGTTTCGCCCCATGATTGGTCGAATGACAATCACCCGTTTGGTCAGGCGATGGAAATTGAACTTGGTATGGGCCTCGCCCGTGCGCACCGGGTGACCTATGTGGGTGAACTTGGCTGGGAGCTTTATATCTCATCGGACATGGCCGCCCATGCGTTTGAAGTGCTGGCTGAAGCCGGTGAAGATGTGGACCTGAAATTGTGCGGCATGCACATGATGGATTCATTGCGTATTGAAAAAGCGTTCCGTCATTTTGGACATGACATCACCGAGGAAGACCATGTGGTTGAGGCTGGCCTTGGCTTTGCGGTGAAAACGGACAAGCCGGATTTCATTGGCCGTGATGCCGTTTTACAAAAGCGCGAAGAAGGCCTCGCCTTGCGTTTGGTCCAGTTCAAGTTGAACGACCCTGAGCCATTGATTTATCACAATGAGCCGATCGTGCGAGATGGTGAGATTGTCTCCTATGTCACGTCAGGCAATTACGGCCACACATTGGGTGGTGCTATTGGTCTTGGATACGTGCCCTGTAAAGGCGAAAGCCCACAGGAAATGCTCGCATCATCCTATGAAATCGAGATTGCAGGAATTCGGGTTGCGGCACAGGCCAGCCTGCGTCCAATGTATGATCCCAAGAGTGAACGTGTGAAAGTGTGACAATATGGATCAGTCTGACAAAGCCAGTGTGTTTCGTGAACTTCATCAACCAGGCAATCCATTCATCATGGCAAATGCGCATGATGTGGGCTCGGCAAAAGTGTTGGCCGCAATGGGTGCCCACGCGATTGGCACTACAAGTGCGGGCTTTGCCTTCACGGTGGGAGAGCCGGATGGGGCTATCGTGACACGTGATGCGATGCTGGATCATTGTGAAGACCTGGCACGGGCAATTGATATTGGTGTGTCGGGTGACCTGGAAAACGGATATGCCGACGACCCCGCCGGTGTTGCTGAATGTATTGAGCTTGCAGCCGAAGTTGGTTTGGTGGGTTGCAGCATCGAAGACAGTTCATTTGATCCGGCAAAACCAGCCTATGATTTTGATGTGGCTGTTGAGCGCATCAGGGTGGCGGTGGAGGCCGCGGAAGATCTGCCGTTTGAATTTACGTTATGTGCCCGTGCCGATGGGGTGATGATTGGTGCCTATGATGTGGAAGAGGCGATTGCCCGGTGTCAGGCGTTTGAAGAGGTTGGGGCGCATGTGGTGTATGCACCGGTCCTGCCTACCATCGAAGATGTGGCGCGGTTGTGCTCTTCCGTTTCCATTCCGGTCAATGTTTTGTGCGCTGGTGCGATGACGAAATATTCACGTGATGATTTTGCCAAGGCGGGCGTGGCACGCATTTCCGTGGGTTCTGCCCTTGCCAGCGTCACCCATAAAGCGATCCTGGATATTGGACAGGCTATGCTGGATGAGGGGGATTTCACAGGGCTGGCCAGAGGTGCATCAGGTCGCCGTATCAATGAACTTTTGAAAGACGGATCAGCAAAACCCTAACGCTTGTACCAATGACATTATTGGTTTCTGGGAGGAAAGTATGAGCATTGTAGATTTGATTGCAGATGACGGTGTTCCACCAGAACCACGCCGATCTGGTCGTGCCGGGGGTCGTCAAGCCAGACGCAACATGCGCGCTGCACCGCTTGCTGCGGATGTGCGACCCGTCCGTGCGGGAATGGATGGGGGAACATATAAACCCTTTTCCGACACCGATGTTCAACAAGTCCATGAAGCCGTGCTTGATGTGTTGGAAAATATTGGCCTGTCCCAGGCCACACCCAGCGTCGTGGCAGCGTGCGAGAAACTTGGCGCCATTATGGGCGATGATGGACGACTGCGCTTCCCGCGCCAGACGGTCATGGACACGATAAAGAATGCCAACAGGAATCTTGTAATCCATGGGCAGGATCCAAAACATGACATGCACCCCCAGGGAACCAAGGTTCATTTTGGCACCGGTGGTGCCGCAGTTCATGTGGTTGATGTGGAGAAAAATGAATACCGCGAGAGCTATTTGCGTGATCTTTATGATGCGGCACGGATTGTGGAAAGCCTCGACAATATTCACTTCTTCCAGCGGCCAATGGTTGCGCGTGACCTGGAAGACCCCAGGGAGCTGGACCTCAATACGCTCTATGCCTGCATGTTGGGAACGACAAAACATATTGGCACATCATTTACGCTTGCCGAGTTCGTCCCCGATGCATTGAAAATGATGTATAAAGTGGCGGGTGGAGAAGAGGCGTTTCGGGCACGGCCGTTCGTGTCCAACAGCAATTGCTTTGTTGTACCGCCCCTGCGGTTTGCGCCTGATGCCACGGATGTTCTGGAACAGTGTGTTTATGGGGGCATGCCAGTCCTGTTGCTTTCTGCCGGGCAGGCCGGGGCAACTGCGCCTGCAGCGATTGCCGGTGCAGTGGTTCAGGCTGTGGCCGAAGTGTTGGCTGGCCTCGTGCTGGTTAATGGCCTTGCGCCAGGCCATCCGGCAATATTTGGCACATGGCCGTTCGTCTCGGACCTGCGCACCGGCGCGATGTCCGGGGGCTCTGGTGAGCAAGCTTTGCTGACGGCGGCATGTGCTCAAATGGCGAATTATTATGATCTTCCCGGAGGGTCAGCCGCGGGCATGTGTGATGCAAAAATGCCCGACATTCAGGCGGGATGGGAAAAAGGCATTGCCTATGTGCTGGCGGGCATGGCTGGCACGAATATCATTTATGAAGCAGCCGGCATGCATGGGTCACTGATGGGGTTTTGTCTGGAAAGCCTGTTTCTCGACAATGATGCGCTGGGTCAGGCTTTGCGCTGTGTGCGCGGGATTGAGGTCAATGAAGAGACTTTGAGCATTTCAGCCATGCGGGAAGTGTGTGTGGACGGGCCAGGCCATTATCTTGGCCACAGCCAGACGCTGGAACTCATGCAGCGTGAATATCTGTATCCCGATCTTGCAAACAGGTTCAGCCCCAAGGAATGGGCAGAACTGGGCAAGCCGGATATTGTTCAGCTGGCAGTTGAGCGCAAACGCCAGGTGCTGGATACATTTTTCCCAAGCCATGTGGATGCGCAGATCGACGCGGAACTGCGCGCGGAATTCCCAATCAAATTGCCCAAGGCTCAGATGCGTCCTCAAGACTGAACGCATATGCAGTAAATTGACGGGAATCAGCGCGGTGCAAGGCAGCCATGCAACTGCGCGCTTTGCATGGGCACGACAGGTGACTATAAACCTCTGAACTTGCGTTGAGAGGAATCTTCCATGGCCATCAAAAAAATTCTTGTTGCCAACCGGTCTGAAATTGCCATTCGTGTATTTCGGGCAGCAAATGAATTGTCGCTGGCCACCGTTGCGATTTGGGCAGAAGAAGACAAACTGGCCCTGCACCGGTTCAAAGCCGATGAGGCCTATCAGATTGGCAGCGGCCCACATCTGGAAAAAGCGATGGGGCCAATCGAAAGCTATCTTTCGATTGAAGAGGTCATTCGCGTGGCGAAGCTTTCCAATGCCGATGCCATTCATCCGGGTTACGGACTGCTTTCTGAAAGCCCCGAATTTGTTGATGCTTGCGCAGAAGCCGGGATTACCTTCATTGGTCCCAAGGCCGAAACCATGCGGTCTTTGGGCAATAAAGTGGCTGCCCGCAATCTGGCGGTATCTGCGGGCGTTCCTGTTGTGCCGGCAACCGAGCCGCTGCCGGAAGATATCGAAACTGTGCGCAAGATGGCCAAGGATGTTGGCTATCCTGTCATGCTCAAGGCGTCCTGGGGCGGCGGCGGTCGCGGTATGCGTGTCATCCGAAGCGAAGCCGAGCTCGAAAATGAAACGCTGGAAGCCCGCCGGGAAGCGCGCGCTGCATTTGGCAAGGATGAAATCTATCTGGAAAAACTAGTTGAACGTGCCCGCCATGTGGAAGTGCAAATTCTGGGTGATGGCACAGGCAATGCGGTGCACCTGTTTGAACGGGATTGCTCGGTACAACGGCGCAACCAGAAAGTGGTTGAGCGGGCACCGGCCCCTTATCTTTGTGAAGAAAAAAGACAGGAATTATGCGGCTACGCGCTAAAAATCGCGCGCTCAACGAACTACCTGGGCGCGGGCACTGTCGAGTTCCTGATGGATGTGGACACCGAAGAATTTTACTTCATTGAGGTCAACCCCCGCGTTCAGGTGGAACACACGGTTACTGAAGAAGTGACCGGCATTGATATCATCAAAGCACAGATTCATCTGGTCGATGGCCATCGCATTGGGACGCCAGAATCGGGTGTACCAAACCAGGACGAGATCAAGCTCAACGGCCACGCCCTGCAATGCCGCATCACAACGGAAGACCCTGAACAGAATTTCATTCCCGATTATGGCCGCATCACTGCTTATCGCGGGGCCACCGGTTTTGGTATTCGACTTGATGGCGGCACAGCTTATTCCGGTGCCGTGATTACCCGTTTTTACGATCCGTTACTGGAGAAGGTCACGGCCTGGGCGCCCACGTCTGAAGAGACAATTTTGCGTATGCACCGTGCCTTGCGTGAATTTCGAATTCGCGGTGTGGCAACCAATCTGACTTTTCTTGAAAACATCATCACCCACGAGAAATTCAAGAATAATACCTATACCACCCGGTTTATCGACGAGACGGACAGCCTGTTTGAAAAGGTGAAGCGCCGGGACCGGGCGTCGCGATTGCTGAACTATATCGCCGATGTGTCGGTCAATCAGCATCCTGAAGCACGGGGCCGTGCGCTGCCGCCGGAAAATCTGCAAGTGCCACGTGCGCCCTGGTATGAGGGGTCAGTGCCCGATGGAACGCGCCAGCGGCTTGAAAAGGACGGGGCGCAGGCCTTTTCAAAATGGATGCGGGACCAGAAACAGGTACTCATCACCGATACCACCATGCGTGACGGCCACCAGTCACTGCTTGCGACCCGCATGCGCACCCATGATATTGCCGCTGTGGCTGGGGCCTATGCCAAGGCATTGCCTCAACTGCTTTCCCTGGAATGTTGGGGCGGTGCGACATTTGATGTTGCCATGCGCTTTTTGACTGAAGACCCATGGGAGCGGCTGGCGCAAATCCGTGAGCGGGCGCCCAACTTATTGCTGCAAGCGCTGGTCCGTGGCTCCAATGGTGTGGGCTATACCGGATATCCCGACAATGTGGTTCAGGCCTGGGTGAAGGAAGCCGCATCAGGTGGTGTGGATTTGTTCCGCGTGTTCGATTCGCTGAACTGGGTTGAAAACATGCGAGTGTGCATGGATGCGGTGATTGACAGCGGCAAATTGTGTGAGGGTACGATTTGTTATTCCGGCGATCTGACCAATGCCAGCGAAACCCAATACACGCTTCAATATTACCTGAAACTGGCCGAAGAGCTGCATAATGCAGGTGCGCATATTATTGCTATCAAAGACATGGCCGGTCTGATGAAGCCTGCCTCGGCACGTCAATTGTTTCCCGCCCTGCGGGATGTGACCGATCTGCCAATACATTTCCATACCCATGATACGTCTGGCATATCGGCGGCGACCGTATTGGCTGCAGTTGAATCCGGAGTGGATGCGGTGGATGCGGCGATGGATGCCCTTTCCGGCAGCACATCGCAGCCGTGTCTTGGGTCCATTGTGGAAGCCTTGCGCGGCAGCGATCGTGATCCCGGATTGGATGCGGACGCTATTCGCGAAATCTCGCTTTATTGGGAATCCGCTCGGGCCCAATATGTGGCCTTTGAAAGTGACGTGAAATCTCCGGCCTCGGAGGTTTATCTGCATGAAATGCCGGGCGGCCAATATACCAATCTTAAGGAGCAGGCACGGTCTCTTGGGCTGGCTTCCAAATGGAATACGGTTTCCAAAGCCTATGCTGAGGTCAACGATATTGTGGGCAATATTACCAAGGTAACGCCCTCTTCAAAGGTCGTTGGTGACATGGCGCTTATGATGGTGTCGCAAGGCTTGACCCGCAAGGAGGTCGAGGATCCCGACGTTGATGTCTCGTTCCCGGAATCTGTGGTTTCCATGATGCGGGGCGATTTGGGATTTCCGCCCCAGGGATGGCCTGAAGCGTTCCAGAAGAAGGTGCTCAAGGATCAAAAACCACTGACAGACCGGGTGGGTGCGCTGATGGAGCCGGCGGATCTGCCATCCCTGCGCACCAAAATTGAAGGGGAACTGGAAAAGGAAATCACGGATCAGGATTTCGCTTCCTACTTGATGTATCCAAAGGTCTTTACAGATTTTGCCCGCGCCCGCGCTAATTTTGGGCCCATGTCCGCACTTCCCACACCTGTCTATTTCTATGGAATGAAGCCGGGTGATGAAATCATGGTGGAGATTGAACAGGGCAAGACCCTGGTTGTTCGCTGTCTTGCGGTATCTGAAATGGACAAGCAGGGGATGGTTACCGTCTTCTTTGAACTGAACGGACAGCCGCGCCGCGCCCGTGTGCCAGACCGCCATAATGGCGCCGATGCTGTTGTCGACCGGCCCAAGGCTGAGATCAATAATCCGGCCCAGGTGGGCGCGCCCATGCCGGGCGTGGTGTCATCGATCATGGTGGAAGCCGGACAAGAGGTTGCCGCGGGAGACGTGGTTTTATCCATTGAAGCGATGAAGATGGAGACTGCATTGCATGCGGAAGCCGCCGGGGTCGTGGCGGATATACTCGTCGAACGTGGCGATCAGATCGATGCAAAAGACCTTTTGGTTCGTCTGACGCTGAGCGAATGACCCTGCCAGACACCCTTTGGACAAAAACAAATTGCGTGGTTATTGGGGCCAGCGGCGGCATTGGGGAAGCCTTTGTGCGCCATTTGGTAGACCAGGAACAGGTTGAGCGAGTCCATTGCCTGTCCCGCCGGGGTGTAATTCCGTTTGAAAATACCAAGCTGGTGGGCGGGGTTATCGACTATGAGACTCCCACTTCCATTTCCCAGGTGGCCGGAATTGTCGCTCAGGACGGACCGCTTGATCTGGTCATCGTAGCAACAGGTTTGTTGCACCGCGATGGGGAAATCGGGCCGGAAAAGTCCTTGCGAAATCTGGAAGATGGGGCATTGGAGAAAGTGTTTCGCATCAATGCATTTGGCCCGGCACTGGTGGCCAAATCATTCTTGCCACTGATGCGCCGGGACAAAAAAACCGTGTTCGCGGCCCTTTCTGCCCGGGTTGGGTCGATATCTGACAATCAAATCGGCGGGTGGTACGGGTATCGCGCAGCGAAGGCGGCGCTTAATCAGATATTGCGCACAGCCAGCATTGAACATGCGCGGCGATGGCCCCAAGGGGTGGTCGTGGGTCTGCATCCCGGCACGGTGGATACCGAGCTTTCAAAGCCGTTCCAGCGCAATGTGGCTGAGGGGAAATTGTTCACAGCACCTAAAGCAACTGGCGAGATGTTGCGTGTTCTTGACAGACTTACTGCTGCTGATACGGGCCGTGTTTTTGCCTATGACGGACAAATTGTGCCCGCCTGAACTGCCCGCCTCTCACAATATGATGTCATCCTCTCCAAAGACGAAGCGGGTATGGCGTGTGGATTCAAGCGCATTGATTGCATCAAAGGGGCGCAGTGCAGAAAAGTCCAATCCGGTTTCTTCTTCCACTGCGGCGATCGTGACTTGCAGATGATCCGATTGGAGACGTGCCAGGGAATGCTGTCTTAGATTGGTGAACACGCGGGATTCATAAAGCGCCTGCACGAGTTTGGTTTGGCCTCGAATGAATGCCGTGGCTGCAATTCCCTCTTCCTTCTCGATGACTGCCACTTTCCAGAAGCTCAATGGAATTTGCCAGGGACCATCGTCGCGATTTTTGCCATAGATCGGGTCGTGATCGCGGAAAATCGGGCCGGTAAATACGGTTACCCGTCTTTGCCCGGCCTGAGCGCGGCGTAATACATAATCCTCAATGTTCAGCCATACGCCACCGTTAAGTGCCTGCACCTGGGGTGCGGCGTTGGAATAGTGGAATGTGTGGTCCTCAGCAATGCGGGCCTCGTCCTTGGTGCCCCAGCAGGGATCAAACCGACGGACCATATGGCCCCTGCTGAACTGAACCGGATCATCCCCCAGTTTTCTTTCATAGAATGTATCATGGGGCTGGAATTCTTCGTCCATGCGAATATCGACACGAAATTTCCCTGCGCGTTTGCCAGGGTGAACCAGCGAATCCCCTTTTATGTTTACAGCGGTGATGATGGGAAATTTGCGTTCGTTATGCACCACACAGGAGAAGTGCAGGTAGTCTAATATGGGATCACCACCGGATTTCGTTGGTGCGGCGTGGTTGATCTGATTGGAAAGAATGGTCTTTAGATCCAGCGGATGATCCTTAAAGAATTTAGGATCATAACCCAGTTTCATGGGCTTCCAGTCTTTCCACTTTTGCGGCTTGTGGGGGGAGCGGTCGCGTTCAAACTGGTCAAGCTCCGCGCCACCATGTTCGCGCACGGGAAGTATGGATGGCACACCCAGTGCCCGTTCAATTCTGTCCAGAGCCTTGGCGGCATGGGGATTGGAAAAGCGCTCGCTTTCCAGGAGTTTTGAGATTGCGCTTATTCGAACGCCCTCATTGCCGGCCCATTTGGCCTTTTCACCGCGATCAAATTTGGCCCGGTTTTCCGCACCGGGTGCCAATATGGCTTTGTGATGAATGGCGACCACCTGCCATTGGTCGTTGAGTACCGGTGCGCCGGATGAGCCTGGCAATGTGTCGGTGGTGTAGTGAATGAACTTGCTTAGATCAATTTTGTGGGCGTCGCTGAGCTTGATGATCTGGCTTTTGCGAATCGTCATTTGTTTTGGGCGCCCGCCGGGATGTTGGCAGATTGTCACCCATTCCCCCGATACGCCTTTTCCCGACAGGGGCAGCAGCGGCAGATGGCCATACCGTTCCAGCGGCGCGCCGTGTTCGGAAAAGGGAACCACTGATACGAGCGTCACATCAAGATCAATGCTGGTGAAAAAGATATCATGGGGTGACAGGTTGAACCTGACCGGAGTTTGCAATGCGCCCTCGCTGTCATGTTCATATCCAAATTCAGCTTCGGCCTGGGCAGCCTCGGCGCTGGATGAAAGGACGTGATTATTGGTCATCAGCAATTCCGGGCCGATCAGAAATCCGGTGCCATGCCAGCCGCCTGATCTGGATGGCACTTTGATCCGGCAAACGGCATTGGCTGCCTTGATGCCGCGGCTTAGGAAATTTACCGATGTGAGATTATTCTCGCCAATAATTCGTTCATACGCATTGGGATCGCTGCGATCATCTTCCAGCAAAGTTTTGCGGATCGTATATTGCTGGCGCTCGCGGGGTGCGGGCGCACGTTCCATCATGCCGGGTTTGATTGTTGGATCAGCGGCGCGATCAAATTCGACAGCTGTAGAAATGGCGAGGGACAATTCCTCGTCATCTGCCACAATGATATCCTTACGGTTTTTCAGTGATTGGTGTTGTGAAGATTTATTTGTCATTGGGCACCTCTGCGCTGCATGCAGAAGCGCCACGCTCTCCCTAAATCGGGAGAATTGGAATTACCTTGCACGCTCATGCCCCTAGAGGTTCAAGCGTCCTCCAGAAGACAAGTGACGTCAAGACCGGGCCATGGCATTCCGGTTCAGGGAGCAGGCATCAATTCTTCAATGAAAGCTTCAAATGCGGGAAGAAACCGCTCCACAATAACTGCGATTCCCGCCTCATTGGGGTGGATTCCATCTTCCAGGTTGAGCGCAGGTTCAGCCGCCACTCCATCGAGAAAGAACGGGTAGAACGGCAATTCGTGTTTTGCTGCCAATTGCGGGTAGATCTTGTTAAACTTGGCCTCGTAATCCGCACCCATATTGGGGGGTGCAAACATGCCCACCAGCATGACGGCAATGCCCCGTTCTTTCAGTCTTGCGATCATCTTTTCCAGATTTGCGCGGGTGGTTTCAGGCGGGAGGCCGCGCAATGCATCATTGGCACCCAGTTCAATAATCACGCCGTCGGTGCCTTCGGGCACAGACCAGTCGAGCCTGGCTAATCCGCCACTTGTGGTGTCGCCGGAAACTCCGGCGCCGATGATATCAAGGCCGATGCCGCGGGCTGTGACGGCCTGCTGCAATTTATCGGGAAAACCTTCACCGGGGGGCAATTGATAGCCAGCGGTGAGACTGTCACCCACTATGACAACACTGGGTCTGGCCTCCTCGGCAAACGAGGATGTTGCAGGCCATGCGATTAGGCTGAACGCTGCGATCAGCAGGCCCATTACAAATTGACGCACGCCCACTTTACAATACTTTACCGTTTCCACTTTGACATTGGCTCCACAAAATCCATATCAAACGCATTCTAGGAACCATGATGGCCTTATTGCGTCGTGGCACACAAGGTGCACATAAACGGCCAAATGGCTAACAGAAAGCGATTGCGACCATGACAACCCCCGGGCAAGTGCCTGTCATTGAACTGCAGGACGTCAATCTTACCCTTGGGGATGGTGCCTCCCAGGTGCATGTTTTGCGGGGTATGTCGTTGCAGGTGGCGGCGGGTAAGTCCGTGGGTATTGTTGGGCCATCGGGTTCGGGGAAGTCGACACTTCTCATGGTCATGGCCGGGCTTGAACGGGTCGATTCCGGTAAGGTTGTTCTGGCCGGTGAAGATTTTTCACGACTGGACGAAGATGGCCTTGCAGCCTTTCGTGGTCGCAATATTGGCATTGTATTTCAGTCTTTCCACCTCATTCCCAATATGACTGCATTGGAAAATGTGGCCGTGCCGCTGGAACTGGCGGGTGATCCAGGCGCGTTTGAAAAGGCCCAAGTTGAATTGGAGGCGGTTGGACTGGGGGACCGCCTGAGCCATTATCCTTCACAAATGTCTGGCGGTGAGCAACAGCGTGTGGCGATGGCCCGGGCACTTGCGCCCGACCCCAAAATACTTGTGGCAGATGAACCGACCGGCAATCTCGACGGTGATACGGGCCAGCAGGTTGCAGATTTGCTGTTCAATAAGCAACGCGAACGCGGCACCACGCTTGTGCTGGTGACCCATGATCCGTCACTGGCGGAACAATGCGATATCATGCTGCGGGTTCGTGCCGGTGAAATTGAAGGCCAAACCGTGCGGCAGGCCGTGGCATGAGTGTTGCACAGGCAGGGTCAGTGATACCCCGGGAATCAGCCCCGGCAGCGGCATCTGGCAGTGCGGGCCTTGTGCTGGCTTTGCGATTTGCCTTGCGTGAATTGCGCGGGGGCTTGTCTGGATTTTATGTGTTCCTTGCCTGCATCGCGCTTGGTGTTGCGGCAATCTCCGGGGTCAATGCGGTTGCCTTGTCGATCACCAGTGGCATTCAACAGGAAGGGGAAACCCTGCTTGGTGGTGATTTGTCCTTTCGAACCGTTCATCGGCAGTTGAATGACGAAGAACGTCAATGGGTTTTGAAAACCGGAACAATCAGTGAAGCGGCGACCCTTCGGGCCATGGGGCGGCTGCCTGGAGGCACAGACCAATCATTGATTGAGCTGAAGGCTGTTGATCAGGCGTGGCCACTGGTTGGTGCTCTCAAGAGTGAACCGGCCGGATTGCTTTCAGATGTGAAGGCCGACAAGGGCGCACTGGTTGATTCGGTCCTGCTGGCGCGGTTGGGCATCGGCGTGGGTGACACGTTGTTGATTGGCTCCGCTGAGGTGAAAATTCTAGGAACCATTACAGAAGAGCCGGATCGTGTCAGTGACGGATTTACCGTAGGTCCAAGGGTGTTGATTTCTCGTGGATTGCTCGACAAGGCACAACTTGTGCGCCCCGGATCACTGGTCAACTGGACCACGCGGGTGGATTTGTTTGACGGTTCGCAGGCCAATTTGCGCACGACCATTGCTGGGGCAAATGAGGCGTTTCCCCAGGCGGGATGGCGCATTCGCGCGCGCACAAATGCGGCTCCTGCACTGACGCGCAATGTGGAGCGGTTTTCGCAATTTCTCACCCTGGTTGGTTTGACCGCACTTATTGTGGGCGGTGTTGGGGTGGCCAATGCGGTGCGTGCCTATCTTGATACCAAGGGCCATGTCATAGCGTCGTTTAAAAGTCTTGGTGCGCCGGCGCGCTTTGTTTTTTCCGTATACCTCATTCAAATTCTCCTGCTGGCGCTGGCAGGCATTGTGATTGGTTTGGCAATTGGTGCCGCATTGCCATTTTTTGCCAGTATCGCTTTGGCGGGGTTGTTGCCGGTTGGTGATACGTCGGCTTTGCACCCTGGCGCCCTTGTGTCGGCCACTGCCTATGGGCTGCTGACCGCGCTGGCGTTTGCGCTTTGGCCCCTGGGACAGGCGCGCGATGTGCCGGCCACGGCACTGTTTAGAAACGCCGGTCGCGATGATGCATCCTGGCCGCGGGCGGTCTATGTGGTCGCCACGGCCGTGGTTGTTGCAGCCCTTGTGGCGCTGGCCGTTTGGCAGGCGGGTGACAAGCGGGTTGCCATCACATTCATTGGCGGCATTGGCGTGGCATTTGTCCTGTTGCGTGGGGTATCGCGGGGAATTCAATATCTGGCGCGCCGGGCACCTCAGGTCAGGTCCACACCGCTGAGGCTGGCCATAGGCAATATTCACCGGCCCGGGGCGTTAACCCCGTCTGTCGTCTTGTCACTTGGGCTGGGCTTGGCGCTGTTGGTGGCGCTGGCCATGATTGATGGGAATCTGCGCAATCAGATCTCCTCCAATATTCCCAAGGAAGCGCCAGATTTCTTTTTTGTTGATGTGCAATCAAGCGAGTTTGAAGCCTTCAAGGCCAGTGTGAAAGAGATCGCGCCAGAGGGGAAACTGCAGTCTTCACCTATGTTGCGTGGGCGCATAATCTCGATCAACGACATTCCCGCCTCGAAAATCAAGGTGAAGGAAGGCGGGGAATGGGTGCTACGGGGGGACAGGGGTGTCACCTACGCGGCCACCAAGCCGGAAAATTCAAGCCTTCAGGAAGGTGAATGGTGGGCCGAAGATCATGCGGGTGAAAATCTCATTTCATTTTCTGCCGAAGAAGCCGATGAGGTTGGCGTGAAGATTGGCGATGAGATTGTTGTCAATGTTTTGGGGCGCAACATTTCGGCCAAGGTCGCCAATCTGCGCAATGTAGAATGGCAATCCATGTCGATGAATTTCGTCATGGTCTTCTCGCCCAATACGTTTGCTGGTGCCCCCCACGCCTATCTGGCGACACTGCGCGTGGGCAAGGCCTCTGGTCTGACCGGGGCAGAAACGGCGCAACAAACACAGCGCGATGGCGAAATTCTCAAGGCACTCACCAACAAGTTCCCCACAGTAACGACTGTTCGTGTGCGCGATGCGCTAAACACCGTCAACGGGCTGATTGGCCAATTGGCCACCGCAATACGGGCGGCGGCATTGCTGGCACTTGCTGCATCAGTTCTGGTGCTGGGGGGGGCACTGGCGGCAGGCAACAGCGCCAGGGTTCATGATGCTGTGGTGCTCAAGACATTGGGCGCCACGCGGCGAACGCTGATTGGTGCTTTCGTCTTGGAATATACATTGCTGGGCCTGGCAACGGCCATTTTTGCCCTGGCAGCAGGGGGTTTGGCTGCCTGGTTTGTGATCAGCATTATTATGGGGTTCACGTTCACCATTTTGCCCCAGGTGGGCGTGCTGACGGTGGTGGTTGCGTTGATTTTGACTGTTGGCTTCGGCCTTGTGGGCACGTGGCGTGTGCTTGGTCAAAAAGCCGCACCTGTGCTGCGCGAGCTATAGGAAATGGATGGATTTTATTAAGCATATGAAGTTATTCGGGTTATGAAGGCATCACTGGGCAGGTGTGTTGTTCAACAAGGCCTTGAACCTGCTTCAATTTATGCACATATTACGCCAGAAGCTGCATACATGGGAGTTTGCGGCTAATTCTCGTCAACCTGCCGTCCCGGCGAACATCTCTTAATTGAGTTTAGGATCGGGACATTACACTTAAGAGGAAGTTTTATGGCTGACTACAGAGAACAGTTTCAGGCACGTACGGATGCACAAGTCCGCTCATCTGCCGAAATGGATCAGGGCCTGCGCAGCTATATGCTGGGCATCTATAATTATATGGCAACCGCCATTGGCGTAACAGCTGTTGCGGCCTTTGGCATGGCTACCTGGGCAGCCAGCAATCCTGCCGTTGCAAACGTACTTTACAACAGCCCGCTGAAATGGGTGATCATGCTTGCGCCCCTGGCGTTTGTGATGGTCATTTCCTTTGGCATCAACAAGCTGTCGCAGAGCGCGGCCACCATGACATTTTATGCCTTCGCTGCGGTGATGGGCATTTCCATGTCGTGGATCTTCATGGTGTTTAACATTCCAAGCATTGTCCAGACATTCGGTGTCACAGCCCTTTCGTTTGGTGCGCTGAGCCTTTACGGCTACACAACCAAGCGCAGCCTTTCGGGCATGGGTACATTCCTGATGATGGGTCTGTTCGGCCTCATCATTGCGTCGCTGTTGAACCTGTTCATGCAGTCCGGCGCGCTTGCGTTTGCGATCAATGTGATCGGTGTTTTGATTTTTGCAGGCCTTACCGCCTATGACACACAGCGTTTGAAAAACACCTATGACGCTGTTGCAGGCAATGCCGAAATGGTGGCCAAATCGTCCATTATGGGCGCGTTGAGCCTCTACCTGAATTTTGTGAACATGTTCATGTTCCTGCTTCAGTTCATGGGCAACCGTGAATAGTCACTGAACTGATATCAAATATGAAAGGGCGCCTTAACGGGCGCCCTTTTTTGTTGTCAAACTGACCCAAGCGCCTTTGGGGTTGCCCATGATCCAGCAATTGATTGATTGACGAAATACCCGCCGTGGGTTGAAAATCTTGGGACAGTCTCATTGTGGAGTGATCGAAATGGATGACAAAATCCGGGCGTATATCCAGCAGACAAAGAAACAATTGCGCAGCCAGCAAGACGTGACAGCCGCATTTTCAATCATTCAGGAACAGACCCGGCGTGACGTTGAAGAGATACGCGAACTGGCTGAACGGGGCCGTGCGGTCATTCCGCAGGTCAGCTATCATAACGTGGCCAGCGGGAATGTGTCCCAGGGGCTTCGCGAGGAGATCCGGTCCCGCGGCGCGGTAATTGTTCGCGGTGTTTTTCCAAGACAACAGGTGGAAGACTGGAATGCTGAACTGGGTGCTTATATCGCTCAAAACGACTATCTGAAAAAGGCAGAAGAAAAGGCGGGGCTGGACAAATATTTCAGCGCATTACAATCGGGCCGCCCACAAATCTTTGGCCTGTATTGGTCAAAACCCCAGGTCATGGCGCGTCAGGCTGAGAGCATGGCGCGCACCAAACAGTTTCTCAATCACCTGTGGGATGTTGCAGGTCCAATGGGTGATGAGTTTGACCCCGACCAAGACTATTCATATGCGGACCGTACACGCCGCCGCGAACCCGGTGACAAGACCCTTGGACTGTCGCCCCATATGGATTCCGGCTCCTATGAGCGTTGGCTCGACCCTGCTTATCAACGCATCTATGGCGCAATATTCAATGGGGCCGGGCAGGGCTATGACCCATGGAAGGCCACATTCAGAACCCAGACGCGCGAATTTTCCTCACCTGCCGTATGTTCTATGTTCAGAACCTTTCAAGGGTGGACGGCTCTAACCGCCCAGGGGCCAAATGATGGTACACTCAGTCTGATCCCTTCGACGCGGGGCATTGGATATTTCCTCTTGCGCGCGCTTCAAGATGATGTGCCTGACGATGATCTTTGCGGCGCGGAGCCGGGACGGGCATTGTCTGCAAAACCACAATGGCATGGCGACATTCTCGAAGGCCTTGTGTCAATTCCGCTGGTGGAGCCGGGTGATACGGTGTGGTGGCACCCGGATATTATTCATTCGGTTGCCGATCACCACCAGGGGATTGAGTTTGCCAATGTGATCTACATCGGGGCCTCACCGAAATGCGCCAAAAATGAAGCCTATATTCACAAGCAGGCGGCACACTTTCTGGCTGGAAAGAGCGCGCCGGATTTCGCTGCAGAAGACTATGAGGTGGATTTCAAAGACCGCGCCACGCTGAATGATTTGACTGATCTTGGACGCATTCAGATGGGGCTGTAACGGCGGAGCGTCAAGCCAATGGGTTGCGCCATCCGTATTGATTGGCCAGTTGCAGGCAATCGGCCCAACCCGTCAGAGCATCAGTTGTTCCAATATGTCGCATGGATGCGGCAGCCGAAGCGTGGGCGAGATTGAGCGTTTCATCAAGTTCCCAGTTTTGATGCAAGCCATAGAGCGCACCGGCTGCAAATGCATCTCCCGCGCCATTTGTGCCGGCAATTTTGTCTGTTGGCATGTTGACGGAAGGGCAGGTGACTTGATCACCCTGGGCGGTGATGGCCACCGCCCCATGCGGAAAATGAACAATAACCAGGTCGAGGGATGAGGACGACAGAACCAAATGCGCGTTTGCGATACAGGCTTCCAGATTGGTTTCCTGTCCATGGTCAGTGGGCTTGCCCGCAACCGCTGCTATTTCATAGTCATTCACAATCAAATAATTCAGCTGTTCCAGGCAGGGCACAACCAGTTCTCTAAGCTGATCGGGGGCGATGGAACACAGTTCCAGATTGGTTTTGAGCCCGGCCCTTTTGGCATTTTTTAAAACGGTGACCCAGCCATTTGCGTCGCCCTCCCAAGGGCTGTCCATCTGCGCATGGATGCCTGGTAATCCCAGATGCAATATCTGCGCCTGTGTATCGGAGAAATTGAAATGCGTTGGGTTCAGTGTTTCGCTGACACCTGGGTGAAACAGATGAGTTCGCCGGGCCGAGTCTTGTGATGTAAAGGCATCGGTAAATGTGGTGCGATGACCGACCAGAATGGTGAGCTTGGAATGATCCAGCTTTTCTGATGCCGCCTGCTGCAACAGCAGCTGACCATCGGCATCGTCCCCCAACAATCCCATTGTTGCCACTGGCAGGTCAGGGTCAAGCCGCTTCATGTCTATTGCCAGATTGCAGGCTGACCCGCCGCCACGAACTTCTTCGCCAAGAATTTTGACCAGACCTTCCTCATCTGGCCAATTCTCAACCAGCTTGTTGTGATCGGCGCACCACGTGCCGCCTGTCACAATGCCGCGTCTGGCGTTCCTGTGTTGATCGGCTTGGTTCATTCGGCCTCGGGAACTAATACAGCATCGGTTACGACAATATCGTCTTTAAGCGCGCGGGCTGGAACAAGGTCATTTTTGGTAAGTGTGTCATGGTAGATTCTTACCGCCTCAACCGTGCTCAACCGATCTTCGATGACCGACCGCATCAGCCGGACCAATTCCACGGCATGTTCTGCGCCATAAATCTTTCGGCCAAACAGGGCGACTTTCCCCCCAAACCTTTCGGTTTGAGCGACCAATTCAAACGTGTCGCGTGTGGTTCCTGCCGCGCCTCCCAAAACACCCACAACCAGATTGGCGGGATCAAAAGAGGCCAGTTCCGACATGGCCCGCGCGCCGTTATATTGCATTTTCAAAAACAGGGGGCGTTCGGATTTTGCCACACCGGCCAGACACCGGACGATCGAATCATTGACAAATGTGTCCAGGTCTTCGCCACCCGTATGGATTTCGAACGCCGGGTTAAAGACTTCCAGAAAGTGCAGCATCCCGGCCGCGTGGGCCTGTTCACGAAAATCCCGGTAGGCATTCAATGCCGCCACATCCCGGTCGCGGTCATTGTAGAACGTGATGGCATACAGGCCCAGGGCGCATAGCTTTCCGGCCTGTTCCAGCCGTGCGGTTCGAAACGGGGTGGCCGGTTTTTCCCGGTAAACTGCGCCACGGTAACCCCAGATATCGGTTGCATCATTGAGCCGAATGGCCGGGGTAACATCTACTCCCTGGAAGGCCTTTTGTGCGTGCAGTTCTTCAGCTGACCACATGGAGGTCAACATGATGTCCACGAGGCCAGACCCCATCATTTCTTTCATGGATGCCTGGTAGTCGGCGGCGGTCTTCGTTTTTTGCGCGCCTGACTTATCCGTCATAAATCCCAATCCGCTGATTCCCCCACCCATATCGGCATCTTTTGCATCGGCGATGATGAAATCTGATGGCGTGTAATTGCCGCTCGTTATGCGCGACAGTTTTTGGGCCAATCGGTCACAAATGTTTGGGTTCATTGAAAAGGGCTACCTGATGGAAAAGGGAAATGTCCGGAGCTTTGCGTGAGCCTACCCGCCAATTGCCTACTCATACAACTCCCGTTTTTTTCACCTGGTCTCAGGCGTTTGGGTTGACCGGGTTGTAACCTGCGACACTGGAGCGCTTCAAGCTTAGCTTGAATCACTCTGGATTTATATTTGTGCTCACGCTGTCAGGCTTCGCCTTTCGCGGCGCAATACGCCGGGTCGGCATATGCCTCCCAGAGTTCCCACTTGAGTGAAAAACGCTCTAACGGTGCGGAACAATAATGGCGCGCACCTCGCCGTCCGGGGCGGGTGAGGCGATGGCACCGGCGGCCTCGTGCAATGAAATGGTTCGCGATACCAGTGGCGCGACAACAATCTTCTCCTCAGCGATCAATCGGGCCGCCCGTTCGTGGGTGAACGGATTGAGAAAACTGAAATGCATCTGGACTTCACGGAAAAGGAGATCAAAGGGTTCGATGTTCACCTGCTCACCGCTTGGCAATACACCCAGCACAACAACCCGACCGCCGGTGCGGGCAAGGCCGGGAGCCATGGTCACGGTTGCTGCCACGCCTGCGCATTCCACCACAAGGTCAGCGCCATCGGGCCAGTGCGCACGCATTTGCGCGTCTGTCCCCACGGCAATATCAGCACCCAGGGACTTTCCCAGTTGTTGTTTTGATGTGTTTCTGGTCAGCAACATAACTTCACCGCCGGCCAGATGCGCGAGTTGAACAGCCAGAAGTCCAATCACGCCACCGCCGATGATCAAAATCCGTTCGCCAGGTTTTGCAGCCCCCATGTCCATACCGTGCAAGGTACAGGCAAGCGGTTCACAAAATGCGCCGTGTAAAGCATTGAGTGTATCGGGGAGTTTGTGCGCCCGCATGGCTGGAAAGGCGCAATACTCAGCGAACCCACCATCCCGGCCAAGGCCGGTGGCGATGTTTCCGGTACATAAATTAACCCGACCACGGCGGCACTGGTCGCAATGGCCGCACCAATGATTGGGGTCGCAGGTAACTCGCGTGCCCAGGGGCAGTTCGGCTGTAGCGCCGTCAACGATAATGCCGGAAAATTCGTGGCCCAGGGTTGTGCCAGGGCTGGACGGAAATTCACCCCTGAAGAGATGGCGATCGGTGCCGCAAATGCCTGCCGCTTCCACCTGCACCAGCAGGTCGCCTGGACCGGGAACAGGTTTGGGGACTTCAAGGGTGCGAATATCGCCAACAGCCATCAACCGGGTTGCAAGCATGGCTTATGTCTCTCCACTATTGTGTGTGCCACAGGGTGCCGGTCATCCGGCCTGAATTTCCGCAATACGCTTTAAGATTGCCGGAACTTCCGTCTTGTCTAAATGTCCCATGCGCATATCGATGTTCCAGGTCTCGCCACCGGCTAGCTCGACGACCTGACCTTTTGCCTTTTCCGCTGCATAGCCTTCGACTTCAGAGGTGGCGGGAAATGCCAATCCGATACCGTCCTGATCCGGCGTGCGACAAATCCAGCGCATACAGATTGGAGCCTGGGCGGGCTGGTAGCAGATATAGTCCGCTGTACCGTCCGGGCGTTTTTGGACAGCATGGGCATACCCGTCATCCCCCGCCATCATATCAATGGAAAAAACGACTTCCGGGTCAAACCCCAGTTCGGGAACAAGGACATGGTGCAGTGTGGGTTCCTTCGCAAGTCTGTCGATGAACTCCACATAGCCTGGCTTGGGTGAAATATGCGCGGGTATCGACTGGCGCACTTTGACTGATTGAGGGCCGTAGGCGGCCGAATAATGCAATTCGCCATGGTCCACGGGCCTGAAATTGGCGTGGGCAAGATACATTAAGTCCATGGGTGTTTTCTTGAGATTTTCCACCGATAAAGAAATATCGAGCAGGGCAGACCCGGCGGTCATCACGGTTTTTGCCGTGGCCCGGTAATTGGTGGCGAAGGCCACCTTGTGGCAATACGACCCCGCCACCGTTACCTGTTGGCGGTCATGGTCCAGTTCCAGCCAGGCTGTCTGAAATGGTGCATTGGGCAATTCGCCGTGCAGGGGATGTTGATCTGTTGGTCCAGGGGCGCCAAGGCCAGTAAGGCCACAGTGAATGAAAAACGCTCCATAGGTCTCCAGATAGACCGTTGTATCCACCGGTTCGTCAAACATGGACTGCATTGTCAGGTCGCGGCCGCCAAATATGGCCCGCCAGATTTGTTGCCCCTTAAACGGCAGCATGATGATTTCACCGGTGGAATGGGCCACCCGCAAAGCCTCAATGCCAGAGGGGTATTTGAATGTGGAAATCACAAACTCGCCCATCGTGCACAACGTTTGTTCGTTGTCGCTAAAACTGGATTTATAGAGTTCGAGCCTGACAGACACACGTGTCTCCTGATTTGGTCAGCGGATACGTTGTCCCGATGTGGCGTCAAAAATGAACAAACGGTCGGGTGGGAGCATGACCCCAACGGCATCCCCCTGTTTGCCATCGAAATCCTTGTGGGCCTTTACGGCAATCTGATCTGCGCCCCAATTTACGGTTACCAGTGTGTGGTCGCCGATCAGTTCCGTGGTGTAGATTTTCCCCGTTAATGTGCCTTTGGATGGGGGCGTGACGCTGCAATCTTCCGGGCGTACGCCCAGCACGGCCTGGGGAATTTGCCCTTTGACATTGGTTTTAACCTTGGTGCCATCGGTCAAAAACCGATCTTTCTCCAAACTGCCATGTATGACATTCATGGCCGGGGAGCCAATAAACTGGGCAACGAAAAGATTGGCTGGATTGTTGTAGATCTCAGCCGGCGTTGCCAACTGTTGCAGCTTGCCCTTTTCAAGCACGGCAACCCGGTGGGCCAGCGTCATCGCTTCGATTTGATCATGGGTTACATAGATGGTCGTAATGCCCAACGAGCCCTGCATGTGTTTCAGTTCTGCCCTCATATGGCCACGCAGTTTGGCGTCCAGATTGGATAGGGGTTCGTCCATGAGAAAAACGGAGGGCTGTCGGATGATGGCCCGTGCCAATGCCACCCTTTGTCTTTGGCCGCCCGATAGTTCGCGGGGATATCTGTCGAGCAGTGCCTCAAGCTGAACCTGTTTGGCTGAATCTAGAATCGCAGTTTCTATGTCGGCCTTGGGCACCTTGCGCACTTTAAGTGGAAACCCAATATTCTCCGCCACGGTCTTGTGGGGATAGAGTGCATAGGATTGAAAAACCATGGAGATGTCGCGGTATTTTGGCAGAACCTCCGTGACATCGCTGTCACCAATATAGACCCGGCCTGCAGACGGTGTTTCCAGTCCCGACAAGATGCGCAGGGCTGTGGTTTTTCCCGAACCGGACGCCCCAAGCAAAACGAGAAATTCTCCAGGTTCAACCTCCAGATTGAATTCCTCAAGCACCTTTACAGCGCCAAAACTCTTTTGCACCGCATCAAACCTGACCGAAGCCTTTGAACCACCCACTGCCATACTCCTAGCCCTTTACTGCACCCAGCAGGACGCCTCGAGAAATAAACCGCGTTAGCAATATTGCCATGATGATGACGGGAATAATCATCACTACGATGATTGCGCACATCTCCCACCAAAACACACCCTTTTCGCCTGCGTTTTTAGCCGCAACCATGATGGGCATGGTCTGAACCTTGACGGTGGCGATGAAGACCGCAAACAAATATTCGTTCCAGTTTAATACCAAAATGAGAAGTGTGGTTGCAGCCAGACCCGGCCGGGTCAGCGGCAACACAATATCCCAGAAAATGCCAATTCGAGTTGCGCCATCAAGCTGGGCGGATTCTTCCAGTTCAATGGGTAGATTGGCAAAGAAATCATGCATCAGCCACACCACAATGGGCAAATTGGCAACCGCATAAAGCAGGATCAATGCCAGATGGGTGTCCAGTAAGCCCACGGCCTGAAACATCACGTAGATGGGAATGACCACGACAATGGGCGGCAAAATGCGCTGGGAAATGATCCAGAACAGAATATCACCATTGCCAAGCGCCATCTTGAAGTGCCGGCCAAAGGCCCGTGCGAGAAAGAAGAACAGAGCCAGGGCCACAGTGGCAGAGGCCCACCAGGGAATGCCTGCATAGGTGGTGGCGAGAATCACCACTGCGATCAACAAAATGAAGATCATGATGTTGCCGAATTTCGGCTTGTACTGAATGCGCGCCAGCGCATAGGCCGCCATGGAACCGACCACCACGCAAAAAAGCGTTGAGGCGATGCTGATCACCACCGAATTGGTGAAGGCCAGATAAATCTTACAGATTTGCGGCTCCATCGGCGCAATCGAAAATACCGGGGACACAACATATGCGAATGAATTATGGGCCAGCAGGTAAAGCTGGCGAAGGATGGATGAAAAATCACAATAGGGGTCAGTGTTGAACTGGGCGCGCCAGGCATCAAGGTTGGGCTGGAAGTCCACAAACGGAATGTAGAACGGCCCCTGATTAACGGCTGCTGCATCCTTGAACGATGTAATGATTACCCAATAGATTGGAAACAGCACAAACAAAGACCAAATTGCCAGGAATGAATAGGCAAAGATTTTGGCAACCGGCGCCATTTTGCCAACAGCAGGCGGCTCAAACAAACGCTGCATGAGGCTGCGATTGTGTTTCTCGAATTTGAAGGATGCATCGCTCATGCCCGCGCCTTCCGCAATTGACCCAATACCACATAATTGAAGAAGGATGCGCACACGACCACCGTGAGAATAAGCAACAGATATGCGATGGCGGCGGAGGTTCCCATATCATTGGCCCGCCAGACATAAACCGAATGCAGGGTCATGGATTCCGTGGATGAACCCGGACCGCCGCCAGTCATGATGTTGGGCAGGTCCATGATCTTGAAAGCCTCAATGGCGCGAATGAGCAAGACGGTCACGGCGACAGGCACGACCTGGGGCCAGATGACTTCGCGGAATATGTGAACACTAGATGCGCCATCCACCTGGGCGGCTTCAACATGGTCGCGAGGAACGTTTTCGAGCGCGGCTAACATGCAGATGAAGATGAACGGAATCCATTGCCAGGAATCGCAGATCATCATGACGAACCGTGCCGACCATGCGTCTGCCGACCAGACCCATGTGGACAGCCCGAATATGCCAAGGATCGGTTCGAATGGCCCCTTTGTTATATCTGCGACCATTTTCATGGCGTAGCCCACACCCAAGGGGGTCACCATTAAGGGAATAAAAAAGATGACGCGGAAAAAGTTTTTGCCCCGAATGGGTTGGGAACACAGGAAAGCCAGCCCCGTTCCAATGATAAACTGCACACCGCATCCCACCAGAACGTAAAACAGGGTGGTATATAGCGTGCCGATGGAATTGCCCGACAACAACGAGGCGGCCAGCAGCCAGGTGAGGAAGATGCCAGCGGCGGCTGAAATCGTGCGGCCCAACATGGCCACCCAGGTGGATGTTTTGAGAGACCGGTAGAGCCACCACAATATTGCCAGCGTAACAGCGACGAAAACGATGGTGCCGAAAATGCTTGTGGGTTCGGTCCTGCCAAGGAAATGAACCTGATCGCTGCCAAAAAGTTGTTTGGCGAAATTTCTAAATCCGACAAAGCGGAACTTCAGACCATCGCCGGTGAAGCGCACCCGACTCAAGGCAAAGACCATTGAGTAGACGGTGGGCAGAATCGCGAAAATCAAAATGAGAGTGACCGCGGGCGCGATGAAGAATGTGCCCGAATGGCGATCCAGCCATTCCCGCCAACGGTCACCAGCCGGAGCAAGCCCCGGCTGGTTGTTGTTGATGCTATGCAACATGGATCCGGGCTTTAGTTGCCAGAGCCAAGTGCCAGTGCCTGAGCCTTAATCTGCTCTTCACGACCGAAGTCTTCGGTGATTTCTTCCCAGCCAGCTTCGATGTTCTGCAAGGCTTCATCGACGGTGATTTCACCGGCCAGATAGCGCGCCAGTTCCGTGTCCAGCACAACGCCCGTATAGTTTTGGGCACCGGGGATTTTCATGTCTGACGCCATGTTGAGGCTGTTCAATGCACCATTGATCGCGCCGATATAGTTTTCGGCGAGTTCCTTGGGCATACCGGCTTTGATGAACAGATCAGGGCTTGCGAGCTGTGAAATGCGATAGGGATTGTAGCCCGTTGCACCTATGGTCACGTCGATACTCGATTGAGCAGCCTGGTTCATATAAGAAAGGAACGCATAGGCTGCGTCTTTTTTCTTTTGATCTGCCCTTTTGTTGATGGCGCCTGCCCAGCCGCCAAAGGCAGCAAATGGTGCATAATTAATGCCATCGATTGAATGGGGCGCGGTTTCCTTGGTCACGGGAACCAGTTTGCCCGTGGCGCGGTCCAGAACTTCTTTGGAGCCAACACCGGAGACGGCGTAGATTAGACCCTTCACCGCTTTTGCATCATCGTCGAGTTGAAGTGGACCCGGATCACCCCATTCCACCAAAAGGCCACAGCGACCCGCTTTGAAAATCGCACGTGTATCGCCAATATCCATGTTGAGCTCTTCTGGCGGGCCGTATTTGCCGGTTTCCTTGTAAAGCTCAAATGCCTTTCTCCAACCGGCATTGTTGACGATGGGCTTCATGGTTTTGTTGTCAAAATGGAAACCCTGGCCGGTGCCCTGTGTTTGGACAATGGGTGCGGCAAAGGTCTGAACCGCAAAATAAGATTGGGCGTTGCGTTTTTTGAAGATGCAGGAGCCAAAGTCGGCTTCGCCATCACCATTCATGTCCTGGCCGTGGATTTTGGAGGCAACATCGAGATAATCCTCCCAGGTCTTGGGCGGCGCCAGACCGGCTTTCTCCAAAACGTCCTTGCGATAGTAAACCATCTGGAAATCGCCATCGACCATCAGCAGTTTTGTCTTGCCGCCAACCTTCTGGCCGAACTCGCGGAAATAGGGAGCGATGTCCGGCAGGTCGATCTTGTCGTCCTTGGCCACATAGGGGTCGAGATCTTCCAGCAATCCGGCAGCGTCGAGCTCAACACCCCAACCGGCAGCGAATACACCAACGTCAATGGAGTTGGTTCCGGTTGACCAGTCGTTTTGAATTTTTGGAAAAATTTCTGCAAATGGCACTTCGGTTACCACAATTTTGCCGCCCGTTGCTTTTTCGAATTCCAATCCGCGTTCAGCCAAACGACCGGCAATCACATAGCCGGGCCGGGTGAGAATGTTGACGGTAACACCATCGAATTCTCCCGCTGTGGCGATAGGCGAAAGCGCCGAAAGGGCACCGGCAGCGACCGATACACTGAGTAGTTTTTTACGAATTTGCATAATAATTTCCTCCACAAAACATGTCGACAATGAACCATCCCAGTCATTGTCTTGGTCAGCGTAGTCCGCAAAAAATGAGAATGCCATAGCAAAAAGTTAACAATAATTGCCCAGCGGTGCAGATGACGTAAGGGACACTGTTACAGATCCGGCGCGTATTCTGGACACGAAACCAGCACCGCATTTGAACTCTGCGCGTGGTTGTGTATCTTTTTTGATGATCATGGCGGACTATGAAATCCCGGGGTTGAAACCGATCAGCTCCTTGGTATGGCGGGGGACGATATGGACGATTCAAAATTTGGAACCGAAGATTCCCGGGGCTATTGGTCGCCTCACAAGCGGGTAAGTTATGGGCCTGCTTTTGCCTGGCCCCCGCAACCCAAAGCATTGTTGAAATGGTTTTTCGGATTCCCCGGTTATTTGTTTCCGTGGAACGTGCCCTATGCGCTGGCAGCCATCGCCATATGGTATTTTGTGACCCCGCCACTGGATTCGTTTGAGACGTTGACGCTCCTGGGGGCAGGTCTGGTATTGCTGCGCAATCTTGTTTTGGCGATATGTGTTTTCGGCGGGTGGCATCTTTGGCTTTATATTTGGCGCAAGCAGGACACGGCGTTTAAATATAATCGCAATTGGCCAAGCGAAGAATCCACCGTCTTCACCTTCAACAACCAAACCTATGACAACATGTTTTGGACCCTCGCCAGCGGAGTTCCTATCTGGACCGCTTATGAAGTTTTGATGCTTTGGGCCTATGCCAATGGCTATGCCACCATGATCAGTCCGTTTGAAAACCCGGTTGCATTTATCGCGCTGTTTTTTCTTGTGCCATTTGTGCACGAGGTGGGCTTTTACTTTGCACACCGTCTGTTGCACTGGCCGCCGCTTTACCGGGTTGCCCACAAATTGCATCACCGCAATGTCAATCCCGGTCCATGGTCCGGCCTGTCCATGCACCCGATCGAGCATGTGATTTATTTTTCCTCGATTTTGATCTTCTTCATTATTCCCGCCCATCCCATTCATATGATCAATCTTGCCTCGCGGCTTGGGGTTGCTCCGGCACAGGGGCACACGGGATTTGATCAGGTGGTTGTCGGTGAGGATAAGGTTTTTGATTCATCCTATTATGCCCACTATCTGCACCACCGCTATTTTGAGGTGAATTATGCCGATGGCATGGTGCCATTGGACAAGTGGTTCGGGTCGTTCCACGATGGGTCGCCAGAAGCTGATGAAGCGATGAAAGCCCGCCGTCTTCGGCGCGGTGTTTAAAACCGTGGGCACCAACCAGCCTTTTGGCTTGTGTCGTGCGGGTGTGTGAAAAAGGACGACATTGATGGAAATGCGGCAAGTCGGACAAACTAAGCTTATGATCCCCACCCTTGGGTTGGGCGGAGCACCGCTCGGCGGTAATTTTGTTGAGCTTGATTACGGGCAGGCGGCCGATTTGATCAAAGCGGCAAAAGGTGCCGGAGTTGGTTTTTTTGATACCGCACCCTGGTATGGTTTTGGTCGTTCGGAACGGGTGATTGGCGATCTGTTGCGCAATTCCGATTATATTTTGTCAGATAAGGTGGGCCGGTTGCTCAAACCAGGCCCGGTGGACAATCCAATCGAATATGGCATGCATGATCCGCTGCCTTTCCATGTGGTCTATGACTATGGCTATGACGGCATAATGCGTGCCTATGAGGACAGCCTCCAGCGCCTGGGTCTGGACCGGATCGATATTTTGCTGGCCCATGATATTGGCGCTTTCCAGCACGGCGCGGAAAATGTACGTCACTTTAAAGATCTCACCGACGGTGGCTATCGCGCCATGGACGAGCTGCGCCGGGCCGGAGATGTCAAAGCAATTGGATTGGGGGTCAACGAAAATCAGGTCTGTGAAGATGCCCTTAGAATCGGTGACTGGGACGTGTTCCTGCTGGCGGGCCGATATACTCTGCTGGAACAAACACCAATGGAAAGCTTGTTTCCCGCCTGTGAAGCAGCTGGGACTTCCATCATTTGTGGCGGGCCGTTCAATTCCGGCATTCTGGTTGGCCGCGACATGTGGAACTATGCCAAAGCTCCAGCCGATGTGGTGGACAGGGTTCGTAAACTGGGCGCGGTGGCCGATGCGTTTTCGATACCCCTGGCTGCTGCTGCTTTGCAGTTCCCGCTTGCCAATAAGCTGATCACTTCTGTTATTCCCGGTCCTCGTGATGCCGGTGAACTTGAACAGATTGTGGACTGGTTCAACACACCCATTCCTGACGAATTCTGGTCGACGCTTCAATCAAAAAACCTGTTGGCCGAGACAGTGCCGGTGCCATGGGCGAAGTGAATTTGATCGACACCCATCAGCATCTGATTTGGCATGGCCGTTTTGGTTATGGGTGGACTGATGACATAGCCGAACTCGCCAATTGTGATTTCACTTTGGAAGACTATAGCGCACTGACGGCTGGTGAAGGTATGAGCGGTACCATTTTCATGGAAGCCGGTGTGGATGATAAAGATTATAAGAGCGAAGCCCGCCATGTGGCAAAATTGGTGGGTTCCCAAAATGTGTTGGGACAGATTGCTTCCTGCCGACCCGAAGAAGATGCGGGCTTTGACGCCTGGCTTGAAGAGTGCAGCGAACTGGGGGTCGTGGGATTTCGGCGAATCTTGCACGTCATGCCGGATGAATTATCTCAAAGCGTGCCCTTCCGCCGCAATTTGCGAAAGATTGGCAAAGCTGGGCTGCCATTCGACATATGTGTTTTAGCCCGTCAATTGCCCCTGGCGCGGGAACTGGTCCGCGACTGCGATGATCAGATGTTCATCCTCAATCATTGCGGTGTTCCCGATATCGCGGGGGGTGCTTTTGACTCATGGTCGGTTGAGCTGGCGGAGATTGCTGCATTGTCGAATGTGTGTGTGAAACTGTCTGGAATTTCCGCCTATTGCTCTGTGGGAACGGCGAATATCGATACGTTAAAGCCCTGGGTGGAGCGCGTGTTTGACTGTTTCGAACCTGGGCGGATTGTTTGGGGAAGCGACTGGCCCGTGGTGAATTTGGGCAGCGGTTTGCCTGACTGGCTCGGCATGACCCGTGCGCTCATTTCACACCTGTCGCCCGCAGAACAGGCGCAAATAACACATCTGAATGCGCAGAAGATTTACGGGGTCTAGGACCGGCAACCGTCAGGTGAAGCCCAAGGCTCACTTTGGTTGCGAGCCCCGACCCCAGATGCACACCCAAATTGGAAGAAGTCAGCGCCAGTAATTATTGGCTTGCGCCACGGTTTGAAAATTTGCTGCAACCACATGGGAAGCCATTGTCAGACTGTCTGCATTTTCAGCATATTCTGGCCGCATCCGGGTGCGCGCTGCATCATCGGGCTGGGTCTTCTTCACCGCCATTCTGGACAGTTTGATTGCCAGTTCAAATCCTTCTTCAGGTGTTGCGGTCATGAGGGTCGGTAGCCAGGACATGATTTCTCCAATTTATATCGTGCGCGACATATCAAACAATGTTGTTCAGGCTTGTCGATGCCTGTCAACGCATTGGTCTCAGGCAGCAAGAACATTGAAGACATATTGTGCGCCATGATCAGTTTCCCTTGATGCTGACCGGCTACCCCAACAGCCCGCGCGATTTCCCGATCAATATTCACCTTGTCAAATGATATGTCTTTGATCTTATTGAAAACATAGATAGAAAGTAACACCTGTCCATCATCGTCCATCGGGTGGGCTTCAACGAGAAAAGATATTGGAAAGCTGTCGGCAGTTCAGGTCTGGCTTAGCGGTGCTGTTGCTTGCATCGACTGCATATTCGTATCCGCAATCTGCCCAAGCTTTCACCCTTTTTGGCAAGTGCCTTGTCGGCCAATGCGAAGAGCAGGCCGGCGATGACGCCGGTTTTATCGATCCCCGACGATATGATGTAACTTTCGATGTGGCGCTAGAGGATTTAGCTGAAGATATTAAATCCAGCTCGCAGATTTGGGCTGGACGCAGCGATGCGGTTGCCGGTACCTCTGGTTTGATTACGCGCGCAAAGGGCGACTATAGGCGTATTCTGGCCAGCCTCTACAACCAAGGCTATTATGCTGGTTCCATTTCAATTTTGGTGAATGGAATTGAAGCATCTGAATTGAAAATTGGAACGGAACTTCCCCAAAGGTCAAATATCGTGGTCATGGTCGAACCTGGTCCGCGTTATCAGTTTGGCAGGGCCGAATTTGTTAATCGTGCACCATCGACCAACGCCCTGGAAGACCAGGTGGATGATGCGGTGGAACTGGGTTTCGCGCCGGGGCGCACCGCAAAAGCAATACGAATTCGCAATGCCGCCCGCCTCGCCAGGGAAGAATGGCGGCAACAAGGGCATCCATTTGCACAGGTCTCCGATCGAAATGCCATCGCTGTCCATCCCTCAAAACAGCTAAATGTAACACTGCGGATGGAGCCTGGACCAAGAGCGGAATATGGTGATGTATCAGTTGATGGTGCCAATCGGATGGATCCGGATTTCATTGCATACATGACCGGAATAAAATCGGGACAACAATTCGATCCTGATGATCTCAAACGCGCTCAAAAACGCCTCGACCGTCTCGGTGTATTTTCAACACGCAAAATCGTTGAAGCCAAAGAATTGGATGCCAATGGATTGCTCCCAATTGACGTATTGGTCAGCGAAAGAAAGCTTCGGAAAATTGGATTGGGTGCAACACTATCCAGTGTCGATGGGCTGGGACTGTCGGCCTATTGGCTGCACCGCAATCTTTTCGGAAAAGCTGAACGCCTGAGGTTGGATGCGAAGGTGGAAGGCGTAGGCTCCGGTTCACTGGATGTGGATGAATTTGACTATTATTTGGGTGCCAATTTTGTCCAGCCTGGAGTTTTTACACCAGATACAGACCTCACAACAAACATCTTTGGCAAACGTGAGTTTAATGAAACGTTTCGCGAAACATCTGTGGGAGGCGCAATCTACCTGACACATTATTACTCCGATCAACTCGTTTTCTCCGGCGGTATTTTTGCCAATTACGGAGAATTCGAAGATGATTTTGGGAACAGAACGCTCTTCACCACCGGATTGCAGGGCGAGGTGGAATACGATCAAAGAGACAGCAAGGTTGATCCGACCAGCGGATATTATTTGAGCGCGAAACTGAGACCTTTTTACGAGTGGGAGCTCAACAACGCGGCTGTAAGACTTGAAACTGAAGGCAGAGCCTATTTTGCCGTGGATGAGGCAGAGCAAAGCATATTGGCGGGCAGGCTCAAACTTGGATCTTTGCTGGGGCCTAACATCAGAGATTCCCCCCCAAATCTGTTGTTCACTGCCGGTGGTGGCAGTTCAGTTCGTGGATTTGCCTTCAAGGGAATAGGTGTTGAAGACAGCAATGGAGACGTAACCGGAGGTGCGTCACATATCGAAGGCTCTGTGGAATTTCGAAGAAAGTTCAATGACAGCTTCGGCGCTGTGGCTTTCGTTGATGCGGGTCTGGTTGGAAACGATCCAATTGTCGATTTTGCGCAGGATGCAAAAGTGGGCGTTGGTTTGGGGTTGCGATATTACACAAGTTTAGGCCCAATTAGGCTTGATGTGGCTGTGCCTCTCAATCCAGGCAATGGCGACCCGTCTTTTGCGGTTTACGCCGGAATTGGACAGGCATTTTAATGCGGTACTTTGCCTGCATATGTGGTTTCATTTTCGCAGTGCTCGCCTGTTCGGTCAGCTATGCGCAGGAAGACGAGAAATCCAGTTTCACCCGCTATGTTGAAGAAAAGCTCTCTTCACCAAACCGAAAAATCAGATTGAATGGCTTGAAGGGAACGCTGTCCTCCTACGTTTCACTTGAGAGTATCACGATATCCGATGCTGAAGGTGTCTGGCTGAAAATCAACCGCCCCAAACTGACCTGGAATCGTTCCGCACTGCTGTTGGGCAAAATTGATATTGATACACTGGAAGCGGAAAGCATCGATTATTTGCGCAGTGCTTTGCCCGATGAAAGCTTGCCAGCAGCGGAATCCAGTTCGTTTTCTGTGCCCGAATTGCCGGTCTCAGTTATATTAAAAAAGCTCACTGTACCTCGCGTTTCATTTGGCAAGGATGTGTTCGGACTTGCAGCAGACACAGCTGTCGCAGGTAAGATCATATTGGATGCAGGCTCGTTGGATTTGAATCTTTCGATTGAACGCCTTGATGGGCCAGGAGGCGTGTTGAGCGTCAAGGCCAAATATTCCAACAGCGATCAGAAATTGTTTTTGGACGCAAATCTTGCCGAACCTGCCAACGGAATTTTCGTCAATCTTTTGAACATCGAAGGTAAGCCGCCTGTTCAACTGTCTTTGGATGGCAACGCACCCCTATCAGACCTGACGGTCAATATGCGCTTTGATGTCGATCAAAGGCGTATTCTATCGGGTGACCTTCGCGTGCAAAACGCCAATGAAGGTACACAATTGCAGTTGGATGCGGGTGGTCCGATTGCTTCCATTCTGCCACAAAACGTCCGCGCATTTTTCGGCCTGGAAAGCACCGTCAAGATGGACGCGCGTATTGATGCGGCGGGTGGTCTGGATGTTAAATCTGTTCAGGTGAACAGCGGCGCTGTCGCGTTCAACATGCAGGCCAGACGTTTGGCTGATGGTTTTCTAAGCGCTCTTAAAATTCAAGCGCAGCTTACATCCAGCGATGGAACGCCTATCGTTTTGCCGACAGGCGACGCAGGCACAACGGTCTCCCAAGCTGTCGTCAATTTAGATTATGACGCCGAGAAAAATGACGCATGGGACGGTGTTTTGACGGTTCAAGATTTGAAGGGAACGGATGTTTCTATTCAATCGATCAATCTAAAAACCAACGGGACGGTCAAAGGATTGAACGGCAATAAACGCGCATTGACGTTCGAATTAGACGGATTGCTGGACGGGTTTTTGGCCAAGGACACGGCGGTCAATGAGGCGGTTGGCCGAAGTCTGAAATTTGGCGGAAATGGCAATTGGGAAACGAGCCAAGCACTCACATTTAGACAAATGACACTGACAGGCGAGACTTTTTCGAGCGTCTTGAAGGGTTCGTTTATTAAAGGCGTGTTCGACGGATCGTTTGAACTGGATGCCAATCGCTTGGCCGCGTTTTCTGCATTGTTAGACAGAGATCTGAAAGGCCGAGCAGACCTGCGTGCAGATGGAACCGTCGAACTTTTCACGGGCGGGTTTAGCTTACGGCTCAATGGCACCACGCGACAACTTGATGTGGGGATTGAAAGTGCACGCGGTCTATTGGAAGACACAACCATGCTTTCCGGCCAGGTGACGCGAAATGCTGCAGGAGTAACTTTCAACAGTCTGCTGCTGGCAAATAGGAATTTAAAGGCACAACTGGACGGTAATTTTTCAAGTACATCGGCCGATATTCAAGCTCTGTTGAGCCTCGCTGATCTATCACATGTATCACCACAGGGAAGCGGTGTGATTTCAGCCAACATTGGTGTGAAAGGCAATCAACGCCCTCTAACCTTAAGCGCCAATGTCTCGATGCCATCGGGTATTTTGAACAATAGACCGATCCAAGACCTGGCCTTGGCCTTTAATGGTTTGACTGACTTCGAATTTGTGAGGGGTAAAATATCTTCGCGCGGAACGCTCAATGGGAAGCCTGTGAATGTCCGTGGAGAGATCACCGCTGACGCCAAAAATCAAAACCTACAGGCTTTTGTTGCGGACGTGGGCGACGCACGTATTGATGGAAGCGTGGATAGAAATGCATCTGGTTTGATTGATGCTAATTTGAAAATAGCAGCTGATGATATTCGCGACTTAGCTGCACTGACATTGCTTGATGTATCTGGCGCCATCAATGGCACGGTAGATCTTTCTCAAGAGAGTGGGCAACAATCCGGTACTTTCAATATCAAGGGGCGCGATCTTCAATACCAAAACTATTCCATTGGTGTCGCTGACATTGATGCAGAGCTGAAGGATATGTTCGGACAAGTTTCCATCAGCGCCAAACTTGATGGACAGAAACTTAAAGGCGCTGGCGTAGAGATAAGAACACTATCTGGTCAGGTTCAAACTGAAGGCAAAACGACCGTCTTCGACATCAACGCAGCCTTGGCGCAAAATGACACCAGGATTTCAGCCAAAGGCAAAGCACAACAGGCTGATCTGAATACGTCTGTTTTGCTCGACACACTATCTATCAACTCAAACATCACCGATGCGCGTCTGCTCAAGCCTAGCACAATTGAAATTGACGATGGCAATGTGCAAATTTCCAACACACAATTATCAGTAGGTAGCGGAAGAGTTTCAGTTTCTGGTACGGTCGGCGATCGACTGAGCTTAGATGTCGCCTTGAATGCCCTGCCCTTGGCGATTGCAAACGCAATACGCCCCGAAACGAAAGCCGCCGGAACGCTTTCTGGAACCGTTCAAGTGTCTGGTTCATCTGCGAACCCAATTGCAAGCTTTGATCTGAACGGACGCGGACTGTCGTTTTCACAATTGGCACAAAATGGCGTATTGCCTTTAGATCTGAAGGTGAACGGTTCTTACGCAAACAACAGTGTTAACCTGGCATCGTCCAATGCCAGCAATGCCCAAGATATCCAGATCACCGCATCCGGTCGGGTGCCTGTTAGGGGCACCGGCCTGTCACTCAACGCGCAAGGGCGTGTACCGCTCACTTTGGCGCAATCGGCTTTGGCCAGTCGTGGTGCGACAGTATCAGGACAAGGTCGTTTTGACGTGAACATGAGCGGGTCGTTGTCAGACCCCAAGATCGTTGGATTGGCATCTGTTTCTGGTGCAACTCTCACCGACCCTTTGTCCAATCTGAAATTGACTGATATTGGCCTGATTGCCGGTTTGAACGGCAATACGTTCTCCATCAGCCGTGCCAGTGCGCGCCTGTCTTCAGGCGGCACGGTCAGTGCGACAGGCACTGTTGGAATCAGCGACAACCTGCCTGCAAACATAAGTGTACAATTGAATCAGGCCCGTTACACAGATGGGCAAACGGTCAACACTTTGATCGACGGCAAATTATCACTTACGGGCAATTTGGCGGTTGACCCGCTCATGTCCGGCACACTCGATCTGGGCAGAACCGAAATTTCCATTCCTGAATCTTTTGCAAATGGTTCTGACTTGCTCGAAGTGAAACACGTTCGCCCGTCACGCAAGACAACCCGGACACTTGCCCGTTTGAAACGTTCTACGCCTGTCACCCGACCAACTGCCAGACCTGCCATTTTGAAATTGGACATAAAAATCAATGCGCCAAACCAAATCTTTGTGCGGGGCCGTGGAGTGGATGCCGAACTTGGTGGCAGTGTGCGCATTCGCGGCCCCGTTAGCAATGTAAGTCCAACCGGTCGCTTCTCCTTGCGCCGCGGCCGCCTGTCCATATTGGGGCAGCGCATTGATCTCAAGGAGGGGGCAATCACACTCGTGGGTGATTTAGACCCGATTATCAATGTACGGGCTGAAACTCAGGCTGGCGATATCGAAGCTTACATTGATCTCAAAGGACCGGTATCGAATCCTGACGTTGTCTTTTCATCTTCGCCAGAATTGCCACAAGACGAAGTTCTCGCAATCATTCTGTTCGGACGTGGTATTGGGGATCTCTCTCCAGCTCAAATTATCAGATTGGCTGCAGTGGCATCGCAATTAACAGGCGGTAAAAACCCTGGCTTGGTGGATGGTATTCGCAAAAATGTGGGCTTGGATGATCTCGATATCGTGCAAGATCAAGACGGTAATACAGCTGTAAAAGCCGGCAAATATATCAATGACAATGTTTACGTGGGCGTCCAGGTTGGCAAGAAAACGGAAACCACAATAAACCTCGACATTACCGACAACATCACAGCACGCGGAGCCATTTCCAGTGAGGGCGACACCAGCATCGGTATCTTTCTGGAGAAAGATTATTGAGTCGACCCTTTGCGCAAGAGATTGCCGTTTGATGGCCTGATCTAATCAACGGTCACAGATTGGTTTGTGTGATTGAGACACGCGCTCACGTGCCTGGGTTCACCGTTTTTCCCACGCCCCTTGGTGCTCTCACTTGCTATTCGAAATAGTTTGAGTGCTTGCTGTGAACTTCTGCGATTATATCGTCCAGCCGGGAAAAATGTTTGCGGGCGACTGATGTTGCGTCGCCCCCAGCACGGTGTTCCAGTGCCCTGGCCAGCCGTTGATGGTCGTCAAACAAAATTGCAGATTCGTTTTTGCGGTCCAGACTGAGCACGCACAGCCGGTCCACCTTTTTCTTACATTCCTCGATTGTTTCAAATGCCAAAGGGCAGCCACCGAGGTCGCAGATCAGTTTGTGGAAATCATAATCCAGTGCGTGAAAGCGGTCAGATTGCCCGCTCTCCAATGCCTGCTCCTGCAATTGCAGGTTTTGATTCATGGTCTTTACGCAGTCGTTATCCCATACCAAACAGGCCCGCTCAATGACTTCCAACTCGACCGCGAGGCGGACGAAGCGCGCATGGGCCACACGCTTTAATGAAAAGCCGCGCACTTCTGTCGCCCGCTGCGGGCGAATGAGCAAAAGATCAAGATTTTCGAGACGATTGAATGCATCCCGGACCGGTTGGCGGGAAACGCCAAAACGTTGTGCGATCTCCACTTCTGACAATTTTGCCCCGGGCAGAATTGCAAGTGTGGCTATTTCATCGTGCAGTTTCTCGAATACCAGGTCTGTTGTTGTGCGTCGCTGCAGATTTTCAACCAGGTCCAGCATTCGAACTCTCTTAATCTATTGGCCGTTTTGCCTGATTTCGCACGAAGTGAAATCAATCTCAATCCATTGGGTAGATGTGCCAAACCCGGCACGTCCCCGCTCCCAAACAGGATAAGAATACGGGTCCAAAGGCCTATTGACAATACTAGTATGCTAGTCCTCTAATGTTGTTCGCGATGCGATGTGTTTTGTGGAGCGGGTAGAGGCAATGTCAAATAAGCAGCAAGCAGCAAGCTATGATTTAGCTGGTAAAGTTGCCGTCGTGACCGGAGGTGGCAGGGATATTGGCCGGGCTTGCGCTCTCAATCTGGCCCATTTTGGTGCCGCGGTGGCGATCAATTATCACAGTTCATCGACGGGTGCAGATAGCGCAGCCGCCGATATTACAGCCGCCGGCGGTAAGGCATTTGCCCTGCAGGGCGATATGACATCAGCAGGTGATGTTGCTGGATTGATTAACAAAACGGTCGCAACATTCGGCGGCTCTATCGACATTCTCGTACATGTCACGGGCGGGTTGGTTGCGCGCAAAACACTGGCCGAAATGGGCATCGACCATTGGGAACATGTCATGGCTCTCAACGCCACGTCGTTCATGCGCACCGCCCAGGCTGTGCTGCCACATATGAAAAACGGTGGATCGATCATTGGTTTGGCCAGTCAGGCCGGTCGCGATGGCGGCGGACCGGGCGCTACGGCCTATGCTGCGTCCAAAGGTGCCGTGATGACGTTCACCCGCGGGCTCGCCAAGGAACTGGGACCGGACATTCGTGTCAATTCTGTTTGCCCCGGCATGATCGATACGGATTTTCACAACACATTCACCAAGCCGGAAGTTCGCACTCACGTTGCCAATATCACGCCGCTTAAGCGTGAGGGCACATCGCAGGATGTTGCAAACGTGGTGACGTATCTGGCGTCGGATCAGGCGGCGTTCATCACCGGTGCCAATATCGACATCAATGGCGGAATGCTCTTCTCATGAGCAATGAATGCACAAGACAGATGGATAAATTCAGGCTGCCTTGAAAATTCAAAGCAGCAAAACCGGGTAAATGGGAGGAACCAATAATGCCCTTTTTGAAAACACTGAAAACTCTTGCGCTTAGCGCCACTGTGGTGGGCGCGGCAACGTTTGTAACCACAATGCAGGCCTATGCCGAATACCCCGAGCGTCCGATCACACTGATTGTGCCATGGGGTGCCGGTGGTGGCACTGACGCGACCGGCCGCATGATCGCAGGCCTGTTGAAGAATGAACTTGGCCAGCCCGTCAATGTCGTCAACCGCACCGGCGGTAGCGGCGTGGTTGGTCACTCAGCCATCGCAACGGCTCCAGCGGATGGCTACACAATTGGTGTTGTAACAGTTGAAATCGGCATGATGCATTGGGCAGGCCTGACGGAACTGACCGGCAAGGACTACACTCCCATCGCACTTTACAATGCTGACTCAGCGGGCATTCAAGTGCGCGCGGACAGCGAGTGGAAGTCGGCTAAAGACGTCCTCGCCGCCATTAAGGCCAATCCCGGCAAACACAAGGGTTCTGGTACGGGCCAGGGTGGTATCTGGCATCTGGCCCTTGCAGGCATGTTGCAGGACGCCGGTGCTGCCGCCGATGCAGCTCCATGGGTGCCTTCCAAGGGTGCAGCTCCTGCGCTGCAGGAACTGGTTGCCGGTGGCGTGGATGTCGTAACCTCTTCGGTGGTGGAATCTTCTGCCCTGATCAAGGCAGGTAAAGTAAGGTCTTTGGCTGTTATGGGTGAAGCGCGTCTTGGTGCGTTTCCCGATGTGCCTACACTGAAAGAAGCAGCCGGGTCTGATTGGAAAATGGCAGCCTGGCGCGGCATTGCCGGTCCCAAGGGCATGCCGGACGAAGCCACAAAGAAACTCTCCGTGGCATTGGAGAAAGTCTACAAATCATCTGAATTCCAAGAGTTCATGAACGGGCGCGGCTTCGGTCTGGTTTGGAAGCCTGGCGCGGAATTCGCCACATGGATGGAAGAAAGCGATGCTGCTCTTGGCGGTGTGATGAAAGCGGTCGGCCTGGCTAAATAGTAAACCGCTGTATTTCATAAACTAACGAAAAGGCCCGTGGTCTGGACACTGCGGGCTTTTTCACACAGCATTCCCAGAATCTTGAACCCAAGGGCCTGGCCCTAAGAACTTCAAATTTAAAAAGACCTGCCATGCGCTTCAATGACGCCATCTTTGGAATCGTCTTGATTGTGTTTGCAATTGCGGAAATCGCATATGCCAGCACTTTCCCCCGTCTGCATGGACAAGATTATGGGCCTGATCTCTTCCCCATATTGCTGGGCGTGGCTTTTGCCGTCTGCGGCGGCATCCTGATCGCCAAAGGATGGCTGGCCCGAAAGACAGTGCCAATGGTTGCTGTCGGTGACTGGGCGCAGGATCGTGGCAATGTGTTCAATGTTGCCCTGCTTCTCGCCAGCATCGTCTTTTACATTCTGGCGTCGAGTTGGTTGGGTTTCATCCCCACATCACTGCTTATCTTGATTGTACTTCTGTTGAGATTGGGCACATCGCTTGTTACGAGCCTTATCGTCGCCTTCGCCACCACATTCATCATCCACACCCTGTTTGCAAAAGTGCTGTTGGTGCCTTTGCCGTGGGGACTCCTACTGCCGATTGCCTGGTAGGAGCGCATGGAAACAGTACTAAAAGCGTTCACCCTTATCGCTGACCCATACACGCTGGGTGTGATGCTGCTGGCCGCCTTGTTTGGTCTTTTTGTCGGAGCCATTCCGGGCCTGACAGCAACCATGGCAACGGCGTTGCTCATACCCTTCACATTCTTCATGGACCCGGTTCCAGCCATTGCAGCTATCGTCGCAACAGTCGCCACTGCTATTTTTGCAGGCGACATTCCCGGCGCGTTGCTGCGCATTCCTGGCACGCCCGCTTCCGCTGCCTATTGCGATGAAACCTATGCCATGACCAAGAAAGGGCTTGCTGAACGCGCTTTGGGCATCGCTTTGGTGACGTCGGTTATTGGCGGTCTGACCGGCTCCATCGTGCTGTCCATGAGCGCGCCCGCGCTGGCGGAATTTGCCATCCAGTTTTCCTCTTACGAATATTTCTGGCTCGCCTGTCTGGGACTTTCCTGTGCGGTTATCATATCGACCGGCTCTACTTTGAAGGGCTTTGTTTCCCTCTTCATTGGTCTGTTCATCGCCACCATTGGTATTGACGGCACTGCGGGATTTCCGAGATTCACTTTTGGAAGTGTCGAGCTTATGGGCGGCGTGAGCTTTATTCCGGCAATGATCGGTATGTTCGCCATCTCCGAAGTGCTGCGGTATGTGGCTTCCAATCGAGCCACCATTGCCGTTCCCCAACAACCGGTGGGCAGCGTTTTCAAGGGTCTCGGCAGTATTCTTTACAAATACAAGATCAACATTTTTCGCGGTTCGTCGCTTGGAGCCGTGATCGGCATCCTGCCGGGTGCGGGTGCAGACATCGCCGCATGGATCACCTATGCGATTTCCAAGAAACGCTCCAAAGAGCCGGAAAAATTTGGAACCGGCCATCCCGAAGGATTGGTTGATGCGGGAGCGGCAAACAACGCAAGTCTGGCAGGGGCCTGGGTGCCCGCCATTGTCTTTGGTATTCCCGGCGACTCCATCACTGCTATCGTTATCGGCGTTCTGTACATGAAAGGCATGAACCCTGGACCCATGGTGTTCATTGAACGTCCCGAACTCATCTATGCCGTTTTCATCGCGTTCTTCATCGCCAATCTCGCACTGCTGCCGCTTGGTTTTGGGGCCATCAAGCTGTCACGCCAAATCCTGAAAATTCCGCGCCGCGTGTTGATGCCGGTTATTTTGGTTTTTTGCATGGTCGGTGCATTTGCGATCAACAACACGGTTTTCGGTATCACGGTGATGCTCGTGCTTGGCATCATCGCCTACCTTATGGAAGAAAATGGCTTTCCCGTCGCACCGGCAATTTTGGGCATCGTTCTGGGCAATATGGTGGAAGACAATTTCATGGCATCCATGATCAAGGCTGATGGCGATCCACTTGGCTTTTTCTCCCGCCCTATCGCAGCAACATTGGGAATATTGACCATTGCGCTCTGGTTGACGCCGCTTTTGGTCATGGCCTTCAAGAAATATACGAATCGCCAGCGCCAAGAGCGCGCTGTCTAACTTGGCAGGAATTTCCGGTTCTCCATTCCCACCGATCAAGGTCAGCGCGATTTCAATCTAGCCAGAACTGGCTTTCGCAACTCTGGTCCTTCTTTTCAAATACCCGCTTCATTACCAATGTTTCGAAAAACCAGGCACTTTCTAGTTTTCTTACGATAACTAGACGGGGCCGAATGTCTTATGCGGCTAATATCGAGGTCTTTTTCACGGTGTATGATCTTGGGAGCAGGTCGTCAGCCCGGCGTGATCTGCGCCATCAGATTGCTTCATAATCGCGCGGCGGGTTCACTATTCTCCCGCAGGCATCGCCCCAATACGAGCCTGGTTTGTCGGTCTCAACGAGTTCGCCAGCTTTGGTCACGGGACGGAACTTATATTTGAAGCCAATGTTGGCATGCGCCCAGCCAGGACAGGATCGTGTTTTGAGTTACAATCGGTGTTCCAGAATCTCGGACTTCCCCAATAACATCTCGCAGTATGATCGGCCTTTGCCCGCCGATCAGAAGGGTATCGAGACCCTCTAGACCCGCCTGAGCCAGGGAAATCAAGGTCCTTGTATCAACAAGGATAAAGCGTGTCTCAGACATCGAGATTCTCCCGGATATGATCGCCAACAATCGGATAGAGATCGTTCAAATATTCCCAGGCAGCTTTGCAATCGAGATCAGGCAGGTTGCCGCCTATAAGTTCCTGAAGAACACCATATGCATTGCCAAGCAGCCCCCGATTGATGACGCCATACTTGCGACCATAGTATCCGTACCAAAATTCGATAAACATCTTGCTGCCGGGATAGTCTCGTTCAGGGTCTCCGGCATGTTTCCAGTCATCCTCAAGCCAGGGCCAGAAGTCGCAGCGCTCGCGGATGTAATTGACCAGCCAAAGGTTTTCATCAATGCGGTTCTTAACGCTGAAATTTGAGTGTTTCCCGATCTCATGGCGCGGTTGGTCTTCTTTCAGAAACTCCATCGCTTTTGGATCATCCAGATCATCGATCTGTCCCCAAGCAATCCGGCGCAGCAGAAGATTGGCGCCAAAGAAGCCGTTCAGGCAGGCTTCAGACAGATTGTTTTCAGCGGCCCACGCATCCCGAAAGGCGTCCAGCTTGTCCAACTCATCTGCGGTTGGCAGCCCCCATTTTCCCATACGTGTGAAAATTGCTTTTGTCTCAGGATCAGCCTCAAGCGCCCGCGTATAACGCATGATCTGCTCAACCTTTGGCGGCGGCGGGAAAGCGAGCTTGTCCAAATCATTGTAGGACATCTCAAAAACCTGCTTGTGATCTTTGGGTTCGTAACTTGGTAAAGTCATGCCAAGGCCCTCCGACAGACAGGCTGATTGTCATTCGCTGGCAGTGTGCCAATATGTGTCTTGTTCTTAAAACTGACATCATTTTTTATGATCAGACGCCCTGCCAGCTCATCGGTGTTGCCGTTGAGCGGCAGGCCGTCCGGGCGACCCTTGTTATTATCTTCTGCCATAACTTGCCCCCTCAGACCGTCTCGTAATGTCTGGCTTTGTGCCAACCCTTTGGTATGCACTTCTCCAACGCATCGGCGAATTCGTCGGACATGAAAATGCGCAAACGCGCACCACCATCGCGCCAGATATGCTTACCTGCGACAACATTTTGATGAAAAACCATCGGAGTTTGGCGACTTACTTCTCTCCAATATGCCCGCTCACCAATATACCTCACAGAAACGCCTGGATGGTCCAGGACGACGGAATTGAGCATAGTTTGAATGTTGAGCAGGAAGAATTGTTCGGGGAACTCCCGCCCCGTGCGGGTGTCGCGGAAGGTCAACGGGATGAGTTCATGAACGCCCGGCTCAAATTCCTCAACAAGATCAGCAAAAGTCTGCTGACCACAGAAATTCTGAAAATTGCTCCAAACCTGCGGCAGTTTATCATGCTTGGTTTCGCTGTTATCGTGGGGGAACGGGGCGTCAAAAAAACGGCGATAAGGATATGGTTCACACTTCACCAAGGGATCCTCAAAGAAACGCCGTACATCATCCAAACCAATTTTCTGCCCCGTATCCGGATTGATGATTTCGCGATTCCATTCGGGAGGGGGTTCCCAAAGGGATAAGATGGTGTGTTTGAGTTGTCATTGAGCTTGCGCCTTCGCCTTGGCGCTATAGTACTCATATTGATCTCGCAGTATGGCTTCGAGATGGGGGGGATAGTGTTTGACCATGTCTTCCAGATTATCGTCCATCCAGTCGAGCCAGACGCCGATCTCGCGGCGTACATTCCACACCTCATCCACTACTTTAACGTTGGAATAGACCCGCATGTTCTTGGTATCGAGAGGCTGCAAACGCTCCCAAAGTTCATCGGAAAACACGATCGCATGTGGCCCATGAAAAAGATTTCCCCACAGATGATACCCGGTCACTTCCGACCGACTGAGATAATAGGTCTCGATACTGTGGCTTTTCAGTCCGTGCAGGGGCTCGCCACTATGAGCTTTCCACCAGTGGCCGTCGAAACCTGACCGCCAGGACAGGACTGCTCCCACCCCCTGACCGGATAAAAACCAATAATATTGATCTTCGACAGGTGATCCATCCTTGTTGAACATCTCAAGCGGATAGAAATGATGGACACCCGGTTCAAGGTCTTCGATAGCATCCTTGACCCTTTGATTGGCAAAGGTGCCATGTTCCCCGCCGAAGATAAACTCGGTCATTTTGCGCTTGTTGAAGCGATAAGCTTTCGTGGGGATGCCTCCTCTAACCCGTTCCTCGTGACTGATGTCGAAGGTAAACTCCGGGGGGCTGATTGCAAATTCTACGTATTTCGGCATCAAGAAGCTCTTTCAATCACTACTGTATTGTCATTCGCAGCATTACGAACCGCATCTGCAACGGCAAAATCGTTAGACATGGCACCCTCACCATCAGAGATGCCTGCACCATATCCGCGGTTGTATGCGTCCATTGAAAGAATCGCCAAAAAAAGTTCTTTAGAAATAGTCACTTCTTTAACTCCGTGGAGAAGGAATTCGCACTTAAGGAATTTGCGAACCGTTTGTTAGAATCGGCATTTCCAAAGCGGTCGCCATCCAATCGATTTGGCCAAATATCGACCAACCACCCCAACACCTGCTCCAGCGGCCCTTCAGTCACCGGCTCATCGGTGATCTCCAGCATTATGGCCTTCACCGCATAGCCGGGACCGAAAGTGGCAGCGAGGTTGTCCGGGTCCACGCGCTTCACAGTTTCGGGTTTGGAAACGTCGTCAAAGGTTACAAGCAGGGGATACTGGAACCTTGGAACTTCAATCACACCCGCCGCACGGCCCTTTTTGGTCGCCACTTCGTCGAACAGACCCTTATTGATAACCCGTCCTTTGCTTCCCGAAATGCTGGCGGGTGCCACCGAGCCAACATATTCCGAACCACCGGGGCCGCGCAGCAGCGCGAATAAATAACGCCCGTTCCCAAGATCCAGAACGACCGCCTCGCCCTTGATCTCAAGATCATATCCCATGCCCTGCGATTTAATTCGGTGCTCCCCCCAATACACCGAAGACACCGACGCCCCTTGCACCGGGCCACCAGGTGTTTGCACAGCAATCGTCATCTTTTGCTTCCAGGCGAATACTTCTTTGTGAGGGAAAACGGCCAGCTTAAGATAGGCCCAAATAAGGAGCCCAATCAGCACAAGCGCAAGAATCCCGAGGAATTTCAGAAATTTCATACCAGCGAACCCCGATGTTCTGCGTCTGTCATCATCATGAACGACCTTCCCATTTTATTCCTCTCCGTTGCATTGTGTGCGAACAGAAATAACCAGCAGGCCAATATCTGTAGCCGCGTATGATGCAGCATAGCCGCGCAATCGACTGCTGGCCTTTTGAAAACACGGGATCCGCGCGCAGCTTCACCGCCAGCGCACGGGCCTATACTTCTTTGATATCTGAAAAATGTCGCAGTTGTTGCGTGCATATGGCCCCCCAACCACGCGATATTCCCTCACGCACGAGTGGACACATTTCCCATGGGCATTTCAAGGCCGGAGTGGCGTCAGCCAAATCCTCAATTTTCTTTGTATATGATTGCACATAAAGACTGACCGCTGTTCCCAACAACGGCCCTAAAGCACGAGCACCAGCAGCAAGTTCGCCTGTCATGCGAAATGATGTTATGGAATCAGCATCAGGAATTACAAATGGGGTGAATGAAAAACCAGGAACATCAGCCACCTCGCCCTGCAAGACCTGCTCAAGCGCCTGAATAATGGCTTCAACACCGTTTTCAACATTCTGATCTATGAAAGTATTAATGGCCGTCCTCAGCGCCATGCCGATATAAGGAATTTCGTTAAAAATCGTTGTCTGATCATTCGTCAGTGAGCCAACATACCCCGCTAAAGAGCCACCAAGCGAATGGCCTGTCAGGATAATTTCATTGGTTTGCTCGCCCTCGGCAAGCGTGGGAAATATTTTGTTTCCCGAAATCAACTCGTAGAATTTTTGAGCGTAATATGGCTGAAGCTTTGCATTCAGCGGTTCAAATGTTTCTGGGTCAAGCGCATTAAAGGACGTGAGCCGTCCTTGGACGACATCTGTGAGAAGCTCCAACAGACCTTCAGGAGTACCGGTATTGAAATCCGTTCCCCGATAGGAGATCAGATCTTGGAAACTGGATTCTTCGTCACCCGGTTTTGTCGTGTCTATTTTGTAATGAGATGCACTGAAACCAGCAGTCTGAGAGCCCAAGAGCGTTGCTTCTTCATCGTTTTCAAAACGATCAGAAGACTCCTGAAACGTAGCTGTTCCAATTTGCGAGCTAAGTTCGTTGCGATCCTTCTCCGACATCTTACGATTATCGTTGTCGCGATGCCTATTATAAGAATCGAGCGCCAGAAGCGCATAGAGAACATCTTGTTTATCCATACTCAATACCCTCTTCTATAAAAATCACCGGGTGCAACTTTTTGCGGAAACCCCTTATCAACCCCAGGTATGAGCTTCCCACTGGCATCCCGCAAAGGGAACGTTTCGCGGTAACTGGGATTGGCTTTCCACATCACAGGGAGCCGATCACGAAACCCGCTATCGGTCGGCGCATCATCCGTAAACTCGAACCACATTCCTTTAAAACGCACATTCGACCCAAACAATCTCGGAAAGTCAGCAGGCTTCACCTCGAACAAAGTCTCGCGCTTGGCTTCATCACGAAAGGCCACCATAAGCGGGAGGAGTTTTGCGTTACCACCGATAGGCCGAACTGGGTAACGTCCCTCCAGCGCCCGCAATTTTGGAAAATCGCCCAATTTGCCATTTGCCTTCATCCCGAATGAATCGAGTATTTGAAAGGCCCAATAATTACCATTTGTACGCCGATTATCCGTCATATACGCATTTATGATGTAAACCGTACCCAAATTGGGCAATTCTAACGCAACAGCCTCGGCATTGGTTTTAATATACATCCGCCCGTGTTTTTTACCGTCTGATGTCCAGCGCGTCCCCATCACTGCCGAACCCTCGACAATTTTCCCATTCACTTCTGCCTGCGCAATTACGCGAATGTTGCGTGTCACCGTATTTTCGGAAGACGAACACCCAGCCAACGCCAAAACCGCGCACAGCATTGCAATCGCGCCAAACAATCTCATAAATCCAACAATTCTGAAAAAAGTCGCAGTTGTTGCGTGCATATGGCCCCCCAACCACGCGATATTCCCTCACGCACACCTGAACACACTTCCCATGGGCATTTCAAGGCTCGTTCGTGTTGGCGGTGAATAGATGAAGACTGATTTTGTTAAAATGAGAGACAACACCTGCGCGGCTCGTTTCGACTTGGGAAAATCAGTGCAATACCTTCCAGCCATGACACGTGTTCACCACATGTTGAGTAGGAGTTGTATCCGTTCAGCTAGCGTTCATGTTCCGTATGGTTAATTATCTGCATATTAGTTCAGACAGGATGCACTTTGAGAATTCGTCTCTGCGCGAGCCGCCTGAACATTTATGAAAGGGTATTGTCCCATGAAACCATTTTCCTCACTTATTGCTGCTGTGCTGGCATTTTCTGTTGTCGCCACGGCAATGGTTCCCGCACATGCCGCACCACTGCGCACCAATAAATCGGTTTCCAGTGACACATCCCAACTGGTGGTGCCGGTGCACAAGCGCAGGCGTTATCGCCACAGGCACGACAACAGCGGCGCAATCATTGGTGCGCTCATTGGTGGCGCGATCATAGGGCATTCCATTTCGCGCAATCGTCACTATGGAAAACGCAGATACCGCAGCAGCGGACGCTATTATCGCGGTGGTCGTCACTTCCGTGGTGGGCGTCATTACCGCAGCGGACGTCACTATCGTCGCAACCGTCACCACCGCAGCCGCTATTACCGCAACTATCGCGGCAGCTGCCGCGCCGGTTGCTCTAACCGATAGACCAAACTCAACTAATTCTCCGGGAAGAGATAGCCCGCTTGCTGACAGTCTAAGGTCAGTGAGCGGGCTTTATTTTATTCGCTCTTGACGAGAATCGCCGTCCAATTTAGCCAATTCGTAAAGGGCCGCTTTAGCTCAGCTGGTAGAGCATCGCATTCGTAATGCGGAGGTCACGTGTTCGAGTCACGTAAGCGGCACCATCTTGCCCCCGCTCTTTGTAAGCCCTGCTCTTAGAAGCTTTCTGCCATTCGCCATCATTAATCAGCCGCGCCGCCTGCCCTAATTTGACCGTTAGCGCAGCCGCAAACGCCATTGGGTTGCGGCGGCAACACGCCCAATATTGACCTTGCGATTTTTTTGCATATTACTCTGTATTCAGACTGTCATACAAATTATTGGTGGGAAAACACGATGTCGCAAGCTTCAGCGGCCCAGACCTTAAACGGCGCTCAGATCATTTTGCGGATGCTGGAACTGCATGGGGTTCAACATGTGTTTGGCCTGCCAGGTGAAACAACAATCGGCTGGTACAAGGAGTGGAAGAGCAATTCCAACATTGAATTTGTATTAACCCGTGATGAGAGAACAGCGTCCTATGCCGCTGAATCCTATGCAAAAATCACAGGTCGGCCTTGCGTTCTGGAAGCCCCAAGCCCCGGCGTCACCCATTGCACACCCGGCATTACGGAAGCCTATCTTAGCTCTGTTCCGATCATCTATTTCAGTTCAGACATTCCCATCAACCAGGACAAAAAGCATGGTCTGACGGGTGTTGATCAAACCGCCCTGTACCAAAGCATTTGCAAGGAATCCTTTGTTTTCACCAATGCTGGCGAAATTCCCTTTCTCATGCGGCGCGCCTTTCGAGTGGCAACATCGGGAAGGCCTGCCCCTGTGCACATTCGTGTGCCAATCAATATTTTTGGCGAAGAGGCGCTGGTGAACGACCTGTATGCGGAGCCGGAATATCAGTTTTATCCAGCCCACCGCCCGGTCGCTGATCACTCCAAGATTCGTCAAGCCATCGATATCCTGCTGAAAGCCAAGAAGCCGGTCATCGTGTGCGGACAAGGCGGGCTGATTTCCAAAGCGTCTGAAATATTGCTGGAACTGGCGGAATTGTTGCAGATCCCGGTGGGAACAACGACCCCCGGCAAGGGCACAATTCCCGAAAATCACCCTTTGGCGCTGCGGGTCATCGGTGGCCGCGGCGGCATGGAATATTCCAACAGCTATGTTCATGACGCCGATACGGTGTTCTTCGTCGGCACAAATACGGACAGCGCAGCAACCGATCACTGGAAATTATACGGCGATCCAATGACCAAGACATTCCTGCATCTGGACATCGCCGAAGCCCATGTGGGTAACAATTTTCCACTCGCCGTGGGAATGGTGGGCGATGCCCGCGCCAGCCTTGAATATATGGTGGAAATTCTAAAGACAGAGCACCCCAAATTGCAGCGCGACACGGTGGACCTCAACCCGATCAAGGTGGAAGCTCTCAACAAGGTCTTTAATTCCAATATTGAAATGCCGGCGGGCACAGTATCGCCGGTCAAGCTGACCCAGGCACTGGACAAGATATTGCCAGCCAACGCCATTGTCACATCCGAACCGGGTGTGAGCGCAATTTATCCGTCTGCCCTGCTCACAATCAAAGAGGCTGGACGCCGATACATCACCAATTACTCCATGGGCGCGCTTGGATATTCCGTCCCGGCCGGGCTTGGCGCTTCCTATGCCAGCGATGGTCCAGTCATATCGTTTACCGGCGATGGCTCGTTTGGTTTTGTCATAGGCGATATGGAAACGATCAAGCGCAGCGGTAAAAACGTCACCATCATCCTCACCCGCAATGACACTTTTGGCTGGATCCGTGGCGAAGCCATCCTGCTCGATGATGTGGACGAACCCTGGTCCACGGACTTTGGCGCGGTCGACTATATCAAGCTTGCGGAAGCATTTGGGTTTCAAACCGCGCGCATCACATCCGCTGACGAGATTGAATCCGTGTTGAGCGCAGCAATCGAACATGAAGGCGCAAGCTTCATTGAGATGATGGTGCCGTCGCAAGACAAGATTGTGCCCTTTGTGCCGTCCTGGGTGCGCGCCGCCAAAGCCAAGAACCTGCCCTATTTCGAATAGAACGGGTCAGGGGAAATTAAAAACGGGTCAGAAAAGACCCGCGCGGGGATCATCAAGCTCCAGCCGAAACCGGTCTGGAACCAATGCCTGATGAAACCAATTGACGAATGAATAGATTGAGAAAACCGGCAGCCCCGTGACCTTTCTAACGTCATGGGCGTAGGGCACCATATTTGTACACTCCAATACGATTGCCCCAATATCCCGGTCCGTTTGCACAATTTCCTTTGCCGCATCGATCATGTCCTGGCGACAGGCGGCAAAGTCGATGGCCTCATGGTCGTCAAGGATGGAACGGGTAAAGGCACGCCCATTGTCAGTGCCAAAAATGGGTATATCTTCCGCGTTAGCGACCCCGGCGGCCTTAAGGTGAGCAAGCGTGAGTGTTTCCTTGGAAATCGTCAGCACCGCAACCTTTTTCCCAGGCGGCAACAATGTTTGCACCATGGGAATTTGCATGAGCGAGGACGTGGCAACCGGAACAGGAATGGCTTTTGAAATTTTTTCCTGGGTAAGTGCTAGAAACCCGCAATTGGTGGTTATTCCATCGCATCCGGTTTCAACAAGTTCATGGGCAGCAGCGATAAAATCATCCACCAGATCCATGGGGTCATGTCGCACCACCTTGTCGGGACTGGCCCCTTTCACAACCCGATACTGCACGGGAAAGGGCCATGTGGTGGCATTGCCAATGTCACCGTGGATGCGTGGGAAACGCGCTTCCAGCATCAATATGCCGAGCACGGCTCCATAAACGGACTTTCCACCATATTCCATCGCCATAGGTCTATTCTTTCGTTTTCTGGTTCAGTGCCGGGGGACGTAGAGCTGCGAAAATGCTTTTTCCACAGTTTCAATGGCCTCATTATTACTTTTCTTAATGTGCTTACGCATGAGTTCCACGGCGAGCCCTTGGTCACGGGCGATGACAGGCTTGAATATGCTTTCATGGGCCGCATGGGTGATGTCTATTTTTTCACGCATGGATATCCACCGCACATAGCGAATGCGCGCATAGGTCAACTCAATCATGTTCTTGAGTTCAGGATTGCCTGACAAATTTGCTATCTTGAGGTGAAATTCCTCATCCAGCGTGACAATTTCCCGGGCTGGTGCGCTATCGGTATATCGCGGGGCAATGTCGTGGAGATATTGCTGAAAGTGCGCTAACTCCTCATCACTGGCCCGTTCGGTGGCCAGGCGAATGGCATCTGCTTCCAGTGCCTCACGCAATTCATAAAGATGCACCACAAGTTGCGGATTAAGAGGCTGGCAAAAGAACCCTCGCCCCCCTTCAAAAGCCAATAGTCCCTCGGCGGCCAAACGGTTCATCGCCTCGCGCAACGGTGTGCGGCTGGCGCCAAGCTTTTTCGACAACTCGCTCTCATTGATTCGCTCTGCCGGTTTAAACTCAAAATTGGCAGCCATCTCGCGGACCTGCTCATAGACCAAATTTGCACTTGTGTTCATTGCTGCCATGCTCCGTTTCTGGTTACATCCTTTCACAACTGGCCGCACAATTGTCAAATAGCTTGTAGACAAAATTGGACACCATGCTGTATACAATGTTGAGTTATCATATGCATGAGATCAAGTTTCCGGGCACATATGGCGAAATCTAACCCAAAGAAAACAGTCGTCATTGTAGGCGCTGGCATTGTTGGTGTGTCGACGGCCATCTGGTTGCAACGGGCTGGACATCGGGTTGTGGTCATTGACAAGACAGGCCCTGCCGCCGGTGCATCCTATGGAAATGCCGGGGTATTGGCAGCAGCTTCAATTGTTCCCGTCTCAATGCCCGGCCTTTGGAAAAAAGCTCCAGGCATGTTGTTCGACCGCAATGCGCCGCTGTTCATGCGCTGGAGCTATTTCCCCAAGGCGATTCCCTTTCTGATCAAATTCCTGCTCAACGGAAACATTTCTCGCGTCAACAAAATCGCAGATAGCCTTTCCCTGTTGCTGCACGATTGCGCCGACCAACATGCAGCGGTCGCCAAAGGAACCGGGGCAGAAAAATATATCACCCACGGCGATTATGTTTTTGGTTTCAAAGACCGGGCAGTTTACGACGCCGATCAATTGGGCTGGCGCATGCGCAAAGACCGTGACCATCCGTTTGAAGAAATGGATGCCGACCAATTGGCAAATTATGACCCGGCCATGGCCGGGCGATTTGGCTTTGCCGTTCGGTGCCCCAACCATGGCCGTATCAGTGATCCGGGAAAATATGTAACGGCACTGATGGCCCATGTGGAGAATGAAGGCGGCGAGTTTATCAAGGCCGAAGTTGAAGACACGATCGTCAAGAATGGCAAGGTCACCCATGTTGTGACGAATACTGGCATGGTTGAGGCCGATGAGGTGGTGATCGCCACCGGCGTCTGGTCCAACAAACTGGTCAATAAACTGGGTGGCAAAGTGCCGTTAGAAGCCGAACGCGGCTATCACATCGAATTCGTCAATCCCAGCATCATGCCAAAATCGCCGATGATGGTTGCCAGTGGCCGTTTTGTCATGACCCCCATGGAGGGGCGACTGCGCTGTGCTGGCGTTGTTGAATTTGGTGGCTTGAGCGAAAGGCGCAACCGCAAGGCCATCGAATTGCTCAAGCGGCAAACATTGGATTTGCTGCCGGAACTGACTTACGACCGCATTGACGAATGGATGGGCTTTCGCCCTTCGACAACAGATTCATTGCCTGTCATCGGGGCATTCGACAAAGTACCCAATGTATGGTCAGCTTTTGGGCACCAGCATATTGGCCTGTCGGGAGGTCCAAAAACAGGTCGCTGGGTAGCACAGATGATCGATGGGCAAATGCCCAACGCTGATCTCGCCCCCTTTGCGATAAACCGTTTCCAGTAAGGGAAGAACAAAACCTAAAACTAATTCAATAGGGAGAAGACAATGAAAAAAATCTTATCAATTCTTGCCAGCGGCGTTGCAGGCATGACAATCGCAAGCTCAGCCATGGCGGAAGACTGGGATATGCCAATGGCGTATTCAGCCACCAATTTCCATTCTGAAAAAGGTGTCGAATTCGCCGATAAAGTGCGCAAATACACCAATGGCAAAATCAACATCACCGTTCACCCCGGTGGTTCGCTGTTTAAAGGCGGCGAAATCAAACGCGCTGTGCAAACTGGCCAGGCGCCAATCGGTGAGCGCTTCATGTCAGCACACGCCAATGAAGTGCCCCTGCTTGGCTGGGACAACCTGCCCTTCATCGCAACGACCTATGAAGACAACGACAAGCTTTGGGCCGCAGCAAAAGACAAAGTCAACGCGGCATTGTCAGACCTTAACCTGGTCGCTTTGTACACATGCCCATGGCCGGGCCAGGGTTTTTACTTCAAAAAACCCGTTACCTCGTCATCGGACACCAAGGGCGTGAAATTCCGTTCCTACAACACGGCAACGGCAACTTTTGCCGAAGAACTGGGCATGATCCCCGTACAGGTTGAAGCTGCGGAACTCTCTCAGGCGCTGGCAACCGGTGTGGCAGAAGCGTTTATCTCTTCGGGTTCAACTGGTTATGACCGCAAAGTTTGGGAGCATCTGACACACTATTACAAGGTCAATGCTTGGTTGCCGCGCAACTATGTGATGGTCAACAAAGGCGTGTGGGAAGCCCTCGATGACGCGACCAAGGCCGGTGTTCAAAAAGCCGCCGACGAGACCGGCGCTGCCTGTTCGGCGAAGTCTGCTGAACTGGCCAGCTGGTATTTCGAGCAGTTGGCGAAAAACGGCATGAAGGTGGAAGATGCCGGACCAGACTTCCTCAAGGAGTTGCAGTCAATCGGTAGCAAAATGACCGCCGACTGGCTGAAAACGGCAGGCGCAGATGGCCAGGCCATCTTGGACGCCTACAAGGCTAACTAACTAACGAACAGCCCCGCAGCGTAAAAACTGCGGGGCCTTTATTTTCTAAAGGGGGACTTAAGCTGTGAGAGACTGGCAACCTTTTCTGGGTGTGCCGCTATGGTTTTGGTTGTTCGTTTTGCCAACCTTGATTGCGGCTTTTTGTTTATTCAGACCTGATGCTGCCCGGCGCATTCTGGCGCCCGTTTGGCGCGTTCTGGACCGGGTCTATCTCGGTTCCGGCATCATCGCCGCCTGTTTCATGGTAATGATCCTCCTGCTCATCGTCGGCCAAATGCTTGCGCGCTGGTCGAATGTCACATTCCCCGGCTCAACCGAATATGCAGGCTATGCCATGGCTGCGACTTCGTTTTTCGCCCTGGCCCATGCCCTCACCCGCGGCGCACATATTCGCGTATCTGTGCTGCTGAACATGAACGGCTTCCTTCGGTTTTGGCTTGACGCTTTCGCCATGCTGATTGCCGCACTGACCGCCACATATTTTGCCCGCTATGCGATCAAGACCAATTTGCTTTCAGAACTGCTCAATGATCGAACACAGGGGCAGGATTTTGTACCCGAATGGCTGCTGACCTTCTTTGCCATGTTTGCCAATTCCCCCGCCAATTGGGCACAGATGTGGTCTCAAACCAGCGCAGAATGGGTCTATACGCCCGTGTGGTTGCCGCAAATTCCCATGTCGATCGGCACAACGCTGTTGGCCCTGTCTATTTGGGACATGCTCACCCGTTTGCTTGCCAACGGTGAAACTTCAATTATCCGGGAGACAGTGGAATGACCGAATTCTACGCAACCGTAATCTTCCTATTCGTTCTGTTTTTGCTGCTGGGATCTTCCGTATGGATCGGGCTGGCGCTCATGGGCGTTGCCTGGGTTGGGATGGAATTGTTCACTTCCCGTCCCGCCGGTGACGCGATGATTACAACCATATGGACCGGTGCGTCCAGTTGGACACTCACGGCGCTGCCGCTGTTTATCTGGATGGGTGAAATTCTTTATCGAACGCGCTTGTCCCAGGACATGTTCCGCGGTTTGGCACCGTGGCTGCGTTGGTTGCCAGGCGGTTTGCTCCACACCAACATTGCTGGTTGTACGATTTTTGCCGCAGTCTCCGGTTCGTCCGCCGCGACGCTGACAACCGTTGGGAAAATGTCGATCCCGGAACTGCGCCGCAGGGGCTATCCCGAATATATGATCATTGGCACCCTCGCCGGTGCAGCCACATTGGGGCTGATGATCCCGCCATCGCTGACCCTGATCGTCTATGGCGTGACGATCAATGAATCGATCACCAAACTGTTCATGGCCGGCATCTTTCCCGGCCTGGTACTGGCTGGCCTGTTCATGGCGTATATCGTGGCGTGGCATTTTGTAAAACCCGATCAGCGCCCTGAACCAGACCCACCCATGAGTTTTAGAACGATGGTTTCCGAAAGCCGGTTTCTCATACCCGTATTGGTTCTGGTTTTCGTGGTTATCGGGTCAATGTATCTGGGATATGCAACGGCCACAGAAGCGGCGGCCGTGGGCGTGTTGGGATCATTGGTCCTGGCGGCCCTGCAACGGTCTTTGAACTGGGATACATTTGCACAATCGCTGATGGGCGCCACACGCACTTCTGCCATGGTGGCCTTCATTCTCATGGGGGCGGCCTTCCTGTCCCTGGCCATGGGCTTCACCGGCCTGCCACGCGCATTGGCGGCCTGGATCGACGAGCTGGGGCTTTCCCCCATCGTTCTGATCGCCGCTTTGACGATATTCTACGTGATCCTTGGCATGTTCTTGGATGGCATTTCGTCTGTCGTTTTGACCATGGCCATCGTTGAACCGATGATCCGCCAGGCCGGTATTGATGTCATCTGGTTTGGTATCTTTATCGTGGTGGTCGTTGAAATGGCGCAGGTAACGCCACCCATCGGCTTTAATCTGTTCGTTCTGCAGGGAATGACCAAGCACGAAATTTCCTACATTTCCAAAACAGCCATACCCATGGTTGGCTTGATGCTGTTGATGGTTATCATCCTGGTGGTCTGGCCCGAACTTGCCACATGGCTGCCGGAAAACATCAGGCAGGCCCCAACGCCCTCCTGAGCATGGCCTGTGTAACCCGATGCCCGCCCCATCTCATCGTGATTGGGCGGGCCATCGAAGACCGGCAAAGTGAACAAAGATGAGCAGGAGTGACAGCGCTCCAATTCGCACTTGGCGTGCGTTACGCCCACCAAACACCAATAAGCCGCCACGTGATATAGCTGGCCAACAGCCAGCCAATAAACATTCCACCCCACAGGGTGATGGCGTAGCGATGTTTGGTTTGCGGGTGCGCATCTGCACCATTGGCAAGACCGCGAAACAGGAACACAGAAGGCAATATGCCAACGGGAACGCCCAGCATGCCAATCAGGCAGCTAATGGCGGTACGGATAGACAATAAACTATCTAAATCACTCTCCACGGAACCCTCTACCCTTCCTGAGATTTCGCTCCATCTGGAACGTCAAAGGGCGCCGCACGGCCTGCGCGACGCCCAATGAAAGTGCTTGTCTGGCTTACTGTGGCAGCTTGTCGTCCACGCCTTTAACGTAGAAATTCATGCCAAGCATTGTGCCAATGTCTGACTTCTCGCCAGCCTTCAGCCATTCGGTTCCGTCCTGCTTCATGATTGGGCCGGTGAAAGGCTCAAACTCGCCAGACTTGATTTTGGCTTCGGTTTCGGCGGCCATTTTGGCCACATCTTCTGGCATATTGGTATATGGCGCCATAACCACATTGCCTTCAGCCATGCCGTGCCACACGTCCTGCTGCTTCCAGGTGTCTTCCATGACCGCTTTCACGCGCTCGACGTAATATGGGCCCCATTCATCGATGATCGATGTCAGCTGGGTTTCTGGTCCAAACTTGATCATGTCCGAAGCCTGACCAAACGCCTTGATGCCGCGTTCCGCTGCTACCTGCATGGCAGCAGTGGAATCGGTGTGCTGTGTAAGAATGTCCACGCCCTGGTCGATCAGCGCCTTGGCCGCATCTGCTTCCTTGGGCGGGTCAAACCATGTGGATACCCAAACAACTTTCAGTTTGAAGTCTGGATTGACCGATTGTGCGCCCAGGATGAACGAGTTGATGCCACGAACAACTTCAGGAATTGGGAATGATGCAATATATCCGGCAACACCAGTTTTTGACATTTTTGCCGCGATCTGACCCTGAACATAGCGCCCTTGATAGAATTTGGAAGAATAAGTCGAAACATTGGCATGTTCACGCTTATAGCCGGTCGCATGCTCAAATTTCACATCGGGGAACTTGGCCGCCGCTTTGTTTGTCGGGTCCATATAGTTGAACGATGTTGTGAAAATGATGTTGCAGCCTGAACGGGCAAAAGCCTCGATCGGACGTTGGGCTTCTGCCGATTCCGGCACGTTTTCCAGATAGGCAGTTTCAACCTTATCGCCAAACGCAGCCTCTACGGATTTGCGCCCCTGATCGTGCTGGTAGGTCCAGCCGAAATCGCCTGTTGGGCCGATATAGATAAAGCAGGCTTTGGTTTTGGCATGACCGTCAGCCAGTGCGGCTGTCGATACAAGTGCTGCGGCCGAAGCGGCCAACGCAATTACAAGATTTTTCATAGTCTGTCCCTGTGTTTGAGAATTGTAGTCTCTGTGGTTATTTAATATGCGAATACAGTTTGTTATCGCATTTAGTTAATCTTATTTATCCGGTACAAATGACTGTCCAAGCGCCGAAGGTGTGTTGATCATTGTGAGGCGTCGATTGCGCGCAATCAAGACCAGTACGAGAATGGTGGCCAGATAAGGCAATGAGGTGAGGAACTGGGCTGGAATATTCACGCCCTGCGCCTGTACATGGAATTGAGCAATGGTGACTGCGCCGAACAAATAAGCTCCCACCAGCACGCGCACGGGGCGCCAGGAGGCAAAGACCACAAGTGCCAAAGCAATCCAGCCCCGCCCCGCCGTCATCCCTTCCACCCATTGGGGAACATAAACCAGCGACAGATGCGCACCGGCAAGCCCGGCACATGCGCCACCAAATAATACGGCGAGATAACGCACCTTGATCACATTGATGCCCAGAGCATGGGCAGAAACATGGCTGTCGCCCACGGCGCGCAAGGTCAGTCCGGCGCGGGATTTGAACAGGAACCAGCTGACACCAAACACCAGGGCAATTGAGATGTAGAAAATCAAATCCTGACCGAACACCAATTGGCCCACAAGCGGCAGATCAGAAAGGACAGGAATGTGTATCGCCTCCATGCGGATGCCGGGCTGACCAACAAATGATTCCCCCACCATGCCGGAAAGCCCCAGGCCCAATATTGTCAACGCCAGTCCTGTGGCCACCTGATTGGTGACCAGGGTGAGTGTCAAAAACGCAAAGAGCCATGAAAACGCAGCGCCGGCAAACACTGCAATCACGGCCCCCATATAAGGGTTTCCCGTCACCTGGGCCGTGGCAAAACCGGCAACGGCACCGACGATCATCATGCCTTCCACGCCAAGATTGAGCACCCCTGCCCGTTCCGACACCAATTCGCCCAAAGCTGCCAACAAGAGCGGCGTTGAGGCTGCGCAAATGGAAATTAGTATGCTGATCCAGACATCGACACCCATTAGGCAACTCCCTGCGATATGTGCCGACGGGGCCGAACAATCCGAATGCGATAGTGAATGAGCGTGTCACACGCCAATACGAAAAACAGCAACAGGCCCTGAAACACCCGCGCGGCGCGGTCAGATACTTGCAAGGTGATCTGCGCCGCTTCTCCGCCAATTGCAGACAAAGCAAGCACAAGCGCGGCAGCCACAATGCCAAGCGGGTTCAGGCGGCCCAGAAATGCGACGATAATGGCCGTAAACCCATATCCAAGGGACAATTTATCATCAAGCTTTTCCACCGAGCCCGACACTTCAGCAATGCCAGCTAATCCAGCCAGCGCTCCGGACAGGAGGAACGCAAACAGGGTCATTTTCTTGGCGTCAAACCCGGCAAAACGGCCCGCACGCGGGCTTTGGCCGAGCACCGCAACTTCAAACCCCTTGGTAGTGCGCGCCAGCATGAACCAGACGATAACAGCCACGACAATGGCAATAATCGTCCCGTAATGGGCGTCACTCGTCGCCCAAAGCTCAGGCAATACGGCGGATGAGTTAAACGATTTTGTTCCAGGAAACCCCATGCCCTGGGGATTACGCCACGGGCCGCGCACCAACCAGTCGACAAATTGTTGGGCCACATAGACCAGCATCAGGCTGGTCAATATTTCATTCGTACCAAAGCGGGCTTTCAATATGCCGGGAATGAAGGCGTAAAGCGCACCGCCCACCATGCCCATCAGCATCATAAGCGGCAAAAGCAACGGCGATTGCCAATCGTTGAACAATACCGGCAACATGGCACCAAACATGCCGCCAATCAGATATTGCCCTTCCGCGCCGATGTTCCAATTACCGGATCGGAAGGCAACAGCCAGCCCAACGGCAATCAAGACCAGCGGCGTTGCCTTGACCAATATCTGTTCCCGGCTCCATGTATCCGTCAGGGGTTCAACGAAATAGGTATAGAGCGAACTGATGGGTGGTTTGCCCAAAATCAGAAACATGATCGCACCCGCCACGAGGGTCAAAAGCAGCGCCAGAAAAGGCGAAAACGCGGAAAACAGGCGCGATGCGATGGGGCGTTTTTGCAGCTCAATACGCATGGCTAAGCCGCCTCCAGGTGAGAAAACCCACCACTGGAAGCCATCATCAAACCAATTTGCTCCCGCGTCAGCTCTGATGCTCTAATGGGTTGCGACAAATGCCCATCGGCAATGACACAAATCCGGTCAGAAATTTCAAACAACTCGTCCAGGTCCTGACTGATCATGACCACCGCAGACCCTTTAGCAGCCAAATCAATCAGCGACTGGCGAATATGTGCCGCCGCCCCCGCATCCACGCCCCATGTGGGTTGGTTGACGACCAACACAACGGGATTGCGTTCAAGCTCTCTGCCCATAATGAATTTTTGCAAATTGCCACCAGACAAAGCCCCCGCGGGCGGGTTGGGCGCTGATTTGCGCACATCCATCATCTCGCACACTTTTGCAGAAAGTTTTTCCACCGCGTTACGAAGTATGATCTTAAGCCTGCCGCCTGAACGCAATGTGTCACCATCGCTGGCATGGCGGGCAAGATACAGATTATCGGAAAGCGCCATAGTTGGCACGGCACCATGGCCCAACCGTTCTTCCGGCACAAAGGCGGCACCAATCAGCCGACGCCCTGAAATATCCACCTGCCCCACTGCTTGACCGGCGATCTGCACCGCTTGCGCGTCGTCACACAGTTCTTCTCCCGAAAGGGCGGCAAATAATTCGCCCTGGCCATTTCCCGCAATCCCCGCAATGCCCAGTATTTCACCGCCAGACACACTCATATTGATGTTTTTAAGTTCCACCGCGAATGGATTGTTAAAAGCCAGCTTCAGATTTTCAACCTGCAACAGTGTCTTGCGTTCCCCAGTTTTTACGTCACGCTGAACAACCTCACCAATATTCGCGCCCACCATTTTGGACGCCAATGAACCTGCGGTTTCCCCACGTGGGTCGCACGCATCAACAACCTTGCCATGGCGCATGATAGTCGCGCGCGTACACAGGCGCTGAACTTCTTCCAGGCGGTGGGAAATATAGAGTACCGAACGCCCCTCATCACGCAGCCTGAACAGGGTTTCAAACAGCGTATCAGCTTCCTGCGGGGTTAAAACCGATGTTGGTTCATCCAGTATGATCAGTGCCGGATCCTGCATCAAACAGCGAATGATCTCCACGCGCTGACGCTCGCCCACAGACAGATCGCCCACCACCGCATAGGGGTCCAGCGGCAAACCATAGGTGTTCGACAATTCGCGGGCCCGCTCTGCCGTATCCTGCAGCGGTGCATCACTATCAAAGGAAAGTGCGATATTTTCTGCAACGGTGAGCGCTTCAAACAGGGAAAAATGCTGAAAAACCATCCCGATACCCAGCGCTCGGGCTTCCGAAGGCGACCTGTTGATGACCGGCTGCCCGCGCCAGAACAATTGCCCGCCATCCGCCTGGAGCGATCCAAACAGGATTTTCACCAGTGTGGATTTCCCCGCGCCATTTTCGCCCAGCAATGCATGGATTTCGCCTTCGCGAATGGACAGATCAACAGCATCATTGGCCCGCAATTCACCAAAAATCTTGGTGATGCCACTCGCCTCCATCAACACCGAAGCGCTGCTGTCTTGTGACTTTTGCAATGTTGACTGCCCTGACAATGCAACCTCATCGATGCAACACACGTGTGGTGATCAGGTCCGCCCCCCTAACCGCAGACACCCTAGCCCCAGTCACATCACCGCGCTAGCGATCAATTGGCGTTTCCCCCAACTTGACAGACCCGTCACTTTCGCGCTCACGATCGACAAGTTCGCCGGTTAGCAGCAGGGACAAGGCAGCCAGGGGAGCAATCACCAGCAGGGCAATGCTCAAACTGCTCGCATCTGCAATAAATCCAATTGCAGGGGGTGCGACCATGAAAGCGGTGAATGAAATCATCGACATGGCCGCCACGTTGTCGGCAGCATCGCCAGGGCGCCGTGCCGCCGCCGTCATGCACAATGGGTACACGATGGCCACACCAAGGCCGGACAACAGGGCACCAATAAACGCAATCAACACCGTTGGTGCCAATGCAAAAGTACAAATACCAACGGTCGCAGCCACGGCTGATACCCGTGCCACGTTCAAAGGTCCAAACCGTTCCAACAAGTTGTCGCCCGCAAGGCGGGTTGTCGCCATGACAGTCGCAAAGGCTGCAAAAATGGACCCAACGGCGAGCGGCCCACCCTCCAGAACATCGCGCACAAATAACGCAGACCAGTCGATAAATGCCCCTTCAACCAGCATGATCCCAATGGGCATCATGCATAGGAGAAGGATTGATTTGCTGGGCAATTTAAACGCGCTCTTGTGCGCTTTGGGGGTGGTACTGGCTTGCGGCTCCGGCAGGCCAAATGATGCCCAGATACCCACCACTGCGATGAGCGGCATAATGATGAGGAAGTGTGCAGCAACATCAAATCCAAAACGGGCAAACATCGTCCCAAAGATAACACCAACCAGGGAGCCAATGCTCCAAAAACCGTGGGCCGCAGACATGACCCGCCGCCCCTGCTGGCGTTCCCACAAGTCGGCTGCTGTGTTCATGCCAATTTCCAGCGCACCAATGCTCATGCCTGCGAGAATCAGAACCACATTTAACATCAGACCTGCAGAAGAAAATGGAACAAGCGTGATGAACCCAGCCCAGCAGGGTACGGCAATCGCGCAGGTCCACCGCAGGCCAATACGGTCAATATATCTCCCCCCGGCGAGAAACGAAATCAAAGTACCAAGGGACAAGACAAACAGGCTGGCACCGAGCTGCGAGGCAGAAAAGCCAAAGGCGTCCTTCACATCGGGGATGCGTGGTATCCAGTTTCCCAACACAAAACTTTCGCTGAAAAACACCACGAATATGGCAAACCTGCCCGCAGCGGCTTTGCCCCGTCCGTCCAAGCCGGTCATTTCAAGTGCCATACCGCGTTGCCGCCTTAACTATTAGGGGTTTGACTTTCGATTGCGCTTGCGCGCCGAACCGGCTGCAATGTTGAGGGTTTCAACCAGAACCGAAAATGCCATAGCCGCATAGATATATCCACGCGGTATGTGCAGACCAAATCCATCGGCAACCAGCGACACGCCGATCAACAGCAGAAAGGCCAATGCCAGCACTTTGGTGGTGGGGTGGCGGCGAATGAATCGGGAAATGGCACCGGAGGCAAAATACATCACGCCAACGGCGACAATCACAGCGCAGATCATAACCTGCACATGTTCCGCCATGCCAATAGCTGTGACAATGGAATCGATCGAAAACACCATGTCCACAATCGCAATCTGCCCAACGATGGCAGCAAATGTGGCGCTGACCATGCCGGGCGTCATTTTACCCTCTGCCTCGCCTTCCACGGCCATGTGAATTTCCGAAGTCGCTTTATAGATCAGGAACGCGCCGCCCACGATGAGAATGAGGTCACGCCAGGAATATGAATGATTAAACAGCGTGAACAGTTCCGCTTTCAGGCCGATAATCCATGTGAGTACAAACAGGAGTAAAATTCGAAAGATCAGCGCCATGGCCAATCCAAGCTTGCGTGCAAGCTCCGCACGTTCGGCAGGCAAACGGTTGATAATCACACTGATGAAAACGATATTGTCGATGCCCAGCACGATTTCCATAACCGTGAGAGTGGCGAAACTTGCCCAAACGGTGGGATCGGACAAGAGCAACATGAGCGCCTATGCCGCCTTGCCCAGAATCTGCAGCACAAATCCAACGCAATACAGATAGATGCCCGATACCGTGATGCCGATGATCGCCAACAGCGGCACCGGGTAACCGAAATACTGGTTGGCCAAAGCCGTGGCACCACAGGCAGCCCACAAGGCGAGCATTCCCAAGGTAAATGGTCGCCAGATGCGCACGCGCACAGGGTGGACATAAAGCCAGGGAATAAAGGTTAAAAGGGCGGACAACGCGACAACCGATGCCGCAACGTACCAGTTTGGTTGCAGCACATAGAGCGTGAACACGACCATGTTCCAGCAAATCGGGAAGCCAATGAAGCAATTGTCCCGGCTCTTCATGCGCGTGTCTGCGTAATAGATAGCACTGGTGCAAACAATGAGAGCCGCGCTCATGAAAGAGGCATATTCCTGCAACATGCCCATCTGATAGAGCGCGAATGCAGGGATCATCGCGAATGTGACGTAGTCGATAATGTTGTCCAGCGTTTCTCCAGACCAGTTCGGCAAGACATTTTTTACGTCAAAATGCCTTGCCAGTGGCCCGTCCACGCCATCCACCAACAACGCAATACCCAGCCAGAACCACATGCTCACAAAGCGCCCCTCGCCCGCTGCCACAATGGACAAAAAGGCCAGAAAAGCGCCAGATGCTGTGAACAGATGGATCGAAAAGGCGATCAGTACGTTGTTAGGCGGACGGTTCATGCCGTATCAGCTGTGCCAGTCAAGCTTGCAGACTTCCGCCGACAAACCTTCGAAATTCCAGTTACGGCCAAACGCGCGGAACTTGCTGCGGTTGGATCGTGCAACGATGATCTCCTCTGCAATCCAGTATTGCGAGTTCTTGATAACCGTATCCTCTCCCTTTTCCTTACCGACAATGGGAGTTACCGAGCCATCAAGGATTTTTGGTATCTTCACATTCCGTGTTTTGCCTTCGGTTTCATAGGAAATCTGTTCGTGCTTCACGCCAAGGAAATTGCCCACCAGAATGGAAAGCAGGTGGGTGGTGCCTCCGGCCTTACCGGTGAAAATCTTGGTCAGAGCTTTGGTCGCATAAATCGATGCGCGTTCATCGACAAACAAACCGGCAGTCCAGTTGCCGCGGCTCATATAGCCTGGAATTTCCATCATTAGACCAAGATTGAGGCCAGACAGGTCAACATCACCGAAATGCCCATCATCCACGCGGAAACCTGCCCAGGTCTGGCAATAGCCTTCCGTTGGCGGGTGGTCACCCAGCGACAGCACGCAAGGGCAAAACACCTTGCAGTTACAAGCCAAGACCAATTCACCCTTAAGGCTCCAGCTCTCTTTTTTCATTCAACACATTCCCATCATGTTCAGGAGAATAATCCGCCTGGATATTGAGTTTAACTTATACGGACCCGGATAAAGACAACGCAGTCAGAATCCCTCCCCAAGCAAGCAATATGCCGCCAGATGCACGGGAAGTCACTTTCCCAGTGCCACTTTTTTCAAGGATCGCAAACAGGGTAAAAAACGCCATCCACGTAAGGTTCATTGTACCCACCACAAACATCACCAGCATCAATGCCCAGCAACAGCCCACACAATAGGTGCCCTGTTCAAAGCCAAGCTTGAAAATCCGGCGCCATGAAGTGCTCCAGCGTCCAAATAATATGGAAAACGGGTTGCGACACTTTTCCAGACAGGCTTGCCGCAGATTGCTGAATTGATAGGCGCCGGCGACGATCAGGATCAAGCCGCCGGTGATCCCGTGCAGCGGCGAGACGCCATCACTCGTCGCGCCAAGTGCAACCAGGGACAGCTGCACAAAACTGGCGACAACGGCAAACATCGCCCAAACGGCAAGATATCCAAGCGCCAGCACAAACAGAGGCACCACTTTTTCCCCTTTGCGCGCAGCCACATCGGCGATGTCACCATAGGTGCGAAACATCGGTGCGGCCGAGGGCAACATCATTGCAATGGACATGGTTATCCACATTGCAAATCCGGCAAAGAAGGCCGCAAGGGAAAATCCGCTGGAAAATTGCGGCGTGCACAGCCGCACAAGCATGGCGATCAAAGGCGATTGCGATGGGCTGATGGACAATTCCTCCAACCAACCTTCAAGAAAGCCCATGCCTGGCCCCAGCCCGGCTACGCTGCCGCCATTCACCCCGGCCGCCAAAAATACAATCCACACCCAGCCGGTCACCACGGCAAGCAATGTAAAGCCATAGACAAATAACCGGGGATTGAGGCTGCCCCGGGCAATTGCGCCATCCACCACGGTCAGCTGCTGATATCGGTCAAGACCGATGTCGGCATCATCATCCATGAATGTTTTCTGGTCGGTCAATTGGCCGCGTCCCATGTGAGCACTTCTCGCCTGATCCTGCTTTGCCAAGCGCGTCTGGTGCCTATATTGAGAACATGCACTAGCGCGGGAGCAAACCCATGACAACTGGTTCAAATGTGTTGGAAACGTCAATCGCCTGTGTGGGCGGTGGGATTGTTGGTCTTGTTGCTGCATTGAGGCTGTCACAAGTCACGGCACATAAGGGCGAGCGACTGGCATTCATTGCACTCCAACGCCCCTCAACCGATCCCAGGACCACGGCAATTTTGGCCCCGTCTATTGCCAGGCTCAAAGAGCTTGGCGTGTGGGACGATATCGAAGCGGAATCGGCCCCGCTGAAAACCATGCGCTTGATTGATGGCTCAAACCGGTTGTTGCGCGCGCCGGTTGCCGATTTCAGGTCAACCGAACTGGGTCAGGATCAATTTGGTTTTAACGTCCCCAATGCGGCCATGGTGGACAGATTGGAAAAACGCATTGCCGCCGACACCAATATCGATAGGTTCGACGCCCTCGTCGACGGCATTGAGCTGGAAGGAGGCAAGGCTGTCTTGTCTCTATCAAATGGACAGGTATTGGCCGCCCATACGGTTGTGGCCGCAGATGGACGCCATTCCAAACTGCGCGAAGCTGCTGGGATTACCACAAGACAATGGCGCTATCCGCAAACGGCTTTGGTGCTTTCTTTCACCCACACGCTCGATCACGAGGGCATATCCACGGAATTTCACCGCAAAACCGGCCCGTTTACCCAGGTGCCACTGCCGCCCAAACCGGGAGCACCGCGCCGCTCTTCGCTGGTTTGGGTCGTAGACCCTGGCGAGGTCGACGATCTCATGGCGGCAGACAATGCTGCCCTTGCCCGTTGCATTGAACAAATCATGGGGTCTTATCTGGGCAAAGTCACTCTTGAAGTGCGCCCCCAGGCCATTGAACTCAGCGGGATGACCGCCAATCGGTTTGCTGCCCAGGGAGTGGCCCTGGTGGGCGAAGCCGCCCATGTGTTTCCGCCAATCGGTGCCCAGGGCTTTAATCTGGGACTGCGCGATGTCATGGCTTTGGCACAGGCGCTGGAAGACACCCCTGATCTCACTCATACTGAACGCGCCCTGACCGCCTATGATTCTGGACGCCGTTCGGATGTGCTCACCCGCACCGGGGGTGTCGATCTGCTCAACCGATCGCTGCTGAGCAATTTCCTGCCCGTACAGGCAGCCCGAGTGGCAGGATTATCGGCCTTGGCCCATCTGTCGCCCCTGCGCAAATTGGCCATGAAGGCCGGGCTGGGCGACAGCCCATTGTTGCCGTCCCCGTCTAGCGTTGTGGAAAAAGGTCGTGCGGCAATGCGCCGGTGGCAATGATGTAAAGCAGGCCGGTCACGGTAACCACAGACACAATGGTGGAAATCAACACCATGCTGGAGGCGCGGTTGACCCATACGTCATATTGTTGGGCAATCACGAATACATTTGTGGCGGTGGGCAACGAAGCCAACAAAACCGCTGTGTAGACCCACACCGGTTCAAAATCTCCAACCCAGCTCAGCAATAAATAGACAATCAGCGGGTGGACAATCAGCTTGATCGGCACCAGGGCACCCAGAACCCGGGGCATGCTGCCCCTTGGGGACACGGCCACTGTCACCCCCATGGCAAACAGCGCGCAGGGAGCGGCGGCATTGGACAGATAATCCAGCAATTTATCCGCAGCCGCTGGCGGTTTGAACTCAATGAAGGCCGCACCCACTCCGACAATCGTGGCAATGATAAACGGATGTGTAAATATGCGTTTTAAAACAACCAGGCTGGTTTTCCATGTCGATTGACGCGGCCCTTCACCACCGATCGCCATCATGAATGGTGCCATGGCAAAATGCAGCGTATTGTCAAAACAGAATATCAGCGCCACCGGCACCACAGCTTCCTCGCCCAGCGCAGCAATGGCGAGGCCCGGTCCCATATACCCGATATTGCCATAGGCACCGGCCAGTCCCTGGATTGTACTTTCGGGAATATCCCCATCGGAAGAAAACACGCCCACGCAAAAGGCGATGGCAAACGCGCAATAGGTTCCCAGCAGGGAAGCGAAAATGAATCCCCAGCTGGTCAATTTTTCCACCGGCGTTTCCGCCAGCAAATTGAAGAAAAGCGCAGGCAAAGCGATATACACAATAAAGAAATTCATCCATGCCAGCCCTTCAACCGGCAATTGACGCACCTTTGCTGCAACGAATCCAAGCAGGATCAGCCCAAAAAACGGCATGGCCAGGCTAAGAATGTCCGACAAAGCAACTCCTGATCATGACGCAATCAAAGCGCGTTCCTTGGATTCCCGTCCAAAAAAACACGCCATATTGGGTGTAGAGCCAGCGCCTGTGCCGCAATGTACCGGCAAGCCCTGCATCTTCAACCGGCTAAAGGTGGATGACTGTTGGGTCAAGCCGGATCATTGGCAAGTTTGACGTTACGACACCCACAGACAGGGCTTCACACGGGGGCTTACTCGGTGGTAACATGGCAAAAGAAAGTACCTGAGTCCGCAGATGCCTACTTGGAATTCGGAAATATGATCAAAGTTGCCAAATTTCAGATCGGTCAGGTCGTCAAACACCGGATTTACCCGTTTCGCGGTGTGGTTTTCGATGTGGATCCGATTTTCGACAATACCGACGAATGGTACGATGCGATCCCTGAGGAAATTCGCCCAACCAAGGATCAGCCTTTTTACCACCTGTTCGCGGAAAATGACGAGAGCGAATACATCGCCTATGTTTCAGAGCAGAACCTGCTCGAAGACGATACGGCTAATCCTCTGCGCCACCCGCAGATTGATGAAGTGTTCCAGCGCGACAGCGATGGCAATTATGTGGCCCGGGATACCTACAGCCACTAGCTGCAATCCTGCCTGACCCAACAACAAACCAAGCCTGTATATTGTGACAATAAAAAAGGCCGGACATTTGCCCGGCCTTTGATCATTTTATGCAATTTAAAAGCCGTGATTAATTGCCCTGCTTGGCGGCATCCTGCGCCGCCTTCAGCTTGTCAGCGGTTTCTTTCGCCTTACGCTTCAATTCTTCTTCAAGCTTCTTATTGCGCTCGGCCACTTCGTCCCGCTTGAGCGGCGGTCCGTCAAACGCTTTGGTGAAGCCTGACAGGGTAACCTTTACCGGGTTTTTCTGCGCGCGATAATTGGTGGATGTCAAAGTAATCTCGCCACCCCCCTTTAGCGCTTTCACAAGACCTTCGCTCAGCTGAATTTCTGCCAGGCAACGATTGGGCAGACAAATGCTGTAAGGCACGGTGTTGACCTTGCCCTTGTCGATTTGAACCTTGATGCCTTCAGGAATGTAACGCCCAGACGGCACGGCCACCTGGAAAATGCGGCGATTCGTTTTGCCTTTGGACTGCAGCAGGTTCACACCGGTGATCAATTGGCCAGTATTGGTGAGGATGTTGAACTGCACGTTGCAAATATCATTATCGCTCACCTTGGAGCAGACCTTCACCCACTCGCGCGCCTTTTGGGCGTGGGCATCGGTCATAGGCCCAAAAGTACCTGCCATGGCCAAAGCGCCCAGAACCGCCGCTTTTGACGTTGTCACCATGTGAGTTTTTGCTGCGTGGATCATTGATTGCTTCCTGCGATATCCAAAATTAGTTAGCTTGCGCCATGCGCGAAGGAGTGCACAATCGTTTGAGTTCAGGCTGCAAGCTGTCGCCTGAAGCCATTGGTCTCAAATAAGGCACGAGCATGACACGCGACGATGGTGAGCCATTTACGCGCTTATTGTTCGAAAAACCAGTGCACCTGAGCAACACTCTGCCGCTTTTGCGCGCTGCTTGTTCCTGCATGGGGCTTGAGACACAAAGGCCCAGCAAGTGCTACACTCATGTAAGGGCGAATCGCGGCACAAACTTTCAAAAAAGCCGTGAACCGGCGCACTCCAGCGGGCGGAATGGAAATCAATGAAACTGAACTTGGCACTTCTTAGAATTGCAGCTTGTTCCCTTGCCGCCATATTTGGCGCGATGGGCACGAACCTGCGTGCGGCCTGGGCAGAACCCAGCCACGGCATCGCCATGCGCGGGGTACCCGCCCTGCCCGCAAACTACGACCATTTTGGATATGTAAACCCTGACGCGCCCAAGGGCGGTAAGCTGGTTTACGGTGTGCAGGGATCTTTTGACGATCTCAATCCGTTCGACCTTAAGAGCATCCGTACCGGCGGGCGCGGCGTGTGGGATCCGGTGTTCGGCAATCTGGTTTATGAAAGCCTGTTGAAGCGCAACAAGGATGAGGCTTTTTCTCTTTACGGTTTGCTCGCTCAAAAGGTTGAACTGCCTGAAGATCGTTCGTGGATTGAGTTTCATCTGGACCCACGCGCCCGGTTTTCCGACGACAAGCCCGTTACTGTTGATGATGTGATTTTCACATTCGATCTGTTGAAAGAAAAAGGCCGCCCTCCTTATTCCAGCCGCATGAAGCAAGTTGAGAAGATGGAACAAACCGGACCGCGCAGTGTGCGCATCTGGTTCAATGACCTCGCCTCGCGGGAAACACCCTTGCTGTTTGGCCTGATGCCGGTTCTGCCCAAACATGCCATTGATGCCGATGCCTTCGGCTCTTCAACTCTGGAGCCGCCAATTGGCACCGGCCCCTATACGATCACAGAAGTCCGTCCGGGCGAACGCCTGGTCTATACGCGCAATCCCAACTACTGGGGCCGGGACATTCCTTCACAGCGGGGGTTCTTCAATTTCGACACCATCCAGGTCGACTATTACCGAGCGCCCACGGCGCAATTTGAGGCCTTTAAAAAGGGGCTGTTTGATCTCTATCCAGAAAACAGTCCGGCGAAATGGCGTACGGCCTATGATTTTGGCGCGGCAAATGATGGCCGCGTGATCAAGGAACAATTTCGCAACCAGACCCCAAGCGGCATGTTGGGACTGGTGTTCAACACGAGGCGCGCCAAATTTGCCGATGTGAGAATACGTAAGGCACTGGCGACCATTTTTGACTTCGAATGGGCCAACGAGAATCTGTTTTTCGGAGCCTATACACGCACAACCTCCTACTGGCAGGAATCGGTCCTTTCATCGTTTCAGATCCCAGCGAGTGAAGGCGAACGAAAATTGCTTGCCGCCTATCCTGGGGCCGTTTCGCCGGACGTACTCAACGGCACCTATCACGCGCCAAAAGCGGACGGTACGGGTCGTGACCGCAAACAATTGCGCTCCGCGCTCAGTCTGTTTCGTGAAGCAGGTTACGCATTAAAGGACGGAAAACTGGTCGACCCCAATGGCGAACCATTGGTTGTTGAATTGTTAGCCGCAGGCGGCGCTGGAATCAGCGGTCAGGACATCCAACGGCTAGCCCTTTCGTTTAAAAACACAGCCGCCAAACTCGGCGTCGGCATTGAGGTGCGACTGGTCGATGACAGCCAGTATCAACAGCGCAAAGGTGCGTTCGACTATGATCTCACGGTCGTCAAATATTCCTCATCCTTGTCTCCAGGTGCCGAACAGACCTTCCGCTGGGGCTCTCAATCCCGAGACCTGGAAGGCAGCTTCAATTTTGCCGGCACCGCCGAACCGGTCATCGATTTTTTGATCGACAAACTGTTGGCAGCCAAGACAGAACAGGAGTTCACCGATGCAGTGCGGGCTTATGACCGTGTTTTGATTTCCGGTCACTACGTTGTTCCCCTATATCATCAGGCACAGAGTTTCCTCGCGCGTTGGGCCCATATCGAACGCCCAACAGCAGAACCCCTTTACGGACCGCAATATTCCAGTTGGTGGTCAGGAGCCAGATAACATGTCTAACGAAGCCGCCGCATCGCAAAAAACCACCATTCAAATGGATGTCGTCTCCGATGTCATGTGCCCCTGGTGCTACATTGGCAAACGCCGCCTGGAGGCCGCCTTGGAGAAAGTCAGCGATGTGGACGTTGATATTCGCTGGCGCCCCTTCCAACTGGACCCGACTTTGCCACCGGAAGGCCGCGACCGGCGCGAATATCTGGAAACCAAATTTGGCGGCCCTGAGCGTGCCCAGGAAATCTATTCCCGCATCGAAGACGCAGGGCGCGGCGAAGACCTTGATTTCAATTTCAGCAAGATCGAAGTGTCGCCAAACACCATCGACGCCCACCGTGTCATTCGTTGGTCAGCCAATGAAGGCCCCCATGTGCAAGACAAGTTGGTGGAAATATTGTTCAAGCTGTATTTCATGGAAGGCGGTCATATCGGTGACCATGACGTACTGGTCGAGGCCGCCACTCAGGCCGGCATGGATGGACCAGTGGTGCGCGCATTGCTCGCCACGGACAAAGACCGCGATGAAGTGATCAACGAAGTCGCCACCGCCCAGCAAATGGGCGTAACTGGCGTCCCGTGCTTTATCATCGACAATCGCTATGCGGTGATGGGGGCGCAAGACGCCGATCACATTGCCGAAGCCATCCGCCAGGCAGCGCAAATGCGCACTGACGAAGCATCCGGCACTGAGTCAGGCTGAACAGTTTAGCAACAGCTCATCACAAGCCTTTGGCAATCCGGTCAAACGCCTGCAATTGATCAATCAATGCGGGCATTTGATCGATAAGCACCATATTGGGGCCATCTGACGAACTTGTATTGTCGGGATCATCATGGGTTTCGATGAACAGACCGGCCACACCCACAGCAACTGCGGCCCGGGCCAGACTTGCCACGAATTCGCGCTGACCGCCGGTCGAACCGCCCTGCCCGCCGGGCTGCTGCACTGAATGGGTTGCGTCAAAGACCACTGGCGCACCCATGGCGGCCATTGTGGGCAGGCCACGGAAATCATTGACAAGCGTATTATAACCAAAGCTGGTGCCACGTTCGGTCATCAGCACATTTGGATTGCCACTTTCCACAATCTTGCCCAGCACATTTTTCATGTCCCAGGGGGCCAGAAACTGTCCTTTTTTGACGTTGATCACATTGCCGGTTTGGGCCGCAGCCACCAACAAATCAGTCTGCCTGCACAAAAATGCCGGTATCTGCAGCACATCCACATGGGGCGCGACCAGCGCGCAATGTTCTGCGGTATGCACATCCGTGATGGTCGCAAAGCCAAATTCCCGGCGCAGATCGGCAAAAATCTCCAGAGATGCTTCAAGGCCAATGCCCCGCGACGCGCCCAGACTGGTGCGATTGGCCTTATCAAATGAAGATTTATAAACGAGGCCGATATCGGCCTTGGCGCAAATCTCCTTCAACATGCCAGCCATGTGAAAGGCGTGATCGCGGCTTTCCATCTGGCAAGGCCCGGCAATCAGGGAAAACGGCGCGGTCTGGTCAAAAACCACATTGCCTGCCGCTACGCGGCTGTTTGCTTTGCTCATTGGGGTTTCCCAAAAATTAGAGTGGTGCCTTGTCCGGTCGCAGGCGGCACGACAATTGTTCCGCGATGTTGAGAATAGGCAACGCCCTGCGCATCAAAATGCCGGGTAAGTACGGAAATATCACGCACATCAAGAACCGCAGCCTCAAACAACAATCCGCGTTCGGTTCCGCTGGCTTCAATTCCATAAAATGCACGCAAACCGTCTGGTGTAAGCACAGTGATCTCGCAATTATCGGCGGCAAAAGACATGCCGAATGAATCAGCCTCCATTTCCCGTTGATTGAGATAATCCTGAAAGAAATATTGGAAATCTGTCGGGTTGGTCTCGCTCATCAGGATCTTTCGCAAGCCGACCACACCATTGGCATGGGCCTGAAGGGCTGATCTGTCCACTTTGGGCGGGTCGAGAACCTGGCAGGTAAAAAAATCTGCATCGGGGCTGCGCGGATCAGCGGCAAATGCCAGGTGGAATGACACACGGCCCTTTTGACCGTCCGGCGTGGCAAAGGAACGGCCGAATTTCACCATCTTGCCGCCGGAGATTCCGCGTTTTTGAAACGCCTTGTGATCGGCCCTGGCATCGCCAGACTTCAGAACCATGTGGGAAAAACCTTCCACACCCCGGCGGAACCGATAGCTTTGGTCGTTGCGCACAAATGTATGGCCTTTGAGCGCCTTGGCCTCGCAGGTTTCGCGATGGGCAATTCCCAACGGTTCCAGAAAAGTACCATCGGCGAAGAACACACAACAATTTTCCGTGCCGAAGGGATGAACCCCGGTCGGCGCTACGGTAAAGCCAAGGGCCTCGTAGCGGGCACGGGCCACTTCCACTTCCGCAACGGGCAGAACCAGATGGTCCACACTGCGCGGGGCAAGATTATTTTCAGATGAGATTTTCATGTGCTTCTCCTGCCGCAAGACAAGGCGATGATCAAGCGGTTGATCGCGATGACCTGCCCAAATGAGGTGCCGGGACACAATTGATTTTGTTACCCACATCATTGTCATTGCTATCGCCGGTCCATAAAGATGGGCGATGAGCGCAATTGATGCAAATACCCTGGATGGAACCCCTGAGCATGTGGGCTGGCGTTCGCCGGCACTGCTGCTCATGCTCATGGCGGCCGCCATGCAATTGTCATTCGCATCATGGTCAGCTCTACAATATAACTTTGCCTATGAATTGCTGGGCTTCACTGGTCGGGAAATCGGCATTCAGCAATCAATCCGCGAGATACCGGGTTTCCTGTCGTTTGCGGCTGTGTTTTTCCTGTTTGCCATGCGTGAGCAGACGTTTGGCATGGTGTCCCTTGTTCTCCTGGGTTTAGGCACCGCCGCCACGGGCCTGTTTCCCACTGCAATGGGCTTTTACATCACCACTTTCATTGGCTCGGTAGGGTTTCATTACTATGAGACCATGCACCAATCCTTGACCCTGCAATGGTTGCCGAAGAAAACCGCAGCCCGCACCATGGGCAAAATACTGTCGGTCGCCAGCATTGCCCAACTGGCAGCCTATGCGCTGATCTTTGTTGTTGGCAGTTTTTTCGATCTTAGTTTTACCACCCTGTTCATAATCGCAGGCGGCATAACGCTGCTCATGGTGCTGGCCATGATGGTCGCTTTTCCGGTGTTTAAGGAAACGACCCCCCAGTTGAAAACGCTGGTGATCCGCAAACGCTATTGGCTCTATTACGCCATCACATTTATGGCAGGTGCCCGCCGTCAGATTTTTCTGGTTTTCGCCAGTTGGATGATGGTCGCGCGATTTGGCTATTCGTTCCACGATGTGGCGGCACTGTTTTTCGTCAACTCTGCCATCATGATGGCATTGGCCCCATTTGTCGGGCGGTTGATCCAACATGTGGGCGACCGCAACTCGTTGCTGATCCAATATGTTGGTCTGGCGTTCGTCTTCACCGCCTATGCATTTGTCACCAGTCCAACAATCGCAATCGCGCTCTACATCCTGGATCACGCATTCTTTTCCCTTGAAATCGCGAAGAAAACCTATTTCCAAAAGATTGCCGATCCCCAGGACATCGCGGGCTCCACCGGCGTGGCTTTCACCATCAACCACATTGCTGCGGTGTTCATACCCGTCAGCTTTGGCCTGTTATGGTTGTACAGCCCCGCCGCAGTTTTCCTGTCTGGTACGGCCATGGCACTCATTTCACTGGTCCTGGCATTGTTTGTGCCCACCAATCCCACACGCGAATACCCGGACATTTTTTCTGCCCGTTCCACAAATTGATAAACCAACATGTGACAATGAGTTGAAGTGATCTCGCCACATTTATTCCATAGTCTCAACCAAATCAGTGAAACCGGCTTGATCGCGCAATGAAGTTTTCCAACAGAATTCCCGTTAAAGCGGCGGTGGCCATGGCGACTTTGGTTCTGGCGGGATGTCAAACCATCACCCAAAGCCGTGTTTCTGTTGATTATTATGCGATATCGGGAAATTCCACAGCTGCCCTGGATCGGGAAATACAACGTAAAGGCCCCATGCTCGATGGTGGCCGACACGCCGTTGCCGTGGCCCGCATCCGGATTGTGCCCAACATCAAATATGAAACAAAAAGCGGTTTGTGCCGTGTCTCCAATGCTAGGGTGAATGTGGACGCCAAGGTCACGCTGCCCCGCTGGACAGGAAGACCCACGGCCTCCAAGTCACTGGGCGAAGCCTGGGACAATATCGACCGCTACACCCGTCTCCATGAATCGATTCATGTGGCGATTGCGTTTCGCTACGCCAAAGAAATCGAAAATGCGACACTGGCACTCACCCAGGCGCGCAGTTGCAATACGCTCAAGCGCCACGTGAGAGAAATCATCGCCATCAAACTAAAACAGCATGACTACACCCAAAAGAAATTTGATGCCGATGAGCAGGCGCGTTTTGCCAAACTGGCCGCAGAAAGTCGCCGGAAAAAACGTTCCGGCACCTAGGGTCAGGACTCACTAATCACAGTGGTCACGCCCACGGCGACTTCACCACAATGTGCAGGAAACATTAATACAATTGTCAGGTTTGACTTTGAATTTTTGCCCGTGTGACTTAGCTTGTTGCCCAAGGTCTGGCGGAGATTTTCGGTTTTGAAACTTCTATCGATACCACTGGCTTTCGCAGCCATTCTAATTGCGGTTTCCGCTGTTCAGGCACAATCGGTGAAGATCAAAGAACGAACGAAATTCTATTCGATCACCGGCAAGACCGCACCTGAATTTGCCCGTGCCATGACAAAGCGGGGCCCTTATTCCCGCCAACACCGCCGCCGCGCCTGGGCAACCGCTGCCCGCTCGATGACCTACCAGCTCACACGGCAAAAAACGGCCCGTGGCTGCAAACTGGTCGACGCGGCCGTGGCGCTGAAGATTACGTATAATCTGCCCAAATTGCGCAATGAACGTTCCCTGTCCGCCAGACAACGCAAAAAATGGCGAAAGATGTATGCGCTGCTGGAAAAGCATGAGCGCGTTCACGGGCGTTTCTACAAGGAATTTGCCCGTGATGCGCACCGCAAACTGCTGAGATTGCCAACTGGATCGAACTGTAGAGCCCTTGATCGTTCCGCCGCCAAGCTGGTGAAACGCCTGTCGGCCAAAGACAGTGCCCGCAATGACAGGTTTGATCGCAACGATGGCCGAAACTACAGCCGGATGCGCCGGATCTATACCAGCAGCTAAAACGCTCGACCGGCGATGTTCCTAAACGCCCAGCTTCTTTTGCAGGCTGGTGGAAGACGTTGTGTACTGGAACACGATGCGCTCATCGGGTGCGATGTGTTTCTTGGCCGCATGGGCCATCAACGCAGCTTCGTGAAAACCAGACAAAATAAGCTTCAGTTTGCCCGGATAGGTGTTGATGTCGCCGATGGCATAGATACCCGGTTCGCTGGTGGCAAATTTTTCCGTATCAACGGGAATGAGGTTCTCTTCCAGATTCAATCCCCAATCGGCAATCGGCCCAAGCTTCATCGTCAGGCCAAAAAACGGCAAGACACGGGTACACGCAATCTGCGTTAGTTCGCCCTCATTGGTTTTGATGTTTGCCGATGTCACCTGACCATCGTCGCCGTTCAATCCGGTCACTTGGCCTAGTTGAAGTGACATTTCACCATTCTCCACCAATGCCTTCATTTTATTGACACTATCGGGCGCAGCGCGAAATGCGTCGCGGCGGTGCAACAATGTCACAGAATTGGCAATCGGCTGCAGGCTCAGTGTCCAGTCCAGGGCTGAATCGCCACCGCCGACAATCAGGATATCGTGGCCGCGAAACTCTTCCATACGGCGAACGGAATAAAACACCGATTGATCTTCATAAGCCTCGATGCCTGGAACCGGCGGGCGCTTGGGTTGGAACGAACCACCCCCGGCGGCGATGACCACGACCTTGGCATGAATCTTTTCATCTTCATCCGTGGTGACAATGAATGAGCCATCTTCCTGCTTTTCCACAGCTGCAACCATGCGGTTGAAATGGAACACCGGATCAAACGGGGCAATTTGCTCCATGAGGCGATCAGTCAGCCCTTGCCCGGAAATCTCCGGCCAGGCGGGAATATCGTAGATCGGTTTTTCCGGATACAGTTCCGCGCACTGACCGCCAGCCCGGTCAAGAATGTCGATGAGGTGGCACTTAAGGTCCAACAAACCCAGTTCAAAAACGGCGAACAGCCCAACTGGGCCCGCCCCTACGATTACAACATCGGTTTCAACTGGGGAGGAATTCTCGGTCATATATCTACTTTTATGCGGAAATGGAGGGTCGCCCTCAATTGAGGATCAAATCATCCAAATACAAGGAATGACTTTCTATCAAACAACCAAAGGATGGAAAATTTCGTCCAACAACGCCCAGGCGTCTCCGCAAAGCGCTAAAATCAGGCCTGGCGTTCCGGGACACGCACCACAAGGCCATCCAGTTCGTCCGTGACTTTGATCTGGCAGGAAAGACGCGATGTGGGTTGCACATCATAGGCAAAGTCCAGCATGTCCTCTTCCATGGCTTCCGGCGCGCCTGTTTTTTCAGCCCAGGCATCGTCCACATAAACATGACAGGTTGCGCAAGCGCAGGCACCGCCGCACTCGGCTTCAATGCCCGGGACAGCGTTCTTGATGGCGTTTTCCATCACTGTTGACCCATTTTCGGCATCGACTTCGAACTTCGAGCCATCGTGGGCGAGATATGTGATTTTGGCCATGGTGTGCTGCCACCCTTCATTTATCTAAATCTGATGAGCGATTTAGCCCCACAGCATCAAGAGTCAAGCACAACCCGCATAAACAGCCAGTGTGAACACAGATGTGATGCCGGGATGAGACCAGATTACGAAATCTGATGGCTTTTGGGCTGATTGCCTAATTCAGCAATTCTTCAATATAGGCATTGGCACTGTCCACAGCGCCCTGAAGTTCAGAAATGTCGTTGAGATGGGCAGTTTCGGGATGAATTTGCTCCACCTGCTCCACAACACGCCAAGCGCCAATGCCGCGGGCGGATCCCAGGATCGTGTGGGCGGCCATCTTACGCTCGTCCTGTGTTTTCGCCATTTTCAACCGGTTCATGTAAAGTTGCGACTGGCTTTTGAACAGGGAAAGTACCTCGCGCTCAAGTTCCCGGTCACACAAAGTCTGGCGCGACAGAAAGACAAGGTCGATTGGGTTGCTTTGGGCCGTTTTCTGCGACGGCCCCTTCCCGGCTGATGACTGAACGGCACAGGCCCCATGCGCTGTAGAAAATGAAGATTTGAACTGTGCCATCACGCTGCTTCCCTGCAATTGACAAACCCGAAGGGCTGCCCCCGGAAATTAAACTTGCACCTGTCATATTGACGACCGGTTAACTGTGGCCACAGGTATGGGCGCTATGGTTTACGATTGGTAAACAGCGAACTTTGTTTGCGCTCACTCGCGCCATGCTCCCAGATTTAAATTTCGGCCCGGTCACACACACGAAATCAGTGCAAACGTTAACCAAAATTAACGAATTAGGCCGTTCTGGTGCGCCTTGCAGTACCCATTGCCCGTTCAACACCCTATTATGGTGAGATTGTCGAGCGGTCGGGAAACTTGAAAAAACGCAACTTTTGCGTGACTTGTGTTTCAAAAAACCTCTCTTCTGCGACAATATTTTTTGGTTTTGCCCACCGTTATTTTGGTGGGTCTGACTGCGGCGGTATGTGTGATTCTGAATTTTTCAATCAGGATTGCAAAACAAGACAGTAAACGAGGCACAACGCATGGCTAAGCGCCCCACATCCAAACGATCCACTGCAGATGACGCACTGGTGGCGGTGGAAGAAGCTTTGAAAATTGACTTCAGCGAGCAGGCGCAAGCCGATACCCGTGAAGAATTGGTCTCGCGCAATCCCAGTGCCGCAGCGCCCAATACATCATCGCAAAGTGTTGTCAGCCCAACCGCTGCTGCCGCAAACGACGACACCTATGCTGCCAGTGCCGCCCGCTTTGCAGCCTCTCTCAATCGCCGCCCGTCAAACGGTGTCTTGTGGTTTGCAACCCTGTTGAGCTTGTTTTGGATCGGCATCGCCAGTTGGGCGGGCTATCAGATTATTGGCCCCAGCCTTTTTGAAGCAAACACCTGGCTGTCATTCTTCACGCGCCCGGACCTGATGTATTTTGCTGCCAGCATCGTGTTGCCGCTGCTGTTGATCTGGGGGTATGCCATTATGGTGCGCCGGTCCCAGGAACTGCGCATTGCTGCGCGGTCCATGACCGAAGCCGCCTACCGCTTGATGGAACCAGAGACGGAAGCCACGGGCACGGTGCGCAGTGTCGGCCATGCCGTGCGCTCAGAGGTAACAGCCCTCACCGATGGTATTGAACGGGCCATGGCCCGCGCCACCGAACTGGAAACGCTGATCCACGGCGAAGTCAGTTCCCTTGAAAATTCCTATTCGGAAAACGAATTGCGCATGCGTGGACTGGTGGAAGAACTCGCCAATGAACGCGAAGCCATTGTCAACCATTCCGAACGGGTACGTTCCTCCATTGCCGGTGCCAGCGAGACATTGAAGGACGACCTCAATCTGTCTGCCCAGCAAATCGCTGAAAACGTATCCCTGGCCCAACAGCAATTCAGCACGTCGCTCACCAACACCAACGAAACCATGAAATTGTCCCTGGCCGAGGCTGGTGAAAACCTGCTGGGTCAATTGATGCAAAGCAGCGATCAGATCGGCGAACGTATTGAAACCGCCGGCGGCACGATTGCGACCCGTCTCGACGACACCACCTTGCGCGCCAACGAAGCCGTGGAAAATCTTTCTTCCACACTCACAGGTGCCGCAGAAGTTGCCTCACAAACACTGATCAACAACGTCACCGAGGCACAACAGCGGGTCTTGTTGTCCAATGAGCAGGTTGTAGAGCAATTGTCCCAGGCGGCAGCTAAAGCCGCAACGGCCCTTGAAGACACTCAGGCCGGATTGGATTTCTCCGGCAATTCACTCACCGAGGCGCTTACCCAACGCGGACAGGAACTGACCGATCAAATCAGCGGCGTAGGCGACACGATTTCCCAACGCTTGTCGACTGTCAGTGCCGAAGCTGTTCAAAAAGCGCAGGAAACCCAGGCCGAAATAGACATGGCCGCTCAGGTGATGGCGCAAACACTGGCCGATCAGGGCCAGCAGATTGCGGGCCAAGTTACCGCCAGCACGCAAGAAGTCACCAATCAACTTCTGGGCAGCACCAATCAGGCCACACAGGCACTTGAAGAAACCAAAGCCGGCATGGCCGTTGTCGCCGACAACATGGCCCAGACACTGGCAGCCCAGGGCGAGCAAATCACATCCCAGCTTGCCAACACCGCCGATGATGTGACCAACCGCCTGTTGGGCGTATCCAACCAGGCCGCCCAAACCGTTGAGGATACCAAAGCCGGTATTGCCCAGGCCACAGAGGCGCTCAATGCGTCAATTGAACAGCAAGGCCAATTATTGAGCGAACGGGCCATGCAGACCGGTGATGAGGTTGCAGCCCGCTTAATGGGTGTGTCCAATCAGGCCAGTGAAGCCGTGGAAGCCACCCAAGCCGGTGTCTCATTCGTTGCTGAAAACCTCGTCAGCATGCTTTCAAGCCAAAGCAATGATTTCACTGACCGTATCGAGCTAGCAGGCGCCAACGTGCTGGATCAGATCAAGTCCACAAGTGCCGCCGCTGCAGACAATATCGAAGCCGTTCAGGCAACGCTGGGCTTCGCAGCAGAAAATCTGACGGAAGTTTTCGACACCAAGGGCACCGAGATTGCCAACCGAGTTGAAACCAGTTCCGAGAATCTCATACAGCGCCTTGAAGCTACTGGTTCTGTAACCAGCCATGCGATCGAACTCAAAACCGGCGAATTCGCCAACCATGTTGAACAGGCCGGAGCTAAAGTGCTGGATCGCCTCACTTTGGCCAGCACCACAACTTCACAAAACATAGAGGCCGTTCAAGCCACGCTTGGCTTTGCTGCAGAAAACCTCACAGAAGTATTCGACACCAAAGGGGCAGAGATCACCAACCGTGTTGATGCCAGCTCAGAAAACCTCATCCACCGCCTTGAAGCGGCAGGCACAGCCACCAGCAATGCAATCGAATTGAAGACTGGCGAACTCGCAGACAGGATCGACTTCCTGTCCAGTTCCATGCAGTCTTCCATCGGCGAGAAATTTGACGGCATCGAACAACAGATCGCCATGCAGGGTTCCACCGTTGTGGACCAGTTGGGCAACAAGGCAATCGAATTGAACGACCTGTTGGCACAACGCACCAGCGAAATTTCAAACGCCTTCGAACACGGTCGTAATTCCCTGCGCGGAGACTTTGAAACACAGCTTTCCGAAACCTCGGAAACCATGGCCAGCAAGGCAATGGAACTCAGCCTTTCCCTGGCTGCTCGCATGGACGAAATCAACGCCAGTGTTGGCGACCAGGCCGAGCGCGTGGGGACACAGATGTCCGAACGTGCCGAGCAGGTGCGCGAGCGCCTCACCGATCGCCTTTCAGCCATCGACCGCGCCATCGTGGAAGGTACGGAAGCAGCAGACCGCAAGTTGCAGGAACGCGCCGCGTCCATGCAGGAAACGTTTGCCGAACAGGTCGGTGCCATCGACAGCACTTTGGGTGCCCGTGTTGATGCCATTGGTTCTACCCTCGATGCGGGTGCCGAGCGGGTCAACGACGCCCTGTCGGCACGTTCAGCCGAACTGGCCTCACGCCTTTCTGAAAACCTCGAAGCAATTACCAATTCGCTGACCACAGAATCTTCAAAAGCGCAAAATGCGCTTGTCGGCGCCCTTCAGGGAGCCGAAGAACGCATCGCTGCCCAGATCGACGCGGTGGATGGCGCCATCGCCAGTCGCGCCGATAAGGTCACAACAACCCTTGCGGACCGCACCAGCGAGTTGAACACAATGCTGGCGGCCCGCTCTCGCGAATTAAGCCAGTTGCTGTCGCGCGACACCCTGCCCTTGCTGCGCAATTTCGAAACCCAGGGAGCCGAAGTTGCCGCAACCCTGGCCCGCTCCACGGAAGAAATTGCCGATGGTATTTCCAGCCGATTGCAGGAAACGGCTGGCACTTTGCGAGCGTCTGCCGATGATGCTGCAAGCAAGTTGGAAGGCATGATCACAGCCTCCAACGAACGCATGGAACTGGCAGCACAGGCGGCAGCAGAAGACCTGGCGACCCGCTATATTTCTTTGGAAGATCGCACGGGTGCGCTGGTCGAAAAACTGTCACAGACATCCCAGGCGCTTGCCAATGTGGTGGAAGCCGAAAGCGCCAACCTTGTGGCCACTGGTGATACAATGACACGCCAGATGGCAGAAACGGCCGAAGAAGTGAGCGCCCGGGTGCGTTCCGACAGCGAAGCCATGGTCAATATCATCACGGCCAAATCGACCGCATCGGTTGAGGCGCTCAGCGCCACCAACAACCAGCTTAAAGGCGAAGTCGGCGACCTGCTGCATCGCCTGGCCCAGTCCAACGATCTGCTGTCCACATTGATCACAAACGCAGATGAAAATCTCACCAGTGCACAAAATACGCTGGCGTCCAGGACTGATGAATTCAAGTCCACGGTGGCCCAGGCATCTGATGATCTCAATACATCCTCCAACATCATCGAAGCCAATTATCTGGGGCTCAAAGATGTGTCTGCCACCGTTCTGGTGGAGATCGCCGAAATCGCCAGCCGCTTCAGCGAACAAAGCGATGCACTCAACGCCGTGTCGCGCCTGCTGGACGACACCCAAAGCAACATCGCTGTGAGCCTGGATGATCGTCGCGACGCCATCGAAGCAATCACCAACGGCTTGGTGACCAAGTCTGCTGACCTGGAAGAACTGATGCGCCGCTTCACCCAGTTGATGGCCGATTCAGTAACAACCGCAGAAGATCGCGCCCAGCATCTGACCGCCGGTCTTTCGCAATCCGTCGACGCCGCAGCCGCCGAAGCCACGGAGCGCTTTACCCAGGCCACCGTCGAAATGCGCAATGCCGCCCATGATTTGCGTCAGGATCTGGCAACCACACGCAATGAACTCAAAAAGAGCGTGATTGATTTGCCCGATGAGACCAAGGAAAGCACCACAGCCATGCGCCGTGTTGTTTCCGACCAGATCAAGGCTCTCAAAGACCTGTCAGAAATCGTTGCGCGCAATCCACGGGTTCAAGATGCCGCATCCAGCAATGCGCCTGCCCCGGTGGCCGCTGCTCTTGCAAGTGTGGCCGCAGTGCCAGCCGCACCAGCACCAGTGCGTCAGCCTGCACCCATGGTGACACGCACATCGCCCAAGCCGCCCATTCCGGTGCGCCAGCCGCAAGCTGCTGTTACGCCACCTGCGCCGCAACCGGCAGCTCCGGCTAATCCCGCCCCCATTCCCACGCTACGTGGCGGTCTGGATTTTGATGCAGGCACACCAAACCAGCAACGCCCACCGGCAGGAAACGGATGGGTCAGTGATCTGTTGCGCCGGGCCAGTGAAGCAGATGAACCCGTGACGACCCCGGCTCCAAGAGCCCGGGCAACGGGAGATTCGCTGAACAATCTCTCCGCAGAAATCGCAAAATCCATCGACCACGATGTCGCCGTCAATTTGTGGGGCCGTTACCAGGCAGGTGAGCGCGGCGTATTCAGCCGAGACATCTACACGCCCCAGGGCCGCCAGACCTTCGACGAAATATCCACGAAATATGCCAGTGACAGCAATTTCAGGGAAAGTGTCGACCGCTATGTGACGGATTTCGAACGGCTGATTGCCGATGTGGCGAAAAACGACCGGGACAACATCATGACCCAAACCTACCTCACATCAGACACGGGCAAGGTTTATACAATGCTGGCCCATGCTGCAGGACGTTTCGACTAACTTCAGGGCAAACCAATCGCGCTGAGTCTCATGTCCCACATATGTGGGGCATGGGCATTCACGCAACGAATTGATGCCAGCCAAATCTATGTCGCGCTTATTCGCTTTCCAGGCGGGCGGCATCATCTGCTGAAAGTGCATGGTCCAAAATAATCCCGGCACCAATCACAGAAGGCGCCTGCTCCGTTTCCATACGCTCAGCCACCTCCGCAAACCCGGCAAGCTGATAGTCTCTTGCCGGGCCATCGGCCAGCAATTCCTCCGCATAGCGCGCAATGCGGCCAGGGCGGACCATGTCGTTAAATTCCTCTGGAACCAAAACCCGGTCCACGATCAGGTTGGGCAGATTTGACGACCAGATGGTAATCATCCAACGAACCGGCAGTGTGGCTGGGTCGAGAATATAACAGGCCACCATCGGCACCCTGTGCAATGCCAATTGCAGGGCAACTGTGCCGGAAGCTGCAATCGCAGCGCGCGCCCTTGGGAACAAACGGTCATTGTCTGCGCTGCTGGTAATTTCCACATCCACGGACCAATTGGCCGTTTCCCGCTCAATAAGTGCGCGCATGTGGGGGACAGAAGGAACAACAACGCGAAAAATAACGTCTCTTTGTTTCATTATTTCAATAGCTTTGCCAAAAGGCTTCAACAATCGCTTTACTTCACTGCCGCGCGACCCTGGCAAAACAAGCAAGATGGGAACATCATCATCTTCATCGCGTTCAACCGGTGGCATGGAAGCAATCTGCCGCGCCAAAGGATGCCCCACATAAGTCGCCGAAGGACCATTTAAATCCGCCAAAGCTTTGGGTTCGAACGGCAATAATGCCAGCACGTGATCAATGAACGCCGTCATCTTGGCAGCGCGGCCAGACCGCCAGGCCCACACGCTGGGGCACACATAATCGACTATCGGCACATGGGGCATGCGCTTGCGCACGCGCCTGGCAACCGCATGGGTAAAATCGGGACTGTCAATCAACAGCACAAGGTCCGGCTTTTTGGCCACCACATCATCCACCGTTTGATAGACACGGCGAATGATCTTCGGCAACCGGCCAATAACCGCCGAAATACCCATGACGGCAATCTCTTCAATATCAAATAGTGAAGTGACACCAAGTGCTTTTGTGCGTTCGCCTGCCAGGCCAACAATTTCTATCGTCTGCCCCCGTTCAGTTGCCTGTCGTTCAAGCTCCGCAATGAGATCGGCACCCAAAGCGTCTCCGGAATCTTCCCCCAGGACAAAGTAAATCCGAAGACGGTCCTTAGCCATTGGCGGCCACCGGTTGAGATGCATCAAAGCCATAGATGAATATCTTGTGCTTGCGTGCAAGCGCCAGCGTTTCATCCCGTTCCACGATGATGGATTTACCTGCCTCGACGCCAATGCCTTTAAGGCCTGCCGCCGCCGCGTTTTCAATGGTTTTGGGGCCGATTGTCGGCAGGTCTACCCGCTCATCCTGGCCAGGTTTGGTGCGCTTCACCAATACGCCACCGGTATTGGCAGGCATGCGGCCCTCAGCACGCAATTGCTGCACCCGGCCAAGCATGGAATCAGTTCCCTCAATGCCTTCAACCGCCACGGCGCGCCGCCCCACAACAATACATGCCTGGCCAATGTCAAACGTGCCCAGACTTTCGGTCACGGCGATCCCTTCCGCAATACTGGCAAGTTCAGCCTTGCCAGGTTTCTGCGACGTGTTCGGGCCCTGTCTACACAAGAGTTCAGGCATAAGTTCTGCTACTCCGCAAACGTGATAGCCACGCTTTTCGAAAATTCCAATCACGCCGCTCAATATCGTGTTGTCGCCGCCAAGCAAAGCTGAAAGCAAACTGGGAACTGTCAACAATGCCCCAAAATCCATTTTGGAAATCTGAATTGCAGGGCGATCCACCCCTCCGGCCAGGATTATTTGGCGGATGCCTTCACGTTTTAGAACATTGAAAAGCTTGCCAATCTGGCCCCATTCAATAATGGAATGGGGGTGTTCCTTAATACCCGGCTCCGCTTCCCCGGCAATGCCAATGATAAATGCGCCACGGTTTTGCGCCTTGAGACCCTTGATGATTTCGAACGGCAGCACACCGCTGCCAGCGATGATGCCCACCGGCGGCAGCGCGTGATCCAACCCGGATTGAGTGTCGATTGACGCCATGGGGCACTTATATCGCTAAATATTGGCCGGAGTACAAAGGGAACGATCGGCAGATGCCAGAATAAAATCCAGAACTTCGCTCACGAGATCGTCCTTGGAATCGTTGCGAAGCTGTTGGGCAATCTGCTGAACCGGCACCTCACCGGAGAACAATTCCTTGTAGACACCCCGCAACGCATGAATGCTTTGACGGGGAACGCCGGTGCGCTTCATGCCAATGAGATTGAGCCCGGAGAGATCCGCCCGGTTGCCGATGGCCATGCCAAAGGGAATGACATCCCCTTCAATTCCCGCAAGCCCACCAATAAATGCGTGGTGGCCAATGCGGCAAAACTGATGGGCCGCAGATCCCCCCCCAAAAATGACAAAATCACCGACCACACAATGACCGGCCAGCATGACATTGTTTGAAAATATGACGTTATTGCCCACCATACAGTCGTGCGCCACGTGGGAACCGGCCAAAAACGTGCAGCGGTCCCCCACCTGGGTCGTGCCGCCACCGCCCTGGGTTCCTGGATTAATGGTCACATATTCACGAATGGTGCAGTCACTGCCAATGGCCAGAGAAACGTCTTCTCCCTGATATTTCAGATCTTGTGGCTCATGGCCGATGGACGCAAATGGAAACAGGCGCGTGCGTGCGCCAATCGCCGTGTCCCCAACCACGCTCACATGGGATTTCAGTTCCACACCGTCGCCGAGGCGCACTTGATTGCCCACGTGACAGAACGGGCCAATCGACACGCCCTCTCCCAACACAGCGCCATCTTCAACAATTGAACTGGGATGCACGCCTGCGCGATCACTGATCATCGCGGTTTACCATCATGGCGCTGATTTCGGCCTCGGCAGCCTTCTGGTCGCCCACCATGGCAACACAGGCAAATTTGAAAACATTGCGCTTTTGACGAATCTTGGTGATCACATATTCCAACACATCGCCCGGCACGACCGTGCGGCGAAATTTCGCCTTATCAATGGTCATGAAATAGGTGGTTTTCGGCTCGCCCTGATAATGCTCCTGGGCGCAAATGGCCCCTGCGGTCTGCGCCATTCCCTCGATAATCAACACACCCGGCATAATCGGCGTGTGGGGAAAATGGCCGGTAAAATGCGGTTCATTGAACGTCACATTCTTGATTCCGCGCGCAGAATTATCGCGATCCACATCCACAATCTTATCGACAAGCAAAAATGGGTATCGGTGCGGCAGCAATTCCATCAACCGTTTGATGTCGATGGTCGCCAATTCCTTGGATTCAATATCACTCACGTCCAGCTCCTTTGCCCCGCTCTTCGGCGAATGCATCTCTTCGCAATTTTGCTACTTCCCTCAGCCAGTGCTTGATCGGTCGTGCGGGCACACCGCCCCACACAGCACCGGGCGGGACATCACCGGAAACACCGCTCAATCCCGCAATCTGAGCTCCATCACCAATTTTGATATGGCCATTTATGGCCGCCCGACCACCTAACACCACATAGTTCCCCAGTTCGGAACTGCCCGCAATGCCCGTCTGGGAAACCACAACACAATGGCGTCCAATAACCACGTTGTGGCCGATCATGACCTGATCGTCGATTTTGGTGCCCTCACCGATAATCGTGTCGCGGTTTGATCCCCGGTCGACACAGGTATTGGCACCAATCTCCACATCATCCTGGAGAACGACCCGGCCAATTTGTGGAATTTTAAGATGTCCGCCCGGCCCCATGGCAAAACCAAAACCGTCACCGCCAATACGTACACCCGAATGAAGGATCACCCGATCCCCCACAATTGCATGTATGACACTTGCATGGGCACTGATGGACGACATGCGACCAATCTTACAATTGCTGCCAACGACCGCACCGGGGCCGATATACGCGCCCTGCCCGATATGGGCACCGGAACCAATCACCGCACCGGCCTCCACCGTCACATCGCCATCAAGGATCGCATCGGGTGCAATATGGGCGGCAGCGGAAATGCCATCAGCCAATATTGGCAAGGGGCGCATGGCCCCTGGGAACAGCAGACCAGCAACCTGGGCAAACGCCTTGTTGGGTTGATCAGAAATCAGTGTTGCAACGGATTTTGGAACCCGCTCCACATTACGCGGATTGCAGATCACGGCAGCAGCGCGCGTTTCCTGAATGGCTTTTAGATATTTTGGGTTATCTAGAAACGTCAGAGCGCCCACAGGCGCTGCTTCAAGCGGTCCCACCTCCGAAATCTGCACTTCGCCATCATCGCCATCACGCAATGTCAACGACAGCCGGTCCGCGATCTCGATGAGTGAAAGCGGAGTGGGAGACTCAAAGAATGATATGGATTGCGCCACTAAATCTTGATCCATTCACATAAAAATGCGGGCCCTGACTTTCGCCCGGACCCGCACAATAACAACGCGCAACAATCAGAACTTGGTGCTTACACCAAAGCGGAAGAACTGAGTGTCGTCGAAATCTGCTTTGGCAACCGGATGGGCAAAGTCTGCCCGCAGGGGACCAAATGGCGAATCCCAAATAAGGGATGCACCCACCGATGCACGCACTTCTGAACTGTCATCGACTGTCGTACCGTCAAAATCATTGTCCCAGAGCGAGCCTGCATCAGCGAATACAGCTGCCCGCACACCATAGGAACGTGGCAATAGGGGCAACGGAAATTCGACTTCAGCCGTTACATTCCAATAGTGCTGACCGCCAAGCGCCTCGCCCGTACCCGCATCACGCGGGCCATAGCCACGAACACCATCAAAGCCACGAATTTGCTCACCGCCGAAGAAGAAGTGATCCGTGATCCGCAGGGAATCATCGCCAAATGGCGTGATATTACCCGCCGCTGCCACACCTTTTGCAACAATGTCCAAATCTTCCGACAGAAGGTAATAACCTGTCACGCGAGCCTGGGTCTTCACGTAGAACGCATCGCCACCAAGCCCGGCAAAATCCTGACCAAAGCGCGCAAAGAAGCCATCACGCGGGTTTCTCGTATTGTCGAGCCGGTTATAGGTAAAGTTATAGCCAACAGATGATGTGAAATACGGGCTACGGTCGATTGTATCCTGGGTCGCCGCAGATGGTGTTGCGCCATCTTCCGCTTCCAGCTCTTCATAGCGCGCTGTGTAGTTCACACCCAAACTCAACCTGTCCGTAATTGGCGCAGCAGCGCGCAATTTAAACGAAGTTACAGATGAGTCATAAAGGACATCATTGCTGGCGGTTGAGGTTTCCTGAACAAAATCAAATCCAGCAGAAACCCTGTTGCCCAAGAAATAGGGCTCAGTGAAAGAAACCTGATATTTTTCAACATCTTCACCGAAACCACCAACAACCTTAATGAATTGGCCACGACCAAGGAAGTTGCGTTCGGACAGGGCAATTTCAGCAATTGGGCCGTTGGACGTTGAGTAACCACCACCCAGCGAGATTTCACCAGTTGACTTGTCTTTCACCTGAACAACAACGATCACCCGGTCAGCGGCAGAACCGGGACGTGTTGTCACGGTGACAGTTTCAAAGAAACCAAGCGCCTGCAAACGACGTGTGCCCTTATTGACCAGAACACGGTTATACGCATCGCCTTCGGAAATATCGAACTCCCGGCGGATCACATATCCACGTGTACGTGTATTACCGAACACTTCGATACGCTCCACATAGGAACGCGGCCCGTCATCGACAAAGAAAGTCAGGTTGATGGTGCGCGAGTCATAGTCACGATCCCCGCGAGGTGTCACCTCAGCAAATGCGTATCCGCCATTCGAAATAGCCTCGGTCATCTTGACCAGGGTCCGTTCGATCTTGCGGGCGCTATAGGTTTCGCCCGACGCGATCAAAAGAGATTCCTGCAACACGGCTTCATCAACCTGTGGCAAAGCATTGTCGATGGAAATCGTGCCAAACGTATAACGCTCACCCTCGTCCACGGTGAAAGTGATCGTGTAGGCGTTATCCTGCTGATCGAAATCAGCAACCGCTGATATGATGCGGAAATCGGCATAACCGTTGTTGAAGTAAAAACGGCTAAGGCGATCTTCGTCGGCCTTCAAACGGTCTGGATCAAACACATCGTCGCGCTTCAACCAGCTCAGGAAATTACTTTCATTATGGGAGATGACTTCGCCCAAACGACGGTCCCCATAGGCATTGTTGCCGATGAACTCGATATTCGCGATTTTCGTCCGGCCGCCCTCATTGATCTGGAACACCACGTTAACGCGGTTATTTTCCAGAACATCCACGCGGGATGAAACTGTGGCAGAAGCCCGCCCGGAACGGCGCACGGCTTCACGCACCCGCTCGGTATCGCTTTCTAGCTTTTCACGGCTGAAAATACCCAGGCTTTTCGACTGGACAATATTTTCAAGCAATTCGTCGCGAACCTTGTCGTTACCTTCAAACAACACAAGGTTGATGGTTGGGTTCTCTTCCACTTCAACAATCAGCGTAGAACCGGACTGGGAAATTCGCACATCAGCAAACAGGCCAGTGGCAAAAAGCTGACGCAATGATTCATCAGTATCAAACGACGTGAAGTTCTTGCCGGGCTGGATGGTCAGGTACGAGCGAACCGTTTCAGCTTCAATACGCTGATTGCCACGCACACTGATGGTGCGCACAACCGCAGCTTCAGCCTCGACTGAAAGGCTTGCAATCGTCGCCACGCCCGCCCCTGTGACTGTGGTCAAAATCGCAATCGTCATCGCCAAGGTGCGGACAAGATTCATTGCGGAGATCATTTGAAACTTCATCTGAAATTCTGCTTTCGAACTATGGCCACCAGGCCAAGGTCAATACCCCTTTGAAGGAACCACTTTAGAGACACAAATTTGGACTCAAATGCGGCGCACTTCGACAATTGTTAATTGTTTGTACAGGACTTTTTTACCGTTGCAACCACTGTCAACAAACCTCATTGCCAAAATGTTTCATTCATGGCGGAAAGGCCACACTTGGTGGGGTATTGGTGAATAAAGTGTTAACAAATCAGACCCAGCCGAACAGCCTTCGGATGTCATTTGACGAGGCAAACAGCATCATCACGAGAATACAGGTCAAACCGATTCTAAATGCCACACCCTGGGCCCGCTCCGTCAAAGCCTTGCCGCGCAAGGCTTCCAGGCCATAAAACAGCAGATGTCCACCGTCCAACACGGGAATCGGCAGCAGGTTCATCAGCCCGATGCTCACTGAAAGTGCCGCAGCCAGCGACATCAGTTGCAATACACCAAGTGTTGCAACCTGAGACGTCATTTGACCAATACCAATCGGCCCGCGCAACTGGCTGGCATCCTGCTTACCGGTCACCAATTCGCGCAGGAAATGATAGGTGCGCGACACGATCAGCCAGATGGAATCGAGGCTTTTGACAAATGCCTGGCCAAAACCCAGCGGCTCGCTGATAAAATTGGCCGGATCACGGCTGGGGCCGATCCCAACCAGGCCGGACTGATAAGTATTGCCAAACTGATCCTTGCGTGTGGTCATGCGCGGCGTTGCCAGCAATTCCAGCTGCTCGCCACCACGCTCCACCACAAATTTCAACGTCCGGTCCGAGCTGATCATGGTGTAACGGGCAACATCCTGGAAGCTGCGGATATCATTGCCATCCACGGCCACAACGCGGTCACCCAGTTTAAACCCGGCCTCCGATGCGGCAGAATTTTCAGTAATGGCCCCAATCACCGGGGCAATGCGGCTTTCGCCAAAATACATAAACAGGCTGGTATAAATGACGATTGCCAGCAGGAAGTTGGCTATGGGACCGGCGGCAACCACCGCAGATTTGCGCCACAGCGCCTTGTCTTCGAATGCCCCTTCCCGCTCATCGCCGCTCATCTGCGACAATGCGTCGTGGTCCGTGCGACTGCTGGCATCCGCATCGCCAAAAAATTTCACATATCCGCCCAAGGGAATGGCACACAATTTCCAGCGCGTCCCCAACCGGTCATTGAACCCAAGCAGTTCCGGCCCGAATCCAACAGCAAAAACATCCACTTTCACCTTGTTCCAGCGCGCCACCAGAAAATGACCAAGCTCATGAAAGAACACAACAATGGTCAATACAAATATAAACGGAATCACGGATCCGATTATGAATGAAAACAGGTTTGAAATCAGTGATACGGGATCCATGCGGTTCCAGTTCCTTAAGTGTCTTCGCGGCAATTAATGCCTGGAAAAAGCGGTTTTTCGACCCGGAATGAATTCCACGGAAATACCGGCAATAGTGAGGCCTAACTGATACCAAGACCAATGAAAACAGCCGCAACCACCGAAGCGGTCAATAGACCATCTACCCGGTCAAGGAAACCGCCATGGCCGGGAATAAGCTGGCTGGAATCTTTAACACCAAACACGCGCTTCACGCCCGATTCAAACAAGTCCCCGATTTGTGATGCGATGCTCAACAACAGTGCCGCAATCGCTAAGCCCCACAAGGGCGTCTCAAGCGACATGGCGGTCCAGATCACGGCCAATACCACCGCCGCCAACGCGCCACCAACGGCGCCCGACCAGGTTTTGTTGGGCGATATGGCGGCCATAAGTTTTGGCCCGCCGAAATGGCGGCCTGCAAAATAGGCCCCCACATCAGTTACCCAAACCACGAGAAAAACAAACATCAGCGGGGCAAAACCCGCAAATTCACGGATTATCGGCAAGGTGAGCACGGGTATAGCACAATACAATGCCCCCAGGCCCAACCACCGGATCTCCCTCTCCTCAACACCGTCATGGACGATTTCGAGAACAAGCCCAACCACCAGAAACACACCAAGGGCAATCCACACAAATCCAAACAGGGAACCGGCCAGCAAACCCACAAAGCATAGGGTTATCAGGGCTTCCGGCGCATCGAACGGCGTTACACTGACCATTTCATGCCACTCATAATACAAAACAAGTGACAACAGCGCGCACATCAACGCAAACGGCGCACCGCCCAAATAGGAAAACAGCAAAACGATGAGCACGAGAACAACAGCCGAGACGACCCGTTGGGTCAGTTCTGACCGATCGGCAAGTTTAGCGCGTGTGTTCATGCGCCGGCCTTGGCCACAAGACCGCCATAACGCCGATCACGCGCCACATATTCGGCAATGGCTTTTTCAAGTTCGGCTTTGTTGAAATCGGGCCACAGGCAATCAAGAAATACAAATTCAGAATAGGCCGCCTGCCACAAAAGGAAATTCGACAATCTCTTTTCGCCCGATGTGCGGATAATCAGATCAGGATCGCGCCACTCGGCAGTATCAAGTGCGCCACATATCATTCCCGTATCAACATCATCTGCCGCAATCGCGCCGGACGCCACCTGAGTGGCGATTTTTCGCATGGCCCGGGTCAATTCATCACGCGCGCCATAGTTGAACGCGATGACCAGGCGGGTCGATGTGTTGTTGCGGGTGAGGTTCTCAGCTTCTTCAAGCAAAGGCTTGATGTCAGAGGGAACATTATCCCGTTCGCCGATGATGCAGACACGCACATTCTCCTTGTGCAGGTCGGCCAGATCCCGGCGGATAAACAATTTCAGCAATCCCATCAGGTCACTGACTTCGCGGGCCGGGCGGCTCCAGTTTTCAGAGGAAAATGAGAACAGGGTCAGTGTTTTAATGCCCAACTCACCGGCTGCACGCACAGCCGAACGCACCGCTTCAACACCCTTGCGATGCCCCTGGGTGCGGGGAAGGCCGCGGGCCTCTGCCCAGCGACCATTGCCATCCATAATAATGGCAACATGTTCAGGCACGATCTGGCCGATGCCCACAGGATCGCCAGACTGTCCCACATTCAAATCAGCAGATGATGTCCCGGACATAGTCGTCCTCTCCCAAAAAACGGCGGCACAGGTTCAGGCAAGCCAGCTTAAACCTGCATGATCTCCGCTTCCTTAGCGGCCAGAATCCGATCCGCTTCGCTCACCATGTCATCGGTCATTTTCTGAACCTTTTCCGAACTGGCGCGCGCTTCGTCCTGACCTATTTCTTTATCTTTTTCGGCTTTTTTGAGGCCTTCCATACCATCACGACGCACATGGCGGATGGCCACCTTGGCATTTTCGGCATAGTCGCGGCCCACTTTCACAAGCTCCCGCCGCCGTTCTTCATTGAGATCAGGCAGGGGAATGCGCAGATTTTGGCCGTCCACAACCGGGTTCAAGCCAAGGCCGGCTTCCCGAACAGCCTTGTCCACCGGGCCAACCATTGATTTGTCCCAGATTTGCACGGTGATCAGCTTTGGTTCAGGCGCATTCACATTGGCGACCTGATTGAGCGGCATTTTCTGCCCGTAAGCGTCCACCATGACCGGATCAAGCAGCGAAGCAGATGCACGACCGGTGCGCAGTCCGCCCAGATCCTTGTGCAAGGATGCCAGTGCACCTTCCATCCGTTTTTTGATTTCGTTGAGGTCGATACCGTCTGCCATTGCTTTTTCCAATTGCTCGTCGTTCCAGCCCGTTGGCTGCAACACTAATGTCAAATAACTAAGTTCTGCTTACCCGGGTAAACGTCCCCTCACCTGCGATCACGCGGGCCAGTTCACCGGGTTGATGAATCGAAAATACTACAAGATCGATATCATTGTCGCGCGCCAATGTAACTGCCGACATATCCATAATGCCCAACGCTTTTGACAAGACATCATCATGCGACAGGGTATCAAAACGGGTGGCATTCTTGTCTTTTCGCGGATCAGCCGAATAGATGCCATCCACCTGTGTTCCTTTAAACACCGCATCAGCACCAAATTCTGCAGCCCGCAGGGCCGCTGCCGTATCCGATGTAAAATAAGGGCTGCCGGTTCCGCCCGCAAATATGATCACATCGCCAGCGTCGCGCGCGGCGATTAGCCCGCGCTGTGTGAACTGATCACACACTTGAGGCACAGCCAGTCCGGACAAGACAGTTGCAGGCACGCCACGCTTGTCAAATTCCATGCGCAACGCCAGCGCATTCATAATGATGGCCAGCATGCCCATATGATCGCCCGTTACGCGGTCAGCACCTTTTGACGCAAGAGCCACCCCCCGAAACAGGTTTCCACCACCCACAGCCAGGGCAATCGACACGCCCATGTTTCGGGCTTCGATAATGTCAGCCACAACGCGCTCAACCATTGTGGGATCAATCCCGAAAGACTGCTCGCCCATCAGCGCTTCACCGGAGATTTTGTACAAGATTCGGGTAAATTGAACCTGCCCCATCGAATCTGTCGTCCTGTCACATACTGTTCAAAAACTGCGCTGTGATACACGAAGGCCGAAACCTTGTCACGCTGCCCCCTCCATACATGGCGTTAATCAGCATGTGTAACAAATGCCAAAATCTTTGACGATCTGCCCAAAAATGGAGTAAGGGAACCGTGCGGTATTTCAAAACTGGAGTATCCAAGGGGCGATTCCAACATGCGACGACGCCAATATTGGGCGTTATACGTATTTTGTATAAGGGTTTGGGCAGATGAAAAAGACTTATGAAAGACCACTGGTACAGCCCCATGGCATGATGAAACCAGCTGGTGGAGATACACCTGTGAGTGGTGTAGCAAAGACCTGATCTTTTTAAAACACAACACCTGATCAAGAGCTCAGGAAGCGAAACCACTTTAAAAAAATTAACGAACAGACTGCAGACACAACTTGCAGCTTCACAAAAATAGCGGGCAGCCCGTTCATACAGGAGCACTACAATGAAAAAGATCTACACAGCCCCCGAAGCGAACAAAGACTACAAAATTCAGGCAATTGCCGCCACCATTGTGCTGAGTAATGGCACAGTCATTTCAGACTTTATTGGCGATTTAGAATAATAACCCAGCAGGTTCATTACTTTAAATGAAAAGGGGCAACCGGCCTGAATGCCGGTTGCCCCTTTTTTGTGGCCCTTGCCAGTCCGGTTTATCTGGCATTGCGCCTTAAACCGAACGTCTGCAATTCGCCGGGTCGACTAAGCCTTGTTCATGGCTGCGACTTCAGCGGCGAAATCATCTTCTTCTTTTTCAATGCCCTCGCCCAACTGGAAACGCACGAAGCCTTTCATGGCAATGGGCGCACCGGCATCTTTTTCAGCGTTTTTCAACGCCTGTTCAACGGTGTTTTCGCCGTCGATCACGAAGGTCTGCGACATCAGCACATTTTCTTCGTAGAACTTGCGCACGCGCCCTTCGACCATTTTCTCGATGATGTTTTCTGGCTTGCCGGATTCACGGGCACTTTCAGAGAAGATTTTCTTCTCACGCTCAACAACTTCTGCATCCATGTCATCACGGGTTGCAGCAAGCGGGTTTGTGGCAGCCACATGCATGGCGACCTGACGACCGATTGCAGCAAGGACATCAGCATTGCCGGAAGATTCCAGCGCAACCAACACACCAATCTTGCCCAAGCCGCCGGTAATGGCATTGTGGACATAAGAGGCTACAACCCCTTCGCCCACTTCCATGACAGAAGCACGGCGCAGGCCCATATTTTCACCGATCGTAGCAATCGCTTTGGTGACATTATCGGCAACAGTCGCACCGTTCAGGTCTGCCGCATTAATCGCATCAACAGAACCATCGGTCGTGATGGCTGTTTTGGCGATGTCGGAGACCAAAGCCTGGAACGCTTCGTTGCGGGAAACAAAATCTGTTTCAGAATTGACTTCAACGATTGCCGCTTTCGAGCCTTCGCTGACAACACCCACAAGGCCTTCAGCCGCCGTGCGGCCAGACTTCTTGTCGGCTTTTGCGATGCCCTTGGTGCGCAACCAGTCAATGGCGGCTTCGATGTCGCCATTGTTTTCGTTCAACGCATTTTTGCAATCCATCATGCCTGCGCCAGTTTTGTCGCGCAGTTCTTTTACCAATGCTGCGGAAATAGCCATTTGATTAGCCTTTCGGTTCGTTGCCCATGGTGCCGGATATGTGCTTCGGCGGGCTCATAAAATGTGTCAGTGATACTTGGTGGTTCAAAAGGGCGGCCCCGCAAAACGGGAACCGCGCTCTATTTGGTTCTGCCCTTATTTGGGGCTGGTCGCCCCCTATGCAAGGCCAACCGTCATTCGCGCCAGCAGGTGCCGACGCGAAAAGGCTAAATTCAGCCTTTGACCAATGCCGCAGCCTGGCCCTTCCAGTCTTCAATCTGGGCAGAAGAAAACGGCATGTAGTCGTCTACACGCTGAATGTCTTCGGCGGTCAGCTCAGCGATCTGCTTATAGGTCGTGATGCCCTGCTCATTAAGCTGCTGCTCTGCCACCGGACCAATGCCATTGATGACTTTAAGATCATCGCTGTCACCGGCAGGAGCTGAAAACAACGGAGCCGCGGGGGCAGCAGCCTGGGCTGGTGCAGGTTCGGCCGGAGCGGCTTCGGCTACGGGAGCTTCAGCAACAGGTGCTGCTTCAACTGCAGGCGCAGGTTCAGCTGGGGTTTCAGCCAGTACAGGCTCAGCAGGCGCTTCGGCCTGGGCACCCAGATCGATACCCGATGCACCCTGCTGGCGGGCAATCCCGTCAATCGCTGCTTTAGCGATAAGGTCGCAATAAAGCGCAATAGCGCGTGAGGCATCGTCATTGCCAGGAATTGGCAAATCAACATGGGCCGTGCTCGAATTGGAATCGAGGATCGCGCAAACGGGAATTTTCAGCTTGCGGGCTTCCTGGATCGCAATCGCTTCCTTGTTGGTATCAATCACAAAGATCATGTCGGGCGTGCCACCCATGTCCTTGATACCACCAAGCGCGCGCTCAAGCTTGTCCCGCTCGCGGGTAAGCTGAAGCAATTCTTTTTTGGTGTAGCTGGCCTGTTCACCGGCAAGAAGCTCTTCAAGCTCGCGCAGGCGTTTGATCGAGTTGGAAATGGTCTTCCAGTTGGTCAACATGCCGCCCAACCAGCGGGCGTTGACGTAATACTGGGCAGAACGGCGCGCGGCATCGGCAACAAGCTCGGAAGCCTGGCGCTTGGTACCCACAAACAGGATACGACCGCCCTTGGCGACAGTGTCAGAAATTTCTTTCAGCGCAGTGTGCAAAAGCGGCACTGTCTGGGAAAGATCAAGAATATGAATGTTGTTGCGCTTGCCGAAAATGTATTGATCCATTTTCGGGTTCCAGCGGTGTGTCTGGTGACCAAAGTGTACGCCTGCTTCGAGCAGCTGACGCATAGAAAATTCTGGCAGAGCCATGGCTCGCATCTCCTTTTACCGGTTGTGCCTTGCGCGGAAAAGAACGACGCCAAGTTGCGCCGCACCGGAGTGTCGGTCAGTGCCGTGTTATTGCTAACTGGGGGCTGAGAGATGCCGAAACATCTTTGACCAACACGCATCCGCGTGTGGAATGCGATGGCTTATAGCGGGGTTCGTGCCAGATGCAAGCACAAAATCTACCGGGCCACATCGCGCGCATATAAAGCGCTTGAAAGCCATCACCTGGGGTTGCGCGCAGATGGTTGCAGCCCACTGGCGCAAGTGTGGCCGAGTTGACGGTATATCCGTCAAAATCAAGCATCCCCAACTTAGGCAATTGTCCAACATAGAACCGATCGCCGGTGTCCCTCCGACCGGACTCAAATGTCAGGTATTTTATTTTGAGCGACGTTCGTCAGAAATCGGAACTTCCGCTGTCACGCTGGCCATTTTTTCGGCCACTGTAATGACTGGTTTTTGATAAGTGCTTTTCACGATAATATCCCTGTAATTTTTATGATATTTGCAAGTAGTGCTCTATGTCTTTGAGAACCCAACATACTTTTGCACGAAATCGCCGGGTATTCTACCTGTTTGGGTAAACACGACACTGCAATATTTCAACATGCTTACCGGCTTGGCGTCAGGATTTCCCCATGACTGTTGCAATTTTGCCTCCTGGGGCGAGCCGCAAACAGACTTTGATCCTGCGTCTTATGGCTTACGCCATACCAAAAACTGATTGTTAGACGGCATGGCAGTATCGCTGACAAAGGCCAGCCCGTTTTCCTGGGCAAACGTGTCAACGGTTTCGAAGTCACGTATTCCACCACCAGGAAACGTCTCCACCAGCCATTGGTTGAAACTTTCATTGCTTTCAGTGGTGAACTGACCGGCATATTTAAATGGGCCATAAAACATCATGGCGCCACCGGCTTTCAGACTGGCCGCTGCCCCCTCCACATAGGGTTTCAGGTTTTCCACCGGCATCGCGTGGATGCAATTGGCGCTGTAAACGGCATCAAATTTGGGGCGTAGTGAGGGCCAGTGCAAAACATCCAGCGCAAATGGAGCTTCAATATTGGGCAATGCGGCTGTCTTTAAAGTCGCCAATAAGCCCATATCGTCGATATTTCTATCGCTGGGCTGCCAGATAATATCCGCCATTTGACCGGCAAAATGCACCGCATGCTGTCCCGTACCACTGCCGATTTCCAGCACGCGCGCACCGGGCTGCAAATTGGCGCGCAATTGGGCGCAAATGACTTCTTTGTTGGCATCTGCGGAACGGCTGAAAGGCAGCGCATTGGTCATGGGCTATATCCAGGTTTGGTCATCTTGTGTTGACGGGCTGTGCGACACCTGTTGCGCCCCTTGCACAAATAGCTGATCGTCGCTGAATTGACTTTACGTTGTCATTTCACACCAGCACAACTCAGTGGCGCCAGTTCATCATGGATGAACCGCACTTTCATCACAGGACCAAGATCATTTTCTCCAGCTTAACTGACCCCGCATCAATCCTGATCATCGCAATTGCATTTCTCATCGGCGGGCTGGTCAAAGGGACAGCGGGATTGGGATTGCCGGTCATTACGGTTGCCGTGCTCACATTTGCTTTCGGTCTGCCAATTGCCATGGCGCTGATGTTGCTGCCGGGCCTTGTTTCTAATGCCTATCAGGCGCTGGCAGGCCCTCACCTGACGCCTGCCTTGAAACGCATTGCGGTGTTTCTGCTGCCGTCATTGTGCACCATCTGGTTCGGAACCGGACTGCTCACAACCCTTGATGGCAAATGGCTGGTGGTCATTTTGGGCGCGATCCTCACAGCCTATGCCCTGATCGGCATATCGGGCTACAGCATCACCATTCCACGGGAAAAAGAACGCTTCATCGGCCCTGTATTCGGTGCCGTGAACGGCGTAACGACCGGCATGACCGGTGTGACATCAACCCCAAGTGTCATTTATCTAAATGGTCTTGGTATGGCGCGTGAAATGTTCATTCAGTCCATGGGGCTGTTGTTCTTCATATCCTATGTGGTGCTGACCTTATCTTTTTGGGCCCGTGATCTGGTGGATTTTGAAAACGCAACCCTGTCCGCATTCGCTGTTTTGCCCACTATGGCCGGCATCTGGCTGGGTCAAAAACTGCGCCACCGCACCACAGAAGCCTCGTTCAAACGCTTGTTTTACCGGGTTCTGCTGGTCATTGGACTATATCTGATCCTGCGCTCGCTGTTCTCTTAAACCAGTTCCACATCCACAACACCGTCAATGGCCTTAATGGCACCGGCAATTTGCGGCGAAATGAGACGCTTGCCGGGAATTCGGATTTCCACCTCGCGCTCGCCCTGTCCGTGCAACACGATCAGGCTGACATTGCCCTCCCCGCGCTTGCCGATCCGCTCGCCAATATTGGCCAGCGGTTTTTCATCACGCACAAATACGTAAAGCTGCCGCTCCACCTTGGCGGCTTCCGATTCCAGACTTTTGATGGAATTTACCCGCAAAGACGCTCCCTCGGGTTTGTCTTCACCCACCACATTGAGCACCACCGAGTTGCCAGCCACCAGCAACGGCCCAAATGTTTCCAGGGCTTCGGAAAACATCACCACTTCATATTGCCCGGTGGGGTCCGAAATCTGGGCAATGCCCATGCGATTGCCATTGCGGGTTTTACGATGTTGCAGGCTCGTCACCGTGCCCGCCAGATTGCCCGGCAAAGACCCGCGCCCCTTGAGCGCCTTTTCAAAGTCAGCATATCGCTGCACCCGCATCCGCTCCAGCGTATCGGCATATTCGTCGAGCGGATGGGCAGACATGTAATAACCTACGGCCTGAAATTCCCGGAACAGTTTTTCAGCAGGCGACCACGCCTGCACCGGCGGCAATTGCACCTGTTCCTCACCGGTATCACCCCCAAACATATCACTGATGCCGATGGCATTATTGTCGGCAACCCGCGATGCGTGTCCGATCAGGCGTTCCAGACCGCCAATCAATTGCTCCCGCGGATGGCCAAAACAGTCGAATGCTCCCGCATGGATCATATTTTCCAGCATCTTGCGATTGACCTGTTTGGGGTCAATTCGAGAGAAAAAATTCGTCAGGCTGGTGAAAGGGCCGCCCTCCTGGCGGGTTTCCACCACATGGGAAACCGCTTGCGCGCCAACGCCCTTGATGGCGGCCAACGCATAAAACACTTTGCCGTCGCGCACAGCAAACGCCACATCAGATGTATTGACTGACGGCGCAACCACTTCAATTTCTGCCCGCCTTGCTTCCCGATAGAAGTCATGCAGCTTGTCCGTATTGCCCATGTCCAGCGTCATCAACGCGGCGGTGAATTCCACGGGATAGTTGGCCTTCAACCAGGCCGTTTGATAGGACACCAGCGCATAGGCAGCCGCATGGGATTTGTTAAATCCATAGTCGGCAAATTTCGCCAGAACATCGAAGATGAAATCTGCGCGCGCTGCTTTCAGGCCGCGCTCAACCGCACCATCCACAAACCGCTTGCGCTGCACCTCCATTTCGGACCGGATTTTCTTACCCATGGCCCGGCGCAACATATCCGCTTCACCCAGCGAATAGCCCGACAGGATTTGCGCAATCTGCATCACCTGTTCCTGATAGATGATCACGCCCTGGGTTTCTTTCAAAACACCTTCGATTTTCTCGTGATAGAAATCCGGCTCTTCTTCGCCGTGCTTTCGCGCATTGTAGACCGGGATATTTTCCATCGGCCCGGGGCGGTAGAGGGCAACAAGCGCAATAATATCTTCAAACTGGTCAGGCCGCATGCCGATCAGCGCCTTGCGCATCCCCATGGATTCCAACTGGAACACGCCAACGGTCTCGCCCCGCTGCAGCATTTCAAATGTGGCCTGATCATCCAGTTCGGGATGGTCAATATCCACTTCCACATTGCGCTGGGCAAGATATTGCTGGGCTTTGCGAATGACCGTGAGCGTTTTCAGCCCCAGAAAGTCAAACTTCACCAGCCCCGCCTGCTCCACCCATTTCATGTTGAACTGGGTCACCGGCATGTCGGAACGTGGATCCCGATACAGCGGCACCAACTCGTCCAGCGGGCGGTCGCCAATCACAATACCGGCGGCATGGGTGGAAGCGTGGCGATACAGCCCTTCGAGCTTCAACGCCATCTCAATGAGATTATCGACCTCCGCTTCGGCATTGCGCGCTTCAATCAATCCCGGTTCGCTCTTTACCGCCTCTGCCAGAGTGGTGGGGTTTGCCGGGTTGTTGGGCACCATTTTGCACAGCCGGTCGACCTGGGGATACGGCATTTGCAGAACCCGCCCCACATCGCGCAGCACGGCACGGGCTTGCAGGGTTCCAAATGTGATGATCTGGGCAACCTGCTGGCGCCCATATTTTTCCTGAACATATTGGATCACTTCGTCGCGTCGGTCCTGACAGAAATCGATGTCAAAATCGGGCATGGAAATACGTTCAGGGTTGAGGAACCGCTCAAACAGCAGGGAAAAGCGCATCGGGTCGAGGTCGGTCACCGTCAGCGACCAGGCAACCAAAGACCCTGCCCCGGAACCACGGCCCGGTCCCACAGGTATTCCCTGCTCCTTGGCCCACTTGATAAAGTCGGCAACAATCAGGAAGTAACCGGGGAATTTCATACCCTCGATGATGCCCAGCTCAAATTCCAGCCGCTTGTCATAATCGGCTCTGTCAAACCCGGGTGCGAGCGGATTGCTGGCAAGGCGCATTTCCAGGCCATCCATGGCCTGTTTGCGCAATTCAGCCGCTTCGGCCTCCAGCGGATTTTCCCCATGCCCACCGGTGTAAAACGGCAGGATCGGGTCTCTCAACGGCACCTGAAAGGCACAACGCCGGGCGATTTCTACTGTATTGTCCAGCGCTTCCGGCAAATCGCTGAACAGGGCATGCATTTCATCAGCGCTCTTGAAATAATGGTCCGGCGTGAGTTTGCGCCGGTCTTCCTCAATGACCATGCGGCCTTCGGCAATACAGATCAGCGTGTCATGGGCCAGATAATCATCACGTTTGGCAAAATAGGTTTCATTGGTGGCGACAATCGCCACCCCGGCGTCAAATGCCCAGTCCAGCAACTGATTTTCTACCGCCTTTGAATACCCCGCATGGCGCTGCAACTCGATGTAAAAGCGGTCTTCGAAGATGTCTTTCAGCACGTCAAAAGCCTGGCGCGCCTGGGATTTTTGACCAGTCAATATTGCGTTGTTGAGTGGGCCTGAGGGGCCGCCGGACAGGGCTATGATCCCTTCTGAATGTTTGGAAATTTGCTCCCGCGTGATGTGGGCCCGCGATGCGGCCGCACCATCCATATAGGCCATTGAAACCAGTTTGGTGAGATTGGCGTAGCCCTGTTCTGTGGCCGCCAGAAATTCCATACACGGCAATTGGCGCATGGCTTCCTGGGTGCTCGCCATGCCCATCGGTTTTTCGCCCTCCCCGTCTTCGGCAGCGATGCGCAGGTCGACTTCCAGCTTGCAGCCGATAATGGGTTGCAGCCCGGCCTTTACGGCTTTTTGAGAAAATTCCAGCGCACCAAACAGGTTGTTACGGTCTGTAATGGCAAGGGCCGGTTGATTATCCTCAACGGCCAGATCAATCATACGGGCCAGCGGCACCGCCCCTTCCAACAGGGAATAGGCCGAATGGGCATGCAAATGCACAAAGGGACGCTGTCCCGGTTTCGGCATTTTTGGCCCCGCCAAAGCGGCATTCATCTCATCTTTTTTTGACACGCATCACCGCTTACATTGCTTGGGCAAACAATGGTCCCATACGGACCACCGGCGGCTTAAAGAGACAATGAAATGACCAGTGCACCGCGCCCCTACCATGGGCGGTATGGGCACAATTCTCAATGTTGATCAGGCCAGAATATTCATCCAGGCGAACATCATGAACAGAAAAACACTCATCGAAAGAGCGGAGGCAAAATTACGAATGATAAGGGACATGACAAACTCCTAACATGTTCACCAACCGCAGAAAATAACGCATCTGCAGCACAATGTTCATGTTATGTTCTTTTTCCAATTCTGTCAAGCAAGTTCTTTACTTGTTCTTCAAACCCGATGGGGCATGATTAGGAAAACCCATTACATACTAGGCTTGCAGACCGCGCGGCGCCCTGAAAACCAACCCGGAGAGACACCCTATGGCATTGTTGAAACGAGCCTTGTTTCTGGCTCTGATCGGATATCTGGGCGTCGCTGCTCTGCTGACATCGCTTCAACGATACATCATCTTCCCCGCCCCCAGTGACGCAACACTGGCGGCAGTCAACTGGCAGGCCATAGCAGGCCATGACCGGTTCTTTATTGAAACAGCAGATGGCGAAAAACTATCCGCCTGGTATGCGCCGCCCAAGACCGGCAAGCCCGTATTCCTGTTCTTCCACGGCAATGGTGGCCGGCTGGAGCTAATGTCGCAGCGTTGGCAATACATTCTCGACCAAGGGTATGGCATATTCACCCTGTCCTATCGCGGATATCCAGGTTCTACCGGGTCTCCCAGTGAGGAAGGCTTGATTGCCGATGCCCAAGCCGGCTGGAAATGGCTGTCGCAAAAACACACGTCCCAGGAGATTGTCATTCATGGCATGTCGCTGGGTTCCGGTGTTGCAACGGCCCTTGCCCGTGATGTCAAAGCGAAGGCGTTGGTTCTTGAAGCGCCATTTTCAGCATTAGTAGACGTGGCTGATCATCAATACCCATGGCTGCCGACCCGCTTGTTGACCAAAGACCCATTCCTGTCCCGGGAACGCATCGCCCAGGTGAATATGCCGGTCTTCATCGCCCACGGCACCCAGGACCGCGTTATTCCGTTTCATCTGGGCGAAAAGCTGTTTAAGCACGCTGTCGAACCCAAGTCATTAGTTCAGATAGACGGTGGGGGCCATAACACCCTCGTGCGTGACGGTCTCTATTCCCATATCTGGGATTTTTTGGACCGCCTTCCTGCAAACTAAACAGCAGCGCTATCAGGCGGCGATAATCTTGCCGCCATCAATCGTTACTGTGCGATCCATACGGGCGGCCAGTTCGTGATTATGGGTCGCAATCAGTGCCGCAAGACCTGTTGAGCGCACGAGGTCGGTGAGCGCACCAAAAACCAGCTCCGAAGTAGAAGGGTCAAGATTGCCGGTCGGTTCATCGGCCAGAAGCAGGCGCGGCTGATTTGCAACGGCACGGGCAATCGCCACCCGTTGCTGCTCACCACCAGAAAGTTCCGATGGGCGATGGCTGGCGCGCGGTCCAATTCCCAAATGTTCCAGCAACTGATTGGCGCGGCGGTCCGCATTCGCAGCCGTGCTCCCGCCCACGAGAAGCGGCAAAGCAATATTCTCCCGAGCATCCAGTTCCGGCAATAAATGGTGGAACTGATACACGAAACCAATATCAACACGGCGCATTTGTGTGCGCTGATCATCGCTGAGCTGGCCACATTCGCGCCCGCCAATGGACAAAGTACCCGCGTCCGGTTTTTCCAGCAGACCCGCCAAATGCAGAAGCGTAGACTTGCCGGCACCAGATGGTGCAACGAGAGCAACAATTTCACCGCGCTTGATCTTCAGTTCCGCACCATCGAGCACAGTCAGCGCCTGCGCGCCCTTGCCATAGGTGCGGCGAATGCCGCTCATATTCAATACAGCATCACTCATAGCGCAGCGCTTCCACCGGATCGAGGCGCGCGGCCCGCCAAGCGGGGAACCATGTGGCGACAAGCGACAATATCATCGCCATGGCAACAACCATCACCGTTTCACCCGCATCAATTTTGATGGGAATTTCCGTCAAAAAGCGCACGGTGGGATCCCACACATTGGTGCCACTCACCCACGAAATAAAATCTTTGATACCGTTTATGTTCAAACAGAATACCAGACCAAGGGCGAAACCGGCCAATGTGCCAAATATGCCAATACTGGAGCCGGTAATCAGGAAAATACGCATCACTGCTCCACGGGTTGCACCCATGGTCCGCAAAATCGCAATGTCGCTGCCTTTATCTTTCACGAGCATGAACAGCCCGGAAACAATATTCAGCGCCGCCACCAGCAGGATGAGAGTCAAAATCAGGAACATCACATTGCGCTCAACTTCAAGCGCTTGAAAGAACGTGATATTTCTCTGCCGCCAATCGGTCAGCAAGACCGGGCGTTCTGAAGCCGCCTCAACGGGTTGTCGCATCTCGCCCACCTGATCGGGGTCTTCAACAAAGGCCTCAATCACCGATACAGTGCCTTCCTTGTTGAAATAAAGCTGCGCTTCTTCCAGCGGCATGAAGACGAATATGTTGTCATATTCGCTCATGCCCATCTTGAAGATGGCGGTCACCGGATAGGCTTTTACCCGCGGCGAAACCCCAAAAGCGGTCTGGTTGCCATTGGGGGTGATCAGCGTGATGGCATCGCCAATACCCAGCCCCAGATTGTTCGCCATGTTAATGCCAATGGCGACGCCCTCATCCGTATCAAAACCGTCCAGCGTGCCGTCAACAATCTTGTCGCCAACGGCGGGCAGACGTTTCAAATCCGCTTCGCGCATGCCGCGCACACGTGCGCCATTGCCGCCCTGTCCACCCGAGGCCAGCACTTCCCCTTCGATCAATGGCAGGGCCAGTGTGATGCCTTTTAACGCTTCAAGCCTGCGCGCCACATCGTCATAATCGGTAAACTCTGCATGCACCGGCTGCACAATCAAATGGCCATTAATGCCCAAAATACGATCCAGCAATTCGGTACGAAATCCGTTCATGACGGCCATGACGATAATCAGCGTCATCACACCAAGCATGATGCCCACGAATGAAATAATGGAAATCACTGAAATGAATGTCTCTTTGCGGCGGCTGCCCAGATAACGGCGCGCCAGCATCCATTCAAAACGCGCAAACGGCCTTGTGCTGCCGGGCAAGGAATCGCGCACAGCATAGGCGTTTTCAGAATCGGCCTGGGAGCCGGTTTGAACGAGACTATCAGCCACCGAAGCGCGCCGCCGTTTCTGCCTGCCACTCAGCCAGGCGATTGAGTGCCGCATCCAACGTCAATGTCAGCCGCTCACCGGTCGCTCTTTCTTTCAACTCAACCTCACCATTGGCAAGACCGCGCGGTCCCACAATCAACTGCCATGGCAGGCCGATAAGATCTGCCAGGGCAAACTTGCCACCGGCCCGGTTGTCAGTATCGTCGTAAAGCACATCAAATCCAGCAGCTGTCAGCTTGCTGTAAAGGTCACCACAGGCCGTATCGGTGGCCTCATCGCCTGAACGCAGATTGATCAATCCCACATCAAATGGCGCAACCGAGGCGGGCCAGATAATACCCGCATCATCATGGCCCGCTTCAATGAGCGCTGCCACAACACGGCTCGGCCCAATGCCGTAGGAGCCCATAAAGACATCATGATCCTTGCCATCCGGCCCGGTCACTTTCGCCCCCATGGGCGTGGAATATTTAGTCCCGAAATGGAAGATGTGCCCCACTTCAATGCCCCGCGCATTCATCTGATCTGCGGCGGGCACGTCGTCCCAGAGGGCTTCATCATGCATTTCATCAGTGCGCGCATAGGCCGATGTCCATTCGTCCATGATCGCCGAAATCTTCGCGTCATCACCATAATCAACCCCGGCACCGGGCACAGGAAAACGCATGAAGTCGCCATGGCAAAAGACTTCACTCTCGCCGGTATCGGCCAATATGAGGAATTCATGGGACAGATCGCCCCCAATCGGGCCGGTATCTGCCCGCATGGGAATGGCTTTTACGCCCAGCCTGTCAAAAGTGCGCAAATAGGAGACAAACATACGCTTATAGGCAGCCCGGGAAGCAGCCTCATCAAGATCGAACGAATAGGCATCCTTCATCAGGAATTCGCGGCCACGCATGACCCCAAAGCGCGGACGCACTTCATCGCGGAATTTCCACTGAATGTGATACAGATTTAGGGGCAAATCCTTATAACTGCGCACATAGCTGCGGAAAATGTCAGTGATCATTTCCTCATTGGTGGGGCCAAAAAGCATATCGCGCTCATGGCGGTCCGTGATGCGCAGCATTTCCTTCCCATAATCGTCATAGCGACCGGATTCGCGCCACAAATCAGCGCTTTGGATCGTCGGCATCAAAACTTCCACCGCCCCGGCGCGGTTCTGCTCTTCACGGACAATCTGCTCAACCTTGCGCAGGACTTTCAGACCCAGCGGCAACCAGGAATAAATTCCCGCAGATTGCTGGCGGATCATACCGGCACGCAACATAAGCTGGTGGGAGACAATTTCCGCCTCACGGGGCGCTTCCTTGAGCACCGGCAGAAAATAGTTGGAAAGACGCATCAGAATTCTCAATTGTGTTTTTGCGAGTGATACATTGCCCCTCGAACAGGGCAAGATTCGGCTCGCACAATATTGCGACCACTCAAACCGCATTCAGCCTTGCAAAACAAGGGGGCTTGAACATGGCCAAGACCAATGACGACAATGTCCCGGCAAACCTTTTGCAGGTTGACTGGTCTACCCTGCCCCAGCCACCAGATGATGGTGGCGCAAACCACCTGGAAGGTCTTGCAATTCCAGATATTGAATTGCCCGCAACCTCCCAGGAGACTGTCCTGCTCAATAAGCTCAAGGGGCGTGCAGTTGTGTTTGCTTTTCCAATGACAGGCCGGCCGGATGTCGCTTTGCCAAAAGGGTGGGATATGATCCCAGGCGCACGGGGGTGTACGCCCCAGGCCTGCACATTTCGCGATAACCACGGGGCCCTGTTGGATGCCGGTTTTGCGCAGGTCTTTGGCCTGTCGACCCAGTCCACCGCTTACCAACAAGAAGCCGCCCAGCGGCTGCATCTGCCCTATCCACTTCTCAGTGATCAAAATCTGGAACTCACCAAGGCGTTGCGCCTGCCCGTGATGGAGGTTGAAGGTATGAAACTGTTGCGACGACTAACGCTTATTATTCAGGATGGCAGGATTGAGAAGACGTTCTACCCTGTATTTCCCCCAGATGAGAGCGCGCAGACGGTGCTAACCTGGGCGGCCAAGCGATGATGCCTCTCTAAATCTCAGGCCGCGTCAAAACGGGTACGGTTGTCGGCCATCCATTGTGCGCCTTCCTCTTTGGATTTACTGGCGGCGGCGGCCATAAAATCGGCATGGACCGATTTATAGTGCCCCATCATTTGTTGAAACCATTCTTCAAAAGTTTCAGCTTCAAACGCCTGGTCGCATAGATCGCAAGATAGTTTTTTCATTTCGAAACCTTCCCATGAGGTGCTTCCATTCCCATCATGTGACGCACCACCATGCAGCACAAGCACTGAATCACCGGAGCTGGCCTCTCATGTCGCCAAAAGCATTGCCCAAACGACCGCCCATTGAAGAGATTTCAACCGCCGATGATTTGCGGCAATGGTATTGGCTCAAGGAGGAATTGATGGCGCGGGCAAAGGCACTTGGTCTGCGCACTTCCGGCGGCAAGTTCACCATCCTCGATCGGATTGCCCACTATCTTGAAACTGGCGAAACAGCCTTTCCCGGCGATAAAAGAACAAAGGCGTCTTCAAAATTCGATTGGCACGTGGAAGACCTGAGCGCTGAAACCGTGATCACCGACAGCTATAAGAACACCAAAAATGTACGGCGGTTTTTCAAGGCCCATGCGGGTGATGGCTTCAAGTTCAACATTGAATTCATGGCCTGGATGAAAGCCAATACGGGCAAGACGCTGGGCGATGCGGTTGGCGAATACAACGCCATGCGCGCGCGTGAAGCTTCCGATGGATTTCAAACCAAAATCGCCCCCCACAACCAGTTCAATCAATACACCCGCGACTTTCTGGCAGACAATCCAACGCTTGGCATGGATGATGTGCGCCGGGTATGGGCGCTCAAGCGCGCCCTGCCATCGGCTACCGGCAGACATGAATACGAACCAGCTGACCTGCTATTGGATATGGAATAAGCAATTCAACGCCAAGCGTATCGATGCACAGCAATCGCAATCGCCCATTTTTTAGGCAAATTGCCTGTAAATTAGTCATGTCTTTGAGGGTCGCATCCGCCATAATTGTGCTTTTGCACAAATCTTACTCTTTAAACGGCTTGTTTTGGCCGCCAGCGGGCACATTTGGACTGAAACTGTGGAAAAACAGCTTAAATGCACCTCACGAACCCGCAAATCGTAAAAACTGGCACGATCCGTGCATACGTGTGCGCATGTGTGAGGTGGTGGCTGTTTTTAGCTAAATGGCCGCCCACCGTGTCGCTCGCAACCAGGAACAAGGGGTTCGATTTCGTGAAAAAGATCGAAGCAATTATCAAGCCATTCAAACTGGATGAGGTCAAAGAGGCCCTTCAGGAAGTTGGCCTACAAGGTATTACCGTTCTGGAAGCCAAGGGATTTGGCCGCCAGAAAGGGCACACAGAACTCTATCGGGGGGCGGAATATGTCATCGATTTCCTGCCCAAGGTGAAGCTCGAAGTTGTCGTGAATGATGATCAGTTAGATGCCGCGATTGAAGCCATTCGCAAGGCGGCAGAAACAGGTCGCATCGGCGATGGGAAGATTTTCGTCACCAATATTGAACAGGTCATCCGCATCCGTACCGGTGAAACCGGTGCCGATGCCGTTTGATCGGTCTCTTTAAAAAATCAAAACACAATAAATGCAGTCAGGAAGGAAAACCATGACATCCGCTAACGACATTCTAAAACAGATGAAAGACGACAGCGTCGAGTATCTCGACCTGCGTTTCACCGATCCACGCGGCAAGATGCAGCACGTCACCCTGCACCACAGCCAGGTTGATGAAGACCTGTTTGCAGACGGTGCCATGTTTGATGGCTCGTCGATTGCGGGCTGGAAGGCCATCAACGAATCCGACATGACTTTGATGCCGGACCCGGAAACTTCCTATATGGACCCCTTCTATGCCCACTCAACAATGGCGATTTTCTGCGACATTCTTGAGCCAGGCACAGGCGAAGGCTACAACCGCGACCCGCGCATGACCGCAAAACGTGCGGAAGCCTATATCAAATCCGGTGGATTTGGAGACACCGCCTATTTTGGCCCTGAGCCGGAATTCTTCCTGTTTGACGATGTGAAATTCTCATCCGACCCCTACAAGACCGGGTTTGAAGTCGATTCCGATGAATTGCCCACCAACAATGACGCCGATTATGAAACCGGCAACCTGGGCCACCGCCCACGCATGAAGGGTGGCTATTTCCCGGTGAACCCGGTCGACAGCGCCCAGGACATCCGTTCTGAAATGCTGACCGTTTTGGGCAAAATGGGCGTTGAAGTTGAAAAGCACCACCACGAAGTGGCCGCGGCACAGCACGAACTGTCCATGATTTTCAACACGCTGACCCGCAAGGCAGACGAAACCCAGCTGTACAAATATGCGGTCCACAACGTCGCCCATGCCTATGGCAAGTCGGCAACATTCATGCCCAAGCCGGTCTATGGCGACAATGGCACAGGCATGCATGTGCACCAGTCAATCTGGAAAGACGGCAAGCCCCTCTTTGCCGGTGACGAATATGCCGGTCTGTCCGACATGTGCCTCTATTACATCGGCGGCATCATCAAACACGCCAAATCGCTGAACCTCTTCACCAACCCGTCGACCAACTCCTACAAGCGTCTGGTCCCCGGTTTTGAAGCGCCCGTGCTGTTGGCCTATTCGGCCCGCAACCGCTCCGCCTCCTGCCGCATTCCCTATTCGTCTTCGCCCAAGGGCAAGCGCATGGAAGTGCGCTTCCCAGACCCCATGGCCAACCCTTATCTGGCATTCTCAGCCATGCTGATGGCGGGCCTTGATGGCATCAAAAACAAGATCCATCCCGGTGAGCCAATGGACGAGGATCTGTACGAATTGCCAGAGAAAAAGCTCAAGAAAATTCCAACCGTGTGCGGTTCCCTGCGCGAAGCCATTGAAGCGGCCCGCAAAGACCACAAATACCTGTTGGAAGGCGGCGTTTTCGATGCTGATCAGATCGAGGCCTATATCGAACTGAAAGAAGAAGAAAATATCCGCTTCGAGCACACACCACACCCCGTGGAATACGACATGTACTACTCGCTCTAAGCGACCAGCCAGTACAAACAACAAGGGCCGGATGAAAAACCATCCGGCCCTTTTTTATGGGTGTCGTGGGGTTGAATTTGGGAGGGCGGTTTGAGCCCGTTTTGACCACAGCGGTCATGTCGCTGCCAGAAAAGTTAACAGTTTCACTGACCGCCAATAAGGAGCCCCAGAGCAGGCTTTGCTTGCAATATCGTCAAAGGGCAAACTTTACTCCGTAACCCAACGCTAGGAGCGGCAACTTTTTTCGTATGCGCTTTGGAATCCAGAAAGTCCAAACGAGTAGTGAGCCACGCCATTGTCCGTGAACCCAATTTGCATTTCATCGGACAAACTAAGAAATTTGATAAAGGGATCAGTTAGTCCGACATTTGGGCGGGAATACTGATACATCCCAGCCAAGCCAGAATATGGCACCCAGTCTCTTATTTCGACCTTGTCTTGCACGCCCGCAGAAATAGTAAGGGCAGCCCAATCCTCATCTCCGGAGCGTTTGTTATTACTCAAATAAATTGGATCAATAAATATATACATTGTGTCTTCACTGCATATGATCACGAGCGCCAAGTCCATTGATCCAGACTTTTTGCATTCGAGAATGGCAGCTGGTTCGTTCTCAAATCCACCCTCTTTATCGAATGTCCAATCACTGCACTGATGGGCCGAAACCTTCGGCTCGGTTGCCCACGACTGCGCTGTAAGAAACAAAACCGATAAAAGAATTAATGTGCGAGTGAACATTGGGATTGTCCTTTATTAATGAAGTAGGAATTCTCATCGTCATTAACGATGTTGAGGACTATTATTACCACATTGCCTTTAATTCACAAAGACAGCATTACCATCTGAAAATGAGCTCTGATCGGTTACAGCTAAGACAACGATAAATTTGTTGTCTGGTAAACATTGCATAATACAAAAAATGGTAAAAAGTCCGCACTCTGACCATTTATTTCTTCGGCAACTCAAGTGTACAGGGGGCATGAACATGGGCGAAATGCTGACGGAATTCTTGACCAGAATATTCATGCAAAAACGCTGCTCGGTTTGCCGCCCAATGCCAGATCAACGCTCATCGAATATATGCACCCTTGTACGCAACTGAACGGTTTGGATTAGATTAGTTCAGTAGTCCGCAGTGAAGGGTTTGAGCCCTCTTTGACCAGTGCTACGTCTTGCGCGCATGCCCGGTTTCCAGTTGCGTCAACGCCTTAAGTCGATAGTCTGATACCCTGCAAAAGGATTGACCGACCATGAGTTTAGACATTTGGCTGACATACGTGGCAGCGGTTACGATACTCTCTGTAATTCCGGGTCCAAGTGTCTTCATGGCAATCGGCCAATCGCTCTCCAAAGGATTGGTTGCGTCGTTTTTCAGCATCTTTGGTAATCTAATAGGAGGGATTGTCATGATGACAGTCGCCTATGCTGGGCTTGGGTCAGTTCTGGTGAGTTCAAGCGGCGTGTATACCGTCATCAAGTGGGTAGGTGTCGGATATATGGCGTGGCTCGGACTGTCTCAGATACTTGCAGCAAAGCGAATGAACGAAACCGATCTTGCTGTTGCTGCCACGTCGGAAATACGTGCAGGTAGCCTTCGCTCTGGATTTCTAATTGGTATTTTGAACCCTAAGGCGATCCTCTTTTACGTCGCGTTTCTTGCGCAATTCATGAACCCTGACGAAGCGATGATACCTCAGTTCCTGATCCTTGTGGCCACCTCGACTGTCAACGTGTTCATCGTTCTTGGGGGATATGCACTGCTGGCAGCCCAAGCTCGCAGGACATTCCAGAGCCTTCGCGCACGGAAACGGGTGGGGTACACCGGAGGATCGTGCCTTCTGGGTGGCTCTGCATTTGTAGCCTCTAGTTAGAAGCAGACGTTCCTCCTTCCCGTCCAAACGTAGCTAAGCCCCCACCACCACCGCTCCGACATTACAAAACCTTCCCTTTTCCACCTCCTAAGCTGTTGCCAGCATTGCGACGCCGGCTAAGATCAAGGTGGCCCATTTTAGCCGCCTTGTTAAATCGCCTTCGCCAAGCAACAGGCTGCCCATCAAGACGGTGAGCAAGACGCTGATTTCGCGCGTGGGGGCGACGTAGACCACTGGCGTGAAGGTCAATGCATATAGAACCAGAATGTATGCCAGTGAATTGAAAACGGCGATTGTTACAACGCCAAACCGGTGATCACGCCAATAGGTTTTGACAAGTTCTTTTCGTTTTACCGCGATTGGTGCAAGCAAGATGGTGCGCCCAACACTTGAGGCATAATCCAGCAACAGCGGTGAAATCAGCAGCGCAGAAACGGCATAGGCATCCCATACGGTATAACTGCCAATCAACATGCCTGCACCTAGGCCAAATCCAAGCGATGCAGTCAGGTTTTTTGCGCCACTTTTGAACCCGCCTGTTAAACAAACCACACCAATAATGACAGCGATTGCACCCATGGCAATCTGCACACTCATGTTTTCACCCAGAAATAGAACGGCGAAACTGGTTGATAAAAAAGGCCCTGTTGCGCGCGCTGTGGGATAGACCAGTGACAAGTCGCCCTTGCGATATCCCGTTTGCAGGAGAAGGAAATAACCAAGATGCAATGCCACGCTTCCTGCAATAAACAGGATTTCCCAAAATCCGAATTGGGGCTTTTCTGTAACCACGATGTAGGCGGCAAATGGGAAATAAATCGCAACAGAGATGGCGGAAAACAGCCAGACGAGTTCAGGACCGCCATTGATACGTTTGACGAAGAAATTCCAAGTCGCATGGCAAAATGCGGCAGCGAGTACGAGAGCGAATCCAAAGGCAGTCACGGTAAACCTCAAAGGCTGGCGTTAGACGTGTTTCAGCACGCCCCTTCCACTCCCTCTGGGTTTTTCGTCCTCGGGTGTCTGCCGTACACGGCTCATAACGGCGCTCGGTCCAGCTTGTAAAAAACAACGGAACCCTAGCCGCACATGGATAGGCAAATTGAGATTATCAGTTTTTAGCAGAATGCAAAATTGCCCCAAGCCAGCGCTTCACAACCAAATCAACCAACGGGTTGTCACCGCCGCAGTCGGGCTGCCCCCTCAAGCAGCTTCTTCCTGTTTGTGGATTTCCACTTGGGCATCGGGGCTGATGGTTACTTTCAGGCCGTCGAGTTCTTCGCTCATGATCAATTGGCAGGACAGGCGGGAATTTGCCTCCACGTGGAAGGCATCGTCGAGGCGGTCTTCCTCGTCTTCGCGCATGTCGGGCAGCCGGTCGGCCCATTGGGCGTCGACATAGACATGGCAGGTGGCACAGGCGCAGGCACCGCCGCATTCGGCCTTGATACCAATGCCGGACTGAAACGCCCAGTCGCGGATGATCTCCATCACGCGAAAGCCTTCCAGCGCTTCCAGCTTGGCGCTGCGGCCGTCTGTGGTGCTGACAAATATATGCATGATCTAATCCAATGCTCTGCGGGCCCAGCGTTTTGCGCCGGGGCCGGTTTTGGTTTCATCGGCGGCAGGCTGGTAATGCAGGTGAAGCGCCGGGTTATCACCCTTGGAGAGAGCTGCGATCGTGGCGTCATTTTCAACGACAAATGCATTGAAACCACACCGTTGCATATGTCCGATCTGGTCAATGCGCACATCGCCCACGCCCCTCACCTCGCCTTCAAAGCCATGGGCATCGCGCAATTGCCGGGCCTTGGAAAAGGACGTGCCATCGGCAAAGGACGGGAAGTTCAGCGCGACCACTGACAGGCGGTCCAGATCACCGGCGATTGCACTCACCGGCTCCAGCGGTTCCAGATAAACACCAATGCGTCCATCATTACGCGCCAGCAATTCTTCCCGCTGGCTCTGAAAGATATCGAGCGAGACAATCACATCCACACCGTCGGGAACCGGTTGTTCCCCTTCGATGGAAATCCACGGATCGTCGCGCTGGTCCAGATCAACAAACAAAGTGCCCATCACGCTGCCTCCGTCGCCGGTGCAGGTGGATACAGTGCTTCTTTGAAAGGTGCAGGCCCCATACGCCGATAGGCCTCAAGGAACGTTTCATCGTCGCTCAAGCGTCGCGCCAGATAGGTATCCACCAGTGTCTCCACCGCATTGGTGATTTCGTCAGACGCGAATCCGCGCCCGATGATTTCGCCAATCGCAGCGGTTTCATCGCCGGAGCCGCCAAGTGTGACTTGATAGAGTTCCTCGCCGCGCTTTTCCACGCCAAGAATACCAATATGCCCCGCATGGTGGTGGCCGCAGGCATTGATACAGCCGGAGATTTTCAGCTTCAGTTCACCAATTTCATTTTGACGGTCGAGATCACTAAACCGCTGACTGATTTCCTGGGCAACCGGGATTGAACGCGCCGTTGCCAGGGCACAATAGTCGAGCCCGGGGCACGCGATAATGTCGGTAATCAACCCAGCATTGGCTGATGCCATACCATGGGCCAACAGCGCGTCGTAGACGGCCTTGAGATCGTCAAGGCGCACATGGGGCAGGATGACATTTTGCTCATGGCTCACACGCAATTCGTCAAAGGAATAGGCTTCGCCAAGGCCCGCCAACACATCCATTTGGGCGGATGTGGCATCGCCGGGCGCTTCGCCCGTGCCTTTCAGAGCTACGGTGACAATGGCATAGCCAGGTGCTTTGTGTGCACTCACATTGCGGCCCACCCACCGGGCAAACCCCGGATCAGCCGCTTGAGCCGCCTCCAGTTTGGCGCTTTCGTTCGGCAATTCTTCAAAAGCCGGGGCCGCAAAATAGGCCTCAATTGAGCGCACGTCTTCATCGGGCAATTTGAGAACACCCTCGCGGATGCGCTCAAATTCGGCTTCGATCTGTTGCTTCAATTCATCAATGCCGGTCTCATGAACCAGTATCTTGATACGGGCTTTATATTTGTTGTCGCGCCGCCCGGACAGATTGTAGACCCGCAAAATGGCTTCACAATAGGACAGCAAGTCTGCTTCCGCCACGAAGTCCCGCACCTGTTTGGCCACCATGGGCGTACGACCAAGGCCACCACCAATGAATACACCAAAGCCAAGTTCGTCAGCGGCATTGCGCTTCACTTCAAGGCCGATGTCGTGAAATTGCATGGCGGCCCGGTCAACGCCTGCTCCAATAACTGCAATCTTGAACTTGCGCGGCAGAAACAGAAATTCAGGATGCACCGTCGACCATTGCCGCAGAATTTCAGCATAGGGGCGCGGGTCCGCAATTTCGTCCGCCGAGGCACCGGCAAAATGGTCCGCAGTCACATTGCGAATGCAATTGCCGGATGTCTGAATTGCATGCATCTCAACCGAGGCCAGATCAGCCAGAATGTCAGGAATGTCTTCCAGCTTGGGCCAGTTGAACTGGATGTTCTGCCGTGTTGTGAAATGGCCATAGTCGCGGTCATATTTGCGCGCGATATGGGCCAGCATACGCATCTGCTGTGAATTTAAGGTGCCATAGGGCACCGCCACGCGCAGCATGTAAGCATGCAATTGCAGATAGACCCCGTTTTGCAGGCGGATCGGCTTGAAATTGTCTTCCGACAATTCCCCGCTCACCCGCCGGGCAACCTGGTCACGAAACTGCGCCACGCGCGATTCCACGAATTCATGGTCAAATTCATCGTAACGGTACATAGGGCAGTCCTGTTTTGATTAGGCCGCGTGGGCGGTGTTTTGGGCTTGCTTGCCAAGGTCCAGACGGATGGTTGGGCCACTGGCACGAATGCGCTCACGAAACCGCACGGGTGTGACCGAGCCTGCATCCAAAGACACGTCGATTTCGTAAGGCTCCACAATCACATTATCCGCATCACTTTGGGCGGCGATGGCAGCCAGTTGCGTTTGCTCTGCCTGGGTAGTGGCTGGCAGTGACGCATCAACCGTTTCAACCCAGCGGCCATTGGCGCCAAGCCAGACAACTTCACCATCGCGCAATCTATTGGCGGTGAATACGACAGGCGTTTTCAGATCAGTCATGCTGCTATTCCTTGTGTTATTGTGTGGCGTGAGCCTGAATGGAGACCGGTGGTTCCCAATTGCTCGCATTTGTTGAGATTGATGGCCGCAACCGCTTCGCCGATGATAATCAGCGCTGCCGCTTCCTTTGACTTTTCGTCTTCCAAATGAGGCAGGTCGCTTAGAACACCCACACTGCGCCGGGCTGTTGGCTTGGCCACATCTTCCAAGAGCGCAACCGGTGTCTGGGGTGACAGGCCTTGTGCCATGAGACGCTGCGCCACTTTGGCCGCGACTGTGCGGCCCATATAGACGGCAATTGTCGAGCCGCTCAGCGCCAGATTGGCCCAATCCGGCAACACATCACCGGTCAGATCATGACCAGTTGTAAACACCACAGAAGACGCTGTACCGCGCAGGGTCAGTGGGATTTCTGCTTCGGAAGCTGCAGCAAGCGCAGATGTGACGCCGGGCACAATTTCATAGGCGATGTTGTTGGCCCGCAAGACTGCGATCTCTTCGCCAGCACGGCCAAAAATCATGGGATCGCCGGACTTCAACCGCGCAACTTTTAGTCCCTTGCTGGCCTTCTCCACCAGCATGGAATTGATCTCGTCCTGAGACTTGGAATGGCAGCCTTTGCGCTTTCCTACAGAAATGATTTCTGCATCCCGGCGCGACATGCGCACAATTTCCAGCGGCACAAGCGCGTCGTGCATAACCACATCGGCATTTTGCAATATCCGGTGCGCGCGCAGGGTCAATAGGTCTTCTGCACCCGGCCCCGCACCAATCAGCGATACAAGGCCGTTGGTCTGCTCGTCGCTTGTAAGCAAATCGCGGGCAGACTTGCAGGCACCCGCCATGTCCCCTTCAAGCGCCAAGGATGCTGGCTTGCCATCAAAGAACCGCTCCCAGAACAGGCGGCGTTCGCGACCATCACGTCCGGAGCGACCAACCGAGCCGCGAAACGCATCGGCAAATTTTGCAAGTGCCCCCGTGCGCGACGGCAGCAATTGTTCAAGTGTTCCCTTCAGGCGCCGGGCCAGAACCGGCGCGGTGCCATTGGTGGACACGGCCACAACCACCGGCGCACGGTTAACAATGGACGGTGTGATGAAGTCACATATTTCCGGCCGATCAACGGCGTTGACAGGAACACCGGCAAGACGGGCCGCTTCCACCGCGTGCCGGTCGAGGGTCTCATCCTCCTGGGCGGTAAACACCAGGGCGGCACCGGCGAAATCTTCAAACGAATAATCGCGCTCAATCCATTGTGCGCCGCTAACTTCAAGTGCTGCGCCCATGGAGGCATCGATTTGCGGCGCAATAACCACCAACTGGGCTGATGTTTCACTCAGCAGCCGCAACTTGGCGGCAGCTTCCTCGCCACCGCCCACAATGATGACGGGTTTGCCTGCAACTTTCATGAAACAGGGAAACACATCCAATTTGTCCCCGGCATGGCTTTCAACTAAGTGTCCGGCATCGCACTGGCCTGCATTCGTAGTCGAATTATGAGAGCTGTGATCAAACATGGAAATGGTCCTGCTGTTGGACCATCAAACTAGGGATTGCTGCGGTGCGTCTCTAGGAACCAGATTTCATTGTTGGAACGCGCAGGGAATTATCATTCCTGCATGCAGGGGTTATGTAAAAATTCCCGGCATTTGCGTGGGAAAGCCTCTGAATCAGTCGCGCTGCCATATGAAGAATGGCGCTTTACCAGGGCGTACGCTCAATGCAGCGCGCTGTTCATCGGAAATACCCATGTCGATCAGATGGCCACCTCGCAGAGCTTCCAGGCTCGGTACAAAATCGTCCCCAAGCAACTTATAATGGTCACCTTGCAGGAACTGTTCCAGCCTTTCAGCATCCGTTGCCAGGTGCTCTCCCCCTTCCCTGGTGGGAATGCCCTTATACGGTCCGGGCACGGAAATGATCATCCGCCCGCCGGGTTCCAGCAATCGCGTGAATTCTTCCAGGTGATCCCCATAGTGGCCGGGAATATGCTCCAGAACATGATTGTGAAGGATTGCAGTGAAATAACCCTCGGGAAACAGGTCAAAGTCCTGGGGGAAAAACAGTTTCAAACAGGGCGCATGGGGATATCGTTCAGGTGCCGCATCGCTGGTCAGATAGCGGCCGCCGAGCCGGTCCTTTAGAATTTCATACAGCGCCGCCTCCGGTGCCATGTGCAGAATACGCCCATTGGGCCGTTCCTCGGCAAGGGGAAACAAATGTCGTTTGTAGACTTCCAGCCCAATGCGGTGACGGGCTTTGGCTCCGCAATTGGCACATTGCTCGCCAGCGCGACCCCGATATTCCACAAACTCGTTAGCCGAGCAGATGTTGCAGGCTGGTATCATGCGATGGCCAATCAGAATTCGATTTTCTTGTCGATTTCCATCTGCTTGTAATCGCGCTGGGTGTCGACCATGTAGTCCCGCTGTAAAGGCGTTGCATCCCGGTTACGGCTCAACTGCATGTGGAACACCAATTGGCTGCCCGTTCGGAACATGGCCTCGGCGGAAATGAGATAAAATTCCCACATACGGGCAAATTTCTCATCATACATATCTTCAACTTCGGCGCGATTATCCTGAAAACGCTGTTCCCAATGGGCCAGCGTTTTTGCGTAATGAACGCGCAGGAATTCCAGATCCAGACACCAAAGTGAATTGCGCTCAACACTCTCAAAGACCTCTGACAAAGCCGGAGAATAGGCACCGGGGAATATGTATTTGCGCATCCAGGTGGAAGCCATTCCAGGCGGGCTCATGTGGCCGATGGAATGGATCATGGCGATACCATCATCGGGGATGAGGTCGTTTATCTTTGCAAAAAACTCATCATAATGGGCAACCCCCACATGTTCGAACATGCCCACGGAAACGATGCGGTCAAACTGCTCGTCAAGTTCGCGGTAATCCTGTAACCGAAACTCCACCCGGTCAGATAAACCAAGCTCCGCTGCGCGCTGGCTCGCCAGCTTTTGCTGTTCTGTCGACAGGGTAACGCCCACCACGTGAACGTCTTCCATACTGGCCAGATACAGCGCCATATCGCCCCAACCACAGCCAATATCCAGCACACGCTGACCTGGCTTTAGGTCGAGCTTAGCTGCCAGCAGGCGCAATTTATTGCGTTGTGCCTGTTCGAGCGTTTCTTCATCGTTTTGAAAATAGGCGCAGGAATAGAGCATGTTCTTGTCGAGGAACAATTTGTAGAACTCATTGCCCAGATCATAATGGTGCGAAACATTGCCCTGGGCTTCGCCTCGCTTGTTGGATTGCTGCTTGCGCCGAAACAACATGGAAATCTTGCGGATCACCTTTTGCAACGGATAGCCGGCAATATTCAGCCGGTTCACCGAAAACAGGGTGAGAAAGTCACGCAGTGTCGTACCTTCTTCAAACCGCATTCTGCCGTCAGTATAGGCCTCACCGGCATTCAGTTCCGGGTTGAACACCAGTTTGTGGTAGAGTGACTTGTCGGTAAGCCGCATGACAACATGCGGGCCTTCCTGCTTGCCGCCAAACACATGACGATTGTTGTTGGCATCAATGACTTCAAGTTTGCCCTTCTGAACGAAGGACTTCATCATATGGGAAAGCGGGAACATGAATCTTCCTGTATTTGGAAACCTGGGGCGTGGGTTCGCAAGCCAAGTTGCGGCTCGCGCAAACACAAATCGAATTCTTTGCGCCAATGCAACTGATTTTGCGGGACATGCAGAACAACGCCAGAACATTTGATCTTGCCCAGCACCATGCCTGCGCGTACCGATGTGCATAATTAGATTGATAAGCCCGCGCGATTCGCCAATTTGCGCAAATTCTCGTGTTGAACAGGGACACCGAAAATACCCATGAGCAATGCCAGCGACCTTTTTGCCAGCCAACCGGCCCAACCTGCCAAAAGCAAGGCACAAGCTTCCCCACGCGCCAGCAAGGCGGGCGTGGCCAAAGGAGAACAATACACCGCGTCTGACATTGAGGTGCTGGAAGGCCTGGAGCCCGTGCGCCGCCGCCCCGGCATGTATATCGGTGGCACCGATTCCAAGGCCATGCACCATTTGTTTGCCGAGGTGATCGACAATTCCATGGATGAAGCAGTGGCCGGTCATGCCAACTGGATCGAAGTGGATCTGGATACCGAGGGTTATCTAACGATCACCGACAACGGACGCGGTATCCCGGTGGACCCCCATCCCAAGTTTAAAGACAAATCTGCCCTTGAAGTGATCATGACCACCCTGCATGCGGGCGGTAAATTCGATGGCAAGGCCTATGAGACCTCCGGCGGTCTGCATGGTGTGGGTATTTCGGTCGTCAATGCCTTGTCAGATGATCTGATCGTTGAAGTTGCGCGCAACAAACAGCTCTTCCGCCAGACGTTCTCGCGGGGTCTTTCCCAGGGCTCTGTGGAAATGGTGGGCGAAGTGAATAACCGCCGTGGCACCAAGATCAGGTTTCACCCAGATGCCGATATCTTTGGCAAAGACTGCCGCTTTGATCCGCTCACCCTGTTCAAAATGGCCAGGGCCAAGGCTTATCTGTTTGGCGGGGTTGAAATCCGCTGGTCCTGCGACCCATCGCTGATAACGGGCAAGAATGAAGTCACGGAAAAAGCCGTATTCCATTTCCCCGGCGGACTGAAAGACTATCTCATGGCCTCGCTGGGCTCGCAAATGCAGGTTACCAGCGAACCTTTTGCCGGCAGCACCGACAAGAAAAGCGGCCATGGAGCCGTTGAGTGGGCCATCGCCTGGTATGGCGATGATGGCTTCGTAAATTCCTATTGCAACACCGTGCCCACTGGCGATGGCGGCACCCATGAAGCAGGATTGCGCACCACCCTCACCCGCAGCCTGAAAGCCTATGCGGAACTGATTGGCAACAAGAAAGGTTCGATGATCACCACCGACGATGTGATGACATCAGCCGCCGCAATGATATCCGTATTTATCCGGGAACCAGAATTTGTCGGCCAAACCAAAGACCGACTAGCAACCGTGGAAGCAGCACGCATTGTGGAAACCGCCGTGCGCGATGCCTTTGATCACTGGCTTGCAGCATCACCCGCCCAATCGGCAAAACTGCTGGAATGGGTGGTGGACCGCGCCGAAGAACGCATGCGCCGCCGCCAGGAAAAAGAGGTTAATCGCAAGAACGCAACGCGCAAATTGCGTTTACCCGGCAAGCTTGCCGATTGCTCCAAAAGCGCCAAAGGTGGCACCGAAATCTTCATCGTGGAGGGAGATTCCGCTGGTGGATCGGCCAAACAGGCCCGTGACCGCAAGAGCCAGGCCATCCTCCCCCTGCGCGGTAAAATTCTCAATGTGGCGTCTGCCAGCCGCGACAAACTCGCCAACAGCCAACAGATTGCTGACCTCATTCAAGCGCTTGGCTGCGGTACGCGATCCAAATTCAACATCGAAGAATTGCGCTATGACCGCGTGATCATCATGACCGATGCCGATGTGGACGGGGCACACATCGCTTCTTTGCTGATCACCTTCTTCCATCAGGAAATGCCCGGTATCATCGAAGCTGGCGCGCTCTATCTGGCCGTACCGCCGCTCTACAAACTCACCCAGGGCGGAAAAACCATGTATGCGCGCGATGAAGCCCACAAGGACGAACTGATCGCCAACGAATTTTCAGGCACCAAGAAAATCGAACTGGGCCGTTTCAAAGGGCTGGGTGAAATGATGCCCGCCCAATTGAAAGAAACAACAATGGATCCCAAAAAGCGCATTTTGCTTCGGGTTTCCCTGGACAATCCGGAACCGGCACGGGATTCCATAGACAGATTGATGGGCAATAAGCCGGAAAAGCGGTTCGCCTTCATTCAGGAGAACGCCGCATTCGCCAGCGAAGAACTGTTGGACGTTTAGGCGCAGAAAGAAGAAGATTGCCGGACCAGAACATTCAGTTTGACCCGCTAGCTCCCGAATTCGCCGCCAATCCCTATTCCGTCTATCAACAATTGCGCGACAGCGGTGAAGCGTTCTGGTTCGAGCCACAAAAGATGTGGTTATTGTCGCGTTTTGAAGATGTGAGCGCGATTGCGACCAACCCCGCCATGGTGCGTTCGCTGGAAGGTATTGCCCCACCAAATGAACTGGCGGAACGTCAGCGCGCGGCCAACTGGCACGACATGCCTTACCACGAGAGGGTTGTGCAATTCAGCCTGCTCGACAGCGATGGCCCCTTGCACCGGCGATTGCGCAAACTGGTATTTGGATCATTCACCACCGCCGCAATCGCCCATCTGGAAACGATGATCCGCCAACACGTATCGCACTTGCTGGACAATGCAGAGGCGCGTGACAGTTTCGATTTCATCGAAGATTTCGCCATGCATATTCCAGGATTTGTGATTGGCCAGTTCATCGGCGCCCCACCACAGGACAGTGCCCAATTGCGCATCTGGTCTGAACAGGTTGTCCAGTTCTTTGACGTGGACCGGTCGGATACCAAGAAGACTCTGGCTGAAACGGCCACACGTGAATTCTACCATTATCTGGAGGCACTTAAGCGCGAGCGGCAGGCAAACCCAAAGGATGATTTATTCAGCCGGATGATCGCCGATGAAGCCCAGGGCAATTACCACAGCACCGATGAACTGATTTCCACCTGCATGTTGATCCTCATGGCCGGGCACGGGTCCACCATCGATGTTTTGGGCAGTGGAATGCACACCCTTTTGCGCGAACGCGACGCGCTGATGACACTGAGCAAGGCCCCGCAGGCCTTACCCCAGGCCATTCAGGAGATGTTTCGGTACGACCCGCCCCTGCCCTTTTTCCATCGTCATGCACTCGAACCAGTCCAGGTAGCCGGACAGACCTTCGACACCGGCACGACTTTCGGCTTGCTTTATGGTGCGGCAAACCGCGACGAGAGTGCATTTGCTGACGCTGACCGCTACATCCACGACCGATCGCCCAACCGCCACCTTGCGTTCGGCCAAGGCGCGCATTTGTGCCTGGGCAACAATCTCGCTCGTTTGACCATGCGAGTCACATTTGAAGAAATCCTGAGCCGATTCACATCTTGGGAATTGCAGGAAGACTTTGTGCCCTACAAACCCGGCCTGTCGGTTCGGGGGCCTCAGAAATTACCGGTCTGTTTTGGGCGCTGAAACAGGTCAAAAACCGCGAAAAATTTGACTTTTGCCCCATTGATCGCTATCCACCTCCCCAGATGTTTGGCGCGTTGAAGTTTGTTGCGCCAATTTGCGGCCGGACCGACCCGGCTTCTGCGCACATTTGATATTCAACCGAAAGACAAGATTTACATGAAATTTGATGAACTTGGGCTCAGCCCAAAGGTGCTCGCCGCTGTGGAAGCTGCTGGCTACACACAACCTACGCCGATCCAGGAACAATCCATCCCCCACGTTTTGCAACGCCGCGATGTGATGGGCATTGCCCAGACCGGCACAGGTAAGACAGCAGCATTTGTGCTGCCGATGATCTCTCTGTCAGAAAAAGGCCGGGCACGGGCCCGTATGCCGCGCACGCTGATCCTTGAACCAACTCGCGAACTCGCGGCGCAGGTTGAGGAAAATTTCGTCAAATATTCCATCAATCACAAGCTCAATGTTGCCTTGCTGATTGGCGGCGTTTCCTTTGATGACCAGTTGAAAAAACTCGACCGCGGTGCAGATGTTTTGATCGCCACGCCAGGTCGCCTGCTCGATTTGTTTGAACGGGGCCGCATTTTGATGACCGGCGTGGAAATTCTGGTGATCGATGAAGCCGACCGCATGTTGGACATGGGCTTCATTCCCGACATTGAACGCATTGTTAAAATGGTGCCCTTCACACGCCAAACCTTGTTTTTCTCGGCAACCATGCCGCCCATCATTGAAAAACTGGCCGATCAGTTCCTTCAAAATCCGGTTCAGGTGGCCGTGGCAGCCGCCGCTTCCACGTCCGATACGATTGAACAAAAATTGGTAGCAACCCCATCAAAAGACTTCGAAAAGCGTGAAACGCTGCGGGCTTTGATCGACAATGCCAAAAAGCTCAATAACGGCATCATCTTTTGCAATCGCAAACGCGACGTGGCCACGCTCCATCGCTCGCTTCAAAAGCGCGACTATTCCGTGGGATCGCTGCACGGCGACATGGACCAGACCTCTCGCACCAAGACCCTTGACGGTTTCCGCTCCGGCGAAGTCAAGCTGCTTGTGGCCAGTGATGTGGCCGCCCGTGGTCTCGACATCCCCGATGTGAGCCACGTGTTCAATTATGACGTGCCCATCCACGCCGAAGATTATGTCCACCGGATCGGGCGTTGTGGACGTGCAGGCCGTGAAGGCTGGGCGTTCACCCTGGTCACCCCCGGCGACAAGAAATATCTCTCCGCCATTTTGCAACTCACCGGCGACAGCCTCGACTATGTGGATGGTGAGGTCGAATTTGAAGAACGCGATTCCCGGGGCCGCAAACGTTCCGCACCAAAATCTGCATCATCCAGCAAGAAAGACGAAAAACCAGCCACTGACGCCCCTGCAAAGAAAACACGCGGCAGAAAATCACAATCTGCCAGCGTCGAATCTGACGGTGTTGAGAGCGCAAACACGCAAAAAGAAACCCGCGATACGCAAGAAAGTAGACCGGCGCGCAAGCAGTCGGCACCGCGCAGCGAACGTCATAAGGACGACAATGGCAAAACGCCAAAGGGTCTGGGCGATCATGTCCCGGCTTTCCTGATGCAATCTGCGCGTCTCGACGGTTAAAGGGCGGTCACATCCCAATTGGAGCGCAATCCGATCACGGGAAATTCAGCCGCACTTTAGCCGCATTGAACTATGAGTTGTGAGGCTTAGTCTGATAAACAATCAATAGTGTGATGGCATCGGTGGGACGTGAGTCGTGGCGGTGCGATATGTCAAATGGATAAGCAATTGCGTAGTCTGAACCTGGTCCCCGTTTCGTGTACACGCCTTAAATCCAAATTGTTGCCCGCGCGATGGTTACGCGGGATCGTGATGGTGCTGGTCGCCCTCTCCTTCGTTGCGCCGTTCATCGGCCCGGCAGAAGCACAGCGGTCGCGTCTGTCGCTGGTTCGCGATGCTGAAATTGAAGCCCTCATCAAAGACTACGCCCGCCCGCTGCTAAAAGCCGCAAGATTGCGCCAGGGTTCGGTCGAATTTTACCTGGTCAATAATCCCAGCTTTAACGCCTTCGTCAGCGGCCGCGGCATGTTCATCAATACGGGCTTGTTGTTGCAATCCGAAACCCCCGGGGAAGTCATTGGCGTAATCGCCCACGAGATTGGCCACATCATTGGTGCCCACCAGATCAGGCTTCGCGAACGCATAGACAATGCAAAACGTCTGGCCCGCATTTCATCGCTGCTCGGCCTTGGCCTGGGCGTGGCAGGCGCTGCATCGGGCAATGGCGATGTGGCCCGCGCCGGACTGGGTGTGGCCCAGGGTGGTGCAGGGATCGGGCTTCGCGAAGTATTGCGCTATCAGCGCGGCGAAGAAACATCTGCGGACACAACCGCAGCAACCTTGCTGGAAAAAACAGGGCAGTCCGGGCGGGGAATGCTGACTACTTTCAAACGACTGGGTCAGCAGCTTTCCGGTGTCAGTCGCCGGGCCAACCCCTATCTGCAAAGCCATCCCCTGCCCCGCGAAAGGGTGGTCAATCTGACCAACCGCATCAAAGGCAGCAAATATTACAACCGCGGCACATCGGCCAATCTGCAATTGCGGCACGACATGGTGAGAGCCAAGATTGCCGCCTATACCGGGGGCAACCGCTATGCCCAGGCGCTTTTGCAGGACAAGCGATTGAAGCCAATCGCAAGATTGTATGGACAAGCCATTGTCACACATCTTTACGGTGATTCCCGCAAGGCAGTTCCCCAGATTGACCGGCTTTTGAAGAAATTGCCCAAAAACGCCTATGTGCATGAAATGCGCGGAGAGATCTATTTGCGTTCCGGCAAGGCTCGCCAGGCGGTCCGCTCCTTTAAAAACGCGGTGAAACTCGACAAAACTGGTGCTGGCTTCATTCGTATTGAACTGGGCCATGCATTGGTGGAAAGCGGCAGCAAGAAAAACCTGAAAGAAGCTGTCATCCAATTGAACAAGGGCCTTGCCCGCGATCCCAATGCGATTGCCGGTTATCAGCATCTTGCCAATGCCTATGGACAGCTTGGACAACCCGCCCGTGCCCTGTTGGCATCAGCAGAGCTTGCTTCGCGCACGGGACGCAAAAAACTCGCCAAACAATATGCCCGTCGGTCCCAAGCCGCTTTCAAGCGGGGGTCTCCGCCCTGGCTGCGGGCCGAAGACATCATCAATCAGAAGTAATGGAACCACAATTTATGCCAGCCCTTGCAACCTCATTCCTGCGTTCCATCAAGTACGCCGCCTTTTCAGCAATCCTGGCACTGCCCATGTTGGTTCTGCCCACCCAGGCCTGGGCCATTGACGAATCCGACAAACCCGCCATTGAGAAGATCATCCGCGATTACCTGTTACAAAACCCGCAATTGCTGATTGAAGTGCAGCAGGAACTGGAACGGCAGCAACAGCAGGAAGCCAAGGATCGGGCCACAAAAGCGCTGACTGAAATGTCCCAGACCGTATTTGACTCACCCAATCAGGCTGTCATCGGCAATACCGATGGCGATGTGACGGTGGTTGAATTTTTCGACTATAATTGCAGCTTTTGCCAGCGGGCCATGGACGACATGAATGCATTGCTGGCCAATGACAACAAGCTGAAATTTGTCTTGAAAGAATTGCCAATCCTGAGCAACGGTTCGGTGGAAGCCAGCCGCATTTCCACCGCCGTTTATCGCCTGTTTCCCGAAAAATACGAACAATTCCACAACGAATTACTCAGCCTGAACGGACAGAAAGACGGAAATCGAGCGCTGGGAATAGCCGAGGCTATTGGCCTCGACATTGAACTTATCAATGCGGAAGCTGCCAAAGACGATGTTCTGGACGCATTTCGCGAGGTCAATGACCTGGCTACCCGTCTGGGCATCAACGGCACGCCCTCCTATGTGATTGGCGATGAGGTCGTGTTTGGGGCACTTGGTGAACAGGTTCTGCGTGGCAAGATCGAAAATGTTCGAAAATGCGGAAAAACTGTCTGTGGATGACCTTAACAGTCGACCAAAGCGCGCCACTGTGCCAAAACAGCCGATAGTTTGACATAAACTAATCCATTCGGCGTGCCAGATGAGCAATAATTCAAAAACGATCTTCGTGCTCAATGGGCCGAACCTAAATCTGCTGGGTAAGCGGGAACCGGAAATCTATGGGGCGCAATCCCTGGTTGATGTGGAAAAACTGTGCGGCGGCTTTTTGGGCGCGCGCGGATACGATCTGGATTTTCGTCAATCCAATCACGAAGGCGAACTCGTTACCTGGCTGCATGAGGCGTGGGACAACAGTTGTGGCGTGTGCATCAACGCCGGTGCCTATACCCACACATCCATCGCCCTGCACGATGCCATCCGCGGCATTGAAGTCCCGGTCGTGGAACTTCACTTGTCGAACATCCACGCAAGAGAAGAATTTCGCCACACATCCATGATTGCAGCCGCCTGCATTGGCCAGATTAGCGGATTTGGCACAGCCAGCTATACACTTGCGCTTGAGGCGCTGATAACCCACATCGCCTAAGGCGAAGAATGAAAACAGCGCTGCGGCGCACCTGAAGAAAGTCGGAACAGCCCATGGCCACCAAGAAATCTGCCATTGATACCAAGTTCATTCGCGAGCTTGCCGAGCTCCTCAACGACACAGAGCTTGATGAGATTGAAGTAGAAGATGGCGATACGCGCATCCGCGTGTCCAAGGGCGGTGGTGCCGCTCCGGCTCAATATGTCCACGCGCCCGTGGCCGCCCCTGCAGCCCCAGGCGCCGCGCCCGTAACGGCCGCCTCAGACGCCCCGGCGGAAGCTGCTGCACCGAGCGGACCAACCATCACGTCCCCCATGGTGGGCACAGCTTATCTGTCACCGGCTCCCGGCGCAGACGTTTATGTGAAGGTCGGCGACACCATCAAGAAAGGCCAGCCCGTGATGATTGTCGAAGCGATGAAAAACATGAACCAGATTGTTGCCACACAGGACGGGGTCGTGGCCGCGATTTCAGTGGAAGACGGACAGCCAGTCGAATTCGGTCAAACACTGATCGTACTGAAATAAGGCGGGCGGATGTTTCAGAAAGTCCTCATTGCCAACCGTGGCGAAATTGCCCTGCGTATTTTGCGTGCCTGCAAAGAGCTTGGCATCGAAACCGTTGCCGTTCACTCCACCGCCGATGCTGATGCCATGCATGTGCGCCTGGCTGACCAAAGCGTGTGTATTGGCCCGCCAGCATCGCGTGATTCCTATCTCAATGTGCATGAGATCATCGCTGCCTGTGAAATTACCGGCGCGGACGCGATCCATCCCGGTTATGGGTTCCTCTCCGAAAACGCCAAGTTCGCGGAAATTCTGGAAGCCCATGACATAACATTTATTGGCCCCTCGTCCCATCACATCTCCACGATGGGCGACAAGATCATGGCCAAGCAGACAGCTGAAAAGCTGGGCATTCCCGTTGTGCCGGGTTCCGGCGGCGCGGTAACCGAACTGGATGATGCCAAATCCATCGCCTCTGATATCGGCTATCCGGTCATCATCAAAGCAGCCTCCGGCGGAGGCGGACGTGGCATGCGGGTGGTCAATTCGGCCAGCGAGATGGAATTTGCCCTGCAAACAACCCGCTCAGAAGCAGGCGCGGCCTTCGGCGATGACGCGGTCTATATTGAGAAATACCTTGGCAAACCGCGCCATATTGAAGTTCAGGTAATGGGCGATGGCAAAGGAAATGGGGTGCATCTGGGAGAGCGTGATTGCTCGCTGCAGCGCCGCCACCAGAAGGTATTCGAAGAAGCCAACTCCCCCGCGATCGATGAAGAACAGCGCAACCGCATCGGCGAAATTTGTGCCAACGCAATTGCGGATATGGGTTATTCGGGCGCTGGCACCATCGAATTTTTGTATGAAAATGGTGAATTCTACTTCATCGAAATGAACACGCGATTGCAGGTTGAGCACCCGGTCACCGAAATGATCACGCGCATCGATTTGGTCAACGAACAGTTGAAAATCGCGTCGGGCGAATCCCTGTCTTTCAAGCAGAGCGATGTGCAGTTTCAAGGCCATGCAATTGAGTGCCGTATCAACGCGGAAAACGCGAAAACCTTCGTCCCTTCACCGGGGCAGATCACCTATTACCATCCGCCCGGTGGCTTGGGTGTGCGTGTGGATTCCGGTGTGTTTTCGGGATACAAGGTGCCCCCCTATTACGACAGCCTGATCGGCAAGCTCATTGTGGTGGGCCGCACACGGTCGGAATGCCTAAATCGCCTGCGCCGTTCGCTGGACGAGTTCGTGGTCGATGGCATTGAGACCACCATTCCCCTGTTCCAGGACCTCGTGCGCAATGAGGATGTATTGGCCGGGAATTATGACATTCACTGGCTGGAAAAATATCTCGATAAAGGCTGATGGAGACACATCATGTCCGGCGTTGACGATCTGCTGATGGAAGTCACCCCGCAGGTATTGCTGAAAGCATATGCATGCGGGATTTTCCCCATGGCAGAATCGGCAGACGACCCAGGCCTGTTTTGGGTTGAACCGCGCCTGCGCGGCATATTGCCTTTGGATGAGTTTCATCTGCCGCGCCGTCTGGCGCGCACAATACGCCAGGGTATTTATGAAACCCGCGTGGACACCAGTTTTGTAGAAGTCATGGAGGCCTGTGCCTCGCGCCGCTCAAATCGGGATCAAACCTGGATCAATGGCCGCATCAAACAACTCTATACCGAACTCTTCCACATGGGGCACTGCCACAGCGTGGAAAGCTGGCACAATGGCGAACTTGTGGGCGGCCTCTACGGAGTGCGACTGGGATCTGCATTCTTTGGCGAGAGCATGTTCTCCACCATGCGCGACGCCTCCAAAGTGGCCCTGGCCCATTTAGTTGAACGGCTTAAAGCGGGCGGGTTTAACCTGCTCGACACCCAGTTCAACACCGAACATCTCTCCCAGTTCGGCACGCGCGAAATTCCTGCCAGCGACTATGAATATCTGCTGGAGCAAGCTCTGGAAACCCAAGGTGATTTCTTCGCCATCGAACGCGCCTAAAGCGTGTCGCGCCTGTTCGCCCTCATGAATGAGCGAACAAAACAGTTCTAGCACGACAAGGTTTAATTGGTTGGCGGCGGCGGCGCTTCGTTGGAAGTCTGCTTGCAGCCGATCAACCACACATCGTTGACGGGATGTTCCACAGCATTCAGGCCAGGACTTTCCGCAAACATCCAGCCGGTAAATATGCGTCTGATGCGGCGGTCCAGCGTAATCTCATCAACCTCAAGAAATGCAGTGGTTTTCGGCTGCTCCGTAATCGGGCGTGAATAGCAAACACGCGGTGTGATTTCGAGCTGGCCAAAAGCAACGGTCTCATTGATGTAGACATCAAATGTCTGAATACCGCCGGTGATTTTATCGATACCAGAAAATACGGCGACACGATTCTCAATCCGTGCGGCATGGGCCACCTGGAGGGATGCCAGCATAGCCGCGCAAGAAATGACAACCAAAATGGCGGCCTGTGGGAAATGTCGGCGCATCGGATAAATCAATTTAAATTTCGCAATTACCAGAATCGGAAGCTGGTTGTATAAATACTCAATATGGCAAATTTTGCCTTAACGAGATCTGTGGGTCCAATTTTGTTGGATCAATCAGGGCGACCAGGCTTCGTAATCGCCGGTCACTTCGGGGCGCTTTTCCTGGGAAGCCATAGACCCCTTGGGGCGATAGGCGGCATAAGTGCCCGTCATATTTGGCTTGTGGGACATTTCCCAATCGCGTTTTTCATAATTTTCCTGCGATGGCGCCACGTCTGTGCGGCCATGAATCCATCCATGCCAACCGGCAGGAATGGTCGTTGCCTCGCTCATGTTTTTGTAAATAACCCAGCGGCGATCACCATCGCCGGTATAATACACATTGCCGAACTCATCTTCGCCCACGTGTTCGCCCTTACGCCAGGTGTAAAACCGTGTGCCAAGCGTCTGACCGCTCCACCAGGTAAAAAACTGAAGAAGAAAATTCTTCATGGGAAAGGCTCCTAAAGGGGGACAGATGTTCGTTAAAATCTACTGCGCACTTACAGCGCTCTTGTGCGCAAATTCGACCCTTAAGTCCAGTCTTTGCACACCATTCCAACTCAAATTTTGTTCCGCTGGACCATCGGTGGTCATTCGTTTTCCAGCGATTCCTTCACCGCTGTGGCCAATTGTTTGAGCGAATAGGGTTTGGGAATGAACCCAAACTTGCCGCGTTCTTCCTCCGGCAGATTCTTCTCAAAGGCGTCTTCGGCATATCCCGATGCAAAAATGAACGGCACCCGGCTCCCCGTCTTGCGCACTTCGCGCAGCAAAGTTGGCCCATCCATTTCCGGCATCACCACATCGGACACGACCAGATCCACCGCATCCGCCAGATCTTCCAGCAATTCCAGTGCCTCCACACCGTTTTCGGCTTCATGCACCTCATAGCCCCTGGCCTGCAGAGTTCTGGACCCAACAGCACGCACGGCATCTTCATCTTCGACAAACAATATGGTCGCAGTGCCGGCGAGGTCGCGCGCCTTATCTTCTTTTTTGCCCGCCGCATCTTCTGCCGCAGCGCTGACTTCAGCCGCAGTGGGTTCGTGGCGCGGCAGGAAGATGCGGAACGTAGTTCCTTCACCAATTTCACTTTCGGGATAGATGAACCCACCAGACTGTTTGACAATGCCATATACGGTGGAAAGCCCAAGCCCAGTTCCCTTACCCACATCCTTGGTGGAGAAAAACGGGTCAAAAATTTTCTGCATCAGTTCCGGGCTCATACCCGTGCCCGTATCGCGCACTTCAATCATGACATAGTCACCATCGGGCATTTCCTTGCGGGCAAACTCCAGATTCATGCGGCCAGATTCCACGTTAGACGTGTGGATTGTGATCGTTCCCGTCTCGATCTTGGTATCGTTAATTGCGTCACGCGCATTGACACACAAATTGACAATGACTTGCTCGAACTGTCCGATATCAGCGCGCAACGGCCACAAATCCCGACCATGCTGGATTTCCAGCTTGATCTTGTCGCCCACCAAACGCGCCAACAACATGCGCAAATCTGCAAGCACGTCAGATACGGACAATATCTGAGGCCGCAGGGTCTGGCGGCGTGAAAATGCCAGCAATTGCCGCACCAAAGACGCCGCGCGATTGGCATTTTGCTTGATATTCATAATGTCCGGAAAGGACGGATCAGACGGGCGGTGATTGGACAATAGCAGGTCCGAGAAACCAATAATGGCGGTCAACACATTGTTGAAATCATGGGCGATGCCACCAGCCAACTGGCCCACCGCCTGCATTTTTTGCCCCTGGGCCATTTGCCGTTCAAGGGCTTTTTGCTCTGTCATTTCAATGGCATACAAAATCGCCCGTTCGCGACGCGCGCCGTCTTCATCATCGGCCACACCATCTGCAACTGCGCTGACAAAATAGCGAATGGAACATTCCTCATCGTCGATCTGAGCCGTGAGACCCGGCAGCACTGAATCGACAAATTCGATCGTGCCCTTGCCCTGATTGGCATCTTCCATCGCCTTGCGTAGCGCGATGCGCTCGTTTTCACCACAGAGTTGATCAATGTGAATTTCGCGGCCAGAAGGACCAGACTTGGCCTTGGCGAGCACTGGTGCGAACAGGCGCTGGAACGGCGCGTTGGACTGCACCATCGTGCCGTCTTCGGCAAAGGAAGCAATGGCAATGGGCGTGTTGTTGAAGAAGCGGGTGAACCGCACCTCAGCCGCGCGCAGTTCTTCTGAAATACCTTCTCCCGCGCTGCGATTAAGCACCAGGGTCCGTGTGGCGCCCGGCGCACCATCGGGTGCAAAAGGCACTTTGTGATACAGCCGCACCGGCAGGCTCTGGCCATTTTGCCGCGCGATATCGAGGTCAACAACGGCAGTTTTCGATTCCCCCGGCTCCACTTCCAATGTGTTCAGCAAGGCCATGCCATCGCCCAGCACCAGCCCGGACATGTTGAGATCGCCAGGGCGGAATTGCGCCAGATCAATGCCCAGCCAATCGGCCAATGTGGCATTGAGATACATGATGGAACCATCAGGCTGAGCGGAAAAGAAGCCGGCAGGCGCGTGATCCAGATAATCAATGGCGTGCTGTAGTTCCAGGAAGACACTTTCCTGGCGCAACCGTTCCTGCGTCACATCGCTGATTTCCCAAACAATCAGCGGCTTCTTGTAGCCCTTGTGCAGCATGGTGCGCGTTGTGATTCGATACCAATGGGGCGCATGATTTTCGCCCCCCGCATTGAGGTCTCGAATGTCCTGAACCATCCGAAACTCCTGCGCCGCCGCCGAGCCGTTACGCACTTTCTGGTTCATCCGGTAGACAATTTCGGACGCTTCATCGGAACGGGAAAATACCCGTTCGATCGTTGCAACGTCCCGCCCGCTTTCGGCCCCGGTCAATTCGCCATAGGCACGGTTGGCATAGACGATGCGTCCTTCCCAATCGGTCACCACCGCCCCGTGGGACAATCCGTCGACAAAAGCGCGCGCAAAGCCTTCGCCCTGGGTCTTGGAGGTCAAATTGACGAAACCGATGGCCAGCGCGAAAAGAAAAAACACGCCAATCATCGACAGGACGGCAAGCAATATAAGAGTCAATTGTTGAGACAATTGCCGATCGGGCAACACAGAAAACAGGCCAACCAACCCCAGCAATCCCAATCCCACGAGCATGAGACGGCCTATATTGCCCCCCTTATCGGTACGATGGATCAATGGGCTGGTCTCCATTCCCGCAGATAAAGGTTCATGCTGAACAAGGGCCGCAGAAGCAGTGGTGCGCCCGTCTGATGTCGACACATTTTTGGACGCAATCTTGTCGGCAGTGTCACGATGATCTGTCATGCGAAATCGATTCCCCCGGCATTTGCCGCCTGAAAGCTTGGACCATATTCGCAAACGCCTGAAAAGCCCCTGTGTGCTCCCAATCCAGACGTAAGGGAAACCTGGACTGACAAAGACAAGAATCCTGTGCTAGGAACGGATAGTCTAATTCAATTGCACATCTATGCTCATCGAGGGGCAAAATAATGTTTACAAGCCTTCAGGAATTTATCAGCGGAATTGTTGGCGCTGACTACGGCGAAATTACCACCTACATTTTGCTCGCGATCATTGCACTAATTATCCTCTACATTTTGTTTGCAATTTTCCGCGCCCTGACACGGCCAAGATTTGCCGGCGGTCGCCGCAGCAAGCAGGCGCGCTTGGCCATTACCGATGCCGCCGCAGTTGATGAACGCCGCCGTATCGTGCTTGTGCGCCGTGATGACGTGGAACATTTGATTATGATCGGCGGTCCAAATGACATGGTGATTGAAGCTGATATCGGTAAGCAAGCGGTGGCAACGCTTCCAGTGGCGGCACCGAGTCAACCAGCCGCCGCCCCCGCTGCGCAGACACCTGCGCCCCAAACACAGGCAGCAGCGCCGGCAGAACCGCCCAAACCGGCTGCACCGCCCCAGGCGGCCACACCTCCAGCGCCGCGGGTCACACCGGCGACAACAACACCGACAGCACCAAACGTGTCCTCATCGGTAACGACGCCAAAACCGGCACCCCCGGCGAGTACGACAACCACATCGTCAACACTGGGTTCTGCATCGTCGCTAGCCGCAGGTGCGGGTGCCACATTAGGCTCGGCCACGGCAGCAGCTTCGAGCACAGTCAAATCGGCCGCAGCCCCGGTTGTGAATGTGGCGTCTACTGCAGCAAACAAAGCCGATGCAACCATCAACGAAATGGATGCGCTGCTTGATGAGATTTCCATAGATAAGAAATAGCGAAAACAGGCCATTCCCTGTCGGGAACGGCCTGTGCGCTTTAGATCAAAATTTTAAAAATCAGTCGTCGCGATATACTTTTTCGCGGCGCTCATGGCGCTCCTGGGCTTCCAGCGACAAAGTGGCAATCGGTCTCGCATCCAGACGCTGCAGGCTGATCGGCTCACCGGTATCTTCACAATAGCCATAAGTCCCCTCTTCAATACGGGCCAGGGCCTGATCGATTTTCGCCACCAGCTTGCGCTGGCGATCACGGGCACGCAGTTCGATTGAACGGTCCGACTCAGAAGAGGCGCGGTCTGAAACGTCTGGATGGTTGAGATTATGCTCCTGCAACGTTTCCAGCGTTTCCGCTGATTCACGTTTGATCTCATCTTTCCATGCATTCAGCTTGTCACGAAAATACGCCAACTGACGTGGGTTCATGAATTCTTCCTTGTCGGAAGGCTTATAGGTCTTAACGGCAACGGACATACACGGGTCTCCCTTCCCATCACGGCGAAAAGGCACTTGGTTCTGCCCGCCTTTCCGCTTTGTTGCCGCTGTATACCCATACGCTGCCCGCGCTTCAAGAAGCCTTTTGATCAACACATGAAATCATTTATTGCCACGATTTTCGTCACGGCGGTCCTGCCATTGCATTTGCCAATAGTTTGCTTGTACGGCCAACTGCCCAACCACCCCGCCATTCCAACGCGGAGCGAAACCGGCGAATGCCTGCCAATCGTCATTTCGACCTGAAATACCATCGGCAACGCACTTTCCACCCACCGCCGTTGTGTTGAGCCCATGGCCACCAAACGCGGTGCAACTCCAAAGATTTTCCCCCTGTTGCGGCCAGAATTTTCCAATAATCGGCATCTTGTGGCGGCAATACCCCATCCAACCGGCCCACGCCCGTTCCACATCCAGCGGTGCCAATTGTGGAAATACCTGTTCAATGTCCCGGCGCAGTATTGCTGACAGATCACCGGGTACTGAGCGACGGGTGGTAATGCGCCCTCCCCAAATGAGCCTGCGCCCCTGCCCTTCATCTACTGTTCTAAAATAGTCCCCGGCGCGCCGGGTATCTGAAAATGCCCCGCCAAACGCAATTGCACTGTTGAGTTGATTCGCCATAGGCGGCGTGGACACAACATAGGTACTGACGGGAACAATCGCCCGCTCAAGCGCGGTAAATGGCCCTCCATAGGCGCTTGTAGCCAGCACCACATGCTTTGCCGTGACCGTGTGACGACCACAGGCCACGGCCCATTTACCAGACCGGTGGTGCAAGCTTTCCGCACGGCAGCCTTCAAAGATTGACCCACCCTCTTTTTCAACCTTTGAAGCCAGCAAGCGGCTGTAAGCCAATGGATCAATGTGAAATGCGTTCTCGTTCAGCAATGCTGCGCGATATTGACGAGACTGTACGAATGCCCCCAATTCGGCTTTTTCGATAAATCGCCGGTCCACACCAAATTCGCTTTTGAGATATGTTTGGTAAGATTGAAGCGATCCCACATCATTGTGACGAATGAGTTTTAAGTGGCCGTGTCCCTGTACAATGTCGCGCTGGCCAGATTGCGCAATACTATCTCGCACATAGTCGACGCCCTGAACGCCGAGCGAAAACAGTTTGCGCCCGGTTTCCATACCCACGGTTGCAACAATGTCTTCAATGCCAGCCGCATAGCCATCGCTGACAAATCCGCCATTGCGGCCAGACGCGCCCCAGCCGATGGAATTTGCCTCCAGCAACAGGACTTCCCGCCCGGCACGGGCAAGTTCCAGCGCACAGGTAAGACCTGCCAGCCCGCCGCCAATAACACAGGTTTCCACATCTTGGCTGCCGTCCAGGGCACGTGGTGAACGCCCTGTTTCACCTCCCTTGGCGGCATAGTGACTGTCCACATGGGGCTGTACCACTAGCGCCACCCGCCCGCTGGCACCAAAGCGTCGAAAAGCGCCCGTTCGGCCTGCGACAGTTCAACGGCTCTTGGGTAGAGCGGGCTGGACCTGTCCTCAAAAATGGGAAGATCAAAATTCGCTGTAGTCTCCACAAATCGATACACACCCTCTTCGCCAAAATGAGTGTGAAACCCCTGAAAGACAGCATCGAGATAAGAGCGCAATATTCTTGGTTGGCGCGGTTGAGTATTAACTGCCACAGGTTGCGCCACGTAGAGATAGGTGTCCTTCACCGTCCCTTGCCATTGGGGTTCACTTCTGGGTTTCACATCACAATGCGAAATTACATGGCGATCATATAAGGTCTCCCGTTCATCCAATGATGGCAGGCTCGCCCTCGCATCCAGCACCAACATGCCGTCAATGCGCGTATTTTTACTGGGTTCAACGGAAAGAAACGCCAGATCGCGCAGCGCAGCAAACGATCCAGGCACAAAGGGACGTGTCAGCCAAACCCGACGCCAACCGCCAAGTGTGGCTGGAACAGCATCCACATAGCGCGTGCGCAATGTGTTCAGATTAACCAATGAGCCATAGCCAAAATATGAAATGTGATCGCTTGCCTTCATGGGGCACTCTTAGCGCTTTGCCAAAATGGATTAAAGGCACTTGAATGTTCACATCACAGGCCCGTTTGACCCGTTAATTGGCAAATACACCTGCCCGGTCAAACAGATTCCAAATGCCGGCAAGCCATTGGGACTTGAATGTATGGCCACCTGAATGGGTGCAGAACTGCAATATGTGTTCACCGGGTCGCTTTTGGCAGGACAGCCCCTCCAGCTTGCCCGCATTTTGCCATGCACCGTGATCGCCAGTACGTGCCGCCAGATCAAGCGCCTTGTATACATCGCCCTGACGTGTCGAGCCTATCGGCCTTCCCTTTAGGGGCACGATTGTGTCCGACGTACCATGCACATGGATCAAATTAACCGGCAGGGTCGCACACTCTTGCGGCACCGGCGCCCAAAACGTGCCCGCCATGGGCGCATAGGCTGCAAATTCCTCGCCCAAACGACAGGCCAGGTTCCACACCATCATGCCACCGGCAGAAAACCCGGTGACCATAATCTTGTTGGGGTCCACATTGTGGTCTTTCACCAGCGCCCGTTTCAAAGCCTTAAAATAAGCAATTTCGGAATCCTGCCCCGGTGTAGGGGCATTGGGAATGTCCCAATCTTCACGCCAGGATTTCGCGGCCACAAAGGCCAGGCCCATGTTTGAAACTGTCTTGCCCAAGCGCTTGTTGCGCATGGTGCCAGCAGCGCTGCCGCGATAGCCGTGATTGAAAATGATCGCACCAACCTTGTCGGTATCATCCGCCTTTTCCGGCATCCGGATCCGGTAGGTTCGCTCGCCAATCAGACAATCCGTATCGGGGCCGCAGGCATGGGCAAGAGTGAGATGTGCCAATATGGGCTGAAGAGCCAACAGTCCGGCAAGACCGAATAATGACAGGATCGCCTGTCGCGTTGTTTTGTTGCGCATTCCGCTCTTTCCTAAACCTGCACCCAAAGCAAGTGGGGTCGCTCATCCTGTTAGCATATCCTGGAATTGGAAGATGTCATTTGTAGGTGAGACGGCCGCCCTTTGCATTGACGTGGACGTAACAGTAAGATGCACCACAACCCAGGGAGACCATCTTTGTGGAAACCGCTATTGTGCAAACTGTCAGTGCCAAACCAATAAAAATTCAGGCTGCGGGCAACTGGACCCTGCATGGCACAAAGTTTCAGCCAACACAGGCCGCTGGTAACGGCCCTGCCATATTGATTTCGGCCGCCGCCGGTGTGCCCCATGGATATTATAGCAATTTCGCCCAATACCTAATCGCGAATGGCGCAGCAGCCGTGGTGAGTTACGATTATCGCGGCATGGCCAGTTCAGCGGGGGAACGCAGCCGCTGGCCGGAACTGCGCATGAAACACTGGGCATTGTACGATTTCCCCGCCGCCATTGATTACCTCGAAGCGCTTGCCCCCAACAGCGAACTCGTTGGCATTGGTCATTCCTATGGCGGTCAGGCCTTGGGGCTTTATGAAGAGGCAAACCGGTTCGCACGATATTGTTCCGTGGCCACCATGTCCGGCTACTGGAAAGACCTCGACACGCCCTATTCTGTTTGGCTGCAAACCCAGATGTTTTCACGCATTGTCGTCGCGTTGTTGGGATATGTGCCAAAGAAATTGAGCGTCGGCGAACGCTTCCCTGGCACAATCATGACCGACTGGGCCAATTGGATCGCCAAACCAGATTATTTTTTCTCAGACCCCGATCTGCCGCAAACCGCCAATTTCGCCAAGGCCATCTTGCCCTTTCTCAGCATTGGCCTGACGGATGACCCCTGGGGTAACGAAAAAGCCATGGGCAAATTTATGGCCCAGTACCGAAATGCCGACCTGCACCAACATTGGATCAGCCCCGGCGCATCAGGGCCCATCGGCCATCTTGGACTATTTAGACAAAGACACGCTGACCTGCACTGGCCGGTGCTGCGCGACTTTCTCCTAAAGGGCCAATTGCCGGTTTTTGAAAATCATTCGCCCTGACGTTCGCCATTGACCACCGTATAGGTGGGTTCATACATCGTCACCAATTCTTCACCGGCGGATGGATGCAGCGCCATTGTCCGGTCAAAATCAGCTTTCGTGCAGTTCATTTTCATCGGGATTGCCAGCAATTGAGCCATTTCACCGGCATCGCTGCCAAGCACATGGGCACCCACAACCCGGTCGGTTTCCGCATCCACAATCAACTTCATCAGAATGCGCGTATCGCGCCCCGTCATTGTGTGCTTCATCGGTTTAAAATTCGCCCGAAAAACATTGAGTTTATTGTATTTTTTGCCAGCTTCCTGCTCAGTCAAACCAACCGTGCCGATTTCAGGGTGAGAGAACACCGCGGTGGGTATTGTCTCGTGATCCGGCACGGCGGGTTTGCCCAGATATTCCGTGGAAACGAAACACATGGCTTCGTGGATCGCGACCGGCGTAAGCGGTTCACGATCAGTCACATCACCCACGGCCCAGATGCTGTCCACATTGGTGCGTGAATATTCATTGACCGGAATATACCCGCGATCATCGGTCTTCACTCCCGCAAGATCGAGACCCAAATCATGGGTCAGGGGCGTACGTCCAATTGCCAGCATGATCTGATCTGCTTCCAGAACTTCACCTCCAGAAAGGGTCGCCCTGCGAACGCCACCTGGTCCTTCCTCGATTTTCCCAATCACCTGCTGGGTGATGATTCTGATCCCACGCTTTTCATATTCTTCATGCAGAAGCTGGCGCAGATCCTGATCAAAATTGGAGAGGATTTCCAGGCCCCGGTAAATGATGGTCACTTCCGCCCCCAGACCTGCGAAAATGCCCGCAAACTCGATGCCGATATAACCGGCGCCAGAGATAACAATACGTTTGGGGAACTCTTTCAGATCAAACGCGGCATCAGAAACAATCGCCAGTTCATGGCCGGGCAAAGATTCATGCGGGTTGGGCGTACCGCCCACAGCGACCAAAATACGCTCGGCGGTGACAACCCGGTCTTCTGCCACCAAATACACATCATGGGGGCCCCGCAATGTGGCCCGGCTGTCAAACAGTTCCACATTGGCAGCATCCAGCCCCTTGCGGTACAGGCTTTCAAGCCGGGTGATTTCCTTCTCTTTGGAAGAAACAAGTTTGTTCCAGTCAAAACTCGTTTCGCCAACACTCCAGCCAAACCCTTCAGCATCTTCGAAGTGCTCCAAAAAGGTTGATGCGTAGACATAGAGCTTTTTGGGAACACATCCGCGAATGACACAGGTTCCACCATAGCGGCTTTCTTCTGCGATACCCACTTTTTTGCCAAGCGCAGCGGTACGGCGAGCGGCGCGAACACCACCAGACCCACCACCGATTACAAAAAGATCGTAGTCATATGTATTGGACATCAGCCACAATGCACCGCTGGTTTGTCACCGGGCGCTCCCCATCACGTTAGTATTTATTGCAAAGCCAATTTACTGGTTCACGGGCCCAAGTTTTTCGATCACGTTTTTGCCCAGATCGCGCGTGATGCCATTGGCCCAAACACGTGCTGATTTGCTCAACTCACGGGCCAGGATTGGCGTACTTCCAAGGTATTTCTTACCCGTTGGCGAGTTGAAAAACGCCTCAATTTCATTCAGTTCCGCCTCACTGAATGCGTTGCCAAACAGGCGCGCCGCCTCGTCTTCCAATTGGCCGCGCCGGGACGCCAGCGCCAGCGCTTCCTGATCAACAACGTCGGAGATTTTACCGGCCTTGTCTGGATTGTTGGCAGAAAGACTGTTCTTCAATGTGCCGGATGCCCGCAGCAAAATGGAATCAAACGATTCAGTTGCACCAGTCGCAGCAATTGCAGAACGCGCTGCAGACAAATGGCTCTCGGAAAGCTCCTGAGCCGTCACGCCTGTTGGCGCAAATGTCAAAAATGTAAGGGCAAGCGCCGCGGCGGCGGATTTTGCAAGAGAAGGAATGTTGTTAAATGTCATGTGTTCTATCGGCTCCAGTTTTGACGGCGCAAACAGCGGACCGTCCTCACTTTTAGTCAGATTATTCAGATTTCGATACCAGTCTTATTCCCTCAGCCGTTGCGATGATAGCGCGGCTGGCCATACCGTTGAACAGGCCGTGCTCAACAACACCGGGAATCGAGACCAGTGCATGCGCTAAACGGCTTGGATCATCAATACGGCCAAAAGATGCATCGACAATCAGGTGCCCCCCATCTGTGATGAAGGGAGTGTCATCTGCGTTTGTGCGTATTTTCAATTCACCGGAAAGACCAAGGGATTTGGCAATTTCTTCAATTTTCAGGATCGTTGACCGATGGCCGAATTCGTTCAGTTCAATTGGCAGTGGAAATGCACCCAGCGCAGGCACAAGCTTGGTGTCATCGGCGATGACAATCATGTCCCGGGACGCCGCAGCAACAATCTTTTCACGAAGCAAAGCCCCGCCGCCGCCCTTGATCAGGTTCAGGTGCGGGTCGATTTCATCTGCACCATCAATTGTCAGATCCAGTTGGGGGTGTTCGGAAAGTGAAGACAAGGGGATGTTGAGTTCGTGGCACAAATTGGCCGTTCGCACCGAGGTGGGCACGCCAATGATTTCCAGTCCATCAGCCACTTTGGAGGCAAGGGCACGGATAAAGGCGTTAGCGGTTGAGCCTGTGCCAATGCCCAGGCGCATACCATGGGTAACATGGTCGAGTGCGGCCTCGCCCACCGCGCGTTTGAGTTCTTCCGACATGCCCTGCCTTCGAGCCACATATGTGTTTGTGGCAATGCCGATAACACGATGATTACCGCCCTGCCACCTCTCAAAGACGGTTCATTGGTAATATCCTTGTGCAAGCTGGAACTTGCCGCCCGCTTCCCCTATTGCAGGGCAAAGATTTATCACCGCCAGAAACCAGCCCCATGACACAATCCCACAGTCCCACCATTGTGTTTGACCTTGATGGAACACTCGTCGACAGCAATCGCGATCTTGTGCCGGCCCTCAACCGAACCACGGCCATAGATGGCCTGCCGCCAATAGAACGCGCCCAGGTGGGGCATGTGGTGGGCAAAGGCGCATTGGCGATGATTTCCCGCGCTTTTGCCTTTCATGGGGTCGAACTGCCCAACGGCCGGGCACAGGAATTATTGCCGCATTTCCTGACTTTCTATGAACGCCATATCGCCGATGAAACCGTGTTTTTCGATGGTGCCTTGCGTGCCATGGACGAATTACAGCGCCGCGGCTGGATCGTCGCAATCTGCACCAACAAATACGAACACCTGGCGCGCAAGCTGATTGGCCTGCTCGACACCCCTTCGCGGTATGCCGCTATCACCGGTGGTGACACATTCGATTTCAAAAAACCGGACCCGCGCCACATCACTGAAACCATTGCCCTTGCCGGGGGAAATCCCACCTGTGCGGTGATGGTGGGTGACAGCATTAACGACATTGACGCGGCCAAATCCGCCTCATTACCGGTGATTGCGGTGGATTTTGGGTATACCGATATTCCGGTCAGCGAACTTGGACCAGACATCATCATCAGTCACTTTGATGACCTGGTGAATGCGGCAGAACGACTATTGGGTAGCTGAAACAGCGCAACTGCGCTCAAGTTTTTGGGCAAGAACCCGCTGCGGCTTATCTGAAACTGAATAGCAGACAGACTACGAAGTCATTGCCAGCTGAACTTCATCAGGATTGACGCCAAGCAGGCTGGCCACCCGTTCTACCAACAACACTTCGGTTTCGTGGAGCCTGCCATCGGCAAACACCATCTCCCACATGTGAGAGACCAGGATCAAAATATCCTTTTTGGACAGCCCCGATTTCAACACCTCGGCCATGCAAATCATCTCATTGGCATCGGCATTGGATTGTCGCGCAGTCGCGATGAGATCTGCCGTTTCATTTTCCGTCAAATCGAAATCATCGGACAATATGCGAGAAAGCCGATCCAGCTCCTTGGGGTGGCTTTGGCCGTCAATGGGCATTACCATAAACAGGAATGTCGCAACGCTTTTACGAACCGAACGTTCGCTGCAATCGCTGCTCAATTGTACAATCTTTGATCGCACTTCGTCAAAGTCGTTAGTCATCGTTGCGCGGCCCCCTGCTTTCCGTAAGGGCAATTAATGTCATGTCGATTGTATGTCAATCGGCAGCATGTATGGGACACTAATCCACCAGCGGATATTTTCATGCCCGCCATGAACGTGTAACCAGCTTCTACACAAATTTAAACCAAATTCCCGATCAGCTTCGCATCCAACGGATAGGAAACTTGAACAAATGTCAAAAACCCCGGTCATCAAAAGCGCTCATGTTGATATGTTCCCACTTGGGGATGATGAAACGCCCTATCGCAAATTGACGGGCGAACATGTCTCAACAGTGGATGTTCAGGGCAGAAGTTTTTTGCAGGTCGAAGCGGAGGGCCTGCGATTGCTGGCCGAACAGGCCTTTATGGACATCAACCATTTGCTGCGCCCTGGCCACCTGAAACAGCTGGCGGCGATTCTTGAGGATGAAGAGGCAACCCAAAACGACCGTTTCGTTGCATTCGATCTGTTGAAAAACGCCAACATTGCCGCCGGTGGTGTTTTGCCCATGTGTCAGGACACCGGCACGGCAATCATTATGGGCAAACGGGGGCGACACGTCCTCAGCGACAATGCAGACGAGGCCGCCCTCAGCCGTGGCGTCATGGATGCCTATGAGAAAAAGAACCTGCGCTATTCTCAACTGGCCCCGGTTTCCATGTTTGAGGAAACCAACACGAAGAACAACCTGCCCGCCCAGATTGATATCTATTCCGAAGGTGAGGACAGCTACAAATTTCAGTTCATCGCCAAGGGCGGCGGCTCTGCCAACAAGACATTCTTTTATCAGGGCACCCCGTCCCTGCTGACCCATGACCGGATGATTGATTTCCTTCAGGAGAAAATTCTCACCCTGGGCACCGCCGCCTGTCCGCCTTACCATCTGGCAATCGTCATTGGTGGCACATCAGCAGAACAATGCCTTAAAACCGTCAAACTGGCTTCAACCCGGTATCTCGATGAATTGCCCACACAGGGGTCAGAAACCGGCCACGCCTTCCGCGATCTGGAAATGGAAAAAGAGGTTCACGAACTCACCAGAAACATGGGTGTGGGTGCTCAATTTGGCGGTAAATATTTTTGTCATGATGTGCGCGTCATCCGCCTGCCAAGGCACGGCGCGTCCCTGCCTATTGGCCTGGGTGTATCCTGCTCGGCAGACCGACAGGCTCTGGGCAAGATTACCAAAGACGGCATCTTTCTTGAGCAGCTTGAAACCGAGCCGTCAAAATACATGCCTGACATTGATGAGACACAATTTGATGGCGGCGTCGTGCCGATTGATCTGTCCCTGCCTATGAAAGATATTTTGGCAGAACTGTCCAAGCACCCGGTTAAAACCCGATTGTCCCTGACCGGCACAATCATCGTTGCCCGCGACCTGGCCCACTCGAAAATCCGCGCCCGGTTAGAGGCCGGTGAAGACATGCCCCAATATTTGAAAGATCATCCGGTCTATTACGCTGGCCCCGCCAAAACCCCCACCGGCATGGCATCGGGTTCCTTCGGGCCAACCACGGCGGGACGTATGGATTCCTTTGTTGACCAGTTCCAATCGTTTGGCGGCTCCATGGTCATGCTGGCCAAAGGCAATCGTTCACGGCAAGTACGCGACGCCTGCAAACAGCATGGCGGCTTTTATCTGGGTTCAATTGGCGGCCCCGCCGCTCGGCTGGCTCAGGACTGCATCAAAAAGGTTGAAGTCGTGGAATATGAAGAATTGGGCATGGAAGCGATCTGGAAGATTGAAGTGGAGAACTTTCCCGCATTTATCGTGATCGACGACAAGGGCAATGACTTCTTCAAGGAGCTTAATCTGGGATAGGGCCAGCCCTTAACATTGGATTAAGCCACTTCTGGCACCTTTCCCCGATGAGGGACATTTTGGGAAAGGGCATAATTCGATGAAAAGTGCATTTATTGGAACGTTGATCGCAACGGCCACGGCATTGGGCGCGGTTGGCGCTTTTGCAGATACCAAGGGATCAACCGATCCCGTTGTGACAGGAACAGTCGCAAAGACCAAAGAAGAAAAGAAACCGGCCAAGGCCGTTGAACTTTACCAGTACAAGAGCGTCATCAAAGATGATGGCACCATTTCTGTGGTTTTGGACGAGGACGGCAAGGTAGCTGGCGAACCAGCGCCCGACGTGATGACCATTTTCGCGCCCAATGTGAAAACAACAGAACGGCTGTTGCACAGCCAGGACTGGTACATGACCATCGACCCCAATGGGCGTATTCACGGCATCTATACGGTTCCGCGCAACACGTCCCTGCCCTCGACCACCCTTCGCGGGCTTGGTGAAGGCTATGGCATTTTGAAGGTCAATCCGCGCAGCTCTTTCTTTAAGGTCTTCCCGACCAAGCATCAGCTTGCTTCTCAGATCGCCACTTTTTCTGAAGCCGCACGCAGTTCCGTATGTGCTCAAAAGCAACGGCCCGAAACACTATCGGCCAATATGGATGTCAAACCAGGCTGGTCCGCCTCCGGGCGCATTCAGTTCAGCGCCACCTGGAATGTTGCTGATTTGTGCAAAAAACCCGCCACCTGAGCCATGCACAAGACTGAAAACATGCCACAGGCAGGGCGCTAAGCGTCCCGCCTTTTGCATATTTGTGACGCCAACCCCTTTTGCAACAACGGGTCTTGGTGTTAATATTTGGGCAGGGGCAAGTTTGAATCACTATTTCCACAGCGGACATCACAGCAATGATGCCGCAAACTTGAATCCAATCAAACGGCTGGAATCTCATGAAAACCGCAATAAAATATACACTTAACCTGATTTTGGGGTTGGGAATTGCTGCAACTCTGACAATTGCCACCACCCCGGCACATGCTCTGGTTGAAGGACAGCGCTACTACAATGAAAGCATTGGCAGTTGGCAGGTCTATCGCGCGCCAAAGCGCGGTGTGCGGCGCTATGCGTCCAACAAATCGCCCATTCCCAAGCGCAAAGTGCGCTACAAAACCTCCCAGCCCGCAGGCACAATCGTCATCAACACGGCTGAACGCCGTTTGTATTATGTGCTCGGCGGCGGCAAAGCCATTAAATATGGTGTTGGCGTTGGCCGCGATGGGTTTCGCTGGTCTGGCAAGCACCGCATTACCCGCAAGGCAGAATGGCCAGGCTGGACACCGCCTAAGCGCATGATCGCACGGGTGAAGCGCGAGACCGGCAAAACGCTTAAAGGATATTACCCCGGCGGCCCCAACAATCCGCTTGGCGCGCGTTCGCTCTATATTGGCTCCACCATTTACCGCATTCATGGCACCAACCAACCCTGGAGCATCGGTAAGGCCATGTCGTCGGGCTGCATCCGGCTTGCCAATGATGATGTGACTGATCTGTACAAGCGCGTTAAAGTCGGCGCCCGAGTGGTTGTGCTGAACTAGCTTGAACATATAATATCTGACTGTATGAGTTCGGGGGAGCGGTTGAGATAACCGCTCCCCCGATTCATTCCAGGCATTAGTCTGCTACCAGCACACCTGCTTTACCCCATTCTGGATTGCGCCATGCACCGTTATTCGGCAAACACCACCGGCGCGATTTACATGATGCTGTCCATGGCCGGCTTCGTGCTCAACGACGCCATGATGAAACTGGTATTTGCCCAGCTTGGCCTTTTCCAGGCCATAACCCTGCGCGGTGCCATGGCTTTTGTGCTGATGTTCCTTTTGTGCTGGCTCAGCGGCGGTCTCAGGCTCAGTCGCGGCATTGGTGAGACCATCGGGCAAAAAATGCTGATCTTGCGAACGATCGGTGAAGTGGGCGGCACGTTCTTTTTTCTAACCGCGCTCCAACACATGCCCATCGCCAATGTAACTGCAGTGCTTCAGGTGTTGCCGCTGACCATCACATTTGCCGCGGCCCTGTTTCTGGGTGAAAAAGTGGGCTGGCGCCGATATGGTGCCATCGCAGTTGGATTTGTCGGCGTGCTGTTTATTCTCAAACCGGGTACATCGGACTTCAACTTCTTCGCCATCTATGCGCTCATCGCCACTGGCTTCATTACAATGCGCGACCTTGCCACCCGTCAGATGCCGGATTTTGTCCCCTCCACTTTCATCAGTCTGATCACGGCTGGAGCGGTTTTAGGTTTTGGTTTGTTGGGATCGCTTACAGAAACCTGGGTGGCCGTCGGCCCGGCTTCATGGGGCTTGTTAGCAGGTGCCGCTTCTATCCTGATGTGCGGCTATCTGTTTTCCATCCTGGCCATGCGCCACGGCGAGGTAAGCTTCGTTGCCCCGTTTAGATATTCAATCCTGCTATGGGCCCTGTTGATTGGCGCCTTCGTGTTCGATGAAATACCCGATGCATGGGCGCTCTTTGGCGCAGCGCTGGTTGTTGGCAGCGGATTGTTTTCGTTTCACAGGGAACGTTTATTGGCGAGAAAACTGGCGATATCCACTGCCTCTTCCGCCGCTTCTTCCTTGAGCCAGTGATAGAATTGCGCCACACGCGGCAGGTCCATCATGTTTTCCGGCATCACGAAATAAAACCCTGCTCGCGCCCGCATGTAGGAATCAAATGGCGCGACCAGCCTGCCTGAACGAATGTCCCGCATGGCCAAAGACAGCCGCCCCAAAGTAATGCCTGCCCCATCTACCGCCGCATCCAAACCATGGTCGGCATGGTTGAACCGCGGCCCACGTTCGGTATCAATTCCAGTCCACCCCTGGGCGCGAACCCAATCTGTCCAACCGGCTGTCGCTTTCAAAAAGCGCGAGGAATCATCGTGCAGCAGGGTCACTTGTGAAAGATTTTCCCGGGTCAGTTCACCGCCCATCCGCTCCAGCAATCCGGGGCTACACAAAGGAACCGCAACCTCGTCAAACAGCGGCTCAACCTTCAAATCAGGATAATTGCCGCTGCCGAACCGCAAGGCGCAATCCACCTCGTCAATATTGAAATCCACCAGTTTGAGACTGGCCGCGATACGCAGTTCAATCTCCGGGTATGCATCAATGAATTTGTAGACGCGCGGCGCAAGCCATTTGGCCGCAAATGCCGGACCGCTGGAAACAACCAGCACATTGCTTTGCACCGTGCGTCCCAATGAACGCACAGCCCCCTGAAACCGTTCCAACCCCTCGTGGATGCCGGGATAAAGCCGTTCTCCCGCCTCAGTAAGCGCAACACTGCGGGTTTTTCGCATAAACAACGACACCTGAAGATGCTCTTCCAATTGTTTAATCTGATAGCTAAGCGCCGAAGGCGTGACAAATAATTCCTCGGCCGCATTTTGGAAACTCAGCAACCTGGCCGCCGCCTCAAATGCCTTAAGTGAATTCAATGGGGGCAGCCGATACGCCATTCAACAACCTCATGGTTCAAATTATTTAATCCATAAGGAGGAATAATCCCGTTTGTCAACAACCGCCCTTCCCCCTATTTCACAGCCAAGGCGACAACAACGCCATGACACTCAATAAGGAAGGACGACATCATGACCTCCTCTGCAAGAAGTCACCGCGCCATATTCCAATCCCAGGTGGATGAAGGCCTGCGCCGGGCACATATCGAGCGTTCAAGAGCTTTCTATTCCCTGTTTGACGTGTTCTCCAAACGTCGCGCCGGCACCAAACGATAGACGCGGGTTACCGCCCGCAAAGTGCCCAATAAATGAGTGCCATCACACTGGGCGGCTCAATCAAAAGCAAACACACATCCCCGGATTGAATGCATTCAATCCGGGGATGCAACATAATATTGATGAACGTGATGCCCGTTAAACCAAAATAACAGCTAGCGCCATCGTCTGCACAGGCGTATCTGTTGTGCCTGATCCACCATTGGCAATATGCATGTCTTCATCAGACGCTTCGGGCAATCCAAACAAATCAAGGTCCGCCACCCCTCCCCACATTCTTACCCTGGTTTTGCTTGCCGGATCTGCGGTGACAGCCATGAATATCTTTTTGCCCGTATTGCCTCAAATACGCGCCGATATGAATGTCAGCCTTGCCACTGCGCAATATGTGCTGACCCTGTTTCTGGCGGCCACGGCATTTGCGCAATTGTTCATCGGCCCCATGGCCGATAAATTTGGCCGTCGCCCGGTATTGTTGACAACACTGGCAATATTCAATGTGGCAACACTGATCTGCGTATTTGCGACCAGCATTGAAATGCTGCTTTTCGGCCGCGTCCTGCAAGCGACCATTGCCGCCTCCATTGCGCTCAGCCGCGCCATTGTTCGTGATTTGTATGACCGTTCCAAAGCCGCCAGCATGATTGGCTATGTCACCATGGCCATGTCGGTTGTTCCCATGGTCACACCGCTGGTGGGTGGATTTGTGGGCGAAATCTTCAACTGGCGCGCCACATTTGTGGTCTTGCTGGTCATTGGCTTGGCGATGTTGGTTCTGGTTTATGTTGACCTTGGCGAGACCCACACACCAAAGAAAGGCAATGACGGACAGCAGTTCACCAACTATCTCAAACTGCTCGGTCAAAAAGAGATTTGGGGCTATATTTCGTCTGCCACTTTTGCATCTGGTGCCTATTTCGCATTTCTGGGCGCCGCCCCCTTTATTGCCCAGGAAGTTCTGGGATTGACCCCATCCGAAACCGGCTTTTATTTCATTTTTCTGGCCATTGGCTACATGTTCGGCAATTTCCTGTCGGGTCGTTATTCTGAACGTGTGGGGATTGAACGCATGATGGTGCTGGGCTGCCTGGTCTGCACCTTTGGTGCGGTTTTGACATTGGTCATGATGTCAAATTTTGCCCCGCGCGCCGAATATCTCTTCCTGCCCATGATATTCGTTGGCACGGGCAATGGCATGACCCTTCCCAACGCCAATGCGGGCATTGTGAGCGTCAATCCAGATTTGGCTGGCTCCGCATCGGGCCTGGCTGGCTTCATGCAAATTGGCGGTGGCGCCGCACTGGCTGCCCTCTCCGGCGCGCTGATCACCACCACCAATGAAGGCATTCCGCTCTATTATATAATGTTTGGTACGTCCCTATTGGGTATGGTATCGGCCTACATCATGTACCGCCGCGCCCAATTGGCCGCCTAAAACGGATATCCACCACATGAAAAATGCTGGTTCCACATCCACCAAAGGCATGATCATCGGCCCCAATCCGAACGATCCGCGCCTGTCAATTTCAGTGACCGGGCGCGACCAATATGGCGATGAAATCACATCCAATGTAATCACGGAAAGGCCGCTGACGCTTTATCTCAACAGCCAGGAAGTTGTCACAATGATGACGATTGGCGACCACCCCGACCTGTTGGCAATTGGTTATTTGATCAACCAGAACATGCTGAGCAAAGACAGTGAGATTACAGCGGTCGACTATGATGAGGAACTCTCTGTTGTGGTGGTACGCACACCGCAAGAGACCGGATTTGAAGAAAAAATGAAGAAGAAAGTGCGCACATCCGGTTGCGCGCAGGGAACAATTTTTGGCGATGTGATCGAGGCCTTCGAGACCATCGAACTGGCAGGCGACGCCACTTTGAAAACCTCGTGGATTTCCGCACTCACAAAAGCCATCAACACCACCCCAAGTCTTTATCTTGAAGCCGGAGCGATCCACGGTTGCGTGTTGTGCCGGGAAGACAAACCACTTGTCTACATGGAGGATGTGGGACGCCACAACGCGGTCGACAAGATTGCTGGCTGGATGGCCATCAATGATGAACCCGCGATGGATAAGATATTCTACACGACAGGTCGGCTCACCAGCGAAATGGTGATCAAAACCGTCATGATGGGCATTCCAATTCTGATTTCGCGGTCCGGCTTCACCGCCTGGGGCGTCGACCTGGCGCGCCAGGCCGGATTGACCTTGATTGGCCGTGCCCGCGGTGAAAGATTTGTTGTGCTTTCCGGCGAAGAACGGATTGAATATGACCATATTCCCCAACGGCGCACCGATGCGGAACACAAGGGCAAACGCGGATGAAAATAGCCGGGATCATTCTCGCCGGAGGCCAGTCGCGCCGCATGGGGGGCAACGAAAAAAGCCTGATGGACATTTCCGGTTTCAAGCCGATTGAACTGGTGGCGCACAGGCTAACACCCCAGGTCGATATCATGGCGATCAACGCCAATGGCGATGCCGGACGTTTTTCCCATATTGAGTGTCCGGTAATTGAGGACACGGTGGACGGCAATGTGGGCCCGCTTGCAGGTGTCCTGGCGGGCATGCGCTGGGCAAGCGAAGCAGGCTGCCAGGCAATCGCCACAGCGGCGACCGACACCCCGTTTTTCCCCAAGGATCTGGTCAGCCGTCTGGCCAGTGCGCGACAGGACAAAATAGATATTGCCATGGCCAAAAGCGGTGAGCGCATCCACCCCGTTTTTGCCATATGGCCGGTCGCTCTTGCCGACGAACTGGAATCGTTTCTGGTGGAGGAAGACAAACGTAAAATTCTTGAATTTGCCAATCGCTATACCTTGCATGAAATAGAATTCGCGATTGATGACATTGATCCCTTTTTCAACATCAACACTCCTGAAGATGCCCAAATGGCGCACTCTATTTTGGAGGCTGCCCAGAAATGACAAAGGTGTACGGGGTGACGGGCTGGAAAAATTCCGGCAAAACCACACTGGTTTCAAAACTGGTGGCCGAATTTTCAAAACGCGGACTGGTCGTTTCCACGATCAAACATGCCCATAACGGCTTTGCCATCGACACAAAGGGCACCGATTCCTATGCCCATCGCCAGGCCGGTGCCCATGAAGTGGTTCTGGTATCTGACAACCGCTGGGCACTGATGCATGAAGCCCGCACGGGCGGTGAATCACCAACTCTGGACACAATGCTTAAAAAGATTGCCCCCTGTGATCTGGTGCTTGTGGAAGGTTTCAAGAACGCCGCCATAAGCAAGATCGAATGCATTCGTGGGCAAAGCGCAACGAACCAACCGGTCTGGAAAAACAACGATACCGTGAGAGCGATTGCCACGGACACCCGCTCCCAGGCCTGCGAAATTCCTCAGTTCGATATTGATGATATCCCGACAATTGCTGACTATATCGCTCAAATGACGGGTCTAGGCCTGTGAGCCCACAACCCGTCGATATCAATGATTGCTTCCTGCACGACAAAGACCGTCTGCGCCACGGGGAGGCACTGGCCCTTTTGCGCGAGCGGCTTTCCTGTTGCGTGGGCTTGGAGGCCGTGCCCCTAAACGATGCATTGGGCCGCATCCTTTCAAAGGATGTTGTTGCCCCCCACATGGTGCCCATGCACACGAATGCGGCGGTGGATGGCTTTGCATTTCGACACGCCGATCTTGGCAGCGAGCCCGTGTCGGTTTCGCAAACCATTGCAGCTGGAAATCTGGCCCCTGCAGCGCTGACACCCGGCAGTGCGGCCCGCATATTCACCGGTGCCATCATGCCCAAGGGTGCAGATAGTGTGGCCATGCAGGAAGATTGTACTCATATCGGTGACCAGGTAACACTGCCCGCCAGCTTGCGCGCCGGTGCCAATTGCCGCCTTGCCGGTGAAGACCTCAACGAAGGTGACCTCGTAATGAAGGCAGGGGCGCGGTTGCGCGCTGCAGACCTGGCCGCCCTCGCCTCCATTGGCCAATCGACGCTGGACGTTCACCGAAAACTGCGCGTGGCGCTCATCTCTTCCGGCGATGAATTGCGCCGCGTTGGCGCTTCGTCAAAGCCATTGCGACCCGGCGAAGTATACGACGCAAATGCGCCCATGCTGGCGGCCTTGATGCACAATTTGCCAATCGAATTCAGCGATCTTGGCATCATCCCCGACGATGCCAAGATGGTGAAAACCGCCCTGTATGACGCGGCGCAAAACCATGACGTTGTACTCACCACCGGCGGGGCATCGCGCGGCCGCGAAGACCATATGCTCACGACCCTCGACGAACTGGGCAAACGGCATTTATGGCAATTGGCCGTTAAACCCGGCCGCCCGATGATGTTTGGCCAAATTGCCAAGGCAAGTGCGGCACGCGAGCCTCGTCGCGATTGTCTATTCTTCGGCCTGCCGGGCAATCCGGTCGCCGCCATGGTGTGCTTCCTGCTTTACACGCGCCCCTCTCTCCTTCAACTGGCAGGGGCGCAATGGGAGACTCCCCAGCGCTTCCAGATACCGGCTGCATTTGATGTTCCATCAAAGAAAGCCGACCGGCGGGAATTCATGCGCGGCATCCTGAAAACGGATGTCAACGGCCAAACCAGCGTCGAAAAATTCAAACGCGACGGGTCCGGCCTGATCAGTTCCCTGCGTGAAGCCGATGGCCTGATCGAAATTGATGAAGAAACCAAATCAATCGCAGTTGGTGATCTGGTATCCTTCATCCCATTTTCTGCATTTTACTAAGAAGTGCAAAGGTTTACCGCCTGTTCGGTTTTATCGGCGGCAGGATTGGGCTAAAGAAAATTCACATAATCTGTTGGAAGGACAAAGCGCATGGCTCAGGTAGCATTTATTGGTTTGGGAGTAATGGGATACCCAATGGCCGGTTTCCTCAAAACCAAAGGCGGCCACGATGTAACCGTCTATAACCGCACGGCTGCAAAGGCTGAAAAATGGGCCGCTGAATATGGTGGCAGTTCAGCTGCCACACCGCGCGAAGCGGCTCAGGGTGCCGACTATGTGTTTTGTTGCGTGGGCAATGATGATGATTTGCGGTCGGTTACCATTGGCGACGATGGCGCGTTCCATGCAATCAAGCCCGGTGCCATATTTATCGACAACACAACCGCTTCCGCCAATGTCGCCCGCGAATTGGCGCAAATTGCCAAAGACAAGGGCTTCGGCTTTCTCGACGCCCCCGTTTCCGGCGGCCAGGCAGGCGCAGAAAATGGCGTATTGACCGTGATGGTCGGCGGCGATCAGGCCACGTTCGACCAGGCTCGCCCGGTCATCGAATGTTATGCAAAAATGGTCGGTCTGATGGGCGACACGGGCGCTGGCCAACTCACCAAAATGATGAACCAGATTTGCATTGCCGGGCTGGTTCAGGGTTTGTCGGAAGCAATCCACCTTGGGAAGGCGGCCGGATTGGATATCGCTAAAGTTGTTGATGTGATTTCAAAAGGCGCCGCCGGTTCGTGGCAAATGGAAAACCGCCACGAGACCATGGACAAGGGTGAGTATGAACACGGTTTTGCAGTCGACTGGATGCGCAAGGACTTGAAAATCTGCCTGGAAGAAGGCGATGCCCGTGGCGTCTCACTGCCGGTGACCGCTCTGGTCGATCAGTTTTATGCCGAAATCCAGCGCATGGGTGGCAATCGCTGGGATACTTCAAGCCTGCTCGCCCGGCTTGAGGCATCCGCCAAATAGCTGCATTGAAACAACACGATCAACTGTCGTCGAGCAAATACTCCAGCGGCAGTTCGGTCGTGTATTTCATTTGCTCCATGGCAAAAGACGAACTCACATCGGTGATATCAATTTTGGATATCAAGCGCTGATAAAAGGCATCATATGCGCCGATATCGGGCACAACGACCCGCAGCAGATAGTCAATATCACCGCTCATGCGATAGAGTTCGACAACTTCCGGAAACTCGCTCGTGACTTCAGAAAATCGCTTGAGCCATTCCGCATTGTGGGAATTGGTGCGCACGGAAACGAATACGGTTACTTTCGCATTGACCGACTGCGGGTCCAGCACAGCCACCCGCTTCTTGATCACCCCGTCTTCTTCCAGCTTTTGAATTCGCCGCCAACATGGTGTGGTGGAAAGCCCCACCTTTTTGCCAATTTCGGCAACCGGCGTGGTGGCATCTTGCTGCAACAGGGTCAAAATACGCTTGTCGATGCGGTCCATGGCAGTTACCTCAAAATTACTCACCCATGGAACATAGTTCTAAGAAAAGCACATTTCAAAATAAAACTTGAAAGTGATACCCGCATTTGAGGCGCTATCTAGAAATCTTGTTCTCCAGCAATCGTTCTACTTCACGTCGCAAGACCGGCAGGACATCTTGCTCAAACCAGGGGTTTCGTTTCAGCCATCCCGTATTGCGCCAGGAAGGATGGGGCAAAGGCAGGAACCGCCGCCCCTGGCCATGCTCGAATATCCGGCGCCAGTTCTGAACGGTAGCCGTCACGGATTTTTCCCGCAATGCCGGCAGGTGGTATTTTTGAGCATATTGTCCAATCACGATGATCAACTCGATCTGCGGCATCAACTTGAACAGCCCGTCATGCCATTCCAAAACACATTCGCGGCGGGGCGGAAGATCGCTTTTATTCTTGTCATATCCTGGGAAGCAAAACCCCATGGGCACAATGGCAATACGGCTGGAATCGTAGAACGTGTCCCGATCTACATTCATCCATTCACGCAGCCGGTCGCCAGATGGGTCATTAAAAGGAATACCGCTCTCATGAACACGCAATCCAGGTGCCTGCCCGGCAATGCAAACGCGCGCGGTGGAAGAAGCACGCACGACCGGACGCGGCGCATGGGGCAATGGCGCACCCATGGGCCGCTTGATGCATATATCGCACTTCTCTATGCGGCCAACGAGTTCGGACAAATCGTCCGGCGTGGAGTTACCAGCCATAAAGTCAGGCATTTGCCGATGGGCGCGCTTTAACACCCTTGTACCATCGCAAAACATTCTCAAGCCCGTCAGGCACTTCAAGCCGCGCGGGCTTCATGAAATCCACCGCGATCATCGCTGTTATGTCTGCAATGGTGAACCGATCCCCCGCGATGAACTCACGGTCGGCCAGTTCATCATTCAGCCAGGCCAAAGTTTCAAGAACCTTGGGTTTGTTGGCTTCGCTGAATTCGGCAATCTGAGGCACTTCCCATTCAGCCATAGCCGGATGCGCGTGACGAAACACGTTTGCCACCAGCAAGAGCAGGTAAAACTCAATGCGGCGCTGCCACATCTCAACAATTGCCCGGTCTTTCGCATCCACGCCCATGAGAGGAGTGTGCGGGTGCAATTCTTCAAAATACCGGCATATGGCAACCGTTTCGCTGATCGCCGTCCCATCATCCAAGACCAGCACAGGCAGCCTTTGAAGCGGATTGAGCCTACTGACCCGCTCGCTCTTGTGGCCAAGTGCGGTCATATCAATGGGTTCAAGAGGAACTTCGATGCCTTTTTCAGCAAGAAATATCCGCACCCGGCGCGGGTTTGGCGCTTTGCCGCCATCCAATAATATCAACAGACTAATCCTTTTTTCTAATCTTATTTCTGATAATCTCGCCATTCCCGCGGCACATCAAACTGCGAAGACCAAATGCCAGCCTTTGCGGCCCTGGCCTGCGCTTCCTCGCCACCATATCCGCCATAATCTACAGCCCATCCCTGCCTGACAAGGCTGGCATTGAGTGATTTCCCATCGACAGAACATGTTGCCAATTTGCGATCATATTGGTCGGTGCTGCTGGACCGGCATGTGACAGTTTTTCTTGTCACCATGCGTAATAATGCGCGCTTGGCGTCACGCCCACAGGCCCATTCGCGCCCATTGCGCCAGCACGGTTGATACAGTTCCGGCGCATCAATGCCCTCAAGCCTGATTTCATCACCGTTGAGGCGGATGCTGTCACCGTCAATCACATGGGCGCGGCCTTGCAACGATTGGGCGCTAAATTCATCCAGCCAAACCACCGCCGCCGTCATCAGGCCAAACACAAATAATGTCGCCATCACATTGCGCACAGACCAGCCTCGACGCGCTCTGTGAAACCGATGAGTGGGTCGTCTCCTGGCCAATGTGAACTTCTCCTGCCCGCTTCAAATGGTGCGCAACAATTGATTAATGTTAACGGTCCGTTTGCTCCCGGCAGTTATTATCTGCGCAGTTATGCGTCAACGGCTGTGCAAATTGTGAGTACACCAATCGAAACCCTACAGGATCCGCGTACAAACGCTGACAAGAATATTGTCGAGCGCCCCAGTTCTTCTGCGGGTGCAGCGTCCCATCGGGTGGTGAGCAAATTGCGCAAAGGGCTGGGCGAAACCATCAGTTCAGCCAATGAAAAGTTCGACATTGAAGTCCTTGGCGAACATATAAAGTTGCTCGAACGCAGCAAGGTTGGCGGCCTTATTGTGATCCTGATCGCCATGTGGCTTGCCGCATTTTTGTTGCCGTTTTCAATTGTGGCCATCTGGGCGGCTATTGGCACCGGGCTGATCACCTGGTCTCAGCTTCTCATTAAACGGTTCCGCAAGCTGGAAGAAAAGGAACGTATTTACGCACCGCTTGTGCGTTCGTTCCAATATCTGCAAGCCGCGGTGGGCGTATATTGGGCGGCACTGTTTTGGCTGCACCCGGTTATGGGCGAAGACGGCGTTGTCCTCGTATTGACCTTTACCGCCGCCATGGTGCTGATGGGCCTGTCGCTCGTGATGTCCCGCTTCCTGCGCTATGGCGTGTTGCTCACCTGCTTGCCCTTTATTACAATCGTCGCCGGGCGCTTGTCCGCAGAAGGATCGTTCGCTTCTGTGGGCATGGCGGTCACAATGATTGTTGGCTGTTTTTTCTTCAGCAGATTGGGCGATCTCATTCGCAGATCCCATTTTGGTTTCCTGCATTCTCGCGCAGAACGTGATCAGTTGATTGTGGAACTGGAAGCTGCGCGCAGCATTTCAGAAGAGGCTCGACGCCGTGCAGAAGAAGCCAATCTGGCGAAATCCAGATTCCTGGCCACAATGAGTCATGAATTGCGCACCCCACTCAATGCCATTTTGGGTTTCTCCGAAATCATGGCCAATGAGGTCATGGGGCCGTTGAACAATGACCACTACAAGGAATATGCCGGTGATATTCATTCCTCCGGTGCCCATTTGCTCAAGCTGATCAACGAAATCCTCGACCTCTCGCGGGTGGAAGCAGGTCGCTATGAACTCAACGAAGAGGCAACGGACCTCACCCACGCAGCCGAAGAATCCCAGCAAATGGTGAAGCTCAAGGCAGCGCAGAAAAACGTTACGATCAAACTTCAGATCCACCCGGACATGCCGCAGATTTGGGCAGACGCCCGCGCGATACGCCAGGTCGTGCTGAACCTCTTATCCAATGCGCTCAAATTCACCCCATCGGGCGGCACTATCTGGGTCAAAGTGGGCTGGACCGCCGGGGGTGGTCAGTACATTTCGATCAAGGACACAGGGCCAGGCATTCCAGAAGAAGAAATTCCCATTGTCCTGTCTTCATTCGGTCAAGGGTCGATTGCGATCAAGAGCGCTGAACAGGGTACGGGTCTTGGCCTGCCCATCGTGCAGGCGCTGGTGCACATGCATGACGGCACGTTTGAACTGAAGTCCAAACTGCGCGAAGGCACCGAGGTCATCGCCACCTTCCCCCGCAAACGGGTTTTGGAAGTCATGCCCGCCGTGCCGGAAAGCAATGCATTGTCACAGGGCCAGCGTGGTCGCTTCGTGCAGCGCAGCAAGGTTCCCCAAAACGTGTGATCAGGCCTCATCTGGCCGGTTGCTCACCGCAGCTTCTTCAAAAGTTGCCATGCCCGAATGGCAAAGCGCCGCAGCCTTAACAATGCCAGCGGCCAGTGCAGCACCAGTGCCCTCTCCCAACCGCATGTTTAAATCAAGCAACGCGGTTTTGCCCATGGCCTCAAGCGCCCTGCGATGGGCCGGTTCCGCGCTGACATGGCCAAACAGGCAATGATCAAGCGCATTCGGGTCCGCCGCATGCAGCACAGCCGCCGCCGCACTTGCCACAAAGCCATCAATGATCACCGGAATGCGCTGGGCACGACCGGCCAATATGGCACCCGCCATGGCAGCGATTTCACGGCCACCCAACCGCCGCAGCACCTCCAAAGGGTCGCGCAAATGATCGCCATGCAGCGCAACCGCCCGTGTCACAACATCTGCTTTCAGCGCCACGCCTTTTTCATCATGGCCTGTGCCCGGCCCCACCCAGTCCGCCGCAGTGCCACCAAAAAGAGCATGGAAAATTGCAGACGCAATGGTGGTATTGCCAATTCCCATTTCGCCAATGCACAAAAGGTCCGTGCCCCCGGCAATCGCCTCCATGCCAAACGCCATGGTGGCCGCGCAGGTGCGTTCATCCATTGCCGCTTCCAGTGTTATGTCCGCCGTGGGCACTTCCAATGCAAGATCAAAGACTTTCAAGCCCAGATCATGGGCTATGCAAATCTGGTTGATGGCCGCCCCACCAGCTGAAAAATTGGCCACCATCTGCTCGGTGACCTCACGCGGGAAAGGCGATACACCCTGATCTGTTACCCCGTGATTACCGGCAAAAATGGCAACCAGCGGGCGGGTAATTTGTGGGCGGCGGCCTGTCCAGGTCGCCAGCCAAACAGCAATTTCTTCCAATTGCCCCAATGCGCCGGGTGGTTTGGTCAATTGACCGTCACGTTCAGCCACCATTTGGGCCGCCCCCGTATCAGGCCCAGGCATGGACTGGATGAGGGCACGAATATCATCAAAGGGAAGGCCGGATGCTTGAGACATGAAGGCTGCTTTCGGTCAGGACATTACAATTGGTCTGCGCAAGTTTCCTTTCGCAATCGCGCCATCTATAAACCTGAACAAGCGCTTCGCAACACCTGCGAAGCACGAAACGGAAACATTCTCCATATTGATGAACGACATCTATTCAGCCACCCTCGCCAGCATACGTTTCCTGAGCAGATTACCTGTACCAGACCATGGACCCGACCATGGACCAGGGGACGATGGCGGTGACATTCCCCGGTTCAACGAAACCAGCTGGGCATTTCCACTTGCCGGGCTGATGATTGCCCTGCCCGCCGCCGCCATTGGTGTAGCAGCCCATTGGTGCGGGCTTGGGGAACTGGCCACATCGCTGACTACCATTGCTGCAATGATCATCACCACCGGCGCGCTGCACGAGGACGGTCTGGCGGATGTGGCCGATGGTTTCTGGGGCGGTCACAGCCAGGCACGCAAGCTGGAAATCATGCGCGACAGTGCCATCGGCACCTATGGCACATTGGCATTAATTGTGTCGCTGGGCTTACGGGTTGTGCTGTTCTCGCACGTGCTGGTTCATATGGGCCTTTATGCCTTCATCGTGTTTTGCGCCGTGGCTTCCCTATCCAGATTGAGCATTTTACACCCGTGGTCGCGGCTGATGTCTGCGCGGGCTGGCGGCACATCTGAAATCGAACAGGATGGCGCAAAGCCCCAAGGCAGCCTTGCCCAGCGCTATGGTGCACCCGATGGCGATACATTCAACCGGGGCCTGTTATTTGGCATTCCTGCCGTCATATTGCTGATTATCACCCTACCATTGTTTGCGGTGATCGTTGCAGTTGGTGCAGTTTTACTGGCCACACTGGCGTCAAATGCCCTGTCGCGCCACCATATAGGCGGTTTCACTGGCGATACTTTGGGAGCAACTCAACAAATGTCGGAATTGGGGCTGTTTCTGGCGATTGCGATTGCTATCTAATTCGAATGAACACGTCTGCCATCAAATCCCCCTGCATTCTCATCTGTGCGATCGAACCCAATTCGGGCCATTGCTACGGCTGTGGTCGCACCCGCGAAGAAATCGCCGCCTGGACGCATTTCTCACCAGAGGTGCGCGAGCATTTGATGGAAGAATTGCTGCCCGACCGCGTCGCGAAACTGGAGCGCCGCCCGCGCCGCGTGACCCGGCGTCAAAGATTGCGCGAGAGCGAACGGCAAACCGATTTTCCAACCGGTGAAAACGCGGACCACGAGGGATAAGCCATGGGGCGTTTTTTTTGGATCATCATTGGTCTGGCCGGTCTCCTGCTTATCTTTTTGATCAGTAGCGGCGACACCGGCTCAACCCTTGGGTTTGAAACAAATACATTTGCACATGCCGGCATCACCGTTCTTTGGGCAGCTTTGATTGGCAGTGCGGTTCTCTCACGCGGTTTGCCACTGGGTGATACCCTTAAACAGGCCGCCATTTGGGTTGTCATTATTCTTGGGCTGATGGCGGCTTATGTTTTTCGCTTCGACATGCAGGATATCGCGTCACGCTTTACCGGCGGGATCGTTCCCGGCAGTCCCATAACGGCCACGTCCCAGGATGGACGCACGCAAGTCACATTGATCCGCGCCAACAATGGTCACTTTGAAGCGGTGGCCGGTGTAAACAATGCTTCTGTGCGTTTCTTGGTCGACACGGGCGCAAGCGCCATCGTGTTATCTGCCAATGATGCCAAGAATGCGGGCATTGATGTGGATGGCCTCGCATTCACAATTCCCACACAGACGGCAAATGGAACCGGTCGCTCGGCCCTAGCTTCAATTGATCGGCTATATCTGGGCGGTATTGAACGACGCAATCTGCGCGTGATGGTGGCCCAGCCGGGCCGGTTGAGCCAAAGCCTGTTGGGGCAGCAATTTCTGGAAAGTCTCAGTTCATATGAAAAACGCGGAGATCGCCTCACCCTGCGCGACTAAATCTGTACGCACGGCACAGCCAGCCGGTTTTCGCGTAGCGCTGTTTGCCATGAGCCAGGCCAGGCCTGGTCACTTGATTTTGGCATAAGCTGCGCTGAAACCAGATAGTGTGAAGTTTGCGGTGATCGGTTTCTTCTGCAGATTGAGGAATGTCAGCGCCATTGTGCCCCCCGACTGCATGGACGCCAGCAGCGTGTCATCAAGCGCATATCCACCATAGCACCCTGCCGCATCGCAAGTCTGAATTGGAATGCTGATGGCTTTGGTCTGATCGACCCTGAGGTTCAAACCTTCCACAATGGAAAGGCCAAGCGGCACATGCAGCAATACGGACCCCAATCCCTCATCACCGGCGGTGGTCTGAATTGAAACCCGGGCCAGCTGTTGTCTGGTTTCCTGCACGATGATCACCTGTTCCACACGGCACGACAACGGATCATTGCGCCCGGACGTGGAACATTCAGACCGCCAGTTTGCAGCAGTATTAGGTTGGGCCGCATTTTGAGCCGTCGCAGGCCCGATTGCCGATACCCACAAAAGAGACGTGGTGATCAAGGCTGCGTGCATGTGGGACGTTGCGTTTTTCAATTTCTATTCCAATTCAAGCGACAGTAGATGATAGATGAATAATCATAACTCATGGATGGCCAAGGGAAAGTCTGGGTAAAGCCTGACGGCCCGTTTTGAACTCAAAACGGGATAGTCAGTTTCACAGAACCCTGAACGTTCTCGGTTTCTTCGCCAAGTTGAGTGCCGATTGCAAAGCGCAGATTGACATTGTTGCTCGCAATCCAATCCACGCCAGCATCCATTGTGAACAATGTGTCATCGCGACCAGCCTTCGTGACGAAGGAGGATACGCCGTCAGGTGTGCCCACCAGTGTTGCTGCAACAGATGGGTCGTCTCCGCCAAAGTAATGCAGAGCACCGATTTTCACCTTTGGCCGAATCACTGATTTTCCAAAGCGAACCTCACCTCCAAATTCAAGGCTTGGTGCGATCGAGAAATAGGTCTCATCGCGATCATCAACCGACAGATTGGCCAGACCGCCACCGGTTTCAGTGAACCCTTCCTGATGGATGTATGTGGCCCCCAGATCGAGCGCGGGCAGGATGTAGGTATCCCCGGTTTCAAAGATATGGGACACGCGCAGATGGGCAGAACCGAATGTGATTTCCTGTTCAGCTTCTGCAACACCACCCACATTGCCGATATTGACCACGCGGCTGGTGTCGAACTCGCCATAACCACCCGAAAGCGATGCAGCGAAAGTGGTCGCATTGTAGCGATATTTCAACACGGCACCGGCCTGGCGGCGTTCGCCATCATTTTGGGAATTAAGGCCTGAGCGACCATTAGTATCTTCAAACGATGCAGCAATGCCGAAGAACAGATTGTCGGTAATCGCAGATTGAATGCCACCAGCCGCACGGCTGGAAGTTTCGCGCGCTGCGAAATTCTCGTCATCGCCAGCATAATCCTGCACCAAACGTGCCGCCTGGACCCAGATGCAGTTCCCTTCGGACACATAGCGATATTCACCGGACTGTTGGCGGCAACTCATCATTGAATTGCCAAAGTCGGATATGCTGTTGGTCGTAGCGGTCAGATTGGTTGCATAGGGTTCCGGGCTGAGCGAGTCATAGGCTACTTTCAACCCATCAAGCGTCTCAATCACGAAGATTGCGGCCACCAGATCGTTAAGCTGCGTGGAGCCACCGGCCAATTGCAGTTCGTTGACGAATTCACCAAAGGACGACTGATTGCCATTCAAACCGCTGGGCGCAAAGTCAATCTCATAGCTGAGCTTCGCTTCCGTGCTGCTTGGGTACAAAATGTCATACATGGCAACCGCAGAGATTGGCGCATTCAACACCAAATTCTGCGATATCATATCCAATTGAGTTTCGACGAATGTCGTCTCGTGATAGCCGGGCGCTGCTGCGCCGGGATTAACGATGAACAGATCAACCGTTCCATCAAGGGCCGCAGAACCGGTCGCATCGATGCGGTCAATCTTGCCCACCTCGGTGTCCCCGGACACGAAGTCCAGATCAGCTTCCAGATTGCCCGTGCTGGTTTGAACGAATGTGCCGCTCAACGCTGTGGTGAACACCGTATCCACGGTGCCGGTGAAGCCACCGGAAATGATGCCATTGTTGAACAATTCATTTTCAGCATCCCCAAGGTTCACCTCTGTGCCCATATTGAACCGGGCAGGATCGATGAGGTTGCTGAACTTGTTGGTGCCATCGCCCAGATTGACATTGCCTGTCACCCGGTCGTGGTTGTTGATCACATCGTCACCGTCGGTCGCCCAAATTGCCCGTCCATTGATGTCTTCGGTAATCAGCGATTTTTCAGATTCAGCTTCCTCAAGGATTGTGGAAATCGAGCCATAATTGGTCAAACTGTTATCTTTGCCACCTTCAATCACCACGCCAGCACCATTTACACCGCCAGCGATGATACCACCTGACTTCAACTCAATCGTGATATCGTCACCGGATGTTCCCGTACTTTGTGCACCAACCGCAGTGGACATCTGACCACTTGCAATCGCCATGCCGGTGATTTCGATGTCAACCTTGCCACCTGTGCCAGCACCGCCTGCAGTATCGATGAAGTCATAACCATCCACAAAACCGCCGCCGCCGCCAAGGCTTTGAGCGAATATTGCGAAGCTCTCGTCCCCAGTCACGACGACTGCGCCGTCCTGAACCAGGGTCACGTCACCGCCATTTCCTGAATTGGCCGTAGACGTGGTTTCCGTAACATAATCGGAATCTCCATCATGGAACGACGCACCGCCGCCGCCGCCAATGGACTGCATGAAGATGCCGTGGGCACGTTTGCCATCTGTTGCCACAATGCCTGTATTTGTCAGTTTGACAGGACCACCATCGCCGCTGGCACCGTTTTGACCACCAATGAATACATTGAGCGGAGCACCATTGGTTTCGGTCATAGCAACACCACCACCGCCACCAATACTCTGCAGCACAATCGCACTGGCATTGTCGCCGCTCATGATCGTGTTGCCGGTTTTGGTAATATTCACGGCATCGCCGTCATTGGCTGCTCCGCCATTGGAACCCAACGTAATGTCGATGGGCGGCAATGCCGGTGCGAGAAGCGCAACGCGAGTGCGGCTAAATTGACGTGTGTCCTGCGCCGCAGCTGATGAAAACTCCGATGGAGCCGTCAGCGCACGGGCAAACAGAACAGTCGTTGGCGTAGATGTGCCAAACGTCTGCTGACCGCCGCCGCCACCGATGGATTGAGCCAGGATACCCAAGCCTTGTGCACCCTGGATCCCAATATTGCCTTTGACTGTCTGCGTGACCGATTTGCCGGATTCGCCAGAACCATTGGACCCGCCAAGGCCAAGTTCAACCGCACCTAATTCACCGTCATCTGTATCAACCTTGATCGTTGACCGACCACCGCCACCGCCGATGCTCTGAAGCAGAACACCTTGAGTGTTGGCACCCTGTGCAGCCACATCGCCGGTGTGGCCACCGGTGATCGCAGCACCCTCGTTGCCGGAACCGTTGGAACCGCCAAGTTTGGATTTGATGGCAAGCGGAGCCGAAGCTTCACCGGCTGTCTGGGCCAGTTTGATGGCAGAGAGCGACGTGCCACCACCGCCACCAATTGCCTGAATGCTGTTACCGGTATTGTTATCGCCGGTCAGACCAAAAGTCCCCGTGCTTGTCACACTCACCGCACCGGCGCTGTTATTTGTCGTACCTTCCGCACCGGAGATGATCTGGAGAATTGGCGCTGTTGTTGTAGGGATAAGAGGGCCAACAACCGGCAAAGCCGAACCGCCAGGAATGGCCGTGATGCCATTGAGGTCCATGACAAGACCGCCACCGCCGCCATTGATGCTTTGGGCTTTGATCGCCTGTGAACCTTCGCCAACAACCGTGATGTCGCCGGAATGTTCAACAGTCACGTTGCCTGCAAGGCCACCCGTGCCGCCACCGACAGCACCCAGTGCCGCCGAAAGCGTGTTGGCGATCAGGGTTGGCACCGGATCGGATGTACCAATCCCAAGGCCAAGGCCCGCATTGCCGCCACCGCCGCCGATGGACTGGGCCAAAATGCCGTAACTGTTCTTGCCTTCGGTTCTGATTGTGCCGGTGTTGACGACCTTCACATCGCCCGCATCTTCACCCGAACCGCCAAACCCACCAACACTGAGCAAAGGTGTCGTTGCATCGCCACCCTTGGCCAATATGGCATTGATGGACATAACGAGACCGCCATTGCCGCCGCCGCCGCCAATCGACTGGGCGAACACGCCGTGGGAACCTTCGCCCTTGGTCAAGATAGCGCCGTTATTGGTCACGCTGACCTTACCGGCTGTGCTGCCGCTGCCGCCTTTGCCACCAATATTGAGACCCGCCAACAGGCTGTCTTTTCCACCAGCAACATTCAGCGTGAGAACAGCACTGCCGTTACCGCCACCGCCACCGATGGACTGGGCAAAAATGCCATGGGCATCCTTGCCGTTCGTCATGATCGAACTGCCAGTCTTGTTGTTGACCGTCACATCACCAGATGTGCCTCCGGTCCCACCGTTGCCACCGATATTGATGCTAAGTTTATTGGCTGATTTCCCGCCTGCTGGCTTGGAAATCGCTATATTGGCCAAAAGGCCGCCATTGCCACCGCCGCCGCCAATCGACTGGGCGCGGATACCATGGGAACCCTTACCTGTTGTGTTGATTGCCGCCGTATTATCCACAGTGACCGCACGGCTGAAACCGCCGCTGCCGCCAGTGCCACCGACACCAAGGTCAAAGGAATTGCTGTTTTGACCACCGGCAACCGACCCGATAATCACCAGCCCGCCATCGCCGCCACCGCCACCAAGGGACTGGGCATTGATGCCGATAGAATCGTCTTTCTTGGTCGTGATATTGCCCGTGCTGTCGACCTTGACGGCCTCAGCTTCCGCGCCTGAGCCGCCATTGCCCCCCACAGAGACGGTCGCAGAACTCGAGCCGTTTGCAGAAGCACCGCCAGCCTGAAGTGCAACGGTTGCAGCATAGCCACCCGTGCCACCGGCTCCACCGATGGATTGGGCGGAAATGCCGTGGGATTTTTCCTCATTGGTGGTGATTGCAGCCGAGCTGATCACATCAACCTTACCGGATTTCGCCCCCGTGCCGCCGTCGCCGCCAATACCAACTTTTGCTGATGCGCTTTCCTGGAAGATGATGCTTGTCACAGCACCACCAACACCGCCACCGCCGCCAACGCTTTGGGCGTGGATGCCGTGGGATTCTGATCCGCTTGTCGAAATGGTCCCACCGGCGGTGACTTTCACATCACCGGAGAAACCGCCGGAACCACCTTCGAGACCAACAGCCAATTGCGCGCCGCTTGCTTTTGCGGATTCGCCTTCACCGCTGGAGCTTGACACACCAACCGTGGTCGCGCTGCTCAAGCCGCCGCCATTGCCCACACTTTGGGCAATGATGGCCGATGCGGAATCGCCCACCGTTGTGAATATGCCATTGGCATCAACAGTAACATTACCGGCAGAACCGCCTGTGCCGCCCTTGCGTCCGATACCAATATCCAGTGATTTGCTGGTCGACAGGTTGAGCACCATGCTCAGCTTGGTGCTGCCACCACCACCACCAACAGACTGGGCAATGATCGCAGATGAACCTTCACCTGAAGTCGTGATGTTTCCGGTATGATCGACAACAACATCGTCGCCTGTGCCACCATCGCCTGTGCCGCCACCGACAGCCAGGTTGAAGGCTTTCGCATCCTTGTTGAAACCACCACCAATATTGTAGTTGGCGTTGCCGCCACCTCCGCCGATGGATTGCGCAAGAAGGCCATCAGACTGTTCGCCCGTTGTGACAATTTCACCCTTTTGTGTGACTGTAACTTTTGAGCCATCGCCAGATGCACCGCCGGAACCGCCCACGGCAATCACAACAGACTGCCCCTCGCCTTCATTGGCCTTGCTGGCCGAAAGCACAATATTGACACCGGCATCACCGCCACCGCCGCCAACAGACTGCGCTGTAAGACCGTTTGCGCCACCGCCGATTGTTTCCAGTTTGGCCTGTTCAATCAAACCGCGATTGACCACAACTTCACCCGCATTGCCACCGGCACCACCGGAGCCACCAACACCGGCAGAGATGGGCTTGCCATCTTTGGTAAAGGCACCAGACACATTCATGCCGCCAACACCGCCACCGCCGCCAATGGACTGAACAAGCACGCCATTGGCGCGATCTTTAAAGCTGGTTTCGGGTGAAGTGAGAGGTGAGCTTTCCAGTGAACCATCGGATTCGCGCTTGCCATTCACGGTGATGGCACCATCGCTGTTGAGGGTCACTTTCTTGGAATCCGCACCAGTGCCGCCTTTGCCACCAATGCCCAAAACGGCCGTATAGCCTTTGCCTGCGGCAAGGTTGCCGGAAACGTTCAGCCCCCCTGCACCACCGCCACCGGCGACAGATTGCGCAAGCACACCAATGGATTCCACGCCGGACACGTCAACCGTCCCCTTTTGTGTTGCATCCACAATGCCACTGACATTTGCCGCGCCGCCAGCGCCACCCAATCCGAAAACCAATGATGGGTTTTTAGATTGCGTGCTGGCCAGAATACCACCGCTGATATTGATGGCACCATCGCCACCCCCGCCACCGATGGACTGGGCCACAAAGCCCCGTGATCGCACACCAGTTGCCGTAATATCGCCTTCCACATTGGCAAGAACTTTCTTGCCTTCGCCAGCCGCTCCACCAGAGCCGCCAACACCGGCAGTCACCGAACCATCCATGGTGATGCCACCGGACACATTAAGGCCACCATTACCGCCGCCGCCGCCGAGGCTTTGGGCGATAACGGCTGATTTACCGACACCATTGGCAACGATCCTGCCTTGTGATGTCACAACACCATTGGTTTCAACACGTTTGGACACAACTTTCAGATCAACTTCGCCCGCATCGCCACCGGCGCCACCGAAGCCACCGATTCCAAGGGTCAAGCCATAATTGCCACCACCACTTGGCGAACCGACTGAGATTCCGCCCGATACATTGACCCCGCCATTGCCGCCACCGCCGCCAACGGACTGGGCAACAATGCCGTTGGAACCAAGGGGGGCCAACAGGGGCTCAAGGGCGGCAAGTGTGCCGGCGAGGCCAACAACTTCGCCTGTCGCAATCACATCGCCCGTCACGCGGCCCTTCACGTTACCGGCTGTACCGCCGGTTCCGCCAAATCCGCCAACACCGACTGTCAATGTGGCTGACGTGCCTGATGCAGTGGCTGCAATACCGCCACTCACATTCACCGCGCCGTTGCCGCCGCCACCACCAAGGCTCTGGAAGGTCACACCGTCGGATAATATGCCTGTTGTTTTTGTGTTGCCGGAACGTGAGAAATCCACATCACCGGCATTGCCGCCGGTTCCGCCAAATCCACCAATACCGATTGAGCCTGCTGCCGAATTGCTTGTGCCCAGCGTGAGCGTACCGCTGACATTGACGCCGCCATTACCGCCACCGCCCCCAACGGACTGGGCCATGACACCAAATGAACCGGCACCGGAAGTCGATACCTGACCGTCAACCTTGCCATCCACTTTGGCACTATTGCCGCCACCGCCGCCAAACCCGCCAACACCGATACCTAAAGAACCGCTTTGCTTGGACAGGGAAACCACGCCGGTGACGTTGAACCCGCCATTGCCGCCGCTGCCGCCAAGGCTTTGCGCCAGAGCGCCGTAGGAACCGGCCTTCTGGGTGGTGATGTCACCGGTTGAGTTGGACGTGACATTGCCGGCATTGCCGCCACCGCCGCCAAAACCACCCACACCCACGCCAAGGTTGCCAGCACCTTTAGCAGATGCGGCCAGACCAGCCGTGACATTGAAGCCCCCATTGCCGCCACCGCCACCAACGGACTGAACAAGCAGGCCATTGCTGTTGTGATTTGCTGTTGTGATGTCGCCTTTAATGGTTGAGATCGCGCGACCACCCAGGCCGCCCGCACCGCCAAAGCCGCCCACACCAACACCCACATTGCCCGAACCTTTGCCCGCAGCAGACAGATTGCCCGTGACGTTAAATCCGCCATTGCCGCCACCGCCGCCAACAGACTGAACGATGACGCCATCAGCATCTTTACCTTCAACGGAAACATTTCCGGTCAGATCCAGTTCTGCCTGACCACCCTTGCCGCCGCCGCCGCCAGAACCGCCAACACCTACACCAATTGTGCCTGCGCCTGTGCCGGATGCCGCCACATTGACTGTGACGTTAAAGCCGCCATTGCCGCCGCCACCGCCAACGGACTGGACGAAGACACCATCGGAATCCACGCCTTCCGTTTTGATCTCGGCATCGGAGCCTGTATCACCTTTGATTTTTGCAGTGACCTTGCCACCGTCTTTACCGTCGCCGCCGGAACCACCAACGCCTACCGAAATCGAAGCTGCGCCCTTGCCCGCTGCTGAAAGCGTGCCGGAAACATTAAAGCCGCCATTGCCGCCACCGCCGCCGATGGACTGGGCAACAAACGCCTTGGCGCGGTCGCCTTGGGTTGTGATATTGCCAATATGGTCAGCCTGGACTTCACCGCCCTTGCCGCCGCCGCCGCCAGAACCGCCAATGCCCACGGATGCGCCCACGGCACCCGTGCCGCCAGCCGTCAGCGCACCGCTGACATTGAAGCCACCATTGCCGCCACCGCCGCCGACGGATTGAGCCAGGAATCCTGCCGCATCGGCACCTTTTGTAATAATCGTGCCCTGCGTATCGGCATTGACGAGCTTGCCTTCGCCGCCGCCGCCGCCGGAACCGCCAACACCAACGGATACACCGCCAGCACCCGTGCCAGCACCTGTGAGGATTGCGGCCACATTAAAGCCGCCATTACCGCCGCCACCGCCAAGGCTTTGGGCAACAAAGCCATCTGAGCCGCGCTTGTTTGTGGTGATATCGCCAACAACACCGGCAGTCACATTGCCGCCACTGCCGCCATCACCACCAGCACCGCCAACGCCGACAGATACGGCACCAGCCCCTGTACCAGCGCCGGAAAGCGCGCCAGAGACATTAAATGCGCCATTACCGCCGCCGCCACCAAGGCTTTGGGCCAGGAAACCATCGGAATCCTCGCCTTCAGTTGTGGAATTACCAATGAGTTTGGCTGTTACGGTGTTACCCACTCCGGCCTTACCACCAGAACCGCCAACGCCCACAGAAACAGCACCTGCACCCGTACCAGCGCCCGACAATGTGCCACTGACATTGAAAGCGCCGTTACCGCCGCCGCCGCCAACAGATTGTATCGTTGCCGCATTCGAACGGTCACCTTCGGTGCGCAGATTGCCCGTGATCGTGCCAATAACGACACCACCATTACCCGCGCCGCCGCCTGAGCCGCCGACACCTGCAGATACGGCACCCGCCGCAGTGCCCGCGCCAGCAACGGAACCGGATACATTAAACCCGCCATTGCCGCCGCTGCCGCCGACCGCCTGAATGAGAACACCGGTGGAATCCGATTGCTTAGTCGTGACATTGCCGTTGTAGACGGTATCAACCTTACCGGCACTGCCGCCCTTACCGCCCGTACCACCAACACCGACTGCCACAGCCAACGCTGCGGTATCCGACCCCGCTGCTGCAACGGATACAGACGTGCCGCCATTGCCGCCGCCGCCGCCAACACTTTGGGCGATCAGGCCTTCTGAAAGAGCACCATCCGTGGTGATGGAACCGCCGGAGCGCAATGTAACATCGCCCCCCTCACCACCGTCACCACCCGAGCCACCAACACCGACTGAAAGTGAGCCGGAAAATACCAGTCCCGCAGATGCTGCAACGGAGATAGATGCACCACCGTTACCGCCGCCGCCGCCGACACTTTGCGCCAGAACACCATCGGAGTTCAGCCCCTCGGTTGTCACCGCGCCATTGCCGTTGATCGCAACCTTGCCGCCATCGCCGCCTTTACCGCCGCTGCCACCGACAGCCACGGAAACAGCGCCAAACGCGCCAACAGCAACGGAAGTTGCAAAACCACCATTACCACCACCGCCGCCGACAGATTGGGCAAAAATACCATTGGAACGGTCGCCTTCTGTTTTAATCAGCGGGTCAATCTGTTGCGAAGCACCGCCAATGGTCACAGTACGCGGATTCAGATTGATCGTTGTCTGACCGCCCTTACCGCCATTGCCGCCTTTGCCACCAACAGCCACGGAAACAAAGGCGCCTACAGCAACCGCACTGCCGCCATTGCCGCCACCGCCGCCAACGGACTGGGCAAAAATACCACTGGAATCATTTTTGGCAGTCGTAATCCGGCCAGCATTGGTTGCCGTCACCAAACCACCGTCACCGCCACCACCGCCGCCGCCGCCAACGGCAACGAGGCCGCCAGTGGACCCGCCATCACCGCCACCGCCGCCGATGGACTGGACCTGAATGCCGTGGGAGACATTGCCATCCGTGTCGATTTGGCCCTTGTTTTCCACAGTCACCGTGCCGCCATTGCTGGCCACACCACCGCTGCCGCCAATCGCAACAAGGCCACCACCATCACCACCAGCGCCGCCGCCGCCGCCGATGGACTGGGCAAGAATACCGCGTGATTTCGCACCCGCCGTTTTCAGCGAGCCTTCATTCAAAACATTCACCGCAGCGCCCGTACCGCCAACAGTTCCCTTACCGCCCAGGGCGACAAGCCCACCGCTGGACGAACCGGAGCCGCCACCGCCGCCAATGGACTGGGCATAAATCGCGTCGCCGCCTGCCTGTTTCGTTTCAATACCGCCGAAATTGCGCACGGTAACCGCGCCGCCATTGCCGCCTTCACCGCCGCCGCCGCCAAGCGCCACTAGACCGCCGGTGCCGGAAGCTGAACCGCCACCGCCGCCGATGGACTGGGCCATCACACCCTTGGCCTGCGCATTAGTCGTTGTGATCTGACCGCGATTTTCCACCAGGACAACGCCGCCATTGCTGGCTTTGCCACCGCTCCCGCCAATGGCAGCAACACCACCGCTGACACCAGCCGAACCTCCGCCGCCGCCAATGGACTGGGCGTGGATACCGTGCCCCGATACACCACGCGTTTCGATGGACGAACCAGCCTGGGTTCGAACGGTCACATTGCCGCCATTGCCGCCGCGACCGCCTTTTGAGCCAAAGGACGCAATGCCCGCAGCGAAACCGCCATTACCGCCACCGCCACCGACGGATTGGGCAAAAATACCAACGGAACCGGTGCCTGACACCAGTATCGACCCACCCGCATTATTATTGACAGTCACCGAACCGCCAGAGCCACCGCCCGCGCTTGAATTGTTGCCGCCAAACGCAGCAATGCCGCCGGCATTGCCAGCATTACCGCCCGTGCCACCAATGGACTGGGCCTGAATGCCATGGGCAAACACGCCCTGGGTTTCAATGCCGCCGGAATTGGTCACTCTGACGGTTCCGCCATTGCCGCCAACACTGCCGCTGTTCACATTGCCCACAATACCGTAGCTGTCGCCGGAACTGCCGCCACCGCCACCGATGGACTGGGCAAAAATGCCGTTCGCACCGAAATTCGTTGTTTTGATTTTACCGGTATTCGTGACAGTAACATTGCGACCCGCACTTGCCGGGCCACCAACACCACTGCTCGACAAAATATAACCACCACCGCCATTGCCGCCCTTACCGCCCCGGCTCTGGGCAAATATGCCATGGGACCCAACTCCGCTGGTGGAAATTTCAACCGATGAATTTACGGTCACATTGCCGCCAAGGCCGGCCTTACCGCCATTCAGCGGCGGCAGAGCTCCGTAAGAATCGCCACCATTGCCGCCATCACCACCCTTGCTGACAACAGTGATGCCAGGAAGTCCATTGGAAACACTTTGAATATTACCATTGCCGCCAACGGTGATGTTTCGGGTTATCGTCGGGCCATTGCCCCCGGCGCTGCCCGGGCGACCGCTGCGGCCAATCGTGAAACATTTGATAATGCAGACTTCGACACCATAGCCATTTCGGCCATTATTGCCGCGCGAGCCAACCCGGCTATCAGCAACAACATTCACATTGCCTGCGGGAATTGGAATATTGACCGGCCCACCGGCATTGCCGCCGGTATCCGGGTTACCGGCACTGGGATCGCTAAATTCCCGGGCCGTTGGCTCCATGCGAATTGTTGGGGGCGTGCCGCCATCCGACATGGTCAGCGAAATAATGCGCGGCGGTGTGCTGGAGTCTGTGGTAACAGCAGTTACCGTATAAGTGTCGCCATCCAGAACATATGTATCCCCCACATCGGTGTTCACCAAAATGACATTGTCATTATTCGTGAGTGCCGAACCGCCATCAATTTGAATGATTTCTTCGCTCGCGCCGGTCAGCGGATTGACGATTGAATCGCCGACCATTTGAGCAAGCCCCGCACCGGGAATAAATGTGGCCGACATGGCCAACAGCGCCAGAGACCATTGAACTTTCTTAATACGGTGAAAGTTCGAGCGATCGATAAATATAGCCATGATAGTCCCCAATGCATCCCGGCTGCGTCATTGCCTGAATTAAAAAAGAAATTCAGACAGCCGAAAGCTGTGCAAATTATTCATGCCCCTGAATGACCTAGAAAACAGTATTACAACAAAAGCAATAGAATTATTGTATGTACATGGTTGTTTAGAGTCATTTATGCATTATTATCACACATTCCCTAGGGTAAACTGTGATTTTTCTCACAATTAGAACTCGGATTCTAGAAATACATAACGAAATAAAACAACAATGCGAAACGCCCGATTCTCGCCACAAATTAAACATCCCCCGCCCCATTTTTTGCACATTTATACGGGGGATTATGGACAAGTGGGTCAGTTCCGAACACCTTGCTGAGGACCAGGCGTTGAAGCGGCCAAAAAGGCCAGTACAGGGAATTTCGGGTTTGTTGAGTAGCCGGAGCATCGGCGAACCACCCTGGATACTGGCAGGGATAAATGCGCGCGCACGGACCGTACATTTGGTGAACTAATAGGGGGATTTCACCCCACCCGATTTTTCACAAAGCGCGTTTCGTTTAATAGGATGCACTGAAACGCGCTCGAGCGCTCTTTTGATTGCGGGTCTGCTTCGCCGCCCATCGCGAAATGTGATCGCCCTCATGGTCCAAAACCATGCGAACCGAACGCTCGCGAACTTCAGGTGAATATCTGTTCGTTGTTTTGTTTGTCATTGCTCTATCCTAGTCAGGAGTTAGAGCCTCCGGCAAACAAGGGGCGGTTCAGAATGGGACTGGGCAACGGAGACCATCAAGGCCAGCGGCATCGTCGCATCAACAGGCCGGACACAGGACGGTATCTGACCAGTATTCGAAGATCACATTAGAACTTGCATTACCGGAGCCATCCACACAGGAATCATTGGGAGACCCACGCCAGGGTTCTTTGCTCAGTCTGGTTGCTATCACCATTCTCTAGCCAGACCTTTTTGAGAATGCGTTTGTCATGGATCAGGTCATGCAAAAACATGAACTGTCGGGAAACCCAAATCAGCGCGTAGGACTCCTTGAAGTGTACATGACGAGCGAATTTGTGAACTTACAGGAATATGACGCATATTTTGCGCGTTTGAGGCGATTTTGGGATCAAAATACGCTCCGACAATAGTCTTCTAGTACCCTCAGATGTAATCTGGAACCAATACCCCATCTAGTGATATTTTTCCGTTTTGACCCCACCTGAGCCACCCGGCATTTTGACATTGGATCATCGATCAATGGCCGATAGAAAAATAATACCATTTTCATTTCTTCAAATCACCCATTCGAAACAAAGTGACCATAAACGTAAGCCAAACGTGGGGGAGCATGTTCGAAGTTAATGAAGATACCTAGGGCGAAATACACAGAATCCGCTTCGCCAAAGACGAATATTGCAATTCTTTAGCAGTCATAAGAAGCCAATCAATTTGGTCGACTGCTCGTCAGGAGTCCTGCGCCCTATCCTGCAGAGCCATGGGGCCTTTGATTTTTTGACTGGCAAAGCGATGGGGTTGTTGCCACCGAAATGTGCTGGTCGGGATTGCCAAGATGTTTAGCAATCTAGTGATCTCGTGGAAACTTCATTGCCCCGGGACGTTCTTGTGGGCACAACTGATGCGGAGGCGCGTCGTTTGGTGCCACAGGCCCTTAATTCATCCGTGGGATTCAGGAGCGCGATTTTGACGCGCTCCTTGTTTCCTCACGCTTAGAAGCTCATCTTGATCCGGCCAACCCCGGTTACGCCTGTTGATGTATCGGAAAAATCGCCACGGCCATGGAATTCAAGGTCAACCTGATCGGTCAATGCAATGTTGGCGGAACCGTTGATCACAAAGCTGTCTCTTGCCTGAACCGGTGAGACGTTTGTGAAGCCGGTTACTGAGCCTTCCAGTGCCAGATTGGTTGTTTGGCTCACATCAGCAAATTCGTGCAACCATTGTGCACCGATGCTGGCTTTCACTGTTTTCTGTCCGGCACTGAAAGTGTTTGCAATTTCAAAACCAAGAACCGAACGACGGCTGGAGAAACTGGAACTGTCTGTGATGATGTTCAAACCACCGGCACCGGTTTCCGAGAACCCGTCGGTCCGGCCCTCTCCAAAGTCGAATCCAACGATTGGCGAGAAGACAATATTGCTTTCAGCCGCGGCCAGTTCGAAACCATAACGGGCACGCAACTGCGCGTTGAACGTACCGCCGTCATAGTCTGCGGAAGCCGTTTGGCTAAATACGCCGGTCGTGATGGCTCTTGAAGTGTCATAATCGTGCCATGTGTAGGCAAGGGCTCCCAACAAGCCAAAGCCTGCTTCATAAGAAGTGGTGGCGCCCACACCGCCATATGCGCCCACATGGTAATTGTTTGCCGATGCATCAAATCCGGGGGTCGACGTGTCAAACCCAGTTCGGGAATAGCCGCCGAAAACGCCGAACAATGCGTCTACGGATGTATCCGGCTTGAGCAGTTCTGCGCCAAAAATCAACCCTGCAGACCGCGCGCTGAAATCTCCGGAATTTGCGTCGCCATCAACGCTTGAATAGGAACCGGATGCTTCTGCCCAAAATGCATAGGTCGGCACGGCGGGTGCTGGCTCCACATGCGCGTTGACCGCTTTGAAAGCGTCATCGATACGGCTCTCAATCGCCTGGCTGCTGGCATAGGCCGATGGCTCCACGCCACCGCCGGTGCCGCCGGTTCCAACAGAACCAATGCGCGTGATGCCTGTGCCGGTGGCGGAACTTCCGACATTGTTGGCGGTAGACGAAACCGACGCGTGGCCGTCGCCTGTTACCTGTTGCAACACGCTTTTTGCATCGTCTTCAGTCAACGGAAGCAAGGCGGACAAAACCTCCTGCCCTTCATCGCCAGAATAGTCGAAATCGAACAATGCCTGTGCGGAACCATCCTGATTGGCACCAGAGCTTAGCTGCGTGAAGTCCGGGATCGGATTGGGATTGGTGAGCGTGAGAACCACGTCATTGCCATCACCGGCGTTCTCCTCAACCGTTGCATCCAAAAATGCAAGTTGGTTGTTAATCTTGGAGAAACTGCCTGATGTGGCATCAACACCATCATTGTCGATGATGGTGTATGACAAGGAAATCTGCCCTCTGATCCTGCCTGATGTGGCATCTTCAAAGCTCTCCTCGCTACCAACGCCGTTCACGCTCAGTAGACCGGCCAAGGAAACCGGGCCTGCAACGCTGATGCGGTCAGATGAGAAATCAGAACCAACATCAACGCCAATTTCAGAAGACTTGCCCAGTTTCAAACCGCCATTGACGTTCAACACATCGCTTGTGCTTTTATTGCCCGACAGAATGATTGAGCCGGAATTGCTTACCGCGCCGATTGTGCTTGTGCCGGAAGAGACAAAGCGCCCCTCATTAGACAAGGCACCGATCTTGGAGCCCTTGGCTTGTTTCACGACACCACCAGAATTGATGGTGACAGCGCCTGCAGTTCCGTAGTTGTTGAAAGTTGTGCCGGAGCCAACATTGACCGAACCCGATAGGCTACCGGTAAGATCCAGCACACCACTCTTGATCAGAGTCGTCCCATCAAAAGTGTTTTTACCGGAAAGGGTCAGTTTCCCAGAACCTGACTTCACAAGATCACCCTGCCCTGTGATGGCACCATCGAATTTCGATTCTTTTATAGCGGAGGAAATCTCGAGCGTGCCCGGGCCGGTGATGTCTTTGGGAGCGGGCTTTCCCTGAACCAGAGGCGCACGCGTAAACTGGCTTTGAACAACAACCTCTTGCTGATTGCCGCCCAATGCATCGACAAACTCGCCGGGCACTTCCGCACCAAGCACCACTGTGCCCGTTCCATTCAATACAGCCAGCTTTTCAGTGTTTCGGGCAGAAACCTCAAGGGTCGCACCCTTGGCGATTGTAAGTTCGCCAGTGTCAGCAATAGCGTTGCCGCCATGCAGCCTTAGAGTCCCTTCTTTGACGGTAGTCAGGCCGGTAAAGGTATTTTGCCCAAACAGGACTAAAGTATCTGCCCCTTGTTTGATAAGGCTGCCTTTTCCCTGCAGCACGCCCCCAAACAGGCTGAAACGCTCATCCCCCACAGTCAGCGTGTTGCTGCCCAGGTCAACGATACCTATACCTTCCAGCTTGCCGATTGTTTCATCGCCAGCCAGAAGCAGGTTTGCTTGCGGCACCGCTAACAATCTTGTTGTTGTTTGTGATGACAATTTTACAGTGGCTTTTGCGGAAATTGTGTCACCATTCGCCCTGATTTGCCCGTTGCCGGACGTTTCCAGTTCAAGAGCACCGAACGGACCGGTCAAATCAACAAGCCCGTTCGAAACTGTCAATGCGCCGTCAAAATCACCTTTTCCGCTTAATGTAAGCGTTTGGCCACCGGCATAGTCGATCGTGCCACCGCCAAAGATGCTGCCGTCGAATTTGGAGTTCTTATCGCTTTTTTCAAACCGCAGTGTCGGTTCACCTTTGGCATTTAACGTGACACTTGCATTCGAACCGCCATTCAATGATGAAATATTTAGAGTGCTTTGCGACAGTGTGAACCGCCCGCTATTGTTCAGTTGAACGTCCGGGCGGCCCAATGGCTTGGCATTGCCGGTCGCATTGAGCGCAGTACCGTCTTTTACATTGATGGTTGACGCCTGAGTCGGTCCGGCAAGGTTCAATGTGCCTTTGGCGACTTCCAGCTCTCCGGTAAACGAGCGTGCATTGGCCAGATCAAGACTGCCAGCGCTTTGCTTAATCAGTTTGCCGCTGCCCTGAAGGCCGCCGCCAAATTTGCGCATTGTCTCAGCCGTGTCGTTAGTTTGTCCTGCCAGAGTGAGCGTATGTTTGCCAATTGACGCCGTGCCGTCGCCAAGAAGGGCACCAATGGTTTCATTGGCTCCAAGGTTGAGTGTGGCGCCAGCCGATACTGATACGGCTGTTGCATCAGCAATTGCCCTGCCACCGAGCAGCGAAAGCGTTCCGGCTGAAATTGTGGCCTGCCCGGTAAACCTATTTTCTCCCGACAAAATCAATGTGCCCGAGCCGATTTTCTCTAATGGACGAGGACCTCTGATTTCGTTGATACTGCCAGCTTGCGTGGCGGTCCCTTTTACGACCTCAAGTTTCGTTGTGTTGGAATTGATAACAATCGGCGCATTGGAAGTCGTGCCATTGGTCAATGCCAGCGTGGAGCCATTGGTTTTAATTGCGAAGCGAGGGGCTTTTCCGCCAGCAGATTCACTGCCATCTAGCGTAAGTTTGCCGCCGTTGATTTCAATATTTCCACTGAACCCAGTGTTGTCGCCGGATAGTCTAAGCGTACCACTGCCCGCTTTTGTCAGTATCCCGCCACCGGTGATTTCTCCAGAAAAGATCTGGTCTTTATCATTGCTCAGACGGAGCTCGCGACGATTAATCCCTGAAGGCGGTTCTACAAAATGTAAATTGCCTTCACCTGAAACAGAGCCGATCGTTTCACGCACGGCACCACGCGTGAGAGAAGCAGCGACTTCAAATGTTGACCCTTTTGCTAAAGCAACGTTTGCCGTGTCGGATATTGAATTGCCGTGAATGATAATCTTTGCACCGGATTTTGTAAGCCTTACGGATTGCGACGTTTCCAATTGTCCTTCAACGTTCAGCGTTCCCGCTTCAACAATTGTTTCGCCAGAATAACCGTGCTTTCCGATGAGCTTGATCTCGCCAGCGCCGGCTTTGGTCAAGCCACCGGCGCCGCTAACGCCGCCTCCCCCGGAAGATATAACGGCAGTGCCCTCATCTGCTTCAATGGAAAGATTGCCCTTGGTTACGACTTTGTTGGCGAAACCAACATTGTTCGCCAGCGCCAATTTCGCTCCGTCAGAAGCCATAACAACACCCGTGCCGAAAACGCGACCATCATTGAGTGTTACGGTGCCCTCTTTTAACTGGGTGTCGCCGGTGCGGGTGCTCACGCGCCCCAACACCAGATTGCCGGTTCCTGTCTTGCTTAGCGTTGCGGAACCCAACAAAGCCGTTGTCAGCGTCGCCGTTGCGTCTTTACCCACATCAATCGCAGATGCAGTGTCCACGGATACCGTATTCCCCAGGGAAATACCGTTTTCGAGACCCAGCGTGCCGCCTTGCAAGGAGACTCTGCCGCTTGAAAATGCTCCGCTATTGGCGGCCTGCAAAGTGCCTTGCTTGATAGTGGTTGCACCGCTGAAGCTGTTGGCATTGGTCAACCTGGTGGTGCCCGCGCCCGTTTTCGTAACGCCTGCACCGCCAGCCAATTCAGCACCCACAGTCACCGTGTTGGGCTGGCTCTGTGTTGCATCAGCCTGCAATTCGATGGCCTCATCGGCAAACACTGTAATTTGCTGGCTCAGTGTGCCTCCCAGGTGAACAAATTTCTTCGCGTTAATTTGCGCGGGCGTTTCAATAACCTTGCCGTCCTGTTCAACTTCATCGCCAATTACCGAACCACCGGAAACCGTGAAGATTTCATTCACATTCGCACGGCCCAAAACGCGCAACGTGCCGCCTTCGACCGTTGCATTTTCTTCGACCGTGCCGCCCAAATCAAACGTTCCCGCCTGAACAAAAAGGTTTTTGATGGTGCCCGTGCTTGAGCTCGTACCCAGGCTGGTCAACTTATTGACGCTGCCTGTCTCACCCACAGTGAAAGTGCCTTCTTTACCGACCACAAATTCGTTGGACACGATGCTGCCGCTGACGGAAAGCGCACCGGCTTCAATCGTGGTTGCGCCAGAATAGGTGTTGTTCCCTGCAAGGTCCAAAGACCCCTCACCGCGCTTTACAAAACCGTCCGTGCCAGAGATCACGCCGCTGGCAGTGGCCGAGGCTTGGGCGCCGACAAATATGCCGCCACCGGCCTTCACCGTAATATCCCGGCTAAATGTCAAGCCATCTGACAAGCCGAGGCTGGCGGCGACGGGGTTTCCGTCCTGCAAGGGCGCGCCACCCACTGTAATTTTGCTGCTGGAATCAAGGGCATCCGACTGCCTGATCGCCAAAACACCTTCTGTAATATTCGTCTCACCTGAATAGGCCTGCTTGCCAGTAAACAAAAGTGTGCCAGCGCCATTTTTTGTCAAACTGCCGCTAAAGTCCCCGACTTCCGTGTCGGCTTTATCGGCAATTGTGCCGCCAAAAGACGTACCCCGGGTTTGATTGATGGTGAGCGTATTGTTGTAGAGATAAACGTCCGCTCTATTACCGCCAAACAAAGAGCCAACGGTTTCACTGCTATCAGAGGCGTTGGCTGTCGCATTGCCAACCCGCAATATTGTCTTGTCCCTTGACTGGTTACTGGTTTCGCGAATGTCCAGTGACAAGAGGCCGGTGTTAGCAATGGCGCGGCCACCACTAATACTCAACTCGCCAAGAGAGACTTCGAGCCCCCCTTTGAATGTGTTATTACCAGAAAATTTGGCCGTGCCGTTTTGAATGACGACAGACCCGCCGCTGCTTTGACCCGTATCGCGAATATCGCCGACGAAATCGGAGTTCACGGTTCCATCAATCGTTAATCGAGCGCCGTTTCCAATAAATACAGTCGGAGTTTCGCCTGAGAAAGTTCCAGTACCGCGTCTGCCGTCCAATTCACTGATTGTGTTGTTTCGATTGATCACAAGGACGGAATCGTCCCGCAAAGAAAGACTGGTGCGCTCGCCATTGTCATTATAGCTCAGGCCGTTGACGCTATTAATTTCGAGCCGTCCCAGGTCGTTAAGAAAAATATTATGGGTATTGAAAGTACCGCGGTCACCGACTCTTATGGAGGTTCGCCCCTCAATACTGACCTGAGAGTCAAACACATTGTTGGCGTTGAGATTAAACTTGGTTGAACTCTTAAATTTGTCTTCAGCGCCATCCGTAAACGTGATCACATTAAACCTGCTGCCAGCACCAGCGAGCCCCGTATCGAACGTGGTCGATGTGGCGCGCGCAGCCTCAATCGTGGCGCTCGCCTGCAGCTTGATCGTATTTGGACGTTCGACCGTTGGGTTGTTAAACGCTCTAAAAGTATATCCGCTGCGGGTAATTTTTAGATCGCTCACCTCAGGTTGACCGAAGACACTTACCGTGCCCTGACGCGCTTCACCATTTGCGCCGCCAAACACGGCAATATCACCGGCGTCGAACGTTGTGTTCCGACTACCTGAGGCATTCGTCCAATAATTGTTAGGACTTAACGAACTCCAGACACCATCACCGCCGTCAACTCGGTCATTGCTTTGATTGTCCCGCAGCTGGCCATCCCAGTGTTTTTCAACAGACTGAGCTTGTGCCAATTCAACCGGCACAAACACCAGTAATCCCGCAGCCACAAGTGCGGCAAAAGCTGTGGAAGAAATCAATGATTTTCGATGTTTAGAAAAACAATTCTCGCCGTCTGCAACCACAATCTGACCTGAAACAAGTCTCGCCATATTGGCGTCTCCCCAAAATGCAAAACGATGCACCAACCACGCACCGCCGAATCCTCAATAAGAATCACTGCGAAAATTCACTTAACGCATTGATACAAATACATATTTGTCGAATTCTCTTGCCCACTCACAGAGGTTCGTGCAAACAAAACACTGATTTGTTGGATGGGTTCTAGCAAAGACTGCAAAAAGTGGGCTCACCCGAAAGGGTGGTAGGAGCAAAAAAGTGATGTCGAATAGTGATTTAGTTAACAATCTCGCCGTTTTGTGCCTCGCTTCATGTGTTTCGATGGGCATTTCCAATTACGCACATGCGCAATCGGCAAAGGAGGCAGATCAACAGCCTGGATGGACGGTGAATTGTGCAAGCGGGCCAGAGCTGAAAAATCTGCAATGCCTGATGGCTCAGGAAATTCACCTGCGCCAAACAGGTCAGCGCCTCGTTCGCATGCAGGTCAATCTTACAGCGGAAACGCAGCAACCATTTGTCACAATCAGCCTGCCCCACGGCGTGCTGTTCGGCCAGGGCATTGCTCTGCAAATTGATAAGGGCGAAACCATTACCCTTCCCATCAATTCAGGAGATCAAAACGGCAGCTACGTGAGACAAAAGCTCGATAAGTCATTGTTGGATGCCTTGCGCGGCGGAAAACTCGCCTCGCTCACCATGACCACGCTTAACAAGCAAAAATTGAAGGTGGGTATTTCACTTGCAGGGTTTTCCAAGGCTTTGGATATGGTCTTCGGTGCCGAGAAACTTTAGGCAATCTTGAAAGTCCGCTAACTGTCCAATCAAGATGATAAGCCATGCGGTTGTTTGGGGGAGGGAGTATTTTTGTTGGAAGCTGAGAACAAAGGGGAGCCAAGTCCGGCGGCGACGCGTGCGCTCAGTATAGTCCAAATGGTTTCCTATGCCTTCCTGACGCTGCCCATCGCCATGGGCGGACTTGTTCTGGTCCTCTTTCTGCCAACCTATTATGCCGTTGAATTGGGTCTTGGCCTCACCACTGTGGGGCTGATCATTGGCGCAGGTCGCATCATAGATGTTGTCACTGATCCGTTGATCGGTCGTTGGAGCGACAACACCAAATCCCGCTGGGGACCGAGAAGGCCATGGGTCTTGTTGGCCATGCCGCTCTATTTGATATCAGTTTGGTTTTTCTTTCTCCCGCCACAAAGTGCTGGGCTGGTGTACCTTATCGTCGCCAGCAGCGCCTACTTTCTGTTTTATACCGCGTTTGATGTGCCCTATTCATCCGTCGGTCTGGAGATTTCTCCGCATCTGCACGAGCGCACGGACGTTGCCAGCATGCGCGCTGCATTTCAGGTTTTAGGCGCCTTGTTGGCGGCCATTTTGCCTGTTGTATTGCATTTGAACGGTGCCCAAGCGCTCACGGTCATCGCCTACACATTGACGGCTACTGCCCTATTGGGCCTGGCACTGTTTTGGTATGGGGTACCGGTTTACAATCGAACCACACCGGGACCACGGCCATCACTTTTAGTAGCGTTCAAGACGGCCTTACGGGAACCGGGATATCGGAGTCTCATCACCGCCTTCATGTTGGTTCAGGCCGCTAACGCCTTCCCAGCTGCTTTGATGGTACTCTTCGTGACCAAGATCATTCAGGCCCCTGCCCTCGTCAACCTATCGCTCATGATTTTGATCGTAACCTCAGCGCTGTTTTTACCGCTTTGGATGTTCTTGTCCCGTAAAGTCGGAAAGCGGAAAACATGGATGTCATCCATCGTCGCTTGCAGCATAGCCTTGGCTTTCGTTCCTTTTCTGGGAGCGGGAGATACAACTGCATTTTTAATCATTTGTGTATGCCTTGGCGCTGCATTTGGTTGCGATACGATCATGCCCACATCCATGCTGGCCGACATTGTCTACCGCACTGAATTGCGCGGCGAGAACCGGTTTGGCGGCACATTCCTTGCTGCCAAGAATTCTGTTTCGAAAATGGCATTTGTGGCGCCCTTGCTGCTGGCATTCCCAATTCTGGACCTTGTTGGGTTCGATGCCAAAGGCAACAATGGAGAGAACCAGATGCTTACTTTAGCCCTGTTCTTTGGTCCGGTTTCGATCTGTTTGAGGGCGCTGACGTTCTTGATTTTAACCCGAACTGAGGACATTGAAGGAGCGATTGGTACATATCAATCGGCTAAAGAATATGACCCAGCCATCGGTTGAATTTCACGACCTGGCTGACCTGCGGGCTGAACAGGCAAAACTGCTGAACAGGGGTGCCAAATCTTCTGCAATCCCGGTGCTCTTTGTGATTGTCAATAGCAGCATTTTGCTCCTGTTAACCGGTCACGGCACACCCACTTTCATTTGGACAGGCCTCGCTTTGCTTATGGTCGGTGCAACACTGATTTATCCAAGGCTCAATCCCGTTTTCACAATAACCCGGGAGAGAGCGCCTCGGTATCTATTTGGGCACGTCGCCATCACGGCTGTTACCGGCTTGGTCTGGGCATTTTGTTGCCTGTTTCTTCTTGATGTGACCAGCCGCGTCAGCCTGACGGTTTGCCTGCTCGCCCCCTGTTCCATCACACTCGGCGGGTTGTTTCCATCGTCGATATACAGACCGGCCTATATTGCCCTTGCAGCAACAGCGCTTTTACCCGTGGCCATCTATCTTATATTTGCTGACGATTGGGCGGTGACGTTTTCGGGTATCGGCATCCTTGCTTATTTCGGGTTTGGCATGTTCAGCAGCGCAAAAACCGAAGTGGCGATGCGCGATACCCTTATCGCCAGACTTCAAAACTCTGCCTTTGAAACCATTTCCGAGAAAAACAAGCAGGTGGAAAGTTTACTAGAGGAGAACACCCGCTTTATTGCCGCCATCAGTCACGACCTGGTTCAGCCCATACGCGCTGCAACCAATTTTGTAACCCTGCTCAAACAGACAAAACTGACTCCAAGCCAAGCTGAGCTTATCGACAAGCTGAACATGACACTCCAAAGCCAAGGCGTCCTTTGGAAGGACCTTCTTGAACGCAGCACACTTGATAAATACGAGCTGACGCCTTCAATCGAACATCTGAAATTAGCCGACTTATTGGCCGCCACGACCTCTGAGTTTGAAGCCTTGGCGCATATGCGCGGTATCTCGTTTGACGAGAAGTTGGGCGATTACCATGTGCATTGCGATGCGACGATGCTGGACCGGATTGTTCGCAATCTTTTGTCGAACGCGGTGAAATACACACAACCCGGTGGCTGGGTAAAACTGGCCGCTGAGATGAAGGATGACAAGATCGTCCTCTCGGTATCCGATAACGGTCCCGGCATTCCCGAAGAACAACAAACGCGCGTTTTTGAAGAGAAAGTACGGTTGCAAGCGACCCGGAACCAACCGGGCCTGGGCCTTGGTCTTCACATCGCCAAAAGTCTCGCTGAAGCACTGGGGGCACCAATTATGCTACAGTCAAAACCAGGAGCTGGAACATCCGTCCTACTGACCTTGGCGAACGCTGAAAACGCCGAACCTGAAAATCTACAAACTGTTTTGGTTATCGGTAATGCCCAACATAAGATTTATGGCGAATGGATGCCTATGCTTTCTTCCTGGAAGATGAGAGCCGTTCAGGCGCGAAACCTTAAGGAAGCGGGGCAACTTATCGACTTGTTGGGCGAAACACCGCAGGTGATCTTTGTCAGTGCTGAGTGCTTTGAAGAAAATGAATATCCATGGGACGATCTGGCAAGGCTGAGCGAGGGCTTCAACGCTGCACCCATGCTCTATTTGGAAACAGTCACCAAAATACCGGAATACTTCTCTGATCGAATGGCACAGGCAAAAGTGCCCGTTGAAGTTTCAAACACGCCTATAAAGGCGGCGGAATTGCGACTGCTGTTTAATTCCCACGCCAGTCAGCAATGAAACAGCTTTTGCCCACATATTACCACGTTTTCGTCAGCCCGAGAGAAGCTGCCTTTTGAACACATTCAACGCGGTTGCGCACACCCAGAACCGAATAGATATTTTTCAAGTGGGTTTTGACCGTGTTCTCACTGATCTTTAGTTGATTTGAAATATCGCCATTGCTGGCGCCGGTAGTCAGAAGCTTCACGATTTCCAGCTGACGCGGTCCCAGATTTTCGGCCGCTACAGTCTGAATTTTACGTCGACGGCTTTTGAGACCCAGCAGATCTTCAATTGCATTCGATAGTTCCAGAAAATCGTCGCCTTTGTGTACAAAGCGGTCTGCGCCGGCTGCAAATGTTTCCACATCGGACAGAGCTTTATCAACACCTGAAACGATTACGACAGGAAAAGAATATCCCTTGTTTCGAAGGGACTTAACAAGCATGAGGCCGTTCATTCTTGTCATGCTTAGGTCAGTGATAACGAGATCAAATCTGGTGCCAGAATCCATGGATTGAAGGAGTTCAACACCATCACTGAATGCAACAGTCTGAATGTTTTCGCCCATATTGTCGATGAGTTGCGTCATCCCTGCAAGGAACAACGCATGATCATCAACCACAGCAATTCTCTTGGATGCAGCAGCCAAGCCCCCAAGTCCTTTTCTACGCAGTCAGCCCAATGATTCCCGCTCGCAACATAGGCCCAAACCGCACCGCCGCAATCACCCTTTCGGGTGACGGGCCAAATGAGCCGAGATTTTCGCTAAATGGTTAAATTCAAGGCGCAAATTTCAGTCACAATTCCAACTTGAGCGATCTTGCAGGCAATTCGAACCATCCGTCTTATGAAGTTACTCACGATGCCAAAGGGAAGCAATTAATTGCCCCAAGGCATTGTGGTTGAGTGCGAGCTTTCAAAATGTGCAGGATACAACGGCATTCGATATTTACTAGAACTGAGCGAATTTTTTACCGATTCTGAACGCCGCTATTGCTCGTTAGATTTTTGCCAATTTCCATTCATTTGAAAGACAATCACTTGGCCATATTGCGCACGAATGGATGCCTTAACCGCTGAAATTTACCCCAGTATCTTGTCTAATCCAGCTTCTCGTTGGTGATCAGCAACTCCCTTGATTTGAAACATCAATTTGCACCGGCGATTGTGAAAACTCGGGTTTCACACAGCGCAAAACTCCAAAACTTCAAAAAACAGGTTATCGAAAACATGCTCAGACGATAATTGTTGGTCATGAAAACGTTTTCCAGTATATATTTGCGATTATGACGCATTTCGGCGAGGTCTCCTGTTTTGATTAAAATGGTGGATATCGCGCGTCGGTCGGGTGTCTCCGTCACGACTGTTTCGCGGGTTATGAACGATCCCGATCTGGTTGATCCAGCGAAACGAGAAGCCGTTCGAGAATTCATCTGCGAGGCCGGTTATCGGCCAATCGTTCTGGCTCAAGGGTTGGTTAAACAATCGTCGAAAACAATTGGGGCTGTCATCAATCAATTCTCATCGTCCTATTATGGGCGGATGCTGGACGGTGCGCAGAACGCTCTTACCGATGCCGGATTCAAGGCGATTGCTGAATCCAGCCGAGAATCGGATCCGTTCTCTCAACTGCGAAGCCTATCGCTTCTCCATCGCCTGGCTACGGGTCTTTCCGCAAGGACGTGGTGCGGTCAACTCGGCGGGTTTGGATTTCTACGACCGCTTGATCGATGGTCTTGTGGCGCGTGGGATTAAGGTTTTCCCGACACTCTAACATTGGGATTTGCCCCTTGAACTGATGGGCTATGGCGGCTGGACTGACCGTGATACCGCAGAAGCTTTTGCCGACTATGCAAGAGTGGTTGTGAACCGCTTGGGCGACCGCAGTGACGCTTTGTCAACGTTTAACGAACCGTGGTGCTCAACCTATCTAAGCCATTGGATCGGCAAGCACATGCCGGGCGAGCGCAGCATTGATGCTGCCCTCGCCGCCGTTACGTGGCTGGCACTTGCTGGCTCGAACGAAAGCGAGATTGCGTCGATCACCGGCCACGAACTCGCATCCATTTCCCGCATCATGAAACACTATCTTGGAATGCATCCGGATCTTGCCAAGCGCGGTATTGGTCAACTAACAGTCTGGTACGATAGCCAGGTGGAAAACAAAACATGAGCATCGTGAGACATATGAGACATGAGACACACAATTTGCAGTCTCATGTTCGTCTCATGTTCTCATGCAACAGAAGCTAAGTCATTGAAATATTTGGTGCCCCCACACGGACTCGAACCGCGGACCTACTGATTACAAATCAGTTGCTCTACCAGCTGAGCTATAAGGGCATCCTGCGGCGCGTTTAGCTTATATGAACTTGGGTCGCAAGTGGGTTTTTTAGATTTGAACGGCGTGTCGAAATTCGCTCTGTGGGATCACGCTGCCGGTGCATGTGACTTTCGTTTCGCTGACAAGTTCGTTCACAAGTTCGCTCACGAGGCTGTTAGCACGTCCCACTGGCATTTTTAGACATTTGCGCTTACACCTCGCGGATTGAACTATTGAAGGACGACGTGGCAAATGACGGTTATCGGCACCCCAAAAGAACTTGCAAAGGGGGAAAATCGCGTTGCGATGACCCCACAATCGGCAAAAGACCTGCAAAAACTCGGCTTTGAATGCGCCATACAATCTGGTGCCGGAGAGGCTTCCCGTTTTTCCGATGCAGACTATCGCGCCGCCGGTGTGAAGGTTCTGCGCTCGGCCGCAGAATTGTGGAAACAGGCCGATGTGGTCGCCAAGGTGCGCCCGGCGACAACAGCGGAAACCAAGAAGTTCCGCAAAGACCAGACCGTTATCAGTTTTGTCTACCCCGCTGAAAGCAAGAAGCTGCTTGAAGCGTCCGCATCCGCCGGCACAACGCTGGTTGCCCAGGACATGGTGCCGCGCATTTCCAGGGCCCAGAAAATGGATGCCCTGTCGTCCATGGCGAACATTGCCGGTTATCGCGCGGTCATCGAGGCGGGCAATTCATTTGGGCGCTTCTTCACCGGCCAAATCACCGCCGCTGGCAAGGTGCCTCCCGCCAAAGTGCTGGTCATCGGAGCTGGCGTTGCGGGCCTGGCCGCCATTGGCGCGGCCCAGTCGCTGGGAGCCATTGTGCGGGCTTTCGATGTGCGCCCGGAAGTGGCCGAACAGATTGAATCCATGGGCGCAGAATTCCTGCTGCTTGATTTTGAGGAATCCGGCTCCGGCGAAGGGGGATACGCCGCCCCCTCCTCGCCTGAATTCCGCGAAAAGCAATTGGAATTGTTCCGCTCCCAGGCCGAAGAAGTGGACATTGTTATCACAACGGCGCTGATCCCGGGCCGCGATGCGCCAAAACTGTGGCTTAAAGACATGGTGGAAGCCATGAAGCCCGGCTCTGTGGTTGTTGATCTGGCAGCCGAGCGCGGCGGCAATTGCGACCTGACCGTCAAAGATGAGAAAATTGAAACCGATAACGGCGTCACCGTGATCGGCTACACGGATTTTCCAAGCCGCATGGCGACCCAGTCCTCAACGCTTTATGCCACTAATATTCGCCACATGTTGTCTGATCTGACCCCGGAAAAAGACGGTGTTATCAATCACAATATGGAAGACGATGTGATCCGGGGTGCCACAGTGGTCCATGGGGGCAAGATTACCTATCCGCCGCCACCGCCAAAAATCAAAGCCATTGCCCCCCAACCGAAGGCTGCCCCTGCCCCGACGGCGGAAGAATTGAAAGTTCAGGAAGCCGAGGCTCAGCGCAAGGCAGGCATACGTGAAATCATGATGCTCACCGGTGGTGCGCTATTTTTGATGTTCATTGGCCTGTTTGCACCGGCCAGCTTCATGCAACACATGATCGTCTTTGCCTTGGCCTGTTTTGTTGGCTTCCAGGTCATCTGGAATGTCAGCCACGCCTTGCACACACCGTTGATGGCGGTAACCAATGCCATATCGGGCATTATTATTGTGGGCGCATTGCTGCAGATTGGTTCGTCCAACTGGCTGGTTGTCGTTCTTTCCGCCATTTCCGTATTGATTGCTTCAATCAACATTGTCGGTGGCTTCATGGTGACGCGCCGCATGCTCGCCATGTTCCAGAAAAGCTAAGGGGCACCAGATATGGAAAACGGTTTCATTACCGCTGTCTATGTGACAGCAAGCATTCTTTTCATCCTGTCGCTTGGCGGCATGAGCAATCAGGAAAGCGCCAAACGCTCGGTCTGGTATGGCATTGCAGGCATGGGCCTGGCGGTGCTTGCCACGCTGTTTGCGGCCCAGGTGGCCCATTACTGGCTCATCGTCTTGATGCTCGGCATTGGCGCGGCAATTGGTGTTCAGGTGGCCCAAAAGGTCGAAATGACCGGCATGCCTCAACTGGTGGCCGCGCTGCACTCATTCGTGGGTCTGGCGGCTGTATTCATCGGCTTGAATTCTGCCATCACGCCGCCGGAAGGCCTGGTGGGCGCTGAGCGCATTATTCATGAATGGGAAGTTGTGCTGGGCGTGTTTATCGGCGGCGTCACATTTACCGGCTCGGTCATCGCCTACGGCAAGCTTGCTGGGTCAATTGATGGCAAACCCCTCACCCTGCCCGGCCGCCACATGCTGAACCTGGCTGGTATGATTTTGTTCGTGCTGCTTGGTTTCGCCTTTGCCTCCCATTGGGGCATCTGGACCCTGGTCGTGATCATGTTGATTTCGTTTGCGATTGGCGCGCACCTGGTTTTGGCCATTGGTGGTGCAGACATGCCGGTCGTAGTGTCCATGCTCAATTCCTATTCCGGTTGGGCCGCCGCGGCCACGGGCTTTCTGCTCGGCAATGATCTGCTCATCGTCACCGGCGCGCTTGTTGGCTCTTCCGGTGCGATCCTCAGCTACATCATGTGCCGCGCCATGAACCGCAATTTCGTGTCCGTCATACTTGGCGGATTTGGCGGTGCCACAGGGCCTGCCCAGGAGATTGAAGGCGAAATGGTGGCAACAGATGCTGACGCCGTTGCAACGGCCCTCAATGCGGCAAACAGCGTTGTCATCGTGCCCGGCTACGGCATGGCAGTTGCCCAGGCACAAAGCTCAATCAGTGAGCTGACACGCCGCTTGCGCGATGCGGGCAAGAATGTGCGGTTTGCAATTCACCCGGTCGCCGGGCGTTTGCCGGGCCACATGAACGTTTTGCTGGCCGAAGCCAAAGTGCCCTACGACATCGTGTTGGAAATGGACGAGATCAACGACGACCTGCCCAATACCGATGTGGTGATGGTCGTGGGTTCAAACGATATCGTTAATCCAGCGGCCCAGGATGACCCCAATTCTCCCATTGCGGGCATGCCTGTGCTGGAAGTGTGGAAAGCCCAACAGGTATTCGTGTCCAAGCGCGGCGCGGGCACCGGCTATTCCGGCGTGGAAAATCCGCTGTTCTATAAAGAGAACACGCGCATGTTCTACGGCGATGCAAAGGCTTCAATTGATGCGCTGCTGCAAAAGCTTGGCTGACATTAATTGACGTTAGGGAATATATGCTCTGGCCTTCCGGCCAGAGCAGCACTAGGGTGCCGGCAGAGAATCAACAGATCTGGAGACCTGCTCCCATGAAATTCTTAAATTCGCTCACAGCGTTCTTTGCTGCGCTCACCATGGTATTGGGCCTTCAACTTGCGCCTGTCGTTGCCACAAGCGCATCAGCTCAGTCAGTCTGTAAGGGGCTTTCAAAAAGCGCCTGCGGTTCAAACAATTCCTGTTCCTACGTCAATGGGTTCACCCGTACTGACGGTGCCAAGGTAAAATCATTCTGCCGTGCCAAGCCCAATAGTGGTGCTGCCGCTTCGAAAAAATCCACGACCAAGAAAAAGACGGCTAAGAAATCCACCACAAAACCAAAGGCCGAAAAGGCAAGTGTCGCAAAGAAAGAGGACACCAAGTCCAAGGCTAAAAAGAAGACGGCCAAAAAGCCAACCAAGTCCAAGTCGAAGACCGCCTCGAAAGATGCGACAAGCGTGACGACCAAAAAGAGCACGAAAAAACCCGCGAAGAAAACCGCAGCTAAAAAGACAACCACCAAGAAAAAGAAGCCTGCTAAGAAAAAGCCCAAAAAGAAGAAAAAAAGCGCGGCGAGCAGCTGATCACTTTCAGCGCCTTTTTCAATACCAAAGATTGGCCGCTGCAACAGCGGCCTTTTTTGTGGGCACACGGGGGTAAATTCCGGCACAATTACCATATTGCCAATTGCATGATTGCGCCCAACCCCATGTGCCGCTAGCTTTTTTTCAAAGCCGTTCAACGGTGCAATGCCACTTGGCTATTCAATGACCCAGTTCAAAGTTTGTTTTCTGTCCAATTCCACCCAAGAAGCGATCACTGCCAAAAAGCAGCTTGAAGCGGTGTACGATTCCGTCCCGGTCAAGCAGGCTGATGTGATTGTTGCGCTTGGCGGCGACGGGTTCATGCTACAGACCCAACTCAAATTCATGGATTCCGGCACGCCAGTTTACGGCATGAACAAGGGCACGATCGGCTTTCTCATGAACGAGTTTCATGTTGAAAATCTGCAAAACCGACTGGCGAAGGCGGTGCGTGCCAAAATCCATCCGCTGGTCATGCAGGTGTTGGATGCCGAGGGCAATGTCCACGCTTCAAGGGCGTTCAATGAGGTATCACTGTTTCGCCAGTCCGCCCAGGCGGCGCGGTTGCGCATTGAAATTGATGGTAAGGAGCGTATGGACGGGCTTGTCTGTGATGGATTGATGGTGGCAACGCCCCAGGGTTCCACCGCCTATAATCTTTCCGCCCATGGCCCTATTTTGCCGCTCAAAGCCCCCCTGCTCGCGCTCACACCTGTCAGCGCTTTCCGGCCGCGCAATTGGCGCGGGGCGCTTTTGCCCAACACCTCAAAGGTCAAAATCACCGCACTGGAACCCGACAAACGCCCGGTCAACGCGGTGGCCGACAACACCGAAATCAAGTCCGCCATCGAAGTCATGGTCCATGAAGACCGCAAATCAACCGGCATTCTCATGTTCGACGCCGACCATTCCTGGGAAGAGCGCATATTGGACGAACAGTTTAGGTATTAAGCTTGCCACACCGTTGGAAACCATTCTTCCGGCAGTGGGTCGTTCATGTTGAGTTTCAGACCAAGTTCGGGGAATGGTGGTGAAACGTCGTGGGGGCGTGCCACGTAGCGGGCGTCTTCGCCAACGAAGCGGAAGCTGACGGCCCGGCGGCGCGTGTTTGTGGGATTAGCGGGTGCATCGTGCAGGGTGTGGAAGTCAAAGGCCAGAACATCACCGGGATTGACCGCAAACGACACCACATTTGGATCATCTGCATCCACATCGGGAAATGGTGCGTAATCCGTCACATCCCCTTCCAGCGGTTCAAGCGTTTTGAAGCGGCGCGGCATATAAGTTTTCTTGTCCCGGTGCGAGCCTTTCATGAAATTCAGGCTTTCAGATTTGGCCACCGGATCAAGCGGCACCCAAAGGCTCACGGTGCGCGCGCCAGCAACGCAGTAATAGGGCATGTCCTGATGCCATGGTGTGGACGAATTGTTGCCAGGTTCCTTGACCAGGACATGCTCATGGAAAAACCGGGCCGCACTGGCGCCCATCAATTCGCCCGCCAGTTTTCCCAATGGTCCCTCACTTGCCACATGGAGAAAATCGGGAAAGCGTTGCCAGTTCACATAGTCGCCAAAATAGGCACCACCCTCCTCCGCATGATTTTTACCATGGGGTCCAGGTGCAGCCAAATTGGCTTCAATTGAAGCCGCCAGCCGGTCCAGCCATGCACGATCCAACACGTTGCGGACAACCGTTACACCGTCTCGTTGAAATTCTTCCCGGTCCAGCATCTGATTATGCCCCTGTAATGGTTTTTTCAAAAATTATGGCGGGGATCCCGGCAAGGCCGCCGCACGCATCGGTTTCACCCACACGCGCATATCCCACACGGGTATAGAACCCCATGGCAGCATCGTTTCCGGTCAACACGTCCAGCCAGATACGATCCCCTTTGTTCAGTGTGGCTTCCGTGGCTGCTAAAAGCGCGCGCCCGGTGCCACGGCCTCTTTCCGATTGCGCCACATGCAGCCGGTCCACATACCAGCCATCCTTTGGAAAACTGTAGCAATGCCCAACGACTACACCATCGCGCACCGCAACATGGAACAAATGGCCTGGATTAGTCGCCTGCTCTTTAAAGAGTACCGAGGAATGGCGACCTTCAATGATTTCGCGGGTAACCGATTCTCCGATCAACGGCGAATAGGTTGCAATCCAGCTGGTATTCGTAACTTCCCGGGCAGGCTCAATGTCAGTTGGTCCAGCCAATCTGATATCGAGTGGAGGCAGCGCAGACACCAGATCAGCCTTCGATTTTTTTGCGCAACAGTTCGTTGACGGCCTTCGGATTGGCCTTACCGCCGGTTTCCTTCATCACCTGCCCCACGAACCAGCCAATCATGCTTGGCTTCTCGCGCGCCTGTTCAACCTTGTCCGGGTTGGCAGAAATGATCGCGTCCACCGCCGCTTCGATAGCGCCAGTATCGGTGACTTGTGCCATGCCGCGTTCATCAACGATCTTGGCGGGATCACCACCCTCGTTCCAGACAATTTCAAACACATCCTTGGCGATCTTGCCGTTGATTGTGTCAGCCTTGATCAGGTCGACAATCGCCCCCAGTTGACCGGCAGAAACCGGACTGTCCTCAATGCCTTTGCCAGCTTTGTTGAGCGCGCCCAACAGGTCATTGATGGTCCAGTTCGCCGCCATTTTGGCGTCACGGCCCTCGGCGACCTGTTCGTAATAATCAGCAATTGCCTTATCAGACACCAAAATAGAAGCATCATATTCAGACAGACCTTCGCTGATAAAGCGGGCGCGCTTTTCATCCGGCAGTTCGGGCAGTGTCACACGGATCTCTTCGATAAACGCATCATCGAATTCCAACGGCAACAGGTCCGGGTCTGGGAAATAACGATAGTCATGGGCTTCTTCTTTAGAGCGCATGGACCGCGTTTCGCCTTTGACCGCGTCGAACAGACGGGTTTCCTGATCGATCTTGCCACCGTCTTCGAGAATATCGATCTGGCGCCTGGCTTCATATTCAATCGCCTGGCCCATGAAGCGGATCGAATTGACGTTCTTGATCTCGCAACGTGTGCCAAATTCACCGCCGGGTTTGCGTACGGACACGTTCACATCGGCGCGCATCGATCCCTGATCCATATTGCCATCACACGTGCCCAGATAGCGCACAATGGAGCGCAGTTTGTTGACATAGGCCTTGGCCTCGTCAATCGAACGAATATCCGGTTTAGAGACGATTTCCATCAGCGCCACACCAGACCGGTTTAGGTCCACAAAACTCATGGTCGGGTGCTGATCATGCATCGACTTACCCGCATCCTGTTCCAGATGCAGCCTCTCAATGCCGATATCGACACTTTCAAAATTGCCTTCCTTGTCCGGGCCCACTTGAATGGCAATTTCGCCCTCACCCACAATCGGGTGATACAATTGAGAAATCTGATAGCCCTGGGGCAAGTCAGGATAAAAATAGTTTTTGCGGTCAAAAACCGATCGCTTGTTGATTTGCGCATTCAGACCAAGACCGGTGCGCACGGCCTGACGCACACATTCTTCGTTGATCACCGGCAACATGCCCGGCATTGCCGCATCAACCAGCGAAACATTGGCATTTTGCTCTTTGCCAAATTCCGTTGACGCGCCGGAAAACAACTTGGCGTTGGAGGTAATCTGGGCATGAACTTCCAGCCCGATGACCAGTTCCCAGTCATGGTCTTCGCCGGGAAAGAAGTTTTTGGGATTGGGTGTACGCACGTCCACGAGGGTCATTTGGCAAACCTGCAAATCAGGAGAATAAAGCTTGATGATTGGCTAAATCAATTCGCTGCCGGATACAAGAATAACAGTCCTTTACCCGCAGTTGTGACCGCAGGCTTGCACAGGGTTTCAACCTGTGATTCTCTTGAACCGGGTCGTCGCCCTGACACCTGGTCGCCCAAGGGGTGGCGGAAGTCAGAGCTTCCCGCTTCGCGCTCTTTAAAGGAGGTGAGACCCCATGACCCAAAAAACTCCCAAAACCATCGGCATTCTTGGCATCGGCAATATGGGATCCGGCATCGCGCTGAACCTGATCAAACACGGATTTGAGGTCATCGGCCACGATCCAGACCCAATACGCGCCAAGGCGTTGACCCAGATGGGCGGGCACCATTTCGACCATCCAAGCCAGGTCGGCGAAAAGGCCGACACGGTCTTCATCATGGTCATGCGGGCCAGCGAGGCCGAACAGGCATTGTTTGGCGAAGATGGCCTGTGCAAAACGCTTGCCGCTGGTTCAACGGTGATCATCACCGCCACGTTCCACCCACCGGAAGTTGTGTCGATTGCCCAAAAACTGTCAGCCCAGGGCATGTATGTCGTCGATAGTCCCGTATCGGGCGGCTATCCCGGTGCCCAGGGCGGGACACTCACCCTCATGCCTGCAGCGCCCGATGGTGTGCTGAAGACGATCTCACCGGTGCTGGATGCCATATCGGCCACCATTCACCATGTGGGCCAGGAAGCCGGCATGGGCCAAACCGTAAAGGCATGTCTGCAAAGCCTGTTGGGGTCTATTTTCTCAGCAACATTTGAAGCGACAGTGCTGGCAGCGAAGGCCGGGGTTGATGCCCATACTATTCACAAAGTCTTTTCAACTTCCAGCGGTGGCTCGCCACTGGTCTCCGGCGCACTGGAAAAAATCATTGATGGAGAATTTGAAGGGGGCGGCAGCCATATCGCCACCATGTACAAAGACCTGACAATTTCAACGGATATGGCGCGCGCCCTTGGCGTCCCGCTGTTCACCGCATCCATGGCCATGCAATTGTTCCAGGCCGGCATGACCCGCCACCCCGATGGGGACAATTGGGTCATCACCCGCATTTTGGAGGACGTGGCCGGGGCACAATTGCGCAAATAGGCGGCGTGCCCGGCCAATCAGGCCACAGAGTCGAGCGGCATGACTTCGTCTTCATTTGTCGTTTTCGACACTGTCACCCGATTGCGTCCCGACCGCTTTGATTCAAACAACGCCATGTCCGCACGCCGGTACAATTGGTTGTAATCTTCACCGTCGAGAATTTCGGCAACGCCGAGGCTGATGGTGACCTGGCGGTCGCCCAATTGATCAACCATCATGGAGGCGACAGCAGCACGCATTTCTTCGGCAAGAAGACGCCCGCCGCGGATGTCGGTATTCCAAAGCAAAATCGCAAACTCTTCACCGCCCAGACGGCCGGTTGTATCGCTCACACGGCGGCGTTCGGTGAACAACTGACCAATCTGCGAAATAACCGCATCGCCGACCGGGTGGCCAAATTCGTCATTAATGGCTTTGAAATTATCAATATCTGCAATGACCATTGCGATGGGCAAGGACGTGCGCGCACGTTTGCCCACTGTATCCACGGCCCGTTGTTCATAGACACGTCTGTTGAACATGCCGGTTAGATGATCGGTATTGGCCAGATCCGTAATTTGCCGGATGAGATCACTTGCGCACATGGCAATCAGCGACAGCGCCAGCACGACACTTGAAAACGCTGTCAAAAAATTCACCGCCAACCAGTGGACCGAAGAACGATAATTCTCATCCGTGATCGGACCAAAAGCTGTTGTCGTGATGGCTGGCGTTGCGATGAACTGAACGGAAATGAGTGCAAGAACCCAAAACAGAAGTTTTTCCACGCCGTTCATTTTACTGCGCGGATAGAGCCGCAGCGCACCAATGGCAAACAACACGCCCAATGTGGCATTGGCCGTGAAAATTCGCGAATTCATGAATTCCATGGTCAACGCAAGATAGCAGGTCAAAGCCGTACCCAGCGTACCAGTCACGATGAGGGGAACGATTCCACCTTTGATACCCGCGCGGGCATACAGCCCACCAAGAATGGACGTTGTTGACGCCACATAAAGAAAGCCAATAAAGGTGAGATTGAATGCCGAAAGTCTGTCGAGCAGGAAATGCGCAGCCACATAGCCGTTTGCAAGCCCGCCAAAGGCCAGGGCGATGCAAAGAATATGCTTCTTCTCACGTTGCTTTGTCCAAAAGACAAGAAACGTAAGTGCAAAGATATTTCCAACGATTGGGTTCAACAACCCAAGTAGTCTGCTCTCGTCCATTCCACCACCTTTCCCCAACTCCTTGGCACCAATACTAGCAAAGGAATCTGATGGAACGGCTAAGCGGGTTAACTGAATTTATTCGGTTGATGCAACTATTCGTTAACTAAGAACAGGTGCTAATTTATAGCAATTTCAATCAACTAGCCCCACCACTTGATTGGGGAAAACTGACCGGCGGCTTGTTCGATAATGGTGCTCGTTTGAAAAAGTGTCTCTTCTTCAAAAGGCCTGCCAATCAGTTGAAGGCCAAGCGGCAATCCGTCTGCCGACAACCCGGCCGGCACACTGATACCAGGCAAACCGGCCATGTTTACAGTCACTGTAAAGATGTCGTTGAGATACATTTTCACCGGGTCAGCAGCCATTTCCTTGTCGCCAATGGCAAAGGCAGCAGATGGCGTGGCCGGGGTGAGAATTGTATCAACGCCTTGAGCAAACACGGCCTCGAAATCCTGCTTGATCAGGGTGCGCACCTTTTGTGCGCGCAGATAATAGGCATCATAATATCCAGCAGACAGCACATATGTGCCGATCATGACACGGCGCTGAACTTCGTCCCCGAAACCTTCGGCGCGGGTCTTTTCGTACATATCCGTAATGTCCTTGCCGTCCACACGCAGGCCGTAACGAACACCATCATAGCGCGCCAGGTTGGACGAAGCTTCCGCCGGTGCCACAATGTAATAGGCGGGCAAGGCATATTTTGTGTGGGGCAGTGAAATATCAACGATCTCGGCTCCGGCATCTTTCAGCCAGGCAATGCCTTGTTGCCACAAATCTTCAATTTCGCCGGGCATGCCATCCATACGATATTCCCGCGGGATACCAATCTTCATGCCTTTGATGGATTTTCCAAGTGAGGCTTCGTAGTTCGGCACCGGCAAATCCGAACAGGTCGTATCCTTTGGATCGGAAGACGCCATGGACTGCAACATGATCGCTGCATCGCGCACATCGCGGGTGATGGGTCCGGCTTGATCGAGGGATGAAGCAAACGCCACAATCCCCCAGCGCGAACAGCGGCCATAGGTGGGCTTAATGCCAACCGTGCCGGTGAAGGCCGCTGGCTGGCGTATGGAGCCGCCCGTATCGGTGGCCGTGGCACCGGCACACAGATGCGCTGCCACAGCACTTGCTGACCCGCCAGACGAGCCACCGGGAACAAGATCAACACTTTCCAACGGCGACCCCTGTGACGCGCGCCAGGGATTTTTGACAGCACCATAATAGCTGGTTTCGTTGGACGACCCCATGGCGAACTCATCCATGTTGAGTTTGCCCAGCATGACCGCCCCATCGTTGCGCAGGTTCTGGGATACGGTGGATTCGTAACGCGGCTTGAAATTGTCGAGAATGTGGGAACATGCCTGTGTGTGGACACCTTCCGTACCAAACAGGTCTTTAATGCCCAATGGAATGCCTTCCAGCGCGCCACCATCACCTGATGCCAGTTTGGCATCAGACTGAGCCGCACGGTCACGGGCGATATCGGCGGTCACTTCAACATAGGCATTGAGATCGCCATTTGCGGCCTCAATTGCTCCCAGATAAGCATCGGTCAGTTCCACACTGGTGAATTCGCGGGCGCGCAGCTTTTCCCGGGCCTGGGCAATAGTGAGTGCGGTAAGGTCTGTCATGGCAGTACTTCTGTTCTGGTAATTCGGCGATGAGGAAAAGTGAGGTCGACTGGCGACTATTCGACCACTTTCGGCACCATGAAAAAATGATCTTCGGAAATCGGGGCGTTGGCCGTGACATCGGCGGGAATATCGCCATCATTGACCACATCCGCACGTTTGCGCATTTCCATATCCACAACGGAGGTCATGGGTTCAACGCCCTCCACATCCACCTGGGACAATTGTTCAACAAATCCCAAAATGGTGTTGAGTTCTTCGCGCATGCTTTCTGCGCGTTCATCAGAAATGGCGATGCGAGCAAGCTGGGCTACACGTTTAACGGTCGCGGTGTCGACAGACATGAATTTCGATCCGGCTGGGTGTTGGGAGTTCGTGCCCGCTGTATAGGTCCATCCCAGCGCGCAGGCAATCACCCAACACGGGCTGGCAGCTTAATTTCAAAGCTAAACGGTCAAACTGTCACCGGGTTTGCACACATTCACCGCCTTTGCGTTGTCCATGGCCGCCTCAAATGTATCTGCCGACTGATCAATGAGAGGAAATGTGCCAAAGTGGCAGGGAATGATTGTATCGAAATTGAAAAACCGTTTGCACGCCAACGCCGCAACCGCGCCACCCATGGTGAAACGGTCGCCGATGGGCACAATCCCGATACTGGGGGCATGCAATTCCTCAATCAGCGCCATGTCCCCAAATATATCCGTATCCCCCATGTGATAGACCGATTTTTCCCCTTCGAAATGGAAAACAAGGCCATTGGGCATGCCAAGACTATGCACAACACCATTGTCGTCCATTTTTGCAGATGAATGAAAAGCCTGAACCCAGGTCATCGCAAAACCATCATGATGCACCGTGCCGCCGGTATTGCCCATGTCGAGATTTTCCACACCCTGCCGGCCCAGCCAGTCGCACAGATCAGCATTGGCAATCACGGTGGCACCCGTTTGCGACGCCAGTGACACGGTGTCGCCGATATGGTCTCCATGCCCATGGGTCAGAGCGATGTGGGTTAAGCCTTCCATTGCCCCTGCCCGCCATTCTTCCTTAAAGGTTGGATTGCCGGTAAAAAACGGATCGATCAATATGCGCGCTTTTTCCGTTTCCACACGAAACGCCGAATGGCCGTACCAGGTGATTTTCATATTCGTTCGATCCTTCGGTTGCGCAAATAAAGCTTTGGGCGCAAAGCTGCGCCATCTCTACATGGTGGTTTATCATCAAAAGGATGAACGCCCGCGTCAAGGCCGGTCTGATGATCCAACAGGCGGCCAAACAGATTGATATTTCGAACAGGACCCCATGGCCACAACGGAAGATCTTACACCCCAGGAATTCTCAGACAGTCTCGGCGGCAGCGGGCGATTGCTTGGCCTTGATTTGGGAACAAAAACCATCGGCCTGGCCATTTGCGACAGCCAATGGTCAATTGCGTCCCCCGTCAAAACCATTCGGCGCACCAAATTTACAGCCGATGCCACGGAAATGTTGGCCTATGCAGCATCGGAAAATGTGGTGGGGCTGGTTTTGGGACTGCCCCTCAACATGGATGGCAGCGAGGGTCCACGGGTACAGGCCACAAGAGCCTTTGCCCGCAATCTGGCAAAAATGCACGATCTGCCTTTGATATTCTGGGACGAACGGCTTTCAACATTTGCTGCCGACCAAGCCATGCTGGAAGCTGATTTGTCCCGCGCCAAACGCGCCAAGGCCATTGATCAGGTGGCAGCTTCCATCATCTTGCAAAGCTGTATTGACCGCCTGGCAACGCTGTAACGGGCCAAGGCCTGGCCTAACGCACCATTTGGCGCACAGCCGGCACCAATACTGCCCGTTTCTTATAAGCGATGATCAAAGCAACGATGCCGCAATCAAACGCGAGGGTGCGGGCCAAAAGGCCGGGCAACAGGTCTGCATCAATACCTAAAATCGTGGCATAGATATCAAACACACGGTCATGGGTCTCGCGGGAAAACACAGTGGTGCCAAGATGGATATCATTGGCTGACAGGCCATACCAAAGCCCCAGAAAAGCGATCGGGGTTAGCCATAAAATCAGGAAAGTCCGCATGTTTTTCCACTCATGTATTTGTTCCCCGTTTCCCGCCCCTTCACACTGCCTGCCATGCAATCGCTTCGCAATGTAAAGCAATTGTTAAGGTTAATTTTCAGACAACAGCGTCTGGGGCTGCTCAGCTACGAATTACGTAGTCGACAATTCCCCGGGCACTCGTGCGTGAATCCAGCATTCCATAAGTGTGCCGCCAGGGTCGACCCAGGCGCGTTTCCACGAAGGCATCAGCGATTTCACCGGGCAATGTGCGCTTCATTTCAGCCGCCGCAGCGGTCAAAGCCAATTGTTCGGTAAACATGCGCGCCGACCCTTCGTCTTCCAGCGCCATTTTCCCGGCCACCCGCAACACGTCGATAGTCTGATCGGCCTTTCCGCCGAAATCTTCAGCCAGCCGTTCCAGCACAGATTCCATGATGTTTGGTGATTTGCGCATGACGCGCAAAACATCGAGGCACATAATATTGCCCGCCCCTTCCCAGATCGCATTCAAGGGCGCTTCGCGATAAAGCCGCGCCATAGGGCCGGATTCCACAAATCCATTGCCCCCAAGACATTCCATCGCCTCAACAACCAATGAAGGGGCAAGCTTGCAAACCCAGTATTTCGCCACCGGCGTGATCAATCGGGCAAAACCGCCTTCAACACTGTCCTGGGGTGCCAGATCAAAGCTGCGCGCCACCCGCAATGCCAGTGCCTGCGCCGCCGCCACATCCAAAGACATGTCCGCCAGAACAGACTGCATGAGCGGTTGATCAATCAGGAGCTTGCCGAAGGCGCGCCGGTGCCGCGCATGATGAACAGCCTGCGACAATGCCACCCGCATATGCCCGGCAGACGAAACCAGACAATCCAGCCTCGTCAGCGTGACCATTTCCAAAATCGCATTTATGCCCTTGCCTTCTTCTCCCACCAGCGAACCAAGGGCATCGTGAAAAACCACCTCTGATGACGCATTGGAACGATTGCCCAGTTTGTCTTTCAAACGCTGAAACTGAAGCCCGTTATTATTGCCGTCAGGCAGCCTGCGCGGCAACAAAAAGCAGGTTGGTCCTGCGTCCGTATTCGCAAGAATAAAGAACGCATCGCACATTGGGGCAGACAGGAACCATTTTTGCCCATTAATGCGCCACATACCGTCTGCGCCGCCCACATTGGTCCGGGTCGCCACCGATTTATTGGTCCGCACGTCAGAACCGCCTTCCCGCTCGGTCATGCCCATGCCGATGGTCAGACCGCTTTTGCTGCCGGGAGACCGTTGTGAGGAATCATATTTGCGCGACAGAATGCGCCCCGACCAGTCTTTCATCAGTTGCGGTGTGGTCATCAATGCGGCGATACCGGCATTGGTCATGGTGATGGGGCATGTGTGCCCCGCTTCCAGCCCACACGTCATCATGAAGCGAACTGCCCGGCTCAGGTGCCGGTGGCCCGTTTCATCGGGGATGTCTTCCCAGATGGACGAATGCAGCCCCATGGATACGGCCCGGCGCATCAATGCATGGTAGGCTGGATGAAACTCGACCACATCTTCCCGGTCACCGCGAGAATCATGGGTGCGCAATATGGGAGCATGCTCATTGGCCAGCCGCGCCAGATCCTGCGCCTCCGCTGACGCCACCCATTTGCCATGTTCCGAAAAGCTTTCAACCACCGACGCGGGCAAATGGCGGGTCAATTGCTGCAACACGCCATCTTCGGCAAATGCATTATGGCCTGCATGGACTGGTGATTGATTACTCATGGGCAACATGTTCCGTACCTCTAAACCTTTCCCAGCATGCACTTGAGAACGATTCGAGTCACGGCATTCCTTGTGCGGATCGCTACCGGGGATGCCGCACCATGGGGCTGCGTTTACGCTGATCTGTGCAAGGTGTAACCTACCGCTTGCGCCGCTAATCGTTCCGCCCTATTCACCACTTTTAATGACACGTGAGCCCAGCCCTTCCCGACCGTCTGAAACCGACGCGCCGGCCTTCCAGCTTCCCGAATTCGGTTTGAAGCATCTTTTGGGTATTGAAGGGCTGACACCACGGGAAATCGATCACCTGCTTGACCGCGCCGAAACCATGGTTGCGATTTCCCGCGCGGTTGAAAAAAAGCGCCACACGCTTTCTGGCAGAACCCTGATCAATCTGTTTTTTGAAAATTCAACCCGCACACAATCGTCCTTTGAGATTGCTGGCAAACGCCTTGGCATGGATGTGGTCAACATGGCGGTTGCCCAATCCTCGGTGAAAAAGGGCGAAACCCTGCTTGATACCGCACTGACCCTGAACGCCATGCAGCCGGACCTGCTGGTGGTGCGCCATTCCGCCGCCGGTGCGGCCGCCCTTTTGGCGCAACAGGTTGATTGTTCAGTGATAAATGCCGGTGACGGAGCACACGAACACCCCACCCAGGCATTGCTCGATGCCCTGACCATTCGCCGCCAGTTCGGGCGTATCGAAGGTCTGACCGTGGCCATCTGTGGTGATATTGCCCATTCGCGCGTGGCCCGGTCGAACATTCACCTGTTGAACGCCATGGGCGCTAGGGTGCGTGTCATCGCCCCCTCCACTCTTTTGCCATCGGGCATTGAACACCTTGGTGTGGAGGCTTTCCGTTCCATGGAAAAAGGCCTTCCCGGCTGCGATGTGGTGATGATGCTGCGGCTACAGGTTGAGCGTATGGAAGGGGCATTCGTGCCGTCTTTGCGTGAATATTACCGCTTCTACGGGCTCAATGCCAAACGCATGAAGCTGGCCAAGAAAGATGCAATTGTCATGCATCCCGCACCGATGAATCGCGGAGTGGAAATTGCCTCCTCCATTGCCGATGGCGTTCAAAGCGTAATTTTTGAACAGGTGGAAATGGGCGTGGCCGTGCGCATGGCCGTGATGGAAGCCCTACAGGAAGGGGCTGGCGCATGAATGATCCCAAGCCGCCCCTGCGGCGTAAACCGCCCGGTCAACGCCTGTTCGTCAACGCGCGCATCATTGACCCCTCGCAGGACATCGACACCACCGGAGATATTTTTGTTGAACGCGGCAAGATCACCCGGATCGGAACCGACCTGCCCCGCGAAGGCTTGAAAAAAAGCGCAAAAATAATCGATTGCGGCGGTGCCGTTCTCGCACCGGGCCTTGTGGACATGCGTGTTTTCATCGGTGAACCCGGTTCTGAGCACCGTGAAACAATCAAATCAGCCGGGCGCGCTGCCGCAGCAGGCGGCGTCACAACCATGGTGATGATGCCCGATACCAACCCGGTTATTGATGATGTGGCCCTGGTGGAATTCGTGCGCCAGACGGCCATTGAAAAATCCCGTGTGCGCATTGTGCCAACCGCTGCCGTATCACGCGGGCTGGATGGTACACAAATGACCGAAATCGGCCTGTTGAGCGAAGCGGGAGCGATTGCTTTCACCGATGGCCGCAAAACCATTCAAAGCGCCCAGATGTTGCGCCGCGCCCTCACCTATGCCCGTGACTTCGACGGGTTGATCATGGCTGCCACACAGGAAGCATCGCTTGCTGGCGGTGTCATGAATGCGGGCACCAATGCCACAAGAATGGGCCTGCCGGGCATTCCCCGTGAAGCCGAAATCATCCCGCTGGAACGTGACATGCGTCTCGTGGCCATGACAAAGGGCCGCTATCACGCTTCGACCATTTCCACATCGGATTCGGTTGACGTTATTGCCAAGGCCAAGGGTGCCGGGCTGGATGTGTCCGCCGGTGTGGCCATTGCCAATCTTGCACTCAACGAAAATGACATTGGGGATTACCGCACATTCTTTCGGGTATCGCCTCCCCTGCGGTCCGAAGAAGATCGTCAGGCAATGATCGAAGGGATCCGCAATGGCACCATTGATGCCATTGTCTCCAATCACGATCCCCAGGATGTGGATACCAAACGCCTGCCCTTCGCCGAAGCGGCTGACGGGGCGGTTGGTCTGGAAACCCTGCTGGCGGCAGCGCTTCGTCTGGTTCACACAGACGGCATCCCGCTGATGCGCGTTCTGGAATGCCTGTCCACCGCCCCGGCGCGGCGTCTTGGGCTCAATGCGGGTACGCTGAAAATCGGGGCTCCGGCAGATTTTGTCATTTTCGACCCTGACCACCCGTGGGTATTGAGGGAAGATATGCTGCGGTCCCGTTCGAAAAACTCGATGTTTGAGAATTCACGTTTTCAGGGACGTGTCTTGAAAACTATTGTGGGAGGCCGCACAGTTTTCTCCTAACGCCTATCGCGCAATAATTATTCTCGTAAGATGCAGGGCATCCGGGATGGACTGAACCAGGTCCAACAACCGTTTCTGGGGGAAACATGGAATTTGGCTCAATGGGTTATCTGTTCCCGTTTGCACTGATTGGATACCTGTTCGGCTCCATTCCCTTTGGACTGCTTATCACGAAAATGGCTGGCGCTGGAGACATTCGCGCCATTGGTTCCGGCAATATCGGCGCTACGAATGTGTTGCGTACAGGCCGCAAGGGACTGGCCGCCGCAACCTTATTGGCGGACGCCTTAAAAGGTGCCGTTCCGGTTTGGATTGCGCTGTTCGTATTTGGCATAACGGGCCTGCCTTTGCTGTTCATCGCCGGGGGCGCTTTCCTGGGGCATCTCTATCCCGTCTGGCTGCGGTTTAAGGGCGGCAAGGGCGTGGCAACCTATGTGGGCCTGTTGCTTGCCCTGTCACCAACCGGATTTATTGCGTTTGCCATCAGTTGGTTACTAACCGCCCTTGTCAGCCGCTTCTCTTCACTGGCCGCGCTGGTTGCAACATTGGTCGCACCCGTCGCGATCTGGTTTGGCGCAGCAACGCCAATTGCACTGCTTTTTGCATTGATGAGCGTGATGTGTTGGTGGAAACACCGCGAAAACATCTCCCGCCTTGCATCCGGCACCGAGGGTAAGATCGGAGGGAAAGGGTGAGCAACTCCCCATCAGCCGATCAATTGGCCCCAAGTCCTGGCATCACACTCAGTGATGACCAAAGGCTTGCCTGGTTGAGATTGGTGCGCAGTGAAAATGTAGGGCCGCAGACATTTCGCGATCTGATCAATCATTTTGGCACGGCAGCGACAGCGCTGGAGGCCCTGCCCGACCTTGCAGCAAAAGGGCGGTCCGGCAAGAAAATACAGATAGCCACAATTTCCGATACCGAGCGCGAATTGGCCGAACTCGACCAATTGGGCGGCAAAATCATTTGCGTGGGTGAACGCGATTACCCCACCGCATTGCGCGCCATAGAGGCGGCCCCGCCCGTGCTTTCCGTAATCGGCAATACAGAAATCCTGTCGAAAAGCGTGGTAGCCTTTGTCGGGTCACGCAATGCATCCCTGTCAGGCATCAAGCTCACCCGCCAATTGGCGTCACAAACCGGACAGGCGGATTATGTCATCGCATCGGGCCTTGCCCGCGGCATTGACGCAGCCGCCCATGAAGCGAGCCTTCAAACCGGCACAATCGCCGTATTCGCCGGGGGCGTCGATCACATTTATCCCCATCAAAATACACACTTGGCCCATGACATTGTGGCCAATGGCGGTGCGCTCGTGTCGGAAATGCCGCTGAAGTGGCAGCCCAGGGCACAGGATTTTCCACGCCGAAACCGCATCGTTGCAGGCCTGTCTTTGGGATTGGTCGTCGTGGAAGCCGCCCGGCGTTCCGGCTCGCTGATTTCCGCACGCCTTGCCAATGAGATGGGACGGCTGGTGTTTGCCGTGCCAGGCTCTCCCCTTGATCCCCGTTCAGAAGGTGCCAATCACCTCATCAAACAGGGGGCGCAACTCATCACGTCTGCCCAGGATATCACAAACGCCATTGCGCCACTGACACAGCAGAACAGTCAGGCCACTTACAGCCTCAATGAAGATGAGTCGGTCCGGCCCCTGCCCTCAGCACCACCCGATGAAAGCGACCGCCAGCGCCTGTTAAGCGCGCTTGGCCCCACGCCCACCGATGTGGATGAATTAATTCGTTTCGCCAAAATCGAACCGGCAAAGATGCAACTTTTATTGCTTGAACTGTCCCTGGGCGGCCAATTGGAGAGACACCCGGGAAACCGGGTATCCCTCCTGTTGTAACCAATAATACCTCAGCAAATCCGCTAAGGCTGGGCTATTTCAATGCACCGCTAAGATAGAGCGATGCAAGTTGCTCGGCATCGGGATGGGTGATCTTTTCCACCACCTGAGTGTGCACCCTCCCCGTAGAGGTTTTGCCAGATGCGATGTCGGACGCTTCAATCATGGCCATCTCAATGAGATAACCGAGGAAATCTGCATCCATACCCTGGCTCATGCTGCGCAATTCGCTCAACATGGTTTCGATATAGCTCGCGGTCGCAGCACGCGAATTCGGCGACAATGACGCCATATATTTGATCTCCAGTCAGCGAAGCCCCCCACAATGGCTTCTGGATGACCGCCCTAAGGATCAAAACGTTCAATGGGCGATGAACGAGTCCAGATTTACACTAATAGTTGATGATTGCAATATGAATTTAATACACCCATGGGTTGTTTAATAAGGATGTGCTGGTGCCAGCCAAAGAAGGGAAATTCACACAGCAGTGACAGAAATTATTGCCCAGGCATTTGCGTTTGCGAAATAAGCACCTTATGTCCTGCGCCCAGTCTGAAACACGTCAGCAGCTTCACTTCATGAAATTAGTTATCGTCGAATCGCCTGCCAAAGCGAAAACAATCAATAAGTATTTGGGCAAGGACTATAAGGTTCTGGCGTCCTACGGTCACGTGCGCGATTTGCCCGCCAAAGATGGTTCTGTGCTGCCAGACGATGATTTTTCCATGTCCTGGACGGTTGATGGCAAAGCCAAGCCACGCATGTCGGACATCACAAAAGCGGCCAAAGCCGCCGACCGTCTCATCCTGGCAACCGACCCTGACCGTGAGGGAGAAGCCATTTCCTGGCACGTATTGCAGGTGCTCAACGACAAGAAGGCACTTAAAGACAAACCTGTGGAACGGGTCGTGTTCAACGCGATCACCAAAAAATCTATCCTGGAAGCGATGGAAAACCCACGCGCCATCGACGAGCCGCTGGTCAATGCCTATCTGGCCCGCCGCGCCCTCGACTATCTTGTGGGGTTCACCTTGTCGCCCGTATTGTGGCGCAAATTGCCCGGTGCCCGTTCAGCAGGTCGCGTACAATCGGTAGCCCTGCGCCTGGTATGTGAGCGTGAAAACGAGATTGAACGGTTCAAACCCCAGGAATACTGGAACATTGTGGGCGCTTTCAAAAACGCCAGCGGTGCCGATTTCGACGCAAGGCTGACCAGTTTTGAAGGCGAGAAACTCCAGCGTCTGGACGTAAAGACCGAAGAACAGGCCGCCAACATCAAGCGCATGTTGATGAAGTCTGACTTCAAGGTGCAATCTGTTGAAGCCAAACCGGTCACCCGCAATCCTTATGCGCCTTTCACCACTTCCACACTGCAACAGGACGCATCATCGAAGCTGGGCTTCTCCGCCTCACGCACCATGCAGGTGGCCCAGCGGCTCTATGAGGGCATCGATCTGGGCGGCGAGACGGTCGGTCTGATCACCTATATGCGTACCGATGGTGTGCAGATTGCGCCTGAGGCCATTGATGAAGCCCGAAGCGCCATTAGTGAGAATTTTGGCGCGATCTACCTGCCGGAAAAGGCGCGGTTTTATTCCAGCAAAGCCAAGAACGCCCAGGAAGCGCATGAGGCGATCCGCCCCACATCGCTGAAACGTCTGCCCAAAGATGTTGCGGGCAAGCTCGACGACGACCAGCGCCGCCTCTACGATCTGATCTGGAAGCGCACTATTGCCAGCCAGATGGCCTCCGCCAAGATTGAGCGCACAGCCGCTGAACTGGAAGCACGCCACGACGGCCGTGTGGCCACCATGCGGGCCAACGGCTCTGTGATCAAATTCGATGGCTTTCTATCCGTCTATCAGGACACCAAGAAAGACGACGATGAAGACAAGCGTCTGGTGCCGCTTACCGAAGGCGAGACTATTTCCCGTGAGCAAATTGATGCCACACAGCATTTCACCGAGCCGCCTGCCCGGTTCTCCGAGGCGTCTCTGATCCGCAAAATGGAAGAGTTGGGAATCGGTCGACCCTCCACCTATGCCTCAACTCTGGCCACACTTGCCGCCCGCGAATATGTGACGATGGACAAGCGGCGTCTGATTCCCCAGGCCAAAGGTCGCTTGGTGACCTCATTTCTGGAGAGCTTCTTCAACCGCTATGTGGAATATGATTTCACCGCCGGGCTTGAGGAAAAGCTCGACCGCATTTCGGCCGGTGAACTGCAATGGAAAGACGTCTTGCGCGAGTTCTGGCAGGAATTTTCCGCCAATGTGGATGAAACCAAAGATCTGCGTATCACCGAAGTTCTCGACACGCTGAACGAAGCCCTTGGCCCCCTCGCTTTCCCTGAAAAGGAAGATGGCGGCGATCCGCGCCTGTGCCCCACCTGCAATGAAGGTCAGCTGAGCCTGAAAGTCGGCAAGTTCGGCGCATTTATCGGCTGCTCCAATTACCCCGATTGCAAATTCACCCGCCAATTGGGAGCCGAAGGCCTGGAGCAATCGGAACAGATTGCCAATGATGGCCCCAAAGTGCTTGGCGTTGATCCTGATAGCAGCGAAGAAATCAAACTGCTGACGGGCCGGTTTGGCCCCTATGTCCAGCGCGGCGAAGGCAAGGAAGCCAAGAATGCCAGCATTCCCAAAAGCTGGGACGCGACGACTGTAGATTACGAGAAAGCCCTGCAATTGCTGGAATTGCCGCGCACCATCGGGATGCACCCTGAAAGCGGCAAAGAGATCATCGCCCGTTTCGCCCGTTATGGCCCGGTTTTGCAGCACGATGGCAAATATGCCGGTCTGGAATCCGACGATGAAGTTTTCACCGTTGGCCTCAACCGCGCGGTCACCGTGCTGGCCGAAGCCAAGCCCAGCCGTGCGCGCGGTGCTGCAAGCTTAAAAGAGCTTGGTGAGCATCCTGAATTCGGTGGACTTGTATCGGTCAAAGACGGCCGCTTCGGCCCTTATGTGAACCACGGCAAAATCAACGCCACCATTCCAAAGGACAAAGACCCCCAATCGGTCACCATGGATGAAGCAGTGGCATTGATTGCAGCGCGCGCTGAAAAGACGGGTAAGAAACCGGCAGCCAAGAAAAAGCCGGCTGCGAAAAAGAAGCCAGCAGCCAAGAAAAAGGCTGCGCCGAAGAAAAAAGCCCCCGCAAAGGCAAAGGCAGCCGCCAAGAGTTAAATTCTCTTGGGGTTGCGGGCGTTCTTGCGTAAGGGTTGAATGCATTAACTCGTTCACGATGAAAGCCGTACTTGGCCAAAGCAAAACGTTCCGGCAACCCTGACAAGGGAAAACCCTCTCACCTGCCCAACAAAGAGGTGCTGCTGCGCTATCTGGAAGAAAATCCGGATATGAGCGGCAAGCGCGAAGTTGCGCGCGCATTTGGCCTTAAAGGTCAGCAGAAAATCGCACTCAAGGCCATGTTGAAAGAACTGGAGGGCGATGGGCTGATCAAAAAGCAGGGCAAGCGCTTCACCAAGCCCGGCACCCTGCCCAGCGTCACCGTTCTCGATGTTACTGCCCGCGACCGTGATGGGGGTCTGTTGGCAAAACCGGTTCAGTGGGACGAGGAGACGGACGGGAAATACCCCGTGGTCTCCATCGTCAACCACCCCAGGTCAAAATCTCCCACCGCCGGTGTCGGCGACAGGGTGCTGGCCCGCATTACCATACCGGCCAAGGGTTCTCCCCGTGGCAAGGTCATGAAAGTGCTCGACCGCAATCGCGGCACGGTGCTGGGCGTGTATCGCGCAAATGAAGTGGTGGAAAACGGCCTGGTCGGGCGCATCGAACCCACCGACCGCAAACAAAACGAATTGCTGGTACATGAAAAAAATGCCGCCGACGCCAAGCCCGGCGATCTGGTTGAGGTGGAGATTGTTGGCCGCAACACGCTTGGCCTCAAGCAAGGCAAGATTGCAAAAGTCATCGGTGATCTGAATTCCGAAAAAGCAATCTCGCTCATCGCGCTACACCAATATCACATTCCAACCGACTTCCCGCCTGAAGTGCTCAAGGCAGCCGATGCCGCTGGCGAAGCCGATAGTGTCAAACGTGAGGACTGGCGCGACCTGCCCCTGATCACCATCGACCCGGCAGATGCCAAAGACCACGACGATGCTGTCTATGCGATTGAAGACAGTGCCGAGAATAACCCCGGTGGGTACATCATCACAGTCGCCATTGCTGATGTGTCCTGGTATGTGCGCCCTGGCACGGCGATGGACCGGGAAGCCCTGTTGCGTGGCAATTCGGTGTATTTTCCCGACCGTGTTGTACCCATGCTCCCGGAGCGCATTTCCAATGAATTATGCTCTTTGAAGGAAAACGTGGACCGCCCGGCGCTTGCTGCGCGCATGACATTTGCTGCAGACGGTCGCAAACTGCGCCACACCTTCCACCGCATCATGATGCGCTCCCACGCGCGTCTGGCCTATCAGGAAGCTCAAGCCGCAATTGATGGACAGGAAGCCCCAAGGGCCGAACCCCTGTTGGAAAGCGTCCTGCGCCCCCTGTGGGCGGCCTATGAGGTGTTGAAACGGGGCCGCGACTACCGCCAACCCCTTGAACTCGACATGCCGGAACGCAAAATCCTGTTGAATGAAACAGGCGGCGTCGATCAGGTCATCGTACCGCCGCGACTAGATGCCCATAAGCTCATCGAAGAGTTCATGATCCAGGCCAATGTGGCAGCGGCGGAAACCCTGGAGAAGCGTAAGCAGCCGCTGATCTACCGCATTCACGACCAACCCTCCATGGCCAAGCTGGAGAGCCTGCGCGACTTCCTGCGCAGCATCAACATACCGCTGGCGAAGGGCAATATTCTCAAACCTTCCACCTTTAACGGCATTTTGGCGCAGGTGGTGGACACCGATAACGCCGATCTGGTGAACCAGGTTGTTTTGCGCTCCCAGAGCCAGGCGGAATACAACCCGGACAATATTGGGCATTTTGGCCTGAATTTGAAGAAATACGCGCATTTCACGTCCCCCATTCGCCGCTATGCCGACCTGATCGTGCACCGGGCGCTGGTGGGATCGCTCAATCTGGGCGAAGGCGGCATCACGCCGCCCGAAGAAGCCCGCCTTGACGTGATCGCCCAGGAGATATCCCAGGCCGAAAGGCGCGCCATGCTGGCAGAACGCCAGACCATTGACCGCCTGATTGCCAGCCATATGGCAACAAAGATCGGTGCAACCTTCCAGGGCCGGATCAATGGCGTGACACGTGCCGGGCTGTTTGTAACCTTGCAGGAAACCGGCGCAGATGGATTCATTCCCATCTCTTTATTGGGCGATGACTATTTCCTATATAACGAAGTCAACCACTCGGTCGTGGGCGAACATTCGGGACAGATGTACCAGATGGGCGACGCGGTGGAGGTAAAACTCGTCGAAGCAGCCCCCATGGCGGGTGCGTTGCGTTTTGAGATGATAAGCGATGGCCGTGCAGCCGAAGGGTTGCCGCGCAGCAAACGCAGCCGCCCCGGATCACCCACTGGCCGCCCGAAACGGCCACGGCGATCCAACCGGTTTGGAAAGCCAAAATTGGGCGCACGTAAGAAATAGGAAATATAGATGACTGTTGAAAATCACGCCCACACACCAGCAAAACGGCCCGTTTGGCCCGCAATTCTCACTGGTCTGAAATGCCGCTGCCCCAATTGTGGTGAAGGGCGTCTCTTCGACAAATGGCTTAAAGTCACACCACAATGCACTGTTTGTAATGAAGAGTTGCACCACGAACAGGCACAAGATTTTCCACCTTACATCACCATCATGATTGTTGGCCACGTGGTGGTGACCCTGTTGATGGTTGTGGAAAGCAAGGTCGAATTGTCTTTAGCCGCCCATCTGGCCATCTGGATTCCCATGGCCACAGTCATGACACTGGCAATCATGCAGCCCGTTAAAGGCGGTGTCGTGGGCCTGCAATGGGCATTGCGCATGTTTGGCTTTGGCGAATCCCGCAAGTCATGACGGAGCGTTCGGGAATGAAGGCAGGCATGACCCGCGACGAGATTGACGAAGCCGCAGCCCGCGATGGCTCCAAGCGCAGCCCCAACATGCCCCCCCGCGATGCATCAACCCTGATCATTTTGGATGGTGAAGGGCCTGATGTGCGCATGTTGATGGGCCGCCGCCACGAGGGCCACAAATTCATGCCCGGCCTGTTCGTTTTCCCCGGCGGGCGCGTGGACAAGGGCGATGGCTCGATTGCCGCCTCTGACGAGCTTGATCCCATTGTGGAGCGCAAAATTGTCGACAATCTGCGCCAGCGCCCCACCCGTCGCCGCGCCCGCGCGCTGGCACTGGCCAGCATTCGTGAAACCTATGAGGAAGCGGGTGTCCTGTTGGGACAAAAAGACAATAAAGGGTTCAAGTCGAACCATCCCGACTGGCAGGCATTTGCAGAACTGGGCGTGCGCCCTTCGCTGAACCCATTGCGCCTGATCGCCCGCGCCATCACACCACCGGGTCGCAACCGCCGATTCGATGCGTGGTTCTTCGCCACACGGGTCGATCATATCGCCCACAGGCTGCCCGAAGGCACAGGCCCCTCCGGTGAGTTACAAGACCTGCACTGGCTCACCATTGCGGAAGCCAGGAAGCTGGAATTACCGGTTATCACGGTGACCGTGCTGGACGAGTTGCAAAAACGGTTGGAAACCGACCCCGACCTGGCACCAAGCACCGATCTGCCATTCTTTCACCTGCGCGGGAAAACATTCGTGCGGGATATGATTTAGGCATGGGCAATTAAGCACCACATGCATTTGGACCGTTGATTGTTGCAACAAAATCGGTTCATCGCCGCTCGCGCGCCCAGCGAGGCTTGACTTTTCCCCGCTTGCCTTTAGATCAGGCCTCAACAGTGCCTTTGACCAGCTGGCGCTGACCGGATTTCTCAAGGAAAACGAAAATGGCTAAGGCAACCACCATCAAGGTGAAGCTCAACTCGACCGCTGACACGGGCTTCTACTACGTCACCAAAAAGAACTCACGCACGATGACTGAAAAGCTCGTGCAGCGTAAATACGACCCTGTTGCGCGCAAACATGTTGAGTTCAAAGAAGGCAAAATCAAATAATCTGATTTTGCCTTTCGCTGCGCCCGCGCAGCACCAGACACAAGAAACCGCCCGGCAATATGCCGAGGCGGTTTTTTTGTGTCGGTCTTTATGGCGGCAAGGGAAGTGATTGGGGCCGGTCGGCTTACGAAATTACGAGGAGGCAGTTCCGTTCGCCGACCGGCGAACTCCGTAATCCCAGGTGATGCGGCGGGCCTGGGTTTGCCGGAGCAAAGACAACGACAAACGAGGCGTCATTGCCATGGCCGCAAGATTGCTCAATCGGGTTGCAGACGCAATGCGTAGAAAATGAAAAGCATAATGTTAGTAAATACTTAAGGTAAAGTAATAGGGTTTACAGCCCGGCCAAACCGCCACCAAGAGAATGGCCTGTTACAATTGGCTTTTGACCGTAAAGATCGTAGGGCTCGTCGTCTCCGACAACGGCATCGTAGAAATCAATTGTTAATCCTGATTGCGCTGCTATGCCCCATGGATTCTCGCCTGTTAAGCCAGCGCCAATCGTCCAGCCTTTTGTGATATCACTAGCACCCCTGACATCGTCATATGTGAAATTATCCGTCCCCCGATACGAAATGACCGTGCCATAGGGCGTGTCGTAGGAAACGGCGTAGAAACCGGCGGCTTGGGCACCATCGGGCAATAATTCGTCACTGCCCACGGTAGCTGTTCCAATTTTGGAACCACCGCCTCCTAATCCATCAATCCCCGCGCCATAGCCGCGATTGTAAGCATCAAGCGAAAGCAACGCCAAAAACAAGTCTTTAGAGATTGTCATTTTTGCCTCCGGATGAAGTCGCCATGATTTACGGTCGCCGCAAAAATCGGACTGTAAATGTCTTCGGACTTTCCGAGCGTCGGCTCAGGATATGGCCCCAACCACCCCAACACCTTCTCCACCCGTCCCATTGTCACCGGCTCGTCGGTGATCTCCAGCGTGATCGATTTCAGCGCGTAGCCTTCCCCGAAGGTCGCTGCCAGATCATTCGGGTCCACCTGCCGCACCGTCTCCGGCCTGGTGATATCTTCGAATGTTACAAGCTTGGGATAGCGTTCAGGCGGCACACGCCCCTTTAGACCAACCACTTGCAGGGCTTGGGCGCGCTCCGGCAGCGATTTCCCCAACATCGCTTTGTCCAGAAGAGTGTATTGACCCATCACCTGCCGCCCTTTGATAAGAGCAAACAAATATCTGCCTTCCGATAGACCAACAACGACTGCCTCGCCTCGGAAGCCCAGTTGCCCCATACCCATCTCGGATGCCCCCGTGGCATCGCGCCAACGAACCACACCTACAGATTCGCCACGTCTTTCACCATCTGGAGTTTCGACAACCAGCACCAATTTCTGACGCCAGGAAAACTCCTCAGCGCACCCCGCCAAAACCAGCGCGAGCATCATCAGCAGGGCGAGCCTTGCCGCCACAGCGCACTGGTGGAAATTCGAAAAACGCTTCATTGTAGCCTTACCCCCATAAAAGAGAACAAACGAGATCACTTGCAGAACATGTTAAGAACATGTTAAGGTGTTCACGGTTTGTATTAACCCATTGCCCGAATCAGGGCACACAGCCCGGGAACGAAAATTATGCTGACGCGCAAGCAACACGAATTGCTGATGTTCATCAACCAGCGTCTCAAAGAGGCAGGCATTCCCCCCTCTTTTGATGAGATGAAAGATGCGCTGGATTTGAAATCCAAATCGGGCATCCATCGTCTGATCACGGCTTTGGAAGAGCGCGGGTTTATACGGCGTTTGCCAAACCGTGCCAGGGCGCTGGAAGTGATCAAACTGCCAGAATCCTATGTGCCCAGCCCCGCTGGTCGCAAACCTTTCTCTCCTTCTGTGGTCGATGGCGGCCTTGGGCGCGCGCGTGAGCCTGCGCCCGTGGCGAATGCGGCAGCCAATGATGATGTGCCGGAATCAGCCATTGTGCCGGTCATGGGCCGCATCGCTGCGGGTACGCCAATTTCGGCCATTCAACACGCCACCCACAGCATCACTGTATCCCCCGACATGTTGGGGGCCGGTGATCACTATGCGCTGGAAGTCAAAGGCGATTCCATGATCGACGCCGGCATTCTCGATGGGGACACGGTTGTGATCAAACAGAGCAATACCTGCGATCCGGGCGATATTGTTGTGGCTCTTGTGGACGATGAAGAAGCCACGTTGAAACGGTTTCGCCGCAAGGGGGATTCAATCGCCCTTGAACCGGCCAACGAAGCTTATGAAACCCGTATTTTTGGCCCCGACCGTGTGAATGTGCAGGGCAAGCTTGTGGGTCTCATCCGCCGTTACAATTAGGCGCAAGCTCTGCGGCTTATTCGGAGCGGCCAAAGCGATGGGCCGTCCAGGGCCGCTTCTGGGGGCGGATACTGGTGGTGACAATCAGGCGGTTGTGACGTTTGGATTGCACCTGTTGCGTGGTTTGCCCGGATTGCGTGGTTTGTGTGGCGATATTGGTGGCGCCGGGTGGGCGCTCATCAATTTTGATGGATATCGATCCGGATTTTCGCAGGGCAATTTCATCCAATATCAGCGGCTGTTCGGCCCTTGGAAGGCTGGAACAGGCATTGGGCACACGAAACGGGATGACGATCACATCGGCAATCCGGCAATCTGCAAATAATGTTGTGGTGCTTTTCAGGTGCAAAATCGTCATGCCCTTGGGGCGCGCTGAACATCCATAATCGTCACATTTAAACCCCGCCCCCGCAGCGCCGCGTTTGTGTTTTTTCTGTTGAGAAAGCATGTGCGGCGCAAAGGCTGTTTTCCAGATATTCGTGACAAACTTTTCCGCATTGGGCCGCATCAGGCTGATATCCCCATTGGCCTGGACAATTCCCAATTGCTGCCCGCTTTCGGAGATCAATATATCAGGGCTTTGGGTCTGGTTCGCCGCCAGCCCGGCAACAACAAGCAAAGGCAAAGCCAGCAGCCGCAAGCGCCCATGGATCAGTGTGGCGGCCAACAGCGCCATTGTACCAAGAACAACCACTGCCACCGAAATACGCCCCGTGTGACCTGAAGGTTCCAACCCGCTCACCCAACTGGCGATTTCCGTCACCGGGTACAAGGCCATCGACATCAGCGCCAGCGGGCCACCTTCCAGACCAAAGGGCATGGCCAGTGTGCTGACCACGGCAAGCGGCATTACCAGGAACGACACGAGCGGCATTGCCAGCAAGTTGGCCAACAGCCCAAAAGGCGCAACCCGCTGGAAGTGATAGGCCGCGAACAGGCCGGTTGCGATACCCGCCACCAATGATGTGAGCGCCAGTCCGCCCATATCCCGAACAATGAACCGACGCATGAATGCAACAACGCCGCTGCCCTGGGGCTGAAAACCCCGCCGCAGCCTGCGCTCGCTCAACGCTTCATAACAGGCGATCAAGGCGGCAACCGCAGCAAATGACATCTGAAACCCAGGGCTTAGAATCGCTTCCGGTGCGATGATGATCAGCACAAACGCGGCAATCGCCACATTGCGCATGGTCAGCGCCCGCCGGTTGATAATCACCGCAAGCAAGGTCACGCCAACCATCAAAAAGGCCCTTTGGGTGGAAACGCTCGCCCCCGACATCATCAAATAGATTGTGGCAAATGCCAGCGCGGCAATGCTTGCCCATTTCTTGATCGGGTAGTGCAAGGCCACCGAGGGAAACAGCGCGAGCAGGCCCCGTATCGCAAAAATCACCGTGGCGGACACCAAAGCCATATGCAGCCCGGAAATTGCCAGAATATGCGCAAGGCCGGATTTTCGCAGGGAATCGGCGGTGTCCTCGTCAATGCCGCTGCGATCCCCCACAATCAGGGCCGCCGCCAGTCCCCCGGTTTTGTCCTGCAAATTGGTACGAATGAGAGAGGCAATCCCATCGCGGGCCTGTTCAATGAAATGTGCGACAGCGCCTGTATTCTTCGCATTTACCACCGGTTTCGGCGCGCCGAGGAAAAACCCGGAACCGCCGATCCCATCAAACCAGGACTGAAACGAAAAATCATATCCGCCGGGAAAGGCCGGACCGGAAGGAGGCCCCAATCGGGCGCGGCCCGAAATGCCTTCTCCCACATGAATTTTGGGGCCACCTGCCCGCGCGGTCAGCCGCACGGTATGAGGCAATTCCTTATTGTCAGCGCCCCGCCCCCAATCGGTTTGGTTGCCCACCACAATTGTGTACCGAACCCGCCCATTGGCCCGTCTTTCCACTTTGCGCACCACACCGTGGATCTGCGCCACCATTGTCCGTGAAAGCATATGAGGTGCCAGACTGCTGGCCCGCCACTGGGCCAGGGACGTTCCAAATGTCATCAATGCCAGCGACAATAGGACAGCGCGCATGAATGTTCCCGCCGCCACGCGCGTGGCAAGAAACACGAACAACGCACAGGCCACGGGAAATGCACCGCTGAGCGGCTCTCGCGGCAATATGAAATAGATGATGCATCCAATGCCACACACAACCGGCGACCACAAAAACCCGGCACCCCGGTCCCGTTCATCGCGCAGTGCGGCCTGCAGCCAGTGCAATCGGGCGTGCAGTTCAATTTGCCAACGCAAATGCCATCTTGCCAGTCTGCCAACGGGTTTTTGAAATTCCTCTATGGTTGCCTGAAACGTATCGGCGGGCGTAATCGATTGTTCACGCGGTTTCCAGGGCGTTAGCTGTTCGTCGGCCGAGCTTTCCCCCGGCTGCGAAACCGGCAGCCAAATCTCATCGCGATCGCCTGTTTGCTGTGAACCGCTGCGCTTGCCACGGGACATAACATCCACCACTCAATTACTGGCGCCCCACCCTCATTGCGGCTGCGCGGCTTGTATGATGCCGTTCCTGTGATATGTGAGCAACGTCTCCTTTTGTTCTCCTGCGGTTCGCCGCCCCTGTTATCCGTTTTGAGGTCCGTCCCCATGTCATCCAGCGATGCCAAACCAGTCATCACCCGCTTCGCCCCCTCGCCCACCGGATATCTTCATATTGGGGGTGCCCGCACCGCGTTGTTCAACTGGCTTTACGCCCGGGCGAATGGCGGCAAAATGCTGTTGCGCATTGAAGATACCGACCGCGCCCGCTCCACCCAGGAAGCGGTGACAGCGCTTCTCGATGGGCTGTCCTGGCTTGGGATAGACTGGGAGGGTGATCCCATTTCGCAATTCAGCCGCGCCGAGCGCCACCGCGAGGCGGTGGACCAGTTGCTCGCCAGTGGCGGTGCCTATCGCTGCTATGCAACGCCCCAGGAACTGGATGAAATGCGCGAGAAAGCCCGCGCTGAAAAACGTCCGCCGCGTTATGATGGCCGCTGGCGTGATCGCGATATCTCGCAAGCACCGCAAGGGGTTGACCCAGTCATCCGCATCAAAACGCCGCTGGATGGCGAAACAGTTGTCTATGACAAGGTACAGGGCGAAGTGCGTTTCCCCAACAAGGATCTTGATGATCTTGTTTTGTTGCGCTCGGATGGCTCTCCCACCTATATGCTCGCCGTGGTGGTGGACGACCACGATATGGGTGTCACCCACATAATCCGCGGCGACGACCATCTCACCAATGCGGCCCGCCAAACAGTCATTTACAAAGCGCTGGGCTGGGATGTGCCGAAAATGGCCCACATTCCTTTGATCTATGGGCCCGATGGCGCAAAGCTTTCCAAACGCCACGGTGCCACCGGCGCAGAAGCCTATCGTGCCATGGGCTATTTGCCTGAAGCCCTGCGCAATTATCTTGTGCGGTTGGGCTGGGCCCATGGCGATGAAGAGTTTTTCACCACCGCCCAGTTGGAAAAACTGTTCACGCTTAAAGCAATCGGCAAAAGCCCGTCGCGGTTTGATTTCGCAAAACTTGAAAACATGAACGGGCACTACATCCGCGCCAAGGATGACAGGGAACTGCTTGATTCTGTCATTGGCATTTTGCCGGAAATTGACGGCGGTGACTGGTATCGCGAGCGCTGGACGCCGCAACGCGAGGCGCATTTTCTCACTTCCATGCCGGGCCTGAAGGAACGCGCAAAGACGCTTCTGGAATTGTTGGACGGCGCGCGCTTTCTGTTTGTCGATCGTCCCCTTCCCATGGAAGAAAAAGCGGCAGCCATTCTTGACGCGGATGATAAAGCGGGACGCACATCGATCAGCCAACTTGCCCTGCTGCTTGCCGAATTGCCCCAGTGGTCGCTGGAAACCATAGAACAGGCCGTGCGCGACTTCGCCGACAGCAAAGATCTGAAACTGGGCAAAGTTGCACAACCCGTGCGCGCCGCACTGACCGGCAGAACCACTTCGCCTGGCGTATTCGACGTCATGTATGTACTGGGTCAGGAGGAATGTGTGGCTCGGTTGAACGATCAAACCGGCACAGCCTAAAGCCGCTTCGACACTTGGCAACTTAGACCAATTACCGATTTCACAACCACGGCATTTGGCCTGTCAATGCCGCGCTGAACCTTGTTAGAGCGTTGCAAATCCAGTAAGAACGGCGCAACGCATTCTCGCCCACGCGCAAATTATTGCATTTGCAACCTCGCGTCGGGCGTTCCGGTCACAACAGCAAGCTTGCTGTCGTCGGAGCCACTCCGGCGGACAAAACCGGGCTATTTCGAAAGGAACACCATGACTGATAAAAAGGCGACACTGAATATTGGTGACGAGCACTACGAATTCGATATTCGAGAAGGCTCTATCGGTCCTGATGTCATCGACATTGCCCCTCTTTACAAGAACACCGACCGCTTCACTTTCGACCCGGGCTTCACCTCCACCGCATCCTGCGAAAGCGCCATCACCTATATCGATGGCGATGCGGGTGTCCTGTTGCACCGCGGCTATCCAATCGAACAACTCGCTGAAAAAGGCGACTTTCTGGAAACCTGCTATCTCCTCCTCTATGGCGATTTGCCAACGGCCCCGCAAAAGGAAGACTTCGTCAATCGGGTGACATATCACACCATGTTGCACGACCAGATGACCAAGCTGTTCACCGGCTTCCGCCGCGATGCGCACCCCATGGCCGTTATGGTGGGTGTCGTGGGTGCCTTGTCCGCATTTTATCACGATTCAACCGACATCACCGACGAAAACCAACGCATGATCGCGTCCCTGCGCATGATTGCTAAAATGCCCACAATCGCTGCCATGGCCTATAAATATTCGGTCGGTCAGCCCTTCGTATATCCGCGCAACGATCTGGATTATGCCTCCAATTTCCTCCACATGTGCTTCGCCGTGCCTGCAGAGGAATATAAGGTGGACCCGGTTCTGGCCCGTGCTATGGACCGTATTTTCATTCTCCATGCAGATCACGAGCAAAACGCATCCACATCGACCGTGCGCCTTGCCGGCTCGTCGGGCGCAAATCCATTTGCATGCGTTGCTGCAGGCATTGCCTGCCTGTGGGGCCCCGCACATGGCGGTGCCAACGAAGCAGCGCTGACAATGTTGCACGAAATCGGCACACCCGATCGCATTCCCGAATTTGTGGCCCGCGCCAAGGATAAGAGCGACCCCTTCCGCCTGATGGGTTTTGGTCACAGGGTGTATAAAAATTACGATCCACGCGCCAAGATCATGCAGCAAACCACCCATGAAGTTCTGGGTGTTTTGGGCATCAAGGATGATCCGATCCTCGATGTGGCCATGGAACTGGAAAAAATTGCGTTGGAAGACCCCTATTTCATAGAACGCGGCCTGTATCCCAACATTGATTTCTATTCCGGCATTACCCTGAAAGCCCTTGGTTTCCCAACGGAAATGTTCACGGTTCTGTTCTCACTGGCGCGCACAGTGGGCTGGATTGCCCAGTGGAAAGAAATGATCGAAGACCCGCGCCAGAAAATCGGGCGTCCGCGCCAGCTCTATACCGGGCCGGAGAAGCGCGACTATGTGGGCATGAGCGACCGCTAATCTACCCTGCCACTTCACGCTTCGCGTTAATTGGCACAGATGCAGAAATTCAAGGCGTTTCACTTTTCAGGTGAAGCGCCTTTTTTCAATGTGGTGGAACATATTACAGGCACAAATGCGCCGCGCCGGATCACCAGATATGCCCAATATGGCTGACCTAAACGGCGCCCAGCACCCATTTGATGACGGCCCGTGACAAGTCATCGAACGCAGCATCGAAACCGGCCACATAATTTTCCGGAACATCTCCGGAAACGGGAGCTTCGGCAGTAAACACACGGGTTTCCACGACTTTGCCAGTCCTGTCCGCCAGCAATTTGATCGACACTTCGATAATCGCCACACGATTGGCAATTTCAAACCGGCGAAGATTGCTGACCAATTGATAGTCAATCACCAACCCCTCCCCGGGTTTGGCTGTCGCCCCCGTGGCACCGGTGTTTTCAAATGCCTCAACCAGTTTGGCCTGAACCATTTTCGGCACGGTGTCCGACCATTGCGCGCCAGCCACATAGGTGATCACGCTCTTTGAAGGCCTGAGAACAATGCGTTCTGAATTGATAGTGTCCAGGGACGTGGGAAGCTTGACGAGAATCTGTGCCCCTGTGGAACCACGCAGGCCGGAAAAGCTGGTTGGCGCAGACAATTCATAGGTTTCGCGAGGCGCTTCCGGGCGTTTAATCAGCGCGCACGACGATACCAGCATTGCACAGGCGATCAGACTCGCAATCGCCTGTCTGCGCAGTGGTCGAACGCCCCCCACGGACGCATCGTCTTCATTTGCAGTGATGAGAGCCGCCATTCCTGTAACTTCCGGTGCGCGCTAGCGCCTGGGCCTGCCGGCCGGTGTTTCGCGAATACGAGACCCGCCTGCGCCGGAAATCAGCGCCGAAGGATTCTGTTGTATGTTGCGAATAACACGATCAATGCGGTTAATCGACTGGCCTGCATCACGTAACAGGGTTTGTGTGTCTCTTAGGCCACGGCTGGTAAAATTGGTCACACCTGCGGTGATCTCTGAAATGCGCCGGTCAAGCGTAGCGGCAGTGTTGCGAAATGCCGCAAGCGTGTTGCGCACATCTGCCACCAGACCGTCGGCTGTGCCCGAACCCAGCAGCTTGTCCACATTGTCAATCACGCCATCAAGCTTGGCAGACGTTTGATTGAGGCGAGATGTGAGTTCCGCCGCATCGCTGACAATCTGGTCTATATCGTCCCCGCGATTGCCAAAACGTGATGTCACCTTGGACACGTCATCCACAACTTGTTTTGCCCCGGAAGCCGCATTGGCAATGTTGTCGACAGCAGAATTCACCCTTTCAGCGTCGATCGATTCGATCAGTGTGGTGACATTCTTGCTGGCTGAGTTCAGCTCTGAAATAAGTGAGTTAAGCGCTTTCTCGTCAATATTGGCAACAATGCCACGCGCGGCAGCTGCCGTTTGTGAAATGTCATCCATGGTTTGACGAACGGTAATGGCATCAACGGAGGCCAACACTTCACCGGCTCTTTTTGAGGAAAATTCCAGCTCACGCAAAATGCTCGCCACCTGTTCAGGCTTCACCTCAACCGCGATGTCACTGAAACGGCTGATGGTTGTATCCAGCGTCTTTCCGGTCTGGGCCAGTTGCGAAGCTGTTTCCTGGACGCTTGATACGATCTTCTCAATGTCATCGCGCTGATCAGCAATACTCTTTGTGAAAACCTCCACATTGCTAACCGTGCTGGCCACTTTTTCTGGGTCGACTGCTGCCAGAATTTCCTCAGCCCGCTTCACCGCACCTTCCAATCTGCCCGACAAACCGTCCAGCGACTTTGCGATCTCACCGGCACTGTCCATAAATTGCGCCACCCCATCACTGTTCTGGGCAAGGGCACCTGAAAACACTTCCACATTTTTAAGAGTATTGCGCACACTCGATTCGTTTTGGGCCACGAGACCTTCAAACGTTTCCAATATCCGGTCCGACCTGGCAGCCAGTTGATTGACCCGTTCAATCAGATCAGTCAGGCCCGAAGGATCACCTTCAATAACCGGTGCGACCGTTTGATCCAGCGCCGTGGTCAGCAGGTTGGACCCTGTCGGGCTGCCACCATCCAATTGCACAAAAGCGCCACCTGAAAGTCCCCTCACCCCAATGCTTGCCCGCGTGTCTTTGCGCACCGGAGTCAATGCATCCACCCTGGTGCGCACGATCACAAACCTTGGGTCACTGGGGTCCAGTTTCAGGCTTTCCACGCGGCCCACATCAATGCCATTGAACTGAACCGTGCTGCCTTTTGCAAGGCCTGAAACCGAGCCGCGAATGCGCACATCCAGCGGCACCAGATTTTCGCCCTCACCATAGCGGCCGAGCCAGTAGACCGATGCGAGAGCTCCGATCAGCGCAAGCAAGACAAACAGGCCTACAGCGATGTAATTGGCGCGGGTTTCCATGGGCTGTTCTTACTATGACATTGCAGGGAAAGCTACGCGCCTGCGGAAGGAATAGTTTGGCTGGCAATCTGTGCAGCCCGGGATCTTGGCCCCCGGAAATAGGCTTTTACCCAAGGTTCCTCCACTTTCATCATGTCTGCCAAAGTACCGGTGACGAAAACACGACATTCCCGCAACACCGCGATTCGGTCGCAGGTCGCATGCAGGCTGTCCAGGTCATGTGTTACCATCATCACCGTCAGCCCCAGCGAGTCCCGCAAAGACACCAGCAATTGGTCAAAGTCCGCCGCTCCAATCGGGTCCAGACCGGATGTGGGCTCGTCCAGAAACACAAGTTCCGGGTCAAGCGACAAAGCCCGCGCCAGCGCCGCGCGTTTTACCATGCCGCCGGAAAGTTCTGAGGGGTATTTGTCCCCGGCATCAGCTGGCAGGCCCACAAGTCTGATTTTGATTGCCGCCAGTTCGTCCATCAGTTCCTGGGATAGTGCCAGATATTCGCGCATGGGCATCTGGATGTTCTCTTTGACCGTCAGTGCCGAAAACAGCGCCCCATGTTGAAACAACACGCCAATGCGCCGGTCCAGGCGAATTCTCTCAATCTCCGACACGTTGTCATAATCTTCCCCAAACAGGTGTATGCTGCCCCCCTGGCGCTTGATCAGGCCAAGTACGGAACGCATGAGAACAGATTTCCCGGCACCCGACCCGCCCACAAATCCCAGGATCTCACCGCGCTTAATATCGAGATTCAGCCCCTTCAGGATATGTTTGGAACCAAACGCGATATCGATATCGCGGGCCTGCAACACCACATCTTCCACACGTTCTGTTTTTGTGTTTGTCATGGGCACTACAGATCAATCGCTGAGAAAAAGATGGCAAACAGGCCGTCCATAACAACCACGGCAAATATTGCGCGCACCACGGCTCGTGTGGTGCCCTGGCCCAGGGATTCAGCGCTTCCCCCTACTTTCAAACCTTCAATGGCGGCAATCGTGCCAATCATCAGCGCCATGAACGGAGCCTTGATCAGCCCAACCATCAAATTGTCGATGCTCACCCCTTCCTGCAGGGTAATGAGAAACTGGGTCGGCGTGATGCCCACATATAAATCACCAATCACGATTGCGCCTGCCATGCCGGCCACATCAGAAATCAAGGTCAGTATCGGTAAGACGATGACCAGCGCCACCAGACGCGGAAATATCAGCACGCCCACAGGATTAAGGCCAATGACATCCAAAGCATCGATTTCTTCACGCATTTTCATGGTGCCAATTTCGGCGGTAATCGCGCTGCCGGTGCGCCCCGCCACCATGATGGCCGTCAACAGAACTCCGATTTCGCGAAAATGCAGTACGCCCACCAGATAGACGGTTAGCAATTCCTCGCCATAGAATTTCAGCTGATAAGCGCCCTGTTGCGCGATAATAGCACCAATGAGGAACGACATCAGCACAATGACAGGGATGGCCCGCAGGCCCATATGGTCAATTTGATGAACAATCGAGATGGCACGGTGAAGGCCGCTTTTGGTTGATGCGTCCCGTCTGCCACGAATGGATGACCCCAACAGGTAACATCCGGTCATGAAGTCGCGCCAAAATTCCGTTGCCAGATGGCCAATGCTCTCCAGCGGGTTGTAGGGGTCGGCAACGGCTGGTTCGTCCGCGACGCTCCCATCTGTTCCCGCCCCCACAACGCCGATGAGATTCACGTGTTTTTTGTTGTCGATCTCCACACGAACGGTCTTGCCCAGTCTCATCAGTTCGCTGGTCAGCCGAACGATCAGCCAAGCGCCCCCCGTATCCATGTTGGATATTTTGCGGCAATCAAGCTCCAGCGTCTCACACGGGTCAGCGGCCAATTTTCGCATTTCCCCATCGACGAGATGGATGCTGGTCAATGTCCATGAACCCGATACTGTCACACGGGTCGTTGCCCCCATGCGGTCTTGCCGCAGCGCAGGTGTTTGGTCGGCAATATTGTGCTGCGGCAAGTCTTGTTCAGCGGACAGCGAATTCACCATGGACTCCCAAGCTTTGACCAACGAAGGGGCGTTCCAAAACACCCACCGGAAATAGAGAACAACGTTTTAGCCGTCCGATTAGCGTCAGTCTTTGCTATCCAGATCATCTTCTTCAAACATGCGCATCGGTTCCCCGGGCATGATCGTTGAAATTGCATGCTTATAGACAAGTTGAGAGTGCCCATCTCGCCGCAATAAAAGGCAAAAATTGTCAAACCAGGTCACAATGCCGGTTAATTTTACGCCATTTACGAGAAAGATCGTCAGTGAAATCTTGTTCTTGCGAACATTGTTTAGAAAGGCATCTTGCAAGTTTTGTTGTTTTTCGGCCATGCCGCTTTTTTCCTGTTTCCCGCGCGCCGGGAAACTTTAGCTTGCTAGACTGGTGCACGGCAATCCCAAATCAAAACCATTCACGACCTCCAGTAGCGCGCACTGAACAAGCCCAGCAAAGCCAGCACTTCCAGCCTTCCCAGCACCATGGATAGCATCAGCGATATTTTTGCAAATGTGGAAAAGTCTCCAAAATGCGGCCACGATTCGCCCCACTGGGATCCGTAGATCGGCCCAGCGGTTGTAAACGCAGCAATTGTGGACGTAAGGGCAGCTTCAAACGGCACATCGGTTGAAGCAATCCAAACGGTGCCAATGGCAATTGTAAAAACGGTTACAACGAAAAAACTCCAGATCGCTTTCATCAACCCCAGATCATATTCCTGCGAACCGAATTTTGAGGACCGCACGGCATTTGGATAAATCAGGCGTTCAATCTCGTTCCAGCTCTGAACCAGCATCCCACCGATTCTATAGTGCTTTAGCCCCCCCGATGTGGAGTAGGCACTGCCACCGGCGAGGATGATGAACAAAATGATGATGAGCGGTAAAAGCGCAATCACGCCAGGGCGTGTTTCAATACCGCTGGTTGAAACCAATGAAGTGGCCGTGAAAAAGCCTTCAATCAGGGCCGCACCGGGGGTTTCGCTGCTGCTGCCCAGCGCGGCTACTTTGAAAGTGTACACCAACGTCAAAAGCGCCACGAGCGCGATAACGGAATAGCTCTCCCGGTGGCGGGCAAGCTGGGCAAATCGTCCGTCCACAAGCATGCGATGCCAAAATACGCTGGTGGCTCCGAGCAACAAAAATACTGCGAAGATGAACACGCCGCCTAATGGGAGTATCGTGTCCAGCGGTGCATCAAAGGGCAGAAAGCCACCTGTGGATACCGCCGTCATGGCAAGGGTGACGGCGTAAAACGCCCGTCCACCGCTGAGCAGAAACAACAAAGCGCACAAGCCAGTCATCGTCAGATAAATAATCCCAAGGCGCATGACAATCGTGATTGCCCGCCGCCCGGCCCCGGAAGAGCGGTCGCCGCGAAACAGCACGCCACTATTGCTGGTCAGCCCGCCTATGCCCAATGGGGCAACGATCAACACAATTGTCAAAAGCGCAAGAAATCCACCGATCCACTGCAACTGAATGCGCCAGAATATGAGCCCCTGGGGCCAGGTCTCCAGGGTTTTCAATACCGAAGCACCGGCAGTTGTCAGCCCCGAAATGCTTTCAAACAGACTGTCAAAATAGCTCAGTTGAGAAACATCAGCGATGGGGATCGCGGCCGCCATGGGCATCATCGTCCACACCAGCGCCATCAGGGCCAAACGGCCAAACTGGTTCAGCCGCTTTTGCCGCCCGGCCAGCGCCAGCACCAGGCCACCAAACACAAACACCGCCAATAACATATGCACGAAAAGCCGCTGAGCCAGATCGACTTCACCCGCCAACAGACTGACAAAAATAGGGCCGGCCAGTGAAAAGCTGACAACAACTGCGACACATCCAAAATAAAACAGGACGGCAATCATCAAAAGAATTCCAGGCTGACCCTGAACATTTGTTCAACCTGCTTTACCCGCGATGCGATGGCGAAAATCACAATCCGGTCCTTGGCTTTCACAATGGTGTCCCCATCGGGCATCACAACTTTCCTGTCGCGGAAAATAGCCCCAATGCGCACACCATCGGGCAAATCGAGGTCGCGCAGCGGCGTTCCCACAAGTGTGGAAGTTTCAAGCGCCTCCGCTTCGATCACCTCAGCCGCCCCGTTTTGCACCGAATGTACACCCCGGATACGGCCACGGCGCACGTGCTGCAATATCTTGGAAATTGTCACCGAGCGCGGATTGAGATGCGCATCAATGCCCAGTGTTTTGGTGAACTCATAATAGCTGGTGTTGTTCAGCAGTGTCATATTTGAGGCACAGCCCAGCCGCTTTGCCATCACGCTGGACAGAATGTTCACCTGATCATCATTGGTCAGCGCAACCATGAGATCGCTCTGCTCTATGTCCGCCTCCAGCAATATCTGCTGGTCCAGCGCATTGCCGTGCAACACTACTGTGCGGCTCAATTCATCGGCAATGGCGATGGCCCGTTCGCGCGAACTTTCAACAATCTTCACCCGTGCATGGCTTTGCAGTTTTTCCAGCGTAGACGCCACATAAACACCGATATTGCCACCACCTGCGATCACGATGCGGCTGGCTGTGGGTTCCTCATGACCAAAGATATTCAGCGTCCGGCGCACCCGGTCGCTGCGGGCAATCACATAGGCCAAATCTCCTGCAATCATGCCATCAGTTGAGTGGGGCACAAACAACCGCCCTGCCCGCCAGATGCCAACAACCACAGCGGAAAGGTCGGGAAATAATTCGCTCAGCTGGCCCAGCGGCGTGTCGATAACCGGGCAATCATCCATGCATTCAATCGCCACCATGGCAATTTCACCATCGGCAAACCGAACCGCATCGGTGGCGCCTGGCAACGCAATACGCCGCAACACCATTTCACCCACTTCGATCTCCGGGGAAATGATCACATCAATGGGCAAATGTTCGCGCGAAAACAGATCGCGATAGTGAGACTGCAAATAGTTTTGCGCCCGAATGCGCGCCACTTTCGTGGGCACCTCAAACAGCGAATGGGCAACCTGACAGGCCACCATATTAACTTCATCATACAGCGTAACCGCGATGATCATTTCCGCGTCTTCAGCGCCCGCCGCCTGCAACACGTCCGGTTGCGAGCCGTGTCCCACAAAACCACGCACATCAAGCTGGTCACGAATAACTTGCACCAGACGGGGGGAATTATCGATTACGCTGACGTCATTGCCTTCATTGGCAAGGCGTTCCGCAATACCATAGCCCACCTGACCCGCACCGCAGATGATTACCTTCATAAGGAGTCTGCCCCTTCCGGGCCGAACAAGTCACCAATCCGGCGCTTGTTATAGGCCAAGTGATTTCATTTTGCGATGCAATGCTGAACGTTCCATGCCAACAAAACTGGCCGTCTTGGAAATATTGCCACCAAAACGAGTAATTTGTGCCAGCAAATAGTCCCGTTCAAACACCTCCCGTGCCTCACGCAAAGGCAGCCCCATCACATGATCTTCGCCGGAACCGGGGGTTTTGGGCAGCATATCGCTGATTTCCCCCGGCAGCTTATCAGCGCTCACCGGCACACCTTCGTCTCCCCGTGTGAGAATCATCAGCCGCTCCACATTATTGCGCAATTGGCGCAGGTTCCCAGGCCAGGAATGCGATTGCAACACGGCCATCGCATCTTCTCCAATGGCACAGGCTTTCACGCCCGTTTGAATTTCGATCTGGTTCATGAAGGCGTGAATGAGCTCGCCTATGTCTTCACGCCGTTCAGACAGGGCGGGCACGCTCACCGGCACCACGGCAAGGCGGTGGAAGAGATCCTGGCGGAAAGTCCCTTCCTCGATGCGGGCTTCCAGGTCGACTGAAGTTGAGGACAATATCCGCACATCAACTTCGACCTTGTGGCTGCCGCCCACACGTTCGAATTTCTGCTCCACCAACACGCGCAGGATCTTGCTTTGTGTATCACGCGGCATTTCGCTGACTTCGTCGAGAAACAAGGTACCCATATGGGCCTCTTCCAGCGCCCCCACTTTCGCTTCTCGGCCGGAATCCGAATTGATGCCGAAAAGTTCCGTTTCCATATTTTCCGGCGTGATTGCCGCGGCATTCAACACCACAAACGGACCGTCCGCTCGGGCCGATTGATTGTGCAATTGCCGCGCCACCATTTCCTTGCCGGAACCGGAAGGACCAATAATCATGACCCGTGAATTGGTCTGCGCCACTTTCTCGATATTGGTGCGCAATTGCGCCATGGCGGCTGACGAGCCAATCATTTCCGGCAGGTCAGGTGTACGACGCTCCAGATCAGCAACCTGCTTGCGCAAGCCCGCAGTTTCAAGTGCCCGCTCGGCGATCAATATCAGCCGGTCCGCCTTGAACGGTTTTTCAATATAATCATAGGCACCGCGCTTGATGGCAGAGACCGCAGTTTCAATATTGCCATGGCCCGAAATCACCACAACCGGCAATCCTGGGTGTTGTTTTTGGATCACATCCAGCAGTTCCAGCCCGTCGAGCTGGCTGCCCTGTAGCCAGATGTCCAGAAAAATCATTGTGGGACGCCGGTCAGCAATGGCGGCCAACGCCGCATCGCTGTTCGCCGCCGTGCGGGTGCCGTGCCCCTCATCTTCCAACAGACCCGCGACCAGGTCTCGAATATCCGCCTCATCATCAACGACCAGGATATCAGACGCCATTTACTTCTCCCACTGCAAGTGATGCTTCTTCGAGCATTTCCGCTGGTTCTGCCGCATGAGACATTTCCCCATGGGATGGCAAAATAATTCTCATCATCGCGCCCCGTCCGCCTTCCGCGACCGCTGGTGAATCCAGCAATTCAATCCTGCCCCTGTGTTCTTCAAGAATTTTGCCAACGATGGCCAAACCCAATCCGGTCCCCTTTTCCCGGGTGGTCATATAAGGCTCAAGCAACCGATGCCGATCCGCCTCCGGCAAGCCTTTGCCATTGTCGATAATCTCGATGACATGTTCGTCATCGGTCTCCCGGTGCCGAACCAATATCTGTGGCGATTCCCCATCGGCAAATTCGACCACTTCAACTGCTTCAGTGGCGTTCTTGATCACATTGCCAAAAGCCTGCCCCAGCAGCCGACTGTCAAAACGTGCTTTGATGGGGGCTCCACCCAGTTCAACAATAAACTCGATGTCGGGGTTGGAGACTTTCAGCAAAAACAGCGCTTCATTGATGGGTTCACGCAGATCGCCGTCAACCATGGTTGGTTTGGGCATTCTGGCAAAGGATGAAAACTCATCGACCATGCGTCCAATGTCAGCCACCTGTCGCACAATCGTTTCCGTGCACTGGTCGAAAACTTCCCGATCTTCCGTGATGACCTTGCCATAACGGCGTCTGATCCGCTCTGCCGACAATTGTATGGGGGTGAGCGGGTTTTTGATTTCATGGGCGATGCGCCGCGCCACATCCGCCCAGGCAGAAGTACGCTGGGCCGATACCAAATCGGTAATGTCGTCAAGCGTGACCACGTGGGAGCTTGGCCCCACGCTGTTACCATCGTCCTGGGACACCTGCACATTCAATGTCGCCTGGCGGCCGCCACTATTGATGGTAATCTGCTTGCGGTAATCTGTCCTGCGGCTCGCCACAGCCTCACCAACAACATCGGCAAGCTCCGGGCTGACTTCGTCAAGGCTAACGCCCACAACCGCCTCTTCATCCAGTTTCAAAAACCGCGCTGCCGATGAATTGGCAATGCTCACGCGGCCTTCCGCACTCACGCCGATGATCCCGGCAGTCACGCCCGACAATACCGCCTCGGTAAATCTGCGGCGGCGGTCAATCTGTTCCTGATTGTTGAGAATTTCATCGCGCTGGGTACGCAATTCGTCTGTCATGGAATTGAAGGTCTGGGTTAGGGAACGCAATTCCCCTTCGGATTTCGTATAGGGAACCGAGACATCCAGATCCCCTGCCGCAACCTGATCTGCAGCAAAGATCAAGCGGCGAATGGGTTCCACCAAACGGTCAGCAACCGCGATTCCCATCCAAATCGCAGACAGCAGAATGGTCAGGCAGATGCCCACATAGAGCAGAGCAAAAGCAATCTGCAATGGCAGTCGCCCGCTCTCCAGAGACTGATATTCATCGGTGATTTCCGACATGAGCTGAATGGAATTCAACACCGTCGGGTCCACACTGCTCAGGACATAGAAATAAGTATTGGGGCCGAAATTCTTCAACTTGAACGCACAAACGGCCAGATTTTGCGTCTTCGGTGTCAGACAGGCCGGGCGGCCATCCTTGGCAACTTCCAACAAATCCAACGGTGCCGAAGGCAACACGCGGCTGCTGCGCTTTCTCGCTTCCACGACCGTACTGGCATCCTGACGCACAATCGAAGCGCCCGACAGTCCCCGCGCCCGCGCCTGACCTGACATCAGATTTTCAAATCCCTGCCGGTCCAGATTGAACAGGGTCCGGTTTCTGTCGAGGAATATGCCCATATTCACGGCGTGGGAGTTCAACGATGCCGTGGCTTCGCGCACATAGGACTGGGCAACACTGATTGAATTATCCACGATGGTGCGTGAGCGGTCGTCAAATATCCGGTCCAGTCCAAGGTCCAATGTAATGCCCGCAACAATCGCTACGACAATAGCGGGAAATGCCGCAACAACGCCAAACAGGCCAACGATGCGAATATGCATCCGCGCTGCGGCGCGCCCGCGCCTGCGTGCCTGCACCAGCCGCCGCACCTCCATCCCCACCAGCACAAGCAACAGCAGCACGGAGATCGAGTTGATCGCCAATACGGTGAGAATGACCCGTTCGGAAGGTTCAATCGGCGTCAGGCCCAACAGGATCAAAAATGAGACCGTTCCAAACACCACAGCTAACACGACAAACAAAATGCCGAACCGCCGCGCATAGGGAAGCGTCGACAAATTGCTGACAGCAGCAACCTGACCGGGATCTTCAATGGATTGGACGGCAGTTGTCATTGGGCGGGTGCGCGGGCTGATTTGTTGCCATATTGCAACAAATTGTGGCATGAATGCAACAATAATACAGTTAGTCCTTACTCCAACCCACGGGTCACCAGCATATTTAACTCGCTGATTTTCTTGCGCAATGTATTGCGGTTGAGACCCAAAACCCGTGCAGCCTGTATCTGGTTGCCCCGCGTGGCCCGCAGCACCACTTTGATCAGCGGCAATTCCACTTCCCGCAGGACGGTCTTGTATAAGTCTTCAATCGGCTGATCCTCTCTGTTGTCTTCAAGAATCTGGGCAGCGAAAGCGGCAACCGAGTTTTGCAACTGCCCTTCGGTGCTGCTCGCCTGGGCGCTTTGGGCATGGCCCGGACGGGCATGGGATAATTCGTTTTCGACGAGTTCCGCCGTAATCTGCTCCTGGGGATATAGGGCCGCCAGCCTTTGTGTGAGGTTTTCCAATTCACGCACATTGCCGGGCCAGTTGTGGGACTTCAAAATCTCCATCGCACCATTGTCGAGTGTCTTGTGCGGCAATCCCTGGGAACGGGCCATATTGAGAAAATGACGCGCAAGGTCGGGAATGTCCTGCCCCCGTTCGCGCAAGGGCGGCAGGCGCAAGGGCACCACATTGAGGCGATAGAACAAATCTTCGCGGAACAATCCCTTGGCAATCAATCCAGCCAGATCCTGGTGCGTGGCGGCCACGATGCGCACATCTGTCGAAATGGGTGTACGTCCCCCAACTGTCGTATATTCGCCTTCCTGCAAAACACGCAGCAAACGGGTTTGTGCCTCCATCGGCATATCGCCAATCTCATCGAGAAACAGCGTGCCGCCATTGGCCTGTTCAAACCGGCCAGCCGAGCGCGTGTTGGCCCCGGTAAAGGCCCCCCGTTCATGGCCAAACAACTCGGACTCAATCAACTCCCGCGGAATGGCCGCCATGTTAATGGCAACAAACGGGCCGGTTTTGCGGCGGCCAAACTGGTGCAGTGCTTTGGCAACCAGTTCTTTGCCCGTACCGGATTCGCCATTGATCATCACCGTCAGGTCAGTCTGCGTCATGCGCGCAATAACCCGGTAGATTTCCTGCATGGCGGGCGACCGGCCGACCAAAGGCATGGAATCCCCCGCTTCTTCCGCCTGTACCACCCCGTCTGGAGTTTTGGGTTGGGACAAGGCGCGTTCGATCGTATCGATCAGTTCCTTAAGGTCAAACGGTTTGGGCAGGTAGTCGTAAGCGCCCTTCTCGGTCGCTGTAATGGCCGTCATAAACGTATTTTGCGCGCTCATGACAATCACCGGCAATTCCGGCCTTGTGCGCTTCATCCGCGGCAACAGGTCGAATATATTTTCATCCGGCATCACAACGTCAGTGACAACAATGTCTCCATCCCCTGCCGCAACCCAGCGCCAAAGCGTCCCCGCGTTCGATGTGACGCGCACCTCGTAACCCGCCCGCGACAGCGCCTGCGACAACACAGTGCGAATGGCACCATCATCATCTGCGACCAGAACTTCAGCCATCGAAACCTATTCCACTTCCACAAGGTTTGGCGCATCACCTGCCCACATGGGCAATAAAATCTCAAAACTTGTGCCCTTGTCGGAGCCGGATTCGCAGGAGATGACGCCGCCATGGTCGCCAACAATTTTCGCCACAAGGGCCAGCCCCAAACCCGACCCATTTTGTTTCGACGTGACAAACGGATCAAACATATAGGCGCGCATATCCGGCGGTACACCAGAGCCTGTATCGGAAATCGTAATGCTGATCGGCAGGCTGATGCGGTTTTGAGACCCCATGGCCGCAACACGCATTCCCGGGCGAAACGCAGTTTGCAGAGTAAGCACCTGTTCGGCCTGCCCCTGCATCGCTTCGCAGGCATTTTTAACCAGGTTTAAGATGACCTGTATGAGTTGGTCGCGATTGCCGGCAACGGCAGGCAATGACGGGTCATAAAACTCTGAAATCTTCACCCCTTGGGCAAAACCATTGCCTGACAGATTTTTCACATGTTCCAGGACAGAGTGAATATTCACCGGATCCGATTCCAGGGGCCGCTCGTCGGAAAAAACCTCCATACGGTCGACCAGCCGCACAATACGGTCGGTCTCCTCGGTGATCAGCCGCGTGAGCACCCTATCCTCTTCATCGCCGCCTGCTTCCAACAATTGCGCAGCGCCACGAATACCTGAAAGCGGATTCTTGATTTCGTGGGCCAGCATAGCCGCCAGCCCAGTGACCGTTCGCGCTGCCCCCCGATGGGTCAGCTGACGGTCCATCGTCTCGGCCATCGAACGCACCTGAAGCATGACTACTAGCGCGTCCTTTTGGTCGAAAATCGGCCCCACATACACATCGACCCATTTCTCCCCGCCAAGGCGCGGCGAGGAAACATCAATGCGATACTCGCTGACCGGCGCATTTGAATTGCGCACCTTGGAGAGCAGACCGCGCATGGGGCTGCTGTTTGGCAGGAACCATTCGAAACTGCGCTTGTGCAACACACTGACGCTGGATTGAAAAAAGCTTTCCGCTGCCGCATTGGCAGACAGAAATCGATCCTCCCCATCCAATGTGAACACCGGGTGCGGCAAGGCATCCAGAACGGAATTTTGTGTCGCCAGGGGATGATCCAAAATATCAGCCACCCTCATGCGGCCTGTTGGGCGAGGAACATTTCCAGGCTGTTGTCTTGCAACATGCGCAACACCACGTCGGGGTCTTTTTGTGTCATCAGTTCGCGGCGCAACACGGGGTCAATAGGGTCACGGCAAGCCTTTGCAAAATACCAGTCAAGATGTTTACGGGCGTTGCGAACCCCCAGTTCAGCACCATAAAATGCGATGATCTCAGCGTAGTGACGGGCAATCAGCCCCATTAACTGCGCGCCGGATGGCGCAGGCGCTGCGACACCGCCATCGAGCACCGCACCAATTTGCCCCACAAGCCAGGGCGCGCCATAGGTGGCCCGCCCCACCATGACAGCATCGGCACCGCTGATCTTGATCGCATCGAGGGCATCTTGTGGCGATGAAATGTCACCATTGACCACAAGTGGAAGATCGGTTGCCTGGCGCACGGCGGCAACTTTGCTCCAATCCGCCTGACCTTTGTAAAACTGGTTTCGCGTGCGCCCATGAACCGTGATCATCGCAACACCGGCCGCTTGCGCGCGACGCGCCAATTCCGGCGCATTGATGGAGTTTTCATCCCAGCCGAGGCGCATTTTCAACGTCACGGGGACACTCGATACTTCAACCACCGCATCAATCAGCGTTTGTGCATGGTCGAGATCACGCATGAGGGCCGAGCCGGAATAGCCATTGGTCACACGCTTCGAAGGACACCCCATATTGATGTCGATCACATCAGCCCCATTGTCCAAAGCCATCTGCGCCGCCTGCGCCATCCAGTGCGCTTCGCGGCCCGCCAGTTGGACCATGTGAACTGGAAGTCCCGCACTTTCCGCCTTCAGGCGCATTTCTTCCTGTCCGGTGGTCAGCGCTTCGCTGGCCACCATTTCAGACACGACCATTCCAGCGCCCATTTCCCAGGCAAGCTTGCGAAACGGCACATCGGTGACGCCCGACATGGGCGCCAGAAACGCGCGATTGCGCAGTCCAATCGGCCCAATCGACAAGGGAGTTTGCGACAATTTTGTGCAGGGCTTGCTCATGCCTACTTGTTAAGCAAATGAATATGGTGATGCAAGCAATTCGTGTTGCACAGCACGTTGGATCGTGCCACTCGAAGGGAATGGAGAACGCCGTCAAACATCAGGTCGCAGTCGTGATTGTCGCCGCCGGTCGTGGCGAACGCGCAGGACTTGCCGATGGACCCAAACAATATCGAATGATGGGCGGGCAATCCGTCCTGGCGTGCACCGTTTCTCAATTTCAAAGATGTGCCGCGATTGATTGCATTCAGGTCGTCATTCACGCCGATGATGTGGACCATTACAACACTGCGCTCACCGACTGGGACAAGGTTCTGCCACCCACGATTGGTGGTCGTACACGCCAGGAGTCCGTTCGTGCCGGGCTGAATGCGCTGGAGGCCCACACCCCTGAATCAGTTCTGATCCACGATGCAGCCCGCCCCTTTGTTTCGCAAAATCTGATCGAGCGTACAGTGATGGCGCTCCATACCGATCCTGGGGTTTTACCCGCATTGCCGGTGGTGAATACGTTGAAACGTTCCTCCAAAGGTGACTTTGTTGAGGGCACGGTTGACCGTTGCCAATTGCATGCGGCCCAAACCCCCCAGGGGTTTCATTTCAAACCCATTTTGGCTGCCCACCAACAGGCCGAAGCCCTTGGGCAAACCGAAATGACCGACGACAGCGCGATCGCCGAATGGGCTGAAATTCCCGTCCGCCTCATTGAAGGTGACGCAAAAAATAAAAAACTCACCACCGCACAGGATTTGAACGAGGCGCAAATGGCGATGGAAACACCAATAGTCGATGTGCGCGTCGGCCACGGCTACGACACACACCAACTCGTTCCCGGCGATCACGTTTGGCTGTGCGGCCATCGCATTGAACATAACGCCACCCTGAGCGGCCATTCCGATGCCGATGTTGGTCTCCATGCCTTAACCGACGCCTTGCTATCGGCTATCGCCGATGGCGATATTGGCAGTCATTTTCCGCCCTCAGATGAGCAGTGGAAAGGCGCTCGTTCCGACATCTTTCTCAAACATGCTGTTTCTCGGGTCGGTCAATGCGGCGGTACAATCACCCATATGGACGTGACCCTCATTTGCGAGCAGCCTAAAATCGGCCCTCACCGTGACGCCATGCGCGCGGCAATCGCCGCGATCTCCGGAGTGGTGGTTGAACGCATTTCAGTGAAAGCCACAACCAACGAGCGCATGGGCTTTATCGGCCGCGAAGAAGGCATCGTGGCCCTGGCAACAGCCACGGTCGTGATGAGAGGAACACTATGATCGAGGAACTGAGCCGCGTGGTTGTCGAGCGCGCAATTGCAAAGGGATGCAAAATTGCAACGGCGGAAAGCTGCACCGGCGGCCTGATTGCAGCTGCCATTACCGATGTTCCAGGCTCCTCTGAAGTGCTGGACCGGGGCTTCGTTACCTATTCCAACGAAGCCAAAGTTGAGATGCTCAAGGTCTCCACCACCGTACTGGAAAATCATGGAGCAGTGTCTGCAGAAACCGCACGCGCCATGGTGTCGGGTGCACTGGCGCATTCCCATGGGTCCATCGCGGTGGCTGTCACCGGCATTGCCGGCCCCGGTGGCGGCAGCGCTGAAAAACCCGTGGGGCTTGTCTACATCGCATCCCAGTCTTTGAATGGAACCGCAAACATACGCGCATGCCGGTTTACCGATGAGGGCATTACCAGCCGCACTGACATAAGACGCGCCACCGTGCAGGTGGCGCTTGAAATGGTGCTGGAAGAAATCGACCAAAGCGCCAGTTGATACGTCTGCGCCTTAGCCCACCTTATGGTCAACGCCGTACAGCGCATCCGCCCTGTCTTCGAACGCCTGGGTAAACCGCGCAAACGCCCGGTCAAACATGGATCCCATGAGCATCGCAAGCGCCCGGCTTTTAAACTCATAATCCAGCTTGAAATTCACGTCACACGAAGGCGCATCGTCGACCAGAGAACCGTTTTCAAAACGCCATCTGTTTTCAAGATACTTGAATGGCCCATCGATATAGGTGGCGACAATTTCATGGGCTTCACGGTTGAGCACAACCTGACAGGTGAAGGTTTCGCGAATGGCTTTATATCCCACCGTCATGTCAGCGACGAGAATCTCACGCCCTCCTTTTTCGCGTGTGGAACGAATCGTCAGACTTTGGCACAGCGGCACAAAATCCGGATATTTCTCAATATCCGCGACAAGATCGAACATATCGTCGGGCCTGTGACGGACCGGATGAACTTTCTCAAAGTGCGGCATGGCGGTCAGGCGTTCGCAATCTGCGCGATACGAGCTTGGCGTAAGCGGGAAAAATCTTCATCCGCATGATAGGACGAACGTGTCAACGGACTGGAAGAAACCAGCAGGAAACCTTTGCTGTAAGCAGCCGTTTCAAATGACTTAAACTCATCAGGCGTGACGAAGCGGTCAATCTTGTGATGTTTTTTGGTGGGCTGCAAATATTGCCCGATTGTCAAAAAATCCACATTGGCAATGCGCAGATCATCCATCAGCTGAAGCACCTCGTTGCGGGTTTCCCCGAAACCAACCATGATGCCTGACTTGGTAAACATGGTGGGGTCGAGTTCTTTTACCCGGTCGAGCAGGCGCAGCGAATGAAAATAGCGCGCGCCGGGGCGCACGGTCAGATATTTACCTGGAACCGTTTCCAGATTGTGGTTGAAAACATCTGGCTTGGCCTCAACCACGATTTCCAATGCACCATCCTTGCGCAGAAAATCCGGGGTAAGCACTTCTGTCGTCGTATTTGGAGACGCCGCACGAATGGCATAAATCGTATCGGCAATATGTTGCGCGCCGCCATCGTCCAGATCATCCCGGTCCACCGATGTGATAACAACATGCTTCAATCCAAGTGTCGCCACCGCATTGGCCACATTTTCGGGCTCGTCGGAATCCAGCGCCTCCGGCTTGCCGGTGCGCACATTGCAGAACGCACAGGCGCGGGTGCAGGTGTCGCCCATGATCATCATGGTGGCGTGTTTCTTCGACCAACACTCGCCAATATTGGGACAGCCCGCCTCTTCGCAAACCGTGACGAGATTGTTCTCGCGCACAATTTCCCGGGTCTGCGCAAAAACCGGTGAGGATGAGGCCCGAACACGGATCCAGTCTGGTTTTTTCAGCGTTTCCTGATCTGGCTTATGGGCCTTTTCAGGATGGCGCGGACGCGGCGTATCGCCGGTTTTGAGCGTGTCGAGCAGTGTGACCATGTTGTTTGAGACCTGACCGCTATGCGCTTCTGCTACGCACAAGACGATAGACATAAATGATAATACAAGCACCGACTGCGGCGGTGATCAGCGAACCGATAAATCCGCTTGCGCCCAGTCCCAGCAGTCCAAACACCCAACCGCCAACGACTGCGCCCAAAACGCCCATCAGAATATTCATGAATATGCCGTGGTCCGCATTCATGACCTTCTCAGCGATCCATCCGGCAATGCCGCCGATGATTATCCAGCCAATAAAACTCATTTTCTCTCTCCTCTAACGTCACACCCGTAAAAGGCGCGCTGAGCATGATCGGGTCATCACCTGGGTGATTGCCCTGACATTGCGGGATGATCAGGCCTCTTCTGGCATTTTTGCAGCGGGCACAAGGGTGACACTCTCGCCACAACCACATGCGGATGTCTGATTGGGATTGTTGAACACAAAGCCCGAGCGAAGTTTGGTCACTTCAAAATCCATCTGCGTACCCAACAGGAACAATACAGCCTGGGGTGCGATGAACACTGCATGATCACCCGCGTCCACACGGTCATCCTTCGGGTCGGCCTCGGTCACGAGATCAACCGTATATTCCATACCGGCACAGCCACCGTTCTTGACACCCACACGAATACCCAGCGCCGTTTCATCGGCGGAAGCGACGATTTCAGCGACACGATCAATCGCGGAGTCAGTTAAAGTGATGACGGCAAATCTGCTCATGGGTTTGGCTTTCCTGTTGCAACCATCAATTTAAGCGCTTGGAGCATGTATTACAAATTGAATGTTTCCAGACTACCCGTGATCAAACATACCAGCCAAGCGCAATTTGCGCTTCTTCGGACAGACGATCAGGGGTCCATGGCGGATCAAACACCATATTGACGGTCGTTCCAGAAACGCCCTCAACGGTATTGACGGCATTTTCCACCCATCCCGGCATTTCACCGGCAACCGGACATCCCGGCGCCGTGAGTGTCATATCAATATCCACCTGCCGGTTATCATCCATATCAATGCGGTAAATCAGGCCGATCTCATAGACATCGGAAGGAATCTCCGGGTCATACACGGTCTTGATTGCCGCAATGATGTCGGTTGTCAGCCGATCAAGTTCCGCCTGGGGAATGGCCGATTTATCGGTATTCTCGCCAATAGCCGGCGCATTGGGCCCGGTTTCCATGTCGGCAGCAGTCAAGGGTGTATCGGTCATTTCATGATCCTCACGCAAAGAACTTCTGTGCTTTTTGCAGGCTTTCCACCAACACGTCCACTTCCTGACGGGTATTGTAAAGCCCAAAACTGGCCCGGCACGTGGATGTGACACCAAAACGTTGCATCAAGGGCTGGGCACAATGGGTGCCTGCCCTCACCGCCACGCCGGAACGGTCTATCACCATGGAAATATCGTGGGCGTGCACGCCTTCAATCTCGAATGAGAAGATGGCGCCTTTGTCTGGCGCATCGCCGATCACGCGCAGTGAATTTATATTGCGTAATTCCTGCTTGGCATAGTCACGCAAGTCATGCTCGTGGCGCACAATGTTTTCCCGGCCTATGGTCTCTATATAGTCAAGAGCCGCACCCAATCCAATGGCCTGAACGATGGGCGGTGTTCCCGCTTCAAAACGGTGCGGAGGATCACTGTAAGTCACGCCCTCCTGCGTCACATCGAGAATCATCTCCCCGCCGCCCTGGAATGGCCGCATGGCATCCAGCGCTTCGGCGGTGCCGTAGAGCACGCCAATGCCGGAAGGTCCGTAGAGTTTGTGCCCGGTGACACAATACCAGTCACAGCCCATGTCCTGAACATCGACCGGCATGTGCACGGCCCCTTGCGACCCGTCCACCAACACGCGGATATCGCGCTCTTTGGCCATGGTACAAATGTCTTTCACAGGCAGAACAGTTCCCATCACATTCGACATATGTGTGACAGCGATCAATTTTGTACGCTCGGTTACAGCCGCACTCACCGCCTCAAGTGAAATGCTGCCATCTTCCTCGCAGTCCACCCAAACCAGTTTCACGCCCTGCCGTTCTCGCAGGAAGTGCCAGGGAACGATGTTTGAATGGTGCTCGGCGATGGTGAGAATGATCTCGTCCCCCGCACTCAAATTTGGCATGGCCCAACCATAGGCGACGAGGTTGATGGCTTCAGTTGTGCCCTTGGTAAAAACGATGGTTTCATCCGATGGCGCATTCAAAAAAGCACGCACCTTGCCCCGCGCGGCCTCATAGGCATCCGTGGCCGCATTGGACAAAAAATGCAGGCCGCGATGCACATTGGCATACTCGTTTTCATAGGCGTGGCTAACAGCGTCAATAACCTGGCGCGGCTTTTGCGCCGATGCGCCATTGTCCAGATACACCAGTGGTTTCCCATGCACTTCCCGGACCAAAATGGGAAAGTCGGCGCGGATGGCGTCTATGTCGTAACTATTTGAGCCGGGCATGGGCGTATTCCTGAAATCGTGGAGAGCTTCACATAAGCTCCATATTTACGAACTGGCGCAATCAGACATGCTGTCCCATCCAGACATCGATGATGCCCTCAAGTCGTTCTGCCAATGCTTCATCGCCCACGTTTTCCAAAACTTCGGCCACAAACGCCTTCACCAGCATCCGTCGGGCCGTCACCTCTGAAATGCCGCGCGCACGCAGATAAAACAGATAGCTTTTTTCCAGATCAGCAACGGTGGCACCATGGGCGCACTGCACATCATCGGCAAAGATTTCCAATTCGGGCTTGGCTGAAAAGTCGCAATCATCAGACAACAACAACGTGTTGCAGGCCATGCGCGCATCAGTGAGCTGAGCGGCCTGACGCACATTAATTTGCCCCTGAAACACGCCACGGCCCCGGCCTGTAGCCACGTTACGAAAAGTCTCTGTCGCCGTGGTATTTGGCACATGGTGGGTGATGCGTGACGTCACATCGATATGCGCCTCGCCACCAATCAGATTGATGCCGGCAATGTTGAGGTCAGCCCCCTCACCCATGAAATCGAATTCGATTTCCTGACGTACCAATTTGCCACCCGCGTTGAGCAGGAACAAATTGAGCTTTGCATCCTTGTGCAAGGTCACGTTCAAACGCGACAGACGTTGCGCCGCATCACCTTCTTCAATGGACATGACAAATGAAACATCCGCACCTTCTTCCAACACCAGGTCGGTGTGGGAAGAAAACAGATACCGAACCCCATTAGGTCCAACGCCCCGATCGACAAAGCTGCACTTGGCACCTTTGCCCACATGGATCGCATTGCGAATGGCACCCAGCGTGTCTGCCGCGCCCGTTTGGGCATGGGCAAGTCCAACGGTGCGCGCCACATCTGCATTGGGCGCAACGGTTACCGTCGTTCCCCCAATTGAAAACGCCGTGTTAATGGCGGCAACCGCATCCGCCGCACCATTGGTGACAGCAGGCGCTTCTGGCAGTTCAGCCACAACCGACACACCATCCGGCAGTTCTTCACCCCGGTCGAAATAATGCCCATCGCGAAAATGCAGCACCGCGGCATCGCTCACAAGGCGCGGGAACGCATCACCACTTGACTGGGCAATTTCGTCCGTTGGCCGTTTGGCAAGCGTGTAGCCCGCCGCCATCAGGGCGCGCAGATCTGTATAGTGAAACGCTTCAACCCGGCGTGTGGGCAGGCCGCTTTCTTTCAGACTTTCAATCGCGGCTGCGCGGGCTTCCACAGCATCGGCAAAACCTGCTGTTTCAAAAGCAGCAATCAACGCTGTTTCCGCTTCCGTGAGGATGCGTGGAGTATGGGCTGTCATATCAATCTCGCCTTATGCTGCCGTATCAATAATGTCGGCATAGCCTTTTGCTTCCAGTTCCAGCGCCAGGGATTTGTCGCCAGTCTTGACGATTTGCCCTTTGGACAGAACGTGCACGGAATCCGGCACGATGTGGTCCAACAGACGCTGGTAATGGGTGATCACGATGACCGCCCGGTTCGGGTCACGCAGGTGATTGACGCCGTCGGACACAATTTTCAGCGCATCGATATCCAGGCCGGAATCGGTCTCATCGAGAATGCACAATTTGGGTTCAAGCAGCGACATTTGCAGAATTTCTGCACGCTTCTTTTCACCGCCGGAAAAGCCCACATTCACGGGCCTCTTCAACATATTGAAATCAATTTTCAAATCGCCAGCCGCAGCACGAACCCGCTTGATGAACTCAGGCGTCGTCAACTCGTCCTCACCGCGCTGCTTGCGCTGGGCGTTCATCGCTTCTTTCAAAAAGGTCATGGTTGGCACGCCGGGAATTTCCACCGGATACTGGAATGCCAAAAACACACCGGCGGCGGCCCGTTCTTCCACATCCATTTCCAACAGATCTTCCCCATTATAGGTGATCGACCCTTCGGTCACTTCGTAGTCTTCCTTGCCAGAAAGCACATAGGACAGCGTCGATTTGCCAGACCCGTTAGGCCCCATAATCGCAGCCACTTCCCCGGCCTTCACCGACAGGTTCAACCCGCGCAGAATTTCCGTACCATCTTCTTCAATGCGAACGTGGAGGTTTTTGATCTCAAGCATTTTGTTTCTCTGTTTCTATAGAATTTCAATTTCGTTCATTCACGGGCAAAGACCAGTGGTCCATTTGCCTTTATTTTCGCCGCGGTAGCACATCACTTGCTTGCCCTGGCCCAAAACCTTGTATGTGCCGTTGGTTTGTTCAGAGACCACAAAACGCAACCGGCTCCCGCGCGTGGAATCATCTGCCCAACCGATGCTTTCAACATCAAAAATGCCAACGCGGCCGATATCACCTTCAAGCCAACGGCTGCGGTCCCAGCGCAGTGTCACGTCCTGACTGTCCTCTAACAGGTTCATGTCGGCTGGAAAGTTATTGGGCACCAGGTCCATGGGCGATTTAACACTAGAACCAACACCATCGGTCACCCGCTCAAATCCATCCAGCGCCTTTTCAACGGCCTGGTCGGCTGTATCGGCCAATGATGCAGAAGCACAAACCATCGCAAAAGAAAGGGCCAGCGCTGCTTTTTTCAAATGGCTAAACATCATCCTTGCTCTCCTCATTGCCCCCAAAATATTTCGCCACAACCGACACCACGGCAGGCGCTAGAAACCAAACCACCAACGCCCACAGCGGCACCGATGTTTCTTCACTTTCACCCGTGAAGAACTCCGCCAGCGGAATGGCGATGAAGATGATTGGGAACACAAACACCCAAGCAAACACCACAATCCGCATCAAAGGCGAAGAAAGAAACTTCTGCCGGTTCACTAGCCCACGGATCCCTCTAAGCTGATCCCAATCAGTTTTTGCGCTTCAACGGCAAATTCCATCGGCAATTCCTGAATGACCTCCTTGACGAAACCGTTCACGATCAAAGCAATCGCTTCCTCTTCGGGAATGCCCCTTTGCAGGCAATAGAACAGCTGATCGTCGGAAATCTTCGACGTCGTTGCCTCATGTTCCAGCTGCGCACCGGGATTCTTTGCTTCGATATAGGGCACGGTATGGGCGCCGCATTTGTCGCCGATCAGCAGGGAATCGCACTGGGTGAAGTTGCGTGCATCATCCGACTTGCGGCCAATGCTCACCTGCCCGCGATAGGTGTTCTGCGAACGCCCGGCAGAAATGCCTTTTGAGATGATCCGGCTGGTGGTGTTCTTGCCCAGATGCAGCATTTTCGTGCCGCTATCCACCTGCTGCATACCATTGGACACAGCGATGGAATAAAACTCACCGCGCGAACCGTCACCACGCAGAATGCAGCTGGGGTATTTCCACGTGATAGCTGAACCGGTTTCAACCTGGGTCCAGGAAATCTTGGAATTCTTGCCCCGGCAATCGCCGCGCTTGGTTACAAAATTATAGATACCGCCCTTGCCGTTTTCATCACCGGGATACCAGTTTTGGACGGTGGAATATTTGATCTCCGCATCGTCCATGGCGATCAGTTCAACAACAGCGGCATGGAGCTGGTTTTCATCGCGCTGGGGTGCCGTGCAACCTTCCAGATAGGAAACGTAGGATCCCTCTTCCGCAATGATGAGCGTGCGTTCAAACTGGCCGGTATTTTCCTCATTGATGCGGAAATAGGTGGACAATTCCATGGGGCAGCGCACGCCCTTTGGAATGTACACAAACGACCCATCGGTGAAGACGGCGCAGTTGAGCGTGGCAAAATAATTGTCTGTCACAGGCACAACAGACGCCATGTATTTTTTCACAAGCTCCGGATATTCCTTGATCGCATCGGAGATCGAGCAAAAGATCACGCCTGACTTGGCCAGCTCTTCGCGGAACGTGGTGACGACGGAAACGGAATCGAAAACCGCATCAACAGCCACGCGGCCCGATTTGTAGATATTGTCGCCAAGATCTTCCTCACGCTCGGCGCCATCCTTCTTGGCGAGAGCCTCTTGCGTTTTGGTCACACCAGCCAGAACTTCTTGCTCACGCAATGGAATGCCAAGCTTTTCATAGGTACGCAGGAGTTCGGGATCGACCTCATCCAGCGACTTGGGACCGTCCTCAAAATTCTTGGGCGCGGCATAATAATAGATGTCCTGATAGTCGATCTTGTCGTAGGCCACGCGCGCCCAATCCGGCTCGGTCATGGTCTTCCAGCGCTCAAACGCATCCAGACGCCACTGCAACATCCATTCCGGCTCATCTTTCTTGGCGGAAATGAAACGAATTGTGTTCTCGTCCAGACCCTTGGGAGCCTTGTCCGATTCAATGTCCGTGGAAAAGCCGTATTTATACTGGTCGATTTCCAGCGTTTTGACGGTATCAATCGTTTCCTGCACAGCAACCATTGCTGATATCTCCAATTCCCGCGCTAGGATGCGCGTTCAAGTTCATTCCGTTTCATTTCACCAAGTCGTTTGGTAATTCGTTCAAATGCATGCACAAACTGCTGCACATCTGCCTGCGATGAATTCCAGCCAAGGCTAATGCGGATTGCACCCCGGGCCAATTCCGCATCAACACCCATGGCTTCCAGCACATGACTGCGACCCACTTTGCCTGAGGAACAGGCCGACCCGCTCGACACCGCAACGCCATCCAGATCAAAAGCAATCAGGGCTGTTTCCGCCTTGAGGCCTTCCACACCAAACAACAATGTATTGCCAACACGTGGCGCCTGCACACCGAAGATTTCCAGGCAGTTCGCCAGTCCTTGAGCCGCACATATAGGTTCAAGCTGGTCCATTAACCAGTCCCTCTTTGCCGCAATCTGGCTGTAATCGACAGCTTCACGTGCCGCAGCCTCGGCGGCCACGCCAAAGCCGACTATGCCCGCAACATTTTCAGTTCCGCCACGGCGATTTAATTCCTGACCACCGCCACGAATGGCCGGTTCAGGAGCCAATATGGAATGGCAAACTGCAAGCGCCCCCACACCCTGCGGGCCGCCAATTTTGTGCGCTGACAACAACAGGAAATCGACACCAAGCTGCGCTGCATCGACGGGAATGCGCCCCACGGCCTGAACCGCATCACACACAACATAACCGCCTTGGAAACGGGTCCGCTTTGCCACCTCGGCAACGGGCTGGATGACCCCGGTTTCACTGTTCACCAATTGCACGGCAACCATGGCAACGCCGGTCGAATCGTCATGGGCAGACAAAAGAGCGTCAAAGGCATCAAGATCAATAAGGCCTGAAGGCAAAACGGGAATCGTGCGCACCTGTTCTGCCCCAAAACGCCCGCCTGCCAAAACGCAAGGATGTTCCGTCTCCAGCACATATAACATGCTGGCAGGCCGCAACGTGCCGTTGCTATAGATCATCGGCGTCAGCGCCATATGAGCAGCCTCGGTCGCACCCGATGTGAACACGATGCCTTCGCTGGGCGCGTTGACCAGTGCGGCAATCTGGTTGCGCGCCTGTTCTATATGTTTGCGGGCAAGTCGCCCCTCGCCATGAACCGATGACGCATTGCCCGGCTGCCCAAACGATTCGACCATGCCCTCACGCGCCGCATCGCGAAGCGGCGCAGTGGCATTATAATCAAGATAGGCGCGATTGGCGGGCATTGGGACGTGGGTTCCAGACGAATTCTGCGTCAAATTGCGAGATCAATGGTTCAATGCCCATTTTTCTTGAAATTCGAAGCGGGTTTGGCCTATGTACGACCTTCGAAGGGCGCGAGGCTTGAAAGTGCGCGCTGCAGTTTTGAATTATTCTAAACTAGGTTAAGAAGCGCCCGCCCCGGCGTCAAGTCAACAGACTCGATTTAGGGACATAATTTGTCGTGTGATGCACACACCACACACGCCGAAGCGCGACAACCGGTTGAACAGGAGCAGTCTATGCCAGAAGTGATCTTTACGGGCCCACAAGGTCGGTTGGAAGGCCGATACCAGCCAGCCGAAGATAAGAACGCACCGATTGCGATCATTCTGCATCCCCACCCCCACCCTCAGTTTGGTGGCACGATGAATCACCCCATCGTCTACAAACTGTTCTACATGTTCCAGGAACGGGGCTTTACAACACTGCGTTTCAACTTTCGCGGTGTTGGGCGCAGCCAGGGCGAGTTTGACCATGGTTCGGGAGAATTGTCCGATGCGGCAGCGGCGCTGGATTGGATTCAGGGTCTGCACCCCGATTCCAGCGGCTGCTGGGTGGCCGGCTTTTCCTTTGGATCGTGGATTGGCATGCAACTTTTGATGCGCCGTCCGGAAATCGAAGGCTACATCTCCATCGCGCCCCAGCCCAATATCTATGATTTTGCGTTCCTTGCCCCCTGCCCGTCTTCCGGTCTGATCATCCATGGCGAAGAGGACCGGGTATCAAAACCCGAACACGTGCAAACCCTGGTAGACAAATTGCGCAGCCAAAAGGGCATTACCACCACTCAGATCGCCGTGCCCGGCGCAAATCACTTCTTCACAGAGCATCAGGACGAATTGCTTGATGAGTGCCAGATCTATCTCGACAAACGCCTTGGCCTGATCGAAGGCGGCATCGAAGAGACCATGCTGGAGCGCTAACGCGCCCGGCATTGGCGGTTTCAGTATGGATTTCATCACACTTGCGTTCCTGTTTGCCACTGGAATTGTCGCCGGTGTGTTCAATTCGATCGCGGGCGGCGCGACCTTTATTTCCTTTCCTGTATTAATGGCAGCTGGCCTTTCCCCGCTCGTCGCCAACGCAACGAACTTTGTCGCGCTGCTGCCCAGCAATGCAGCCGCCGTTCCCGCTTTCAAGGATGAATTGCTGGGCCTTGGCCGCAGGCTCTATGTGGATTTGATCATTTGCGCCCTGGGCGGTGCTGTTGGCGTGGCCCTGTTGCTGCTGTTGGGTGAAAGCACGTTCACAGCACTTGTGCCCTGGCTGATGCTTGTTGCCGTGATCATTTATGCGCTCGGTCGGCAGGTACGCAGCTTGACCGAGCGCATGTTCAGCGATTCCGGCAGCGACATACTGGGCCGCATTCTTTTGTTCTTTTTCTCCATCTATGGCGGTTATTTTGGGGCCGGTCTGGGCGTGATTCTGCTCGCCTCATTTACAATTGCCGGATACACAAACGCCCATCTCGCCAATGCAATCAAGAACGCAGCTGGCACAGTCATCGGTCTGGTCAGCATTGTGGTGGTCGCCTGGAGTGGCCTGGTCAACTGGCCCTATGCTCTTGCGATGATGGCGGGTGCCACGCTTGGTGGCGCGTTTGGCGGCAGTTTTTCCAAACGCTTGTCCCAATCCGTTATGCGCGGTCTGGTGATCACATTTGGCCTTCTGGTCAGCGCCGTATATCTGTGGCGCGCTTACGGCCCCTAAGCCTCAAACCGGAACATCTGCTTTGTGGAATACGCCCCCTGTTGCGGGGGCGCGACAGCCAGTCGTGGTGGGAAATGTCAGCGGCAGGTTCCGCACAGATCGAACCGCCAGATATCCAAACGCCTGGGCTTCCATCATATCCCCGTCGAGACCAAGGGTATCACTGTTCACCACATTACCGCCTTGCGCGGAAGTCAGCGCCCGCAGGTCGGCCATGATGGTATCGTTCAAACGACCGCCGCCACAGATGACCCAGCAAGCGGGAAATTCCGGCAGAACATCCGCCGACATGACAATCGTTTCCGCCGTCACCCGTGCCAGGGTTCGCGCCCCATCGGACAATTCAATGCTGGTTTGATCAAGCGGGGGAAAATCCATCCGGTCCAGCGATTTGGGATAGGGCTTTTGCAAATAGTCTGACCCCAGATAGTGCTCCTTGACTGCGGGCACGATGCGCCCCTCTGAGGCAATGCGCCCACCCTGGTCAAAAGGGATCGAAGCCTTGAGCTGCACCCACTGGTCAATCAGAGCATTTCCCGGACCGGTATCGAACGCAATCAGTTCACCATCGCGCCCCACGTAGGTGATGTTGGCAATGCCACCGATATTCACAAATGCAGCTGGTAGATTCACCCCCGATTGCGCGGCAAGTACCTGATGGAATACCGGCACCAGCGGCGCACCCTGGCCACCCGCTTCCATATCTGCTGCGCGCATATCCGCCACCACATTTATGCCGGTGGCATTGGCAAGCACATCGCCTTGCCCCAATTGCACGGTCAATGCCCGTTCCGGCGCATGAAACACCGTTTGACCATGGAAGCCCAATACGTCGATTGCATCGCGCGTCACGCTGTGTTGGCGCATAAATTCCTCCACCGCCTGCACATGCAGTCGCGTGATTAGCCGTTCGACTTCATCCAAAGGTGCGGGACGGTCGGTCCGGGATTCTACAGCGCGCGCAATCTCAAGTGCCGCCTCAATTTCATTTCGGGTCTGCAAATCAAAGGGCAAGGAAAAGGTCGGACCAAAGTCCACTTGTGACGCCCCGTCGGTGCGCACGAGCGCCACATCAATGCCATCCATCGAAGTTCCGCTCATCAACCCCAGCGCAGTTTTAAGCATCTGGTTTCTCTTTCCTTCGGCTTTTGTGGAATTGAGGCGTGAAATCCCCGCACGCTTCGTGTAGGACGCCATGAAAATAACATTCAGTGCAAACCAAACGTTATGTCCAACTTCAAATCAGATTTCCTTCGCACGCTTTCCCAGCGCGGCTTCATTCACCAGATTTCAGACGAATCCGGCCTCGATGATCTTTTAACGAAGGAAACCGTCACCGCCTATATCGGATTCGATCCCACCGGCCCGAGCCTGCATGTGGGCCACATGACACAAATCATGCTTTTGTACTGGTTCCAGCAAACCGGACATCGCCCCATTGCACTGATGGGCGGCGGCACAACCATGGTTGGTGATCCTTCCGGCAAGGACGAATCCCGCCAATTGCTCACGCGCGACCAGATTGAAGCCAACAAGGAAAAAATCAAAACAGGCTTTTCCAGATTTCTAAAATTTGGTGACGGCTCTGCTGACGCCATCATGGCTGATAATGCCGACTGGCTGCTGAAACTGAACTACATCGAGTTTCTGCGTGACTATGGAAAGCACCTCTCCGTCAACGCCATGCTGGCACGGGATTCTGTGAAGAACCGTCTTGATCGTGAACAACACCTGTCATTCCTGGAATTCAACTACATGTGCCTCCAGGCCTATGATTATGTCGAACTCAATCGCCGCTATGATTGTCGCCTGCAAATGGGCGGATCGGACCAATGGGGCAATATTGTTTCCGGTGTTGATCTGGGCCGCAGGTCCGGCGCCGCACAGCTATATGCGCTGACAACTCCCCTGCTCGCCACAGCTTCCGGCGCCAAGATGGGCAAAACCGCAAACGGTGCCGTATGGCTGGACCCCGCCATGCTGCCGGTCTTCGATTTCTGGCAATATTGGCGCAACACGGAAGACGCAGATGTGGGCCGTTTCCTGCGCCTATTCACAACCCTGCCGCTGGATGAAATTGCCAAACTGGAAACGCTCCAGGGCGCAGAACTCAATGACGCCAAGAAAATCCTGGCTGTCGAGGCCACGGCAATGGTGCACGGGCGCGACGCCGCACTTGAAGCCGCAGAAACAGCCCGCAAAACCTTTGAACAGGGCGCGGTAGCGGAAAACCTGCCCACAATCGAACTCGATGGCGCGCAATATCCCGATGGCATTGGCATGTTGTCGCTGATTGTCGCTGCCGGATTTGCCAAGTCCAATGGCGAGGCCCGTCGCCATATGAAAGGCGGAGCTGTGCGCCTTAACGACATGCAGATGCAAGACGAACAGCACATTGTGCCAAGTGAAGAATTCGCTGGCTCCGGTGCCAAATTGTCATTTGGCAAAAAGCGTCACGTGCTCGTTCGCATGGCCTGAGTGTCTGCAAAACCTGTTGGTCTAAAACTTGAAGAGCTGGCGAAACACGCCCGGTGCAATCACCGACAGCGGGTTCACACGAATGCTTGGGTTTGAATAGGCACCGCGCAGCTGGAACGTAATGCCAAGCAATCCATTCACCTTGCCTTTGCCGAAGGCCAGGCCCAGAAGCGGGATATTGGACACCAGTTTGTTGAGCGAACGTCCAGGCAGGAATGTCCCTTTGATGTTCATGCGGCCATTGCGGTCATACACCAGACCATCGAACGCCGCACTGGCATCACCGCCGGTCAAGCGCCCTTTGGAAATGCGCATATAATTGCGCCCTTTCTCAATTCTGGCTGCCAGTTGGTCAACATCAGCGTTTTGGCGTCTTTCAGTCTTTAGAACGCGGGAAACATCTTCGGGATCAACCCCCTGAACGCTGGATTTCTTGACAGAAAATAGCGCTGCAAGCCTCGGTTCACCAAGCAGTTTGAAATTGTAGGCTTTCACCGACCCACGGGAAACACCGGATGAATCCTGCACGATATCCGCATCCAGCCTGCCCCCCTGCACCTTGCTGTAGAGATTGAGGAACGCCAGCACCGACCCCGCGTTGCCCGATGTGATGCGTGTGCGCAGACCGGCATTGGCTGGTTGCAATGAAAATGATGTGGGCGCATTGCCTGACGCCACAGCACGAACCTGTGCAGAAGAAACGCGGCTACCCACCTGTACAAAGTCAACAGAGACACCGCGCAGGCTCTGACCATTAAAGCCAATCAGGCGATTGACCGACCCTTTCAGGCGAACACGGGTTTTGCCGGAATCCTTTGGCCTCTTGGTCTCAAGGAATGAGCGAATAAGCGCCCGGCCATCATAGGAACGGGCATCCACGTCAACATTATATCCGCCTTTAACGCGCTTCACATCAACATCAAAATCATCGGTCTTGTTCAGCCGAACCTTGCGCAGGGAAGCCGTGAGCAATTCCCCTCCCCGTGCGGTGAGATTACCCCGCGCGGAAAATCCATTGCCTTTCAGGACAAGGTTCTTGAACGACACGGTCTTCCCACCGGTTTTCATGTCGAACGTCGCAGTTGCCTGAATGTCCTTTCCTTTGCTCCAGCCAATCCAGGGAAAGGAAAGTCTGGTCTTGGTCAAATCTGCCGTAACGGACGTACTGCCATCTTTGTTGGTGCCGAGAGAAACCTGGATCGTGCCGTCGAGAATGGATCCGGTGTTAATGCCCATGCGTTTACGCGCGGCATTGTCCAACTGCATTGTGACCGAGCGCCGACCTGCGCCATTGCCACCAAGAGGTTGCACCAGAGCAAGTTCTGCGGGAACACCGTCAATAGTAGCGCGGCCACTGATATCCAATCCCGACTGATCGGCTTTCACACGAAGATCGGCATTGGTGAATTTCCGACCCAAAATGGCAGATCGCGAGCTGCCCTTTTTCACACGGATATCTGCGGACCAATCCTTTGGTGTGACTTTGCCCTTGGCACCAAATTCAAGACTGCTTGAGACCTTTGCACTCACCCGACCGGAAGTTTGTCCAGACTTCAATCCTAAAGATTTGCTAAACCGTAACGGCTTTAGTTCCCCCAAACGAGCCAGGGAATCAGCGCTACCATTCATGTTGAGACGGACCGATGCGGTGAGCGGCTTGATGCGAAAATCAGGAATTGAAAAACCCGCATTTGAAACTCTAAACGCTTCCCCGCCAGCGGGTTTTGCCGTGGCGTTGTCAATGCTGACATTAGTGGAAACGCCTGCGTGTTTAATGGTGCCATTGGCATTTTCCAGCCAGGGAAGATCTCCGGCGGTACGTACGCTGGCTCCCACAACAGGCACAGTTGCGCGCAATTGTTCATCCGCAATCAGTGTGCCGGGTCTAAATGAGCGAAACGGCAAATCTGCGCGCAGGCTGGCATTGCGAAGTTCGCCGCCCCTGAGCGCTTCATTGGACCAGGTGCGCACTTTCGGTGCCACAAACATCGGCCAGAATTGCTTGAACGTGGCGACCTGCATCTTCTCGATATCAAGATCGAGCTTGAGGTTGAGCAAATCATCTTTTATCGAAATCGCCCCGTTCCCCACCGCATTGCCGCCATCGGATTCCAACTGGATGCTCTCCATGGAAATCAGCGATGTGCCATCCCCCACCTTGCCACCAACGGTCAACCGCCCGCGCGCAGCCGGAAGGGATTGCGTCATGGCTTGGGAGACAATATTGGCAGCCTGAATTTCAAACCGGCCAGGAATTTTAACCACAGCGCCCGACGTTTGATCCTGAGTCGCTTCGGGAAACACGTAAGTGCCCACCATCACCGTCTCTGCGGAGGTGAACTGGATGGGAGATTTCTCCATCACGATCTGATTGCGCGAGGGCAATATGCGAATGTTGAACTGGGCATTTTGTACTTGCGAGGTATGGCTCAGTCCAAGCTTCAAACTCCCCTCTTCCAGCGAAATCTGAGCCTGCGCCTGAGCAGGCGCACCGGTGGCATCAAATGGCAAAGTTGCAACAAGTGAAATGGGGCTGTTGAAATCGAATAATGTGACATCCCCGGCAAATCTGCGTTTGAGGAAATCATCAATGCGGGCCCCGGATGTTTTCAGCGTCAATACCGGGCCAAGGTCGGGCCGCTCAGTCCAGCTCCCATCGAGCAGAATGTTGCTGTGCTCCGTTTCCAATACGCCGGAGAGAAACAATCCTTTTTGAAAATTGATATTGCGATCCAGTCGGGCACGAACAATGCGCGCATTAGGGGAGCGGATGCCAAGGGATTCAAAACCAATTATTTCCGTGTCATCCAATTCCACACTGTCGAGTTTGGCTTTTTCGACCGCTCCCAAAAGCGCATCCAAAGATACCGCAAGTTGGCGCAACGAATTGTTCATGTCCGGCGCGCCAAAGCCGATGGGTCCGCCCTCCCGGGCCTCCTGTGGCAAATGCGGCAAAAGGGAAACCGCAGAACGGTGCAAAACAATGCGCCTTGCTTCAAGGCGGCCAACGAGCAGCGCTGATAGTTTCAATTGCACACGCACCACTTCCGCAACACCCAGGGTCGTTTTATGCGCGCGCAAAATTTTCACATCCCGCGCTTCAACACTGACCAACCCGTCTTTGCCAAAAGCGATGTGTGTGGAACCAATCTTGGCCTGATGATTGTCGCCAAGAAGCCCGGACAATTGATCTTCGATGCGGGTTGTTATGCCTTCGCTGGAAATCGGCCCCTGCGACACCACAAAGACCAATATTCCGGCGCCTAGAACAGCAATCAGCCCCAAAGTCAGCACAACGCGGGCAATCAGCCCAAGCAGACTGCGCCGCCGGCGAATGCCTCTGCCGCTACCAGATACAGGTCTGCCCTCCTGCATCTGGGCAGAAGGCAGGACATTCAGGTCTGGTCGGTCGCTGTTGTCCAGCCGATCAATCATTGAGTGTTTGCCTTTCGGCCGGCGAATCGTGGCCCCTCGTATCGCGTTCTAGAGCATAAGCGCAAATTTTTGTCCGATGAAGTGTTCGCAAGCTGATCAATTATTCGGTGGTTCCCGACTTTTAGATATTTCCTACGGCATTGCGACGTGTTGGCGGCTTGCCTGTTCCCGTCAATGTTGTGAAAAGAGTATGTTCATTTTAGGGGCAAAGCGCCCAATTCTGTTGGAGACATAAGATGCCAGAAATCGGTGACACAGCCCCCAAATTCGAACTGCCAATCCAGGACGGAAAAACACTGAGTTTTCCAAACGGCAAAGCCGCCGTTTTGTATTTTTACCCCAAAGACAACACACCAGGCTGCACAACCGAGGCCATTGAATTCACCGCAGCGAAAGCCGCATTCGAAGCATTGGGTGTCGAAATCATTGGCATGTCCCCGGATTCCGCCGCAAAACACGATAAATTCATCGCAAAACATGAATTGGGCGTAACCCTTGCAGCCGACGAAGACACCAAAACTCTGCTCGATTATGGCGTTTGGGTTGAAAAAAGCATGTATGGCAAAAAATACATGGGCGTCGAACGGTCGACCTTTCTGGTGGATACCAACGGCAAAATTGTTGAGGCGTGGCGCAAGGTCAAAGTGAAGGGCCATGTGGAAGCCGTGCTGGAAGCGGCGCGCCAGCATTTTGCATAGATGTTGATCTCGTGACCGCAAATTCGATCTCAGATGCCCTGTTTCGCCATGGAGAATGGCCTGAAAACTGGCGACTTGCGACTGAATCCCATGTGGAAATTACATCGCTTAAACAGGCCGCCGTGGCTGCCCTTTCTTCATCTAACCTTGACGACAAGGTCGCGCTGACCCGCGCTGCGGCGCGCAAGTGGTTCAATGGCACTTTGGGGCTGGGCGGTGACAGAACCCTGGTGCCGCCTGACAGACCGGGGCGACCGGCGCGGCCGGCATTGGTGCCGCCGGGTAAGATGAAGAAACGATCATTGAATTCATTGCAGGGCCGTTTCGCCCTGCTCCATGCCATCGCCCATATTGAACTCAACGCCATTGATCTTGCCTGGGACATTGTTGCGCGCTTTGCCGACAAGCGCATGCCACGTTCATTTTTTGATGGATGGGTGCAGGTCGCTCTGGAAGAATCGAAGCATTTTTCTCTTTTGCGCCAACGCCTTAATGAACTTGGCGGCGAATATGGCGACCTCGATGCCCATGATGGTCTGTGGGAAGCAGCCCAGGAAACCGGCCACGACCTGACCGCGCGGCTGGCGGTTGTTCCCTTGATCCTGGAAGCCCGTGGCCTGGATATCACACCGGCACTCCTCACCAAAATTCGCAATATTGGAGATGAACAAAGCGCCCGAATATTTGAAATCATCTATCGCGATGAACAGGGCCATGTCGCGGTGGGTGCCAAATGGTTTCGCTATTTGTGCCAAAAGGAAGGCCGTGAACCGGCAGGCGCATTCCAGGAATTGGTGCGCAAACACTTTCGCGGCAGCCTAAAACCACCATTTAACGACATGGCACGGGCAAGGGCTGGCCTGACACCGGGGTTTTACAGAACCCTGTCCAGCGCAGGAACGTGACGAATTAAAACCCGCAACGGGTCTTCAAAGTTGCAGTTGTCAGGATCGCGGCGGCGGGAAAGGAAGTGTTAACCATACTGGCAGATAATTTGAGGGCTCAGTAATTGTCCAAAAGTTTGTATGAATCGCTCCATCAACACTCCCACAGGCCTCCCCGCGCATCAAAGCGACCATCAGGCATTGCACCCGGCATCCCCGGTTTCTCCCGCCACCGCCGCGCGTGGAGTTTCAAAAGCTGCTCGATTGCAGTTGAGCACAAAGCGTTTTCCCTATGCAGGATTTTTAACCGGGCTGCTGGCGCTGACGATCCTTTTCACTGCCGTCTCCTACATGGTGTTGCGCGATGACATCATGGGCGCAACGCTGGCCCGGCAGGCCCGTATGCAGCAGGCCTATGAAGACAGAATTTCGGCACTGCGCAGCCAGGTTGATCTCGTCACCAGCCGCCAGCTCATCGACCAAAGATCGGTTGAAAACCGCGTCAACAAGCTGTTGGTCCGTCAAAAGACCCTGGGGTCGCGGCGATTGCTCAGCCCGGCCGGCATTCAGCCAGCGGCCAACGCTGCTGCAACATCGACCTTTGCCACACCGAAAGTAAAATCCGGCCCGTCAGGCCTGCGCCTTGGCTCCCTTGCCGGATCGCATTCGCCGTTTGCTGAGACTGAACAGGTCACCACTGCATCACTTTCCTCATCATTCGAAACTGTTGAGGCTACGCTGGAAGAAACCGAACGGGCGCAGCTTCAGGAACTGAACGAGATGCACCGTTCGGCCCAGTCCAAGCTTAGAAAACTGGCAGCCATCCTGAAACGGCAAGGTGTCTCTGTTCCTGAAACAGCCGCAGTTGGTGGCCCCTTGATTGAACTGAAAGGCCTGGGACAATTCAGCGATCAGGTTTCAGCCCTCGACGCCTCCCTGGAAACACTGGAAATCGTGCGCCGCGCCGCAAAGAGCCTGCCCCATGGCAGCCCCGCACCGGGCAAACCCATTTCGTCCAAATTCGGCAGTCGTCGCGACCCTTTCACCAAGCGCCGCGCTATTCATGGCGGGTTGGACTTCAAGGCGAAAACCGGATCGCCCGTCATCGCAACCGCGTCCGGCACCGTCACCAAGGCAGGCAGGTCCGGCGGGTATGGCCGCTTGATCGAGATCGATCACGGCGGCGGTATTACAACCCGCTATGCCCATCTTAGCCGCATTCACGTAAAAGTTGGCCAGAAGGTCGAACGCGGCAAGCGCATTGGCCGGGTTGGCAGTACCGGGCGCTCAACCGGACCTCACCTACACTACGAAGTGCGCCGCAAAGGCCGGGTGCTCAATCCAATCCACTACGTGCGTTTGGAAAAACACCTCAAACCGCTTCTATAGAATCACTGGCAAACCTGGCCGCAGCGAGAGTGGCCTGAACGCCAGCTATTCCACATCCTCAATCACTTTGTCTTCGCCACTCACCTGATGGGCGAGCGCCGCTTCCATGAAGGCATTCAGATCGCCATCCAAAACACCCGTAGGGTTAGTGGATTCCACACCCGTGCGCAGGTCTTTCACCATCTGATAGGGCTGCAAAACGTAAGAGCGGATCTGGTGTCCCCAGCCAATATCGGTTTTCGAATCATGGGCTGCCTGGGTAGCCTCATTGCGCTTTTGCATTTCCATCTCGTAGAGACGGCTCTTCAAAGCCTTCATCGCGTTGGCACGGTTTTGATGTTGCGACTTCTCTGAGGATGTCACCACGATTCCCGTGGGGATATGGGTGATCCGCACCGCGGAATCCGTCGTGTTCACATGCTGCCCGCCTGCACCGGAGGACCGGTATGTGTCGATGCGAATTTCACTATCCGGCACGATGATTTCAATATTGTCATCAATGACCGGATACACCCAGACCGATGAAAACGAGGTGTGGCGCCGTGCATTGCTGTCATAGGGCGATATGCGTACCAACCGATGCACACCCGATTCGGTTTTGAGCCAGCCATAGGCATTGTGCCCTTTGACCAACACAGTCGCGTTTTTAATTCCCGCCTCGTCGCCTGCTGTCGTTGACTGCACTTCCACTGTGTAGCCGCTTTGTTCAGCCCAGCGCACATACATGCGCAACAGCATATTCGCCCAGTCATTGGACTCCGTCCCGCCTGCTCCGGCATGGACTTCGAAATAGGTATCATTTGCATCCGCTTCACCAGACAGCAAAGTTTCAACCTGGCGTTTGCCCAACTCCCCATGCAGTTGACGAAGCGACTCCTCGGCCTCCGCAAGCACGGCCGCATCATCTTCCATTTCGGCAAGTTCAATAAGGTCTTTGGAATCGCCCAATTCGCTTTCCAGAGAATTGATTGACGTAATGCTGGCTTCCAGCGTCTGGCGCTCTTTCATCAACAACTGGGCTTTAGACGCATCGTTCCACAATTCAGGGTCTTCCGCCGCCGCGTTCAATTCCACCAGACGTGCGTTTGCTTTTTCCCAATCAAGGTGCCGCCGCAAAAGGCTGATCGCCTGGGTAATCTCGTCGGCAAGGGTTTGCATTTCTGCGCGCATCTGGCTCTCTTTGTCGTGGCTGAATTCCCAGCTGAACAGATACGGAGCCGCAACAGCCCTGTAAAGTGCGCACGTAGTTTGAGGCGTTTGATCGCGGGCAACCAAGGCATGGATTCCCCGCTAACCGAGACCGTCTAACGATCTTTTCTGGGCCGCGTCTTGCGCCCTTCCAGCGTGGCAACAACTCCACGCAGCGCATGAATTTCCTGCTGGCTCAACTGCGCCTTTTGGAAAATATTGCGCAGATTCTCCACCATGGTGGCGCGTTTGTGCGGCGGTCGGAAATAATTTTCCCGGTCGAGCACTTCTTCGAGATGATCAAACAGGCCGAACAAATCCTCCTTTCGCGCGGGAAGACTGGGCGGTTCACCGATCGGCAATTCGGCAGATCCTGAACGCATCCATTCATAACTCATCAGCAGTACAGCCTGGGAAATATTGAGCGACGCGAATGCCGGATTGACGGGGAATGTCACGATCTCATTCGCCAAAGCGACCTCGACGCTTTCCAGCCCCCATCGCTCCCGGCCAAACAAAATGCCAACCCGCTCGCCGCGAGTGTGCCTAACCCGCAATTCATCAGCCGCCTCGTCCGGGCCCCGCACTGGTTTGAGCATTTCGCGTTGCCGGGCGGTTGTGGCGAATACGAAAGACAAATCCGCAATCGCTTCGCGCAGATTATCGAACACCTGCACACCCTCAATAATATGATCAGCCTTAGCCGCATTTGCACGGGCGTCCTCATTGGGCCAGCCATCACGCGGGTCCACAAGGCGCAGTTCCGCCAGCCCAAAATTGGCCATCGCCCGCGCAGCGGCGCCGATGTTCTGGCCCAATTGTGGATTGACCAACACAATGACCGGCCCTTCGGCGATCAAATTTTGGCGACGATCCGTACCTGCCATGATTTTATCCTGACTATGTGCAATGAAGTAGCAGCAAACTCCTATATCGCGGCCTCATGCCCTAATGAAACAACTTCTGCCAGCTTTACTCTTCGCAACCGCCCTTGTTGCAACGAACATCAATCCTGCGGCCATTGCACAATCCAGCGAACCAACGCTTGATGAGCTGATGCCCAAGGCCCCGCAATCTCCAGCAAGGCCAGGTGCCAATTTCCGTTCGATGAGCGGGACAATCCGGTTATTTGACAGTGTATTGATCTACCCCCTGCCCGACTGGACCACCCCAGACCGGGAAACCAACCCTTTGGCAGACACAAATTATTCGCGCGGCCAGCAGCGGGCCATATTTCATCTGGAAATGGTGCCCAAGGGAGAGAATAAGAAGGACTGGAAAAACCTCTACGCCATTTTGGCACAGGAAAATTATCCCCATGGCATCCGCGGTCATGTGCGCGAAATCATTGGCGGTTTCCGTGCCGGATGCCGCCCCTCCAACACCACGGTGCGCCCAGGGCGCGGCACGGACACGAAATTCCTGTTGATCATCGCCTGTGGCAGCTACGCCAACAATCCAAGCCAGGGGGAACTCGCCGCATTTGTGGTAATGCAGCGTGGCTCCACTGCGGTGCGTCTTTATCGCGAGTGGCGCGCACCCGCATTCCGTTCTGAAGACGAAAACCAATGGCCTATAAATGGCGAGGAACTGGGCAAGATTTTAACTTCCATGCAAAAAGCACGGCTGTTTCCAGCCCGCTGAAATCTCCTTTTCCCATTGTGCCGGTTTGCCAAGCGCGCCAGCAATGATATAGAGCCGCCAGCTGTGGGCTGTGCTGCAATATAGCACCCCAACAAACCCCTGTTTATTAGCGAAGGTCATGCATATGTCGAAAATCAAGGTAGAGAATCCGCTCGTCGAACTGGATGGCGATGAGATGACACGGATCATCTGGCAGTTCATCAAAGACAAGTTGATCCACCCCTATCTCGACATTGATCTGAAATATTATGACCTTGGCATTCAGGCCCGGGACGATACCGATGATCAGATCACCATCGACGCAGCCAACGCCATCAAGAAATTTGGTGCCGGTGTAAAATGCGCGACAATCACCCCGGACGAAGACCGTGTTGAGGAATTTGGCCTGAAGAAAATGTGGCGTTCGCCAAACGGCACAATCCGCAACATTCTTGGTGGTGTGATTTTCCGTGAACCCATCATCATGCAAAACGTGCCCCGGCTGGTGCCAGGCTGGACACAGCCCATCATCGTAGGCCGCCACGCCTATGGCGACCAGTATCGCGCAACCGATTTCCGCTTTCCCGGCCCCGGCAAGCTGACCATGAAATTCGTCGGTGAAGACGGCACCACGCAGGATTATGATGTGTTCGACGCCCCCGCATCCGGCGTTGCTATGGGCATGTACAACCTCGATGATTCAATCCGAGATTTCGCCCGCGCCTCTCTCAACTACGCATTGAACCGCGGCGTTCCCTGCTACCTTTCCACCAAGAACACGATCCTGAAGGCCTATGACGGCCAGTTCAAAGACCTGTTCCAGGAAATTTATGAAGCTGAATTCAAGGAAAAATACGAAGCCAAAAAAATCTGGTACGAGCATCGCCTGATCGACGACATGGTTGCCGCGGCGCTGAAATGGTCCGGCGGTTACGTGTGGGCGTGTAAGAACTACGATGGTGACGTGCAGTCAGACATCGTGGCCCAGGGTTTTGGTTCATTGGGACTGATGACTTCCGTGCTCATGACTCCAGACGGCAAAACTGTGGAATCAGAAGCCGCCCATGGCACCGTTACCCGCCACTACCGGGCGCATCAAAAAGGCGAGGAAACATCGACGAACTCGATCGCTTCAATCTTTGCCTGGACCCGTGGCCTGGCACACCGTGCCAAGCTGGACGGCAATGACGACCTCAAGAATTTTGCCGACACACTGGAACGTGTGTGCATCGATACCGTTGAAGGCGGGCACATGACCAAAGACCTGGCCCTGCTCATCGGTCCCGATCAGCCCTGGCTGTCCACCACTGGGTTCCTGGACAAGGTGGATGAAGGCCTGCAAAAAGCCATGAGCTAATCTTCACAGGCATGAAATTAATAAGGCCCGCTAATCTGTTCGATCAGCGGGCCTTTTTTATTTGTTACTGCGTCCAGGTTACTGCGTCCAGATTGTCAGTTGAATTCAGCCAAGTGCGGCGCGCACCGCATCAACTGCCGCCGCCAGCTTGTCCCCATCGGGACCACCGGCCTGCGCCATGTCAGGTCGCCCGCCCCCGCCTTTGCCGCCCACAATTTCGGACGCGACGCGAACCAAGTCGATTGCGTTGAACCGATCAGTGAGATCCGCACTCACCCCCACCACAATCGCAGCCTTACCATCTTCGCTGGCCGTTGCCACCAACACCACGCCAGAGGCCAGTCTCGATTTTTCCTCATCGACCAGGCCTTTGAGTTCTTTGGGCGAAATTCCTGACACGATGCGCGCAGAAAACTGCACATCGCCCACGGTTTCAATAGCATTTTCCGCGCCGCCAGAGCCGCCGCCCATGGCGATCTGTTTGCGCAAATCCGCCAATTCACGGTCAAGTTTCTTGCGCTCGTCAATCAGTGCTGCAACCCGCGCGGGCACATCGCCGGGCGCTGATTTCAAAGTCGCCGCCGCCGCACGCAAAGTTGCATCCTGGTGCAACAAATGATCTCGCGCCGCCTGTCCCGTCAGCGCCTCAATGCGCCGCACACCGGAAGACACAGCAGACTCACCCACAAAAGTAATCAAGCCGATATCGCCGGTCTGGTTCACATGGGTGCCGCCGCACAATTCCAGCGACCAGGGCTTGCCCGCCGCATCGCCATCCATGGTCGTACCCATGGATACAACCCGCACTTCATCGCCATATTTTTCGCCAAACTGCGCCTGGGCACCCAGTTCAATGGCATCGTCAACCGCCATCAACGTGGTGTTCACCGGGCTGTTTTGCAAAACATAGGCGTTTGCCATGGCGTCGACCGCCTGCAGCTCGGCGCTCTCAACCGGCTTGGGATGGGCAAAATCAAAGCGCAACCTTTCCGGCGCGACCAGAGAACCTTTCTGGCTCACATGATCGCCCAGCACCTGGCGCAGAGCCTCATGAACCAGATGGGTCGCCGAATGGTTGGCGCGCAAATGGCTGCGCCGGTCGCGATCCACTTCCAGCAACGCCCCGTCACCAACGGATAATTGCCCCTGCCGCACCTTGCCAACGTGAAGGAACAGGCCGTCTGCCTTTTTCTTCACATCACTGATGTCAACAATGGTCTCGCCACAGCGCAGCTCACCGCTGTCGCCCATTTGGCCGCCGGATTCGCCGTAAAACGGAGATTGGTTCAGGATCACGATCACCTCGTCCCCCGCCGCAGCTTGTGGCACCGGCGCGCCATCACGAACAATGGACAACACCTGACCTTCCGCCGTTTCGGTTTCATAGCCAAGGAATTCGGTGGCGCCATGCTCTTCGCGCAAACGGAACCAGATCGCTTCATCGGCAGTGCCGCCAGCCCCCGTCCACGATGCCCGGGCTTCCGCCTTCTGGCGTTCCATCGCCTGGTCATAGGCGTCAGTGTCGACAGAAATTTCCCGGCGCCGCAAAGCATCCTGGGTCAGATCAAGGGGAAAACCATAAGTATCGTAGAGTTTAAAGGCCACATCCCCATCCAGCATGTCGCCGGATCGCAGGCCCTTGGACGCCGTATCCAGCAGGTCGAGGCCGCGTGTCAGGGTTTTGCGGAAACGGGTTTCCTCAAGCCGCAGGGTTTCGGTGATCAATGTCTGATTGGTTTTCAGTTCGGGATATCCCACGCCCATTTGCGCCACCAGCGCGGGAACCAGCCGCCAAAGCAGCGGTTCCCGGGTGCCCAGCAAACTGGCATGGCGCATGGCGCGGCGCATGATGCGCCGCAGCACATAGCCGCGCCCCTCATTTGATGGCAGCACCCCATCGGCAATCAAAAATCCAGATGCGCGCAGGTGATCCACAATCACCCTGTGGCTGGCGCGGGTTTCGTCCGTAATCGCCACACCGGTTGCATCTTCACTGGCGGCCAGCAGCGCTTTGAACAGATCAATTTCATAATTGTCATGGGTGCCCTGCAGCACAGCCGCGATCCGCTCCAGCCCCATGCCGGTATCGATAGAAGGCTTTGGCAAAGCGATCCGCTCGTCCTTCGACACCTGTTCATATTGCATGAAAACCAGGTTCCAGATTTCCACAAACCTGTCGCCGTCTTCATCGGCACTGCCGGGCGGGCCACCCCATATGTGATCCCCGTGGTCAAAGAAGATTTCAGAGCACGGGCCGCACGGGCCGGTATCGCCCATCGACCAGAAATTGTCCGAAGTGGCGATGCGAATGATGCGATCATCACTTAGCCCTGCGATCTTTTTCCAAAGTCCGTGGGCCTCGTCATCTTCGTGATAGACCGTGACAATCAATCGGCCGGGGTCCACATCATATTCGCGGGTGATCAGGTTCCAGGCCAGTTCGATGGCATGTTCTTTGAAATAATCACCGAAAGAAAAATTGCCCAGCATTTCAAAAAATGTGTGATGGCGGGCCGTATAGCCCACATTTTCCAGATCGTTATGCTTGCCCCCGGCACGCACGCATTTTTGCGATGTGGCAGCGCGGGTATAGTCGCGCGTCTCCAGCCCGGTGAACAGGTTTTTGAACTGCACCATGCCCGCGGCGGTGAACATCAGCGTGGGATCATTGCGCGGCACCAACGGGGAGGATTCGACCGCAGCGTGTCCGTCTTTTTCAAAATAATCGAGAAACGTAGACCGAATCTCGTTAACGCCCGTTTTGGCATCAGACATGCGTGGCATTCCCTGCATTTATCGAAACAAAAGTGTCACAGGCTTTCACCAGTTTCAGGCAATAATTTCAACCTTCGATATGGCCAGCATCCGTCCCTTGCTTTCACATTTTGAGCAACCGGCAAATCGTGCCAGCAATGCCAAGCCGTCCCGACACCCACCCTTATGCCCACAAAGACTGCCCAAAATAGCAAAAAGGGCCGCCCACCCGGCAGCCCTTTTAAACAATCAAACAGCGATCAAATTAAGCAGTCGAAAACATGTATCGCCCGTAGATCACGAGGCGCCGGCTGCTTCTTCGTCAAAATCAGGCTCAATACCTTCTTCGTCCTTACCCGTGGGCTCATCCAGCAATTTCTCGCCAATAAGGCCCGCATTTTGCCGGATTGCCGTTTCAATCGTCTGTGCCACGTCTGGATTTTCCTTCAGGAAGGTCTTGGCATTTTCACGCCCCTGCCCCAGTCGCTGACTGTCATAGGAGAACCACGAGCCGGATTTTTCAACAATCCCGGCGGTGACCCCCAAATCGACCAATTCGCCCATTTTCGAGACACCCTCGCCATACATGATATCGAACTCGACCTGTTTGAAGGGCGGTGCCAGCTTGTTCTTCACAACCTTGATGCGGGTTTGATTGCCCACAACCTCGTCACGGTCCTTGATCGCGCCAATACGGCGAATGTCCAAACGCACCGAAGAATAAAACTTCAATGCATTCCCGCCCGTGGTGGTTTCAGGGGAACCAAACATCACGCCAATTTTCATGCGGATCTGGTTGATGAAAATAACCATCGTATTGGAGCGTGAGATGGAAGCCGTCAGCTTGCGCAGGGCCTGGCTCATCAAACGCGCCTGAAGGCCAGGAAGGGAAGACCCCATCTCACCCTCAATTTCAGCGCGTGGCGTCAAGGCCGCAACAGAATCGATTACCAAAATGTCACAAGCACCAGACCGCACCAGCGTATCGGTGATCTCAAGTGCCTGTTCGCCGGTATCGGGCTGGGAAATCAGCAGGTTTTCCAGATCAACGCCAAGCTTGCGGGCATAGACCGGGTCAAGAGCATGTTCAGCATCCACAAACGCACAGATACCACCGCTTTTTTGAGCTTCCGCCACGGCGTGGAGCGCCAGTGTTGTCTTGCCCGATGATTCCGGGCCGTAAATCTCTACGATCCGACCGCGCGGCAACCCGCCCACGCCCAGGGCAATATCAAGCCCAAGACAGCCGGTCGAAATGGTTTCAATCTCCACAGCCTGCTCATTGGCGCCCAGCCGCATGATCGAACCTTTACCAAAGGCCCGCTCAATCTGACCGAGAGCAGCTTCCAGCGCTTTTGATTTATCCACTTTGTTTTCCTCAACCAATTTCAAGCTTGGAGCAGCCATGGGAATTTCCTTATTTCACGGGTACCGTGGGGTTGCAATTTTTCTCTTTGTACACATTTTGTTCTCATTTGTAAATAGCCATTTATCCAATTGAAATCAAACCATTTATTTATGTTTGATCATTTTTTGTTCCACAGATTCCACACCATCCCCCTTCACACCTCCCCCATCCATCATATCCCCCATGCCCATTTGTCCGTGCCCGATTCTGTTGTTTTGGCGATTGGCTAAGTTTTGCTTGGTCTACCGCCTTGGCAATTGTATGGCTTGCCCATGCTCGATCCCGCCGCTTCCCCTGAAATAGTGCTCATTGGTGCTGCCCATCTTGATCGACGGGGCAAGATCGATGGGAACACCGTCCTTGGCGCCTCCAATCCAGGACAATTCAGCGAAATGCCCGGTGGTGCCGCCCTGAATGTGGCGTCTGTTCTGGCGGCCATGGAGGTGCGAACCCGTCTGCTGGGAATTGTCGGTGAAGACACGTCTGGAACATCTGTGGCGCAATGCGCGACCGCCCGTGGCATTGAAGTGCATTTGCAGCGAAATGCCGATCACGCAACCGCCAGCTACACATCCGTGCTCGCTTCCTCCGGCGACCTCATTATCGCGCTGGCAGATATGGCCATTTATGAGCAGTTCGATCCCTCGCCGGCCTGCAATGAATTATCAAAACATCAACCCGGCGGGTGGGTTTTGACAGACGCCAACCTTCCCACATCGGCGCTGGAAGCCATATGCGCCACTGGAAAAGCCCACCGGGCAGCGATGACGGTGTCCGTGGCAAAGGCCCCGCGCCTCATGCCGGTTCTGCACCGGGTGAATGTGCTGTTTACAAACCGGGCGGAAGCCGCCGCCCTGTGCGGGACCAGCGATGAAAATGACATGGATCGAATAGGCCAATGCCTCACCCAGCTTGGCACGGCCCGTGCGGTCATCAGCAACGGCCCCAGGGACATTGCGGTGCTAGAGGACGGTAAGCTCACCTTCCATGCCAATCAGCCTGTTACCGATATCGTCGATGTCACCGGGGCCGGTGATGCCCTGACTGCCGGTTGCCTGTATGGCCTCATGCACGGTCATGGCCTTGCCGATAGTCTGGCCCATGGCCAGCGGGCCGCCAGCGCCGTTCTGCAGGTGGAAGGGCCGTGGCATGAAACCCTGTCCGCCAAATTTGCAGCGCAATTGGCATATGAACGGACCCAAAGCCGCCATGCGCCCGCAATGGGTAGCTAATTCCCGCCACCGCCCCCTTGCCCTCATCTGTCGCGGGGGCGTATCAGGCTGGCAATTCCCAGCGCAAAAAATGGAATCGACATGAAGTTTCAACTATCCCCCGCCGTTGCCGCCGCCATGGAAAATGGCACGCCCATTGTGGCGCTGGAATCCACCATCATCACCCACGGCATGCCCTTTCCGCAAAATGTTGAGACCGCCCGCGATGTGGAAGAAATCGTCCGCGCCAATGGCGCAGAACCGGCAACAATCGCGATTATCGATGGGGATTTGATGATCGGGCTGACCGACGATCAACTCACAGGCCTGGGCCAGGCTGAAAATGTGATGAAACTGTCCCGGGCCGACTTTGCCTTTGCCATGTCGCAAAAGCGCACAGGTTCCACCACGGTTGCCGCCACCATGATTGCCGCCGCCATGGCTGACATCGCCGTATTCGCAACCGGCGGCATCGGCGGCGTGCACCGGGGCGCAGAAACGTCCTTCGACATTTCCGCCGACCTTGAGGAATTGGCCACGACCAATGTCATCGTGGTTTGCGCCGGGGCAAAGGCCATTCTGGACGTTCCCAAAACGCTCGAAGTGCTGGAATCAAAGGGCGTTCCGGTGATTGTGATCGGCAGCGATACATTCCCCGCCTTTTGGTCGCGTGAAAGCCCCCTGTCCGCACCATTGCGGCTCGACACTGCCCAGCAGGTCGCGGCCCACGCCCGTGCCCGTGCACAGATGGAGTTGGGCGGTGGCACACTTATTGCCAATCCCGTGCCCGTTGACCATGAAATCCCAGCAACAGAAATTGGGCAATATATCGAACAGGCATTGGGCGAAGCCGCGCAACAGGGCATCAGCGGCAAGGATGTCACGCCCTTTTTGCTGGGCCGGATGCTGGAACTGACCAATGGGCGCAGTCTTGAGACCAACATTGCCTTGATACACCACAACGCAAACCTTGCAGCGCGCATCGCGGTGGCCATGGTTTCCCAAAGCTGATTGCGCTTGCCCAGGGCGCGCTGGCGGACGTGAAGGCACTTGCGAAGTGTGCGTTTCGTCACACCTTCGTGTTCTGGGGCCGGTTGTTCATTGATTTGAAACCCGCTGTGTATGTATTGAGGTCATGGTCGGCTATGCAGGCCAAGGGGCGACAAAGTGATTCATTTCCCGGGGTTGGGACCAAAGCTGTGCTAAGACATTCCCTACGAGACATTCGCGCCGGCAAAAGCCTGTCCATGCTGGCACTGGCGGCGGTTATGATTTCCGGCTGCACTACCACATCGACTCTGTCCAGCGCACCCTATGAAGCACCCACCCAGCGCTATGCGGCAATTGTGGTGAACGCCAAGAACGGCAAAGTGCTGCACGAAACCCGCCCGGATGCCATTCGTTTCCCCGCATCGCTGACCAAGATGATGACGATGTATCTCGTCTTTGACGCTATGGAAGCCGGCAAGATCAACCGCAATTCCCTCATCCCCATATCCGCCAAAGCCGCCGCCCGCCCGGCCTCGAAGCTCTATTTGAAATCCGGCTCAACCATCACGGTAGACCTGGCACTGCGGGCGCTGGCAGTAAAATCCGCCAATGATGTTGCCTATGCCGTAGCCGAATTCATGAGCGGCTCTGAGGCTGCCTTTGCCCGTTCCATGACATCGAAGGCACGTGCGCTGGGCATGAGTTCAACCACATTCCGCAATGCATCGGGATTGCCTGACAAGCGCCAGGTCACCACCGCCCGTGACATGGCCAAGCTTGGCCTGGCCCTGCAAAAACGCCATCGCAAATATTTTGGCTATTTTGGCCTGCGCGAATTCACCTTCCGGGGCCGTAAAATCAGGGGCCATAACAAGGTGCTCGACCAGTTGCGTGGCGCCAATGGTATCAAAACCGGTTATACACGCGCTTCCGGCTACAATCTCGTAACCTCCGTGCGCCACAACGGCAAAAACGTTGTGGGCGTCATTTTAGGCGAAAACTCGGGACGCTTGCGCAACGCCCATATGGTTGAACTGATCAAACACACCCTGCCCCGCGCGCGCTGATTACAATAAATGCCTGAACGGTTCGCTGCGCCCGCTTCCCTCTATTGAAGAAGCGCGATAGCCTAAAGGTCTGCTTTTCCTGCCGCCTGGACACCCATGCACCCCTCTCGCAACATTTCCCGCCTTATCGAAATCATGGCCGCCCTGCGCACCCCTGTAACGGGCTGCCCGTGGGATCTGGAACAGGATTTCCGTTCCATCACCCCCTACACCATCGAAGAAGTTTATGAGGTCGTCGACGCGATTGAGCGTAACGACATGGAGAATTTGCGCGAGGAACTTGGCGACCTGTTGTTGCAGGTGGTCTACCACGCCCAGATGGCGCAAGAAGAAGGAACCTTTGATTTTGGCGATGTGGTCGATGGTGTTACCCGAAAAATGATCCGCCGCCACCCCCATGTCTTTGGCGACGAAACCGCCCGAAACGCTGGCATGGCCAAAGGCACATGGGAGCGCATCAAGGCCGAAGAAAAGGCCGAGCGCGCCCAAAGACGCGCGACCATGGGGCTGGACAATCAACCCACAGCAAAATCAATCCTTGATGATGTACCCGCAGCTATGGAACCCATGCTGGAGGCTCTCAAATTACAGCAAAAAATGGTCAAGACCGGGTTTGACTGGAACGATCCAGGCGCTGTGATCGACAAGATCAAAGAGGAATTGGCAGAAGTTACCGACGAAATTAAATCGGGATCACCAGAAGCGCTGGAAAAGGAAATTGGCGATCTGCTGTTTACGGTCATTAATCTGGCGCGCCATGTGGATGTGGATCCCGGCAATGCATTGCGGTCCTGCAACGGTAAGGTGCGCAAGCGCTTTCGCCATATTGAGGAAAACATTGAAAGCAAAGGCCACACAATGGCATCGGCCGATCTCGATACAATGGAAGCCCTTTGGGTTGAGGCAAAGACCTAGAGTCCTGCCCCTAGGCGCGCCCTAATAAATCCCGTGCGATCCGTTCAAATATGGCTGCACCTATAGGTATGAGATCATCGGGGAAATCAAAATCCGGATTGTGCAACGCGGCATAGTCTTCGCCAGAGCCCAGGCACAACATGGCCGATTTTGCGTTCCACCCAAACACGCCAAAGTCTTCAGACGCGCGCATTGGCAGGCCAAAATCCCCGTGGGGAATGTCCAGTGCCGCCAATGCCGCCACGGCCACCCGCGTGGCCTCGCCGTCATTCACCGTTGCCGCAAATACATCGCAATCGGCAAAAGCAACATTGAGGCCAAATTCCTGCGCTGCGTCTTGCGCCAGTGAGCGCGCGGCTTGCGCCATATCGTCCAGGGCATCATCGCGTGTTGTGCGCAGGGTCACGTTGATCACCGCTTCCCCCGGCGCAATGCCGAAAGTGGGTTCGCCCATTCGCACGTGAGTAAGTGTTGAAAGACGGAAATTCTCATCCAGCGCACCGCCGGTTCCCAGTTCATCCAACTGAGCGATCAAGCGAGCCACAGCATGGGCCGGAGACGTTCCATCCTGGGGATCAGCGGCATGGGCGGTCTTACCTGTCAATTTGATTTCCAGCCCCTGGGAGGCGCAATTCATAAGCCCATCGCGCAGGGATACAAATCCCAATGGCCGCCCCGGTTCGTTGTGAATGGCAAATGCCCAATCGGGTTGCAGGTCACCAAAGGCCGGATCGGCAACAACCGCCCGCGCGCCGCTGCCATCTTCTTCCGCAGGCTGAAACATCAGCACCACACGCCCCTTGCCCACAGGCGTGCGGGCAATCAAACGTCCCAGAGCCATCAGCAAGGTCATGTGCCCGTCATGGCCGCACAAATGGCCCTTTCCCGGCACCTGTGAGACCCAGGGCAATGCAGACAATTCTTCAATCGGCAATCCGTCCAGCTCAGCACGAAACAGAACCGTGGGGCCAGGAATACCGCTGTCAAACACCGCAGCTACCCCATGGCCACCCAGACCCGTGACAATTTGATCTGGCGCGAGTTTTTCCAGCGCCGCCACAATGGTGCGCGCCGTTTCCACTTCTTCACCGGAAAGCTCCGGGCGCTGGTGCAATGCCCGGCGGAAGGTCACAAGTTCGGTCAGATCAGAATTCGTCAACATGGCGCATCGCACTTCCCAGCCGTCAATTTGCAAAATAGATCACACATGACCCGCGTATCGCCTAGCACCCGAACCGGCATCCTCACAATATCACCTAACCCAGCCTCGAAAGACGATGGACCCATCACGCAAAATCAATGTGCAACTCATCTTCAAATGGGCAATTCGGTCGTGTCCTTGATATCCTCCATCACAAAGCTGGCGGAAACATCGGAAATGGGCACGCGCGCGATCAAACGCTGATAAAAATCATCATATTCGCGCATATTCGCAAGCCGCACGCGCAACAGATAATCCACATCACCTGCCATGCGATGGGCACCGACAATTTCGGGCATGTCGCTCACCGCTCGATTGAACGTGACAAGCCATTCCTCATCATGCCGGTTGGTGCGCACCATGACGAAGGCAGAAAGGTCCAGCCCCACCGCAGACGCTTCCAGCAAAGTGACCCGACCCTTCACAACGCCACTATTCTCAAGATTTCGAATACGCCGCCAACAGGCATTGCGCGACAGGTGCACCTGTTCAGCCAGCGCATCCATGCTCAGCGTCGAATCCCGCTGCAACAGCCGCAGGAGGCGGCGGTCCGTTTTGTCCAAATTTTCCACCATAGCGAGATTTTATCCCAATAATTCGCAAATATACGCTATCATTGGGACAAAATTCGCCCATGTCCATGGCAATCTGCAAATCACATTAACGCAACATTTCCCTGCCCGGCAAAGGAGAGACGAACACCATGGCCCTCACAAAATCAGAAAAATCCGGCAGTTTCCTGCGCGGTTTCATCGACCATCCCGCCAGCGTGAACGAAACCTATCTCCAACACGCCCGTTTCGCCGCAGGATTCGCCATCACCCTATTCGCCGCAGGAACCGCAGCCCTAATCCACGCAATCATCCCACCGCTATTTGAAACAACCGCAAGCAAATTGATCAAAAATCTATATGCAAAAATGCAGGCACGGCATTGAGGACATGCGGTATTTTGTGACGATCCTGATTGGTCAATGCGACGCGGATGCTCGATATTGCTCGATTGCCTCCCTCCTCACGCCACCAGCCGTTCTGCTCTTCCCAGCAAATCTCCCAGCAATTGCGGGGTCACGCGCACTTTTAGGTGCACGGCGCCGGTCTCCTGGTCGTCGCGGGAAATGACGTGGGTGTTCTCGTAAATCCAGTTGAGATTGCCCAGCCGGTCAACAGGGAGTTCCACATCGACCACATTGTCGGAACCGGCGATGCGGTGTTCTACCAATGCCAGCAGGTCGTCGGTGCCCTCGCCTGTCACCGCAGAGACCAGCAGCGGAGGCGTATCGCCGCCAGGCGTGGTGCCGGTGCGGGTCTGGCGCATGGCGTCCAGCGCGTCATCGCTGATGAGATCAATCTTGTTCCACACTTCCACCACCTTGCGGTGGCCATCTTCCTCAACGCCCAATTGCGACAGGATGGAATAGACATCCTCGGCCTGGGCGCCATTGTCCGGGTCGGCCACATCGCGCACATGGAGAATGAGTTCAGCCTCGATCACCTCCTCCAGCGTGGCGCGGAAAGCCGCAACCAGATGGGTTGGCAGGTCAGACACAAACCCCACCGTATCCGACAGGATGACCTGCGTACCTTCCGGCAGAATGAGCCGCCGCAAGGTCGGGTCAAGGGTGGCGAAGAGCATATCCTTGGCCAAAACCTGCGCGCCGGTGAGATTGTTGAAAAGGGTGGATTTACCAGCATTCGTATAGCCCACCAGTGCCACCACAGGGTGGGGAATTTTCTTGCGCTTGGCCCGGTGCAAGCTGCGCGTTTTGCGCACTTTTTCCAGCTCTTTGGTGAGCTTGTTCACCCGCTCCTGCAATTGGCGGCGGTCGCTTTCAATCTGGGTTTCGCCCGGTCCACCGAGAAAACCCGAACCACCGCGCTGGCGCTCCAGATGGGTCCATGAACGCACCAGCCGCCCGCGCTGGTAGTTCAAATGGGCAAGCTCCACCTGCAACCGGCCTTCCTTGGTCTGCGCGCGTGCGCCAAAAATTTCCAGAATAAGCCCGGTGCGGTCCAGCACCTTGGCGTTCCACGCCTTTTCCAGATTGCGCTGCTGCACCGGGGTGAGCGGATGGTCAACAACCACAATGCCCACATCCAGTGCCGCCACAAGGCCTTTGACTTCATCCACCTTGCCGGTGCCAAACAAAGTGCCAGCGCGCAATTTCGGCACATTGATTGCGCCGCTATGGGCGATCTCAAGGTCAATTGCCCGCGCCAGGCCCACCGCCTCTTCCAGCCGCGCTTCCGGGCTGCGCTTGTGCAAGCGCGCGCCGACATCTGCATCGGCGTTCCGTTCCTTGACCAAGGGCACAATCACCATGGCAGTGCCGGAGGAATTTTCCGTCGTAGAATCGATCTGGAAGCGGGCTTTGCCGCCCTTTTGGATATCGCTCAAAAAGAGATTCTTTCTGTGTTTGGCATGCGCCTATTGGGCCAGCGCATGGGCCATCACGGTTTCATCAATATTGCCGCCGGTAAGGGTAGCTAAAATGGTTTTGCCTTTCACATCCAGCCGCCCTGCCAGCAGCGCGGCCAACGTCACCGCCCCACCGGGTTCAACAACCAATTTAAGCTCCCGAAACGCGAATGCAACGGCAGCCAGCGCTTCAGCGTCAGATACAGCAAGACCGGAAGCCAGATTGTCCTTGCAGATGGCAAATGAATTCTCGCCCGGCATCTCCGTCATAATGGCATCACAGACCGTGGGTTCAGTAGCATTGTGGCGCATCCGCGCGCCGCTGGCATGGGAACGTGCCTGATCGTCATAGCCTTCAGGTTCCACCGGGTGCACCTCGACATTGGGGAAATGGTGGCGCGTTGCCAACAACGTACCCGCCAACAGGCCGCCGCCACCGGTACACACCAACACATGGTCTGGGATCAGGCCAAGGGCGTTCATGTCCTGGGCCATTTCCAGCCCCACCGTACCCTGCCCGGCGATCACATGAAAATTTTCATATGGGTGGATGATCGGCGCTCCAGAATTATGCGCCAATTGTTCCGTCACGCCCTCACGGTCTTCGCTATAGCGGTCATATTCCACAATTTCCGCACCGGAGCGCATGGTGCGGTCTTTCTTCGCCTGGGGTGCGTCCTTGGGCATGACAATTTTGGCGTCATAGCCAAACAACCGAGCAGCCTCAGCCACGCCTTGTGCATGATTGCCCGATGAACAGGCCAAAACGCCGGTGGTCCTGGCGCTTTGCGGCATATGGCTCATGGCATTATAGGCACCACGAAACTTGAAGCTCCCGGTGCGCTGCAAACACTCCGCCTTGAAATAGATGCGCGCGCCCAGTTCATCATCCAGCAACTGACTGCGGATCAGCGGCGTACGCACTGCCTGTCCGGTGATCGTACGGGCTGCGGCTTCAATATCGCTAAAATCAGGAAGCGTCGTCATGGCTTTGTCCGTAGTAAAAAATTCGCACAACCCTTTCGATAGGCCAAAGCAAAACACTGGGAAAGAGCCCCAGAGACGGTTTCTGCCATTGGCAAGGCGGGCCGAAACGGGAAAGATGGATAAAACAGGATTGGGAGACATCAAAATGGATCTGGGAATTTCAGGCCGCAAGGCCATTGTATGCGCATCAAGCGAAGGTTTGGGCAAAGGCTGCGCCGTGGCGCTGGCCGAAGCGGGCTGCGAGGTCATCGTCAACGCCCGCACCCAGGCCAATGTGGATGCCACCGTGGCAGAGATTGCCGCCGCAACCGGCTCCAAGGTCACCGGCATTGCCGCAGATGTGGGCACATCGGAAGGCCAACAGGCATTACTCGCCGCCTGCCCCAACCCGGATATTCTGGTCAACAATAATGGTGGCCCGCCGCGCAAAAACTATAACGAGTTGGACCGTGCTGCGATGATTGAGGGCGTGGTGCAAAACATGATCACGCCCATTGAACTCATCCAGGCGGTGGCTGATGGCATGGCGGAGCGCAAATTTGGCCGCATCGTCAACATCACATCCTTGAGCGTCATGATGCCAATCGAAGGGCTCGACTTGTCCTCAGGTGCTCGCGCCGGTCTTACCGCCTTTCTCGCAGGTGTACGCCCGCTTTACGCAAGCCACAATGTCACCATCAACAATCTGCTTCCCGGCAAAATGGATACGAAACGCCTGCGCGGCGGCATGGCCGCGGCGGCACAGTCCATGGGCATTTCCGCAGAAGTGGTCGCCCAAAAACAGGCGGATGAAATTCCTGCCAAACGCTTCGGCACCCCAGGCGAATTTGGCAATACCTGCGCATTCCTTTGCTCGCAACATGCAGGCTACATTACCGGCCAAAACATCCTGATGGATGGCGGCCTGTTCCCCCACGCATTTTGATCTGGCGGGGGGCTCAAGCCCCCCCAAATGTCCAGCGATTGGGCAAACAGACAAAAAGCTTTGGCAAACAAAAAAGCGAGGCGACACCGGCAAACAAAGCCTCTGTGGGTGACATCAAAAGCAAACGGCGCGCCTTGCAGATTAACCGGGCCGCGGTGCGTTGCCGGTCACAGGTGCTGGACAATTTCTATATTGGGTTCTACCGGGCCAATTATCCGTCGGTGAAGGGCAAGGAAGCCCGTCTTTTTGCCGACAGTTATGGTGTCAAACGCGCTGAAAAAATGGGGCGCAATGCCGCCAATACCAGCAGGGCATTTCAGCCACAACAGCGCGATGTGGGAACGCAAAGAATAGACCCGACCACAGGGCGCGTCACAACCCAGTCGCAGCGCAGGGCTGCCTCCATACGACATGCGCAGCAAACCAGTTCCGGCCCAACAATAACCCTGACCAAGCAAAAACGTGACACGATTCAAAAGCCCAATGTGACAAGCGAATCCAACGACCCTTACAACACCGCAGTTGAGGCCTATGATCCGGCAAAGGACGAATTCCTCAAGAACCGTCCTCCGGCACCCAAGTGCAATGCCAAGCCGGGCGTCCGTTGCATCCGGGAAAAATGGGGCGCAATACGACCATTACCGGTACTGCTCGTAAAAACGCCGCTGGTGCCTCAAACGGTAAGCTGACTATCAGCAATGGTGATTGGTCAGTCGGCTGTGAACCATCTGTCCCAGGCCAATATGTGCCAGTGCGCAGATGCGGCGATGAAAAGGCTGACTATTGTGACCTATGCTATTATTTTCGACTGCGAGTTCGTTGTCCGCGAAGGGGCCCAACAACGTTTTTGGTGTGGGCCATTGGACCCTGATCCGGTCATTGCCCAAATTGGTGCGGTGAAGGTCAGCCTTGAGAAGAATTTCCCAATTCTCGATACGTTTAAGCGATACGTCACGCCAAAAACACGAGAGGGTAAGGACTACAATATCGACCCATTCTTCACCCGCCTCACCGGCATTACCGCCGCTGATATATCGGAAAACGGGATCGCGCTGTCGAAGGCTATTTCGCAATTGGGTGACTTTGCAGGTGAGGCAAACCTTTGGTCCTGGGGCAAGGACGAACTGAATATGATGGCCATCAGTTGTTACATTGAGGGCATCGAACCAGAAATTCCCGCCACAAGATTTGGCAATGCCTGCCAGTTGCTGCTTGAGGCAGGAATGCTGATCGAAGACCTGTATAAAACCCGCAGCAGCGGTTTGGCGGACTATTTTGGCGTCAAACATCCGCCACTAAAGGGGCATGACGCCTTGGACGATGCACTGTCCATATCATATGCCATCCAGCACCTCCTGCGGACAGGAAAACTATCTGCCAAACATTTTGGCTAAATCCCACCTGCTCGCTGGGCTGCCACCTCCCCTCGGTGGTTTTCCCCGGCTCGACCAAGTTTCTCATCGTTGCTATCCATATTTCCATGCGCTGCCGCCCCTCATCCCGACTGCTGCTTCTTGATCCAACCGGGAGGGTTTTGCTCTTTCGATTCACCTTCACAAGCGGCGCACTGAGCGACCAAATCTATTGGGCCACTCCTGGCAGTGGTGTGGAACCTGGGGAGACATTTCAACAGACGGCTCTTCGGGAATTGAAAGAAGAAACAGGGCTCATCATTGATAGCGTTGGCGACGAAATCGCCCAGCGAAAATTTAAGCTTCAGATGCCGGACGGTGAATTTGTCATGGCAGATGAACGCTTCTTCGTAGTGCACACATTTGACCAAACTGTTTGTAACGCCAAATGGACGGACCACGAAAAGCAGGTGATGACAGCCCATCACTGGTGGTCGAAAGAGGAATTGGCGCAGTCTTCTGAGACTATATTCCCGGAGAATATCCAGGAATTACTCAGCACGCTTTAGGTGCTGCAAGCCCAAGGCGCTTGCACCAGTTGAACTGCCAAATCATGCGCCCTGCAACTCTGGAAGATAGCCAGTAAACCGCTCTCTATCCAACAGCAATGGCTTCAATTTCCAACAGCCAACCTTCGTCAAAGATTCCGGTTACGATAACTGTCAAAGCGGGTTTCTGATCCCCGAGCACCTCCTGGCGAACAGCTGTGTTTTGGGCACGAAACTGTCGGCTGGCAAGGAAGGTCGTGTGTTTCACGATGTTTTCCAAACCCATATCTGCTGCCCTCAATTGCGCTTCAACATTAGCCCATGTCTGCTTTGCCTGTTCAGTGAAGGTTTCGGGTGTTGTGCCATCGGGTCGAACAGGAATCTGGCCGCTGACATAGACCGTACGTTTCTGCCCGCTCACTTCAATCGCTTGAGAATATTGTGAGTTCAGATCATGTGCATTGGCCGCATTTATGCTTCTTGTCATCATTGTATTTTCTCAAAATTATATACAGCTATTGAAGAATACACCGAATGATATTCGCCGAAATAACAAATCCCTTTAAGGATTATAATACGTATACGATTCTGCGTCACACAGGAGAACAGGCATCCATGGACCATTTTGACAGAAAGATATTAGGCGAACTCATCGCCAATTCCGGCACACCCTACGCTTCGCTTGGCAAATCTGTGGGCTTGTCCGCTCCAGCTGTACATGAACGTGTAAAGCGAATGCGCAAATCTGGGGTCATTAAGCAGACTACGATTGCCGTTGACGGTAATGCAGTTGGGAAGCCGTTTCTGGCCTTTGTTCTGGTTGAATTTTCTGGCTGGGGCAAAAGTCGCAAACTGATGGACATAATTGAATATCCAGAGGTAGAAGAGATCCATTCGGTAGCGGGAGATAGTGGGATGATATTGAAAATCAGAACCCGCGATGCCCACTCACTCGAATTGTTCCTTGCACAGCTATATCAATATTCCGGAGTGAGAACGACTAAGAGCTATATTGTTCTGTCCACGTTTTTGGAACGCCCGACGCAGGCCGGGATCACTCAAGAGTGGCCAGACACCCTTTTACCTGACAGTTGAGTTGGCAGATCAATTCGATATTCGGGTTAAAGGAACGCTGCAAATGCCCATCGTTCACAGATGTGTTGCCTTGCATCCAGACTGGTGCGCGGCGAGGCCACAACGGCTGGCCCAACGGTAAATCCCCCCATTAACCTCGCTTGCAGTTAACCCTATAGCAAAGTGTTCGGCCTATTGATTTGGGAGCATTGTTCCGCGCATATGACGTTGCGGCACATTATGGATTGACGAAGGATACTGTCCTGTTGCGCGCAATTTCCCATTCATGGCCGTTTTCAGCCGCCGCTGTTGTGCTGGCGCTGCTCGTGGGCCTGGTGGGTTTGGCACAATCAGCATCACCTGCCAGTGCGGAATCCAATCAGTGCCGCAGGCTGGAAATCCAGTTGGCTTCGGCAAGCCGTGGCGGTTCAAAACGTGTTTCGCAAAAATACCGCAAGGCCATTCGCACCCAGGAGCGGCAGATAAGTAAAGTGCAGAATGCCATGGGGCGTTATGGCTGTTCAGCAAACAAGCGTCTGTTTCGCCGCGAGGCGCATTCTTCCTGTGGCAATCTGCGCGGCACGCTAAAGCGCATGCGCAACAATCTTGCTTCATTGCGCAAGCGCAATCGGGGAAAATCTTCGGCTTCACCGGCAAAGCGCCGCAGCATCTTGCGCGCCATGCGTCGGGCCGGATGCGGTTCCAGCGTGGCTAAAACCCGCGAAGCCCGCCGCCGGTCGATTACAGAACAGATATTTGGACAATCCTCCACCAAACGCCGCCGCGAACAGGCGCGCAGAGATCGCAAAGAACTTAACGGCAAACGCCGCCGGTCCACCGAAGACCGGCTGAAAAACTACAACACCGTGCGCACCGTGTGTGTGCGCACCTGTGATGGCCATCATTTCCCGGTCAGTTTTTCAACTCAGAAAACATCTGCAGAAAACGATGCCATGGCGTGTGAAGCTCTGTGCCCCGGCACGCCCATGGCCCTGTATTATCACAAAACTGCCGGCCAGAGCGTTGAAGACATGGTGTCGGTGGACACCGGAGAGCCCTACAGCGCCCTGCCAACCGCTTTTGCCTATCAAACCTCTTACAATCCCAGTTGTTCGTGCAACTACCGTCTGTTGAAGCGCGAAAAGGCGCAGATGCCCCAGGAAGAGCTGCAACGACAAACGGAAGAGGAACGCTCAAAGGTGATCGCCAAAATTGCCCTGCCGATTTGGCGTGGTGACCAGGGCCAGGATCCAGAAACCCTTGCCTCGCGAAAAGGCGGTCTTACCCTTGACCGCATCCGCGAATTGCAACCGGTCAATCAAAACCAGCAGGTCGCACGGGACAGACGTGGCGTCAGGGTAATCGGCGAATCGTTTCTTCCCAACCGAGAATAGGCAGCAGGTCCGCCAGTTCAGGGCCATGGGTCTGGCCCGTCAAAGCCAGCCGCAATGGCATGAACAAGCCCCTGCCCTTGCGGCCTGTTTCCTGTTTCAACTTGCCTGTCCAGATTGACCATACATCATCAGCCCAGGGCTGGGCCGGCAACAATTTCTTTGCGGTTTGCAGGAATTCCAGGTCTTCATCGGCCACCGGAGCGGCTTCAAATTTGCCGCGCACCATTGCCGCCCATGGCGCAACTTCGCTGAACAGATTGAGATTGGGCCGGATCGCGTTCCAAAACGCTTCGCCCAAATCACAATCAAGCTGGGCCAGCCGGGGCTGTGCCACGCCATAAGGCATCTGGTGCAGCAGCTTTTCATTGAGCACACCAATGTCGGCGGGATCGAACTTTGAATCCGATTTCGAGATTGTGTTGGGGTCAAACAATTGAGCCAGGTCTTCAAGACTGCCACAGGCTTCAACCGGCAAGGACGTGCCCGTCAGCGTGGCCAGTGAAGCAACCGCCATGGGCTCGTATCCATGGTCCCGCAGGCTGGCAATCGACAGGGCACCACTGCGCTTTGACAGGCCAGCTCCCGTTGCGTCCTGCAACAGATTGTGGTGGCCAAATGTGGGCTCCGCCCCGCCCAATGCGCGAAACAGCGCAATTTGCGCACCACTATTGGTGATATGGTCTCCGCCGCGAATAACATGGGTCATGCCCATATCAATGTCGTCGACGACAGATGGCAAAGTATACAAATAGGTGCCGTCTTCGCGGATCAGAACCGGGTCGGACATGGAGGCGAGATCAACGGTCTGCTCACCACGCATAATGTCCTGAAAACGGATTTCGGTGCGCCGGGTCTCAAATGGAGTCTCGGCAAAATTCGGCAACAGAAAACGCCAATGCGGTTTCTTGCCCTCGGCTTCAAGTCGAGCCCGGTCTTCGGGCGACAGTTTCAGCGCGCTGCGGTCATAAACCGGCGGCAAGCCCCGCGCCATCAGCCGCTTGCGGCGGCGGTCAATTTCATCGGGCGTTTCATAACAAGGATATAGCAAACCCTGATTGCGCAGCTTCGCTGCCGCCGCATCGTAGAGTTCAAAACGGTCAGACTGTTTCACAATCACATCCGGCTGGATGCCAAGCCAGTGCAAATCCTCCACAATGCCATCGGCAAATTCCTGGGTGGAACGTTCCTGGTCGGTATCATCGAGGCGTAGCACGAATTGCCCGCCATCACGTTTTGCCATCAGCCAATTGAACAAGGCCGTGCGAATGTTGCCGATGTGGATGCGCCCCGTGGGAGACGGTGCAAAGCGAACGGTGGGGGATGCTGAAATGGTCATGCGCCGCGTTTAGTGGACACGGGCTCAAAACTCAACGGTTGATCGCCCCTCGCGACGATTTCATGCAAATTGGGCGCGATGGCGCAGTTCCATTTTCTTGGCCGCCAGCATCATCAGGGCAAAAGTGGCAAAACAGAAAAGGGCAATGCCAAACAATTGTTGCTGAAACGGCACGCCCCAGTCGATCAACTGCCCCGTTACCCCCGGTCCGGCGGCCGACATGAATACCATGAATGACACGGTAATCGAACGCATCGCCCCCAGATGGCGGGTGCCGTAAACCTCTGGCCACAACGCTCCAAAAACCGGTTGTGACAAGCCGGCGCTGAAACCAAACAGCACCATGAACACGAATATCACCACTGGCGCCGAGAAATACGCCAGCAACAGGCAGGCACCCCCCAGCGGCAACATGAACAGGGGCAACATACGAATGGCCCCCCAGCGGTCAATCGCAAAGCCGGTCAACAAACCAGTCGTCACCGTGGTCACCGCCATCAGGAAAAACGAGCCATAATAGACCTGCTGATCCCAGCCATTTGTCTCGATCAAATAGTCCTGGTGAAAGAAAATCGATGTGCCGATGAATGAAGGTGAAAACACCCCAATACAGGCCAGCCAAAACAGCGGATCACGCAGCATCTCGCCACGTGTCCATTGTCGACCAATTTCATTTTCGGTCGAGATTTCACCGGGCTTGGTTCGCGCCACCCGCTCCACCCGCATCAGGGCAACAATCAGCGGCAGGGCCACCAGCATCAGCGCACCCGCAGCAATATACCACGCTCCGCGCCAGGAAGTGGCGAGTGCCAGCGCCACAAATAAGGTTGGGAACACGGCTTCAGAACAATTGTGGCCTATTGAGGCAAGCGATACCGCCTTGCCCCGGTTGGCCACATACCAGCGCCCCATGGCCGTCATAGATGTGTGGGTCATCATGCCCTGACCAAACAGGCGCAACAGATAAATGGTCAACACCAGCAGCGCGACATGTCGCGAAACAGCCATCAGCAAACAGGCCAAAGCCAGCATGGTAATCACGATCACGGCGCTTCGTGCCACACTGGTCACATCAACCAGTCTGCCCAGCACCGGCAATGTCATAGCACTGGCAAGCGTGGCAATCATGTAAACACGGCCAAACTCACCATGGGAAAGCTGATAAGCTTCGCGAATTTCGCCGCCCCATATTGAAATGAACGACGTTTGCCCAAACGCTGAAAACAGCGTCAGCAACATGCCGCCGAGCAACCAGCGCGCGTTTTCACGGTAAAAATGGAACATGGAGGGCAAACCGCCATTCAAGACTTATGCTTGCCGTTACGCTTGTTTGCGCAACCGCACAAGCACACAAAATTGCCATCGGCCTTGGCCGGGCAGGAATCAGTTTTTGAAAAAAGACAGCCAGCGGTCGACTGCAACGACCAAATTGTCGCTAGTAAAGACCGCCAGTCCCGGAAATCGTTGTCTTCGTAGATGTCGGATTCTTGGTCAGCTTGCCGCGCAGCATATCCGTTTCAAACCCAATGATGGAAGACCGGTTCGGCGGTTTTGTGCCAGGCTTGAACGCTTCCATGATCACACCGGGGTTTCCGGCCGAGGCCAACAACCCGGTTTTCGCGTTGATCGGATAAAGCTTGATACCTTCGGGCACGCGGAAATCAATCGCGGATGTTTCGCTCAATGCGTCTTTCATGAAGTCCACAAAGATTGGCGCCGCCAATCCGCCACCGGTATTGCCCTTGCCCATCGGTTCGGGCCGGTCGTAACCCACGAATACGCCAACCACGAGATCGGGGGAGTATCCCACGAACCAGGCGTCTTTTTCCTCGTTCGTTGTGCCGGTTTTGCCAGCGATTGGCACGCCCAGACCACCAACGACTTTGGCCGTGCCGCGCAGCACAACACCTTCCATCATAGAGGTGATTTGATAGGCCGTCATCGGGTCGAGCACCTGCTCACGCTCGTCCAGCAATTCCGGCTCTTCCTGCCCACTCCAGTTCGATGACTGGCAGTTTTCGCAAATACGTTCTTCATGGCGATAAATCGTTTTGCCATACCGATCCTGAATGCGGTCGATCAAAGACGGATTGATGCGCTTACCGCCATTTGCCAGCACGGAATAGGCGCTGACCATTTTCAATACGGTTGTTTCGCGAGACCCAAGCGACGAGGCAAGGCCCCGAATAGGCTTGTCGTAAATCCCAAACCGGCGCGCATATTCCGCAATCAGGGGCATGCCCATGTCATTGGCGAGACGCACGGTCATCAGGTTACGGGATTTTTCAATCCCCAGACGCAAGGTTGAAGGTCCGGCATATTTGCCGCCATAGTTTTTCGGCTCCCAAATGCCCAAAGAACCGCCCTGATCTTTCTTGAACGGACCATCCAGCACAACGGAAGAAGGGGTATAGCCATTGTCGAGTGCGGCGGCATAGACAAACGGTTTGAACGAAGAACCCGGCTGGCGTTTTGCCTGTGTCGCGCGGTTGAACTGGCTTTCATAAAACGAAAACCCGCCCTGCATGGCCAACACGCGGCCCGTATGCGGATCCATTGCCACCAATGCGCCAGACACTTCCGGCACCTGTTCAAGAACGTAGCGACCGGGCGAAGATTCAGAAACGTGGATGACATCACCGCGTTTCAAAAACTCATCCATCCCCTTGGCACTGACGGAACGGCGGTCCTTACCGGATTCTTTGACGGATAGGCGTTTGGCCCATTCGGAATCACTGAGAAAAATGCGCGCTTCTTCACGTTCGTCGGAATAGGCAAGGCTGACAAGCCGTTTGGGACGCAGTCCGATTTGAGCTGATTCCTTATCAACACCCAACACCACAGCCTGGCGCCAATCGGGACGGTCTATAAGCTGCGTGACCTTAATCAGATCCTTGCCCCAATCATCGCTAAGCTCAATATTGGCAAACGCCCCATGATACCCCCGGTTGCGATCATATTTGAGAAGCCCCACATCCAGCGCCCTGCGCGCCAGGTTTTGCATGACAGGATTAAGCGTCGTGCGGATCGACAAGCCGCCTTCATAGAGCGCATCAGTGCCGTAACGATCAATGATCTCGCGGCGCACTTCTTCTGAAAAATACTCGGTGGACTTGATGAACTTGGATTTGGAGCGCCGTGGATTAACACTCAAAGTCTTGGCCTTGGCCTCTTCCCCGCGCTGGGGCGTGACGTAGCCGTTGGCAACCATACGACTGATTACCCAGTTGCGCCGTTCCAGCGCCCGTTCGGTGTGGCGAAATGGGTGATAATTGTTTGGCGCTTTCGGCAGGCTCGCCAGATAGGCAACCTCATGCACATCGAGTTCGCCAACCGTTTTGTCAAAGTAAGCCAGTGATGCACCGGCAACTCCATAAGAGCCAAGACCCAGGAATATCTCATTGAGATACAATTCCATGATCTTGTCTTTCGAATAGGCTTCCTCGATTCGAAAGGCGAGCATCGCTTCCTTGATTTTACGGTCAGCGGTCCGGTCACTGGTCAGCAGGAAGTTCTTTGCCACCTGTTGGGTGATTGTTGACGCCCCCCTCGCCCGGGCGGAACGTCCACTTAACTTGGCTTCAAAATAGTCGAACCCGGCTTTGCCAAGTGCTGGAAAATCCACACCGCCGTGGGAATAAAAATTCTTGTCTTCGGCTGAAATAAACGCCTGTTTCACCAGCGCTGGAATGGCCTGAATGGGCAGATAAAGACGGCGTTCACGGGCATATTCCGCCATCAACGCCCCATCAGCTGCATGAATACGGGTCGTGACCGGTGGCTCATATTTGCTGAGCACCTCATAATCCGGCAGCTCTTTTTCCAAATCGCTGGCGTAAAGAAAGGCACCAACCATGGCGAGCAACAGCATGACTGTGCCGATGCCAAACAAATATCCAAACAATCTCAAGAACATTGGGGCGTAATTCCTAGAAGTATGCAGCCGTGGCGCTTTCGTGCATCGAAACGATTTGACGATCATGCATTGCTTGCACCATCGATTGGTCAAACAATTGGGTGATAGTTGGGCAATGCGCAGGACTTATGCGATTAACTACAGGTCGTGTTGCGAATTTGCAACCACACTGACGTAAGGTAATATGCATCACCGGGCGACCAATCTGGGGGCAAAAAAGCCACGAACCGCCCGCGCAACAGCATTGGCAGCTTTGGTCTGCCACTGTTTGGAGGACATTTGTTTCTCATCGCCCTCATTGGATAAATAGCCAAGTTCCAGAAGAACCGAGGGAATTTCCGGCGCTTTCAGCACAAAGAAATCTGCCGCCCGGTGAGGATTGCGGATCAAACGCACATCATTCTTCATCGAAACGACCATCAGTTTGGCAAAGTTTTCGGAGAATGCTTTGGTTTCCCGGCGCGTGAGGTCAATGAGAATATCCGTGACTTCGGCCTGTTTCACTTCCGGCAAATGCAATCCGGCAATGAGGTCCACGCGGTTTTGCTTTTTGGCTAGCGCATTGGAAATCTCATCTGACCCTTCTTGCGACAAGGTATACACCGTCGCCCCGCGAATATTGCGCTGCCGCAGGGAATCCGCGTGAATTGAGATAAAGAGGTCGCCTTCCTTTTCCCGTGCGAACTTGATGCGGTCAGAAAGACTAACAAATTCATCGTCTTCCCGGGTCAACAGAACTTCCAGATAGGCATCTTTGGAAAGGATTTTTTTCAGCCCCCGGGCAAAGTCGAGCGTGATTTGCTTTTCAACCGTATTCAGCCCGCCAATGGCACCGCCATCGATGCCGCCATGCCCTGGATCCAGGACAACACGATATTTGCGCTGCGCCTTGGCATCCGTATTCTTGGGCTTTGCCGGTTTATCGCGCGTTTCGGCGCGCACCGCTTTGGAAAATGCTTCCTGATCGGCTTTTACCAGATCAAGGATAAGGCGGTGTCGGCGCCCCTCCTCCACCGAACTGAGCCGACTGTCTTCAATCACCACCGTATGGTTCAATTGCAAAACGATGCGTGAGCTTTTTTGCGAGATTGTGCCGTAACGCATGTCCGACACCAGCGTCTTGGGCAAACGCCCCGATTCGCCTTCCAGCCCAAAATACACACGGGGCAAATCGATAATAATGCGGCGCGGATTGTCCAGCAGATAAGCTTCGTGCTTGATTTTGCGATCAAAATCAACGATCAGCCGGGCGCGCGTCTGGTCACCAACGATGCGCGCAGCAAAGGCAATTGCCGGCGTTTGCGCAAAAGCGGGAACGCCAAAAGACGCGAACGTGGCCAGCACGAGCAGAATGCGGATTAGAAACATGGCCATTTCCTAGCAAAGTTATGGTTAATGGCTGGTAACTATTTAGCCACACCGGCTGGTAAATGCGCCTTCCTAATTTGCAGCTTGTGTTTAAGCAGCAGCAAGCCTACATCTTAGGCGCGGTTAAACGACATGGCCTTTGCGAATATGTCGGGATTATTCCGTTTCATTGCGAAGTAGCGTTCGGGCCCCTGCCCAACGACTTGACGATGGGAACGGTTGAAATTGCGGTGGTTTCCACCAAAATCCCGGCCAGCACGGCCTGATGCGGTTACCGAAGATTTGAGATTTGCGATTCCGCCATTGAGGAGCGGACGATTCGCGAAGAAACCGCCCGGATCATATTTGAATACCGGGTTCGCGTGCCAAGGCACGCATCACCGTTCAACCCGTGGGGGCCTGTTTGTCCACCACCGGGAAGATCAATTTAGGCTGAGACTGAGCATTATGGCGCAGGCGAACGAGACGGAGAATGCAGCGGCGGTGTTCCATTACGGAATGCACGCACAGACTTGCTTGCCCGGCTCGAATATTGGGAAGGTTGATACAACCTCCCCTGTCGCCACTTACACCCCCGGAAATAACCGGGCCTTAAACGTCCATGTTTTGCCAGTCCAAGAAACAGTCAATCCGATCATTGCACCCAATTGTATGAGTTCCGGGCCCGGTATACGGCCCCGGCGAAATTTGAGCGCTCTTGGCCGGATTGCGGAAAGACAATCCAATGGCAAACAACAAAATGCTAATCGATGCGAGCCACCCGGAAGAAACCCGGGTCGCTATGGTGCGCGGCAATCATATTGACGAATTCGACTTTGAATCGGAACACAAGACCCAGCTTCGTGGCAACATCTATCTTGCAAAAGTAACCCGCGTAGAACCTTCACTTCAGGCAGCTTTCGTAGACTATGGTGGCAACCGCCACGGCTTTCTCGCGTTCAGCGAAATCCACCCTGACTATTATCAGATTCCCATGGCTGACCGGCAGGCCCTGCTGGATGCAGAAGCTGAAGATGCACGTCTGGCTGCAGAAGACGAAGCCCGTCAGGATGCAGAAAACGAAAATGCCTCATCCGATGATGATGACGAACAGGTAGACGCCGGGTCCGAGGCGAAAACGGCCCGCAAACGCCGTTCGCGCCGCCGCGGCGGAAAAAAGAATGCTGCTCCGGAATCAGATGCTGAGGCAAGTGATGAGGCCGAAACGCAAGCGTCAGACGATACCGACGAACAATCAGCGCAAGCCCCGCAAGAACCCGCATCCGAACCAGTAGCGGAAACCACCGACGAGGAAAGCGACGATGATGACACAAGCATCGGCGCCGAAAACGACGATGAGAACGTGGTTTCCCAGGCAGTCGAATCCGACGAGGCGGACGCTAAACCAAAGCCAAAACGCCGCACATCACGCCGCAAGAAGACCGATGTAGAGGCAGAAGCACCAGCCGATGGCGCTGAAGCTGCTGAACCGGCCAGTGACAACACCGAAGCGGTTGCAGAAGACGCGCCCAAACCGCGCCGCCGCACCAGCCGTGCAAAGAAAAAGGTTGAAGAGGCCCAAGAGCCAACCGAAGCGTCCAGCGAGGCAAGCCCGGCTAAAAATCCGGTTGAAGCGCAGACCGAAGTTGAAGCCGACGCCGAAGCACCCAAGAAGCGCACCCGCCGCACCCGCAAGAAGAAATCTGACGAGGATACCGTTCAGGAAGCGGAAACCCAGGAAGCAGAAGCTTCCGGCGAAAGCGAAAATGGCGATGCAGATGGTGAAACCAGCGAGACAAAGCCAAAGCGCGCCCGTTCGCGCAGCCGCTCCCGCCGCCGCAAGGCAGATCCGGCAGAGACCGATTCATCCAATGAAGACGAAGATGGCGAAAGCGTCGAAGTCGTCGGGGCCGATGACGCGCTTGAAGAAGTCCCCACCCGCCGGGTAAGCCGCCGCCATTACAAAATTCAGGAAGTGATCAAACGCCGCCAGATTTTGCTGGTGCAGGTTGTGAAAGAGGAACGTGGCAACAAGGGCGCGGCCCTCACAACATACCTTTCCCTGGCCGGACGTTATTCCGTGCTGATGCCCAACACCGCCCGTGGGGGCGGCATTTCCCGGAAAATTACCAACACCGCTGACCGCAAGCGGCTCAAGGGCATTGCCAGCAAACTGGAAGTGCCAACCGGCATGGGCGTCATCTTGCGCACGGCCGGTGCGTCACTCAATTCCGAGGAAATCCAGCGCGATTTCGAATATCTCATGCGGTTGTGGGAAAACGTTCGCACGCTGACCCTGGAATCCACCGCGCCTTGCCTCGTCTATGAGGAAGGCAGCCTGATCAAGCGCTCAATCCGCGATCTGTTTGACAAGGATACAAACGAAATTCTGGTCGCCGGCGAAGATGGTTATCGCGAAGCCCAGGATTTCATGGGCATGTTGATGCCCGATGAAGTGAAAAAGGTGAAGCTGTACAAAGACCGCGTTCCCATGTTCACCCGAATGGGTGTGGAAGCGCAGTTGGACGCCATGCTCCAACCGCAGGTCACGCTGAAATCCGGCGGTTATCTCATCATTGATCAGACCGAAGCGCTGGTAGCAATCGATGTGAACTCCGGTCGCTCCACCCGTCAGCACTCTGTTGAGGAAACAGCGACCCAGACAAACCTTGAAGCCGCCGATGAAGTGGCGCGTCAACTGCGCCTGCGAGACCTCGCCGGTCTCATCGTCATTGACTTTATCGACATGGAAGAGCGCCGCAACGTTCGCGCTGTTGAAAAGCGCCTCAAGGATGCACTCAAGAACGACCGCGCACGCATTCAGGTGGGTCGCATTTCGCATTTCGGTCTGATGGAAATGTCGCGCCAGCGCATCCGTGCCAGCGTGCTGGAATCCACCACACAGGTCTGCCCCGTATGCGATGGCCTTGGCCATGTGCGCTCGTCATCCTCTGTTGCGCTGGCCGTATTGCGGGCAGTTGAAGACCAGTTGAACCGCAACTCCCGTCACAACCTCACCGTCAAGGTGACGACTGAGACCGCCCTCTATCTGCTCAACAGCAAGCGGGAATCCATCAGCGATCTGGAATTGCGCTTCGGTGTGGCAATCGCCATTGAAGTTGACCACGCCGTTGGCGCACAAAACTGCATCATCGAGCGCGGCGAATTATCGAACCGCAAACCAGTCAATGATGGCCCGGTTCAGGTGGACACCATTGCCCGCGATTCTGACGACGAGACCGCTCCCCAGCAATCATCTTCCACAGACCAACCCGAAGCTCGGGCACTCTCAGACGATGAAAACGGCCAGGAAGGCGATGGACGCAAACGCCGCAAGCGCCGGCGCCGCAAGCGCGGTGGTGGACAATCCGAAGATGGTGCAAACAGCGCATCAGCCGATGGCGACACTGCCGAAGCTGGTGTAAGCGTTGAACCAGCCTCGGCTGCAACCCCGGAATCCAGTGATGCAGATAGCACTGCTGACACCGAAGATGCCCGGCCAAAGCGCAGCACACGCGCACGCCGCAAGAAAGCCTCCGATGCCGTCGATTCTGAAGCAGAATCGCCCGCAAACGAAACAGATGCTGTTGAAGCAGATAACGAGGAAACTGCTGCAAACGCCGAACAAGACTCAACAAATAGCCGCCGCACATCGCGACCACGCAAGGTCAAGCCCAAGGCTGAACCTGCTGAGTCCACGGAAACCGTTACGGCTGATACATCAACAGCAGGTGACGATGAAGAGCAGGCACCAGAGCCACCTCGCCCGCCACGGCGTAATACACGCCGGGTCAAGTCTGACGAAAGTGAGCCGGAAGTGACGATTGCCGCCCAGGCATCACAGGAGGTGATTGCCGAACCGGAAGCTGCTGCTGCCAGCGAGCCTGAGCCAGAAAGTTCCGGTAAGTCCAGAAAAGGCGGTTGGTGGCAACGCAAGTTTTTCTAACTCGCCAAATGCGTGGCAGATGCAAATGATTAAGGGGCAACGGAAATCAATTCCATTGCCCCTTTTCAATTCAAATCCACGATGCCGTAAAATGCCGCCTACGCAGCAGGCTCCACAAGACGCAAGCCACGCTCTCGGATCATCTCCATAAAAGCGACCTGCGATGGGTCATACAGGCTGTCGCGTTCAAGACGATTGGCGAGCCAGGCCGTTTCTTCACTCATCTTATGTTCGGGAACTCCGCCGCCAAACGCCGAATGGCAGGCCCGGTCAAAGGGCACATGGCCGGTTTCATGACGCAAGCTGACTTCCAGCGCCTTCAACAGGCGCACCAATATTCCATTGCCCGCACGGTTGGACGCCAGCGGCCCCTGATTTTTGTGCGCCGCCTGGGAGACTTGCGCAATCGCAAGGTCGATCAGCGATTGCGGAATGCCGCGCGAAGTTTCAATGACCGCGACCAGCATTTCCAGCCGTTGTGGACTATCCACAATCCCATTTTGGGAAATGCAGTGAATGAGCCATTCGCTGTTTTGCGGGCTGATGCTGCCCTCTGGCTCTTCCTGATAGACGATGAAGTCCACCAGTGTTTCCACAAAAAAGTCCTGCCATTCAGCGCATTTTTGCCGGGCCGAACGGTCCAGCGCAAAAAGTGATTCCGCTTCAAGCAGGGAGATTTCACCACGCAATTCGAATTGGTTGCGCAGTTCCGCAACATCAGCCGCCGTCACTTTGCCGCGTTCGCACATGGCCAGAATCGGTTCTGGCAAGTTCAGTTCACTCATGGTTTTCCACCCTGCTTTTGCCCCCAACAGAAGGTGAATATGGTCCAGACAAATTGAAATATTGCAAAAAGATGGAGTTAACCCATCGTGAATCCCGCCATTTGTCGCCACAGGCGATTAGCGGTGCAAATTCCTGCTTGCCATAGCGGCAGCCACTTGCGAGATTCCCGTATAAGATTCTTGTATTATTTCAGCACCTGACAGGGGAAATCGGATGGACGTTAGAGCAGCAGTCGCTTTTGAAGCGGGAAAACCTCTTGAGATCGCAACCGTCCAGTTGGACGGGCCACGCGAAGGCGAAGTTCTGGTGGAAATCAAGGCAACCGGCATTTGCCATACTGACGAATTCACCCGCTCCGGCGCGGACCCGGAGGGTATTTTCCCGGCCATTTTGGGCCATGAAGGTGCCGGTGTTGTTGTCGATGTGGGGCCAGGCGTCACGACTCTGAAAAAAGGCGACCACGTCATCCCGCTTTACACGCCGGAATGTCGTGTGTGCGACTATTGCCTGCATCCAAAAACCAATCTGTGCCAGTCCATCCGCGTGACCCAGGGACAAGGCGTCATGCCCGATGGCACCAGCCGCTTTTCCCTCGATGGCAAACCGATCATGCACTATATGGGCACATCCACTTTTGCCAATTTCACAGTCCTGCCCGAAATTGCCCTGGCAAAAGTGCGCGAAGACGCCCCTTTCGACAAGATTTGCTACATCGGTTGCGGTGTCACCACCGGCATTGGCGCGGTTATTCACACAGCGAAGGCAGAACCCGGCTGTAATGCCGTTGTATTTGGCCTGGGCGGCATTGGCCTAAACGTGATTCAAGGGTTGCGCCTGATCGGCGCCAACAAAATTATCGGCGTCGATCTCAATGACGACAAAAAGGAATGGGGCGAGAAATTCGGCATGACCCATTTCTTGAACCCAAAAGGCATGAGCCACGATGAACAGGTCGAAGCCCTGGTTGAAATGACCGATGGCGGCGCAGACTATTCATTTGAGTGCATCGGCAATACCAAGGTCATGCGCACGGCTTTGGAATGCTGCCACAAGGGTTGGGGAGAATCGATCATTATCGGTGTTGCCGGCGCTGGCCAGGAAATTTCCACACGGCCATTCCAACTGGTCACCGGGCGCTCCTGGCGCGGCACGGCCTTTGGCGGCGCGCGTGGCCGCACCGATGTGCCAAAAATCGTTGATTGGTACATGAACGGCAAAATCGACATCGACCCCATGATCACCCACAAACTGAAGCTTGAAGACATCAATCACGGCTTTGATTTGATGCATGAAGGCAAATCCATTCGTTCTGTGATCGAATTTTAAGGCGCGGCCGATGCGGCTCACCGTCCTCACAAGGCCATTGGCCTTGCTGGCCCTGTGCGGATTTATCTGCTCAGGGGCTGGTTTGTCCCTTGCCCAAACCACTGGTGAGGCAACAGAGCCTGTGGAACAGCAGGTGGAAGAGACCAGCGAAGAAGAACAGAAGGCAGCAGCCGAGCAGGCTGAGCTGGACAGCCTCATCATCGGCCCCTGGGTGCGCATTGCAAGCGATGCAACGGCTAACCCCAACGGAGACGACATCGCGAAATCCGTTGAGCGTTGCGTGCGGATCGCCCCTCTGAACGGCCTGAAAATCGAAACCGCAGCAGACAAGAAACTGCCTAAGCGCACCCAATTGCGTGGCGATCTGATTTACTATCGCACGGAAAACTATCTCCAGCGCCTCGACAGCATAAACGCCACATTGATCCGATTACCCAATGTGCAAAAGACCGAACAGACCAATGGCAGCGAGATATGGCTGTTGAGCGGCAATCGTGCGCGCATGCGGGTGCGGTTTGCCGATACGAAGCAACGCGGTGGCCGTGGCGAATTCATGGTGGACGATACCGGCGTTTATCTGCGGTGCCCGCTGCCCCGCGCCGGGAACTGACCCAATGCGCATATTCGTGGATGCCGACGCCTGCCCGGTTAAAGACGAGGTTTTGAAGGTCGCGGAGCGTTACGCATTAAAGGTTTTCATCGTGTCCAACGGGGGCATGAGGCCATCGCGCGACCCGTTGGTGGAAAACATTATTGTGCCAGCCGGTCCCGACATCGCCGATGACTGGATCGCCGACAATGTGGTGGCTGGCGATATTGCGATCACATCGGACATACCACTGGCGGCGCGCATATTGGAAAAAGACGCCCGCGCCGTTGGTCCCACAGGGAAATTATTTACCGAGGAAACCATCGGCATGGCGCTTGCCATGCGCGAGCTTAACCAGCACATCCGGGAAGTCACCCAGGGCCAAACGCGACACCGGCCTTTCGAACCCCGGGATCGATCCAATTTTCTACAAGCACTCGACCGCTTGGTACAATCGAGCAAAACATGACGGAGACAGGCATGGAAACCAAATCAACCGCGCGTGCATTTGGCGGCACCCAGAGCGTCTACACCCACCAATCCAGCGAGTGCGGCTGCGAAATGACCTTTGCCGTCTACCTGCCACCACAGGCACAGGACGGGCCGGTTCCCGTTCTGTGGTACCTGTCCGGACTGACATGCACCCATGCCAATGTGATGGACAAGGGAGAATACCGCGCCGCCGCCGCTGAACTTGGAATGGCCATCGTGTGCCCAGACACCAGCCCGCGCGGCGATGATGTACCTGACGACGCAGACAGTTGGCAATTTGGTTCCGGTGCTGGCTTCTATGTGGATGCCACCCAAGAACCCTGGCGCAAGAATTACCGGATGTATTCCTACATTACCCGCGAGCTGCCCGAACTGATCGCTGCCAACTTTCCCGTTGATATGGATCGACAGGGCATATTTGGTCACTCAATGGGCGGGCATGGCGCGCTGACCATTGCGCTGAAAAATCCTGATCGCTTCAAATCCTGTTCGGCATTTGCACCAATCGCTCAGCCTTCCACAGCCGGTTGGTCTGTTGGTGCTTTGTCGCGCTATCTGGGAGAAGATCAAGCCGCATGGCGCGCCTATGACGCCACATTGCTCATAGAAGATGGCGCGCGTTTCCCGGAGTTCTTGGTGGATCAGGGAGAGGCCGATGGGTTTCTCGACGATGGGCTGCGCCCTCACCTGCTGGAACAGGCCTGCGACAAGGCGGGCATCCCGCTGACATTGCGAATGCAACCGGGTTATGACCATTCCTATTTCTTTATTTCCAGCTTCATGGCCGACCACATCAAATGGCATGCCGCGCGCATTTAGCCGTTTTCTGAGACGGATTTCTCACGCACGAAAATATAAATGCCAGATCCCACAATGATGAATATCCCGATCCATTTCAGCCCATCGGGAAATTCACCAAAGAGCCAGTAACCAAGCGCGGTGGCTGTGACAATTTCCATATATTGGAAAGGGGCCAGGATAGACGCACTTGCCAATCGAAAGGCCATCACCACCATCAAATGGCCAATAGAGGCCAGCGCTCCGATGGCCGCGATCAACCCCCAGCGGATGCCAAATTCCGGCAATTCGGGCGAGGCAAAATTCTCAATGCCGGCATAGGTTGCCAGACTGACCACGAAGGCCAACATCAATACGCCGCCGATACCCGCCACAAATTGCATTGATATGGGATCATCATCGGCAGCAAAAATGCGGGTTAACAACAAATAGATGGCGAACAGCGTGGCCGTTGCAATGGGCATGAGCGAAACCGCACCGAACACCTGGTAGCTGGGCTGGATCACCAACATGGCCCCACCAAATCCAATCAGCACTGCCAGGCCACGCCGCCAACCCACGGTTTCCTTGAGCACCACCACAGACAAAATCGTCAGGATGAACGGCTCAACGAAAAACACCGCGATTGCATCTGCAATCGGCATATAGCGCAGTGTGGCAAAGAATATCATCACGGCCATGCTCATCACCGCCCCGCGCAGTAAATTGGCCCAGATATGCCGCGGCAATAATCGCCCAGGGCCGCGCAAGATCAACAGAAATGCGCCCAACAGAATGGCCTGTGTCAAAAAACGGCCAAACGCGGTCTGTCCCGCTGTGACCCCATAATTGAGAGCCAGCACTTTTGCGATGCCATCCATCAGCGGGAGCATCAACATGCCGGCAATCATCAGCATCATGCCGCGCGCAACAGTGCCTGTATCTGTATCTGTATCTGTGCTTGGCGGCGCAGAATTTGGGGGCGTTTCAACCGTCATGGACGACAATCGATGATGAGGTGCAATAGAATTGCAGTCTTACGCAAAGCGCACGCGAACCAAAGCGAATTTCTTGTCTGATCCCCTCAATTCGTAAGCCCCATGGGGGGCAACCTTCACAAATGGCGGCACATCGAGCAATTCCATCAGCGCCGCTGAAGCGAGATTGTCAGCACCGGTTTCCCGCGCAACATCCTCAATACGGGCGGTCATGTTGATCACGTCCCCAAGAAATGTCACCTGACGGCGGCTGTCACCGCACTCCCCCACAACCACTGGGCCGCCATGCAGTGCCGCGCGAAAGCGTGGGGTGACACCAAATTCACTTTGGAAGAACGCCGCTTGCCGCTCCACGATTTGTTCCAGATCAGACAAGGCCAGCAGGCAGCGTGCGTTTTGTTTCTTATCCGCCGTAATCGGCCAGGTGGCAATGACTGCATCCCCCACATAGGAAACGATTTCGCCCCCATGGCGAACCAGCGCCCGGTCGGCATGGTAGAAAAACTCCGAAAGAAATTCGTGAAAACGCACATTGCCAAGTTCACGCGCCAATCGCGACGACCCCACCAGGTCGATAAACAGGAATAACCGCTCTTCGCTGACAGGGCGAAAATAACGCCCCACGACCAGATTTATGAAACGGCGAAACCCGATTACCGAGGAAAGCTGCGACAAGGTCACAAAGACGATAACCAGCCCCATGCTGATCAGCGTATCCCGTGCCTGTTCCTCAAATTTCAGTTCGATCTCTATTGCACCGTCGGTGAGGAAATTTGTCAGCACCTCATTGCCCACCAGGCACAGGCGCACAATCAATGTGAGCACGAGAATGCGCACCAAAAGGCCGGGAAGAAACGCCACCCGTCTGATCCAGCTGCGCCGCACGGAGCGGATGTAAAATATTTCCACCAGAGCTGATATCAGCCCAATGCTCGCGCCGGTTCTAAACCCCTGATAGTAATCCTGCCCATTGCCCGGATAGACGATGTCGCCATAAAATTCGCCCACAAGGCCACTGATGATCGTGATCACAGCAACCGCAACCAGTCGCCAAATCACGCTGCCCAGCGTAGTGTCGCTAACGGCGGGTCGTATGTGGGAGGCCGCCTGGGTCAACCTATTTCTTTCAATACGGCAACCGCCGTTTCCATATCGACGAAACGGGATGCACGGCGCGCTTCTGCCTCTTCATCGCTGCCCCAAAGTTCAATATTCCAGTCTTCGTCCACATGGGCTGCGGTCCACGCCTCGTGAAGCGAAATTTCATCTTTCAACAGCGCCATGGCGATGACCGCAGACCCCGTCAACGATGTGGCCACATGGGTGGCAGACAAAACCAATGGATCATCAATCACGCCCACATGGGTGCTGAATGCGGCCATGGCTGTCGCCGGTTGTTCCACATGCATCACCCCTTGCGCTGTTTCAAACTGCGCCCCAAGCCCCATTTGCGCCCATTCCAGAACCGGGTCCCAAAGCGCCATTTGACGCGCCACAAGGCCTTCGGGCTGGTCAGCACGATAGCAAAGCAAATCACTGCTGGCGTAGCGAACAATATCCTCTTTCACCGCCTGCATATCCCTGGCAACGCCATCAATGGCCGTATTGGTCAATCGCGTATACGGCATGGTGAGCGGGTCGATCCGCTCTGCCTGGACGTCCCACTCGGCAGCAATATTCGACATCACATTGGCGCTTGAAAGCTCCAGATGCTTTTTGCCCGGTGTACGAATGGGGCGGCCATCCAACTCAACCCGAAACAGTCCGTCAATTTCAACGACCTCAACCGCCTTGTAAAAACGCTTGGGAAGTTGGCTTTCACGGCTGGGCTCTGACACGCGCGTTGGAGTATCGGGCACGTTTGAGTCTCGCTCACCTAAGATATCATTCATGCTCTGTCCCAATAAAAATACAGCACGTACCGCATCCCTGCCTGTTTCCCTTCTATGGGGAGCAATTGTTCCCGTTTAAAGGTCGATCCACAATAATTTTAGTCGAACAATTGTTCATCTTCGGGAATGCCGTCGGCTTCATCGAATGCAAACAGATTCCAGCTTTGAACCATGTGTGAGGGCAAAGGCGCGGTGATGTCCAATATCGGCTGCCCCTCATCGGGATGGGGAATGCGAATGCGGCGGGCATGGAGATGCAACCGCTTTTGTACACCGCCGGGAATATCCCAGTTTTCCACGTCAAAATATTTTGGATCACCAATGATTGGATGTCCCAAATGCTGGGCATGAACCCGCAACTGATGAGTGCGGCCCGTGTGCGGTTTTAATTCCATCCACGACACACTGCGCGGGCCGGAATCTATGACACGATAGAAGGAAACCGCATGGTCTGCGCCGCGCTCGCCATGTTTGGCAACACGCATACGGTCTCCGTCCTCCGTCTGCTCCTTGACAAGATAGGTGGAAATACGGCCTTCGCGCTGTCGCGGCACGCCGCGCATCAAGGCCCAATAGGTCTTGTCGGTATCACGGTGGCGAAAACTTTTGGTCAATTGTGCTGCCGCACTGCGGGTTTTGGCAACCACCAGAACGCCCGATGTATCCCGATCGAGCCTGTGACACAGGCGCGGCTTTTGGCCAGATTTATCACGCAAGCTTTCCAGCATGGAATCGACAGAACGATTGATCCCCGAACCGCCCTGCACTGCCAGACCCGATGGTTTGTTGAAAACCAGCACCTTGCGATCCTCAAATAACAGCATGTCGCGCAAAACATCCGCATCATGCCGGTCACGAATGGTGTTCGCTGTCATGTGCAGCGGCTTGGCCGCCGCCGCCGCATCAAGGGGGGGAACACGCACAATCTGACCAGCTTCCAGCCTAGAGGCCGTTTTCACCCGCCCACCGTCGACCCGGATTTGCCCTGAACGCAGCAGTTTTTGCAATTGCCCAAATCCGACACCGGGAAAATGCTCCTTAAACCACCGGTCAAGGCGCATTCCGTCTTCATCCGTTGAGACCGTTTTTTGTGATACAGCCGAAAATGCCATCAGTTCCCCATTGTCGGGCCAATCGCCCGCATTACGCCAAGTCCGGCAAATACCGCAGCAATGCTCGCAACCACACTAAACAACACATAGCCAAGAGCTTCCCCATGGGCGCCGCGCTGCCACATATTCGCAAAATCCAGGGAAAAGGCTGAAAATGTGGTGAAGCCACCAAGAAAGCCTGTTGCGAGAAACAGGCGGAATTCATTGCTGCCGCCCCGGCGCACCAACCAGCCAATCAACAGCCCCATGGCAAAAGAGCCAACAATATTCACCGCCATTGTTCCCCAGGGAAACCCCGGGCCAAACTGGCGCAATGTGGCACTGCCAACCAGATGCCGGCTCACAGCGCCCAGTCCACCGCCGATAAATATCAAGATCAAGTTCATGACACGGGGTCTAACCGAACTTTGTGTCAATGACCACACAAACCGCTTGCCCATATCGGCCAAAAACCGCTAGTTATTTTCAAGCGTCAGCTATGGGGGTCGGCGTTAAAGTTGAAGCTTTCGGGGAAATAACATGACACAGCAAAAAGTGCTGGCGCTGGCATGCGTCCTGTTGGTGAGCGGATGCGCCACCGTGGTGCGCGGAACAACAGAAGACGTGGTAATCAGATATAGCCCAGACGATGCGCGGGTTACCACATCCAACAATCACACCTGCAGTTCCAGCCCGTGCGTCATCAAAGTGCCGCGCAAGGAAAGCTTTGTCGTCACCACAACCAAACCCGGCTATCAAAAACAATCCGTGGCCGTGGGCACCAAAGTCACAGGTAAAGGCGCAGCCGGCATTGCCGGAAACGTCATAGTTGGCGGTGTTATTGGTGTTGGCGTTGACGCCGCCACCGGCGCGGGACGCGATCATTTTCCAAATCCGGTAATCATCGACCTGGTCAAGGAAGGCGAAGCCGCACCGCAATTACGGCCTGCCAAACCCGCAGGAAAACGCAAGAAGTCTTCACCGACAAGTTAACCATCGAAGCAGGTTGTTAGATTGCCCGGCTGTTTGTTTTGTTTAATATCGCGGGGATATTTCATTTCGAGACGTTAATTCCATGCGCTTTTCAACACTTGTAATTTTATCCGGCTGCACTTTGCTTGTTGGATGTCAAACGGCGGCGCGCGGCACCACCGACACAGTCAAAATATTTGTCTCCCCCAGCTCAGCTAAAGTAACAACGTCGCTTGGCCAAACCTGCACCAGCCCGTGCAGTTTGAAAGTGAAGCGCCGCAAGAAGTTCACCGTAACCGCCTCAAAACGTGGCTATGCGCCTCAAACGGTCAAAGTCGGCATCAAGCTGGATAAGAAATCAGCCCTCAAAACGGCTGGCAGCTTCATCGTGCCCGGCGGCAGCGCGCTGGTGGCCGTGGATGCAATCACACGCGCCAATTACGATCATTATCCCAATCCGGTGCGCATCAAGCTAAAGCGCCATCGGGGCAGCTAATGCTTTCGCGCTAATCTTCGCCACGTTCGCTGCGTAATTTGCGCCAATAGTCCAGCCGCTTCCTGATGTCACGCTCAAATCCACGGTCGACCGGCTCGTAGAATTCCTGCCGCCCCAGCTTTTCTGGAAAATAGTTCTGCCCCGAAAAGCCATCGGGTGCATCATGGTCATATCTGTAGCCGGATCCGTAGCCCTCTTCTTTCATCAGTTTTGTGGGAGCATTGAGTATGTGCTTGGGTGGCGGCAGCGACCCGCCCTCTTTCGCAACCCGGCGCGCCGCCTTGAAAGCCTTGTACACGGCGTTGGATTTCGGTGCCGTTGCCAGATAAACACAGGCCTGGGCCAAAGCCAGTTCTCCTTCCGGCGATCCTAAAAAATCATAGGCGTCCTTCGCCGCGTTTGCGACCACAAGCGCCTGCGGGTCTGCCATGCCGATATCTTCCGACGCCATGCGCACCAAACGCCGCCCCAGGAACAGCGGATCTTCCCCCGCATCAAACATGCGCATGAGATAGTAAAGTGCTGCATTTGGATCTGAACCGCGCACAGATTTATGCAGCGCGGAGATAAGGTTGTAATGCCCGTCCTGCCCCTTGTCATATATGGGCGCCCGGCGCTGGAGAATTTCCTGCAGGACTTTTGCATCGAATATTTCACCCTCAACAGCCGAGCGCCACACCTCTTCAACCAGTGTGAGGATTGCGCGCCCATCGCCATCGGCCATGCGCACCAATACCTGACGGGCTTCTTCATCAAGGGGCAAACCCTTTCCCTCGGCTTCCTCCGCCCGCTGCATCAGCGCGTTTAAACTGTCCGTATCATGGGCTTTGAAAGTCAAAACCCGCGCGCGCGACAACACGGCTGCATTGAGTTCAAAGGATGGGTTTTCTGTCGTTGCCCCCACCAAAGTGATAGTGCCATCCTCCATAACAGGCAAAAAGGAATCCTGCTGGGCGCGGTTGAAACGATGAATTTCATCGACGAATAACAGCGTTGTCACCCCGTTTTCAGCGCGCAAACGCGCCGCATCAAAAACCTTCTTTAAATCTGCAACACCTGAAAATATGGCCGATATCTGCTCGAAATGATGATCCCCCGCATCGGCAAGAAGGCGCGCCACGGTTGTCTTTCCCGTGCCGGGTGGCCCCCAAAACACTAGGCTGCCCAGGGTCCGGGCCGCCAGCAACCTGGTCAACACGCCTTCAGGGCCAAGCAGGTGCGGCTGTCCCACAACATCAGCCAGAGATTGGGGTCGCAGCCGGTCCGCCAACGGGCGGTTGGCACGCCCCTGCGATGCAAAAGGCGCATCGGATTTGAACAGATCAGACACCGACTATCCCATACTCAACGGATGAAACGGCTGAACCTGCGCCCGTTTCGTTCAAGGATATAGCCCCACCCCCGTCTGTTCGACCGAACCAGCCGGTCCAGCATGCGGGTATTTGTGATTTCCTGTTCGTTGATTTCGATCAGGATGTCACCGGGTTGAAATCCAAAACGGCGGGCCGGACTGCGCGGGTCCACGCCGACGATAACAACTCCCGAAATGGTTGTGGGAATGCGCAATTCCTGCGCCACCCGCGGTGACAGATTGGCCACCTGCGCCCCGGTAAAGGGAGATCGACCACCGATCACGCGCAAGTCGCGCGGCGGATCTTCCGGCGCAGGCATCAGGGCAAGCGCCACTTTCTTTTCATTGTTCCTGGATAACACAGTCAGTTCCACCTCGCGGCCATTGCCAGCAGTGGTAAAGCGATAGCCAAGCGCATCCACATGTTCGACGGTCTTGCCGTCAATCCGCAGCACAACATCGCCAAGTTGCAGCCCGGCTTTCTCCGCCGGTCCGCCCTTCATCACTTTAGACACCAGCGCTCCGCTGGGGCGGGGCAACCCAAGGGAACTGGCAATATCCGGCGTGACAGTTTGAAAACTGGCACCGATCCAGGGGCGCAAGAGCACATCGCTGCCCTGGCGCACACTGTCCAAAACAACCTTCACCATGTTCGACGGCACGGCAAAACCGATTCCGTTGGAACCACCGGAACGGGTGAATATGGATGTATTAATGCCAATCAGGCGGCCACGCATATCAATCAAGGCACCCCCCGAATTACCCGGATTGATGGACGCATCCGTTTGAATGAAAAAACCAAAATCATCCTTGCCACGCTGGCTGCGCGCAAGCGCCGAGACGATCCCGCTGGTGACGGTCTGCCCCACACCAAATGGATTGCCCAATGCCAGCACAAGGTCGCCCACTTCCAGATCTTCCGCATCGCCCAAGGGCACAATTGGAAACAACTCATCCGTTTCCATTTTAAGGACAGCCAGATCGGAGCGTTCATCTACCAGTTTGATTTCTGCAGAAAACTCGCGACCATCCGCCAAAGCCACTTTAACTTCACTGGCATTTTTGATGACGTGGTGGTTGGTGATCACAATACCATCTTCGCCAACAATCACGCCCGATCCCAATGATTGGGACGAGCGGCGGCGCTGCCTGCCAAATGCGTTTGGCCCAAAGAACTGCTCAAAAAACGGATCGCCTGCAAAGGGGGAACTACGCGGTTCCATACGCACCGCCGCATAGACATTGACCACTGCTGGCGCTGCCTTTTTAACCAGAGGCGCATAGGAATAACGAATGGCCTCCATGGACTGGGGCAATTCCCGCACAATGGACTTGCTGCCGCGCAGTTCCGTGGAACTGTCCTGCGCCATGATCATGGTTGCACCATTGACCACCAGGGCGATCAATACGGCAAATATGGCAACAAACAATCTGTTGGATCTTAGGATTTTCAAAACGTCGTCTCCAGCATGCGGATATGTTTAAACCGTTCACCGGTTCATCTAAATCATTTGTCTATTGATGAGGCTGCGCCCCATTTCAATCAACCCATTTTCGCGTGAGATAAAGTCAACTTTGAGTTCCTGTTGCGCGAGAGCACTGTCCAATTCGTAGACACGACCGATTTCCGGCAAAATACCACGTACCGACCTATCAAACAGCGCTAAAACATGCATGAGTGCCCTGGACGCTTGAAATCGGGGGAGTTTGCCCCCTTCAGCGGGAAAAGCAGCACGCAACGTGCGGGCAATATCAATCATTTCCATTGTTCCCGCACTGAGCAGATAACGCTTACCGCTGGCACTTTCACTTTCCATTGCGTTGACATGGGCGGTGGCGACATCGCGCACATCAACAATGCCGAAGCACAAGCGGGGCACAGCCGGGTATTTCCCTTTGAAGAACTGTCGAATGAGTTCGCCCGATGTGCTGATCGTATCATCGAGCAGCGGTCCCACAACGAAGCTGGGGTTCATCACCGTAAGTTGCGGCCCACCATGGGTTTCCACATCATGCCAGGCGGCCTGTTCAGCCAGTGTCTTGGAAAGCGAATAGGCTCGGATATCCTTCGATTGCGTGTCGGACCAATCCGTCTCGGTATAGACATAGCCAGGCTGTTTATCCGAACGATTGGTCACCGCCACCGTGGAAGACGTGAGCACGACCTTTGGAATGCCCGCCTCTCTGGCATATTTTAGAACACGCAACGCCCCTTCCCGCGCGGGCGGCACAAGGGCCATTTTGTCAGCCGGTTCAGCCATGGGAAATGGTGACGCAATGTGTTGGACAAAATCACAACCGGCCATGGCATCACGCCAGCCTTCATCCACTTCCAGATCAAGCTCGATCACCTCCAGCCGGTCCGCCCCATGCCCCAGGCCTTCATAGAGGGATCGCAGGCGCGTCTCGGCCTCCAGACTGCGCGTGGTGCCCCGCACACGATATCCGCGCTCCAGCAACTCCCGCGCCACATGCCCGGCTATGAATCCGGTGATCCCGGTCACAAGAACAGTTTTCATCTACGCGCTTTCCACAATGAGAAACAAGATCAGCCCATTGATCCCACCAGACAACAAAAAGGGCCGCCTGAAAATTAACTCCAGACGGCCCCAATTGATATCAGCAATGTGGATGGTGCTATGCGGCGGCTTCGGCCTTAACTTCACCTTCTTCCACGGCTTCTTCAGCTTCCAGGCGTTCGCGGTCAACCTTACCCTTGGCATCCACGTCACGGTCAACAAGCTCGATCACTGCCATGGGTGCATTGTCGCCATAGCGGAAACCGGCTTTCAAAACGCGGGTATAACCACCGGCTCGCTCTTTGTAGCGGTCACCAAGAACAGCGAACAATTTGCGCACGGCTTCTGCGTCCTGCAACTGAGACATTGCCTGGCGACGAGCATGAAGGTCGCCGCGCTTGCCCAATGTGATCAGTTTATCAACGACGGAACGCAATTCTTTTGCCTTTGGCAAAGTTGTGACGATCTGTTCATGGGTGAGCAACGACACGGACATGTTCTTGAACATGGCTTTGCGGTGGCTCTGTGTGCGGTTGAACTTACGCCCTTGTTTGCGGTGTCTCATATGCCTTCTCCTTAGGAATAAAGCTCCGGCCTAGGACTTAAGCCCGGAGCGTTGATATTAGTACTGGTCTTCGTAGCGCTTGGCGAGATCTTCGATGTTCTCCGGCGGCCAGGCAGGAATTTCCATGCCAAGATGCAGGCCCATAGTGGCGAGAACTTCTTTGATTTCGTTCAATGACTTGCGGCCAAAGTTCGGCGTGCGCAGCATTTCGCCTTCGGTTTTCTGAATCAGATCGCCGATATAAACGATATTGTCGTTCTTCAGGCAGTTTGCGGAACGGACGGAAAGCTCCAACTCGTCCACTTTCTTCAACAGAGCCGGGTTGAACGCCAACTCGGTCACCTGCTCCTGAACAACCTCTTTTTGAGGCTCTTCGAAGTTCACGAAGATGGACAGCTGATCCTGCAAAATACGCGCAGCATAGGCCACGGCATCGTCCGGTGTTACCGAACCGTCCGTTTCCACGGTCAGCGTCAGTTTATCATAATCGAGAACCTGACCTTCACGTGTGTTCTCAGTCTTGTAGGAGACTTTTCTCACAGGTGAGTAGAGGCTATCGACAGGGATAAGACCGATTGGTGCATCTTCCGGGCGGTTACGCTCGGCAGCCACATAGCCTTTACCGGTGTTGACGGTGAATTCCATGCGGATTTCAGCGTCCTCATCAAGCGTGCAAAGAACCAGTTCAGGGTTCAGAATTTCGATATCACCAACAGTCTGAATGTCGCCTGCGGTAACAGCGCCGGCACCTTCTTTGCGCACAACCATGCGCTTGGGGCCTTCGCCTTCCATGCGGATTGCAAGTGATTTGATGTTCAAAATGATGTCCGTGACATCTTCACGAACGCCAGGAATAGAGGAAAATTCGTGCAGTACGCCGTCAATCTGAACAGCGGTAACAGCCGCGCCCTGAAGCGATGACAGCAGTACACGACGCAAAGCATTGCCAAGTGTGAGACCGAAGCCACGCTCCAGTGGTTCTGCAATAAGAGTACCCTTGCTGCCGGAAGAGGAAACCTCAAGCTTGTTGGGTTTGATCAGTTCCTGCCAGTTTCTATGGATCATTGAAAAATCCTTCCGAATGAATTGTCGCCATCCAATCGCAACAACATACGTAATTGCCCCGCAGGATGGGTGCGGGGCTTTTGAAAACTCAGATCAGACGCGACGCTGCTTGCGTGCACGGCAACCGTTATGCGGCACCGATGTCACATCGCGAATGGATGTGATGACAAATCCGATTGACTGCAACGCACGCAGCGCTGATTCACGACCGGAACCTGGACCACGCACTTCAACTTCCAATGTTTTCATGCCGTGATCCTGGGCTTTTTTGCCCGCATCCTCTGCAGCCACCTGGGCGGCGAAAGGCGTGGATTTACGAGAGCCCTTAAAGCCCTGTGCACCGGCGGAAGACCACGAAATCGTGTTGCCCTGGGCATCGGTAATCGTGATCATTGTATTGTTGAATGTTGAGTTCACGTGGGCAACGCCCGACGCGATATTCTTTCGTTCGCGACGTTTTACGCGCGCGGCATCTTTTGCCATTTTCTGTCCTTTTCAAGATATGATCGCCGCCGTAATTCCAGCGGCTACACCGAATTCAGCCTTCGGGCCAACCCCCCGGCCAAAACCATTAAAGCGGAGCCGGAAGCCCGGCCCCTGCCCCTTACTTTTTCTTGCCGGCGATTGCCTTGGCTGGACCCTTACGGGTGCGCGCATTGGTATGCGTGCGCTGGCCACGTACAGGCAGACTGCGGCGGTGGCGCAAGCCACGGTAGCAACCAAGATCCATGAGACGTTTGATGTTCATGGAAACTTCGCGACGAAGATCGCCCTCAACCATGTAATCGCGGTCGATGATTTCGCGGATCTGAAGCACTTCAGCATCAGAAAGCTGATTAACACGACGTTCAGCCGGAATATTGGCCTTCGTGATAATGTCAGCAGCATGTTTTTGACCGATGCCATGAATATACTGCAGGGCAATGACGGTGCGTTTGTTAGTCGGAATGTTGACGCCAGCGATACGAGCCACGCTGATCTCCTTGATGTTCGCCAATTACCACCGCATTTACGGGGCAGTTTGGACATTTGTATGCGCTCAAAAGCGACCCATTACAGGCCTAAAACCCGAAAGCGACCGCTCCGAGCATAAACCATGCCCGAATCCGACCGCAAAATTGTCGCGAATTATCGGGCTTTACTAGGCCCATTCGCGGGATGCGTCAACAGGGGGTGCACAAATTAGCCCCCTCTTGGCACAACCATGAATATCTTTGTTAAACGGCGGAAAGAACACCGTTGATTTCGTCGCTCACAGCATCAATCGACGCCATGCCGTCAACCGTCTTCAGCTTATCTTTTGCGTAGTAATAGCCAATCAGCGGCGAGGTTTCTTTGTAGTAGACCTGCAACCGTGTGCGCATCGCTTCCGCGTTGTCATCTGGACGGCGCTTGAACTGGGAATTGCCGCATTTATCACAAACGCCTTCCTTGGCAGGCATATTCAGCGTGTCGTGATATCCGGTACCACATACGGCGCAGGTATAGCGCCCCGCCACCCGCTCAACCATCGCGTCATCGTCCACACGCAGTTCCACAACGGCGTTCAGTTCACTATTGCGCTCACCCAGCATAGCCTCAACTGCATCGGCCTGCGGCAACGTGCGCGGATACCCGTCAAGAATGAACCCATTGGCACAATCGTCCTGGTCTATCCGTTCTGCTACGATTGCATTGACCACATCATCGGAAACCAGATTGCCTGCATCCATGATGGCCTTGGCTTTCAGGCCGGTTTCCGTGCCAGCCGCAACCGCTGCACGCAACATGTCACCTGTCGACAATTGCGGTATATTGTATTTCTCCACAAGACGAAGGGCTTGCGTGCCCTTCCCTGCGCCAGGAGGACCGAGAAGAATGAGTCTCATTTTCTGCGCTTGCCCCCTCTGGGTTTAGGCTGGCCTTTGCCGCCCCGCAATTTCGATTTCGCAATCAGGCCTTCATATTGCTGCGCAAACAGATGGCTTTGAACCTGCTGAACCGTATCCATGGTCACGCTGACAACAATAAGCAGCGATGTTCCCCCAAGGAATACGGAAATGCCCAATCCGGTCAGAAACATTTCCGGAATGAGACAGACGAACACCAGATAAAGCGCACCCAGTGACGTAATGCGAGTCAGCACATAGTCGATATAGTCCGCCGTGCGATCACCGGGACGAATGCCGGGAATGAACCCGCCATGCTGCTTGAGATTGTCCGCCGTTTCCTTCGGATTAAACACGATTGCCGTGTAGAAGAACGCGAAGAACAAAATCATGCTGCCATAGAACATCAAATAGCCAGGCTGGCCACGGCCCAGGAATGCCGAGATTGCCGCCACCCATTCAGACTGGCCTTCCGGGCCGGAGAATCCGGTAATAGTTGCAGGGAGCAATAGCAGGGATGAAGCAAAGATCGGCGGAATAACACCGGCTGTGTTCAGCTTGAGCGGCAGGTGCGAAGAATCGCCCTGGAACATCTTATTGCCCACCTGTCGCTTGGGATACTGAATGAGCAAACGCCGCTGGGCCCGCTCAATGAACACGATAAACGCAATCAGGCCCACAATGGACAACAGAACGGTCAGCATGGTCAGCGTGGAAATGGAGCCCGTGCTGCCCGCATCCAGAAGCTGGGCAAGAGCAGCGGGAAGTGCGGCAACAATTCCCGCAAAGATGATCAGCGAAATACCGTTACCAATGCCGCGCGCTGTAATTTGCTCACCCAGCCACATCAGGAACATCGTGCCACCAACAAGCGTCACAACCGTTGTCAAAATGAAGAACCAACCCGGATTAACCACCATGCCCGGCGCGTTGGAAAGACCAATGGCAATACCGTAGGCCTGTGCAGTTCCCAAAATCACCGTGCCATAACGGGTGTACTGGTTGATGACTTTGCGGCCCTGCTCGCCCTCTTTCTTGAGCGCCTCAAGCGAAGGCACCACCGAGGTCATCAACTGCATGATGATCGATGAGGAAATATAGGGCATGATGCCAAGGGCAAAGATCGCCAAACGCTCCACGGCGCCGCCAGCAAACATGTTCACCAGCCCCAACACCCCCTGGCTCTGCTGCTGAAACGCAGCCGCCAATTGATCAGGATTGATGCCCGGCACCGGGATATATGTACCCAGACGGTACACAATCAGTGCGATAAGCGTGAACCAGATCCGCTTCTTTAGGTCTGTCGCCTTCGAAAAGGTCGAGAAACTTAAGTTGGCGGCGAGTTGTTCGGCAGCTGAAGCCATTCAAATTCTCCTGTCATACCGCTCCATCTGCGGCAGAGACTATTCGTTCGACCCGTCTTAAAGCAGGTCTTTGCATAGAGCAAAGTCAATCCGTCACATGGGAACGATCAGCCCGGAATCCAAAGATTAATTGGGCATTCGTACACACTATTTTTCATAACGCTGCGGTTTCAAGCGACAATCGCGTGCCACACAAGGTTACAAAAGAAAAAGCAGGAGATGCTATTTGCATGCCCCTGCCCCAAAACGCAAAAAGCCCCGGTCACCCGGGGCCTTGATGTGTTGCAGGATCAGGCGTCGGCTTCTTCGGATTTCGCAGGTGCGAGCACCTTCACCGAACCACCCGCTTTCTCGATGGCTGCAATGGCGCTTTTGGAGGCACCGGCAATCTCGAGATTGAACTTGCTTTTGGCTTCGCTGCCACCAAGCACACGCACACCATCGCGAACGCGGCGGATAACACCGGCCTCACGAAGAACTTCTGCGGTGATCGGCGACTTCACATCCAGCTTTTTCGCTTCCACTGCCTGTTCCAGACGAGCAATGGATACTTCATTATAATCGCTGGTAAACATGGCATTGGAGAAGCCACGCTTGGGCAAACGGCGGTAGATTGGCATCTGGCCGCCTTCAAAACCGTTGATGGATACGCCGGAACGGGACTTCTGTCCCTTCACGCCGCGGCCAGCTGTTTTGCCTTTGCCGGAACCGATGCCACGACCAACCCGCTTGCTGGATGGTGTTGCACCATCCTTATCGGAAATACCGTTGAGTTTCATAAACCTACTCCTCCACCACGCGAACGAGGTGAGAAACTTTTCTGATCATGCCACGCACGGAAGGTGTATCTTCCAAAGTGCGGCGGCGGTTCATCTTGTTCAGACCCAGGCCAACCAGCGTCTGACGCTGATCGTTTGGACGGCGCAATGGGCTACCGATCTGCTGGATCGTAACTGTTTTCTTGTCAGCCATTTTTCAAAAGCCCCTTACTCTTCCGCACCAATCAGGTCGCGACGGCGCTCCTGCAGTGTGGAATATTTCAGGCCGCGCTGTGCAGCGATGTCTTTTGGGTGCATCTGACGCTTAAGAGCATCAAACGTTGCGCGAACCATGTTGTATGGGTTCGAGGAACCCAAGGATTTCGCAACAACATCCGACATGCCAACTGTTTCGAAAACAGCACGCATGGGACCACCGGCGATGATACCGGTACCGGCAGGTGCCGAACGCAAGATAACCTTACCCGCACCGTGACGTCCGTTGACATCGTGGTGCAATGTGCGGCCATCGCGCAGCGGCACGAAAATCATGTCGCGCTTTGCAGCTTCAGACGCCTTGCGGATCGCTTCCGGCACTTCCCGTGCTTTACCGTGACCAAAGCCGACGCGGCCCTTTTGGTCGCCAACAACAACAAGTGCAGCGAAACCGAAACGACGGCCGCCTTTCACCACTTTGGCAACGCGGTTAATGTGTACGAGCTTATCGACGAAACCGTCGTCTTGCTCTTCCTCGCGACGGTTATTGCGACCGCCCTGCTGAGGTCTTTGTGCCATATCCTGTTCCTTATTCTTTTCCGGGTGCACAAACATTTGTTGGCCCAACATGTGGGCCAACGGCGATACGGATCAATGTCCGCTTAAAACTTCAGACCGCCCTCACGGGCAGCATCTGCAAGTGCCTTGACGCGGCCATGGTACAAAAACGCACCACGGTCGAAGATGACGTCTTCAACACCGGCTTTTTTGGCGCGGTCTGCAACCAGTTTACCAACGGCTTCAGCAGCCGAGATATTGCCACCACTGCCTTTAACGTCTTTGTCCAGGGTAGATGCAGCAGCAAGTGTCTTGCCGTTCAGATCATCAATCACCTGCGCATAGATATTGGCGTTGGAACGGTGCACGCTCAGGCGCGGGCGACCATTGGCAACTTTTTTCAAGCTGCGGCGAACGCGGGCAGCGCGGCGCTGCTTTGTAGATAATGAGTTGGCCATGATGCTCTACTTCTTCTTGCCTTCTTTGCGGAAGATTGTCTCATCCGCATATTTAACACCCTTGCCCTTATAAGGCTCCGGCGGACGATATGCGCGAATTTCTGCAGCCGCCTGACCAACAACCTGCTTGTCGTGGCCATTAATGACGATTTCAGTCGGTTTCGGGCATGTGACGGTTACGCCCTGGGGCGGCTCATAAACCACCTCATGGCTGAAGCCAAGCGAGAGCTGAACATTGCTGCCCTGCATCGCGGCACGGTAACCAACGCCGTTAATTTCCAGACGCTTCTCAAAACCATCTTTCACGCCGGTGAAGATGTTTTCAATCATGGTCCGTGACATGCCCCAAAAGGAACGTGCCTGTTTTGAATTGTCTTTTGGATCAACAGAGACGACACCGTCTTCCAGTTTCACCAGAACCTGTTCGTTGACCGTAAAGCTCAACTCACCTTTTGGTCCTTTGGCTGTAACGGTCTGACCGTCCAGGGATGCGGTTACGCCCTCTGGGACACTGACCGGCTTTTTACCAATACGTGACATTGTTCTATTGCCTGTTCTTCTTCGGGCATATCAGCCCAAGATCATGTGTGTTTGCGCGCGCCCGACCTTAGAAGATCTGGCAAAGCACCTCGCCGCCGACATTCTTGTCACGCGCATCATGGTCCGCCATCACACCTTGTGGTGTTGAGAGGATGGAAATGCCAAGGCCATTGGCCACGCGCGGCAAGTTCTTGACCGACGAATAAACGCGGCGGCCAGGCTTTGAAATACGTGTGATCTCGCGGATCACCGGAGCACCTTCGAAATACTTAAGCTCGATTTCAATCTCGGCTTTGCCGTTACCAAAATCAGTGCGGGAATAGCCACGGATATAGCCTTCAGCTTCCAGCACATCCAGCACACTTGCACGCAGGTTAGAAGCAGGCGTTGCCACCTTGCCTTTACCGCGCATCAGGCCGTTACGAATACGGGTGAGCATATCACCAATTGGATCGTTCATAGACATCTAATGCGCCCCCTTACCAGCTGGATTTCACGAGGCCGGGAATAAGGCCCTTGGAACCCAATTCACGCAGCGCGATACGGGAAAGACCCATTTTGCGATAATAAGCACGTGGACGACCGGAAACCGCGCAACGGTTGCGCAGGCGAATCTTGGCACCATTGCGGGGCATTTCAGACAATGCCAGCTGGGCCTTAAAGCGCTCTTCAATCGGCAATGAGCGGTTGGAGATGATTGCTTTCAACTCCGCACGCTTCTTTGCATATTTTGCGACAAGACGTTTCTTCTTGTCATTATTCTGGATGGCACTCACTTTTGCCATAGGTTCATCCTCTATATTCGTTTGCCGTTACGACCGGGCACCATTGCCGGTCCGGTAAAAATTTTAAGTGGCTTGCCGTTTCCGGATCAGGCCGCCTGTTCTTTTTCAACCGGGAAAGGGAAGTTGAAAGCACGCAGCAGTTCGCGCGCCTCATCATCCGAATCAGCCGTCGTGCAGACGATGACGTCCATGCCCCAGATCTGATCTACCTTGTCGTAGTTGATCTCTGGAAACACGATATGTTCCTTGATGCCCATAGCAAAATTGCCACGGCCGTCAAAGCTTTTGGGGTTCAGGCCGCGGAAGTCACGCACACGCGGAAGCGCGATAGTGATCAAACGGTCCAGGAATTCGTACATCTGCGCGCCGCGCAGAGTTACTTTTGCACCCAGTGGCATCTGTTCACGCACTTTAAAGCCAGCAATGGACTTCTTGGCGCGGGTCACAACAGCCTTCTGGCCTGCAATCAGGGTCAGATCGTCAGCAGCGGTCTGGGCCTTCTTGGAATCCGCAGTGGATTCACCAACGCCCATATTGATGACAATCTTGTCCAGGCGCGGCATTTGCATGACGTTCTTGTAACCGAACTTTTCCTGCATCTGCTTGCGCACAGACTCATCGTAAAATTTCTTGAGCCGTGGCTCTTTTGCGGCTTCAGCCATCGATCAAATCTCCTGAACGCTTGGCGAAACGCACTTTCGTGCCATCGTCCTTGGTTTTGATACCAACGCGGGTTGGCTTGCCGTCTTTAGGATCAGCAAGTGCCACATTGGAAATGTGCAACGAGGCTTCCTTGGCGACGATACCGCCTTCGGAAGTCTGCGACTGTTTGGTATGACGCTTGACCATATTGATGCCCTGCACCAACACGCGGTCCGTCTTTGTGATCATTTCAAGAACAGTGCCCGTGCGGCCCTTGTCCTTACCTGTCAAAACGACGACGTTGTCGCCCTTTTTGATCTTGTTCATAACGTGTTCCTTTTCGCTCCGCTGGGGCGGCTCTTACAGCACTTCCGGTGCAAGCGAGATGATCTTCATGTGCTTCTTGGCACGCAGCTCACGAGGCACTGGGCCAAAGATACGTGTTCCGGTGGGCTCACCTTTACCGTCAATCAAAACAGCCGAATTGCTGTCAAAACGAATGACGCTGCCGTCGGCGCGCTGGATGTCCTTCGCGGTGCGGACGACAACGGCTTTCACCACATCGCCTTTTTTAACACGGCCGCGCGGAATAGCTTCTTTAACGGAAGCAACGATAATGTCGCCCACGCCTGCATATTTCCGCTTCGAGCCGCCAAGCACTTTGATGCACATGACGCGGCGCGCGCCAGAATTGTCGGCGACGTCCAGGTTAGTTTGCATCTGAATCATGGCATTTCTCTTCTTTTATCTTCGCAGCCGTTGCCGGCATGCTGGCCATTTGAAGGGCGGTTGAAAGCCCCTGCTCTGTTACTGGATGTATTGCGCCAATCAGGCGTCAACAACAACCCAGCATTTGTCCTTAGAGATTGGCTTGCTTTCCTCAATGGAAACCATGTCACCAACCTTTTTGGCATTCGTTTCGTCATGCGCCTTGTAGTTCTTGGAACGGCGCACCGTCTTTTTGAACAGTGGGTGTGTAAAGCGACGCTCTACCTTCACCACGACAGTCTTGTCGTTCTTGTCGGAGACGACTGTGCCCTGCAAAATTCGTTTCGGCATATCTGGTGTTCCTTACGCTTCCGTGGAAGCGGCAGCTTCCGCCTGCTTCACGCGGGCAATAGTCTGAATGCGTGCAATGTCGCGACGCAACTGGCGCATACGCGCGGTATTTTCCAGCTGCCCTGTGGCGCGCTGAAATCGCAGGTTGAACTGCTCTTTCTTCATCTTGACCAGCTCGTCTTTCATCTGGTCTTCGCTCATTGCGCGAATATCGCTGGGCTTCATTGCCTCAACCTCTCTTAAAGCCGGAGCCACCGTATTGGTGCTTCCGATTAGTCCTGAATTCGTTGAACAAACTTGGTCTTCACAGACAGCTTCATCGCTCCAAGGCGCAGGGCCTCACGGGCGATGGGCTCGGAAACACCATCGATTTCAAACATGATCCGGCCTGGTGCCACACGGGCCGCCCAATATTCTGGCGAACCCTTACCCTTACCCATACGAACCTCGGTCGGTTTAGACGAGATTGGCAGGTCTGGGAAGATGCGAATCCACACACGACCGGCACGTTTCATGTGACGGGTGATGGCACGACGGGCCGCTTCGATCTGGCGAGCGTTGATCCGGTTTGGCTCAAGCGCTTTCAAACCATACTGACCGAAAGTCAGCGATGTTCCGCCCTTGGCATTGCCATGGATACGGCCCTTGTGGGCCTTGCGGAATTTTGTGCGTTTTGGTTGCAACATTGTTCTTTACCTCGTTCCCGGTTTCGCCGCTTAATTGCGCGGCGGACGACGGTTACCACCGCCACCGGATTCCTGGGATTCAACCGAACGACGTTCTGACGCCATTGGATCGTGCTCCAGAATTTCACCTTTGAAGATCCACACCTTCACGCCGCAGATACCGTAAGCGGTGTCCGCTTCAGCAACGCCGTAATCGATGTCAGCGCGCAAGGTATGCAACGGCACACGGCCTTCGCGATACCATTCCATACGCGCAATTTCTGCACCGCCAAGACGACCGCCACAGTTGATACGAATACCACCTGCACCCAGACGAATGGCTGACTGAACCGCCCGCTTCATGGCACGACGGAAAGCGATACGACGTTCCAGCTGCTGCGCGATGGACTGTGCAACGATGGTGGCGTCAACTTCGGGCTTGCGGATTTCAAGAATGTTCAGCGAAACTTCAGCTTCAGTCATCGACTGAATCTTCTTTTTCAGTTTCTCAATATCCGCGCCCTTCTTACCAATGATCAGGCCAGGACGGCCGGAATGAATGGTGATGCGGCATTTCTTGTGGGGACGCTCAATCACAACTTTGGAAATCGAAGCCGCTTTCAGCTCAGACATCACATAATTGCGGATCGTCAGGTCTTCCTGCAACAGCGTGCTGTAATCGCCCTTAGTGGCGAACCAGCGGGAATCCCAGGTGCGGTTGATGCCGAGACGAAGCCCGATCGGATTGATCTTCTGACCCATTATGCGGCCTCCTCTTCTTCGACTTCACGCACGATGATCGTCAGGTGCGCAAATGGCTTTTGAATGCGGCTTGCCTTACCACGGCCACGGGCCATGAAACGCTTCATCACAATCGAATGGCCCACATGAGCTTCGGCAACCACAAGGCTGTCCACATCCAGGTCATGATTGTTTTCCGCATTGGCAATCGCCGATTGCAGGCATTTGCGAACGGTCTCGGCGATCCGTTTGGAGGAGAACTCCAGATCGGACAACGCGCGGGACGCTTTCTTACCGCGAATAAGCTGGGCGACAAGGTTCAGCTTCTGCGGCGACACGCGGATCATCCGGTGCACTGCTTTAGCTTCATTATCGGCGAGCTGTCTTTCAAGCTTGGGCTTACCCATGACTTACTTCCTTTTCGCCTTCTTGTCCGCACCATGACCGTAATAGGTACGGGACGGAGCGTATTCGCCAAATTTCTGACCAACCATGTCCTCAGAGACATTAACCGGAATGTGCTTGTGGCCGTTATAAACGCCAAAAGTCAGTCCGATGAACTGGGGCATGATAGTGGAGCGACGGCTCCAGGTCTTGATCACTTCATTGCGGCCGCCTTCGCGTACCTTCTCAGCTTTTTTGAGAAGATAGCCATCGACAAACGGACCTTTCCAGACAGAACGTGCCAAGGTGATACTTCCTTATTTCTTGCGCTGGTGGCGCGAGCGCATGATGAATTTGTCCGTGGTCTTGTTAGACCGCGTGCGCTTGCCTTTTGTGGGTTTACCCCATGGCGTCACAGGATGACGACCACCGGACGTACGACCTTCACCACCACCGTGGGGGTGATCGATCGGGTTCATGGCAACACCACGTACTTTCGGGCGATTACCATACCAGCGATTGCGGCCGGCTTTACCCATATTGGTGTTGGAATTGTCTGGATTTGACACGGCACCGATTGTGGCCATGCAGGTTCCCAGGATCAAACGCTGCTCACCGGAGTTCAGACGCAGGATGGCGTAAGGGCCATCACGACCGACCAACTGGGCATAGGTGCCAGCAGAGCGGGCAATCTGACCGCCCTTACCCGGCTTCATTTCCACATTGTGGATAATGGTGCCCACTGGGATCGCCGAAAGCGGCATCGCATTGCCCGGCTTCACGTCAGCAGAAGCTGCCGAGATAACCTTGTCACCTTCAGTCAAACGCTGGGGTGCCAAAATGTAAGCCAGCTCGCCATCATCATATTTGATGAGCGCGATGAACGCCGTGCGGTTTGGATCATATTCCAGACGCTCGACAGTACCGACCACATCCATCTTGCCGCGCTTGAAATCGATCTTGCGGTAAGAACGTTTGTGACCGCCACCAATGCCGCGCGAAGTCAGGCGACCTGCATTGTTGCGCCCACCGGATTTGGTAAGGCCTTCGGTCAAAGTCTTGACCGGCTTACCCTTCCACAAGCCATCGCGCGAAACGATGACAAGCTGGCGGGTACCAGGCGTCATGGGTCTAAATTTTTTCAGGGCCATGGTCTTACAGTCCTGTGGTTACGTCGATCGACTGGCCTTCGGCCAATGTCACGAATGCGAGTTTTTTGTCGCTCTGCTTGCCCAGATGCCCGCGGAACCGCTTCACCTTACCCTTGCGGATCGTGGTGTTTACAGCAGTTACCTTGACACCAAACAGTGCTTCAACAGCACGTTTGATTTCAGGCTTGGACGCATCACGCGCGACGTTGAAAACAACCTGATTGGCTTCAGCAGCCAGGGTCGCCTTTTCGGTGATCGCCGGAGAGACGATCACGTCATAATTGCGGATATCACTCATTTGAAACGCTCCTCAAGAGCGTCAACGGCAGCCTTGGACAACACAAGCGTGTTGCGGCGAAGGATGTCGTAGACGTTGATGCCCTGCACCGGCAGCACATCAATGTTTGGAATGTTCTGGGCAGCCAGCTTGAAATTGGCATCCAGTTCAGCACCACCAATCATCAGCGCGTTGCTGATGCCGAGTTTCCCAAACTGACCGCGCAATGCAGCAGTTTTAGGCTCCTTGGCAGCCAGATCATCAAGAACAACCAGTGTGCCATCCTTAACCTTGGCAGAGATTGCGTGGCGCAAAGCCAAAGCCCTGAACTTCTTGGGAAGGTCATGGCTGTGGTCGCGAGACTGTGGGCCATGCGCCTTACCACCACCACGAAACTGTGGAGCGGATGCGGCGTGGTGACGGGCATTACCAGTACCTTTTTGGCGATACAGCCGGGCACCGGTACGGTCCACATCGGAACGACCCTGTGTCTGGTGTGTGCCCTGACGTGCCTTGGCACGCTGGTAACGCACCATGCGCTGCAAAATATCCTGGCGCGGCTCAAGACCAAAGATGGCGTCGGAAACGCTCACTTTACCGGACTTGGCACCGTCGAGTTTGGTGACTTCAATATCCATTATTCAGCGCCTCCCTCTTTCCCTGCATCGCTTGCAGCAGCATCTGCTGCAGCTTCCTGCTCAGCCTGCTGGGCTGCCTGCACTTCTGCTGCAGCTTCTTCGGCCATCGCAGCTTCGGCATTTGCCGCAGCTTCTTCAGCAGCTTCCGCATCACGGCGGCGGGCGGCTGGGAAAATGGCATCGGGGTGAACCGGCTTTTTAACAGCATCTTTCAGTGTTACCCAGCTGCCCTTTGATCCAGGCACTGCGCCCTTCACAAGGATCAAACCGCGATCCACATCAACCTGCACAACCTGAAGGTTTTGCGTTGTCACCCGGGTGTTGCCCATGTGACCGGCCATTTTCTTGCCCTTAAACACCTTACCGGGATCCTGGCACTGACCAGTCGAACCGTGGGAACGGTGCGACACGGACACGCCGTGGGAAGCACGAAGGCCGCCAAAGTTGTGGCGTTTCATAGCACCGGCAAAACCCTTACCAACGGTTGTTCCGGTGACGTCCACAAACTGACCGGGCATATAATGGGCGGCAATAATTTCCGCGCCAACCGGCAGCATGTTTTCTTCGCTCACACGGAACTCGGCAAGCTTGCGCTTGGGCTCCACCTTGGCAACGGCAAAGTGGCCGCGCATAGGCTTGGAAACATTTTTCACTTTGGCTTTACCCGCGCCCAGCTGGACAGCGGTATAGCCGTTTTTTTCTTGGGTACGTTGGGAAACGACCTGAACCTTCTCCATACGGAGAACGGTTACCGGAACATTCACACCTTCATCGGTGTAAATCCGGGTCATCCCAACCTTCTGTGCAATCACGCCTGAGCGCATTGGTCCGTTCCTTTTTCAGGCAGGAGGATCATGTCCATTAGGAAGATGATCACTGCCCCACTTGTTGTTCTTTTGCCCCGGCTCCCAGAAAACCTTCTGCGCACCGGGACATGGATTTGCTCGTTAAAGCTTGATTTCCACGTCGACACCGGCGGCCAGGTCGAGCTTCATTAGCGCGTCCACAGTCTGTGGTGTTGGATCGACGATGTCGAGCAAGCGCTTATGGGTGCGCATTTCAAACTGCTCGCGGCTTTTCTTATCGATATGGGGTGAGCGGTTCACCGTGTAACGCTCGATGCGTGTCGGCAAAGGCACCGGTCCACGAACCTGAGCACCCGTCCGCTTGGCTGTCGAAACGATTTCTTTCGCCGACGAGTCAAGGATGCGGTGGTCGAACGCTTTCAGGCGAATACGGATATTCTGTCCGTTCATGTCGCGTAGTCCTTACTGTTGATGGCTGCCGAGCAGATCCTGGCTGCCGTCAAACTGTCAAAAAAATGTGCGGGGCAGTTATTGTTCTGCCCCGCACGCGGGTCTTGTCGATTAATCGAGGATTTCAGCCACGATGCCGGCGCCAACGGTGCGGCCGCCTTCGCGGATCGCGAAGCGCAGGCGGTCTTCCATGGCGATTGGCACGATCAGCTCAACCGTCATTTCAACATTATCGCCAGGCATCACCATTTCCGTGCCCTCTGGCAGC
>CALHBJ010000008.1 GCA_937930845.1 uncultured Rhizobiaceae group bacterium
GGAACGGCAGAACATGACATCCATTGTAACAAACACCGGCAAGGCCAAAATCTCTGCTGCGCTTGCCAATGAAGCGCCGCTCGATATTTCCCACATCGCCGTGGGTACGTCAGACCGTGTGCCCAATGGTGGCGAAACCGAGCTTGATGCGGAAATCTATCGTGATCTGATCAGCGAACAGGGAATTGTGGCCGGGACAAACAAGGCATATTTCCGCATGACTGTGCCGGAAGATGGCAACGAGCCGGGCAAGAATTATGGCCCGTGGACGGCGCAGGAATACGGTCTGTTTGATGCAGATGGAGATCTGATCGCAATTGGTAGACTGGCGCAACCCTATCCAAAATATGACCCGGCGGGTGCTGAACTCAATGCGATTGATATTCAGATTGACATCATTTTTGACAATCTGGCAGCGATCAATCTCACTTACGTGCCGGAGACGAATTTGCCCTGGGCCAACCAGGCGCAATTTGATGATCCAAACACAACTGGGCGCATTCCCGAAGTGTCACAAATTCATGCTTTGGTTGATGCTGCTATTGATGCATTGGGCGATCTTGAACACCCGGATGTCGAAACTGACGAAACAATTAAAGGCGATGCCCGCGACCCTGAAAACCCATTGACGGTGCGTGTCGCTACTACTGATGTGTCTGGCATTGGCACACTCGCACCAGTACCCGTAGCCGATGGCGATCCCAATGATCTTGTCACGGTTGCAGGTCTTGGCGATGCACTTGGCAGTTTGGCGTTGGAAACAGATGCAACTATTGAAGGCGATGGTTTTGACGATGCGGACCCATTGACGGTTCGTGTGGCCACCGAGCAGGTCACCGGAATTTCGAAGCTGGCCCCAGTGCCAGTTTCAGGAGGTGGTGACGATGATGTTGTAACGGTCGCAGGGTTGGCAGACGCGCTGGGTGATTTGTCGAACTTGTCCCCCGTGATTATTGTACATCAGCGCAGGGCAAGCACAATCGATCCTTACGACATTCCAAGTGACGGGGCTTGGTACAAGCGACCTTACAACACTCTGCTCGCCAATCAGATACCAGGCGCAAGTGTCGATTTTGCTGACCGCACGATTACCTTACCTGCTGGTATTTATCGGGTTGGTGCTGCCACATCTGCATTCAACGCAAGCGCATACCACACGCGGATTTATGATCTGACTAATTCGGTAATGTTGGAGTTGGGCACAACGATCGACAGCAATGCTGGCGATAACGATGTGTCCGCCACATCAATGATTAACGGGCGTTTCACAATAACTGCCCCCGCGACAATCGCATTAGAAGAAGCCGTTCTTGGTGGTGGTGCAAAGAGCGGGGAAATCGATCCCGCTACAAGCCCAATCATTTTGGATGCCTACATCGTTCTTACACGGGAGAAATCGTTGTGAACCTTTTTGCTGTTGATAATGGTCGCGTTGCTTACATTTTGAATGACCGGAAACTTGATGAACTCGCCGATGACGAGCGCGGCGGTTTGAATTGGCTCGAAACCGATGAGCCGGTAGAAATTGGCATGACGTTTAATGCGGGCGCGTTGGGTGACGCCGCCACGTCCGGGGAACAAATTGCTCTTATTAAGCGCGCCTGTATCAAAGTGTTTGACCGGTGGGTTGAGGGTGCGCGCCGCCGAGTGGCGGGTACCGGCGATTTTGCCAAAATGAGTGTCTACAATCAGCGGGCAGTTTATGCACGTGAAATTGTCACAGGGGCAGCCACAGACAAACAGATTGAAACAGCCAAGCGTGAGGCTGTGCGCCTTGGGCTGGCGGCAACAATCGCCGATGCAGACGCCGCAGTAATGGCGGCAATCTGGATCGAAAAAGACGAAGCACTTGGCGTGGCCGCAGCTGAATTAGACCAACGCCGTGACGATGCAATCGCGGCTATCGACGGTGCTGCAAATGCTGACGCTGTCAAACAAGAACTGCTTGATCAGATCAGTGCGGGCGATGCGTGGGTAGACGCACTATGACTATTGCGCTTGCTTTTTACAAAGGGCGCGGCAACTGGATTGATCGCGTCATTCGATTGGTGACCAGGTCACAATATTCCCATGTGGAATACGTGCCGGATTACTGGGCAGCGGGTATGGCAGCGGGTGTCGGCCAGACATGCTATTCGTCCAGTTCACGAGACGGTGGTGTGCGCAGCAAAGCTATTGATCTGCATTCCGGCAATTGGGAAGTCGTTCCCGTGCCGTGGGTAAAGACAGACGCCACCCGAATGTTCGTACAGCTTGCCGGTGCCAAATACGATTATCTAGGTGTTTTGTTTTCGCAGTTTTTTACATTCCGCAGGCAGTCAAGCAGTCGGTGGTTTTGTTCTGAAATCTGTGCAGCAGCGCTCAATCTTGAAGCGCCGGAAACACATTCACCCGGCAGTCTATTTCTCACAATACAGCAGTCCAACCGGCTGTTTGGTGAAGCCTATAATCGCGGTTGGCAGGATGCGGAAAGGGCCGAATACTGATGTCTGATACCGCACCAGTCATCCGCCCCAGACTGAACCTGACCGCCCGTAAACTGGTCTTAGAACACGCCGAATATGAACGTGAGTTTGGCGATCCTTCGCTGGCCACCGCACTTGAAACCTTGCTTGATTGGCACGACGCTGACCACACAAATGGCGATGAGGTACCGGCATGACCAACGATGCGATATCACCGCCTCTAGGCACGGCTGAAACGGGTGCGAAAGAACAGACAATCCAACTGCCCGATGGGCGCATCGGCGGCACGGCTCTGGTCGATATGGCGATCGGTGATGACGGCTGGACGCTGGCCCTGTTCAACCGTTCCACCTGGCTTGGTCGGGGTGAAGATGATGAACCCTATACCGGCGATGGGGACGTCTTTTTGGTCAGGAAGGATGGTGCGCGTTTTACGGTCTATCAGACCGTTGCCACCATGCTGGAAAACTAACCTGATATGCCTTCAACCTCGCCAAATCCGACGATAGCCGATTCCGGTACCATCAAGATTGACGGTGCTTCAGAACTGCCATCGAGCACCACCGGTAGCGGCGATGACTGCCGGTGTGTATCGTCGGAGTTGACGTTGTCGGCCGTTTTCAAATCATGACCTATCCGGGCGGCAAAAATGGTGCTGGTGTCTATCAGCGCATCATCAGCCACATGCCGCCCCACGCGGTCTATATCGAAGCCTTTCTGGGGTCAGGTGCGATCATCCGCAACAAGCGTCCAGCGGGACGCAATATCGGCATTGACCCCAGCCAAAAGGCAATAGACCTTTGCCGTGAACTGGCGGGTGATCGCACTGATATCGAATATGTATCGGGCGATGCGCTTTGGTTTCTGTCGACCACGGCAACGGACGTGTTGGGTGAAGAAACGCTGATTTATTGCGATCCGCCATATATGATGGAAACCCGCAAGGGTGGAGACTTGTACGATCATGAATTGACGGACAGCGATCATATTGACCTGTTAATCCGTCTGAATGAGCTTCCCTGCATGATTATGCTGTCTGGGTATCGGTCAACGATCTACGACCACGCCCTGAAGGACTGGCATCGGATCGACTACATGGCCCAGACCCGCCAAGGGCAGGTTGAAGAATGCCTTTGGATGAACTTCGCACCACCCGTCGCCCTTCACGACTATGGCCACTTGGGTAACGATTATCGCGATCGCGAGCGCATCAAACGCAAGAAGGCCCGCTGGACAGCAAAGATCAAGGCCATGGATCGGTTAGAGCGATTGGCTATCATGGAAGCGCTGACAACCGCCCAAGACGCTGATATGGTCGTTCGAGAACGAAAGGACACCAGACCCGATGAAGAGCATTCTAAGAGCCGTCCTGACCGTGTTATCAGCCTCAATCATGTTCGTCAGCCCGGCATCGAGCGCGGTCGATCTGGAACCATGGCAGGGTAAGCTGGTTGAACTGGCAAAGGCCGAACCCAAGATCAGCGAAGCGACATGGTCGAATGATGATAGTTTCTGGGTGTTGGTCGACGACGATGGGTCCAGCCGTGACGGCTATGCCGAATATGTGTGTATCTTGGCCAACGATGCTGGAAGGCCTGATGGCCGTTTTGTGGCGGTGACGGTCTGGGATCGAGCCAGCGCGTCGACAAGCAACCCCAAGCAACTGGGCAAAGCATATTGCAGCTGAAGGGACCATTCCGCATCAAACGCCACGAAGAATGCATTCAGATCATTGGTAGAGACGGCAGACCGATTGCCTATCTGTATTATGAAGACGAAGCCGGGCGGCGAGAGAGGCTAAAGAGACTGACGTCAGAAGAAGCCATCGAAGCCGCCAAGATAGTCGCTAGGGCGCTAACCGACGCCGAAACCTCAAGTCCAAAATAAATTCTGTCCAAAAGAAAGCGCCGAACCGTCCAAAAGCCAGCGCCGCGCCACAAAAAATTGGTCATTGGCATTTCAAAACGCGTGAAATGGCACAGCCTGGTTGCTAATTGGTTGCTAACCAGCTCCTCACATGAGCTTGCAGCAAGAATTCGGAAAATTTTCAATAAAATCAATTAATTATGGTAGCGGGAGAGGGACTTGAACCCCCGACACGCGGATTATGATTCCGCTGCTCTAACCAGCTGAGCTACCCCGCCACAGGGTTTTGATCTTTAGGAAAACGCAGATTGCGGTTCCTGGATCTGGCATTGTCTTGCGCGAAATTTCCGCGGCTGTTTTGCCGTTAATGCCACTTTGCCATTCGGGTTGAAAGCGACCGCGCCGGTATAAAAGTGTGTACCCCACAGTGTCAACACAATACCGCGCGTTGATCCATTTTACAGGCGACAATTCCTGACCTTGTCGCCTCAAACAGAAAGCGGTTGTGTCTCACGCCCATCCGTTGATGCATTGACTTCGAAATCACGCTCCGCCCGCTTGATCCAGCCACCGCCCAGCACCCGGCAGCGCGGCTCGTCATTTTCGTAAAATACACAGGCCTGGCCCGGTGCAATACCATCTTCTCCATCCACCAGGGTAATCACCACTTCGCCTTCTTCCAACGCCAGCCTGGCGGGCCGCGGGGGGCGCGTGGAGCGCACACGCACAAACACGTCCATCGCCGTTGCGGCCTGTTCGTGCAGCGATGCATCGCCAAGCCAGTTGACATCCCTAAGGGCGATACGTCGGGTTGCCAGGGCTTCGCGGGGACCAACGATCACCTGGGCGCTGGCGGCTTTAAGATCGACCACATAAAGCGGATCGCCGGTGGCGACACCAATACCCCTGCGCTGGCCAATGGTGTAATGAATAACGCCCTCGTGACGGCCCAATACGCGGCCATCAATGTGGACAATCTCCCCCGCCTGCCCTGCCTCAGGCTTCAGCTTGGCGATGATGTCGGCATATTTGCCCTGGGGCACGAAACAGATGTCTTGGCTGTCGGATTTGGTGGCCACAGAGAGCTGCATTTCTTCCGCCATGGCCCGGGTTTCGCTTTTGGGAATTTCGCCCAGGGGAAAGCGCAGGAAATCCAATTGCTCCTGGGTGGTGGCAAACAGGAAATAGCTCTGGTCCTTTGAGGCGTCGACGGGGCGGAACAGGGCACGGTGGCCATCGCCCCGGTCACGGCTGACAATATAGTGGCCGGTTGCCAGGCAATCGGCACCCAGTTCTCTGGCCGTGGTCAACATATCAGAAAATTTCACTGTCTGATTGCAGGCAACGCACGGGATGGGCGTTTCGCCCTCAATATAGCTCTGGGCAAACGGATTGATCACCTGTTCGCGAAAGCGCTCTTCATAGTCCAGCACATAATGGGGAAAACCCATCTGTTCAGACACGCGCCTTGCGTCATGTATATCCTGACCGGCACAACAGGCGCCCTTGCGCTGAACTGCTGCGCCATGATCGTAAAGCTGAAGGGTCATGCCGACCACATCATAGCCTTCGCGTTTCAACAGGCACGCCACGACAGAGGAATCCACGCCGCCCGACATTGCTACAACAACGCGCGTATCAGCGGGTGATTTATCGAAGCCGAGCGAATTCAGCGCCATGGGTCAGGGTATCCATTTAAAAAACTAATGTTGGATCAGGCAAAAGCCCGCCTGCCTTGCCATATGGAGCGCAAGGCATCAAGCACAAGGGGGATCAAAGCCACAATGTCAAAAGCGCGCTCAAACGCGCACCTTGGCCGACGATTGCAGCACTTGCGATACCAACAAAGTGGTCACGGCGACCAGCGCCAGGCAGATGAGCAATAATTTATAGGCATCCATGGGTATGAAAGAAACGGCAAGGGAGGCCAGCGAGCCGGTTAAGAGTTGGGCAGTGCCCAGCAATGCAGATGCCATGCCGGCGGTCTGCCCAAGCGGTTCCAGCACCACAGCGGTGCCCAGGCTGAGCATGGACCCGATACAGGCAAAGTACAGCACGAATACCATCAACAAAATGGGGAAATTTCGCGATTGTAACGCCAATATCGCGATGAGGGCACACGCACAAATCCCAAATCCAAAGGACACATATCGCGACATTTCTATCGCACTGCGATGGACCACCAATTGGCGGCTGATCACACCGCCTAGAAAATAACCCACGGACACAGTGGCGAAAACAAATGCGTAAGTGAGTTCGCTCATTTTGAAGCCCACCACAAACACCTTGGAAGAGATGGTGACGAAGATAATGAGGCCGGTAAATGACAGCCCGACCAAGATGGTGCCGATCAGGCTTTGGCGGCTTTTGAAGAAACTGGCACCGCCTTGTCGTAGCCGTTGCATCATTGCTGTTGGCTGTGAAGCGGGACGGGTTTCCACAACATAGACCCATGTGAGTGCAACACCGATGAAGCCAAACGCAGCCGACAATAGGAACGGACCGCGCCAGCCGGCTTGAGCCAGCATGATTGCACCGGCAATTGGTGCCACAAGCATGACGATGCCCAGTGTGCTGGTGAGCAATGAGAACAGGCGGGTCGCCTGGGGCCCTTGCGTAATATCACGCGCCACGGCCCGGGAAACCACTGCGCCGCAAGCGCCAAAAACGCCCTGTAGAAATCGGCTGACCAGCAGCATGTCCACCGATGTGCTGAAGGAAGCTATGATGCCGGCAGCGACAAACAGGCTCATGCCGACCAAAGCTGTTGGACGGCGGCCAAATGCATCTGCGCAAAAGCCCATGGGTATCTGGCCCAGCCCGTAGCCGAGAATATAAAGACCCACGGTCAATTGCACCACATCCATTGGCGCGTTGAAGAATTGGGCCGTGGACGGGAGTGCCGGTATGGAGCCGTCGATGGCAAAGGCTGTTGCCCCCATCAGGAATGCGAGCGCTGCGACCACGGAAACCGATGGCTTTAATGCTTGCGCTGGAGGTTCCGGAGGCTGTTTGGATGTGGAGGCTGATGTCACTGGCTAAAGATCAACATTACGGCTCACAACCCTGTTGCGTTTTGGAACGAAGCGATACGCTTCAGTCAGGCCACCAGGCACAGTTAACTGGGATGCCGATTGCACGTTTTGAATTCCTTCTTTGGTGGCGATGATAGGAATTTTCAAGAGTATATCACTTTGGGAGGTGCCATGGAAAACGCTCAGACCGACTATTGCTATATGCCAGGTTTCGGCAAGGCACCCCAAAGACCGCCGATGGGGCTGTATGGCGAACAGCTTTCCAGTATTATGGCGTTTATGTTTGAGACAAGCTACGCGCAAAACCCAACAGGTTTTGCATCAAATCTGGATATGGTCGACACCGCCTATCCAGACGACTGTAGCGGTTTGAAGCGGAGGTTCAAGCGGTCGAAAACCTAAAGTCAAAACCGTTCGGCGCGAATGACTTCCACATTCGATACGGTGATCATCAATCCAAATTCATCGAGAAGCGGGATCAGGGTTTCAAGAAATTGATCTGACAAGTCCTCATCCACGATGCTGGAAAACAGAAATTTTGTTCCCGCACCTCCGGTGACCTGATCGTCATGCCACCGCCCCCGCCCGCCATCACCACCCAGGGTTGGGTACAGGGTGTAACCGGATACGCCCGCTTCCCTGGCAATTCTGCGAACCCGTTTGAGCAATGGACCATCGAACAGGATTTCGATCTTTTTGCGTTTGGTTGTCACGACCATAATTGCACCATGAATTTGGAAACCGAGGTGAACAGGGGAATACCGATAATGATGTTAAACGGGAATGTAATCGCCAGGGACATGGCAAGATACAGTCCTGCATCTGCTTTTGGCAGAGCCATGCGCATTGCCGCAGGTACTGCGATATAAGAGGCACTGGCAGCCAACAATGCCAGGGCGGTTGTGCTGCCTGTATCCAATCCGAAAACGGTTCCCAGGGCACAGCCGATCAAACCATTGAACACGGGAAATGCAATTGCCAAAACCGACAGGCGCAGTGTCAGGCTGCGCGCATTGCGCAACCTGCGCGCTGCCAGCAAGCCCATATCAAGCAGAAACAGGCAGAGCAGCCCGGTAAATCCCGTTTCAAAAACCGGTGCAATTGGAGCAAAACCATCCTTGCCGATGATCAGTCCGATGACGAAACTGCCGGTCAGCAAGACCACGGATCCATTCAGCAACGTTTCGCGCATCAGTTCCTCGCCCGGCTGTGGGCCAACGCTCTCGCCGCGTCTGGCCAGCATCAACCCCACAATGATGGCGGGTGTTTCCATCAGTGCCAGAACCGCGATCATGTAACCGGCAGGCGGCAATCCCTGATCGGTCAATATCTGATTGCCGGTGATGAAGGTGACAACGCTGACGGAGCCATAGTGGGCGGCAACAGCGGCCGAATTGGTCACGTCCAACCGCCCCCAGCTTTTCAGCACGACAAACGCAAGAAGCGGAATGAGGCAGCTTAAGATCAGCCCGGCGGCACCCGCCAGAACCAGTTCCGTGGTGAAACCGTTTGCAGAAACAAGAATGCCTCCCTTTAACCCGATTGCCGCCATCAAATACAGCGACAGGGTCTTGGATAGCGGCTCAGGTATCGTGAGATCTGAACGGGCAAACGCGGCAAGGCCGCCCAGAACAAAAAACAGGATGACGGGGGAAAGCAGGTTTTCCATGGCGTGTCGTTGCGGTTTCCAGAATGGGGCGTGCGCCAGAACTGCAGAATTGGCGCATCAGTAAATCATCACACCATCACCCCCGTTGCGGGCGGCGAGGCCACGTGCGTAACGGTTGACCAATGGAGACTGAATAAGGGAGGTCGCGTCAGCGACGCTCAACAGTGATTGCCGACGTACGCCCGTCTGGATCAGCGTAAAAATGATAGGTGCCATAAATCAGGGTCGCGATGAGTGGCGAAGCGCAAAGGACAGTCGCAAGATCAAATAGGGTCAAGATAGTACTCACTATTGCTGGTTGCTTTCCGCCCTTAGATATTGCTCAGCGCCCCGCATGCCCAATTTATTCAGACGTATGGCTCAATAGTTTTTTCCTATCGATTTTGTGTATTCTGATTTATAACTACAAATTTCTACCCTGCAACTGAAAGGCCCCCGAATTGACCACGCTCAAGCAACTTAGCTATCTTGTGGCACTTTCCCAGGAGTTGCATTTTCGCCGCGCCGCGGAGCGAATGAATGTTACCCAGCCCACGCTGAGCATTCAAATTCAGGAGCTTGAGCGCCAGCTCAAGGCATCGCTGATTGACCGCAACACCAACAAGGTTTTGCTGACACCACTTGGCCGGGAAATCGTTGATCGGGCGCGCGCAGTACTTTCCGGGGTTGAAGATATCAAAGACCTTGCTGCGGCTTCCCAACACGGTTTTGAAGGCACAATCCGCATCGGTGTGCCGCCAACTACCGGGCCTTATTTTTTGCCACACATCGTGCCGGAACTTCACAAGCAATATCCAAATCTGAAACTCTATGTGAAAGAAGGAAAGCCGCGCGACCTGCAATTAGAACTGAAAGAGGGGGTGCATGATGTGATCGTCTCACCCCTGCCCGTCACCCATTCAGACCTGACAGTTGCAAACCTGTTTCGCGAACCTCTGCATGTGGTGACCGCGCTCGACCATCCATTTGCCAGCCGGACCAGTATTAACCGCACAGACTTGCAGGGCGAAAGTGTGTTGGCCATGGAAGCCGGCCATCATCTGCACGACCAGGTGATCGAACTTTGCGAAGAATTCAGGGCAACCCCTTTGCGCGATTATGAGGGAACAAGTCTGGACACTTTGCGACTGATGGTCGGCATGGGTGTTGGCATCGCTTTTTTGCCAGCGCTTTATATTCGGTCAGAAATCGGCAATCGCGGTGAAATTGCTGTGGTAAAACTCAACGCGACCAGTCTTTACCGTCAGATTGGATTGGTGTGGCGAACGCGCTCCGTACACGCCGGTCTGATGCGTGACATCGCCAATTTGCTGCGGTCCATTTCCCGCGAAAAGCTGCCGGAAATCACAGTGCTAAAATAATATCTAGGGCCGCAATTTCACGCATCTTTGTGCAAATCCTGCGCAGAATTTCAAGCAGCGTTCCACTGGTGATAAGAGTGGATGCATGTTTAACTGATGTTCAATTTTTATGTAGCTGGAGATATGCGGCATGGCAGCCAGGGGACGCGGAAAAATCTATAAGAGCATTACCGAAACCGTGGGCGACACGCCAATTGTGCGGTTGGATAAGCTTGCCAAAAAGAACCGGGTCAAAGCCAATCTCTTGGCCAAGCTCGAGTTTTTCAATCCCACATCCAGTGTGAAAGACCGTATTGGCGTTGCCATGGTTGAGGCGCTTGAGAAGGCAGGCAAAATCAAGCCCGGCCGCACGACCCTGATTGAACCCACTTCTGGAAATACCGGCATTGGTCTGGCCTTGGCCGCAGCGGCAAAGGGCTATCGCCTGATCCTGACGATGCCAGAAACCATGTCCATTGAACGCCGCAAAATGTTTGCCATATTGGGTGCTGAGCTGGAACTGACGGAAGGCCCCAAAGGAATGAATGGCGCGATTGCACGCGCTGAAGAGCTGGCGACACAGATCAAAGGTTCGGTCATTCCGCAACAGTTCGAAAATCCGGCCAACCCTGCCATTCACCGCAAAACCACCGGCCCCGAAATCTGGAACGATACCAAGGGTCGGGTTCATGTATTCGTTTCTGGCATTGGTACGGGCGGCACCATTACCGGCGCGGGGAAATATCTGAAAAAGCAAAACCCGAAGCTTCATATTGTTGCAGTTGAGCCATCAGATTCGCCGGTTTTGTCTGGTGGCAATCCAGGGCCTCACAAAATTCAGGGCATCGGCGCGGGGTTTGTGCCGGGTATCCTGGATGTGAAAATCTACGATGAGATCATAACCGTCACCAATGATGAGGCCTTTGCCATGGCCCGCGAAGTTGCCAAACTGGAAGGTGTGCCGGTGGGCATTTCTTCCGGTGCCGCCCTGTGTGCGGCCATCAAGGTGGGCAAGCGCAAGGAATGGGCCAACAAGAATATTGTTGTCATTCTTGCAAGCTTTGCTGAGCGCTATTTGTCCACGCCGCTGTTTGACGGACTTGGCGATTAGCACAGGCAATCTTGTTTAAGAGGACGACCAGGCGCGACACGCATTAAGTCTGATCTGTGTTGACGGATGCGCGTTTCTTATTCTGCGTTGCATCGCGCTTGGCGACGAGGCTGTCGTGGATCACATCGAACACGCGCACGCCGATTTCTGCCGGTTTGTCTGCAAGCCAGGGTGCTGCCAGCAATGTGGCTTGTGAATCCATTTTGCCCTGATCCCAGCGCTCATTCATTGTCAGCCGCGAAAACTCATGTGTTTTTGCCGCCCCTTGCGGTTTGAACGGGCGGTAGATCAACTGGACAACATCCATTTCAGTCACACAGCCCATTTCGTATAGACGCCGCGCTTCAGGCAATTTAGCCATTTCCGGGGGAAGCCGGTCAATCAACTCGTTGATGGCGTGGCGCACCTCGTGATTTTGCGCTGCAATTGCCGTGGCCATGCGCGTGCGGCTGGCATATCGAATATCCTTATCCCGCTCGCGCACGGATTCCATTGTGGTTGGCAATTGGCCGTAAGATTGGAAAACATCAACCTGGAAGGTCAGGCGGCTGCGCCGGGGAGACTGGTCGAGCACATAGGCAAGCGGCGTGTTGGAAACCAGGCCACCATCCCAATAGTGCTCACCGTCAATTTCAATCGATGGCAGACCAGGGGGCAGCGCCGCGCTTGCCATAATGTGTTCAGGCCCAATCTTCTGGTGCGCCGTATCGAAATAGGTCAATTGGCCAGTGCGGACATTCACCGCACCAACGCTGAGACGCACATGGTCTGCGGAATTGATCAAATCAAAATCAACCAGTTCTTCCAGCGTCGATTTCAACGGGGCCGTATCGTAATAGCTGGTGGGCGGGTCTGGCAGAAACCATTCGAAGGAGTAACGCGGTTGGAAAAAACCTGGCTGACCAAAGGCAACCGACGACTGGGCACCCAAATATCGATACCAGTCATGAGCATGATCCGTCATCGCCTCAGGCCAGGCCGCAGACCAGAGCGTCACATCTTCCCAAAATTTGCGAAGCTGTCCAACGCGATCCTGAGGCTGATTGCCTGCAATAATGGCCGCATTGATTGCGCCGATAGAAATTCCTGCAACCCAGTTTGGCAGATAATCAGAGGTGGACAATGCCTCATAGACGCCCGCCTGATAGCTGCCAAGCGCACCTCCGCCCTGAAGCACAAGTGCCGTTTCCTTCTTGTAAGAGGCGGGGCGGCTTCGGGGCACGGCCTGGGTCAATCTACTAGCTCCAATCAGCTCAATATATTTTTGCGCAGTTCTGGTTCGGCAACATTTTTATGAATGTTGCACATTTGGCTGGCTTTGTATCAACCGCCACAACGCGCGCCCATCACATCAGCTTGTCTGGGTAATTTGTGGCGCACGATTGACTGGAGATCAACAATGATCCCTTGATAGGGCCATCACGATCATACGAGAATGGCGGGGCCATGTCGGCAAGTCTGTTTGCAATTGCATCATTGGTGATGGCCTATTCGATGATTGCCAAACGGTTGTCGACGACGATCATAACTGCCCCCATGGTCTTCCTGCTGGCCGGTTTCATCATGGCAAAGGTCAACATCCTTCCACAGGCAGGCGCCGAGACCGTGCTGCATTTCGTAGCGGAAATCGCTCTCATCATCCTGTTGTTTCTCGACGCATCACAAACCAATCTGGCTGCATTGCGCGCACGGCGCACCTGGCCATTTCGCATGTTGCTGTTTGGATTGCCCCTCAGCATCTTGTTGGGAACACTGGTTGGTGTGCTGTTGCTGCCAGACTGGCCACTGGTGGCAGTGCTTTTGCTTGCCGCTGTTTTAGCACCGACCGATGCTGCATTGGGACAACCGGTTATTTCCAACCCAATTGTGCCACAGCGCACGCGCCGCGCACTGGTTGTGGAAAGCGGTCTCAATGATGGTCTTGCCCTGCCATTGATCCTGCTGTTTGCCAGCCTGACCGCCAATATGATGGGGCAACAGGATCAGGACTGGCTTACCTTTGGGGCAAAACAAATCGTGCTGGGTCCGATCGTTGGTGCGGTTGTTGGATATGTTGCAGGCAAAGTGCTGATCTGGGCCAAGGACCGTGAAACCACATCGGAACCTTATGAAGGTGTTGGTGCAATCGCGCTGGCGCTTGCCGCCTATGTGGGGGCCGATGCTGTGGGCGGAAACGGGTTTATTGCTGCTTTCACAGCCGGGTTGTTGTTTGGCGATGTTGTCAAAGGGCGCTGCAAATTTATCTATGAGTTTACCGAAAGCGAGGGACAGGGATTGTCCTGGGCGGCTTTCTTTATGATTGGACTGGTACTGGTGCCGGAGGCGCTGCCCCATCTCGATGGCAAGACGATTGTGCTCATAGTACTGAGCCTGTTCGTGGTGCGCCCCGTAGCGATCTGGATCTCTTTGATAGCGACGGATGCAAATTTTATGACTCGGATATTTTTTGGCTGGTTCGGCCCACGCGGACTGGCAACGGCCCTGTTCGCGCTTGTTGTCGTTGATGAAATTGGCGGTGAGATGGGCGAAACGATCCTGCACATCGCCGTCAACACCGTTTGGATCAGCGCATTGCTGCATGGCGTGACGGCCGCGCCCGCTTCCAGACTTTACGCAAGACTGATGGCGCAGCGTTCTGCATGACCGTAAATTTTACTCACCCGTCATGTTGCATGAAATGAAGTGAAATTGACTGGTCATCGCGGGCAATGTTCCCCACGATGCCCGAAGATATTCAAGAGACCGGAATAAGGAATACCACCATGGCTTCGCAAGACCTCGATTGGATAAGTGTAGGCAAAGTGGATGACCTGCCCGAAGGGCGCGTTAAAACCGTGACAGCCAGGACTATTTCCATTTGCCTGTCTCATTTCGATGGCCAGTGGGCGGCGATGGACAATCGCTGTCCCCACCAAAATGGCCCGCTTGGCGAAGGTTCCATCGAAAAAGGCGTCGACGGTAAATGCTGGATCAGGTGTCCCTGGCATGGCTGGGACTTTGACCCCCTCACCGGTGCACCTCCCGGCGGCCATGAAGATACCGGTCAAACATTGTATCCGCTTGATATTCGCGATGGCGAAATATTTGTGGGCCTGGAGGCTGAGCCACCACGGCAGCGCACGGTCACCGATGTCATGGTCGACACAATGGTGCAATGGGGCGTCAAAAGCGTGTTTGGAATGGTGGGCCATTCCAATCTTGGGCTTGCTGATGCTGTGCGACTAAGCACCCAAAAGGGCGATCTGACTTATTTCGGCATTCGCCATGAAGGGGCAGCCGCCTTTGCGGCATCCGCCTATGGCAAATTGACCAGCAAGCCCGCCGCCTGTCTGACAATCGCCGGGCCGGGTGCAACAAACCTGCTGACCGGCCTGTGGGATGCCAAAGTTGACCGCGCACCCGTGCTTGCCCTGACAGGTCAGGTGCAGACCCAGGTATTCGGGCCGGGGGTGTTTCAGGACATTGATCTTAAATCGGCCTTTGATGCCGTATCGCGGTTCTCACAAACCGTACTGAGCACATCCAACCATGCGGAACTGGTGTCCCTCGCCTGCAAGACCGCCCTGCTGGAACGGGACGTGGCACATCTGATTTTTCCCGATGACATGCAAACCCTGCCAAGTGACGCAGAAGCGATGGGACCGGAAGGGCGGATGGGCCGCCCCGATATCGCCGCATCCCAAAGTGACGTTTCAGCCGCTGTTGATATGATCAATGCAGCCAAACGCCCCTTGATTGTGATGGGCCACGGTGCGGCGGATTCCCATAAGGCCGTGACACGATTTGCGGAGAAAATTGGGGCCCCGGTCGTTACCACGTTCAAGGGCAAAGGATTAATCGCGGATTCACACCCCAATGCCGCAGGCGTGCTTGGACGCTCTGGCACGCCGATTGCCAGTTGGTTTATGAATGAAGCCGATCTTATGATCGCGTTTGGGACTTCGTTTTCAAACCACACAGGCATCAATGAGGGAAAGCCGATAATTCAGGTGGATTTCGAACGCATGCAACTGGGCCGGTTTCACCCGGTCACATTGCCAGTCTGGGCTGAGATCGGCTCTTTCTGCGCACAGGTCGAACCGCTGCTGTCCAGATCGCCCGATGCCGAAGACCAGCTCAGTGATGTGGCTGATCGCTGGACCATGTGGCGAAAAGAAAAGCAGGTGCGGCTATTAGAAGACCTGGGCAATGGCATTCATTCGGTTGCCGTGTTCAACGCGCTGACCGACCTGTGTCCCGATGATGCTATTCTCGCTGTTGATGTGGGTAACAACACCTATTCCTTTGGCCGCTATTTCGAGACCAAGGGCCAGCGGGTGCTGATGTCGGGTTATCTTGGATCAATCGGTTTTGGCTTCCCCGCCGCCATGGGCGCATGGGCTGCCACCCAGGATTTTGAAGAATTTGCCGGGCGGAAGGTCATTTCAATTTCAGGCGATGGTGGCTTTGGCCAATATCCCATGGATTTCACAACCGCAGTAAAATACGGGATGAACATCACTCATATTCTGCTCAATAATTCGCAATTGGGAAAAATCTCCAAAGAGCAAAAGGCCGGCGAATGGCCGGTGTGGGAAACCCAGTTGCACAATCCATCATTCGCCGCTTTCGCTCGGCTGTGCGGTGGTCATGGCATAAGGGTCACAGAGGCTGCAGAACTGAATGCTGCAATCGCTGAAGCTCTGGCCGTTGATGGGCCGTCACTGGTTGAGGTCATCTGCGACCCAGACCTGATCTAGCCCAAGGTGAGGTTAAGAGTTGGCCGCGTTAAATTCAGGAACGCGGCAACTCGTTCCCGGCATCATATATGCACGATGGGATAGCGACTGCCGCTGTTTCCCGCCCAATATGCAGAATGCTCAAATCCTGTGTTCCGGCATCGGGCTTGATAAATCCCATGGCGATATTTTGTCCTGTACGATGGCCCCATCCCGCTGAAGTGATTGTGCCAACGGCCTGACCTTCAAACATGATGGAATCGCCTGGATGCGCCGGGGCATCCTTCTCCTGTAACTCCAGTGTGACAAAACGGGCGCGTGGGCCTGCCGCCATCTGGCGTTTAAGGCCTTCCTTGCCAATAAAGTCCTTGTCCATTTTTACAAAGCGCATCAGATCGGATTCTTCTGGATTATATTCGGTAATGAGATCCGCTTTCCAATGGCGATAGCCTTTTTCCAAGCGCATGGATTCGGTTGCGTGCAGGCCGAAAGGTTTCATGGAAAAGGGCTTTCCAGCGCTCCACAGCAATTCAAACGCCTTAGCCAATTGGGCATTTTCAATATGCAGTTCCCAGGCCAGTTCGCCTGAGAATGAGACCGCCATGGCGACGGCTTCCACGTGGCCGATGAATACTGTCTTGCACGACAACCAGGGGAACTCGGTCGCACTCCAATCGGTGCGTGGCGCTGCCGCTTCAAGCACAGCGCGGGAATTTGGACCTGCGAGCACAAGGATCGTGTGGGTGTTCGTCAGGCTTTCAATGGTGATGTTGGACTCACTGGGCAGGTGCGCGCGTAACCAGTCTTCATCATGAAATTCCGCAGCCGCCGCCGAGCCGTACCACACCCGATCTTTGCCAAGATTGGCAATTGTCGCCTCGCCTTTGATATTGCCGTCTTCATTGAGAAGATAAGCCAGACCAACTTTACCGTCGCGGCGTGGAATCCGGCTGCAACTCAAGCCATCGAGCCAGTCGTGTACCCCCGTGCCGGAAATTTCATAGCGGTTGAATCCCGATACTTCCATGATCCCAACATTTGATTGAACATTGGCCACCTCGGCTGCCACCACATCAAATGTGTTGTTGAAGCGGAAGGAATGCTGTTCTTCAAATGCGGGTTCGGGTTTGAAATACAGCGCCCTTTCCCACCCGTTGACCGTGCCAAATTCTGCACCCAACGTTGCCAGACGGTCGGTCAAAGGCGTGGTTTTGATGGGCCTGCCCGCCGGACGGAATTCATGGGGCATGTGGAAACGAAACTCGTTTTGGTAGTCTTCAATCGCCTTTAGCGCGGTATATTCTTCATTGGCATAACGGGTGAAACGGCGCGGATCGAGGCACCATGTGTCATAACACGCTTCGCCATGGGCGATGAGTTGAGCCAGCAACCAGCCATGGCCACCGCCTTCGCCAAGGCCTGCCCGCAACCCGGTGATGCAATAGGCATTGCGCTTTCCCGGTATCTTGCCGACCAGTGGCAACCCATCGGGCGTATAGGTGATCGGTCCGTTGATGATCGACTTGATGCCAGCGGTTTCCAAACAAGGCAGACGGTGGATGGCGCCTTCCATAACATCGGTCACACGGTCGAGGTCGTCAGGGCACAATGCCATGGTAAAATCCGGGTCGATGCCGCCAAGACCCCATGTGCGGCAGTCCTGTTCGTAGAAGCCGATCAACAGCCCTTTCTTTTCGGCACGCTGATAAAAATCAGCAGAGGGACAACGGATCAGCGGGCACCGGAAATCATCCCCCAGAGCTTCAATCTCAGGCAGGTTTTCAGTCACCATATATTGGTGTTCCATAGACGCGACCGGATGTTCCACACCCATCATTTTGCCGATTTCATTGCAGCGATAGCCCCCTGCATTGACCACTGTTTCGCAGGCGATATCACCCTTTGATGTGTGGACGATCCAGGTGCCATCGGGATTTTCTGTCAGATCGGTAACTGGTGTAAACCGGTAGACTTCAGCTCCGGCCTTGCGGGCGCGCCGTGCCAGTGCCTGGCACAATTGAGCCGGATCAATATCTCCATCCATGGGATCCCAAAGGGCGCCCAGGAGATTATCCGTAGAGATCAGTGGATGGCGGCGTTTGCATTCCTGCGGATCAAGCACTTCAAATTCCACACCCATGCCCTTGGCCATGGACTGGAAATGATGATAGCCGTCCAAATGATCCTGTGTTGTCGCCAGCCGAAACCCGCCGGTTCCATGGTGATAATTGATGGGATAGTCGGGGTCGTCCGCCAATTCCTTGTACAGATTGATGGAATGGGTTTTCAGGCCAACCATGGTTTGGTTGGGGCCGAAATTTGTCACCTGTGCAGCCGAATGCCAGGTCGTGCCGGATGTGAGCTCGTCGCGCTCGACCATCACGCAATCGGTGATCCCTTCCTGGGTGAGATGGTAGAGCGCTGAACAACCGGCAATCCCGCCGCCGATGACCACAACCTGTGTGTGCGTTTTCATGCCCAATTCCTATTCACGTGGGGATATGCCGTTGGCGTTACACTCACGTGTTGCCCTTGCCGGTTCAATGGGATTTCGCACGCACATCCCTTTCTTCGATTTATTCGAAACTCAATTTCGATGAACTATTCATCATCACTGATGCGCGGCAGCAAGGGCAGGCCCATCGTATTGTCTGCGGTGACAAAGGTTTCTTTCAAGCAATGACGCAGGCTTTGGGCCGCATTTTGCGGAATACCACTTAAGATATCGCGCCGCGCGTAAAGCGAAACCGTGCGGTTGAAGGCAGGCATGGGAAGCACAGAAAAGCTCAGGCCCAGGCGCGAAAAGTCGCGGTGGGACAGTGTGCCATGAATGGCGGACGCCGTGCTGATGGTCCAGCCACCCAAATTGGCAACGACAGAAAACAATGCCTGGTTTGAGGAAAATTCGTGCACTTTGGGCGGTGTGAATTTGACCCGGCGCAATTGGGCTTCGATCTGGCGCCCCATATGCTGCTCGCGTGAATAACGCACGAAGGGATGCCCCTTTAGCTGGTGCAGGTCTGTCACCTCCGGCACGGACGCACTGCGCACCAGTAAATAAGGGTCGGACATGAGGACATGCTCTTCAATCCAATCCACCGGATCCATGGCGTCGACCGCTACAATCAAATCGGTGGCGCGGCTGCTGAGAATTGAGAAATTCTCATGGCTGGGTCCACTCTTGACCAAGAACCGGGCGTTGGGAAAATCGGCCCCCATGCTTGCCAGCCAACGCGGCAAAACATGATTGTCGAAATCCTCAACGATGGCCAGTCGCAACGTGAAATGGGGAGATTCATGACGCGATGACAAATCCGCACGGGCACCATCCACCTCATCGACAATGCGCAAGGCACGCTGGCGAAACAGATGACCGGCTTCGGTGACGGAAAACCTTTGAGCCGATCTCTCAATCAAGCGGCAATCCAACGCGGCTTCCAGATTGGACAATTGAAGGGAAACCGAAGAAACGCTCATGCCCAGGCGTTGGGCCGCCCGGGAAACCGATTGCTCCTCCACCAGCACGATGAAGGTTTCAATGCCGCGCAGTGAAATCTTGTTAAGGGCGCGTTGATCCATATTTCTCAAAACATTCTTTTCGATTTCTCAAATAAAGAAATAGACCTTGTCTGCCCGGCCAGCAATGGAAAGATGCGCCTATTGGAGGGGACAGTACCCATGGCGAAATCAGGCAGAGCAGGTGGCAGGGCAAGTCGTGTTGCGGCACGCAAGTCGGAGGAGCAGGAATTCAACCCAAGCCGGCCCGGCCAAATTGGTGGAACCTATCGGCCATTGAGTGATGGGGATGAAAAGAAGATCATCGATACGGCCTTCGATATTCTTGCCAATATCGGCATGTCGGAAGTGCCGGCCGGGTTTCAGGAACTGGCACTCAGCAAGGGGGCCGCACTCAATCATCTTGGCCGACTGACCTATTCCAGAGCCATGATGGAAGACATCATCCAGGGGGCGGCCAAGTCATTTGTATTCTACGGTCGCGAGGCAAAACACGATTTTGAACTGGGTGGCGACCGGGTTTATTTCGGCACCGGTGGTGCTGCCGTGCAAACACTCGATTTGGACACGGGCTCCTACCGGCCTTCCACCTTGCGCGATCTTTGGGATTTTACACGGCTGATCGACAAGCTGGAAAATGTGAGTTGGTTCACCCGTTGTTGTGTGGCGACCGATGTTCCTGACACGACCGATCTCGACATCAATACGGCCTTTGCCCTGCTTAAGGGGACAACCAAGCCGGTTGGCACCAGCTTCACGGTCGCGGCCTCGGTTGATCCCATAATTGACATGTTCGACATGGCCATGGGAGGCGAAGGCCAGTTTGCCAAGCGCCCGTTTTGCAAGGCACATATATCACCCGTGATCTCGCCGCTGCGTTATGGGGAAGATGCCGTCGAGGTCACCCAGGCCTGTATTCGTCGCCGTGTGCCGATCAATTCAATTATTGCCGCCCAGTCGGGTGCCACCGCCCCTGCCCCGCTCGCTGGAATGTTGGCAATGACAACGGCAGAGACACTTGCAGGTCTCGCGCTGGTGAACCTGATCGAACCCGGCTACCCGATGATCTTCTCGAATTGGCCTCTCGTGATCGATTTGCGCACTGGCGCATTTTGTGGGGGTGGCGGCGAGATTTCCATTTTAAATGCAGCATCAGCGCAGATTTCGAACACTCTGGGCCTGCCTTCCGGTGTGGCCAGTTCCATGGCCGATGCCAAGGCGGTCGATGCCCAAATGGGGTCGGAGAAAGCCATGAGTGCGGTGGCGGCCGGACTGGCCGGTGCCAATATGATCTACGAATCTGCCGGGATGAGCGCCAGCTTGCTGGGTGCGTCGTTTGAAGCTTTCGTGGTGGACAATGAAATGCTCAGCCATGTGCACCGGATGATCCGGGGCATTGAAGTGAGCGAAGAAACACTTGGATATGAAACCATATTGGCGACCGTGACCGGGGAAGGTCATTTCCTTGGATCAACCCACACGATGGACGCCATGCAGCGGGACTATTTCTACCCGCAGCTGGCAAACCGGGATGACCCGCGTACCTGGGAGGAAAATGGAAAACCGGACATCTGGCAGGTGGCCTGGGAAAAAGCGCGATCCATACTCGACACCCATCACCCGGATTACATCTCGTCTAAAAGCGAAGCTGAAATCCGCGACAAGTTTAATATTTTGCTGTGAAACATCCAGATTGCCTCAAGCGCTCACGCTAACCGTCTGACCGAGCCGCGTTCCATCAGCTTGGATGGCACCTGAACACGGCTGATCCTGTCTGCGTCTGCAAAGGGCATGCCGCGTGACAGCATGTCGGCGGCCTGTTCACCGATGCGTCGGGCCGGAAGCCGCCAGGTGGTCAATCCAGGTTCCATATGGGCCGACCCGCGAAAATCACCAATGCCAACGATTGAAATATCTTCCGGTATGCGCAGACCAAGCAATTGGCAGGCATAAACCGCGCCCTGGGCGATCACATCATTGCCACACACGATGGCGGTAGGCTTGTCCTGGCGCAGCAGATCAGCAACGGCAGCCTTGGCCTGCCCGATATCATAAAACGCCTGCCTGAAACGATTGGCAGGTAAGTCTAACAAACTGCACCCCAAAGCCATGAGCGCGCCTTGCAAACGGTCTTCTGCCCGGTCGTTCACATCCGTGGGCGGAAACACCAGGGCAATGTCCCGATGCCCCATATCCAGCAAATGCTGGGTCACGCCTAATCCAGCTTCGAGATTGTTGGCGCCAATGCAGGGAATGGAACTGTCCGACCGATAGTTCCACACGGCCAGCACCGGCACATGGCGGGTTGCCAGAATTTCCAGCGGGGCTGAATTGTGTTTCAGCCCAACCATGGCAACCCCATCAATGCGCCGCTCCAGCAAGGCGCGGACAATCGCCGTCTCCAGATTGAGATCGTATCCGTGGGCGGCAATCAGCATGGTTTGATCATGCTGCAATAATCGTGCGGCGAAGGCCTGAATGAGTTCGGCAAAAATGGCATTGTCGATGGTTGGCACAATCAGGCCAACGGTTCCCGAAAAGCCATGATGCATGGCCCCGGCCATCCGGTCGCGAATATAGCCCAGGTCTTCGGCTGCCTGTTCGATGCGCTTACGGGTTTCCCCCCTGACAATGCCTGGACTGTTGAAACAGCGCGATACCGTTGCCGGCGAAACCCCGGCCCGGTTTGCCACTTCAACAATGCCGGGCGCGCCTTTTCGGGAACGGGACCGTTTCACCAATTCTCCTCCCAAATAAGCCGTTTGCGCATCAAAACTGCAAAATGAAAACGTTTGCGTCTTTAATTTCATAAGTTACGCTTTGGCTCAATGCAAAGTGTGCCGGTATGGAGGAGACCCTGCGCGCATGGAATTTTTGAGCTATTTCGGTGGGGTGTTTGAGCCGGTATCGCTGATGCTGCTGATTGGGGGCACGATTGGCGGGCTGATATTGGGCGCAACGCCGGGCCTGTCGCCCACCATGGCGGTGGCGCTTTTGATCCCCTTCACATTCCATTTGCAACCAACACAGGGGCTTATTCTGTTGGGAGCCGCCTATACGTCTACAGTTGCTGGCGGTGCGGTGAGCGCCATCCTGCTGAAAATACCCGGCGCGCCTGCCAATATCGCCACCGCCCTTGATGGCAATGAAATGGCCAAGCGCGGCGAAGGGGCACGGGCTTTGCAGCTATCCTTCCTGTCCTCAGGTGTTGGCGGTGTGATTGGTGTGTTGCTGTTGATATTCCTCACGCCGGTATTGGCGAAATGGGCGCTGCAATTTGGCCCATCCCATTTGTTCTGGATCGCCATTTTGGGCGTCACCGTGATCGGCTCACTCGATTCCAAAAGCTTTGTGAAAGGGTTGTTGTCTGGCTGTATCGGGCTGTGGCTGTCGCAGATCGGGTATGACGAAATTCAGGGAACCGAACGTTTCATATTCACCGACGCGCTGACCGGCGGCATTCACATCATACCGGCACTGATCGGCCTGTTTGCCATCCCGCAGGTGCTGGACATGCTGGCCAAGGGCCGCAACCCTCAAACGATTGCTTCTCTTGACGTGCCGAAATATTCATTTCTCGATTCAGTCAGGGAAATGATCGGGTCGATACGGGCCTTGTCTATTGGCACCACAATTGGTTCCATCATTGGGTTGATCCCCGGTGTGGGTGGTCAGATAGCCGGGCTTGTTGCCTATGATCAGGCGCGGAAATTTTCGCCAGACCGCAATAAATTTGGCACCGGACACAGCGAAGGGGTGATCGCTGCGGAGAGTGCAAACAACGCCATGGTGGGCCCTTCGCTCGTCCCGTTGCTTACACTCTCCATCCCCGGTAGCCCAACAGCTGCTGTGCTGCTTGGCGGATTGCTCATTCACGGAATTTTCCCAGGATCTGACATTTTCCAAAAGCACCCGGAAGTCGTGTGGACCTTCATCAATTCTATGTTGATCGGACAGATATTGATGGTGATCTTTGGCATCTATACAGCCGCATGGGCTGCTAAAATTGCCAAGGCTCCCATGCCCGTCATGGCCGCGGGTGTATTGGTTCTTGCCCTGTTTGGCTCATACTCGGTGCAACAAAGCATGGGCGATGTGCACATCATGCTGGCACTGGGTGTAGGCATGTTCGTGTTGCAGAAATTCGGCTTTTCAGCCGCCCCACTCGTGCTTGGCCTGATCCTTGGCCCAATCGCGGGTGATTATTTCACCAATGGCTCGATGATCGCTGCTGCCCAGGACGGACCCTGGGTGTATTTTTTCACCGGTCCTTTGAACATCATCCTCATCGCTCTGGTCATTGCATCTATCGTCTATTCGTTCTGGTCCAATATGTTGCAGGGCAGTGGTAAAACCGAAGCCACCGGAGAGGCTGCGCAATGACCCAGTCACGCCTTCAACACCTGATCCCCGGCGCGCTCATATTGTTGCTTGCAGCAGTGGTGACATGGCTCAGCTTTACGCAACAACCGGCCGAGAGTTTCCTGTTTCCACGGGTGATCTCGATTGCGTTTATCGGGCTTGCGATCTGGAACTTCGCCCGGGCAGCACTTGGCCTGGCGCGGGTTGGTGGTGGAATTTCACCGCAAATTGCTATGAACATTTTGCCCGGTCTGGTGATCATGTTTGTCTATGTATTTTGGGCCGCGAAAGCGCTTGGCTTTTATACGGCCTCGATCATCGCGTTTTTTGCTGTCTATTCACTTTACGACCCGGTGCCGTTTTCCAGTGTGAAAGACTGGATCAAGCGGGCCATGGTAACAGCTGCATTCATGGCCGTCATCTACGGCCTGTTCTTCATGCTTCTGCAGGTGCAGACCCCAAGGGGCATGTTCTTTTGAGAGTTTTTGAATTTAACCCGCGTTTTCAAATGGGAGGAACCAACATGAAAACCATTCTAAAATCAGCATTGCTGTCAGTCGCTGCGCTGACACTCACGGCTGGTACAGCACCTGCCGCCGACTATCCCGACCGCCCCATAGGTGTTGCGGTCTCCTATGGTGCTGGTGGCGCGACGGACTTTCAGGCCCGCATCGTTACCATGGTAGCCGGGAACGAAGATATTTTGGGTCAGCCCATGTATATCGTGAACAAGCCTGGAGCCGGGGGGCGCAAGGGCTGGAACTGGTTTGCAACTGAAGCTGAAGCAGATGGCTACATGCTGTCGGCCTATAACATTCCCCATTTCATCGCCCAGTCGATTAAGGGCGGCGTGAAATATTCCGCAGATTCGTTTGAACCAATCGCCAATTGGGGTTCGGACCCTGCTGTTGTGGTTGTGGGCAAAGACAGCAAGTTCAATTCGATGGCTGACCTGATTGCGTTCGCCAAGGAGAATCCCGGCAAGACCACCACGTCTGGTGCGGGCCTGTTTGTGGGGCACCATATTGCCGCTTTGCAAATCGAAAAAGCCTGCGCCTGCAAGATCGCCTATATCCCAACCAAGGGTGGCGGTGCGGCTGCAATGAAAGCGGTTATCGCCGGAGAAGTGATGGCAGGGGTCAACAATCTGTCCGATGCCTTCCGTGCCCGCGAAGCTGGAAACGTGAAGATTCTCGGCGTGGCTGATCTGGAACGCAACGAATTCCTGCCCGATGTTCCCACCATGAAGGAAGCCGGTCTGGATGTGGATAATTCCTCAGTGAACTTCCGTGGCCTGATGGTCAAAAAAGGCACGCCACAGGAAGTGATTGACAAGCTGGCCGCCCAGGTACCGCTGATGTTTGAGAACGCCCGTGTCGTCAAACGCATGAAAGCGGGTGGGTCACCCATGAAAGTCATGACCCGTGACGAGGTGAAAGCCATGTGGGCCCAGCGCCAGGCAACCCTTGCGGAACTCCTGAAGGGTCTGTGACCCCATCATTTGACGATTGAAACTTCGAAGCGGGGCACACATCTCAGTCTGCCCCGCTTCAACAACCTTATCGGAACACCCCATGGCTGCAGTTGAACAAGCCGACATCGCTACACAAGACGCTCTAATTGTCGATGAGTTGATTGCCCGTGCCCGCACCGCACAGGCGGCATTTGAAAACGGCGCAACCCAGGCGCGTTATGATCAGGCGGCACTGGCGGCAGCGTGGGCATTGATGGAACCAACGCGCAATGAAGAACTGGCGACATTGGCTGTGGCTACCACCGGGCTGGGCAATGTCAAAGACAAGATAACAAAGAACCATCGCAAGACGCTGGGTGTTCTGCGCGATATCAAAAACGCCAAAACCTGCGGCATTATCAAAGACGACCCGACAAGCGGTATCACGGAAATTGCCCGCCCTGTTGGCGTAGTGGCCGCCGTGGTGCCGTCCACCAATCCGGTGGCAACGCCCACCAACAATGTGGTCAACGCACTTAAATGCGGCAATGCCGTTATTCTCTCCCCATCGCCCAAGGGCGTTCAGGTGTGTGAAAAGCTGGTCGGCTATATGCACATCGAATTGGACAAGATTGGCGCAGACCGCGATCTGGTGCAGATGATTCCAGCCCCGGTTTCCAAAGCCAAGGCACAGCGTTTGATGGAAGCGGCCGACTTGCTGGTGGTCACGGGCAGCCAGAACAATGTGAAGCGGGCTTATTCTTCTGGCACACCAGCCATTGGCGTAGGTGCAGGCAATGTGAGCGTGATTGTTGATGAGAGCGCCGATTTGGAGGATGCGGCGCGCAAAATCACGGCCTCAAAAACATTCGACAATTCCACATCCTGCTCATCGGAAAACGCGCTGATTGTGCTCGACGCCGTATTCGACAATTTTCTTGCCGCACTTCACAAGGCTGGTGGTCGCCGGCTTGATTCAGCAAATGACAAGAAGCTCAAATCCGCCTTGTTTGGCGGTGGCCATCTCAACCGTGCTTTGCTGGCTCAGGACATCGATAAGGTGATCGGCATTGCTGATCTTGATGTGGATGATGCGGACACGGCGCGCTTCATGTTGATTGATGGGGAAGGTGTTGGCGAAGCCTATCCGGAATCTGGCGAGAAACTTTCACTTGTCACAACACTGTACCGCGCCCGCGATTTTGACCATGCCTGCCAATTGGCGCGGGATATTTTCCAATATATTGGCGCAGGACACTCAATCGGCATCCACACCCAAGATGACACCCGTGCCATGGCGTTGGGCGCGTCCATGCCGACCTGTCGTGTGATCGTCAATCAGGCCCATTGCTTTGCCACCGGAGGTTCCTTTGACAATGGCATGCCGTTTTCTCTGTCAATGGGATGTGGCTCATGGGGTGGCAATTCCATTGATGAGAATTTCAATCACACGCATCTGATGAACATCACCAAGATCGTGCGCCCCATACCGGCGCGCGAACCGGCATTGGACGACATATTTGCCGATTACTGGGAGCAGTTTGGCCGATGAACGCCAAGACCCAGGGACTTTCACTGCGCGACCTCATCGACAAACGTGCCGATGAAACTCCCGATCGTCCGTTTCTCGTCGACCCCGATAGTGCAGATCTGTTGACCTATGGGGCATTGCGCGAGGCGGTTCGTGCACTGGGTCAGATATTGGCCGAACAGAATGTGCAGCCCGGCGATACAATCGGTTATGCCATGCATAATGGCATCGATACGGCCAAGGTCATTTTGGGGCTGTTCTATGGCGGGTATCTGGCAACGGCGATCAATCTCGTTTCGGGCAAGAACACAATTGCCCATGTGCTCACCCATAGCCGCGCGCGCATTGTGTTTTGTCAGGCACAGACCCGGTCGCTGATTGAAGAGGCCGTCGCGCTTAACCCACAAAGTGAAGCGATTGAGTTGCTTGATGTGGCGGCCATCGACTTCCAGCTTCCCGCACCCCAAACCTCCATCAAGCACCGCCCTGGTTGCGACGATGATGGCCTGTTGATGTATACATCCGGGACGACAGGGGTGCCGAAGGGCGTGGTGCTCACCCATGGCAATTTGATTGCCGGAGGCACCAATGCGGTTATTGCCCATGAACTGACAGCGAAGGACCGGGGCCTGTGCGTTCTGCCGCTATATCATATCAATGGATTATGCGTCACGCTGTTGGGCGCGCTTGCATCCGGCTCAAGCCTGATCATGCCCCAGCGTTTCTCGGTTACGCATTTTTGGGACCAGTTGCGCAGCCAAAAGGGTACCTGGTTTTCCGTTGTGCCGACCCAGATTTCATATTTGCTTAACGAGGCAGTTACCAATGGCCATGTGGAAACCGGCCTGGAGCAGGTACGTTTCGGTCGTTCAGCCTCGGCCCCATTGTCACCGGATGTACAACAGGCATTTGAACGTATGTTTCAGGTGCCGATCATCGAGACTATGGGACTGACCGAAACTGCCGCACAAATTCTTTCCAATCCCATGCACGGCACACGCAAAATCGGCTCGCCCGGCATCGCCTATGGCAATGACATCATGGTTGCGGATGGAGACCAGCGGGAATTGCCCCGGTGCACTGAAGGAGAGGTGCTGGTGCGTGGCCCCAACGTGATGAAAGGGTATTTGCGCAATCACGAAGCTACGCAAGCGTGTCTGTTACCATCGGGGTGGTTGAGAACCGGCGACCTTGGCCGGATGGACGCCGATGGCTTTGTGTTCATCACGGGGCGCTTGAAAGAACTGATCATCAAGGGGGGAGAAAATATTGCGCCACGCGAAGTGGATGAAGCGCTTTATTCTCATCCCGATGTGATTGAGGCCGCCGCGTTTGGCCGCGCCTGCCCCCAATACGGGCAGCGCGTGGAAGCGGGGGTTAAATTGCGCGACGGATCAAGTCTGGAACCCACTGACCTGATTGCTCTTTGCCAGGAACGTCTTGGCAAATTCAAAGCGCCGGATTCAATTCATGTTCTGCCGGAGTTGCCCAAAGGCCCCTCCGGCAAAATTCAGCGCACACGGTTGCAAGACCTAACCGCTTGAAGGCCGGATCGGCGCAGACTTGTTACTTGCACTGATAGGCTACGGCGCAGTTGCGACTGTCTGCGGCGATGACAAATCTGGGAACCTGAATGGTGTCGCCACGGCAGATCGCCCGGTTGTTGTAGCGAGCCGGGAAACCGCCATAAATTCGCACAATACGCCCAGAGCGCGAACGCATGGAGATCTGGCCGTTTCTTTCATAATTTTTCTTCGCCTGAGTGCAGCTTAGATTATTGCTTATGGCTTGTGCGCTGGCAGTGGTTGGGATGAATGTTGCCATCGTCAAAGCTGTGGCTGCCATCGTGATTGCCAGCCCAGCAGAAACACCTGCCGTGCTGGTAATTACGTCAGTTACAGGCTCGTGTGTCTTGGTATGGATGTTCATGTCCGTCGCCTTCCGAAGTTGTTCTCTCCCTGAGCAATAACGTAACCCGGCGCCATTTGGTTTCACGATGCATGACACCGACGTGACAGTGCATGACTTTAGCGTGACGAGATCAACGATGGACCTCTAATCCTCGTTGAGGAAATTCTGTCGCACTTTGCCACGGTATTTTTCGGTCAGTTCATCCGGCACTTCCGTGCCATCCGCTAGGAACGGCAAGATACCGCGCCGCAGGGAGCGCCCTCGCATGGCTTCGATATCAGCATTCGAGCGGGTAACCCGCTGGGACATGCGCCGCCCCCATTGGGCAAGATAATCGTAAAGCCGGTCCACTTCGCCGCTGTGGCTGTCTCCCTTGGCGAGATCATGAAATTCCTGCGGGTCTTTGAGCAAATCAAACAGCATTGGGCGAAAACCGCCTTCCGCGTGGATCAGCTTATAACGACCGTCAAACACCATGAAGAGCCGCGCGTCCTTGGTCTCAAGCCCAAGCCTGGCGCATTGGGGCGTTGCCGAATAGTCAAATTCACTGATGGCAAAATCGCGCAGTTTTGTTTGCACACCATGGATCAAAGGCAACAATGAACGCCCTTCGACAATGTGTTCGGGCACGGTGCCACCGGCACTCTCAATAAATGTGGCGGCCAGATCTATGCTTTCCACCAGCGCATCACAGGTTGTGCCCCGTGTGCCATCGGCCTGTTGGCGCGGGTCATAAATGATCATCGGCACTTTCACCGAGGGCTCGTGAAACAGGTCTTTCTCGCCAAGCCAGTGGTCGCCCAAATAGTCGCCATGGTCAGAGGTGAGGACAATCATCGTATCCTTCAAACGGCCATTGTCTTCCAGGTAATCGAGCAAGCGGCCCAATTGGTCATCGCATTGTTTGATCAGGCCCATATAGGCGGGAATGACCTTCTGGCGTACTTCATCCTTCTGGAAAGCCGTTGCAATGCGGTTTTCCATATAGGCCTGAAACACCGGATGGGGGTTTTCACGCTCGACCATTGAACGGGTTGCAGCCGGCACCGCGTTCAATCCGTACATGTTGTGGTAAGGCGCCGGCACAATATAGGGCCAATGGGGCTTGATGTAGCTCACATGGGCGCACCAGGGATTTTGTGCCTGTTCAATGAATTCGATTGTCTTGGTGGTGAGCCAGGGGGTTTCGCTGTCTTCTTCACGAATATTGGCGGGTTTATCGGCGTTTTTGAAAATCCAGCCGCTGGCGATTTCATCCCCATCAACACCAGCATTGGCGAAATCCGCCCAGGGATTTTCGCTCTCATACCCTTTGGATTTCAAATATTCATTATAGGGAGAGCGGCGCTCGTCATAAAATCCATCGGGGCCGTGTCCCCATAATCCATCATCGCGAATCCAGGTGTCAAAGCCACATTCCGCCTGCCTTGCACCGATTTCACTGTCGGCACTCAAGCCCAGCCGGGCCATGCCCTCTTTGTCGACCGCCATATGGGTTTTGCCAATGAGCCAGCAGTCCATACCTTCTTTGCGCAGGTGATCGCCCATGGTCTGTTCACCCACACGCAGCGGAAAGCCATTCCATTGGGCACCGTGGCTTGAGGTATAACGCCCGGTGTAGAAACTCATGCGCGATGCGCCGCAGATGGGCGACTGCACATAGGCATTGGTGAAACGAACTCCCATCGCCGCCACTTTGTCGAAATTCGGCGTGTGAAGATGGGGATGCCCGGCGCAACTGAGATAATCGAAACGCAGCTGATCATACATGATGAACAGGATGTTCATGGAAAGCATCTCCTTGCAGTTCCACCTGTTCCGACGTCAGACCAGTGGTACGGATTCCCTATCGTTTTCTGACCAGAGTTGGAATGTCAAAGCGGCCTGTTTGGAAAAAACTTGCCGCTCGTGTTTAGAAAATTTCCAATCTGGAGTAAGATAATCTTCTTTTGAGATCGCAATTTTATTATATAATTCAGCTGATTAAACTCTAAATCATATTACTTGAGGGTCAAATTACACCATTTGACTCTTCTGCGCGCCAATCATAGTGGAGAATTGTAATCTTGTTTAATGCATTGGCGCAGCGAACGTCTGGCAGTGCGCCCCTGGAAGGACCGAAACGATGACATCTATCTTGAAATCAAGCCTTGCATTGCTGGTGGTCAGCACCGTATCGCTGGCACCGGCCATCGCCCTGGCCGAAGGCGTTGTGAATGTCTATTCCTACCGCCAGCCCGGGCTTATCAAGCCGCTGATGGATGCATTTACCGCACAGACCGGCATTGCCACGAAAGTGCTGTTTGCCAAGAAGGGGCTTGGACAGCGTATCAAGGCTGAGGGTGTCAATTCACCGGCTGATGTGTTGCTGACGGTTGATATCGGCCGGCTGGATGCCGCCAAGACTCTGGGCATTACCCAAGCCGTGCAAAGCGATGCGATCAATGGAAATATTCCCACCCAATATCGCGACCCGGCAGGTCATTGGTTTGGCCTGACAACCCGCGCACGGGTGGTCTATGCCTCTAAAGAACGGGTAAAGCAGGATACGATTTCTTATGAAGAATTAGCCGACCCCAAATGGAAAGGGCGTGTTTGCACCCGCTCAGGACAGCATGTGTATTCCATTGGCCTTATTGCATCTGTCATTTCCCATGCGGGTGAAGAAGCGGCGGAAAAATGGCTCGCCGGTGTGCGCAGCAATCTTGCACGCAAGCCCACCGGCAATGACCGGGCGCAGGTGAAATCAATCTTTTCGGGTGAATGCGATATCTCACTGGGCAATACCTATTACATGGGTCTCATGCAGACCAATACGAAAGATCCCGAACAGCAGGATTGGGCAGCATCCATCAAAATTCTGTTTCCCAATTCGCAAGACCGCGGCACCCATGTGAATGTTGCCGGAATGGTGATGGCTAAACACGCACCTAATCAGGAAAACGCCCGCAAGCTGATGGAATTCCTGTCCAGCGAAAAAGCCCAGCAGATCTACGGCTCAGCGAATTTTGAATACCCCGTTATGCCAGGTGTGGCCCCCGATGAGCGCACAGCCTCGTGGGGCACTTTAAAAGCGGATGTTCTGCCACTTGCAGAAATTGCAAAGCAGCGCACCAAGGCATCCGAACTGGTGGATAAAGTCGGGTTTGATGACGGCCCAGCGTCTTAATCGTTCAAGCCGTTAGCGCCGTAATTCATAGGCGGCAAACACTGATGCGCGGGCCTTTTGGGCCTGCGCAACATTGCCAGGAGAGCTGGCCTATTGAAATACGGACTGGGACCGCAATCTCGATTTGATAAATTCGTAGGTTTGCAGGTCCACGAGATAGCGCGATGTGAAAAGACGGAACGGACCGTGTTTCACCTTTACGCGACAATCGCCCACATGGCCCCGCTTCAATAATACATTTTCCCGATATTTTGCTTTGCGCAATATGGTGTCTACAAGACCTGAGTCTTCCCCAAATACCATGTCCAAGCCGCCCCTGCTCACATGAATATGTAACGTTTTCAAGCATCTATTGATGCATTCTTATGGTTAGCAAAGAGTTATTGCCGCAACGTCAGGCTGCTTAGATAAATGAATTTTGTGCCAGATCACGCGAAATTGCCGCAGGGCACAGACCGGATTTCTAACGGGGGTGGAGTTACCGGCGCGCGCTTAATGGTTCAAACTTAGCCGCTTCCAATTGCAACAAGACATGGAGATTGCGCTCATTGTTGGTCAGATCGGCCAATGTGTACCGGTCCAGCACCTCGAAGAAGGCCAGCAGGGCCTCATTGAGGGCCTTGTTCAATCCGCATGTTCCAACCAATGCACAGGACGGATCATCGGATTCAAAACATTCAGCGAGGGCAAAATTTTCTTCTGTGGCGCGAACCACATCCCCAAGAACAATCTCTGCGGCAGGTTTTGCCAGGCGAATGCCGCCATTGCGCCCACGCACCGAATGCACAAATCCGGTCCGGGTTAATTGCTGCACAATCTTCAACAGAAACTGCTCGGACAAACCATAAAACCCGGCGATGGAACTGACCCTGCTCAACCCATCATTGGAATCGCAATACATCATCATCCGGATTGCATAATTGGTTTGTTTGGTCAGTCTCATGGGGTCGAACGAACTCAGCTTTTGGCCTCACAACATTTCAAGAGTATCATACTCTTGAAAAATGAGCAGTGCTAAATTCGTGCCCGGCTGCGATTTCCAAAAAATTACAGATGAAAAGACCGATGCACCATCAGATGCGTCGCGCCAGGGTTCGAAATTCAATTCTTTGCGATTTCAGTGAGATACGCTGAAATACATATCTTGCAAAAATCAAATCAAGTGAAAATTCGAATTGGGGGGAATTCTCTGGAAACGTTCCGCAATATTATTGAGCATCAAACAAGTGTGCTCACTCAATTTACTAGATTTCGAATATCTCAATTATTATTGCGTAGGTGAATACGGTCCTGCGCTTCGCGCAACAGCGACTTCACCTTAACATAGGTGTCGAAATCTGCCTCATAACGTTTGGTAAAGGCGTTAAATAAACCATGTTTTATTTTAATTCTCGCACTGCCATCTGATTTTTGACGTACAAAAATTTTATTTTTACGCTTTATAGCATCATTTACTTGACTTAATACCTTGTCACTCATTTGCTTTGCCCAAGCTCATAAATAATTACAACGGGACACAATCCGTCCCAACAGGTATCCTACATCAATATTGTTAATTTTACGAGAATCTCCCTTCTCAATTTATGAATACTTACGTAACGTAGCTTTTTACGAGCTGCATTTTAAGAAATCCCGGCGTCGCGTTCGACTATCCATTCATGGTCGCGATGGTTCTGGAACCGCCATTTGCGCAGCGGGCCGGCCATGACATTGAGGTAGTACATGTCGTAGCCATGGGGTGCGCCGCAGGGGTGATGCCCTTTGGGCACCAGCACCACATCGCCATTGCTCACCGCCATTGTTTCATCAAGCGAGTGATCATCTGTGAACACCCGTTGAAACCCAAACCCCTGGGCCGGATTGAGCCTGTGGTAATAGGTCTCTTCCAAATAGGTCATGTTTGGATAGTCATCTTCATCGTGCCTGTGCGGGGGATAGGACGACCAATTGCCGGAAGGTGTAAACACCTCGGTTACCAGCAAACTGTCAGCCACATCAAAATCCTCCATGGCAATGGGATGGATGTGACGTGTGTTGGCGCCTTTGCCGCGCACTTCGCTGCCAATATCATCCGGGGCGATCAGACGAATGGGGTGGCCGCCTTTGCCGGGTGCAGAACATATCGCCAGGGTGCAATCTGTTGTGGCACGCGCGCGCCAATTGGACCCGTTGGGAACATACAGGCAGGTGGGTTTGGTTTTTTCAAATACATTCATGCGTCCCCCACATTCGCCGAACGCTTCGTCGCCGGCGTTCAGCTCTGCCCTGCCCTCCACAATCACGATAATGACTTCGCGGTCGCCGGTTGCTTCCGCCACTGTGTTGCCCGCGGCGAGTTGGTGAACGGCAAAGCCCACATAGTTCCAATTGGGCGTTTTGGGGCCTTTGGCATTTTCCGGCGTGATATTGATGACAGTACCGGACTGGCCGCTCGGCTTGATGAGGAGTTCTGACATGAGGTTTCCTTTTGCGGGCCTTGCTGACCCAAGCAATCACAGGTTCTGTAAAGTGCCGAACAGGCCGACCGGCGGACCTGGAGCGTCGCCATCCGTCACAAGGGCAACAACCCCACGGCACCACGGGTCGCCCTCGCGAACAAGCTCTACAACCCGTTCCAATTCCGGCCCAAGGGGGGCAGCCCAAAGATCGGGCTTGATGCCTTGTTCCAGCATATCCGGGATTTCATCGGCTGCCACGCCGCCACCCAAAATGACCAGTGTTTCCAGTCCATGTGACCGTGCTGCCCGGAAGCTTTGTTGCAATTCATCACGGTTCCAGTCGGCTGCCTCGAACACGGCTGTGTGGGCCACAGGCCATTGGGAAAAATCCGGGTTTGAAACAGTCGCTCGCCGACCCATCCAGATATTCTCGTCTATGGCACGGTACATGACATCACGCGCGGTATCCCAGTCTGCGATCAAGCCGCCATTCGACATGGAGATTGCCTTGACCAGGGCGGCCTTACCATCGTCACCCGCTGGGGCACTGACTACATGGAGAGCACCCAGCGTCCTGTTGCGATTGGTTGCCCAATGAATATGTTCCAAAACAGCATCTTTGCGCAGAGCTGTCTCATTTGAACCGTTTTTGAGGAACCACTGAAGCTCCTGCCAGCTTGGATAGGCAGGGGCACAGCCGTGCCTTGAAACGGCAAAAGCGCCACAGGCATTGGCCCAGGCAAGGGTTGTCTCCCAGGGCTCATCACGCAGCCAACCGCGCAAGAGGCCCGACATGAAGCCGTCTCCGGCACCCAAGACATTGAAAACTTCAATGGGAAACCCCGGCCCGGTCAGGCCCTGATCAAGCGAATCCGGCACAGCATCGGTGAAGGCGGACGCACCCATGGGGCCGCGTTTGCACACCAGTGTGGCGTCACTTACCGCGCGCACGGCGCGCAAGGCGGCAATGGTGTCTGTTGTGCCGCCAGCAATATGAAATTCTTCTTCCGTACCCACGATCAAATCGAATAGGTGCAATGTGGACTGCAATTTGCGTGTCACCTCCTTCGATTCAATAAACCGCTCCTCTCCATCGCCATGGCCCGCAAGGCCCCACAGATTGGGACGGTAGTCGATGTCAAGGGCGGTTCGGCTGCCATTGTCCCGCGCCAGGCGCAGGGCTTTTAATACCGCCGCTTCTGTATTGGGGTGGGACAAATGGGTGCCAGTGGCCGTCACGCAGCCTGCCTCGGCGATGAATGCGGGATCGATATCCTCTTCGCACAACGCCATATCGGCGCAGTTTTCACGATAGAATATCAATGGAAACTGGTTTTCATCGCGTATCCCAAGCAAAACCAGCGCTGTCAGCCGCTCTTTATCGGTGATCACATGGCGCGTATCAACGCCTTCGCGTTGCAATTGTTCACGGATGAAACGGCCCATGTGTTCGTCGCCCACGCGGGTTATCAGCGCGGATTTCAATCCAAGTCGCGCAGTGCCGGCGGCCATATTGGTGGGCGAGCCGCCAATATATTTTGAGAAGCTCGCCATATCTTCAAGCCGCCCGCCGACCTGACCGCCATAAAGATCAACCGATGAGCGGCCAATTGTTATCACATCGAGCAAAGCCATCAGGCAATCTCCGACACAAGAACCTGGCGCTTTTCTGCAATGGATTTGTAGGCAGCTTCCGCCAGCAACAAGGCCGCCAACCCGTCCTGGCCAGATGGCGAAGGCGCGGTTTGATCTGCCACACATTTTACAAAGGCCAGGATTTCGTTTTCATAGGCCTGGGTATAGCGGGTCATGAAAAAGTCTTCGATTGGGGCTCTGCAATAACCGCTGGCATCTGCAATCTCGGCCACATGGGGCCGAATGTTTTCGCTGTGGGCCATGCCTTTTGAGCCATGCACTTCGATGCGCTGATCATAGCCATAGGTACTGCGGCGGGAATTGGTGATGCTGACCTGTTTTCCGCTGGCCGTTTTCATCAATATTGTCGCGGTGTCCACATCGTCAATGTCTTCCACCCCCTGGCCTGTAATGGCGGCAGCATGGGCGAAAACGGCTACCGGCTCTTCGTCCAGGAGGAAGCGGGCAATATCAAAATCATGGATGGTCATGTCGCGTAACATGCCGCCCGCCCGGGTCGCATAGCCAACAGGTGGCGCTTCAGGGTCACGGCTGGTGATCTGTACCAGTTCCACATCACCCACCCGGCCTTCATCGATGGCTTTGCGCACGGCGGCGAAACTGGGGTCGAAACGCCGGTTGAACCCAACCATGAGGGTTGCATTTGTTTGCTCAACAACATCCAGACACTGGCGCACACGCGCCACCGAAAGATCGATAGGTTTTTCGCAGAAAATCTTCTTTCCAGCCCGGGCAAAGCGTTCGATGAGATCAGCATGCATGTCGGTTGGCGTACAGATGATTACCGCGTCCACATCCTTCGCGCTTTCGATTTGATCAATGGTTGAAACCTGGCACTTGTGACGATCAGCCAGCGCCTGTGCCGCTTCGGGCAAAGCGTCCGCACACACAACAAGCACCGCCCCGTCAGCGCGTGCGATTGCACTCGCGTGAACATTGCCAATGCGGCCTGTACCCAACAGGGCAAATCGTAATTCCATAACTGGTTCCGGTGTTTTCATTTCCAATGTGATTTTGAGCATGTATGCGGCGGGATGTCAGCCGCAAGAATGGCATTTCACAAATTTGTTGCGGCTCAATTCTACGGGCGCAAAACGATGGGAATAGCGCGGTCACATGCCTATAGTGGAGCTTGAACACTGCATCATATTCGCCTTGGAGCATCCCTTTGAGCCAGCAATTTTTACCCCAGGAAATTATTCGTCTCAAAAGGGATGGCGGCACGCTTAGCCCAGACCACATTAAAGACTTTGTTGCGGGCATCACCGATAACAGCGTCACGGAAGGTCAGGTGGCCGCCTTTGCCATGGCGACCTTTTTTAAGGGGATGAGCCGGGATGAAGCCGTAACCCTGACATGCGCCATGCGGGATTCCGGCACAGTACTGGACTGGTCAGAGCTTGATGGTCCGGTGCTGGACAAACATTCAACCGGCGGTGTTGGCGACAATGTATCCCTCATGCTGGCACCTGCCGTTGCGGCCTGTGGCGGGTTCGTCCCGATGATATCCGGGCGCGGACTGGGCCACACTGGCGGCACACTGGATAAGCTCGATTCCATTCCCGGTTATGTGAGCCAACCAGACAATCAACTGTTCCGCAAAGTCACACGCGAGGTGGGCTGTGCGATTATTGGACAAACTGAAAATCTGGCACCGGCCGACAAGCGATTTTATGGCATTCGCGATGTGACAGCGACCGTGGAAAGCGTGCCTCTGATCACAGCTTCTATCCTGTCGAAAAAACTGGCAGCGGGGCTCCAGGGACTGGTGCTGGATGTGAAATGCGGCAATGGGGCTTTTATGGACGATCTCGAAAAGGCGCGGGAACTGGCGACATCTCTCGTGGAAGTTGCCAACGGCGCGGGCTTGAAAACCACCGCTATTTTAACCGACATGAACCAGCCATTGGCGACAGCCGCCGGTAATGGGATTGAGGTTCAAAATGCGGTGGACTTTTTGACCGGCCGTCACGTGGACAACCGGTTGTGGGATGTGACCATAGCATTGGGCGCTGACATGCTGATCAGCGGTGGGCTTGCCAGTGGCATTGATGAAGGCAGCGCCATGATGGAGCAGGCACTCACCAGCGGGCGGGCTGCTGACCTGTTTGGCAAAATGGTCTCAGCACTTGGGGGGCCCAGCGACTTTATGGAACGTTGCGAAATACATTTGCCCAAAGCCCCTGTGGTTCAGGCAATCTACCCCAAAGACGCAGGCACAATCACGTCCATTGATACCCGCGCCCTGGGGGTGGCTGTTGTGGCAATTGGCGGTGGCCGCACCCGTGCTGCCGACCCGGTGGATCACGCAGTTGGCCTGGCCGAACTGGCTTTGGTGGGCGATGTGGTGGACAAGGACACGCCGCTTGGCCTTGTTCATGCGCGCAATGAAGAGCAAGTGGCACAGGCAACGGCGGCGCTTCAGTCTGCCTATCAGCTTGGCGCAGCCACCGACGTGGTGGACCATAATGTGATCTTGGATCGGATCGCCTGACCGCCATGCAGCATCGCACCTACAAGGTCGGCAATTTCGCAAAACTGCCAGGACTGGATTATGCCCATCCGGCACCATTTCGAAACTGGAAGGATGCGGTGCTGACCGCGGCCATTGGCGGCTGGGTGCGCCAAGACCCGCCTGCCCTTGAACTTGCCACGCTCGCCCTAAATGAATTGCGCAGCCGGGGAACAGACCTCAACGCGGCTGTGAAATTCGCCGGGGCAGGGCTTGAACCCATTGGCTGGCTGGCAGACGCAGGCAACGCCGTTCGCGCCACGTTTAGTGAAGATGTTCTGACGATACAGAAGGAAGGACATTTGGGGGCAAACGTATATGTGGTTTTGCGCGGCGGCTATCTGGCACCCAATGGCTGGTATGGCGCTTATGTGGGCTCAACCGGCAAGACTCCGGCGCGCAGATGTGTTGAACACCGCAAGGGTATTCGCGCCGGACGCGGGTTGCCGCGCTATGGCATTGAACCGCTGTGGTCTCTATTTGACTTTATCAACCCGGTTCCCAAGGCCCGACAGGGACGCGAAGAATGGGAGACACGCCTGCATGAGGCGCTGGCACCGATCATTCCAAAAGTCACCGGAGACGTGGCATTTTAATATTGCAGTCGCAATCTATCGCACCGCTTCAATGACTTTAAAGCCGCCCCGGTCTTCAAGTTTATCCACCCGCTTAAACAGCTCCTGTAGCAGGCGCTCATAGGGCAGATTTCGATTGGCGACCATTAACAATCGCCCCCCGGAAGGCAGGGCGGCAGCGGCGGACCTGATGAAATCCTGACCAAGGCCCGGATCAGCGGCCCGGTCGGCATGGAAGGGCGGGTTCATGATGATCCAGTTAAATGGCCCTTTTGGATTTTCAGTTTGCATGTCCACCCAATGGTAGCTGGTGGTCACATCCTTTGCGTGGACTGAAAGATTTGCTTTGGCCATTTCCAGCGCCGCGTATTCAGCCTCAAACAAATCAATGCGCTCCACATGGGGCGATTTTTTTAACAGCTCCGCAGAAAGATAGCCCCACCCGGCACCAAAATCAGCAACCTTGCCGCGCATGTGAGGACCAAACTGTTCAGCCAGGATTTTCGAACCGACATCTGGACCATCGGCAGAAAACATTCCTGCTCCGATTTGATAGCCATCAACATTTCGCACACCGTCTTCAAGGCTGTCCCATTGGCCACCCGTCTTGCGAAACCAGAGAACCACTGCATGGTGTTTTGACAGGCTGCCGGCAATTTGTGTTCTTGCCGACACCCATTTGCGCAGGGACTGAATGCCAGATGTCTTGCTACCAGAGCAAACAACCATCCCGCCTTCCCGACAAGCATTCCATGCACGAATGAGATTGGTGTTGTTCACACTGCGTACACGCCCAGCCACGACGAGCGCGCCATCGAGACCATCATTGAGCGACAAGGCGGGATGGACCGAATATCCGGCGCGTTGCAATGAAAGATAACCGGGCCGAAACCCCTGTTCAAATTCAAGACCCATTGGCCAATCGTCAGAACCTGCAGGCAACACCCGCCCGTTCAACATGCTCCAAAGAGTGTCGCCATCAGGGGGCGGCAGCGCCCCATTTTCAAAGGGAAGCAGCAATGTCTTGCCGACGTTGGACTTGTCCTTCATCGGCTAGGGCCGTCTGCGGTGGTGCCCAAAAGGCACAAATCAGCGCGCGGCAACGATATCGCTCTGCTTGATATTGGGCGGTTTTTGCCACCAAAAACCGGGAAGCTGAACATCGCGTCGGCCGGTTTCGTAGAGAAGTTGCAATTGGTCACTGTTGAATTCCAATGGATTCTCCAGCGGCTTAATATCTTCTGGAATGGCCGTGAGATGAAAACCTGATCCGCTGTTGCGGGCGCGCACATAGCCGCGAAACACGGTTTGCTGAGTCAGTTCGCTGGTCAGGCCATTAACAGCATTGGTGGCAATACTGCGCAAATTGGGCTGCACTGCTGAGAAGGCATTTCGCAGGGCCAGTGTGCCATTGATGATAACATAGACATCGCGTTTTCGCGCAGGAACACGATAGATAAAGTCGCCGAGCAATACCGGGGCTTTCACCCCGCCATCCACATGGGCCTGCCTCAATTGAACGCCCCGCTTGGGCTTGATGTAGACGGGTGGAAACAAAACCGGTATCGCCGACGATGCCCGCATGACTTTCTGGAACAATTGCACTCGATTGGAACGACCATCGGCACCACCGCTGGCCAGCAATCCCATATCCCATGCCACCAATTCATTCGAATCAAGGTTGGTCGTCGCCAGATAGAGCCGGCGGCCCTTGGCGTGTTCTGTTGCGATCTTATCTACCAGTTCAGGCGTAACCACTTTTTCGATCTGCCTCTTAAGCGGCGTATTGTCGTAGATACTGTCGGATAACAGTCCGCCTAAGGCTTTGGTTCTAAAAATATCTGAATCTGATTGTGATGTGTATAGGTCACGCAATTGCGCATCATATTCCGACCCCATGAAGGCCAAAACGGCCATCAAAGCACCGGTAGATACCCCGGTGACGATATCGAATTTCGGGCGCGTTCCGGATTCGGTCCAACCGCTGAGCACACCCACGCCATAGGCACCGTCTGCACCTCCGCCAGAAAGGGCCAATACATTGAGGGTGTCACGAGGGCCTGAAAGAATTGAGCGCAGTGCGGGGGTGTCTTCTTCTGCGATGGTAATGGCTTCTGAAGGCGTGGCGGCGCGGAAATCAGGACTTTCCGCCGGTCGACTCACACAGCCTTGCACCACAAGGGCAAATGCCACCAGCCAAAACAACGCCGCTCGTCTTATCAAAGGTGTTCCCGCCATGAAACCAGACTTATAATCCTCTTATCAACCCGCAGGCACCATAAGTATTTCACGTCGCGGTGAAAAGAAGCTCACAAAAAATTTTAATGTTTCGTTAACGATGATGAAAAGGGCTTTTTAAGCACCACCCAACAGCCATGAAAAAAGGCGCTGGAATCTCTTCCAGCGCCCCCATCAAATATTGTGTGAAAGTAACGGCTTAGTCTTCGTCACCATCTTCATCGTCTGCAAATTCCTGACCGGTTTCCTGGTCAACAACTTTCATCGACAGGCGCACTTTGCCACGGTCATCGAAGCCCATCAGCTTGACCCAAACCTTGTCGCCTTCGTTGACGACATCTGTGGTCTTGCCAACGCGCTCGTCTGCAAGCTGTGAAATATGCACAAGGCCATCTTTTGCGCCGAAGAAATTGACGAATGCGCCAAAGTCGACGGTTTTCACAACAGTGCCTTCGTAGATTTCGCCAACTTCCGGATCGTCCGTGATCGAACGGATCCATTTGACAGCTGCATCAATTTCCTTAGCGGAAGAAGATGCGACCTTCACCGTGCCATCGTCTTCGATGTTCACTTTCGCGCCGGTCTTCTCAACGATCTCGCGGATCACCTTACCGCCGGAACCGATCACTTCACGGATTTTGTCGGTTGGGATTTTGAAGCTTTCGATACGCGGGGCAAACTCACCAAGTTCCGAACGGCCTTCGGTCAGCGCGTTGGCCATCTCACCAAGGATGTGCTCACGGCCATCTTTCGCCTGAGCCAATGCAACCTTCATGATTTCCTCGGTGATACCGGTGATCTTGATGTCCATCTGAAGGGACGTGATGCCCTCAGCTGTACCGGCAACCTTAAAGTCCATATCGCCGAGATGATCTTCATCACCCAAAATGTCGGAAAGAACAGCGAAATCGTCGCCTTCTTTGATCAGGCCCATGGCGATACCGGCAACCGGTGCTTTAAGTGGCACGCCTGCATCCATGAATGCCAGCGATGTGCCACAAACTGTTGCCATGGAAGAGGAGCCGTTGGATTCTGTGATTTCAGAAACCGCACGCAATGTGTAAGGGAATTCTTCCTTGCTTGGCAGAACAGCGCGAACCGCACGCCATGCCAGCTTGCCGTGGCCGATTTCGCGGCGTGAGGTAAAGCCGATGCGGCCCGTCTCACCCACAGAATAGGGTGGGAAGTTGTAATGCAGCAGGAAGTTTTCTTTGTACGTTCCTGTCAGCGCATCGATGAATTGTTCATCATCGGATGTGCCAAGGGTCGCCACAACGATTGCCTGTGTTTCACCACGGGTGAACAGGGCCGAACCGTGGGTGCGGGGCAAAATGCCCACTTCGGATTCAATGGCACGAACGGTTGAAAGATCGCGGCCGTCAATGCGCTTGCCGGTTTTAATGATCGAACCGCGCACAACACTGGCCTGAACGGATTTGAACACTTCGCCAAGCGTGTTGACTTCAGTTTCAGTGGACTCTTCCGTCAGGAACTTGTCCTTTGCTTTGGCCTTAGCCACATCAAGAGCGGCATAGCGATCTTGCTTGTCGGCAATCTTGTAGGCCTTTTCGATATCCTTACCGACGAGCTTGGTCACATCCGCTGCCAGTTTGGAATTATCAGGCGCGATGTGTTCGCGGGGCTCTTTGGCACATTTTTCGGCAAGTGCAATCACAGCATCCAGAACCGGCTGGAATTCCTTGTGACCGAACATGACGGCACCAAGCATCACATCTTCGGAAAGTACTTTGGCTTCTGATTCAACCATCAATACAGCGTCACGTGTACCGGCAACGACGAGGTCGAGATCGCTCTCGTCCATTTCGTCAATATTGGGGTTGAGCACATATTCGCCATCAATCAGGCCAACGCGGGCACCGCCGATCGGGCCCTGAAAAGGCACACCGGAGATGGTCAAAGCCGCAGATGTTGCAATCATGGCCACGATGTCGGGGTTGTTTTCCATGTCATGGGACAGAACGGTACAGGTCACCTGTGTGTCGTTCTTGTAGCCATCGGCAAACAGGGGGCGGATCGGACGGTCGATCAGGCGGCAAACCAGCGTTTCGTTTTCTGATGGACGCGCTTCGCGCTTGAAGAAACCGCCGGGAATTTTGCCCGCAGCATAGGCTTTTTCGATGTAGTTTACGGTCAGTGGGAAAAAGTCGAGACCGGGTTTGGGCGACTTTTGCGAAACCACGTTACACATGACGGTGGTTTCACCGTAGGTAACAATAACAGAGCCGTCAGCCTGACGGGCAACCTGGCCCGCTTCAAGCGTCAGGGGGCGACCGCCCCACTCGATTTCGACGACGTGTTTATCAAACATAGACATATAGATTTTCATCCTTCGGTAGCGAACCCGCGCAACGCCTATCGCTGCGCCCGTAAGGCTCGCTGAGTAATGCCGGCTTCCCGGCGGTATAAAGCCGGTTGCCCGGCTTTGGAATATTGTGAGAATGCCTGACAGATGACCACAATTGTGGTCCGACCCACCTAAGACGGATTCAGTTTTTCAACAGGGGGTGAAACCCTTGCCCTTGCGGTCGTTGCTTCATTTTCCCATCAATCAATATCGGGAAGAATGAACGGCGCCGCTCCATTCCGTCTGGTTTGTCGAGGGCAAGACAATCAGGGACACTTTGATGTGTCGCTGACAATCCTGCCCCTATCCTTAACGCGAGACCACTCTCACAAATACTTGCCCAACAAACAGGCAATGTTCGGTATGTAGCAGAATTACCCCACCCAAACAACAAGCGGCGAAACCTTCCGGTCCGCCGCCTGAAACTCTTCAATTATCGGCGGATGCCGAGGCTCGTAATGAGCTTTTTGTAGCGTTCCTCATCCTTGCTTCTTGTATAGTCGAGAAGCGAACGGCGGGTTGCTACCATCTTCAAAAGTCCACGGCGGGAATGATTATCCTTTTTGTGGCCTTTGAAGTGTTCTGTAAGATTGTTGATCCGTTCAGTCAAAATCGCAACCTGGACTTCCGGAGAACCGGAATCACCTTCTTTGATTGCATATTCCTTGATCAGCTCAGCTTTGCGCTCAGGCGTAATCGACATCGGTATACTCCTTGAAATATCGGGTAAAAAGACGCCCGGGCCGGGATGTCGTCCAGCACGGGCCGTGGGTGTCCTTCAACAGGACTGGCGCGATATAGGGCGGAACAGAAAAAAGAGCAAGTGTAATGTGGAAACGCGCGCGCCTTAGCGTCGATTGCGCGCTACCCAGCTTTGCCATTTGCCTTGCGACCCGTTGAAGACATTAATGTCGACCGGTCCCTTGATGCCGGGCACGCTGCCGGTGCCGGTATATTGCCAAAACACCCAGGGACGAGACTTATAGATGAAACGGGGCTCTGCCTTCACCGAACGCAACCAATATTGATAGCCGGGCAATTCGCCCCGGCTGAGATTGTCTGCATAAAAGTCGACGGTGGTGTAGATGATTGGCTTTTGTCCGTAATGGCGCTCAACGATGGTGAGCCATTTTTGCAGATCGGCGACCACTTTTGCTGCCGGTGGGCGGGTTTTGCAGGTGGGGGAAGTTGGGTTCCATTCCACATCCAGCACAGGTGGAAGCGACGCCTGGGATTTGGGAACCGCATTGATGTAATTCTTTGCCTGATTTTCCGGGCCCGCGCAGAAATAGTAAAAATGATAGGCCGAGCGTTGTATCCGCGACTTGCCCGCCTGGGACCACCATTTGGCAAAGGACGGATCGCGATCATCCTGACCTTCCGTTGCTTTGATGAATGCAAACCGGATTCCCGCGCGTTCAGCTTTCGCCCAGTCAATCGCCGGATTGTAACGGGAAATATCGATGCCATGAATGGCGAAGGTCTTGGGCTGCTTGCCCTTAATGGGAACGGGATCGTGGTCGCCATATTTCAGGCCCTTTGTCGCGTTCACCGGAAGCGCTGCTTCAAGGGAGAATTCCTGCTGGGTGCAAGCACCCATGCCCATGGCGATCGACAAAACCAACAGAATTTGTGCGGTGTTCATGAACCGTCCCACCATGAATGCAACACTGCCCCAGTATGTTGCCTCAGATGTCCTCATTATGATTGCGTGGCGTATGCCCTATTCCTTGGGCATTTATGGTTAACGCCGTGTTAATATTTAAACAATGGAGAGAAATTGCCCCCCCAAGCAAGCGCTTAAACGGGAGGCAATCCAACGGCTGTGCGCGCGTTCTGGGTTTTCAGTGAAAAATCCGTTCCCAACCAGTCATTGGCACCTTCGCCGCACAGATATTCAATGGATTTCGCCACCCAGTCGGCGGGAATGTGAACTTCCGGATCGAGTTGGCTTACCGGATTGATGCCCGAAGCCTTGATCGCGACCTGCATTTGGGTTGCCACGGTTCCCGGCGACAATCCAACACAACGGATGCCGTTTTCCGCCTCTTCCTTGTGAATGCATTTGGTTAGCGACAGAACTGCTGCCTTGGTGGCGCAATAATGGCTCCAGCCTTCCAGCGCCCCGGTGGCGGCACCTGAGGATATGTTGATGATCGTCCCCCCAGTGCGGGACTTCATGATCGGGATGGCGCATCGCACGCCATAGTAGACGCCCTTCAAATTCACATCCACCACATGGCCCCAGGCTTCCTGATCGGACTCCTCCATACGGGAAATCGGGTCAATCAGGCCCGCATTGTTGACCAGAACATCCAGCCCGCCAAAGGCAGATACACAAAGCTGCGTTGCTGCCTCCACATCGGCAAACCGGGCCACGTCTCCCGCGAAATATTCAGCCTTGCCGCCACTTTTCACAATTTCGGCTGTAATGGTTTCCAGCTTGTCCCGGGAACGGGCCATCAACACAACACGGGCCCCTTTCGACGCCATATGGCGGGCAGCAGCCGCGCCAATTCCCGCCGACGCTCCTGTGATCAGGACAGATTTATTATTTATACTCATGGGCAAAATCTCACAAAGACTTGGGGGCGGGACTCATTTATTTGAGGGAAATGTTGTTTCGCGTCAGTGCATGCCTTCAACACACAGCGCAACGCCCATACCACCGCCAATGCAGAGCGTGGCCAATCCCTTGGCCGACTTGCGACGCTGCATCTCGTGCAACAGGGTGGTCAGGACACGCGCGCCCGATGCCCCAATGGGATGGCCGATGGCGATGGCACCGCCATTGACATTGACCTTGTCGCTGTCCCACCCCATTTCCTGATTGACCGCGCAAGCCTGTGCCGCAAAAGCTTCATTGGCCTCAATGAGATCCAAATCGGACGCTTTCCACCCGGCGCGCTCAAGGGCACGGCGTGATGCCGGGATCGGGCCGGTTCCCATCAATTCAGGTGCCACGCCTGCGGTGGCGCGGGACGCGATACGGGCCAAGGGGGTGATGCCGCGGCGCTCGGCTTCGCTCTCCCGCATCAGCACCAAAGCCGCTGCACCATCATTGATGCCCGATGCATTTGCGGCGGTCACCGTGCCTTCCTTTTGAAAAGCCGGACGCAATTTTGCTATTCCCTCTAACGTGGCCCCGTTGCGGATGTATTCGTCCATATCGACGATGGTATTGCCCTTGCGGGACGAAATTGTCACGGGCACGATTTCATCGGCAAAGCGACCCGCTTTTTGCGCGGCTTCCGCCTTGTTTTGAGACGCGACTGCAAATGCATCTTGTGTGTCGCGGCTAATCTGGAAGGTACGGGCAACATTTTCTGCGGTCGTGCCCATGTGATAATCGTGAAAAGCGTCCCACAGGCCATCGCGGATCATGGTATCAATCATTGCAAAATCGCCCATGCGCTTTCCATCGCGCAGGTGTTGGCAATGGGGGGACAGGGACATGCTTTCCTGGCCGCCGGCCACCACGATGTTACAATCGCCCCCTTCGATTTGCTGCATACCCAGTGCCACGGCCCGCAGGCCCGACCCGCAAACCTGATTAACACCCCAAGCCGACGCTTCCTTTGGGATGCCAGCCGCCATTGCAGCCTGTCGTGCCGGGTTCTGCCCCTGGCCTGCGGTCAGCACCTGACCCAAGATGACCTCATCGACTTCGCCAGCATCCACACCTGCGCTTTCAAGGGCTGCTGTGATGGCGCTGCGCCCAAGTTCGTGGGCGGCAACACCGGCCAGTGCCCCGTTGAAAGAACCAACCGGTGTGCGGCGGGCGGCGGCGATGACAATAGAGGAGGAGGAGGAAGACGGGGATGACATGAATGGGTTCTCCAAATGGGCGAAGCAGATACGGGTCAAAATCCGCACAAGCCGATATGATCTTTGACAGAATAGGCGGCCGCGCGGGCCCTTATACAAACTTATCCATGATTTGTGTGCAAAAACGCACTTGTTATCACTCTCGCTTGGTCTATCGTTTTTTGGCACTGCGGAATATAGAGTGGCGCTTTCCCGTAATGCGTACCGGCTGGAAACGAAGGGGCTCGCAGGACATTGACGATTTTCGCCCCGCTTACTCGGGCAATAGGTAAATAACGTGTCTGAATCCGAGGATTATACCGAGGCAAACAGACCTCTTGATCGCAATTTGCTGCGCTATGTCTGGCGACATACGCGCAGTGAGCAAATGTGGATCATGTTTGTTATTCTCGCTTCAATGCCGACCTATTTCATGGTGCTCGACCTGCCCGTGCGCATCATCAACCAGCCCATACAGGGTGTGGGGTTTGATCAGGTGGGGGCGACGGCCAAATTTCTGGATTTTTCGATTTCGCTGCCTGATTTTCTGGGTGGACAAACCTATGTTCTGTTTGAAGGGTTTGAACTGGAACGCTGGCCCTACCTGCTGGCGCTGAGCTTCCTGTTCCTGTCGCTTGTATGTGTCAACGGCCTCTTTAAATTTTACATCAACACATACAAAGGCCGCCTTGGGGAACGTATGCTGCGGCGCATGCGCTACCAGTTGACCGACCGGGTGTTGAGATTTCCCATCAGCCACTTCAAGCGGGTTAAGGGCTCTGAAGTTGCCTCCATGGTGAAAGACGAAATTGAACCGTTTGGCGAATTTATCGGCGATGCCTTTGTGCAGCCTGTCTATTTGGGCGGCCAGGCATTGGTCGCGTTTGTTTTTATTTTAAATCAGAGCCTGTGGCTGGGCATGATTGCGGTGGCGATCATTGCCGTACAAATGACCCTGATCCCCTATCTGCGCCGCCGCGTTCTCGTCCTTGGTCGCATGCGCCAGCTTACCGCGCGGCTGTTGTCCGGCCGCATTGGTGAGATCGTGGACAGCATCACGTCCATCCACGTGAATGACACATCCAACTTTGAACGTGCTGAGCTTTCCAGCCGCCTGAGCAAAATCTTTTTCATTCGCTACGAATTGTATCAGCGCAAATTCTTCATCAAGTTTTTGAACAATTTCCTCGCCCAGTTGACACCGTTTCTGTTCTACGTGGTGGGTGGGTATTTCGCCATTCGCGGCACGTTGAATGTGGGGCAATTGATTGGCGTGATCAACGCCTACAAAGATTTACCCTCGCCGATCAACGGGTTGATCATGTGGGATCAAAAGCGCACCGACATCAATATCAAATACGCCCAGATTGTGGAGCAGTTCAACGTCAAAGATGTGGCGGACGCCCAGGTTCAGGCCGTTAACATGGAGAAGATTGCCCCGCTAGAAGGGTCGATCCAGGTCAACAATCTGGTTGTGACCGACGATACCGGCTCGATATTGGTGCAGGATGCCGATTTTGATCTGCCTATCAACGGCATCACCTGTGCGATCGGTTCACTGGGTTCCGGGGCGGGGGCCACGGCGGATGCGATCGCCGGGCTGCTGAAACCAAGTTCTGGCCGGTTGACACTCAATGGCGATCCGCTCAACGACCTGCCCCAGTCTGTGCGGGGGCGGCGGTTTGCCTATGCGGGCAGCGATGCCTATCTGCCCCAGGGCACCTTGCTGGATTCCCTGCTCTATGTGAACAAGCACGTGCCGCTGCGGCCGCGCGATGATGCCAACCTTGACGAACCGTTGCACCCGCGCACGGAGCTGGAAGCCATGGCAGCCGGCAATACGCTGCTGGATTATTATGCAGACTGGATCGACTACGATGCCATGGGCATTTCCGGCCCCGAGGAAGTATTTGGAAAAGTACGTGACGTGCTGCAATTGGTGGAAATGGACAGCACCGTCTACGACCTGGCCCTGCGTCAGATGCTCAGCCCCACAGATTATGGTGGGCTGTGCGACAAGCTGATCGAAATTCGCAAGGAATTGCGCACGCGCATTGAAGGGTCACCGCTTGGCGAATTGGTCGAGGTCTGGGACTGGGAAGAGTTTAACGAACACGCAACGATCGCTGAAAACCTGCTGTTCGGCACCGCCACGACCGACGAAGACGTGGACGCCCAACAGCTCGTTGAAAACGAATATATGCGCAAGGTTCTGGCGGAAGAAAAACTGGATGTGACGCTGTTTGAAATGGGCATGGAACTGGCTGAAACTGCCATCGAACTGTTCGCCGACCTGTCCCCCGACAACCCGTTCTTCGAACAGTTGAATTTCATGACACCGGAGCAATTGGAAGCTTATCCGCCCATTTTGGCGCGGGCGAAAGAATCCGGCTTTGACAATGTCAACGAACACGACCGGCGCATGCTGATGCTGTTGCCGTTCGGCTATATCGAAAAGCGCAACAGGCTGCGTCTGCTTGATGAGTCAATCCAGAAACGGGTTCTTGCGGCACGCAAGAAGTTCCACGCCAACCTGCCCGACGATATGCAGGAACAAATAAGCACTTATGAACTGAACACCTATAACCCTTACAACTCGGTGCAGGACAATGTTCTGTTTGGCCGTGTGGCCTATGGCGTTTCCAATGCCGCTGACCAGGTTCGTGACCTGATCAAGGAATTTCTGGCTGAAAAAGGCATGGATGACGATATATTCCAGATCGGCCTAGAGTTTGATATTGGCACCGGCGGAAAACGCTTGTCGGAGGCCCTTCGCCAACGCATCGTGTTAGCACGTGCCATGTTGAAGGGCGCAGACCTGGTTGTCATAAACCGGGGTCTGAACGCCCTGGATGCCCGGGCGCAGGAACGCCTTGTTCTGCGTGTTTTGGAACGTGCACGCGCAAGCTCGGAAGCTGGACGCAACGAAAGACCTTTTGGACTGTTTTGGATTTTGGCGACGCCAAATTCAGCAAAAGCTTTTGACCGGGTTCTCGTCTTTGGCAAGCAAAGACTGGTCGACAGCGGAACACCAAATGAACTGATGACACGCAATGAATATTATCAACAAACGGTGGCATAAGAGAATGGCCATCGCAAACCACAGACTGACTGCCAGGCGGCAACTGTATCGCGCCGCATTGGCTAGGGGTGAGGAGCACGCGATATGAATAAACTGAATGAAGAGGTCGACCTTCTTCGGTCGATACCCATGTTGTCCAATTTGCCGAGCAACAAGTTAAAGCTGCTGGCATTCGCATCTGACCGGGTTGAATATTCAGCCGGCGATGTATTGTTCAATCAGGGTGACGAAGCTGATGCGGCTTATATCGTCATCAGCGGAAATGCGGATGTTCTGGTGTCCAGCGGTGCGGACGCGCCGTTTAGCAAAGTCGCAGAACTTGGCCCCAATTCCTTCGTCGGTGATATGGCCATTTTATGCGATATTCCCCGCACAGCCAGCGTTAAGGCCAGTGAACCGCTGGATACGCTGCGCATTCGCAAGGACCATTTGCTGGACCTGATGAAAGAGAGCCCGACTTTGGCCCTCGCCATTTTGCGCGAGCTGGTGCAGCGCCTTGCGAAAACAACCCACGACCTGTCCGAAGCCCGCGAGGAAATCGCGGACCTCAAAGCATCGAACCAGTAGATCGGATCATCTGAAGTGACGATTGATAAATACACCATGCGCAACTGGCCTGACCTGTTTTCACCAAACCGGTTCGCAGGAGCGGTCCATTGAGCAGCGGCACGAAGAAAGAATTGTTCAAGGTGCGCTTCTGGGGTGCCCGCGGGACGATGGCCTCAATGGCACCCAATACACCGCGCTATGGCGGCAATACAGCCTGTGTTGAAGTGAATTGCGGTTCGGAGACATTGATACTTGATGCCGGTTCGGGCCTGCGTTTGCTGGGTGATGAAATCATGAAACGGGTCAAGCGTTCCGATGCTGCGGGAGAGAAGCGCAAGCGGCTCAATCTGCTGTTCACCCATTGTCATTATGACCACATATCCGGCCTGCCGTTTTTCGCACCATTCTTTGATCCCAAAGCCCGGATCGATATCTGGTCGGGCCATCTGGAAGGCCCGGACAAAACCGAGCGTATGGTGCTCAACTATATGCGCCCACCGTTTTTCCCCGTGGGGCCGGAAGTTTTTTCTGCCAAATTGCGGTATCGCGATTTCGAGCCACGCGATGTTCTGCGCCCCTGTCCTGGGGTCAAAGTATCAACCATGAGCCTTGACCATCACGACAATTGTGTTGGCTTCAGGATCGATTTCGCCGGTCGCAGCGTTTGTTACATCACCGATACAACCCACAACCCGGAGGCCATTGACGAGCGGATTGTAGAATTCGTGCGTGGCACGGATCTGATGATTTATGATGGCACCTATTCCGATGCCGAATTCCCGCAATTCTGGAACTTTGGGCATTCGACCTGGGAAGAGGGAATGCGCATTTCCCAGGCAGCAGATGTTAAGCGGTACTGCATATTCCACCACCGACCCAGCCGCAGTGACGCGGCGCTGGACCGGATTGCGGCCCAGTGCAAAGCCAAGTTCCGCCGCTCCTATGTTGCCTATGAAGGGCTGCAGTTGAAGCTGTAATCACGATTTTTCACGATGTTGAATGGAACTTGAAACAACATTATCCGGCCAAAATTCTGGCCAGATAATCGGGGCAAAGGGTGCAGGTGCAATCTGCCCATAAATTTAAACCCGGGAATGACCCTAACACATGGCCACGAGAAAACGATTTGACCCACAAGATAACGCAGGTGCTTTTAGCGTTCAGCGTATTTTGACGGGTCTTTGGCCTAGTCCTGCACGGGCAACCCTGCCCGCACAGGTTGCTGCATCGATTGAAAAAAATGACGATCTAAGCGAAGTGCTGGTGCGCCTGATCCAGTTTACGGTCTTTGCGCTTTGGGGACTGTTTTATCTGGCGGCACCGAAACCCAATCCGGATACGGTTTCCCAGGTTCCCTGGGTTATCTCGTTCTATCTGTGCTTCACACTGGCAACCCTGCTGGTTGCCGTTTTCCGCCGACTGCCCCGCCCCATTATTTATGCGTCGATCCTGATTGATATGGCGATGTTGACCTATCTGATCTGGAGCTTTCACATCCAATATGATCAACCCGCATCGTTTTCGCTCAAAGTGGTGGAAGTGGCCAATTACTTTGTTCTCATTGGCCTTCGGGTTCTGCGTTTTGAAGCCCGCTTTGTGGTGGCTGCCGGATTGACGGCGGCAAGTTGCTGGGGATTATTGGTGTATTACACCGTGGCCCACGATCCGGTCGATCCCATGATCACCAGGGATTATGTTACCTATTTAACGTCCAATTCGGTGCTGATCGGCGCTGAGGTGAGCAAGATCATCTCCATGTTGATGTTCACGGCTATTTTGGCCATTGCCGTGCGGCGGGCACATACATTTTTGGTAACCTCTGTTGCCGAGGGCAGCGCAGCACAAAGCCTGTCGCGTTTTATGGCGGAGACGGTCGCCGAACAAATTCGGGACGCGGACCATCAAATTCAGGCAGGCGAAGGGATGCGGCGCGATGTGGCCATCCTGAATGTGGATATTCGCGACTTCACAACCCTGGCTGCCCAAATGCAGCCCGACGAAGCCATGAGCCTGCTTTCAGATTATCAGCACCAGGTCGTGCCCATTATCCACAAACACAATGGGGTGGTGGACAAGTTCATGGGTGATGGCATTCTCGCCACCTTTGGGGCGGCCCGGCATGATCCAAACTATTGCGCCAATACTCTTAAATGCATGGACGAAATATTGGCCTCCAAGGAGAGCTGGACCGGGCCTGCATCACACGTTGTCACCAATCTGGCAGCGGTGGAAGGGCCGGTGATTTACGGTGCCGTGGGAGATGGTGACCGGTTGGAATTTACCGTCATTGGGTCTCATGTGAACATTGCCGCAAAACTTGAGAAGCTCAACAAGAAGCTGGGTACAACAGCATTGAGTGGCCGCAAGCTTTACGACAAAGCGATACAGCAAGGGTATCAACCCAAACGCGATTATCGGTCCATCGAATTCGCGCTGAGTGACAAGCCCAAATCAGAGGCCCAGTTCCAGGCAGTGGTCGTGGCCGAGGGGGCGTCATCATGAACACGGCGACTGTGAAAAAACTACCCATCTGGTCAACCCGTTCAGCGCTGTGGCGCAACCTGCGGATTGGATCTGGGCTCGTTCTGTTTGCCTATGTGTGTGTTCATTTTTCCAACCATGCACTGGGGCTGTATTCTGCTGAACTGATGACCAGTGTTGGCGACTGGCTAAAGCCGATCAAGCGCACCCTTCTTGTGAGCATCATCTTGTATGGCGCGCTGCTGATCCACTTCTCCCTGGCACTCGCCAGTATTGCGCTTCGCACAAATTTGAAAATGCCAACACGGGACTGGATGCAATTGCTGTCAGGGCTGGCCATTCCGTTTCTGCTATCCGGCCACGTGATCGGCACCCGCTATGCCTCATCATTCTATGGATTGGTGGATGGCTACACCTATGTCCTGTTGTCGACGTTTGTATTTGCACCCTTTAGCGGCGTGTTGGATGTTTTGGGTTTGCTGGCCGCCTGGATCCACGGTTGTGTTGGCATGCATATGTGGGCGCGCTTCAAAGCCTGGTATTCACCCAATTTCATGCAGGTGAGCCTGGTTATTGCAGCGGTTTTGCCGGTTTTGTCTCTGGCAGGCTATCTCTCGGCTGCCCGTGAAATTGCACCGCTGGCCAGTGATGGCGAGTTTCTTGAAGCTTATTATGCCCGTCTCAACATCCCCGACGATTCCATTTGGGCGATGCTGGCCGACGATAAACAATGGGCAAATATGGCATTGATCGCAGCAATTGGCGTTGCCCTTGCCGCTTTCTTCATCGGTGTTCTTTGGCGCCAGCGTCACAAGTTGATTGAGATTGACTATCTTGATGGCTCGATCACCCGCCAGCGCATGGGGCCAACCCTGCTGGAGATCAGCAAGCGCGGCGGCATCGGCCACGCGAATGTATGCGGTGGCCGTGGGCGTTGTTCAACCTGTCGGGTGCGTGTTTTGGAAAACGCGGTTGATCTTCCACCCGCATCGCCAGAGGAGGCACGGGTGTTAAGCCGGGTGCGCGCGCCGGAAGATGTGCGCCTTGCCTGCCAGATACGCCCCCAGGGCAACATGAAAGTCATGCGAATCTTACCGGCGGAAACATCATTGGAAAATGCCCTTGATGTGGAACCCTTCGCCACGGGCACCGAGCGTCTTGTGACAGTGATGTTTGCAGATTTGCGTAATTTTACCGCCACATCGGAGGCCAAGCTGCCGTTTGATGTGGTGTACCTCATCAACCAGTTTTCCAACGCCATGGGCCAGGCAGTGGAAACAAATGGCGGCCGCATCGACAAATTTCTGGGCGACGGATTTATGGCGCTGTTTGGTGTTGAAGGTGATGCCGAAAGCGGGGCGCGCAACGCCCTGGCGGCATCAGCGGCCATGCTGACGGCACTCAATGCCCTTAACGAAAGACTGGCTGGTGACCTGGAAACGCCCTTGCGTATTGGTGTCGGCCTGCATGCCGGTACCGTCATATTGGGCGAGATGGGTTATGGCACGGCACGGCGTCTGACCGCCCTTGGGGACACTGTAAATGTGGCCAGCCGCCTTGAATCGGCTACAAAGACACTCAAATGCACTGTGTGCGTGTCCCAGGATACGACAAATCTGGCCGGCTACATGCCGGATGAATCCCGATTGCAATCCATTTCCGTGCGGGGAAAACGCACGAAAATACCCGTTTATGGCGTAAGCCATCCCGATGAACTGGGCAGCAAGCCGCGCCCAATTGTACAAAAAGGAAAACACGATGTGGTCAATTCCTGAAACACTTAGCGCAGCGATCATGGTTACAACGATGGCAGCAGGTTTGAATGTGAGCACGATGAGCACGGCCCAGGCCGGATGCAGCGATTATCCCGGCCCCGGCGTGGACTGGTCGGAATGTCGAAAGCGCAATGTGGTGTTGAGCGACACGGATTTTACCGATGCCAAAATGACCAAAATCGACATCATTGGCTCTGACATGCGCAATGCCAAATTTGACAAGGCTGATTTCTCCCGCGCCCAAATGACCCGTGCCAATTTTGACGGTTCCAGCGCAAAGGAAGCCAATTTTTCCAAGGTGGAATCCGGTCGTGCCGTACTCACCAACATGAATCTTCAGAACTCGAACTTTGAAAAATCGGTCATGTTCCGGGCCAATTTTTCCGGCTCGGACCTGTCCGGCTCCATCCTGTTCAAGTCGGAATTCAGCCGCACGTTATTTTCCGGCGTGAACCTGACCAATTCCGATCTTTCATTTTCCAACCTGTCCCGATCGGATTTCAGGCAAAGCAATATGAACGGCACCAATCTGGAAACCAGTTGGACCTATCTTACGCGATTTGACGGGGTTGATCTGTCCGGGGTGAAAAACCTGACGCAGAATCAAGTCGATATCGCCTGTGGCACGGCTGACACCAAACTCCCGCCTGGCCTCAATGCGCCTGCCACATGGCCATGTGTTGCCGACCAAAATGAATGAGTGACCCACTCTCAATCGAAACGCGCGAAGGATTGCCGGATGAGTGGCTGTTTCTGCGCGAGAAATATCCGCGCGATACCTGGATGGCCAATTCCGATCTGGGCGAGCATGCGCGGTTCTGGTTATCCATCCACCGGCATTTCAGGATGATGGGCGCGCATTTGCAGTCCCAAAGCGACACCTATCGCGAAGGTCTGATTGATGCGGGCACATTTCGGCAAACCATGGCACCGCGCCTCCAGCAATTCCTGCAAACACTCGACCACCATCACCGGATCGAAGATGGCGTGTTTTTTCCCAAATTCATGGCTGCTGAAAAACGGTTGATCAAGGGCATTGAACTGCTGGAAGAAGACCATCACGTCATCGACGCTGAGGTGCACAATATGGTGGAGATTGCCAATAAGCTGTTGCAGAGCGACCCGGCCAACAGTGATCAGCTCAAGCGCAATGGCGAGGCCTTTGCCAATTGCAGCGAGCGCATTGTGGCGCTGCTCGGCCGACATCTGGATGATGAGGAAGATATTGTCGTTCCGCTCATGCTGGATCGCAATGAGATTGAATTGATGGATTGATACAAATTGCGCGGCGCCAGCGACACCCTGGAGATGCTCAATAGATTAACGCGGGATTAGCGCGTCAGTTCCTTCATCGCATCCCCGATGCCGGACAGGGTGAGCGGAAACATGCGCTCGTCAAAAATTTCGCGGATCATTGCGGTCGATTGGGTATAGCGCCATCCCTTTTCCGGAACCGGATTGAGCCACACCGTCGACGGCCACTGGGATGTGACCCGGCGCAACCACACTTCACCGCTTTCAGGATTCCAGTGTTCAACGGAGCCACCGGGATAGACCACCTCATAGGGGCTCATGGCGGCATCGCCGACAAATATGCATTTGTAAGACGGCCCATAGGTGCGCAGCACTTCATGGGTGTCCAATTGTTCGCCATAGCGGCGGCGGTTGTCTTTCCACACTCCCTCATAGAGGCAATTGTGGAAATAAAAATATTCAAGCGTCTTAAATTCCGCGCGGGCGGCTGAGAACAATTCTTCAACCACTTTGATATGCCCGTCCATTGATCCTCCCACATCGAGGAACAATAAAAGTTTCACGGCATTGCGGCGCTCGGGCCGGGTTTTCACATCAAGATAACCGTGCTCGGCTGTGGCGCGGATTGTACCATTGAGATCGAATTCGTCTGCCTCACCTTCGCGGGCCCAGCGGCGCAGCCGTTTCAACGCAATTTTGATGTTGCGCGTGCCCAATTCCACATTGTCATCGAAATTACGGAACTCACGCTTGTCCCAGACTTTTACGGCGGAACGGTTGCGCCCTTCTTTTTGACCAATCCGCACACCTTCGGGGTTGTATCCATAGGCACCAAATGGGGATGTGCCTGCTGTACCGATCCATTTTGACCCGCCCTGGTGGCGCTTTTCCTGCTCCTCAAGGCGCTTCTTGAGCGTCTCCATCAGCTTTTCCCATCCGCCCAGCGCTTCAATCTGTTTCTTCTCTTCATCGGACAAATGTTTTTCAGCCATCCGGCGCAACCACTCTTCCGGCAGGGCCTGGGGCTCAGTACCTTCCATGGGCGAGACGGCTTCAAGGCCTTTAAAGACTTCGGCAAACACACGGTCGAACTTATCAATATTGCGCTCGTCCTTCACCAGAGCCGCGCGGGCGAGGAAATAGAATTCCTCCACGTCCCACATGGCCACCCCCTGCTCCATTGCCTCAAGCAATGTGAGATATTCGCGCAGGGAAACCGGAACGCTGGCTTCTTTCAAGCCATAAAAGAGATTGGAAAACATGATCGGATCGGCACCTTTTGCCCGCAATTAAATATTTGGATGATGCAGAGGCATGCCAACCTTACGTGCCAATGTTTTCGATGTCGAACGGTGTCGTTTGGTAGATTTGGTTGATCCAGTTGCCGAACAACAAATGGGCATGGCTGCGCCAGCGGTTTTGAGGCGGCATTTTTGGGTCATCGGCAGGAAAGTAATTTGCAGGCAGATCAATCGGCGTACCTGCCTCAAAGTCGCGAAAATATTCTTCCGCCAATGAGGTTGAATCATATTCGATGTGGTTGAAAATATAGAGGCGGTTGCCGTCTTCTTCGCTGATCAGGCATGGGCCGGTTACATCGCTTTCCATCAAAAGTTCAAGCCCTTGTCTGGAATGCACATCTTCACTGCGCACTTCGGTCCAGCGCGACACGGGGATGGAGAAGTCGTCGGAAAATCCGCTCAGATAAGGCGATGCCGGAACCAGATTGCGATGCCGGTAAACGCCAAATGCTTTCGCTTCCAATTCATATTTCGGCACGTTGTGAAAATAGTATATTGCCGCCATCGCGCCCCAACAAATGTTGAAACAGGAATGGACATGGGTGCGGGTCCATTCAAAGATTTCAGACAGCTCGTCCCAATAGGTTACATCTTCAAAGTCCAACGTTTCAATTGGTGCGCCCGTGATGATGAAGCCATCAAATTTCTGATCCTTCACATCTTCCCAGGTTTGATAAAACGAGATGAGGTGGTCTTCGGCCGTATTGCGAGATTTATGGGAGCCTATGCGGATCAACGTCATTTCCACCTGCATGGGCGTTGCCCCGATCAGGCGCGCGATTTGGGTTTCCGTGCGCACTTTATTGGGCATCAAGTTCAACAAGCCAATGCGCAAGGGGCGAATGTCCTGGCGGGTTGCATCGCGCTCGCTCATGACCATGACACCTTCCGCTTCAAGCGTGGCGCGGGCAGGAAGTTTGTCGGGAATGCGAATGGGCATGGATCGTCTCACAAAACAAATCAGTTGGCGAAGCGCAACCAGATCCACATGTTCGTTTGACGAAACTGCGGCCCTTTAGCGACTTCTTTTACGTGGCTGCAAGCCGGCCGGCCAAATCACCACCGGGCAAATCTATTCAACCTCACACACAGCGTCAATCGATGGAATTCACAGGGTTCGAATTTTACTAGTTCGCATGGACATGGTCGCTATTCATCAGGCAATCTTTCGTGACCATCGAATCAAAAGGGAGGGAATGATTATGGAAAATTACGGTTATCAGTCTGCGATGAGGAAATATTTTCAGTTTTCCGGACGGGGACCGCGCCGGGAATATTGGATGTTCACCCTGATCTATTTCATCATTTATGTGATAGCGTCGGTGCTGGACGGTTTCATATTTGGGTTCAATTTCCAGTCGACTGAGAACTCATTTTCCGCCGTCAGCGAAGGCCCCATCAGTTTGGTAGTGATGCTTGGCCATTTGATTCCAGGCTTCAGCGTGACTGCGCGCAGATTGCACGACACCGGGCGATCTGCATGGTGGATACTCATTGTTTTGGTCCCACTCATCGGCATTTTGGTCTTGCTCTATTTCATGGTGAAATCATCGGACCCAGATGCCAATGAGCACGGCTCCAATCCGTACCTCATGTCCAATGCAGATGTGTTTTGATAAACACTTTAGCGAGTTCTGGGGCAAATTGGACTGGTGAGTTAAGGCGCTCGCCTGCTATGGTGTCGGTGAGTGAAATTTAATTGCAGAACACACCTCCCATGCCTGATCAATTTGCCCAATATCCCAGCCTGAATGGCAAAAGCGTATTTATCACCGGTGGTGCATCGGGCATTGGCGCGGACCTGGTGCGCGCCTTTGCCGACCAGGGGGCAAAAGTCGGTTTCGTCGATCTTGATGAAACCGGCAGCGCGGCGCTTTGTGATGATGTGAATGCCAATTCAACGGGCAGCGCAGCTTATGCCATTTGTGACCTGCGCGATATTGACGGCCTAAAGGCAGCATTTACGCAATTGGCCCAGGCCGTTGGCCCGGCAAATGTGCTGGTCAATAATGCGGCGCGTGACGACAGGCATGACTGGAAAGACGTGACAGTCGATTATTGGGATGAACGACAAGCCACCAATCTGCGCCATCAGTTTTTTGCCATTCAGGCCGTCGCGCCGGGTATGATTGAAGCAGGCGGCGGTTCCATCATCAATATGGGTTCCAATTCCTGGTGGGAAGCGGGTGGCAATTTCCCCGCCTACACCACCGCTAAGGCCGCGGTGCATGGGCTGACCCGCACCATGGCGCGCGACTTAGGTGACCACCGCATTCGGGTCAATACGGTCGTGCCCGGGTGGATTATGACCGAGCGGCAAAAAGAGCTTTGGGCCGCTCCTGAAGCAATTGAAAAACATCGCGACCGCCAATGCCTGCCCGATCTGATTGAGCCGGTTTACGTGGCGCGCATGGTGCTGTTCCTGGCGTCCGACGACGCCAAAATGTGCACCGCAAACAATTATATGGTTGAAGCAGGCAGCATTTAGCAGGGCTTGAAAATCGCGGGCAGTTCTCGAGCGTTTCAAGCTTCGCTTGAATCACTCTAGATTTAAATTTGAGCTCACGCTGTCAGGCTTCGCCTTTCGCTGCGCAGGCGCGGCGCAATGCGCCGGGTCGGCATATGCCTCCCAGAGTTTCCACTTGAGTGAAAAACGCTCTACCCCTGCTGCCCGCCGCCCTGTCTGCGCGCCATGAACGCCAATCGTTCAAACAAGTGCACATCCTGCTCGTTTTTCAAAAGCGCGCCATGCAGTTTTGGCAATGCGTTGGTGGCCTTTTCCCGCAAAGTCAGCGGGTCCACATCATCGGCCACCAGCAGTCGTATCCAATCCAGGGCCTCACTGGTTGAGGGTTTCTTTTTCAGCCCGGCTGTTTCACGCACTTCATAAAACTGAGTGAGTGCCTCACGCACCAGCGCTTTCTTGATCCCCGGATAATGCACATCGACGATCTGGGCCAACACTTCGGCTTCGGGAAACGAGATGTAGTGAAAGAAACAGCGGCGCAAAAATGCATCCGGCAATTCTTTTTCATTGTTTGACGTGATGATCACGATGGGTCGGTTTACCGCCCTCACCGTCTCATCCAGTTCATAGCAATAGAACTCCATCTTATCGAGTTCCTGCAACAGATCATTGGGAAATTCGATATCCGCCTTGTCGATTTCATCGATCAGCAGGACGACCTTTTCATCGGCTTCAAAAGCCTCCCAGAGCTTTCCTTTTTTGATGTAGTTGCGGATGTCCTCAACCTTCTTTTCCCCCAATTGGGAATCGCGCAAGCGGGAGACCGCATCATATTCATAAAGGCCTTGCTGGGCTTTGGTGGTAGATTTGATGTTCCATTCCAACATCCGCAATCCAAGGGACTGGGAAACCTGTTTGGCCAGTTCCGTCTTGCCAGTGCCCGGTTCGCCTTTGACCAGCAATGGACGTTCCAGTGTGATCGCCGCGTTGACGGCGACCTTAAGGTCATCGCCCGCCACATAGGATTCGGTTCCGGCAAACTTGCTTAATGTCATTGGGTGTTGTCGCTTTTGTTGGGATTGATGCTGCAATAGAAGTTTTCAGCGCGGACCACGGTGTCTGCGCCTTGGTTTCATGGATGGTTTTTGCACCGAAGGGCACGAAAAAACAACGGGTAGATCAAGACAGTCTTGTTTGCTGCAACCATTGGGTGTGGTAGAAAGTTGCTGCATTTCAGTTTCGTTCTTCATTTTTAGGAGTTTTCCATGTCCATTCTCAAGCGCGGCCTTAAAGGCGCACCCGTGCGCCGCCTGCAACAGGCTCTCAACATTGATGCCGATGGTGATTTCGGTCCTGGCACCGAGAAAGCTGTACGCGAATTTCAAAAGGCCAATGGTCTGGCTGTTGACGGCATTGCCGGTCCAGACACTTTCACGGCCATGGGCCTGCACGAACTGGTGCTGCTGCGTGTGGGGTCACGCGGTGCTGCGGTAAAAGCCATGCAGGAAGACCTTGGCATTGATGCCGATGGCCGTTTTGGCCCGGGCACCAAGAAAGCCGTTACGGCATTTCAGGAAGCCAATGGTCTGGTTGCAGATGGCATGGCCGGACCAAACACGCTGGCCAAAATGGGCTCATTCGCCTCCACCATTACAGAAGACGTTATCAGCCGTACGGAAGTGACCGCCGAGGAAGAGCATTTTGAGAGTGAACCTCTTCCCGAAATCAAGGGCAGTGAGCCGGTTGCGGGTTCGGCAAGCGAAGCTGCACCGAAAAAATCCGTGTGGGGTAAAGTTAAAGGCTGGTTCAGCTAGAGCGGATCTTCAGTTCGCTTCGGCAATCCCGGCGACACCGTCCCTGTGTGATTGTTGATGGCTTCAAACGTGTTGACCTTTAGAGCCCGTGGTGCACTGCGGGCTTTTTTGTAGGTGCAACGACTTTCGACAAGACAGGGCGGGACTTTGGTGTTGGCACTTTCAGGGGTGCCAGACTGGCTTTGCGGTCTACAAGCTCACACCCGCGACCGCGGCGGTATTTATGTCCTTTTGTGGAAATGCCCACCCGGGTCCAGCCCTGATCGCGAAATCCCAACTGGGTCGCGACTACTTTTGTCACATCTAAAATGCGCCCACCCGTATAGGGTCCGCGATCGTTTATTCGCACCACAACTGATTTGCCATTGCGCAGATTGGTTACGCGAATGCGTGTGCCCATGGGCAAAGTGCGGTGGGCCGCAGTCATGGAGTTCGGGCTGGCACGCTCACCACTGGCCGTAATTGAAGTCATGGCATACCAAGACGCCTTGCCGCATTGGGCGTGGGCGGGGCTCGCCGCGATTGTGCCGGCGATGCTGGCGATTGCTATTGGGATGCGGAACATGGTTTCAAATTGTGCGCCTTGTGGAAATTCTGTGCACCCAGAAATAGAATCAAATTGCGACCCTATTGCGGTCGGTTTTGCGACCGCTCCCCAACGGGCTGCAAACATTTCACGTCTCAAATAGAAAAAAGGCCCGTGGTTTCCCACGGGCCTTGATTGATTTTGTGGTTTCGACGCTTGCTTAGCTGTCGGTGTCGTCGCGGTCTTTGAGAGCCGCGCCAAGGATATCACCCAAGGATGCGCCGGAGTCAGATGAACCGTATTGTTTGACGGCCTCTTTCTCTTCTGCAATCTCCAGTGCCTTGATCGACAGATTGACCTTGCGGTTTTTCTTGTCGAACACGGTGACACGGGCATCGATTTTCTGGCCAATCGAGAAGCGCTCTGGGCGCTGCTCATCGCGGTCGCGGGACAGATCGCCCCGGCGCACGAAGGCTTCGATATCGGTGTCGACGATTTTGACTTCCAGGCCACCGTCGGTGACTTTGAGAACTTCAGCAGTCACGATGGAATTCTTGCGAATCTCACCGCTGTCGCCGCCGTCCATTGGGTCCGAACCGTCAAGCTGTTTGATGCCCAGCGAGATGCGCTCTTTGTCCACATCAACGTCAAGCACAACAGCTTTCACCATGTCGCCCTTGTTGAAGTTTTCAATGGCATCTTCGCCGGACAGGTTCCAGTCCAGATCGGACAGGTGGACCATGCCGTCAACATCGCCGTCGAGGCCGATGAACAGGCCGAATTCGGTCTTGTTCTTGACTTCACCTTCAACAACCGTGCCCTGCGGGTACTGTTCAGCGAACGTATCCCATGGGTTGGACAGGTTCTGTTTCAGGCCAAGTGAGATACGGCGCTTGGCCGGATCAACTTCCAGAACGATGACTTCGACTTCCTGGCTTGTGGCCACGATCTTGCCTGGATGAACGTTTTTCTTCGTCCAGGACATTTCAGATACGTGGATGAGGCCTTCAATACCCGGCTCCAGCTCAACAAATGCACCGTAATCGGTGATGTTGGTGATGCGGCCAATGACCTTGGTATCGATTGGATATTTCGCGCCAATCGCGTCCCATGGATCACTTTCAAGCTGCTTCATGCCCAGTGAGATACGGTGTGTATCCTGGTTCACGCGGATAATCTGCACCTTGACCGTCTGGCCAATGTTGAGGATTTCGGTTGGGTGATTGACCCGGCGCCATGCCATGTCTGTGACGTGCAACAGGCCGTCGATGCCACCCAGATCCACGAATGCACCATAGTCGGTGATGTTTTTGACGACACCTTCCACGACCTGGCCTTCTTCGAGGTTCTGAACGATTTCCGAACGCTGTTCCGCGCGGCTCTCTTCCAGCACGGTACGGCGGGAGACAACGATGTTGCCGCGACGACGATCCATTTTCAAAATCTGGAAAGGCTGCGGCGTGTTCATCAGCGGGGTCACGTCGCGGATTGGACGGATATCCACCTGGGAACGCGGCAGGAAGGCAGTTGCGCCATCCAGATCGACGGTGAAACCACCTTTGACCTGGTTGAAGATAACGCCCTCGACCTTTTCTTCGGCCTCGAACTTTTTCTCCAGCTTGACCCAGCTTTCTTCGCGGCGGGCTTTGTCACGGGAAAGGACGGCCTCGCCCAATGCGTTTTCTACGCGCTCCAGGTAGACTTCAACCTTGTCGCCAACCTTGAGGGAACCATCGCGGGCGCTGGCTCCAAATTCTTTAAGTGCAACGCGGCCTTCAACTTTAAGGCCTGCATCGATCACAGCCATATCTTTTTCGATGGCTGTTACAATTCCTTCGACCACAGTGCCTTCTTGAATAGACTGGGATGCGAGGGATTCGTCCAGGAGGGCTTCAAAGTCCTCCATTGAGGGGTTCATATCTGACATTTAAGCTCCAAAAGCGCGGCGGTCGTCTTTAGCATTGGCCGCGCGGGTGCACCGGGGTTCGTGTTTCAAATCAATCAAACGTATCGCCGCCCCACCCAAAAGGCTGGGGCATTCCGGAACGCCCGGAAGTGGTGCAACTGTTGCGATGCGCCGACATTTTCAGCTGGAAGCGGCTTTGAATATTCGCACGCATGATAGCGGCGGTTCCTAAGCCAAAAGGGCACTGTCGAAACGACGGCACCCCTTCCAACCCGTGTATCAGGCGTGTCTGGCGCGATTAACAATTGCCAGAACAGCCTCAAACGCCGTTTCTATATCCATTTTGGACGTATCCAGCAAGTGGGCATCTTCTGCCGGTTTCAACGGAGAATCGGCCCTGTTGGAATCCCGTTCGTCCCGGGCGCGAATATCTGCCAATATGGCCTCATATTCCACGTGTTTGCCTTTGCCGCGCTCTTCCTGGAAACGGCGGCGGGCGCGTTCTTCAGGTGATGCGGTAATGAAAAATTTCACACATGCATCAGGGCAAACCACAGTGCCAATGTCACGGCCATCCAACACGGCTCCAGGCGGGGTGTTGGCAAAGGCGCGCTGCTTTTCAACCAATATGGTGCGCACGCCGGAATAAGTGGCGACTTTAGATGCCGCATTGCCGATTTCATGGCTCGACAATGTATTCTTGTCGAAACTGTCCATGGAAAGCGTGCGCGCGGCCTGTTCAGCGGCGGCTTCGTCATCAAGCTCAGCACCGGCCATGAGCAAGGCATGGGCCACAGCGCGGTAGGACAGACCCGTATCGAGATGCATCAAACCCAGCTGACGCGCCAAACGACGCCCCAGCGTTCCCTTGCCCGATGCGGCGGGGCCATCAATTGCAATGACCAAATGATCATTCATAAAACCTATACCCGTATTGACGCTGGGTGTGGCAGCGTCGATTGATCGTATTGGCATTGGGCGATGCGTTTATTTCGCGCATCGGCATGCCATGTTAATTTGGTGATGCGTTGTGACACCCGGCGAGTCAATTCCCCAGGACTTCGCAGCTGTAAGGATCAGGTTTTCATGCCAAGTGAGTTCAATCCAGCGGACACCGCGCCTCATTCCTTCGACCTGTCATTTGACGCCCATGACGAGGTGATCAACCCCAAGCCAGCGGATTGCGATTTTGATGGCGTCGTTGAAGGCGCGCTTTCGCGAAGAGGCTTCTTGAACGGTGTGCTGACATTTGGTGGCATTTCCATGCTGGCGGGCATGGATGTGGGCTTGGCATCGGGGCAGGCACAGGCCGCCAGTAGCCGTTTTCAATTTGATGCGGTGGCTGCAAATACCTTGGACACGATTACCGTCCCGGCGAGTTTTCAATGGCAGGTGCTGGTCAGGTGGGGCGACCCGCTTTGGTCTGATGGCAAGGAATTTGACCGGGATAGTTTAACGGCTGCAACCCAAATGCGCGGATTTGGCGACAATAATGATGGCATGGACCTGTTTGCCGATGGGAACAGACAGATACTAGTCGCCAACAATGAGTACACAAATCGCCGGATTATGTATGGCAATCGGCTGTCACAGGCACCGGAAACCGTTGATGATGTGCATAAAGGCAAGGCCGCCCATGGGATTTCAGTCATGGAGGTGCGCCAGCGAGGTAACACTTGGTCAGTGGTCCAGGATTCGCCCTATAACCGGCGCATCACAGCAGATAGTGACATGGAGATAACCGGCCCGGCAGCCGGGCATGATCTGTTGAAAACAGCAGCCGATCCCAGCGGGACCAGATCGCTTGGCACCTGGAGCAATTGCGGCAATGGCCGTACACCCTGGGGCACTTATCTGGCGTGTGAAGAAAACTTCAACAGCTATTTCTCTTCCAGCGATCCGCAATTCATTATCCCTGATGCGCTAAAGCGTTACAGCATTGCCCATAATGACTGGGGATATGGGTGGGCCAGTTTCGACGAACGCTTTGATATTTCCAGACATCCAAACGAACCCAACCGGGCTGGTTACGTTGTGGAAATTGATCCGCTTGACGCCAATTCTGTACCCAAAAAACGCACAGCACTTGGCCGTATCAAGCATGAAAATGCAGAAGTGGTGGTCAATTCAGATGGCCGGGTCATCGTCTATATGGGAGATGATGAACCTGGCGAATTTCTCTACAAATACATCTCTGACGGGGTCTATGTGGAAGGCGGCGAGACCGGGCATTTGCTCTCATCCGGCACGCTTTACGCTGCCCGGTTTGATGAAGACGGTTCAGGCCGATGGCTTGCGCTCACGCCTGAAACCACCGGTATGAAAGACCGTGGCGAGATTGCTGTTCACACGCGCCTGGCCGGGTCAAAAGTGGGGGCAACCACAATGGATCGGCCAGAATGGGTTGCCACCAATCCCGCCAAAGCAGAGCTGTATTGTGCACTCACCAAGAACAAGAAACGTGGCATTGAGCCCAATAAGGGGGGAGATGCGATGCCGGTGGGCGGCCCCAACCCGCGCCAGGCAAATAAATATGGTCAGATCGTCCGCTGGCGCCCGCAGGGCGGCGACCACAGCGCCGACCGGTTCGACTGGGACCTGTTTGTCCTGGCGGGCAATCCCGAAGTTCACAGCGATGCGCGGGCCGGGTCCAAGAACATCAATGCCGGCAACATGTTCAACGCTCCCGACGGCATTACATTCGATGACAACGGCTTGTTGTGGATTCGAACCGATGGAAAATATTCAAACAAAATGGATTTCGCCGGACAGGGTAACAATCAAATGCTGGTTGGCGATCCAATCACGGGTGAAATTCGTCGCTTTATGGTTGGCCCCAATGAATGCGAGATCAGTGGCTTGTGCTGGTCTGGCGACCGCAAAACCATGTTTGTCGGGATTCAGCACCCTGGCGAAAAGGGCGGCTCACATTTTCCCGATGGCGGAAACTCGGTGCCCCGTTCCGCGATAATCGCTGTGCGCCGCAATGATGGTGGCCGCATCGGCTAGGGTCAGGGCCGTTCATTTCCCACATGCCGCATGGCAATTTTTTGCGACCGGGCTTATATGCTTGAGGAAAATACACGCCGGGTTCTGATCATGAGTACCAACCGCACAAAAGCCGCCGAAGAAATGAGCACCGCTTATGGCTTCGAACAGGTCGGCGAAGGGGAGAAGCAGGGCAAGGTCAATGACGTGTTCCACTCCGTGGCGAAACGCTATGATGTGATGAATGATTTCATGTCTGTGGGTGTCCATCGGGTCTGGAAGAATGTGATGGTCACCAAGGCAGCACCGTCAAAAACCCGACCCTGGGCCTCTTTGGACGTGGCCGGAGGCACCGGAGACATTGCGTTTCGCATTATTGATGCTTCCCACAAAAACGCCCATGTCACTGTGCTCGACATTAACAGTTCCATGCTGGAAGTGGGGCGAGACAGGGCGCTGAAAAAAGGGCTGGGCGACAATGTGGATTTTGTTGAAGCCAATGCGGAAGTCTTGCCTTTTGAAGACAATTCCTTTGATGCCTATACGGTCGCTTTTGGCATTCGCAATGTGCCGCGCATGGATGTGGCGCTGGCCGAGGCCTATCGTGTGTTGAAACCTGGCGGGCAATTTCTGTGCCTTGAATTTTCAGAAGTCGATGTGCCGTTGCTTGATCGTTTCTATGACCTGTGGTCGTTCAACGCGATACCACCGATTGGTCAAATGGTAACGGGCGATAAGGAAAGCTATCAATATCTGGTGGAAAGCATTCGCAAGTTCCCCAATCAGGAAAGCTTTGCCAAGCTCGTGCGCAATGCGGGCTTTGAACGGGTTGACTATCGCAACATGACCGGGGGCATTGCTGCCCTGCATTCCGGCTGGAAAATCTGACACATATGTTCACCATCCGCCCCTATTTTTCTCTGCTCAAAGCAGGCTGGGTTTTGTTGCGAGAGGGCGTGGTTACGGCCTTGCCCAAGGAAAACGCCCCAAAACCGGTTTTGTTTGCGAAATCGGTTGCGCGCGTGGTGGAGCGGCGGCGCGCGAAAGACGAACCCCAAAGCAAAATTCTTGCAACAGCGCTCACGCGCCTTGGGCCCAGTTGGGTGAAACTGGGGCAGTTTCTTGCAACCCGGCCCGATCTGGTTGGCGATTCTATTGCCAAGGATCTTGAGCAATTACAGGACCGCATGTCGCCCTTTGATACCGATGCGGCAAAGGCGATGATTGAAGCAACCTTGGGGGCAAAGGTTGAAGATTTGTTTGTCGAGATCAGCGAACCCATTGCGGCTGCCTCAATTGCCCAGGTGCACAAAGCCACCATTGTTGACACCGAGGACGGCACGAAACGAGAGCGCCAGGTGGCAGTGAAGGTGATCCGCCCCGGTGTGCGCGAACGCTTCAATTATGATCTGAAAACCTTTTACACCGCCGCGCGCACCCTCAATCTGCTGTTCCCAGCCATGCGGCGGTTGCAATTGGTGCCCAGTATTGACGAATTGTCGCGGGTCTCACGGTTGGAGATGGATTTGCGGCTGGAAGCGGCGGGATTGACCGAACTTTCAGACAATACGAAAGACGATCCCGGCTTCCGGCTTCCGGCTGTTGACTGGCAACGCACCAGCCGCGACTGCCTGACAATGGAATGGGTTGACGGCATCAAGATGAACGACATGGCGGCGTTGAAAGCCTCTGGCCATGATCTGAAAAAAGTGGCCAATACACTCAATCAGAGCTTTCTGCGACACACTTTGCGCGATGGTTTTTTCCACGCGGACATGCATCCGGGTAATCTGTTTTTGGCTGCAGACGGCGATATTGTTGCGGTGGATATGGGTATTTCTGGCAGACTTGGGAAAGCCGAGCGTCGTTTCCTTGGCGAAATATTATATGGATTTATCAATCGCGATTATTACCGGGTGGCAGAAGTGCACATCGAAGCCGGTTATGTGCCAGCCAATCAGGATGTGGCGAGTTTTGCCCAGGCCCTGCGCTCAGTGGGCGAACCGATTTATGGAAAAACAGCAGAACAGATATCCATAGGCAATCTGCTGTCTTTATTGTTCGAGATCACCGAACTGTTCGAAATGAAAACCCAGCCGCAATTGCTGATGCTGCAAAAAACCATGGTTGTGGTTGAAGGGGTGGCGCGCAAGCTTGATCCGAATTTCAATATGTGGACTTCGGCTGGCCCTGTGGTGGTGCCGCATGTGACACGTCTGATTGGTCCCCTTGGCAAACTGGACGAAGCTGTTGATGGCCTTAAAGCCACCAGCCAGTTGATGCGGCTTGCCCCTGATATGGCCCGGCGGGCGGAACAATTGAGCCATGAGATCGATGCCATGTCGCGCCACGGCGTGCGCCTCGACAAGCCAACGATTGATGCCATCGGCAAGGCTGAGGCGCGCCATTCCCGGTCGGGGCGTATTGCACTTTGGGTCATTGCCGCCAGCGCGGCGATCTATGTTTGGCACACCATTGGCTGACCGGTTAACGTAAATTAACCATAATTTCCGATCGGGAAGCTTCATGCGATCAGCGCTACGCATGGGCGCATATTATCGGCTATGGTGAAATCATGAGCATCGACAAAACCCTTTCCAACCGCAAAATCCTGCTGATCATTACCGGCGGGATCGCTGCATATAAATCACTCGATCTCATTCGCCGGTTGCGCGAACGGGGGGCCATTGTGCGCTGTGTAATGACATCGGCTGCCGAACAATTTGTAACGCCCATGACCGTTGGCGCGTTGACCTCGCAACCCGTCTATACTGACCTTTGGGACCGGGAAGCGGAACAGGATGTCGGTCATATCAGGCTGGCCCGCGATGCCGACATGATTGTGGTGGCACCGGCGACCGCTGACTTTATGGCCAAGATGGCCAATGGGCTGGCAAATGATCTGGCCTCAACGGTCATGCTTGCCGCGCGCGTGCCGGTCATGCTTGCAGCGGCAATGAACCCGGCCATGTGGGACCATCCGGCAACCCAGCGCAATCTCCAGCGCCTCGCCTTTGACGGAGTGCATTTTGTCGGCCCTAATGAAGGTGAGATGGCAGAAAGCGGTGAAGCCGGGCTGGGTCGCATGGCCGAACCATTGGAAATTGTTGCCGAGATTGAATCCCTGTTGGACGATCGGCCCAAACCATTAGCGGGCAAGCGCGCTGTTGTGACTTCAGGACCAACGCGCGAGGACATTGATCCGGTACGTTATATTTCCAACCATTCTTCCGGCAAGCAGGGACATGCAATTGCCGCCGAATTGGCGCGTGCCGGTGCCGAGGTAATCTTGATCTCTGGCCCGGTCTCCCTGCCCGATCCGGCAAATGTAACGGTTGTAAATGTCATTTCGGCACGGGAGATGAAGCAAGCCGTTGAAACGGCTCTGCCCAGCGACATCGCGGTATTTGTGGCAGCGGTTGCAGACTGGCGGGTGGACCAACAAGCCGGTGAGAAGATCAAGAAACGCAAAGGCGAAGCCGCACCCAAATTATCAATGACTGAAAATCCGGATATTTTAAAAAGTATCGGCATTTTGAAGACCGGTCGGCCCGGACTGGTTATCGGGTTCGCCGCCGAAACGGAAAATCTGGTGGAACATGCCCGTGCGAAACTGGAAAGCAAGGGGGCTGACTGGATCGTCGCGAACGATGTTTCGGCAGAAAACAATATTTTTGGTGGTGCGGACAATCAGGTGACAATCGTCACCCATGCGCAAGACACCGCCTGGCCCAGGGCCAATAAAGAACAGATTGCCGAATGGCTGGTTGAAAAAATTATTGCTGAGACGCGAACCATCGATTTGTAGCTCCCGTTTCCCGCCCAGGAGGCGCACACTAATTGCATTGCGTTTCTTCAAACTCACATTGCATAATTCCATGCCGTCCGACAGCTTGGTAATCTAAAGCCCCGTCCATCCGGAGACCTGAGCCATGCCCGTTAAAAACCGATATGCAGAACTGCACCCGGAAATGACCCAGTGGCGGCGCGATTTTCACACCCATCCCGAACTGATGTACGAGGTTCACCGCACGGCTGCAAAAGCGGCAGAATTGCTGCGCGCGTTTGGTTGTGATGAGGTTGTGGAAGGAATTGGCCGCACGGGCGTGGTGGGCGTGATCAAGGGCAAGCGCGACACCCATGGCCGGGTGGTGGGCCTGCGGGCAGATATGGATGCCCTGCCGATACAAGAGACAACCGGGCTGGACTATGCATCAAAAACACCGGGCATGATGCATGCCTGTGGTCATGATGGCCACACAGCCATGTTGTTGGGGGCTGCAAAATATCTCGCTGAGACTCGCAGTTTTGACGGTACCGCCGTTGTCATATTCCAGCCCGCAGAAGAAGGCGGCGCAGGCGCATTGGAAATGTGCCGCGATGGCCTCATGGACCGGTTTGGCATTGAGGAAATTTACGGCATGCACAACGCGCCTGGCATGCCCGTGGGTCATTTCGGCATCACGCCAGGCCCGCTGCTGGCCTCATCAGACGAGTTCGAGATCATCGTTACCGGCAAGGGCGGCCATGCGGCCGAACCCCATGCGGCCATTGATACAACATTAGTTGCCGCCCATATCCTGATCGCCTTGCAGACAATTGTTGCGCGCAATGTGGACCCGTTGAAACGGGTCGTTGTGACAGTTGGAACCTTCACAACTGACAGTTCGGCCAGCAATGTGATTGCCCATGAAGTGCGAATGCTTGGCACGGTACGCACGCTCGATCCCGAATATCGCGCTTTTGCGGAACAGCGCGTTCGCGAAATTGCGCAAGGCACCGCATCAGCCCATGGGGCAAATGTGCAGGTTAACTGGGATCGCGGATATCCGGTGACAGTCAACACGCCCGAAAATACGGGCTATGCTATCGATGTGGCACAATCGATTTCTGCGAATGTGGAAACGATGATCGACCCCATCATGCCAGCGGAAGACTTCAGCTATATGTTGGAAGAGCGGCCAGGGGCTTATATTTTTCTCGGCAATGGTGATTCTGCCGCCTGTCATCACCCCGCTTATAATTTTGACGACGAAGCCAGCCCCTTCGGGGCAAGCTGGTATTCCGGCATGATCGAAGCCCGTATGCCCGTGGTGTGAGAAATTCACCCCCAGGATAGGTGTCTCGATCTTGGGCAAGTCCGGGCAAGAGCCCGCTTCAAATGCTTCCACTACGTCAGGCTCTCGCCTTCGAACAACCGCCCGATTGTGTTGGCAGGCAAGCGACTTGCCTTTTCGAACATTGAGGCGAAATCGAAGCTGTTGTGGGCCTCGATAATCTTTCCATCGCTGATGCGCACCCACATCTGGCCTGGAACTTCCAACTCTTCGCTGGTTGCGCGGTCGGTCGCCTTGAGTGTTCCCATAACAGCCAGCCAATCATCGTCTTCCAGGTGACGAGTGAATTCGAATTTGACGTCAGTGAACATGCTTAAAAGCTGGCGGTGAAACACCAGAAATTCCTCCGGTCCGATCACTGGATCCGAATTGGTGATCATGGCTCTGCCGTCGGGAACGAACATGTCGGCAATGGCCTTCTCGTCCTGTTCCTCCCAAACTCGGCGAAACCAGGTGCGAGCAGTGTCTACTTTCAGGCTCATGGCAAACCCTCCCATTGGTGCAGGTGGCGCGAGATCTTCCAATCATGCGCATCAATGCCCCATGAGCACGACATCAACACATGTGGCAAAACAATGAAAGGTTGGCTTGAGCAGGCAAAATACACCATATGTTCAATACATCCGTTCCAACAAATGTGCTATCTGGTCCTTTGCACCAATTTACGTGCGCGACGCTTTAATAAACCAATTGGTTTTTAATACACGATTATGTGAGTGACAGTTTATTAGACCTTTTGGTTCCCAATTGCTAAATATGAACCATCAACGAAACGCGACACATGCAAATCCGCTTCAACTCCTGAAAGTAAAAAACCAATGTCGAACCACATCAGCCGTATACCCCGCCCATTCGTGTCTACAGCCTTCGCAACCATCGCACTGGCGCTGGTGGCGTTTGTATCGGCACCATCGACGCCGGCCATGTCTGGCGAAAAAGAGGTGAGCGGTATGTTCTTTGGACAGAGCAATCATGTCACAACGGGCAAGGTGACCGTCAAAGAGGAAAATGGACGGACAATTGTGATCCTGCACGGCGATTTTTCGCTGGATGGTGCACCGGATCCGACAGTTGGATTTTCCAATGGTGACAAATTTGACACCAAAACAGATTTTGCAAAACTGAAATCCCTAAAAGGGGAACAGCGCTATGAAGTGCCCGCTGGGATCGTTGCTTCCAATTATGACACGTTCACCGTGTGGTGTCGCAAGTTCGCTGTTCCACTGGGCTCAGCGAGACTGAAATAATCGCAACGCATAGTTTGCCTTGCGGATGAATCCGCAAGGCAATTTTGGTTCATCTGGCTAAAATCGTGTCGGCACAAACAGCTTAGTGAGCGCCCGACATATCCCCCAATACCTGCTTACTGGCGACGGTGCTGTCTGCATTGAGTTTGTAGACCATGGGGATGCCTGTTCCCAGATTTAGACTGGTGATGGCTTCGCTGGTCATCCGGTCGAGCACCATGACCAGCGCGCGCAGGGAATTTCCATGGGCGGCCACCAAAACGGTTTCGCCCCGCAATACGCAAGGCAATATTTCTCCCATGTAATAAGGCCACACGCGCGCACCGGTATCCTTGAGGCTTTCGCCCTCATCACCCGGCGGTGGTGTATCGTAGCTGCGCCGCCATATATGAACCTGTTCCTCGCCCCATTTGGCGCGCGCATCATCTTTGTTCAGGCCTGCCAGATCACCGTAATTGCGCTCGTTCAACGCCTCATCACGGATCGTCGCCAGGTCCGATTGGCCAACGCCATCGAGAATATGTTGACAGGTCTTTTGTGCCCGAATGAGGTTGGACGTGAATGCGGTATCAAATTTCATGCCCAGATCGCCCAATACCCGGCCGGCTTCAATGGCTTCTGCAACGCCCTGTTCCGTAAGATCAGGATCTTTCCAGCCCGTGAACAGGTTCAGCTTGTTCCATTCACTTTGGCCGTGACGGACGAGGACTAGGGTTCCAGACATGGGAGTCTCCTGAATGAGTGGGATCGGGTTTGGGCGTTAACGATTGAGGCCAAGAACATCGAGCATGTCATAGCGCCCGGGCTTTTGATGGTGAGCCCAAAGGGCGGCTTTGACCGCACCACGGGCAAAGAGCAGCCGGTCTGTGGCGCGGTGGGTAATCTCGATTGTTTCCCCTTCGCCTGCAAACATGACAGCATGTTCGCCGATGACCGACCCGCCACGCAATGTGGCAAAACCGATTGTGCCCTCGTCGCGCGCGCCGGTTATACCGTCACGGGTGCGCACCGAATGGTCGGCCAGATCAATATTGCGCCCTTTGGCGGCTGCTTCACCCAGCAACAAGGCGGTGCCCGACGGGGCATCCACTTTATGGCGGTGATGCATTTCAAGCACTTCAATATCAAAATCCCCTGCCGCCAGCGCCTGCGCGGCCTGTTGTACCAACACAGCCAGAAGATTGACCCCAAGGCTCATATTGCCCGATTTGACGACGCGGGCGTGGCGGGCGGCGGCATCAAATCGTGCTTCATCTTCCACCGAACAACCGGTCGTGCCGATCACATGGACAATACGTGCCTGGGCGGCAAGTTCAGAAAATCCGACGCTGGCCGCCGGAACCGTAAAATCAATCACCCCGTCTGCAGCGGCAAAAGCGGTGAGCGGATCATCGGATATGGCAATGCCATTGGCACCAATTTGCGCCAGTTCTCCAGCATCGCGCCCAAGGGCAGGACTGCCTGACTGTTCAATCGCAGCACTCAATTCGACCCCTTGCGCATCGGCAATTGCCCGCACGAGGGTTTGGCCCATGCGCCCGGCAGCGCCGACGACAACGAGTTTCATGTTTGCCATGGTCACGACTTCCTAGTTCTCTGTCAGTTTTTGAAGGTCTGCATAGACGCTCTTTGAGCGTTTCATCAATTGCTTATGCGACCCTTGATCAACCACACGACCATTGTCGACAACGATGATCTTGTTGGCATTGGAAATGGTGGACAGGCGGTGGGCGATCACGATGGTGGTGCGGTTCACCATCAGCGTATCCAGAGCCTTCTGCACCGACGCCTCAGACTTGTTATCAAGGGCCGACGTGGCCTCATCCAGCAAAAGAATGGGCGCATTGCGCAAAATAGCGCGGGCAATTGAAATGCGCTGGCGCTGGCCGCCGGAAAGATTTGTCGCATTTTCACCCAGGTGGGACTCATAACCATGGGGCAGTTCCATAATGAAATCATGGGCCTGGGCGTTGCGCGCGGCTTCAATAATTTCCTCATCGGTGGCATCTGGTCTGGCATAGCGCAGGTTTTCGCGGATTGTCCCCTGGAACAAGATCGGGCTTTGCGAAACATAGCCAATGTGGTCGCGCAAGGAACGCACATTCAGTTCGGCAATGTCCTGACCATCAATTTTAACGGTGCCTGAATCGGCGGTATAAAAACGTTGTATCAACGAAACGATCGTCGACTTGCCACCACCCGATGGCCCCACAAGAGCAGTGGTTTGGCCGCGTTTGGCCGTGAAACTCATATTGTGAATGACGGGCGGACTGGTGGCGATGGGAACATCATTGCCCTCAACATCCGGCAGGCTTTGGGTTGAATAGCTGAAAGTGACATCATCAAATACAATCTCACCACCGGCTGGCACAAATTTAGCACCGGCATTGTCGACGCCATGGGAGATGGGCGCATCGACCAATTCATAGATCATGCGCGCATTGACCAGCGAGCGTTCCAGCGCCACACGCATGCGCGCCAGTTTCTTGGCAGGCTCATAGGCGAGCAGCAGCGCGGTCATGAATGAAGTCAAATCACTTGGTTCATAACCGTGGTGGATAACCCGCCACCCGCCATAGGCGATCACGGCGGCAATGGCGAAACCGGCCAGGGTTTCCATCAGCGGGCTGGTGCGCGCGGTGATGCGGGCAATCTTGTTGGCCCGGCGCTCTGCCTCCTCGGTCAGCCCACCCAATTTGCTGTTGAGCTGATCTTCAAGGGTGAATGCTTTGACAACTGTGATGCCATGGGCGGCCTCCTGCATGGAAGTTGCCACCTGCGCGCTGATTTGAATTTCCTGCCTGGCGATCTTGCGCACCCGCCGGGCATAACCGGCAACAATGATGAGCGCGATGGGGCCGACAATGAATATGACAGCGGACATGAGCGGGTCGCGAAAAATCATCACCGCGATCAAGCCGATCAAGGTCACCATGTCACGCACATAGCCAAGGATGACGGTGTTGAGCAGGTTGCGCACACCGCCAATGTTCTGGTTCAACCGGCTGATCAAAGTGACGGAATGGGTCGATGTGAAAAACCCCACATCGAGCTTGAGCATATGGTCGAACAGGCGGCGCTGATAACGGGCAACGATATTGTTGCCGATGCGTTGCAAAATGGTGGTCTGTTTGTAGGTCACGTACCCCTTGACCAGAAAGATCACCACCACGGTCAATGACAGGTTGAGTGCCTGACTGAAATTGTTGCCGTAAAACACATCCTTGACGATGGGGCCCATCAGCCACGCACTGTAGGCCGTAATTCCAGCCGTGATCAGCAGGCATACAATCGCAATCGCGTAATCGCGTTTGTAGAGCGAGAAATTCTCACCGGCCATTCGCTTGAAAATCGCCAGGTCTTCCGACGATTTCAGGAACAGGCCCAGTAGTTTGTTGATCAAAAACATTCACAACCAGCGGTTTCGGCACGGACGGGAAGCGCCCAGAACTTCCCTATAACCAATCAATCATGGCCTGCCTATTGGCTGAGAAGAAAATTGAGGGGGCGGCTGTTCACGCGCGCGGATCAGCCTGCCAGTGTCTGTTACTCAAATTAAGGGCAAAACCGGGGGGATTGTTTGCAAATGCGGCCAGTCCAACCAGCGCGGGCAATTCATGTGTCACCAGATAAGTGGGCAATTGCTGCAAGAATGTACGATGGGGCGCCTTGTCTTCAAAAGCTTCGGCGAAGTTACTTTGCAACAAAAAATCAGCAATTTTCGTACCGATGCCGCCCGCAATATAAACGCCACCCCAGGCCATGAACGTCAATGCAAAGTCACCGGCCACACGACCAAGACAGGTACAAAAAAGGTCCAGTGCCACAACCGCTTGTGGGTTTGAACCGTCGATGGCATGGCGCGAAACGTCTGCTGGCGTAAAACCATTGATCGGGGCCACCCTGTCTGCACCACATATTGCCCGATACAAACTGAGCATTCCCCGACCGGACAATATCTCTTCGGCGCTGACCCGGCCTTCGATGCCGGCGAGATGCGCCCAAATGTCGGATTCGCGGGGATTGCGCGGTCCAAGATCGACATGGCCACCCTCACCCGCCACCGGTGCCCAGGACGTGCCGGTCCAAACCATGGCCCCCACGCCCAGACCGGTGCCCGCGCCCACAACCACCATGTTTCCTTCAGGCTTTTTGCCGGATCGACCAATGGGACCAATCGGAGCCAGGTCGGTGTCTTGCAGAAATGGCAGGGCGAGGGCCTGGGCTTCGAAATCATTCACCAAAGTCAATGTGGTGAAACCCTGCGAGGCAAGAAATGGCCGGGGTCTCACCTTCCAATGAACATTGGTGAGATCGACACCCTGGTCAGTGATCGGACCCGCACAGGCGAGAACAACTGATACGGGCTTTATTTGCGGTATTTTCTGCAAACAATGGGCAATCGCGTCTTCAATGGTCTGAAATTGGCTGGTTTGCACAATGTCCAATGGCACCGGATCAGCGCCAATCCGTTCAATCACCTGGAACCGGGCATTGGTGCCACCCACATCGCCAATGAGAACGGGAAACTGAATGGATGTGGTCATGACGGTCATGGGAGTTCTGATTAATCGGGATTGCAACGCCAGTGCAGTCGGTTTCATCCAGCGCAACCAATGTCAACAAATAACCAGTCAAACAGGCGCAAACCTGAGGTGTTGAAGGGTTTAAGAAAATGCATGCAATGGCTGTTTAATCGTGCAAGAGTTCCTGGCAGTGGTGCTTTTCAGCTACCGCAATTGGTATTGCGTGGGCAGGATCAAACCATAAATTGTCACGTTTTTTCTCCGATTTGGGGCTTTCGGGTCACGGTAGGAAAAGTGTAACAGCATCAATCTGCACCCTGGTGGTGCTCACAATAATAGCGGACCACTAGTCCGCAACTCAGGGAACCCTGAAAGGAAAATCCATGAAAAAAATCATTCTTGGACTTGCAGCTGCTGCTTTCTCAGCCGTCAGCGCATATGCAGCCGATCTGAAACCGGCTTTGGTTTATGACCTTGGCGGTAAGAACGATAAGTCGTTTAACGAATCTGCCTATACCGGCGCTGAGCGTTTCGCCAAAGAAACCGGCACGGCGTATAAAGACTTTGAAATTCAAAACGACGCCCAGCGCGAACAGGCGATGCGCCGATTTGCCCGTGATGGCCACAACCCAATTGTTGCCATCGGCTTTTCGCAGGCCGCCGCACTTGAAAAAGTAGCTGCAGAATTTCCAGACACGAAATTCGCGATTGTTGACATGGTTGTCGACAAGCCAAACGTTCGCTCGATCCTGTTCACAGAGCACGAAGGTTCTTTCCTTGTGGGCGTGATGGCAGCTAAAGCTTCAAAGACCGGCAAAGTCGGCTTCATCGGCGGCATGGACATTCCGCTGATTCGCAAATTCGCCTGTGGCTATGTTCAGGGCGTCAAATCCGTCAATCCAGATGCTGAAGTGTTCCAGAACATGACTGGCACAACCGGCGCAGCCTGGAACGACCCGGTCAAGGGCGGCGAGCTGGCCAAATCACAAATCGAACGCGGCGCAGACGTTGTCTATCATGCGGCTGGCGGCACCGGCATTGGTGTGTTGCAGGCTGCAGCTGATGCGGGCGCACTCGGCATTGGCGTTGACTCCAACCAAAACGGCATGCACCCGGGCAAAGTGCTCACTTCCATGCTGAAGCGCGTCGATAACGCTGTCTACAATGCATTCTCAGATGTAAAAAATGACAAATGGAGCGCTGGCTTCAACATTCTTGATCTGAAAGCCGACGGTGTTGGCTATGCGATGGACGACAACAACAAGTCTCTTGTTAATGCGGACATGCAGGCAGCTGTTGATGCGGCCTCCGCAAGCATCAAGTCTGGCGCCGTTAAAGTTCACGACTACATGAGCGACAGCGCCTGCCCTGTTAAATAAGCAGCGCAGACGACCAAATTGACTTTAGGCCGCCCTGGGAAACCGGGGCGGTCTTTTTCATTGAGACACGGGTTTTCAAAAATAACGACCGGGCGGCGGATGGTCCGTAAAAATCAGGCAGAAGGTTTGGCGCGGAAAGCATCATCATAGGCTACGAACTCAACTGTGTTGCCGTCCGGGTCTTTCATAAAGACGCCCCGCCAGCCAACCCAACCAAATAATTGCACATTGTAGGCAACCGATTTTTTGTCCAGCCAGGCCATGACGTCCTCCTGGTCACTGGCATCCACCGTTAACGCAATGTGGTGCAGTGAAGACGAGAGCCCCGTGGCCACCTGCATCTGTGCTGCAAACAAGGCCAGCACCGTGGTGTGGCCACCATAGCCCGGCGCGATGCGAAAGAAATGGATGTTCTGCTCATTGCGCTGAGCCAGCAATTCAAGCCCAACAATATCACGATAAAAGGCCACCATTGCCGCAAGGTCCGTGCAACGTATGGCGATCTCGCCCAAGGCATGAACTTTAAATGGTGGTGACGCAGCGGATGCGGGCATCATCAGTCTCCGCCTTCGATGGCACGCAGAAACGGCTTGCCAACTTCGCCTTTTTCATCGTCCTGTACCGCTGCTGCACCAAACTCCAATGCCTCAATGCGCTCCCCATGGCGCGAGAGTTTGCGGGCAGAAATGAGTATCTGGTCAATATCTTTGCCGGTGAGATCATGGTGGGATTTGAGCTTGCCGATGCGTTCATCCAACAAGGCCAAATCCTTGGAGAACTTCATGACTTCCCCCTGAATCAAATGGGCCTGCTCGCGCATGCGCGCATCTTTCAACACGGCCTGGATAACCTGGATCGACAGCATGAGCAGTGACGGCGACACAATCACAACTCTGGAAGTGTGCGCCTTTTGCACGATGCCATCGAATTGTTCGTGAACCTCGGCAAAGATGGATTCAGAGGGCACGAACAAAAAGGCGGTGTCCTGGGTTTCGCCAGGAATGAGATACTTGGCGGAAATATCGCCGATATGAACCTCCATATCCTTGCGAAATCGAATGGCAGCCTCTTTCTTGGCCTGTGGATCTTGCGCCTCACGAAACGCTGTCCAGCCTTCCAGCGGGAACTTGGCGTCAATCACCAAGGACGGGGCTTTATTGGGCATCGGCACCAGACAATCCGGGCGTTTGCCGTTGGAAAGCGTTGCCTGAAACTCATAGGCACCCATGGGCAAACCGTCCTGGACAATGGTTTCCATTCGGCTTTGGCCAAACGCACCACGGGTCTGTTTGTTCTGCAAAATAGCCTGCAGGCCGACCACATCCTGGGCAAGGGATTGAATGTTGTTTTGCGCCGTATCAATCACAGCCAGCCGTTCCTGCAATTTGGACAGGCTTTCCTGTGTGGTCTTATTGGTGTCGGACAGCGACTGGGAAACCCGGCCCGTCACATTGGCCAATCGTTCGTCCAGTTGTTTTGAGAAAGCCTGCTGACCGCTGGCAACATTTTCCTGAACTGACGCCAATCGGCCGTTGAGTTCATTTTGGGTGGCAACGAGTTCAGCAATACGCATCTGGGCTTCATGGGCGCGTTCGCGTTCCACACTTTGTGCGATCAGTTCAGTTTCGTTGCGCCGACGGGCACCGCGCCAAATGGCGATCAACAGCAAGAGCGCGCACAGGAACATCAGCGCTGCTGCGATAACCGCCACATCAGCGCGGGTGAATTCTATGTCGCCTGCGACAAACAGGACCTGGTCGAGTTGAAGTGCTTTCATGGCACCAGCCTAACCGATTCGGGAATAAGAATAAAACGCGAACATTGGTAGGCTTCCGGATCGGCACGGCGAAACTCGTCACCCCAACCTGGCACTGCTTATCGCTTGTCAAAAACCACGGCCCAGATGGCGTTGACCCCGGCGCGGCAAGCGCTTATCTCCAGCCCATGTCCATATTGCCTATTGTTCACATTCCCGATCCCATATTGCGCGTACAATCCAAACCGGTTGAACGGGTGGATGATCAGCTGCGGGCATTTCTCGATGACATGCTGGAAACGATGTATGATGCGCCCGGCATCGGGCTTGCTGCCATTCAGGTGGGCGAGCCGCTGCGGATTTTCACGGTCGATTGCAGCAAACGTTCTGAGGATGAAGAAGAATCCGATGTAGATGAGCCGCAGCGCGGCGAAACGGCTGAAGAACACCGCGACCCAATCTTCCTGATTAACCCCGAAATCGTGGCCCATTCCGACGCGCGCAATGTGTATGAAGAAGGCTGCCTTTCGATCCCGGATTATTATGCGGATGTGGAGCGCCCGGCAGCGGTGACCGTGCGCTATCTTGACCGGGAGGGGGTTCAACAGGAATTGGAAGCTGACGGTCTGCTGGCCACCTGCATTCAACATGAACTCGACCACCTTAACGGCACGCTGTTCATTGATCATATTTCCAAATTGAAGCGCGATATGGTCATTCGCAAATTCACCAAGGTCGCCAAACAAAACGGCACCAGATTCATCGGCTGATCGTCTCAAGCGACGAGTGGCCTTATTCCGGCGGGAAACTTCATGGCATTGCGCATTGTTTTCATGGGGACACCGGATTTTTCAGTGCCCACACTCAATGCTTTGCACCGTGCAGGCCACGAGATCGTGTGCTGCTATTCGCAACCGCCGCGCCCGGCCGGCCGCCGTGGACTGGAATTAAAACCCTCGCCTGTGCATCTGGCCGCGCAGGCCCTGGGCATTGAAACCCGCACACCAACATCTTTGAAAGGCGAACGGGAACAGGCGGAATTTGCCCGGCTTGATGCAGATGTGGCCGTGGTTGTGGCCTATGGTCTGCTGCTCCCCCAGGCTATTCTGGATGCCCCAAAATCTGGATGTTTCAACGGCCATGCATCACTCTTGCCGCGATGGCGTGGGGCTGCCCCAATCCAGCGGGCCATCATGGCGGGCGATAGTGAAACCGGCATTATGGTGATGAAAATGGATGTGGGGCTGGATACCGGCCCTGTGGCCATGACCGCCAAATGTCCCATCGAAGAGACAACGACTGCGGCCCATCTACATGATAAATTGTCACTCATGGGTGCGAACCTGATGGTGGACGCCATGGCCGGGCTTGAACAGGGTACTTTAACATTGACCTCCCAGCCCGATGAAGGCGTCGTCTATGCGGCCAAGATTTCCAAAGAGGAAAGCCGCATTGACTGGAACCGACCGGCGGCGCAGGTGCACCGGCATATCATGGGCCTGTCGCCTTTTCCCGGTGCCTGGTGCGAAATGCCCCTGGGCGGAAAGCCAGTGCGGGTAAAATGTCTCCAGTCAAGAATTGTCGATCAAACTGATACCGCCATATCTGCTGCTGGAAGTGTTCTCGATGATACCCTCACGATTGCCTGTAACCCGGGAGCGGTTGCGTTGACCCAATTGCAAAAGGCCGGGGCAAAACCAATGGAAGCTTCGGTGTTTCTATCTGGCAATGCCCTGGCTGCGGGAACGGTGCTCGATGGCAGATAGCACCACGCGATACCGGTTCTTGATTGAATATGACGGCAGCCCTTTTTGCGGCTGGCAAAGGCAAAACGATATGCCATCAGTTCAGGGCGCGCTTGAAGCCGCACTTGAAAAACTTGGCGAAGGGGCATGTCTGGTGCAGGGCGCCGGGCGCACCGATGCGGGCGTCCACGGCCTTGGCCAGGTCGCCCATTGCGATTTGCAGCGTCCCTGGGCACCTTTCCGATTGATGGAGGCTTTAAATGCTCATCTACGCCAGGCGGGCGATCCGGTTGCTGTGTTGGAATGCGAAAAATCCAATGATGAGTTTCACGCCCGTTTTTCTGCCGTTCAACGCAGCTATGTTTACCGCATCATTTCGCGCCGGGCACCACTTACGGTGGCGCGTGGCCGTGCCTGGAACGTCAAGGCCGAACTTGATGTGACAACCATGGACGTGGCTGCGAAGCGGTTGCTTGGCGAACACGATTTTACCACCTTCCGCTCAACGGAATGTCAGGCGAAATCTCCCATCAAAACTCTGGATACGCTTGATGTGCGCCTTACCCAAGGTTTCAGCGGGCCGGTTGTGGAAATTTCAACTACCGCCCGCTCGTATCTGCACAATCAAGTGCGCTCGTTTGCCGGTGCCTTGAAACTTGTGGGCGAAGGCAAATGGACCGCCGATGATGTGCAGGCATCATTGGAAGCGCGGGACCGCACCGCTTGTGCGCCTGTGGCACCGCCCCATGGACTGTATCTTGTCAGTGTGGGCTATTGAGTTGGCCGTTTAATTCAAGATGGCTTTGACCGTGCACATCGCATACGGCAAGATGCAGCGAAGTTTCCGGAGAATACACCATGGCGCGCGCCTTCCTGTTTGTACTTGATTCTGTCGGCATTGGCGGTGCCCCGGATGAAGCGGCGTTTGGCGATACCGGTGCAAACACGCTGGGGCATATTGCGCAGGCATGCGCCGACGGTGGAGGCGACCGCGAGGGGTTGCGCCGTGGACCTTTGAACCTGCCCAATATGGAACGGCTTGGACTGGGCCATGCCGCCCATGCGGCCAGTGGCACATTTCCAGCCGGCATGGATGCAACCCTCACCGCACAAGCCGGATGGGCCTGTGCAGCAGAAGTCTCAAGCGGTAAAGACACGCCATCGGGGCACTGGGAAATTGCCGGTGTGCCGGTACGGTTTCAATGGGGCGTGTTTCCAACGACGATCCCGACTTTTCCTGCCGAATTGACAACCGCCATGATTGAACAGGCCGATTTGCCTGGCGTGTTGGCAAACAAACATGCATCCGGCACCGAAGTGATTGCCGAATATGGGATCGAACACATCACCAGCGGCAAACCGATTGTCTATACGTCTTCGGATTCGGTTGTTCAGATTGCAGCCCATGAGGAATTCTTCGGGCTGAACCGGCTGTATGAACTCTGCGCTTTGACCCGCAAACTGGTTGACCCGCTGAACATTGGGCGGGTGATCGCCCGGCCGTTCATTGGCAAGACCGCAGATACATTTGAACGCACGGGCAACCGCCGGGATTATTCCGTTCCGCCACCGGAACCCACTTTGCTGGACAGGCTGGAGGATGACGGGCGAAGCATTTTTGCTGTTGGGAAGATTGCCGATATTTTTGCCCATCAAGGGATTACGGACATTCGCAAGGCCAATGGAAATGATGCCATGTTCGACGCCACTTTGCAGGCCATGGACGATGCCGCAGAGGGCGATCTGGTATTTACCAACTTTGTGGATTTCGATCAGCTTTACGGCCACCGCCGCGATGTGCCCGGCTATGCCGCCTGTCTGGAACATTTTGACCGCAGATTGCCGGAACTCATGGCCAAGCTGCAGCCGGGGGACTTGATGATCCTGACCGCAGACCATGGCAATGATCCCACGTGGAAAGGCACTGACCACACCCGTGAACAGGTGCCTGTCATTGTCACCGGCCCCGGTATCGCCACCGGCAATCTGGGACCACGACCCACCTTTGCCGATATTGGTGAAACCATTGCAGCCCATTTGGGTATTGATCCCGGCCCCCACGGGTCGACAATGCTCTAAACACATTTAAAAAAACGAAAGCCAGCCCATGCTCAAAGCGGAAATTCATTGCCACATAGAAGGGGCGGCCCATCCTGATCTCGTCTTGCGCCTGGCGCGCAAATATGGGGCTTCGATGGACAGCATCATCCGCGATGGCCGCTATGTGTGGCACGATTTCACAAGCTTTCTGAGTGCCTATGATACGGCCTCGTCGGTGTTTCGTTCGGTCGAAGACTACCGGCTTTTGACCTATGATTCACTGACCCGGCTGGCCGAACAGGGCGCGATCTATTCTGAAATGTTTGCCTCGCCAGACCATGCCGCGCGCATGGGCCTGAATTACGATGATCTGGTGAGCGCCATGGCCAGTGGCATTGAAGATGCCAAAGCCGCAACGGGTATTGAGGGGCGCATCATTATGACATGTGTGCGCCATCTTGGCCCGGATTCCGGCGAAGCGGTTGCGCAAATGGTGGCAGATAATCCACACCCGTTGGTAACCGGATTCGGCATGGGCGGCGATGAACGTATGTACAAGGTGGAAGATTTCGCCACGGCATTTTCGATTGCTGCAGATGCGGGGCTTGGCCTGACGTGCCATGCGGGTGAATTTGCCGGGGCTGACAGTGTTCGCGATTGCCTTGACCATCTGGGGGTTACACGCATTGGGCATGGTGTGCGCTCAATAGAGGACCGAGAATTAGTCGAGCGGCTGGTGGAAGAGGAAATTGTGCTTGAGGTTTGTCCGGGCTCGAATATTTCGCTTCAGGTCTATCCTGACTTTGCCAGCCACCCCCTGCGCCGCCTCGCCGATGCGGGGGTTGCTGTGACCTTAAGCTCCGATGATCCACCGTTTTTTGAAACCAGTCTGGCACGCGAATATGAGCTTGCGGCCACAGAATTTGGCTTTGATGAAATGCAATTGCAGCAATGCACGCGCACGGCGATCGAGTGTGCATTTGTCGATGAAGCCACCCGGCACCGGTTGCTGGCGCGTCTCGATCAGGAAACGGTGGGATAACCGACATAAGCTGTGTGCAACACATTGTTCCCGTGGGTACAGGCGGTAATGTCTCAATTCAAACCGCACCAAACAGGAGAGACCCATGGAAGGCGTTACAATCGTTGACCACCCGCTGGTTCAGCACAAATTGTCCATCATGCGCGACAAGAACACGTCGACTGGCAGCTTTCGGCGGTTGCTGCGCGAGATCTCCCTGCTGTTATGCTATGAGGTAACCCGCGACCTTGAGCTGACCACCAAGACCATCGAAACACCGATGCAGGAGATGGAAGCGCCGACACTTAAAGGCAAGAAGCTGGTGTTCGCTTCAATTCTGCGCGCAGGCAATGGCTTGCTGGAAGGTATGCTGGACCTGGTTCCTTCAGCACGGGTTGCCCATGTGGGCCTGTATCGGGACCACGAGACCCTGGAAGCAATTGAATATTACTACAAAGCACCCACCGACCTGAGCGACCGGGTTGTGATTGCCGTGGACCCGATGCTGGCAACGGCCAATTCCGCAACGGCGGCCATTGAGAAACTTCAGCAAAGTGGGGCCAAGGACATTCGCTTCCTTTGTCTTTTGGCCGCACCGGAAGGCATTGAGAATTTCCGCAAAGCCCTGCCGGATGTTCCAATTTTCACCGCGGCGCTGGACAGCCATCTCAATGAAAAAGGCTATATCATCCCTGGTCTTGGCGATGCGGGTGACCGCATGTATGGCACGAAATAGGAATTCAAGAATATGAGCGACATCGCAACCTATCCCAGTTTGAACGGCAAAACCGTTGTGGTGACCGGTGGAGGCAGCGGCATAGGTGCGGCGATCACCACTCGGTTTGCACAACAGGGTGCGAAAGTGGGGTTTCTTGATATCGCAGATGAACCTTCCAACGCCCTGGCCAAGTCGCTGGTGCAGGATGGCCATGAGGTGAGCTATCACCATTGCGACATTACCGACAGTTCAGCGCTGCAGGCCACCATCGCGCAAGTCAGCGAAAAATACGGTCCCGTTGGTGTATTGGTGAACAACGCCGCCCATGATGAGCGGCACAAACTGGAAGATGTGACCCCTGAATATTGGGACGAGCGGCTTGGCATTAATCTCAAACACCAGTTCTTTGCGGTTCAGGCCGTGGTTGAAGACATGCGCACATTGGGCGGCGGCTCAATCATCAATATGGGGTCGGTTTCATGGATGATTGGCCAGGGAGGCATGCCAGCCTATTCCGCATCCAAATCAGCGGTGGTTGGGCTGACCCGCTCTTTGGCGCGTGATCTGGGGCCAGACAATATTCGGGTCAACTCCATCGCACCCGGCTGGATTATGACCGAGCGGCAGAAAGAATTGTGGCTCACGCCGGAAGCGGAAATTGACCTGTTTAAAAATCAGTGCCTGAAACGTTTCTTGATCCCGGATGATATTGCCCGTGCAGTTTTGTTTTTTGCATCCGAGGAATCCGGTGCCTGCACCAACCAAAGCTACATTGTGGATGGCGGCTGGGTTTAGAAACGCTTAACCCAACGGGTTAGACGATCGTTAGTTTGCCTATTGTAGGGTCCACCTCAAAATATCTATTGAGGGGGCGGTTATGAAATCCATTTTGACGACAACAGGGCTTATTATCGGTGCGGCAATGGTTGTGCCTGCGGTGCTGCAGGGAGAGCCAGAAAAGACACCGGCGACCTCGGTTTTAGCCAGCGCAAAACCGGCCAAACAGTCGCGCGGCCCCAAAACAGCTATTGGATATCGCAACCGGGGCGGGCAATTTGATTTCAACACCAGCATGAACGGGTCAAATGTGCGCGTATTGGTCGATACCGGCGCTTCGTCGGTTGCCATCAACCAGTCTACGGCCCGCCGCATCGGCATCAAATTGTCCAAGAGTGCTTTTCGTTATACCGCCAACACTGCCAATGGGCGGGTGAAAATGGCACGGGCAACAATCAAGGAAATCCGGATTGGAAGTATCCGGGTAAAGGGTGTGGAGGCCGCGGTTCTGCCGGACAAATCTCTTGATCACACCTTGCTTGGCATGTCGTTTCTCAACCGTCTCAAGAAGTTTGAGTTCCAGGGCAATAAGCTGAAGCTGATTCAGTAAGACCGATTCAAGATGTGGTACGCATTACCAAATGCGCTGGTTACCCATCGTTTTTCTTCAGTTCTTCCATGCGTGGCATCGACACTGTGGAATAGCCTGAATCAACGAAATGCACCTCGCCGGTTACCCCGGCCGACAGGTCCGACAACAAATAAAGGGCGGAACCGCCCACCTCTTCCAGTGACACGGTGCGGCGCAGGGGTGCATTGCGTTTTTGATAATTGAACATCAGTCTCGCATCGGAAACCCCGGCTCCCGCCAGGGTGCGCACGGGGCCTGCGGAGATTGCATTTACGCGAATATTATCGGGGCCATAATCGGATGCCAGATAGCGCACACTGGCCTCCAGCGCAGCTTTTGCAACACCCATGACGTTATAGTTCGGCATCACCCGCGATGCGCCGCCATAGGTGAGGGTCAGCATGGACCCGCCATCCTTCATCAGCGCCGCAGCGCGCTTGGCAATTTCGGTAAATGAGAAGCAGGAAATCAACATTGTGCGGGAAAAATTCTCGCGCGACGTATCCGCATACAGGCCCTTCAGCTCGTTCTTGTCGGAAAAACCAATGGCGTGAACGACAAAATCCAGTCCCCCCCATTCCTTGCTGATGGTGTCGAACACACTGTCCACGGAGTCCAAATCTTCAACATCGCAGGACAAAAGCATATTGGAACCAACCGATTCGGCCAGCGGTTTAACGCGCTTGCCAAAAGCATCGCCCTGGTAGGTGAACGCCAGTTCAGCACCATGGGCAGACAACATTTTCGCAATGCCCCACGCGATGGAATGGTCATTTGCCACTCCCATTATGAGGCCGCGTTTTCCGGCCATGATGTTGGACTGCAACTCAGTCATGGAATTACTTCTCTGTGGATGTGGGTTAGGCGTAGCGCTGGAATACCAGCGAGGCGTTGGTGCCGCCGAAGCCAAATGAATTGGAAAGAACTGTGTTTATTTCGACATTGTCGCGGCGCTCAAGCACAATCGGCATGTCGGCGAATTCCGGGTCCAGCTCGGTGATATGGGCGCTTTCGCAAATGAAACCATTTTGCATCATGAGCAGGGAATAGATCGCTTCCTGCACGCCTGTTGCGCCGAGCGAATGGCCGGTGAGTGATTTGGTTGCAGAAATTGGCGGGCAATTGTCGCCGTAAATCTGGCGCAGGGCACCGATCTCTTTTTCGTCCCCGACACCTGTGGATGTGGCATGGGGATTAATATAGTCGATGGGCTCACCCACATTTTCCACGGCCATCTGGACGCAGCGTATCGCACCTTCACCCGATGGGGCCACCATGTCGTAACCATCGGATGTAGCGCCGTATCCAACGATCTCGCCGTAGATTTTTGCGCCACGGGCCTTGGCATGTTCCAGCTCTTCGAGAACCAGAACACCGGCACCGCCTGCAATGACAAAGCCATCGCGGGATTTGTCAAAGGCGCGTGATGCAGTTGTCGGGGTGTCGTTATATTTCGAAGACATGGCGCCCATGGCGTCGAACAGGTTCGACATGGTCCAGTCGAGATCCTCAGAACCACCGGCGAAAATCACATCCTGCTTTCCAAGCTGAATGGTTTCATAGGCATTGCCGATGCAATGGTTTGACGTGGCACAGGCCGATGAAATTGAATAATTGACACCCTTGATTTCAAACTGGGTGGCCAAAACGGCGGAAGCCGTTGAACTCATCGCCTTTGGCACAGCCGTTGGGCCAATGCGCTTTGGCGAACCCGTTTCAATTGTTTTCTGCGCCGCCTCAACGATTGTCTTGGTGGAAGGGCCGCCGGAGCCCATGATGATACCCGTGCGGGGGTTGATCACATCAGATGGTTCCAACCCGGCATCACGCACCGCCTGATCCATGGCAATGTAATTCCAGGCTGTCCCCTTGGACATGAAACGGGCAGTTCGTCGATCCAGAACTTCAAAAGGATCCAGATCAGGAGCGCCTTGAACACGGCAACGGAATCCATGCGCATCAAAATCGTCAGAAAACGAAATGCCCGATTTGGCTTCCCGCAGTGAAGCCAACACTTCTTGCGTATTGTTTCCAATTGACGAGACAATGCCCATGCCGGTTACGACAACACGTTTCATCATCAGGCCCTTTCCTGCTTACTGAATATCTTAACAAAGAGAGCTTGGAATGCCCGCCGGTTGTGGCGAACATGGGGGAAACCACCGCCAGATTCAATGGCCGATGGCGCTGATCTTCGCAAATCGTCTACTGGAACAAGGCGACGCGCAAGTCCTTGGCTGAAAACACCTCTTCGCCATCGGCTTTCACAATGCCGTCTGCAATACCAAGCACCAGGCGCCCCCGCATGACGCGCTTGAAATCAATTTCATATTCCACAAGTTTGGTTTCCGGCGTGATCATGCCGGTGAATTTGACTTCACCAGTGGAAATGGCGCGGCCCTTGCCGGGCTCTCCCAGCCAACCAAGATAGAAGCCGGTCAATTGCCAAAGAGCATCCAGCCCCAGACAACCGGGCATGACGGGATCGCCCTGAAAATGGCACGGGAAGAACCACAAATCCTCATGGATGGCGAAATCTGCCCGGATGTAGCCTTTGTCTTTCAGGCCGCCGGTTTCCGAAATATCGGTTATGCGGTCGAACATCAGCATGGGTGGCAGAGGCAATTGAGCGTTGCCAGGGCCAAACATTTCACCACGCGCGCAGGTCAATATTTCTTCGTAAGTGTAACTGGATTTCTGCTCAGCCATACAAATAAACCTCTGTTCCCGATCCGCATACAACATTGCCACACCGACCCGGTTTGGAAGCTGGAGCAGACGGACATTTTATATCTATTCCGGTCGGCTTACCTTGGCACAAGATTGGGGTCAAACACCAATGTTGGAGGGCAACGGATATGCCCCCCGATTTGGCCGTGACAAAGGCAATTGACTTCACAAACGCACCAACCGGCCCGCAATGTCGCAGACGCTTGCAGGGGGCGCGACAAACCCCTATTCTGCCTTGTGAAGCATAAAGTGGCTTCAAGGAACATGGGAAGTTATTGCAATGAATCGGGAAATCGAAGATGCCGGATTTGGTGCTGACAGCGAGCTGGATTGCAGCACGCTGGGCCTGATGAACAAGCTGCGCGATGCAGGGTTGCGGCCAACGCGGCAGCGGCTTTCCCTGGCACATATGCTGTATTCAAAAGGCAACAGGCACGTTTCTGCCGAAGCTTTGCATGAGGAAGCCGAAGTTGCCGGTGTTCCGGTATCGCTGGCCACGGTTTACAACACGTTGCACCAATTCACCGAAGCTGGGCTTTTACGCGCGGTGGCGGTGGAATCTTCCAAGACCTATTTCGACACCAACACGTCTGACCATCACCATTTTTTCATCGAGAGTGAAAACAGAGTTGTGGATGTTCCCGCATCCCACATCACGGTGTCTGATCTTCCCGAACCACCTGAAGGCATGGAAGTTGCCCGCGTTGATGTGATTGTTCGCCTGCGCAAAAAATAGTTTGCGGTGATCTGATTATCCGTCGAGCGCTTCGTTGGGATATACACCCCACAGATAATCCTGCTTGAGCCAGAATTTTACATTCTGCTTTTCAAGCGCGCACCAACCGCCCGAGCATTGGGAAATGTCCACCAGCAGACCTGCCTGAACGCGGGCAATGGTTTCAGCTTCACCACGGGCAGCATCTTTGCCTTCGATAAAAGCAGCGCGTGTCATTGCACCTTCTTTTTTGATTTCCCACGGAGCAACCAAAGCGGTGCGGCGGCTCGACAGGAGCGAGTGTAGCACCCAGCCTGTGGTGCCTTCTGAATCGCGAATGCGGCGCCACTGGTCGAATTCCTGGATCACTTCAACAGGCAGGCCCTTGCGACGATAATTCCAATCAATGGCGTATTTGCGGCCCGGTCCAACGCGCAGATTTACAGTTTTTGCCTTCAGGCTGACAAAGCGGGGAATGGGAAGTCCCGATTCGCGACCCACTTTCTCACCAGTGCCAGCGGCCTGAACAGGATTGGCGATGAAAGCCAAAGATAAACCCAGACCCACCAAAACAAGCAAAAGCAGCTTTTGAAATACGCGCGACAAACTGAACGAAAACTCTAGTGGCACTGAATAATTCCCCTGCACTGACAACACCCGATAAGCCGCAAGCGCATTGCGTTCCAGCTTCTGTCTGTTAAAAAAGTCCGGCTGTGTGACGCCGGTATGGTGAACGGACAATGGCGGACTTAGGTTAAATGCACTTCAATAGGCATGGTTAATGTTCGGTTTCTGACCAAATTTTGTGGTCTCAAAAACACGGGCCATTCCAGTTCATGACTGGGCAAACCACCAAGGCTGCTGCATGGTTGAATGTCGGAGATGTGAACCTCCGGAAAAGTGGGCGAAAAGGAAACGAGCGGCATGACAGGTAAAAAACCGCAGGTTGTGGTGACGAGAAAACTACCCGATGCGGTGGAAACCCGAATGCGAGAGCTGTTTGATACAGAACTGAATCTCGACGATGTACCGCTGACCCAGCCACAATTGGTGGCTGCGGTTAAGAGCGCGGATGTCCTGGTCCCCACAGTCAGCGACAAGATCGATGAAGCCATCATCAATCAGGCCGGAGACCAGCTGAAACTCATCGCGAATTTTGGCAATGGCACGGACAATATCGACATTGCCGCTGCTTCACGGCGCGGCATCACCGTGACCAACACCCCGCGTGTGCTCACCGATGATACCGCCGATATGATCATGGCCATGATGCTGGCTGTGCCCCGGCGTTTGGTGGAAGGCGCACAGGTTATGGCAAGCCCCGATGGCTGGCCCGGCTGGTCTCCCAACTGGATGTTGGGCCGCCGGGTGAGCGGCAAGCGGTTGGGTATTTTGGGAATGGGCCGCATTGGTGCTGCGGTTGCCCGGCGCGCCAAGGCATTTGGACTTTCCATTCACTATTCAAACAGACAACGGGTTCACCCCGATCTGGAAGAAGAACTGGAAGCGACCTATTGGGAAAGCCTCGACCAGATGCTTGCCCGCATGGACATTATTTCGGTCAACTGCCCGTTTACGCCTGCAACCTTTCACCTATTGTCCAAGCGCCGGCTGGAGCTTATTCAACCCACCGCCTATGTGGTGAATGCTGCGCGCGGCGAGATCATCGACGAAGAAGCCCTGTTGGATGCCCTTGAAGCCGGGCGAATTTCCGGCGCGGCGCTCGACGTGTTTGAAAATGAGCCTGCGGTGAGTTCACGCATGCGCAAGCTCAGTGAGCAGGGCAAGCTCGTCATGCTGCCCCATATGGGTTCTGCCACTGTGGAAGGACGCAGTGAAATGGGGGAAAAAGTGATCATCAACATTCGAACGTTTTTTGATGGCCACCGGCCCCCCGACCGGGTTCTTCCCAGCAGGGACTAATCAGGTTTAGTCCCTGCCCGTTTCATGGGAGGCCCAGAGTCTGAACGGGCGTGAAGCGCCTTAAATGAGCGCCACAACACGGCCCCGGATTTTGCCCTCCACAATGTCCGTGGCAGCACCAATGAGACCGTCAAAGCCAATCTCGGTGGTCAGCGCATCCAACTTGTTCATATCGAGATCGCTGGCGAGCCGCGACCAGGCTTCTTCGCGCACAGCTTTTGGTGCCATGACGCTGTCCACGCCCAACAGGCTGACCCCACGCAGGATGAACGGCATAACCGAACTGGGAAGATCAAACCCTTGCGCCAATCCACAGGCCGCGACTGCGCCGCCATATTTGGTCTGGGCAATGACATTGGCCAAAGTGTGAGACCCCACAGCGTCAACGCCGCCAGCCCAGCGCTCCTTGCCAAGCGGACGACCCTGTTCGGACAGTTCACTTCGATCGATAATCTCACTGGCGCCGAGGCCTTTGAGAAAATCAGCTTCTTGCGGACGACCGGTGGAGGCAATGACTTCGTAACCCAGTTTGGAAAGGATCGAGATGGCAACCGATCCCACCCCACCATTTGCACCTGTCACAACAACCGGTCCGCGTTCGGGCGTAATGTCATGCGCCTCAAGCGCCATAACGCATAGCATGGCCGTGTAACCCGCAGTGCCAATGGACATTGCCTGCTTGGCAGAAATGCCAGCCGGACGTTTGATCAACCAATCACCGCTGACCCGTGCGCGCTGTGCATAGGCACCCCAATGGGTCTCGCCCACACCAAAACCGTTGAGAATGACATCGTCTCCTTCGGCAAAGTCTGCATGGCTTGAAGAAATAACCCGTCCGGCAAAATCGATGCCGGGCACCATTGGCCAGTGCCTGACAACCGGTGATTTTCCGGTAATGGCCAAACCATCCTTGTAGTTGACGGTTGTTGCTTCAACAGCAACCGTCACGTCACCTTCCATCAGGTCATTTTCGTTCAGTTCCGTCACTTCGACAGATTGTTTTTTCTCTTCATCGCGCGATATCAATATCGCTTTGAAACTCGACATTAGGCTTCTCCGTTCAGGGCTTGCGCTCAGGCTTCCTTTGGCCGTTTTGCGAACAGTTCGTCAATGATGATTGCCACCGCACCAACGGTGATAAAGGCGTCTGCCATATTGAACACGGCGAATGCCCAGGTTTGCGTGTGCAGCAAAAAGAAATCGACCACAAATCCAAGAAAGACCCGGTCGGCCAGGTTGCCCAAGGCACCGGCGATCACAAGGGCAAATCCAAGCAGTGTCAGCTGTTGTGAGCGCGGCACTTTTTGCCAGAAATAGACCAGTACGGCGATGACAAGTGATGTGATTGCGATCAGGCCCCAACTGCCAATCCAGTCAAACATGGAAAAAGCAATGCCCGTATTGTGGGTTCGATAGAGCGAGAAGAAAGGCAACACTTCGACGCTGCGATGGAACGGCAAATTGCCTTCAACCCATCGCTTGCTGAGTTGATCCACTGCGATCAGGAACAGCACCAGAAAATAGAATCGTTTCTTCAAATCCTTGAACCTCTTAAATCGTGCCACCCATGGATGGCAGATCATGTCGCCGCATTTCAAACAACGCAATTCCTGTTGCAATCGCAAGATTGAGCGAATCTGCCTGACCGGCCATGGAAATGGCCACAAGGTTGGAGCAAGCCTGCGCCAATTCGTCGGTCAATCCCTGCTGTTCATTGCCCATCAATAGGATGTGTGGTGCTGCAGCATAGTCTAAAGAACGGTGGTCCACAGCACCTTTGAGATGGGTGCCCACTATTTGGCCACCGTTTTGACGCCAGCCTTCAGCAAACTGCAGGAATTCATGCTGCGAGGCTCTGAACAATTTTATATGAAACAATGAACCCATGGTGGCGCGCACGGCCTCCAGCGCAAACGGGTCGGTGGTTTCGCCCACCAAAATGACCCCCTTTGCCCCAAGCGCATCGGCGGTGCGCATAATAGTGCCAAGGTTGCCGGGATCGCGAACCCTGTCCAAGGCGACCCAGACATCTTTGTCGGCAGGTTTGACTGACGAAAGATCGTGGAACTTCTGTTCCATCACCCCCATCACCATTTGCGGATTGTCCCGCCGTGCAATGGATGTGAGCACCTTGTCGCTGGTTATCAGCACGTCGCCCCCACGGGCACGCACTTTGGCGGCCAATTCGCCGATCGGCTGGTTAAGGGCCTCATCTTCAAGCAACCTCCTGGCGTGCACCAGCATGCGCACCGTCCAGCCGCCATCAACGGCATCGGTTACCAGTTTCAACCCTTCGGCAACAAACAGATTTTCCTGAACCCTGTTTTTCTTCAGTCCAAGACCCTTGATCCATTTGATGCGCGGATTGGCGGTGGAGGTAATTTCTTCCACCTTGCCACCGCTTTTGCTGGCAGGCGTTTGGGAACTGTGGTCGGTCAAACTTCCACTCCTTCGCCCAGAAAGCGGCAATACATGGACGTGGACAAAACGCGCTCACCACTTTGCTGTTGCAGCACTAATTCACCCGATTCCAACCTGCCGTCCATGCCGGCAAAGACATGTTGCATCAGTTCATGCAGGGCGAAGTGGGAAGCGCGAATGGCGTAAGACGTGAGTACCGTCATGACCGGATTGTTGGACTGGATGTCGCGCACCAGATCCAGCATATGGGGCAGGTGTTCGAACAATTGCCACACTTCGCCCTTTGGCCCGCGGCCATAGGCGGGCGGGTCAAGCAAAACGATGTCATAGGTATTTCCGCGCCGAACTTCCCGGGCGCAGAATTTAACCGCATCGTCGCAGATCCAGCGAATTGGTGCCTTGGCCAGCCCGGCAATTTCCTGATTTTCACGCGCCCAGCCCACAGCACGTTTGGACGCATCCACATGGGTAACTTCCGCGCCAGCGCGCGCAGCAACCAAAGAGGCAAGACCTGTATATCCAAACAGGTTCAACACCCGAACCGTGCGACCCCCGGCTCTGGCGGTTCGAATGGCACGGTCCATCGCCTGCCAGTGGGCGGCCTGTTCGGGAAAGACGCCGGTGTGGCGAAATGAGGTGAACCGGCCCAGATAGGCCATGCCATCAAAATTCTGTTGCCAGGTTTCGTCCAGATTTCCCTTGGGATACTGCCAGCGCCCCTGACCTTCTTCTTCAATGTCGCCGGTGAAAACAGCATCGGCTTGAGACCATTTGGATGCAGGCAGGCTTGGTAACCACAATGCCTGTCCCTCCGGGCGGCGGATGATCATCTTGCCATAGCGTTCAAGTTTTTCTCCAAGGCCGCTGTCCAGCAAGGCATAGTGATCGTCGCCTTGCACAATGATCGTGCGGGCCGTCTGTTCCGGCAAGCGGTGGCCGCTTCTGGGTTTCAGCGGCGGCGGCGGTTGTTTGTCCACCGCGGTGGTTGGAGACGAAGTGACCTCCATCTGTTCGGGCGTTTTTGCAGCACTCTTTGGCCCATGGGGCGGTTTGCCCGACCGAGCACCCCCAGGCTTACCCGTGCCTGTCCGCACCGGGCGAGCGGGTTTATCCTTGTTGCGACGTGCAGATTTGTATCCGGGCTTTGCCATGCCATCGCTTTAGCGGCTTGTCTGGAAATGCGCAAAGGCCAATATGGCCCAAAAGCCTTGTTGTCACTCAACAACTGCTGGTAAGTTCTGCATTAATTCAGGCCTAACCAAAAGATATTCACCATGGAAATGACCGGCAGCCACATCATCTCAGCCTCCCGCGAAACCGTTTGGGCTGCACTTAATGATCCTGAAATTCTCGAAGCATGTATTCCAGGCTGCCAATCACTTGAAAAAAAGTCTGATACGGAACTTGCGGCAACCGTGGTCACCAAGATTGGCCCGGTCAAAGCCAAGTTTTCCGGCGAGGTCACGTTGGGCAATCTCAAGCCACCGGAAAGCTATACCATTTCTGGCGAAGGCAAGGGTGGCATTGCAGGCTTTGCCAAGGGCGGTGCCAATGTGCGGCTAACGGAAGTTCCCGAAGGTACGCAGCTGGACTATGATGTGGATGCCAAAGTGGGCGGGAAGCTTGCGCAACTTGGCTCGCGGCTGATTGATTCCACTGCACGCAAACTGGCCGATCAGTTTTTCACCAGTTTTTCAGAAAAGGTCGGTAGCTGATCCACTAAACCAGCCAATATTTGCCCTTGTCAGAGGGCGCAATCCGCCACATGTTGGCACTCACAAAATCGGGAGGGATATGATTATGACTGCAACAACTTATCGCGAAAATATGTGGAGCTGCGCATTCTGGGGACTGGTGGTCTGCGCTATTTTAGCAATTATTGTCTATATGATCGGCTGATTGGGGCCGCCGGCTTTGGCCGGCACGACAGGCCTTTTAATCACTGTATCTCAGCCTGCTTAACGGCTTGAACCAGCCAATAGCGGAAATTCATCGGCGTCACTGCCCGTGGCGTGGGCGTTGTCATTGGCCTTTTGCAATTCCTCGGCGCGGTTCTTTTGTTTCTCGGCTTCAAATCCCAGTTTGGTGGATTCGACTTTTCGATCGCGCGCCAGACGGCGGTAATGCCCCTGTTTGAACCAGGTTGCAAAACCGCCAATCATCATGCCGGTTATCAGCATGGCAAACAGCAGAAAAAACAGCGGAAGCGAGAACAGTTCCATGGGTTGTCCGCCAATTTCCAGTGGCAGACGAATGCTCACTTGCTGGCGGTTTGCCACCGCCAAAGCGATGATGACAATGCCCACGGGCACAATGATAAGCAACGTGACAAGGCGCTTCAGCATGAGTTTACTCCCACAATGCTGAGTGGAATTTGAGTGATACTTATGCACGAAGCTTAGGCTTTGCACCAGTGGCCAAGGACGATGGAACAGCGGGCGCGTCGAATTACTGAGGTCTGAATCTCAGCCTTCTCTGCCTAGCCTTCGCTGCCATTTAGACGATCACGCAGGTCTTTGCCGGTTTTGAAAAATGGCACCCATTTCTCGTCCACATCCACACGCTCACCGGTTCTTGGGTTACGACCAATGCGCGGTTTTCTGTGCTTAACCGAAAATGCGCCAAATCCACGCAATTCCACACGGTCCCCCTCACACAGGGCATCGGAAATCTCATCAAGGATCGCGTTGACGATATTTTCGACATCCCGCTGATAAAGATGGGGGTTCTGCTCGGCAATAATTTGTACAAGTTCTGACTTAATCATTTTTAGTCTCCTCTCCCAAATTCAGGAGCAGCCCGAAAGCTTAGACGTAGAAGAATACACAATTACAAAGGATTATAACCAGAAATTCAATTCTGCCAAATCGATAGCAGCCCATCGAGAAAAATTCTGCGCGGAATGATGCCCGGAAGCGTGTTCAAATCGAGATCATTGAGGTCGATTTTATCGCCGCTGAGGTATTTCAATCCGGCGGAACCAAACAGCAGGCCGGACTGGGGTCGCTGGGGCTTCCAGTCGATGATTTTCAGGTTCTCATCCAGACCCTTTTCTTTCACCAGCCAGGCTTTCGCCACTTCTTCACCGCCTAGGGCATCGACCAGTTTTTCTTTCAAACCACGGTCACCGGAAAAAACACGACCGTCTGCAAGCACCAGAACCTGTGCACGGGTGAGCGGGCGGCGATCGGTTACCAGATCCACAAACCAATTATAGCTGTCGTCAATCAGTTCTTCGATCACCTGTTCAGCACCGGGCGGCGGCACGTGAAACGGCGAAGGTTCGGCCTTCAAGGGCGAGGACTTGATCTCCTTGATCTTGATGCCGATTTTGTCGAGCAGTTCTGAGGCCTGAGGATATTGGAAAATAACGCCAATGGATCCAACGATGGACGACCGCCGGGCCACCACATGGTCTGATGCAGATGCAATCATGTAACCGGCAGATGCGGCAAGCGTGCCAACACTTGCAGCCACGGGCTTCTTTTCGGCCAACCTGCGCACGGCCTCAAATATGGCTTCGCCACCAACCGTGGTGCCACCGGGGGAATCAATCGACAATACAACGCCTTTGACGGCATCATTGGTGGCGATGCCATCGATCATTTTTATCAAAGCACGGTCTTCGGTAATCATGCCGGTGATCGGCACACGGGCAATGTGGGCGCGATTTTGGCCAACGCCGGAAAACGCGCCAGCTGCCGCCAGGGCCGCAATGATGGCAATGGCGAGCAATATCAATGCGCCCAGCCGCCAAAACGTCAATTTGCTGCGCAATTTGCGGCGATCAAGGACGGCGTCGATTTCCAAAGACATAAGGCAACTCCAAGAGCATGAATTCCAGTTGTGATACGTTTGCCCCCGGCGTGTGGCAAGGTGTGGGCCACCGTCACAAGGCAGGTAAATTATTTGGTGCCGTCACCTGAAAAATTTTGTTTGGCCAAAGCAAACCGACTGGCGGTGGTGACAATCACAATTGCCGCAAACACATAGGCAAGTGTGGCGAACCAGTTTGGGAAAATGCAGCAGACGGCAAAAAATACAATGGTTTCCGTGGCTTCGGCCAAGCCGGTTGTATACAGCAACGACTTCGACCCACGCTCCACCTGATCCACACCGCGCTTCTCGGCCATCAGAGCATAAGTGAGAAAGCTGGCTCCGTTGACGTAGAATGTGAGGATTAACAAACTACCCGCCAGGGCATTATTGCCCGGATCCGCGGCGATGAATGCCAGGGGGATCAGGCCGTAAAACGCAAAATCCAACACGATGTCGAGAAAGCCGCCATAGTCGGTGGCACCAACCCGCCGGGCAAGCGCGCCATCTAGCGCATCGAACAATCTCGATACCAGCAATACAACCAGGCCTGTCAGATATAAATGTTGCCAAATCGCCAGTGCGGCAACGAGCCCCAATAACCAACCGCACCAGGTGGCGGCGTTGGCCGTCAATGGTGTGCGCTCCAACATATGGGCCAGGCGGTCCATATGGGGATCTATGTGAGGCCGCAATTGATTGTCAAACATGTCAAACTTCACATTTGTGCTGGTGGAAGCGGTTAGGGGCAGGACTCGTTAATTTGTAGTAGACATAAACACTGAAAGCGGCAAGAAACACCGTATCACAGCGATCCAGATTGACGTCCAACTACACTTTGTTGTGTGTTCAAAATCTGTATTCTCGTGCTCAACAGGGGGGTCGACAGGACATGCGTGAAACGTCGATGGCTTACCGGGAAACCACCAAAGGCATAGAGATACGTGTGGAACCGCGATTTCTGCCCGAACGTTCGCAACTCGCGAAGGGCACTTTTGTGTGGGCCTATGACGTGGAAATCATCAATTTATCGGATCACACAGTGCAACTGACCGACCGAACATGGGTGATAACAGATGCCAATGGCCATGTGGAAAATGTGCATGGGCCCGGCGTGGTTGGCGAACAACCAATCCTCAATCCCGGTGACAGATTTCAGTATTCAAGCGGCTGCCCATTGACCACCCCGTCCGGTTTCATGAGCGGGAGCTACACGATGCGCGCGGAAGACGGAACGTGTTTTGAAGCCATTGTGCCCGCATTTTCTTTGGACATGCCAAATCACTCCCGATCGGTGAATTGAGACACTATGCCAACGGCCACGCCCATTCCTCTCCACCGGCGCGACAGTGCATCGCGTTCCCTGATCGATCCACGCCCGATTTTACTGGTGATTGGGGTTCTGCTTGCCATGCTGGGCGCTGCAATGACGATCCCGGCAATTGTCGATTTCGCATCGGGGCATGAGAACTGGCAGGTTTTCGGTGTCTCCAGCGCCTTTACCCTGTGTTGTGGCGTCCTGATGTTCTTCGCAACACGCGGCAGCAGCAAGCAATTGTCCACCCGCCAGGCATTCATCATGACCTCAGCCGTGTGGGTTGCATTGGCTGCCTTTGGTGCCCTGCCCTTCTACTGGTCCGGGGTGGTGCCCAATTACACCGATGCGTTTTTTGAATCGATGTCCGGGCTCACTACTACAGGCTCCACTGTGATTTCAGATTTGAATTCAAGACCACCGGGAATCCTGCTGTGGCGCGGGATCATGCAATGGCTGGGAGGTCTGGGCATTATTGTGATGGCGGTGTCGGTTTTGCCCATGTTGCAGATTGGTGGCATGCAATTGTTCAAGGTGGAAGCCTTCGAGACACCGGAAAAGATCCTTCCCCGTGCGACCCAGATTTCCGGCTTTATGACGCTGATATTTCTGGTGCTCACCTTCAGCTGCATGTTGGCCTATCTGGCAGCGGGCATGGACACACTGGATGCGGTGGTCCATGCCATGACCACGGTTGCCACCGGCGGATTTTCCAATCATGACGCTTCGCTTGGTTATTTCGATAGTGTCCAGGTTGATCTGGTTGCCACATTTTTCATGATCATCGGTTCGCTGCCCTTTTTGCTCTATGTGCAGGCATTGCAGGGCAGTGCCCGGCCCCTGCTCCGTGACGCGCAGGTGCGCACTTTCCTGTTATTGCTGGGCTTTTTGATCCTGACAGCCTGGTATGTGGAAACCCTGTTTGGCATTCGCGAGGGGGCGGAGGCGTTGCGCTTTGCCATGGTCAATGTGACCTCAATCCTGACCGGGACAGGCTATGCCACCACAGCCTATGATGGATGGGGGCCCATGGCCGTCGCTTTCTTTTTCGTCATCATGTTCATTGGCGGGTGCGCGGGGTCCACATCCTGCGGTATCAAGATTTTCCGCTTTCAGGTTCTCGTTCAAAATGTGCGCCAGCATATTGCACGGGTGCTCTATCCCCATGGGATGTTTACCCAACGCTTTAATGGCCGCACACTGGACGACAATGTCACTGCTGCGGTGTTGAGCTTCTTTTTCCTATACCTGTTCACCTTTGCCGTTTCCGCCAGTGCGTTGGCACTCACCGGCGTTGACACGGTCACCGCACTTTCGGGGGCCGGTTCGGCGATTTCAAATGTCGGCCCGGGACTGGGCGCGATTATCGGGCCGGCAGGGAACTATCAACCGCTCGACAACACCGCAAAATGGATATTGAGCCTGACCATGCTGATTGGACGGCTTGAATTGTTCACAGTGCTGGTCTTGCTGTCGCCCCGGTTCTGGCGGGCCTGAATTTTAAGCTATTCCGCCGGTTGCAGGGCAACTTCTTTGCGGGGCTTTTTCAGCTTTCCAGGAATTGCCAGATTTGCCCCGAACAGCAGCCGCATCAGGCGGCCAAAATCATCTCCAATGCCCACAAACGCAGGCACCAGAAACAGAACCAGCAGGGTCGCAGAGGCAAGTCCGAACACCATTGTTGCCGCCATTGGTAACAGGAATTGCGCTTGCAGACTTTTTTCAAATAGCAGGGGAACCAAACCGCCAATGGTGGTGAGCGATGTCAGCAATACCGCCCGCAAACGGTCACGGCTGGCACCAAGCGCTGCTTCCCTGATGCTTTGCCCTGCCTCCAGCCGCTCATCTAGCCGGCTAACGAGAATGATGGAATCATTGACCAGAATCCCGGCCAGGCCCAGCAGGCCGATGATGGACAATATGGTCAGATTAATGCCCATCAGGTAATGCCCCAAAACGGCACCAACAATGCCAAACGGGATGATCAACATAACTGCAATGGGGCGGGTATAACTGGCAAACACCCAGGCCAGTACGATGTAAATTATGGCCAATGCGATGATCGCGCCGCTTTGCAGATCCGAAAACGCATCCTTGCGCTCTTCATCACGACCGGAATAGCGGTAGGAAATTCCGTATTTTGAAACGAGTTCAGGCAGGCCGGACACCTCAAGCGCTGCGAGCGCTTTTTCGGTTGTGCTGATCTTGGTGTCGATATCGCCGGTCACCGAAACGGTCGCTTTGCCATCAATGCGCTCAATGGCAGCGAATCCCTGTTTCTCGACAATATCAACAACCTGTTCCAACTGCACAAATTCGCCGGAAGGGCTGCGCAGTTCAAAACTGCGTAACGCACCACTGCCCTGGGACCGGGTGATTTTATAAACGCGGATTGTGACTTCATCATCACCATCGGCAAAACGGCGGGGAATTGATCCTTCAAAAGAATTGCGCAATTGGCGGCCAACATCATCAATCGAAAAGCCCAGAGCCGCCCCGCGCGGAGTTAACTGCATACTCAGTTCCGGTTTGCCATAGGGCAGATCGTCGGACACGCCCGACACGCCAGCTACGGCCTGAACCAAGGGGATGATTTCAGTTGCGGCCTGTTTCAGGCGATCAATGGAATCACCCTGCAATTGCACATCGATGTCACGCCCGGGCGGCCCGCCGCGGGATTCAAACAGCGCCACCCGGCGAACACCCGCCATCTTTGGAACCGCTTTGCGCCAGGCCCGCACGATTTGTGGCGTGCGAATGGTGCGTTCTTCAGAAGTGGTCAGTTGAACACGGATACCGGCCACATTGTCGCCCGTGGAACGCCCGGCCTGTCCCAAGGTGGAAAAGGCGGCAACGATGAGCTTTTCCTTGCCGCCGGTCAGTTCCTGCTCTGCAACCAGCAGAGCGGCTTCGATTTTTTGCAACGCCTCAACGGATTTCTGTTCGCTGATGCCCGCATTAAATACCACACGCGCATTGATGTTCTCAGCTTCGGCAGATGGGAAAAACACAAAGCCCACCTTGTCACTTCGCACCATGCCGTAAACGCCGACAATGATGGAGCCCACAGCGATTGCGATTGTGACATAACGCCAGGAATAGGACAGGCTAACAATCCAGTTGAACGGGTTGTCTCTGAACCAATTGAAACCGGCGTCAAAATTTCTGCGAAACGCACTTTCCTGCCTGAGTTCCTCAGGATTTTTGCCATGGCGACGCCACATACCGATGATTGAAAAGACCGCCTCAATCAGGACTGAAACGACATAAGCAATTACCGCAAGACCAAGAATGAACTTCACCGAACTCGTGTCAGCCCTTACGGATTGCACACGCGCGACCAGATCATTTGGGGAGAAGCCTATTGCCGGGAGCGGCAGATATTTTTGCAGGAACGCCCCCATACCGTTGGCGAGTTCGATGAACCAGCCGCCAGCACCCGGTTCTGAAATCGATACGGCAAAGACACCGATGATCAGGGCAATGAAGAACTGACGCCAAAATGACCAGCGACGTGTTGGTTTGGGTTTTAACGTGTGGGCCAGGTGGCCCGGCAAAATCAGGAAACATTCGATCAGGCTGGCCACGATTACCGCCATAACCACCAGCGGCAAGACACCAATGATCTGACCAAGCACGCCCTGGATGACCAATATGGGCGCAAAGGCTGCAACAGTGGTAATCATCGCGGCCGTAACAGGCATGATCATCCGCCCTGCGCCATTTTCAGCCGCAGCCACGGGATCGTCTCCGGCGCTAAAGCGGGTCGCTGTGTGCTCACCCACCACAATCGCATCATCCACGATGATGCCAAGCATCATGATCAGACCGAACAGGGAAATCATGTTGATGGTTTGTCCGGTGACCCACATGATGCCGATTGTCGCCAGCATGGCCACGGGAATACCGGCGGCGACCCAAAACGCGATGCGGGCATTTAGAAATATGAAAAGAATGCCGATCACAAGGACCAGACCGCCCAGCCCATTGGTTACCAAAAGCATGATCCGGTCGGTGAGCGCGTTGGCCCGCACATCATATTGCTTGAGTTCAATTCCCGCCGGCAACTGGCCTTTGATCTCTTCCATATACTGGGTCAAAATTGCGTTTGTGGCGAGGGTGTCGGCACTTTCTGCGCGTTCGACAGTCAGCTGGATTGCGCGCTGTCCATTGCTGAAACCCTGGGGTTCCCCCTTGTCAAACGTATCTTTAATGGTTGCGATCTCATTTAGAAAAACCTTTTCACCACTGGCGAATGATTTTACTTCGATTTGCCCCAGGGACTTGGGAGTATCGACACTGACCAGCGTTCGAAGCTGTTTCTCCACCTCCCCTTCCATTTGTCCGGAAGGCAGGTCGCGGGAGTTCTGTTCGATGATGCGCGATACATCGCCGACGGTGAGCCCCACCCGGCGCAATTCTTCTTCTTTGATTTCAACCTGAAGTTCGCGCGAACGCATGCCGGAGAATGTGACTTTGTCGATATTTCTGTCGATGAGATCATCGCGGATTTTCTTTGCATAAAACCGCAACGCCCGTTCGGACACATCGCCGGTCACGGCCAGGCGGGCGACCCGGTCAAAAAATGCATTTTGCTTTACTTCGGGCTCTTCGGAATCTTCCGGCAGATTGGTCACGGTTTTGACCGCCGTTTCCACTTCCCGTTCCGCCTCCTTAAGGTCCGTGCCGTGCTCATATTCCAAGGCAATCGACGCAATCCCTTCGCGTGCGCGGGAGGTGACACGTTTGACGCCATCGAGATAGCGCACCGATGGTTCAATGATTTCCAGAACGTTGGATTCCACGTCTTCCGCACTGGCACCGGGCCAGGAGACGGACACGGTGATGACCGGAATTTCTGTGGTGGGGAAAAACTGGGTGTTGATGCGGCCCATGGCAAATATGCCAAAGATTACCATCAGGATCATCACCAGATTGGCAGCATTGCGATGGCGCACAAACAGGCTGATGAGACCTTCGGTTGATGATGCGCTGCGGTTTGCCATCGCGATTTACTCGGTCGCCTTCGCGGTCTGGGGTTTGCGGGCAGTCTTGTCTTTGGATCGGGGCGGTTCTGCCTCCCCTTCCTTGCGCACGGCCAGGCCATTGCTGACTTCGGTAATTCGGGTGGTGAGTATTTCATCGCCATTCGTCAGCGGCCCGGACACGATGGCGGATTCCCCCTCAAATGCCAGCACATCAACGTGCACGGCCTGGAGGGCACCATCGATTGCCCGGTACACGGTATTGTTGTCGTAAACGGCGGAATCTGGAATGCGGAAACTGTTTTTGAAAATCACGTCAGGCACCCGCACCTCAACAAATGCGCCGGGGCGCAGCGCCACGCCAGCACCAACCCCTTCCATGAGTGCCAAAACCTCAACGCCACCCCGGTTCGACGCAATTTCGGCACCCACCCGGTCGATCACAGCTGGATAGACAATTTCCTTGCCGCCCACGCTCCACGACACATCTACAGACCTGCCCAATAGCCCCTGCTGACTGGTCTGCAACCTGCCATATTGGGCATCGCTGAGCGTGAAACGAACTTCAAGACTGTCAACTTCATAAAGGGATACCACCACATCATTGGCGGTGATCGCCCGGCCAATTTCAGCCGTGCTCGACATGACAATGCCGGAAAACGGCGCGCGCAGGATGGTTGAATCCACATTGCGCTGGGCCTGATCAATACGCCATTGCAAACGATCCATTGACGCCTGCAACTGGGCCAGTCGGGCTTCCTGTACCTTGATTGTGTCCTTGGACAATTCCAACTGCTGGCGGCGCTGGCTCACCACCAGTCGCCGGGCTTCAACCTGTTGTTGGGTGCCGGACTGGCGCTTTATCAATTGCTCGGCCCGCGCCAGATCATTTTCGGCTATGACCAATTGCTCCTGAGTGCTGACCAGCCTTGAGTTCTCAAGTTCAATCTGGGCGCGGTTTTCAGTAATTCTGGCCAGCGCTTCTTGATAATTGGCGCGGGCTTCGGCCAGCGCACCGGTATAGTTGAACCGGTCAATGGTCACCAATTCATCGCCGACATTGACCCGGGCACCCCCGCGCAATTGAGGCGATATGCCAACGATTTCACCACTGACCAGCGCCCGCAATTCCACGGATCGTGCGGCCACCGTTTGTCCATATGAAACAAATACGGGCTGATTGTCCTGCTGAACGGCAGGTACTGTTTGGATGGTATAGAACGACTTGAACGGCGGGCGCTTTTTGACTTCCGGTTTACCCGCAATCATGCGGTTGGCAATCATGTAGGCCCCGGCCAATACGGCAACCATCAAGATGGCTTGCAAAATGGCAAGGAAAAAGCTGGTCGCCATGTGGCGTTTGGGAAGCTCCGCAGACCTTTGGGAAAGGTGAAGTTCGTCGTCCGCAGCAATTGCCGGCGTATCAACGCCTGCCCCGTCGCCATCCCTGAGGGTGCGAGGGGATGACACCACCACTTCATTTGTGCTGACTTTGTCGAGCATTCGGCCACTCCTTGGATGTGGCTAATATAAGGAGCGCTTACCGACACTCAAGTTAACTTATTGCAATATAGAATGACAGAAGTGTCATTCATATGGCTTTTGTGTCACATGGTTACGCGATCCAGCCGGATCGATTTACAGCACAAATGCAGGGTATCAGGCGGTTTCGAAGTCACCGGGTGAAAATTCGTAAGTGGCGCTGCAAAACTCGCATTTCACGCTGATTGCCCCATTTTCCACGCTGTTCTCACGTTCTTGGGCAGACAGGCCAGCGAGAACATTTTCCACCTTTTGAGTTGAACACCCGCATTTGGCATCCAGCGCGATGGAATCGAACACACGCACACCATGTTCATTGAACAGGCGGAACAGCAGGCGCTCCGGCTCCACTTCTGAATCAGTGAGTTCGATATCAGCCACAGTCTGTACCAGCGCCTGCGCTTCCGCCCAGGCATCATCGACGCTGAATTCATCATCTTCCGGCGCGCCATCACCGCCATGGAGATCACGCTGGCGCGCCCGCTCTTCAGATTCAGGAAGGAACTGGGCGATAATGCCACCGGCTCTCCAGCTGTGAACGGGGCTTGCCCCTTCGCGGCGTGTCAAAACCTCACCCACAGCAATGCGCACTTCGGTTGGTATCTGCTCAGATTGGCGGAAATATCGGCGTGCCACTTCTTCCAGCCCGATGCCGTCGAGTTGAACAATGCCCTGATAGCGCTGGGTGTGGGCGCCCTGATCGATGGTCAGGGCCAGCACGCCATTGCCCAACAATGCTGCAGCTGAGTCTGAGTCACAGGCCGCCAATGCATCTTCATCAAAGCGCGCATAGGCTCTGACAGAATTTGGGGTCTGAAAATCCGTGATGATCATCGACACAGGCCCATCAGTCTGGGTTTGCAGAATGAATTTGCCACTGAATTTTAGGGACGTGCCCAACAGGACGGTCAGCACGATGGCTTCCGCCAACAGCTTGCTCACCGGAGCGGGATAATTGTGCTGATCAAGAATTTTATCCAATAACGGCCCCAGTTGAACGGATCGACCGCGAATATCCAGCGGTTCCACCTGAAACGGAATAACCGCATCAAGACCCGCAAAATCGATGCTCAATGGCGCGCCAGCTAATTCACTCATTGGAATTCATCCTTCGGAACTTTTATTTCCATTAGCCCGCATATGGGATCGTTCAACAAATATGCAATTCGCACCCTGCCAAGTGAGGTGCATTAGCCTGCCAAACACCAATTCAGGATGCCTTTTTGGGCATGTAGACGGTTTTCGGCTTCATCAAAAACCACAGAATGGGGGCCGTCCATCACGTCATCGGTGACTTCCTCACCCCGGTGGGCGGGTAGGCAATGCATAAAGATGGCGTCTTTTGATGCATGGGCCATCAATTCATCATTGACCTGATAGGGCGCAAACACGTTGTGACCATCGGCATCATCTTCCATGCCCATGGAGGTCCAGGTGTCTGTGATAACGCAATCAGCCCCAGCCACAGCCTTGACCGGATCGTGGGTCAAATTCACATGTGCACCTTCCACCCGCGCCCAGTTGACGTAACGCTCGGCGGGCATGTGTTGTTCCGGCGTGGCGATGTTCAAGTTAAATCCAAAGCGCGCTGAAGCTTCCATTAGCGAGTTGACCACATTGTTGCCATCGCCGGTATAAGCCAGCGTGCGCCCGGCGATGGGGCCCATTTTTTCTTCAAACGTCATCACATCCGCCATCAACTGGCAGGGATGTGTTTCGTCGGTCAGACCGTTGATAATGGGGACGGTGGCGTGTTCGGCAAGTTCCAGCAAACGTTCGTGTGCCGTGGTACGGATCATGATGGCATCCACATAACGTGACAGGACACGCGCCGTGTCGGCGATGGTCTCACCACGCCCCAATTGGGAGGATGCCCCTTCCAGGACAATTGTTTCGCCCCCCAATTGGCGCATGCCCACATCGAACGACACACGGGTGCGCGTTGACGGCTTGTCAAAAATCATCGCCAGCACTTTTCCTTCCAATGGGCGGTCAGTTTCGCCCCCGGACATTTGCTGTTTGATCTGCACTGCGGTTTCCAGAATAGAACGCAGTTCGCCAGCCTGGACGGCAGCGATATCCAGAAAGTGACGGGGCATGATTATCCGGCCTTATTGAGCTTGGAGAGGGCTGCATCCATGCGGGTGAATGCATCGCGGATATCATCTTCGGAAACCGTCAATGGCGGCATCAGCCGCACGACATTGTCTCCCGCAGGCACCGAAAGCAAGTTCTCGGTGCGAAATGCACCCACGACTTCCAGATTGCTGGTTTTGCATTTCAAACCCTGCATCAGGCCATCACCGCGCACGGAGTCGATGATTTCTGGATAGCTGTCCGCCAGTTCCGCCAGACGCTGGCGCAAGAATGAGGATTTTTCCTGCACTTCTTCGAGAAAGCCATCTTCTAAAATAACGTCCAAAACCGCATTGCCAACGGCCATGGCGAGCGGGTTGCCGCCATAGGTGGTTCCATGACTGCCAGGCTGCATTCCTGCAGATGCTTTTTCAGTTGCCAAACACGCACCGACCGGGAAGCCGCCACCAATGCCCTTGGCAATGGCCATTATGTCCGGCTCGGCACCTTCGACCCATTGATGGGCAAAAAATCGTCCCGTACGCCCAACGCCACATTGAACTTCGTCATAGATCAGCAAAATGCCGTGTTCGTCGCACAGATCTCGCAGACCCCGCAAACATTGGTGGGGAATGGGGCGAATACCGCCTTCGCCCTGCACCGGTTCCACCAGTATTGCAGCCGTGTTTTCATTTATTGCCGCTTTTAAGGCATCATGATCACCAAAGGGCAGTTGCGGAAATCCTTCCACTCTTGGGCCAAATCCGGTCAGGTATTTCTCATTGCCACCGGCCGAAATTGCCGCAAGCGTTCGGCCATGGAACGCACCCTCGAACGTGATGATGTCGGTTCTTTGGGGTGCGCCATTTTCATGGTGATACCGCCGCGCTGTCTTGAACGCACATTCCATGGATTCCGACCCGGAATTGGTGAAGAACACCCGGTCGGCAAAACTGTTTTCACACAGACGCCGTGCCAGGCTTTCCTGTTGCGGGCTCTCATACAGGTTGGAAACGTGCCAGAGCTTTTCAGCCTGGCCCTTGAGCGCGTCCACCAGATGTGGGTGACTGTGGCCCAGGGAATTGACCGCGATTCCGGCTGCGAAATCCAAATATTCTTCGCCCTCATAGGTGAACAGTCGCACGCCTTCGCCCCGTTCGAAATGAATGGGTGCCCGCGCAAACGCGCTGAACAATTGAGACGAAGGTGTCGGTGCAACCATCTTAACTGAATCCATATGAGTAAATGTGGCCCTGCAAAGCAGACATCGCGGATAAACCGCTCCGCAAGACCCCGATTGAAAAGCAAAAACCGCCTGTCGGCGGTCATCGGGGCAGTTTAGGCATGTCACCTGCGGTGTCAATGAAAGATAAACCGCCGGCAAACACACCCGCCACACGCAAGGGCAAATCCTAACAGAGGATTAAGATTCTCAATCTGTCCCCAGAATTCACACCAAATTGGAAGAATGATTCTTTCAGTTGGGGACAAAGTGAAAAAATGATTCGTGCTGCCATCCTGACTCTTGCGGGGGAGTCAACGGCCATTGTAGCTTGCCTTCAATAATGCCGATCCAAAATTTTCGGGCAGAAATCCTATACGCAAAAGCCTCGCAAACGGGGGTGTTCGCTCATGTAGCGACACAGGTTTTCGCGTTCAGATTTACCTTAGGGGTTTGGTTCCGGCTTTGCGGTGAAAAGACGAGGAGCACTAATATATGTCTTGGACAGATGAACGGGTTGCACGACTTTCAAAACTCTGGGCCGATGGCCTAAGCGCCAGCCAGATTGCGGCCGACCTGGGCGGCGTGACGCGCAATGCTGTGATTGGCAAGGTGCATCGCCTTGGCTTGTCGGGCCGCGCCAAACCGGCAAACAAGACCGCGGCTGCACCGCGGCGTAAAACAACGCAGCGCACGTCAACCAGCGGCGGCGGCGGTGGCGGCTCCTATACAAAAACAACGACCCGCACCACCACACGCACCGTGGGCAATGCTGCGCTTAAAGTTGAGATGGAAGAGGAACTCCAGGTTCAGCTGAAGCCGCGCGAAGATGTGGTTGTGCCTATTTCGCGCAAACTGGACCTGTTGCAACTCACCGAGAACACCTGTAAATGGCCAACAGGCGATCCAACCATGCCCGGTTTTTCCTTTTGCGGTCACAATTCCGCAGATGACAAACCCTATTGCGAGTTTCATTCGAAACTTGCGTTTCAGCCTGCGAGCGAACGTCGCCGTCGTCGCTGACCACCACACCTAATTTCGCGCCCGATCCCTGCACCGCCAGACATTGACTTGTCTGGCGGGCATGAACAATGGTTCTGCTTCACGATGAAGGAGCAAACCATGCTGGAAATAGACGTTCGCGGCACCATTCGTTCATTCGATCTGGATGATCCGGTTTTGCCGGACTGGGTGTCCCAGGCAGCATTTTCTTCTGGTGATTACCCGTATGAAAAGAAGCTCAAAAAATCCGACTACGAAGAACAGCTTGCGGATTTGCATCTGGAGCTTGTGAAACTTCAGGCCCACCGCCTGGCCCATGGTGACCGCAGCATGATCCTGTTTGAAGGACGGGACGCTGCGGGAAAGGGCGGCACAATTGGCGCATTTCGCGAATATCTCAAACCCCGCAATGCCCGGGTCGTGGCTCTTTCCAAACCCAGCGAACAGGAACAGGGGCAATGGTATTACCAGCGATATGTGGATCACTTCCCAACCGCTGGAGAAATGACCCTGTTCGACCGCTCCTGGTATAATCGCGGTGGTGTGGAGCCGGTCATGGGCTTTTGTACGCCGCAACAACATGCCCGGTTTCTCGAACAGACCCCGGATTTCGAACAAATGATCTTTGATGAAGGCATTTCATTCTTTAAAATCTGGCTCAATGTGGGCCAGGAAATGCAGATCAAGCGATTTCATGACCGTCGCCATAACCCACTGAAATCCTGGAAACTGTCTCCCATCGACCTCAAAGCACTGAACAAGTTTGAAGACTACACCAAGTTTCGGGACATGATGATGCATGCAACCCATACCGATTGGGCGCCATGGACAATTATTCGCTCAAACGACAAGCGCCGCGCCCGGTTGAACGCAATTCGCGTGGTGCTTTCCCAAACCTCCTACGAAGGCAAGGACGAAGCCCGCATTGGCAAGATTGACCCGAAAATTGTCGGCAAGGGAGCGGACTTTTTCAATGCGATTGGCGGCTAGACTTTTGGCGATCAAGGCGCGGCTCTTCGCCGACTGAGCTGCTCAATCTGCGATTGATCCTCCAGGTTTATCTGCGCTCACGGCGGTTTTGCTGTGCAAAACACCTGCGCGGGCGCGGCGCTTTCGCGCCGGTCAGCTCTTCGCCGACTGAACTGCTCAACCTGCGATTGATCCTTCAGGTTTATCTGTGCTCACGGCGGTTTTGCTGTGCAAAACACCTGCGCGGGCGCGGCGCTTTCACGCCGGTCGGCTCTTCGCCGACTGAGCTGCTCAATCTGCGATTGATCAGCTTACTAATTGCCGCTGCTGCGCACCCGCACCGAGAACAGATCAACTGGCTTTCCGGCCAAATCCATATCTGTGCTGACTGCCAGATACGCATCTTCGCCGCTTGCCAGATTGGTATCATTGATCAGCACATCAAATATGTAGGCTTTCAACTGCCCGGTGGCCGCGAAGCGTTTGCGCCCGCAATTGCCCATTTCTCCAAACTCGCAAAATATGGCAAATTGCTGTCCGCCATCTTCCACAGACCGCAGCACCATTTCAAAGGTGGCGGCCTTACCGCGGATTGACTGCATCACCCCACGGGGCACTTTGACCAATATGGTATTGCCTGTGCTGCCGGAATTGGAAGACAAGCGCGCAAAAGTGCGCCCTTCAGCCCGGATCAGTTCCACGCGGCCCCGATTGGCAAAATCAAGATTTTCCGGATTGGTATCTGCGGCAAATACGGAAACCCAGCCCTCACCGCCTTCGGGGGTGAAGCCGCTGGACTCAAGGGTTGGGCTGGGATTGGGCACTGAGCCGTCAAACTGCTGACGCAGCAATCCGGGACCATAGGTGTAAATCCACCAACCAGAGATCGCCAATCCCACGAGAATAATCGTCCAGAGCAACATTTTTGCGTAGGGCTTTTTTTCCCGCAACAGGTTTTCGTCATAGGCTTTGGTTTGGTTGGGACGCACGCCAGCGCCGTTCGACACTTCATCAACACCGTCAGGATCCGGCGGGGGCGGCACGATTGGCTGGGTAAACCCAGGCTCAACCCGCATGTTGCCGCCTGCCGGTTGGGGCTGAAATTTGGTTTCCGGTGCGCGGGGTTGTTGAGCCCCTGGCGCATTGACCTGGGGCATTGGCGCTGCAACCGGCGTGATCGGAGGTGTCGAAGGTTGGGGCGCAGGCTTTGGCGCAGGCGCAGGCTGTGGCGGCACGGGCGCTCTTGCCACCGGTGCGGCTGGGCTTAGCGGAGCGCCAAGTGGTGGACTTGGAGGTGGGCCAGGGGGCGAACTTGGGGGCGAAGCGGCTGGCGGCACCGCATATCCTTGCTCAATGGCCAGGATTGCCGATTCAAGGCGCTGGCGTTGCTGCGCAACGGCGGCCCCATCCAGCGTAGTGTTCTTCTCCAGCATTCGCTCCAGCGCCTGGCGTGAAGACTGATAAATCGCCTGCCGCTGCTGCGGGGAAGCATCACCCTGCTTGCTCAACGCATTGCGAATGAGGTCTTCAAATCCCGCCACCTGATTCTCCCGAACTTCCCCGTCATGGGCCGTGATTGCCAGCTTTAGCACCTCCGTTCGATTTGGGAAGGTGCATTGACCGTTATCTGGCCCAGCGCCAATTGATTTCGTACCACCTGTTGCCAATTCGCAATCCGATTGACCACAGAGGCATCTATTTAATTGACGTGTTGGTAAGAATTTGTAGGTTGCGATAATGCGGGCTGCAACAGTCCAACAATCTATTATTGGAAGTCATATGTCTGTACCGGCAATCCTTAAAGACAATCTCGCCCTGCCCGCGATCGCTTCACCTCTATTCATCATTTCTCATCCACCGCTTGTGATCGAACAATGCAAAGCGGGGATCATCGGTTCGTTTCCTGCGCTCAATGCGCGCCCTGCGGAACAGTTGGACGAATGGCTGGCCGAAATTACAGAAACGCTCGATGCCTATAATGCTGCCAATCCAGACAAGCCGGCGGCTCCTTTTGCGGTCAATCAGATTGTTCACCGCTCCAATGACCGGCTCGAACATGATGTGGAAATGTGCGTCAAATATAAAGTGCCCATTGTCATCACATCGCTTGGCGCGCGACCGGAACTCAATGATGCGATCCATTCTTATGGCGGCATCGTGCTGCACGACATTATCAACAACCGGTTTGCTCACAAAGCCATTGAAAAAGGGGCCGACGGCTTGATTGCCGTGGCAGCGGGCGCAGGCGGTCACGCGGGAACCCTATCGCCGATTGCTCTGATTCAGGAAATTCGCGAATGGTTTGACGGTCCGCTTTTGCTCTCCGGTGCCATTGCAACCGGGCGTGCGGTTTTGGCCGCCCAGGCCATGGGTGCGGATATGGGCTATATCGGCTCCGCATTCATCGCAACCAAAGAAGCACGGGCCGTTGACACCTATAAGGAAATGATCGCCTCAAGCTCTGCAGATGACATTATTTATTCAAACCTGTTTACGGGTGTTCACGGCAATTATCTCAAAGGCTCCGTGGAAGCCGCAGGGCTGGACCCCAATGATCTGCCTCAATCAGATCCAAGCAAAATGAGCTTTGGGTCCACTACAACCAAAGCATGGAAAGACATTTGGGGGTCTGGCCAGGGCATCGGTGCCGTGAAAGAAATCCTGCCCACAGCCGAACTGGTTGCCCGACTTGCCCGCGAATATGATGAGGCCAAGGCGGCTCTTGCCGGCTAAGATCGGCTTAAGCTTCTCTAGGTGCTGGCGCTGAGCCCTTTCACGAAATTACGCAGAATGAATTCCATTTGTGGCTCCACCGCATCAGGAGCCACAACCCGCCTTTCCACCGACAGGGTGATGATTCCATGCATGGCAGCAAACAGGCTGCGCGCCGTTTGGGATATCAACTTGGGCTCCTGGCCCGCCATGACGAGGGATAACGGCTCCTCAATGTGGCGGAACAATTCCAGCTGACCGTCAATGATCCATTGGGGCAATTCATAGTCTTCCGGCAATGTGTGGTCGAACAGGGCACGCCATAAATTGTGATTGCCATCAACGAATTCCAAATATGCATTGGCCAGCTTTATCATCCGCTCTATTGGGTCTTCATCTGCATATGCACGTCCGGCCTGGGCCATTGTGAGATCAATGCGTTGAAGGGTGCGCAGGCTCACATGCAATATCAATGCATCGAGATCTTCAAACACATTATAGATTGCGCCCAAAGAACAGCCTGCATCGGCGGCAAGATCCCGCGCCCTCAATTGGCCAACTGTGCTTTCTGCAATCCGCCGCTCTGCACTGTCGAGCAATGCTGTATGCAATTTTGCCTTGCGTTCCAACACTTTAGACACGGGCACATCCCTTCCACACAATTGGACCTTCATCGCAGCCCAGGTTTCTGAACCCTTTGTACCGAGTTTATTAACCCTGTTCCAGCAGAAAATTGAACAATGTTCATTTAACTATTGAACATTGTTCAAAAATGTGTAGATTGCCTTGAACGTTGTTCAAAAAAGGAGATGCACACCGTGTTCAAAATGATAACAACCCTCATTCGAGGCCAGGCCAGCGAAGCCGAGCAATCCATCGCAGATGCCAACGCACTGCCCTTGCTGCGCCAGCAAATTCGGGATGCCAGTTTCAGCGTCAAACGGTCCCGCCACGCAGTGGCGGTCGCCATTGCCAATCAAAAGCAGGAAGAAGAGCGTGCAGCAGACATCGCCAATCGCTTGAAAGACCTGGAAACCCGCGCCCTGGCCGCCATTGATGCTGGAGACGATGCAATCGCAACCGAAGCTGCGCAAGCCATCGCGGAATTGGAAATGGAAAAGACCGCCTGCAACCAATCGCTTAGCCGTACCCACCAAGAGATTGAGCGTTTGAAGGCTGAAATTTCCAAGTCGCAGATGCGGTTGCGAGACATTGAAAGGGGCCAGCGGGTCGCTGTGGCGACGGAACGCGCGCAAAAGCTTTCCGGCATTTCACCCGCTCAAAATACCAGTTCATTGCATGATGCCGAGGACACGCTGAAACGTCTGGAACAAAGACAAAAGAACGCCAGTCTCGTTGCCAAGGCCGAACAGGAGCTGGAGCAGGTCAACTGCGCCGATAACCTTACCGAACGCATGGCCAAAAAAGGTTTCGGCAAACCCCTGGAAACCAGCGCAGACATGGTTCTCCAACGCCTAAAGTCCAAGCCAAAAACCAAAAAAGCCGACACCTGATCAAGTCTGTCGTCTCACAAAACGAAACCCAAGAACTTAATATCAAAGGAAAATACCATGAACACTCACGACAATGTCACACACAGCAACAGCACAAACACAATCTGGCAATCATTCACACTGGCCGCCTTTTGTCTTTCGGCAGCCATGATGGCTGGCGGTATTTATTTCCTGGAAGCGTCGTTTTCCGCAAAAGGGTTTTATAGCATGGCAACCATCATGCTGGTTTACACATCTGTTGCGGTGACCAAAACGCTTCGTGACAATGAAGAAACCAAGGCCCTGCACCATCGCATTGACACCGCGCGCGCTGAAAAACTGCTGATGGAAACGAAAGACACCGACCTGTACTAAGGCCGCGCCCTTCCAACAATCCATGATACGAAGCCGGGGCCGTTGCGCCCCGGCTTTATTTTTGACCCGGTGCCACTTCTTTTTGACCTCTTTCAAATTCAAAATTTTACCAATTGATAAATTTTTAATTCCCGATAGAGTTTCCTTTCGGTATTCGTGATCACAAATGTGGTTGTGCATGAGGAGGATCAGATGGCTGCATCATCAAACCCTAAAAAACTGGCTGATGGCATCGTTTCCGGGCGTCTGCCAAAAACAGCGCTTGATGAAAATTTCACTGATGTGCATCCGCCACTGGATCCCCATGAAGCCTTGGTCGCTTCTGACCGGTGTTATTTTTGCTACGATGCGCCATGTGTGACCGCCTGCCCAACGGCCATCGACATCCCACTTTTCATTCGTCAGATTTCGACCGGCAACACTTTGGGTGCTGCTGAAACGATTTTCGATCAAAACATTCTAGGCGGCATGTGTGCCCGGGTTTGCCCCACTGAAACCCTGTGTGAGCAGGCCTGTGTGCGTGAAGCAGCCGAAGGCAAGCCGGTAACGATTGGTCTGCTTCAACGCTTTGCCACCGATGAGGCGATGCAACAGGATGTGCAGTTTTTTGAACGGCAGAAAAATACCGGCAAGAAGATTGCCGTCGTAGGCGCCGGACCCGCCGGGCTGGCCTGCGCCCACCGGCTGGCACTGTATGGCCATGATGTTACCATTTACGAAGCTCGTAAAAAGCCTGGTGGGCTGAACGAATTCGGCATTGCAACCTATAAGACGGTTGATGATTTTGCCCAGCACGAAGTTGACTATGTGACCGCAATTGGCGGCATCGACATTCGCTATGCCAGCCCGCTTGGCAAGAAGTTGTCGCTGGACAAATTACGCAAGGAGCATGACGCGGTATTCCTTGGCATGGGCCTGGCAGGGGTCAATGCGCTTGGTCTTAAAGGTGCCACCCCCCAGGGGGTTCGCGATGCGGTGGAATTTATTGCTGAACTGAGACAGGCGAAGAACAAGGGACGCATTCCCATTGGGCGGCGCGTTGTTGTGATTGGCGGCGGCATGACCGCCGTGGATTGTGCGGTACAGGCCAAACTTCTGGGTGCGGAAGAAGTGACGATTTGTTACCGCCGGGGGCAGAAAAACATGAATGCCTCACCCTATGAACAGGAACTGGCAACCAGTCACGGCGTCACAATTCGCGACTGGGTTCAGCCTGCAAAACTGAAAGCCAAAAATGGCCAACTGACAGGTATTACACTTGAATATACGCGCCTGGAGAAGAAGAAGCTTGTGGGCACGGGCGAGAAATTCTCCCTGGAAGCTGATCAGGTGTTCCGCGCCATTGGACAGACATTTGGCGACAATGAATCTGTGCTGGAAGACGAATTGAAACTGGTCGGCGGTCACATTGCAACTGTTGATGCCCAGGGGCAAACCTCCCTGCCGGATGTTTGGGCAGGCGGCGATTGCATTGCAGATGGCGAAGACCTGACTGTGACAGCGGTTGCCCAGGGCCGGGATTCTGCCGAAGCCATTCACCAAAAACTCATGGGCTGAATTCAACCAGAACGAACCAAGACACCAAGGACCAGTGGCGAGCGAAACAATCGCCAAACATTCAAGAGGACAAGACCATGGCGGACATTTCTAACACCTTTGTCGGCATTAAATCGCCCAACCCCTTTTGGCTGGCATCTGCCCCACCAACAGACAAGGCCTATAACGTTGAACGCGCGTTCGAAGCCGGCTGGGGTGGCGTTGTGTGGAAGACGCTGGGCGAAGAAGGCCCTCCCATCGTCAACGTCAACGGCCCCCGATATGGCGCGATTTGGGGCGCCGACCGACGGCTGCTGGGACTGAACAATATCGAATTGATCACGGATCGCGATCTGTATCTCAACCTGCGTGAGATCAAAGAGGTTAAGGCAAAATGGCCTGACCGGGCGATGATCGTCTCCCTGATGGTTCCCTGCGAAGAACAGGCGTGGAAAGGCATTTTGCCATTGGTGGAAGAAACCGGTGCCGATGGCATCGAGCTGAATTTTGGTTGCCCGCATGGCATGAGCGAGCGGGGCATGGGGTCCGCAGTGGGACAGGTTCCGGAATATATTGAAATGGTCACCCGCTGGTGCAAACAGACCACGCGGATGCCGGTGATCGTCAAATTGACCCCCAATATTTCCGATATCCGATATCCCGCCCGCGCGGCAAAAGCGGGGGGCGCAGATGCGGTGTCGCTGATCAACACCGTATCTTCCATCGTTTCAGTGAACCTGGATGATTTTTCCCCCGAACCCTCGATTGACGGCAAGGGCAGCCATGGCGGCTATTGCGGCCCGGCCGTGAAGCCCATCGCCTTGAACATGGTTGCCGAAATTTCCCGCGATGAGGAAACCGCCGGACTGCCGATCTCCGGCATTGGCGGCATTACAACCTGGCGCGATGCGGCAGAGTTTCTGGCGCTGGGTGCAGGCAATGTGCAGGTCTGCACCGCGGCCATGACCTATGGGTTCAAAATCGTGGAGGAAATGACTGCCGGTCTGGAAGCGTGGATGGATTCAAAGGGCCACAAGACTCTGGATGATGTGATTGGACGCGCCACTCCAAATGTGACCGACTGGCAGTATCTCAACCTCAATTTCATCACCAAAGCCAAGATTAATCAGGACACCTGCATCAAATGCGGCAGATGCCACATCGCCTGTGAAGACACGTCACACCAGGCCATCACCTCCATGGTGGATGGAGCACGACATTTTGAGGTGATCGACGAAGAATGCGTTGGCTGCAATCTGTGCGTCAATGTGTGCCCCGTCGAGAACTGCATCACGATGGAACAGTTGCCCGCCGGGGCCGTGGATACCCGCACGGGCAAAAAGGTCGACAAGAAATATGCCAATTGGACGGAACACCCGAACAATCCTTCGGTTGTTGCGGCCGAATAATTCGGGGCAAAATTTGCACAGACTGTTCCGTTTTGATGCCCCCCTTTCGGAACAGGCTTATGCAAATCATCAATTGTCCCGGACCGGCGAAGCCTCCTGCGTTTTCAATGCACGGGAGGCTTCGTTGATTCCGGGAAGTGCTGCAACCTACTGATGATTGGTGGGGGTGCCCGGTTTCAATCGCTTTTCAAGCCATCAATGAACAGCAGATCAAGAAACCGCGCGGCATCTTCAAAGCGCCCTTCTCCCTTGCCTGCCTGGCCCAGAACAGCACGCACCTGGGCGTCGAAATCGGCATAATGCTGGGTTGTCGCCCAAATGGCGAAGATCAGGTGATAGGGATCAAATTTCTTGAGCTTGCCCGTCTGTGACCAATTGCGGATGATGCCGACTTTCTCATCAACCAATTGTTTGAGTTCATCGAATTCTTCCTTCAGGCGCGGCGCCCCTTGCAGAACCTCATTGGCAAACAGCCGGCTTTCGCGTGGATAGTCCCGCGCCAGTTCGAGTTTTCGCCGGATATAGGATTTGATTTCCGCAATCGGATCGCCATCGGGGTCAATGCGCCGCAAGGGCTCCAGCCAATTGTCGAGTATGCGGTCGAGCAGATGGCGGTGGATCGCATCCTTGTTGCGGAAATAATACAGCACGTTTGGTTTGGACAGACCGGCTGTATCTGCAATCTGGTCCAGTGTGGAACCACGATAGCCATGGCGGGAAAACACTTCCAGCGAGGCCTCCAGAATCAACTCTTCCTTCTCCATTTGAATGCGGGTGCGCTTGAGCGTTCCTGCGGCACGGGATGGGATTTTTGAGTTCGCCAATTGCTTTCCCAACTTACTTTTCCAACTTTGTGCTGAAAATTCAGCGTGTAGCGTATTTTACATCTTGAGGCGAGGCGCGAAAACTGCAACCTTTGACCGGATGGTAAATATTTTTGCCGCTATCGCCGATGCGAAAATGGCAGACCGTTTCGGGAGGGTTCGTGATGGCAGACACTATTGACGCTGGCAGCGCCAAGCCGGGTGAAAATCTGCGCATAAATGGCGATCGCCTTTGGGATTCCATCCATGCGATTGCCGAGATTGGCCCTGGCATTGCGGGCGGATCAAACCGCCAAACGGTTACGGACGAAGACGCCGAAGGGCGCAAACTGTTTCAATCCTGGTGTGAGGCGGCGGGCCTTACCATGGGCGTGGACCAAATGGGGACCATGTTCATGAGGAGAGAGGGAACCGACCCGGACGCACTCCCCGTCTATGTCGGTTCCCATCTCGACACTCAACCCACCGGCGGTCGATATGACGGTGTGTTGGGGGTTCTGGCGGGTCTGGAAATTGTCCGTTCTCTCAATGACTTGGACATCAAGACCAAACATCCCATTGTTGTGACCAACTGGACCAATGAGGAAGGCACACGCTTTGCACCTGCCATGATGGCGTCTGGTGTCTTTGCCAGGCAATTCACCCAGGAATGGGCCTATGACAAAGTGGATGCCGAGGGCAAACGCTTTGGCGACGAACTGGAGCGGATCGGCTGGAAGGGCGAGGAAGTTGTGGGCGAGCGCAAGATGCACGCCTTTTTGGAACTGCATATTGAACAGGGCCCCATTCTTGAAGCCCAGGGCAAGGATATTGGCGTGGTGACCCATGGTCAGGGCCTGCGCTGGATTGAATGCACGGTGACCGGCAAAGGCCAGCACACGGGCTCTACCCCCATGCCCATGCGCCGCAATGCCGGGCGCGGTTTGGCCCAGATTACCGAACTGGTGCACAAGATTGCCATGAAGAATGCCCCCAACGCCGTGGGAGCGATTGGCCATATCGATGTCTATCCAAACTCGCGCAACATCATTCCCGAACAGGCCGTGTTCACCATCGATTTCCGTTCCCATGAACTCGACCGGCTGAACAAGATGGTGGCGAAACTTCAAAAGAAAGCGCCCAAACTCTGCAAGAAACTTGGGCTCGAATTCTCCTGCGAAATCGTTGGTCAATTCGATCCGCCGGAATTCGACAAGACACTGGTGAGCTCGATCCGCGAAGCGGCCGAACGCCTTGGCTATTCCCACATGGACATTATTTCAGGTGCCGGTCACGACGCCTGCTGGATTAACCGGGTTGCCCCCACTGCCATGATCATGTGCCCCTGCGTGGATGGGCTTTCCCACAATGAAGCGGAAGAAATTTCCAAGGAATGGAGCACGGCGGGAGCGGAAGTGCTGTTCCACGCGGTTGTAGAGGCTGCGGAGATTGTGGGGTGAGGGCGATAGGTGAGCTTTCAGATTCATTCTCACCAGCGTGGGAGGCAAGCCCTTTGTGGCAATTCGTATTTCATCTGATCTTTTTTTCGATCTGGATTGGTACAACCATATTGTTTGGCTTGATTATACACCCAGCAATCGGTTTCATCCTTGGTGGACCACTGGCAATATTCGTTGTTTTGGAATTGGATCGCCAGAGAAAACACTAGATTGCCAGACAAAATGTGACATCCTTGGACACACTCTCTCAATGTTGGCCAAGTTCACATGCGGGATAAATGCTAGCAAACAACGGAAAAATGAGTGCGTTGTTTGCACCACTTTTAGGAGCCACCCATGACCACAACCACGATCAAAAACGGTACAATCGTCACCGCCGATCTCACCTACAAAGCCGATGTGCAAATCGAAGATGGGATCATTACGGCAATCGGCCCTAATCTCTCCGGCGGCACGGATTTGGATGCCACCGATTGCTATGTCATGCCCGGTGGCATTGACCCGCACACCCATCTGGAAATGCCTTTCATGGGTACCTATTCGTCGGATGATTTTGAATCCGGCACCCGTGCGGCATTGTCCGGTGGCACGACGATGGTGGTGGACTTTGCCCTGCCCGCGCCTGGCCAATCCCTGCTGGAGGCCATCCAGATGTGGGATAATAAATCCACCCGCGCAAACTGCGACTATTCCTTCCACATGGCGATCACCTGGTGGGGTGAACAGGTTTTCAACGAGATGGAAACCGTGGTCAAAGACAAGGGCATCAACACGTTCAAACATTTTCTCGCCTATAAGGGCGCACTGATGGTGAATGATGATGAATTGTATTCATCGTTTCAGCGCTGCGCAGAACTGGGCGCGACACCCATGGTGCATGCGGAAAACGGTGATGTGGTGGCCGAACTCTCCGCCAAGCTGTTGGCCGAAGGCAATACGGGACCGGAGGCTCATGCCTATTCGCGCCCACCCCAGGTGGAAGGCGAAGCCACCAACCGTGCCATCATGATTGCTGATATGGCAGGGGCGCCGCTTTATGTGGTGCACACATCTTGTGAGGAATCCCATGAAGCGATCCGCCGGGCAAAACAGCAAGGCAAGCGGGTCTGGGGCGAGCCGCTTATTCAGCACCTGACGCTCGATGAGAGCGAATATTTCAACAAGGATTGGGACCATGCCGCACGGCGAGTGATGTCGCCCCCTTTCCGCAATAAGCAACATCAGGATTCTCTTTGGGCGGGGCTGCAATCCGGTTCGCTTTCAGTAGTTGCAACAGACCATTGCGCCTTCACCACCGAGCAGAAACGCTATGGTGTTGGAGACTTCACAAAAATCCCCAATGGCACGGGCGGGCTTGAAGACCGCATGCCCATGTTGTGGACCTATGGCGTTTCAACGGGCCGGTTGACCATGAATGAATTTGTGGCCGTGACCTCCACCAATATTGCGAAAATCATGAACATGTATCCAAAGAAGGGTGCCATTCTGGTGGGTTCCGATGCGGATATTGTGGTGTGGGATCCCGCCAAGGAAAAAACCATCGCCGCCGACAAGCAGCAGTCGGCCATCGACTATAATGTGTTTGAAGGCAAACACGTCAAAGGCCTGCCGCGCTATACGCTCTCACGGGGGCATGCGTCGGTGATGGACGGTGAGGTACAAACACAGGAAGGGCACGGCAAATTTGTCAAACGTACGGCCAATGGCACGGTCAACAAAGCGCTTTCCACCTGGAAAGAACTGACCAACCCCACACCGGTGGAACGCACTGGCATTCCGGCAAGTGGGGTTTGAGTTGACCATCTTTGAAGGCCTCTCTGCTTTTCCTGTCACGCCTGCCGATTGCGAGGGTGTGGTTGATTGTGACCATTTCGGCCGACTGATCGACCATCTTAGCCGCGATGGAATCGCGTCCATCGGCGTGCTGGGGTCGACCGGCGGCTATATGTATTTGACTACAGACGAACGCAGTCGCGCTATTGCCATTGCCGTTGAAGCTGCTGGCACGACACCTGTACTGGCGGGAATAGGCGCGTTGCGCACGAACGATGTGATTGCCAATGCCCGCAACGCGAAAATGGCAGGGGCACAGGGTTTGCTGCTGGCTCCGGTTTCTTATCTTCCATTGACGAATGCAGACGTTGATTCACTCGTTCAAGACGTGGCCGATGCAACCGATCTTCCCATTTGTTTTTACAACAACCCGGGCACAACAAAATTCAATCTGAGTGAAGACCATTTGGTACGATTGGCCAATGCGGGCACGATCTCTGCGGTGAAAAATCCACCCGCGCCGGAAGGTGATTTTACCGGCCAGATCAACCGGCTGCGTGCCGCCGTCCCTTCCGATTTCTGCCTGGGTTATTCCGGTGATGCATCAATTTCCGAGGCATTGGCGGCAGGCGCTGATGCTTGGTATTCTGTGCTTGCAGGCACGCTGCCTAACATTGCAGTTGAACTTTGGAATGCACGCGCCGACACAACGAAACTGTCGGCTATGAATGCGCGCCTTGCCCCCCTTTGGCGCTTGTTTGATGCCCATGGAAGCATTCGCGTCATTCACGAAATCGTCGACATGGTCGGCTTGGGCGATGTCAAACTACCACCCCCGCTCTTGCCGCTAAACACGGCCGTGCGCAGCGACATTGAAAACGCATTGAGCGCGATGGAAATTAAAAAGAGTATGGCTGCATGACCGTCGTTTCAGCCTCAAATCTCTCCCTCACTTTTGAAACAAATGATGGTCCTGTCCATGCGCTGAAGGATGTTGATTTATCGGTTGAGCAAGGTGATTTCGTTTCGTTTATTGGCCCGTCCGGTTGTGGCAAGACCACATTTTTGCGGGTAATCGCTGACCTTGAACAGCCAACCGGTGGCTCAATCAGTGTCAACGGCATGACGCCGCAAGAGGCGCGGATGAAGCGGGCTTATGGCTATGTGTTTCAGGCAGCGTCTCTTTTGCCCTGGCGCACGATTGAGAAAAACATCGCCGTGCCACTGGAAATCATGGGGCTTTCCAAAAGCGATCAGCGGGTGCGAATTGACCGGGTTCTGGGACTGGTGGACCTCGCTAATTTCGGCAAGAAATATCCTTGGCAACTTTCCGGTGGCATGCAGCAGCGGGCCTCCATCGCCCGGGCGCTGGCATTCGATGCAGACCTATTGCTGATGGACGAGCCGTTCGGGGCGCTGGATGAAATTGTCCGTGACCACCTCAATGAACAATTGCTGGAATTGTGGGCGCGGACAAACAAGACCATTTGTTTTGTTACCCATTCCATTCCCGAAGCGGTGTATTTGTCGACCAAGATCGTCGTCATGTCGCCGCGCCCTGGGCGTGTGACAGACGTGATCGAATCCACATTACCGAAAGAGCGCCCGCTGGAAATTCGCGAAAGCACTGAATTCCTCAAAATCGCGCATCGGGTGCGAGAGGGTTTGCGGGCGGGGCATTCCTATGATGAGTGATGTAGTGGTTCGGCAAGGCGTGCAAAATGATCTGTCAACATGCGCCCAGATCATCAATGACTGGATCGATGCCACCCATTGGATGCCGCGAATTGCTCCAGCGCAGGAAATTGCCGCCAATTTTGAACCATCGCTTCTGGAAAAGAGATATTTCCTGGTTGCGGAAATTGAAGGAAAAGTGGCGGGATATCTGTCGGCTGACGCCCAGGAGAGCCATATTCATGGCTTCTATGTCGCCGATGGGTTTCGCAATTGTGGTGCCGGTACGGCGCTGATGGATGAAACCAAGAAAACGTTCCCCCAGGGCTTGCAGTTGTGGACACATCAGCCGAACACCGGGGCACAGAAATTTTATGAGCGGCACGGCTTTCAAGAAGTTCGCCGCACCAGTGGCGACAATCCAGAAAACTTGCCTGACATTCTCTACCGTTGGAAATCGAACTGGAAACCGGTGGATATGTCCGCATGACATCCAAGGGCAAAACCATCCCTGTTCTCACCATTGTCACGGTTATCGTGGTGATCTGGTATGTTTGTGTTGTGTGGATGAATGCCCAGTTCGTGTATGATCAGGCGGAACGAGCAAAGGTGGAACCGCCGGCGTTTTCGCAGCTTGTTGTCACAACCATGTCCCAGGACCGGCCCGTGTTGCCGGCACCCCATCAGGTGGGGCAGGAATTGTGGAAGACAACAGTGGGCAAAAAGATCACGTCCAAACGGTCGCTCGTCTATCACGCCTGGATAACGCTTTCGGCCACCTTGCTGGGCTTCATAATTGGCACCGCCCTTGGCATCGCATTGGCGGTTGGCATCGTGCACAACCGGGCTATGGATAAGTCGGTGATGCCCTGGGTCATCACTTCACAGACGATCCCCATTCTGGCCATAGCCCCAATGATCATTGTGGTGTTGAACGCCGTTGGGATTTCGGGCCTTTTGCCGAAAGCGCTGATCTCCACCTATCTGTCATTCTTTCCCATTGTGGTGGGTATGGTGAAAGGATTGCGGTCTCCCGATGCGGCGCAATTGGACCTGATGCATACCTATCATGCCAGTGCGGCCCAAACTTTTTGGAAACTGCGCTGGCCTTCCTCCATGCCCTATCTGTTCACGTCCCTGAAAATCGCCGTTGCCATTTCTCTGGTTGGGGCAATTGTTGGTGAGCTTCCAACAGGCGCGGTTGCAGGTCTTGGTGCCCGTATGCTGGCTGGATCCTATTATGGCCAGACCATTCAGATCTGGTCGGCCCTGTTCATGGCCGCAGCGCTGGCGGCGCTTTTGGTCATGTGTGTGGGATTGGCACAAAGCTTCGTCTTGCGTCGCATGGGGGAGAAACCGGCATGACGGTTTGGCGGCCCCAACCGAAGATTATGGTCAAGGCACTTGGTCTGCTGATACGCGGCAAAAGCCTGTTTGCGGCCGAAGTCGTCAACGATGCTGGTGTTACAAAAGGAGTTCGCCCCCTGGGTGGCTCGGTTGAGTTTGGCGAAACCTGGCAGACGGCACTGGTAAGAGAGTTTCGCGAGGAACTCTCTGTCACGGCAGAAGTGACGGGCGCACCTATTGTGCTGGAGAATATCTTCACCCACGAGGACGCGCAGGGTCACGAGATCATCTTTGCTGCACGCATTCGTCTGCTAGAAAACGAGATACCCGGACCGGTAGTTCATTTTCAGGAAGACAATGGCGATACCTGCACAGCGCGATGGTTCGACATTTCCAAATTGAGCACGATGCACGGACCTGAACTCTTCCCGGTTGGTTTAAAGAGTGCACTTGAAGGGGAATTGGCATGACCCTTGTAATCGCAGCATTGCTTTTCTGGCTGGCAGCTTGGTGGATAAACCAGCGGCTGGTTACTGTTGATCCGGGTCTCAACAATTCGCTGCGGCGTACCATTGATCTGGCTGTTCCCATTATCTTTGGGATTACCATATTTGTGGTGTGGGAATTGCTGGTGCGCGGGCTCAATGTGCCATTTGTCCTGCTGCCGCCACCTTCCATGATCTGGGCGCGGATCATCAGTTCGGTGCCCACCTTGTGGGCGGACTTTCAGCAGACTTTCTTGAAGGCGGCCCTTATTGGCTATGTGCTTGGTTGCGGTTCAGGTTTCATTGTTGCCCTGCTCGTTGACCGTTCGCCCTTCCTGCAACGCGGGTTGTTGCCCATTGGCAATTTTGTATCCGCGCTGCCGATCATTGGCGTGGCACCCATTATGGTGATGTGGTTTGGTTTTGACTGGCAGTCCAAGGCTGCTGTTGTGGTGGTCATGACCTTCTTTCCCATGCTGGTGAATACGGTTCAGGGGCTGGCATCGGCAGGTGCCATGGAACGTGACCTCATGCGCACTTATGCGGGCTCGTGGTCGCAGACACTCACCAAGTTACGGCTGCCTGCTGCGGCACCGTTCATATTCAACGCATTGAAAATCAATTCCACCCTTGCGCTGATCGGTGCAATCGTGGCTGAATTCTTTGGTACTCCCATTGTCGGCATGGGCTTTCGCATCTCAACAGAGGTCGGGCGCATGAATGTCGATATGGTATGGGCCGAGATCGCGGTGGCCGCTCTTGCTGGTTCCGCATTTTACGGGGGCGTGGCGCTCATCGAAAGGGCCGTCACTTTTTGGCATCCGTCCATCCGTTCTGGAAGGACATGATAAGGAGACTGATTATGAAGAAACTCGCACTCTTGCTTGCTGCCGGGGCGCTGTCGATGACCACGGTGATGGCCAATGCTGCCGACAAGGTTACACTACAGCTTAAATGGGTCACGCAGGCCCAGTTCGCCGGTTATTACGTGGCAAAGGACAAAGGCTTCTACAAGGAAGAAGACCTCGACATCGAAATCAAACCTGGCGGCCCCGACATTGCGCCAGCCCAGGTTCTGGCTGGCGGTGGTGCTGATGTGGTTCTTGACTGGATGCCCTCGGCTCTTGCCACACGGGAAAAAGGCGTACCGCTGGTCAACATTGCCCAGCCGTTCAAATCATCGGGCATGATGCTCACATGTCGCAAGGATTCCGGCATCAAGACCCCGGCTGATTTCAAAGGAAAAACACTTGGTGTGTGGTTCTTCGGCAATGAATATCCGTTCCTGTCTTGGATGAGCAAACTTGGCATTGCCACAGATGGCTCCGCCAATGGCGTTAAGGTTCTGAAACAGGGCTTCAACGTGGACCCAATCCTGCAAAAGCAGGCGGCTTGCGTTTCCACCATGACCTATAATGAATATTGGCAGATCATTGATGCCGGTTTGAGTGCCGATGACCTGGTGGTTTTCAAATATGAAGATCAAGGCGTGGCAACACTTGAAGACGGCATTTACGTGCTGGAAGACAACCTCAAGGACGCGGCGTTTAAAGACCGTATGGTGCGTTTTGTACGTGCATCCATGAAGGGCTGGAAATATGCCGAAGCCAATCCCGACGAGGCTGCAGAAATCGTACTGGAAAATGATGCCTCCGGTGCTCAAACCGAAAAACACCAGAAGCGCATGATGGGCGAGATTGCCAAGCTGACCGCCGGGTCAAATGGCGCACTCGATCCAGCTGATTATGAGCGCACGGTTGCAACATTGCTGGCAGCGGGTTCTGATCCGGTCATCACCAAGGCACCTGAAGGGGCCTGGACTTCGGAAATTACTGACGCCGCATTGAAATAGGCGTGTCATTGCCAAACCCAAAACTGAATGTTGGTGAGGGAATTGACGCGACTGCGGGGCTGATCGATCAGTTTTGAATTGATCCGACCACTTGCAACACGAAAAGGGGCGACCACCGGTTTCGGTGGCCGCCCTTTTTGCATGTCAGAGCCCTAGTCCCCATGTGCCGGGGCTCTTTCACGCAAACTGAAATCAGAAATTTCCGTGAGCGGATTGTGTTTAGAGAACCACGATAGGCGAGTTGGACGGGACGCGATTGTACAGATCAATCACGTCCTGATTGAGCAAACGAACGCAACCGCTGGAAACGGCTTTGCCTATGCTGGAGACTTCGGGCGAACCGTGGAGACGGTAAAGCGTATCCACATCACCCTGGAAAATATAAAGCGCGCGTGCGCCCAGCGGGTTTTCCAATCCCGGCGGCATGCCGCCATTGCGGGCGCTCCATTTCTCAAGCTCCGGTTGCCGCTCGATCATTTCGGCTGGCGGGGTCCATTTTGGCCAGGCCCGCTTCCAGGCGACACGCGCCCGGCCCGACCATTCGAAACCGGCTCTGCCAAGCCCCACACCGTATCGCATGGCGCGGCCTTCCGGCATGGTCCAGTAGAGATGGAAAGAGTTTGTGTCGACCACCACCGTGCCGGGCTTTTCGCCTGTCGTGTTGGGCACTTCCTTGCGCCAGTATTGAGATTTGATAAGTTTGAGATCAACTGCGGGTATGGGGAAACGTTCGTTCGGTAACGGGCCATATATCTCGCGATAATAGGCCGTTTCCTGTCCACGCCGCCGCAAGGCCGACAGGCGGGGACCGCTGCGTTTTCTCGCATTGGAACACCCGGCCAATAAAAGCGCCGCTGCGCTTGTGGCTCCCAGCATCAATTGTCGGCGTCCCATGTCTGCGCCGGTTGTGTCATTTATGTCCGTAAACTTCACAGCACCACCACCCGGGAACCCAGCGGCACCCGTTCATATAAATCTGCCACATGCTCATTCAGCATCCGGATGCAGCCATTCGATACGGAACGGCCAATGCTGGAGGGCTGTGTTGTGCCATGAATTCTGTAATAGGTGTCCCTGCCCCCTTTGTAGAGATAGAGCGCCCGCGCGCCCAAAGGGTTGCCGGGGCCGCCGGGCACGCCACTGGCATATCGGGCATATTTTTGAGGTTCACGCCTGATCATATTTTGCGTAGGCGTCCAGCTTGGCCATTTCGCCTTGCGTTTGATCTGGGCAGTGCCACGAAAAGAACGGCCGGCCTTGCCAACACCCACGCCATAGCGGCGCGCGGTACTGCGCGATTGCACCAGGTAGAGAAAATGGTTGTCAGGGTCGACCACTATTGTTCCCGGCGCATATCCGCGAAAGCGGACCGTTTGTGGTTTGAACCGATCAGCAACCCTAAACGGTTTGCGTTTGCGGCGTTTCTTCGTGTGATGGGCTAAGGCAGTTTCCCCGGCAATCACGGGGGCAAGTACAGACGCTAATGCGCCCGCCAGAAATGAACGTTTATCAATCACGATAGTCTACTCCAGTAACGTCAAAAATTGCGCACCAATTGCGCAGGTTTGATGGCTAAAGGAGAATTCGCGGAGGTCTTTTACTGGGTTGGGCGCGTGTCCCGTCCCCACTTGTCAGCGATAAGAATGGCAAGCGCACCATCTTCCAGCTTAGGCTGACCGGGTTGGCCTCGCTGACGCTGATATAGGGTGACAGACAAAGATCCACTGTGGTGTCCTTGGAGCCTGTTGGCTCACAACACTTTTCACTGGCCTTATGAAATCCGCCCGTTACAGGGGGCACAGGACTGGTTGATTGCGCATCTGCCACCACAGCCGCCGCCAAAATGGGGCTGGTGAGATGGCGTGCCATCACCTTGTGCGCACCGGAGGCGGTGAACATGAAAAGCGACAGCATCAAAAAAGTGACATAACGTAACATGAGGATTTTGTAGCACTAAAACACTGAATGTCAGATGTATGTGACCACACAAATTCGTGAGCGGCCTTAAAAAACTCAGATTCGGTCGCTGATTGCTGGATAGACGCCCAGGATACGTTTTTCCGCGCAGAAGAAATCCATCTCTTCCAGTGCCAAACGGACATTTTCCTGTTCTGGATGCCCTTCAATGTCGGCGTAGAACAGTGTTGCGGTAAATGTTCCACCCAATTGGTAGCTCTCCAGCTTGGTCATGTTGACCCCATTGGTGGCGAACCCGCCCATCACTTTGTACAGCGCTGCGGGTACGTTTTTCACACGGAACACAAATGTGGTGATGGCGTCCCCTGCCTCGACAGGCGGAATTTGCGCTTCCCGCGATAGAATAACGAACCGCGTGGTGTTGTGATCGGCGTCTTCCACATCACGTTTCAGAATATTGAGACCATATAATTCGGCTGCGAGTTCAGGCGCCAGGGCGGCGGCTTGCTTGTCCTGACGATCCGCGATCAGCCGTGCTGCCCCTGCCGTATCGCTGGCCGTTACCGCTTCCCAGCGGTGCTCACGGATGATGTTGCGGCACTGGCCCAGCCCATGAACATGGGAATAGACCGTCTTGATGTCTTCAATGCCCACACCCGGCAATGCCATGAGCTGAAAGCGAATGGGCAGGAAATATTCCCCAACAATGTGAAACCCTGAATGGGGCAAAAGATGGTGGATGTCGGCAACGCGACCGGCAATTGTGTTTTCGATCGGGATCATGGCCAGTTCAGCGACGCCCGATTGCAGCGCGTCGAAAGCATCTTCGAACGTTGCACAGGGCACCGGCGTCATTTCTGGATAAACATTGCGACAGGCGGTATCGGAATTCGCCCCCGGTTCGCCCTGGAAGGCGATGTTGCCAGTTTTATCGTTCATGATTGGTCGATTGCCCTAAGAAATGCGGATTGAGTGTGCGAACAAGGTGCGACTAGTTGTCCAACATGGCCCTTGCCCGTTCAAGATCGGCGGGAGTATCGACACCTAGCGGAACAGTGTCAACGAGGGCGGCATCAATGCGCATTCCGTCTTCGAGGGCGCGCAATTGCTCAAGCTTTTCGCGCAATTCCAATGCAGATGGCGGCAGGCTGACAAATCGCGCCAGGGCAGAGCGCCGCCAGGCGTAGAGGCCGATATGGTGATAAAGCGGGCCATCGCCATAGGGCGCGGTGGCACGGGTGAAATAAAGCGCCCGCAAACAGTTTTCAGCGCTCGGCGTTCCCACAAGTTTCACCACATTGGGGTTGGCCCTTTCTTCTTCCACAACTATTTCTGTTGCCAATGTGGCGAGAGCCACGTCCTTGTTGTGCAAGGGAATCAAGCTGGCACGTATCGACATGCGGTCAATTGTCGGCAGATCGCCCTGGACATTGACGATGGTTTCAATTTCGCCCTTGGGGTCCAGTTTCTCAATGGCCTCAAATATCCTGTCTGACCCGGAAGGGTGGTCGGCGCGGGTTAAAACCGCTTCCCCGCCATGGCTTTGCACCGCCTTCATCACCTCAACAGAATCAGTGGCAACGACAACCGGTCCCACATCGGCCTCCTGGGCCCGTTTCATCACCTGCACGATCATGGGCAAACCGGCGATATCCGCCATGGGTTTGTCTGGCAATCGTGTTGAAGCCATGCGCGCGGGGACCAAAACGAGGTTCTTGGAAAATGACATGCCGATTATGCCTAAAAAGTCTCACAGAATGAGCGTTTATAGGTGTTGCAACGCCCAGACAAAAGACCTAGTTTCCGCGCCGAACACCGGGCTTCCCCTATCAGCGGTATGAACTGAACCGTGAGGCCCTTACCTTTGCGAATTCGGAGCCTGTCGCATGGACTCTTTTGAGTGGAACAAAATTTTTGCAGCCCTGCTGACCATGGCATTTTTGGTGTTGGGCGTGAATTTTCTGGCGGAGGAGCTGTATCACAGCGATACGCCCAAGCAAGCCGGATATGTCATTGAAGGCGGTAAAGCAGAAGCATCGACCCAGGCCGCAGACACCGGGCCAGTGGTTGAACCCATTGCACCACTTTTGGCGTCTGCCGATTTGGCGCTTGGCGAAAAAGCGGCGAAAAAATGCGCCGCCTGTCACACATTTAATGAAGGTGGTGCCAATAAGGTTGGCCCTGGCCTCTATGGAATCGTTAACCGCCAGATGGCTGCCGTAGATGGATTTGGATATTCATCGGCACTGAAAGCCTATGGTGCAGACAAAACCTGGACTTATGACGAACTCAATGGATTCCTCTACAAGCCAAAAGACCACGTGAAGGGCACATCGATGGGCTTTGCTGGGCTGAAAAAAGTAGCCGAACGTGCGGCCATGGTTGCCTATCTGCGTTCTCTGGCAGCAACACCGGCACCTTTGCCGGAAGGCTAATTGCCCGAATATATCGCGAATATTGTTGAAAAGCCGGGTCTGCGATCCGGCTTTTTTTGTAGTTTAAATGCGACGAGTTGCGCATTTGGCTGCGCTGGTCACAGTTTCGTACCTTGACGTACACAATTGACTCCATAGTTTCATTTCAAACTCTTTTTGCCGTTCGGAGAAATGCCAGTGAAGTTTGTTTTGCGCTCTGTCCTCGCCCCCCTTGCCGTTTCACTTGTTCTTACCGGTGCATATGGTTCCACAACAGGTATGGCGCTGGAGAAAGTCTGGCACACCACCACTTCCCTGATCGGCACCAGCAAATATCAAGACAAATTCAAGCATTACGACCACGTAAATCCTGACGCTCCAAAGGGGGGGACGCTGAATTCCGCAGTTGTGGGCTCTTTCGACAGTTTCAACCCATTTGTTGTCAAAGGGCGCGCTGCCGCCGGACTGACCTCATTTGGTGGTATTTTGTGGGACACGCTCATGTCTCAAAGCGTTGATGAACCTGCCGTTTCCCACCCGCTGATTGGCAGCGAGTTCAGTTATCCCGACGACTTTTCAAGCGCCACCTACCGCCTCCATCCGGATGCAAAATGGCATGATGGAAAGCCAATTTCGGCCGAAGATGTTAAATGGTCGATGGAGACATTGAAGGCCCAGTCTCCCCAGCACGTGCGCTATTTTGCCAACGTTAAGGAAGTGATTGTCGACAATCCCAAACAGGTGACCTTTGTCTTTGATCAAAAAGGCAATCGGGAATTGCCGCAGATCATGGGCGACCTGCCGGTGCTGCCCAAACACTGGTGGGAGGGAACCGATGCCAATGGCAAGAAACGCGACATTGGCGATTCCACACTGGAACCGCCGCTGGGCAGCGGGCCTTATCGCATAGCAAGTTTCAATACCGGTTCCAGCATCGAATGGGAAAGAGTGGCCGACTACTGGGCCAAAGACCTGCCCGTGCGCAAAGGCCGCTACAATTTTGACCGCCGGAAATACACCTATTTTGGCGACGAAAATGCGATCTTCATCGCCTTTCAAAAGGGTGGTTTCGAAGACATTCGTGATGAAAACCAGGCCAAACGCTGGGCGACGGAATATACGTTCCCGGCTGTGAAAGACGGTAAGGTGAAGCTGGAAGAATTTGACGAAACATCATCCTACCCGATGATCGGCTGGGTGCCGAACCTGCGCAAGGAATTGTTCCAGGACCGCAATGTCCGCAAGGCACTGAACCTTGCTTTCAATTTTGAGCAAATGAACCGCGATCTGTTTTACGGTCAATATAACCGCACAGCCACATTCTTTGGCGGCACAGAAATGTCGTCAAGCGGCATGCCCGAAGGCCGGGAACTGGAAATATTGCAGAACTTCAAAGGCCGTGTTCCCGACGAATTATTCACTCAGCCCTATGAGCAGCCTGAGTACAAAGAGCGCAGTGATGCCCGCAAGTTCCTGCGCGAGGCGTTTCAGCTTCTCGGCAAGGCTGGCTGGAAGCGCGAGGGCTCGAAACTTGTAAACGAAAAGACCGGCAAACCCTTTGAGTTTGAAATATTGGGCAGCAATCCGGCGAGCGAACGGGTGAACGCCCCATGGATCAATGCGCTGAAACGTTTGGGCATTACGGCCACACTGAGAATTGTAGACACGTCGCAATTTGTTCAAAGGTATCGCAACTTTGACTATGATGCGGTTGTGGCCGGTGCCATCCAGTCCAGTTCGCCGGGCAATGAACAACGGGATTACTGGTCCACCACGGCAGCTGATGAACCCGGTTCTCGTAATTGGGCGGGCATCAAGAACACGGTTGTAGATGAATTGGTGGACATGATTATCGCCGCAACGGATCGCGCCGAACTGGTGGCAGCAACACGGGCGCTGGACCGGATATTGTTGTTTGAACACTATTACGTTTTGCAATGGCACCTGTCGAAAAGCCGGGTTGCCCGTTGGGATAAATTTGAAATTCCCCGGCCCCAACCTGAATTTCGTGGATATGATCAGGAAAGCTGGTGGATTGATCCCAAGAAGGCTGCGGCGACCGGTGGAAATTAGGCTGGGTTTATAGCGATGAGTTCTCATTCAAATGGCAATTTGACACGCCGCCAATTTGGCCAAATTTCTGCTGCTGCATTATTGGCGGGCCCGCTGGCAAGCCTGCCTAATATATCGCTGGCCGCCAATCCGGTGGGCCGCCCCCTTCATGGATTGTCGGCTTTTGGGGAATTGGAATATCCGGCTGACTATGGCCAATTCCGATATGTGAATGTGGATGCGCCGAAAGGCGGCTCGTTCAATTTCAGCGTGCCCAATTGGGCGTTTAATCAAAATCCCCAGACCTTCGATACGCTCAACACTTTTGTCCTGAAGGGAAATGCCCCACCGCGCATGGAGGCCTGTTTCGATGCCCTCATGATCGCGCCGCTGGACGAGGCTTCGGCACTTTACGGATTGCTGGCGCAATCGGTTGAGATTTCAGAAGACCGGAATACCTATCGGTTTTCGCTTCGCCCCCAGGCCAAGTGGCACGATGGAACACAGCTTACCGCCCATGACGTGGCGTTTTCCTACACCACGTTCAAAGAACAGGGGCATCCATCACTGGCGCTGTCCTTGAAAGAACTGGTCGAGGCGCGGGCAATTGATGACACGACTGTGGAACTGGTTTTTAACGGCAAACAATCCGACCGGTCGATTTTGACCGCAGCCGTGATGCCAGTCATTTCCAAGACCTATTATGAAAATCAGCCCTTTGCCGAGACGAGCCAGGAGCCTCCGCTGGGCAGCGGTCCCTATCAGGTGAAGCGTTTCAGCGCAGGCAGCTATATTGAGTATGGGCGAGTTGAAGATTATTGGGCACGCAATTTGCCCTTTGCCATCGGGCAGTACAATTTCGATGTCCTGCGCATTGAATTTTACCGGGAACGCCAGGCCGCATTTGAAGCTTTTAAAAAGGGCAATATTCACTTTCGCGAAGAGTTCACATCGAAAACCTGGGCAACAGAATATGATTTCCCTGCCCGTGTGGCTGGCCGGGTTCGGCAGGAATTGTTTCCAGCCGAAAAGCTGCCTTCGTTTCAGGGATGGGCTGTGAACCGGCGGCGCGCCAAATTTGCCGACAAACGCACCGTGCAAGCCATCGGCCTGTGTTTTGACTTTGAATGGACCAACCGGAACTTCTTCTTTGATGCCTATTCGCGCACCCATTCCTTCTTTGTGGGGTCCGAATTTGAAGCCCAGGGCAAACCCTCTGCAAGTGAATTAAAACTGCTGGAACCCATGCGCGACCAGCTGTCCCCGGAGGTTTTTGGCGATGCTATTTTGCAACCGCCTTCCGACGGTTCCGGGCGCGACAGGGCGCGGCTGCGCGAAGCGAGTAATCTTCTTAAAGAAGCAGGCTGGAAGCGCCAGGGACGACAATTGGTTGACGGGCAGGGCCAGGTGTTCACCCTTGAATTCCTCATCCGCTCTCCGACTTTTGAGCGCATTTTGGGCAAATTTGTTGCCAACTTGAAACTGCTTGGCATCGCCGCAGAAATCCGGCTTGTGGATCCGGCTCAATATACCAAACGTCTCGACACATATGATTTTGACGTGACCGGATTGGCACGCAGCTATGGCGCAACCCCCTCGCGGGAAACACTGGAACAATTATTTGGATCTGCCTTGGCGCAAACGCCTGGCAACACCAATTATGCAGGTATTAAAGACCCCGCGGTTGATGCTCTCATTGCGAAAGTCAGCACGGTACAAAGCCGGGACGAGTTGACCGTTGTGCTCAATGCACTCGACAGGGTATTGCGTTCCACGCATAGCTGGATTCCAAATTGGTATTCGGCGAATCACCGGGTGGCATTTTGGGACATGTTTGGCATGCCAGACAAAAAACCGGATTTCGGATTTCCGGTTGAATCCACATGGTGGTTCGACCAGAAAAAAGCAGCAGCGATCGGCAAAGGCTGATCAAAGCCTGTCACGTGCCCCAGGCACGGTGCAGCGCAGAGGAGAAACGACCAAAGCATGGGCGCCTATATTCTCAGACGTCTGCTGTTAATCGTCCCCACGATTTTGGGCATTATGTTGCTTTCTTTTACCGTGATTCAGTTTGCGCCCGGCGGGCCAGTTGAACAGGTCATTGCGCAGATCACGGGCCAGGGCGGCAATGCGACCGACCGGATTACCGGTGGCGGCGGTGACTTCAGCAACGCGGGTGACAGCGCCCAAACCAATGCGTCTGCCGGTGGCGGTTCATCGAAATATCGCGGTGCGCAAGGGCTGGATCCCGAATTTATCGAGAAGCTGGAAAAGCAGTTTGGTTTCGACAAACCGGCCCATGAACGGTTCTTCAAGCTGGTTTCCGATTACGCCCGTTTCGATTTTGGCGAGAGCTATTTCAGGTCCATATCCGTTCTTGATCTGATCATCGAAAAACTGCCGGTGTCAATTTCCCTGGGCCTTTGGATCACGCTTATATCCTATGGTATCTCAATTCCGCTGGGCATCCGAAAAGCTGTCAGCGATGGTTCAAAATTTGATGTGTGGACCAGCGGCATCATCACAATCGCCTATGCGGTTCCCGGTTTCCTTTTTGCCATATTGCTGATCATCCTTTTTGCTGGAGGCTCATTTTGGGATTTGTTTCCATTGCGGGGACTGGTGTCTGAAAACTGGAATGAGCTTTCCCTGTTTGGCAAGATCGTCGATTATTTCTGGCACATGACACTGCCGCTGATTGCGCTGACACTGTCCGCATTCGCAACGACCACATTGCTGACGAAAAACTCCTTTCTTGATGAGATCAAGAAACAATATGTGGTGACTGCCCGCGCCAAGGGTTTGTCAGAACGCAAGGTTTTGTATGGCCATGTGTTTCGCAATGCGATGCTGATTGTGATCGCCGGTTTTCCCGGTGCGTTTATCTCCGCATTCTTCACCGGGTCATTATTGATTGAACAGATTTTCTCGCTGGACGGTCTGGGCCTATTGGCATTCACGTCCACGGTGAACCGCGACTATCCGGTGGTTTTCGCGACACTCTATATCTTTTCACTGATGGGCCTGTTGGTCTCGCTCTTATCCGATATTACCTACACGCTGATCGACCCGCGCATTGACTTTGAGAGGCGCGATGTCTGACGTGACCTTAGATAAAGTTGCAAAATCACCTGTGAGCAAGCGGCCGCGGATTTCTCCACTGAACCAGCGGCGGTGGTCCAATTTCAAGGCCAACCGACGCGGTTATTGGTCATTTTGGATCTTCCTGTTTCTGTTTTTCTTCACCCTTTGTGCCGAGTTCATTGCCAATGACCGGCCTATTCTGGTTTCCTATAAGGGCGAACTTCTTGCCCCCGTCTTTGTGGATTACCCGGAAGAAAAATTTGGCGGTTTCCTGCCGGTCACGGATTACCGCGACCCGGTCAATATTGAAGAAATAGAAGCCAATGGCTGGATGCTGTGGCCGCCAATTCGCTATTCCTACCAAACGGTGAACGCAGATGTGCCACGTCCGGCGCCTTCGCCGCCGACCTGGCGATTGTCGACCGAAGAGGCCTGTCGCAAATTCCCAGACGGGGTAAACGACGCGCAATGTAATTATGGCAATTGGAACTGGCTCGGCACCGATGACCAGGCCCGCGATGTGGTTGCGCGCTTGATTTACGGCTTTCGAATTTCCGTTCTTTTTGGACTGGTGCTGACCGCTTTGTCTGCTGTCATTGGTGTTTCGGCTGGCGCAGTGCAGGGATATTATGGCGGTTGGGTGGACCTGATCTTCCAGCGTTTCATCGAAATCTGGACATCGATTCCCCTGCTCTATCTGCTGATCATTGTGGCGTCAGTTTTGCCGCCTGGCTTCTGGATTTTGCTGTCGATCATGTTGCTGTTTTCCTGGACCGGTTTCGTTGGCATCGTGCGCGCGGAGTTTCTGCGCGCCCGCAACTTTGAATATGTGAACGCTGCCCGCGCCCTTGGGGTGAGCAATGGGACCATCATGTTCCGCCATTTGCTGCCAAACGCCATGGTGGCAACACTGACATTCATGCCTTTCATACTCAGCGGCTCCATTACCGCCCTCACCTCGCTTGATTTTCTGGGGTTTGGCCTGCCACCTGGGTCGCCTTCCCTGGGCGAACTGCTGAAACAGGGACAGAACAATCTCCAGGCGCCGTGGCTGGGCCTCATGGGGTTCGTGGTGATTTCGGTTATGCTGTCACTGCTCATTTTCATTGGTGAGGCCGTGCGCGATGCGTTCGACCCTCGCAAGACTTTCGAGTGACCCGCCGATGACCGAACCGCTCCTTAAAGTCGAAGATCTTTCGGTGACATTCACCGCCGCCGGTACAACCACCCATGCGGTCAGGAACATCTCGTTCGATATCAACAAGGGTGAAACGGTCGCCCTGGTGGGGGAATCCGGGTCAGGTAAATCAGTATCTGCACTTTCCGTATTGAAACTGCTGCCCTACCCGCCGGCCAGTCATCCTTCGGGCCGTATTGTGTTTGAAGGCCAGGATTTGCTGACTGCCAGTGAACGCGAATTGCGGGGTGTGCGCGGCAATGATGTGACAATGATCTTTCAGGAGCCCATGACTTCGCTCAATCCGCTCCACACGATTGAACGACAGATCGGTGAGATTCTGTCTTTGCATGGCCATCTGGGGGAAGATGGCGGTCACTCCCGGATCATTGAACTCCTCAATCAGGTGGGTATCCGCGACCCGGAAAAACGCCTTGGGGCATTTCCCCATCAATTGTCCGGCGGCCAACGCCAGCGCGTTATGATTGCCATGTCCTTGGCCAATGAACCAAAATTGCTGATTGCGGACGAACCAACAACGGCACTTGATGTGACCGTGCAGGCGCAGATTCTGGAACTGCTGAACAAGCTGAAGGCTGATAAAGGCCTGTCCATGCTGTTCATCACCCATGATCTGGGGATCGTTCGAAAATTCGCCGACCGGGTCTGCGTCATGACCCAAGGCGAGATTGTGGAAACCGGCGCGACCGCTGATATTTTTGACAACCCGCAACACGACTACACCAAACACCTGCTGGCGGCTGAACCAAAGGGTGAACCGCCAGCGCATGATGAAAACGCCGAAATCATCATGCAAGGTGATGACATCAAGGTGTGGTTTCCCATCAAGAAGGGATTCATGCGCAAGACCGTTGATCACGTGAAAGCTGTCGACGGTATCGACCTTAAATTGCGGGCCGGGCAAACGCTCGGTGTGGTCGGCGAATCCGGATCAGGAAAAACCACACTGGGGCTGGCGCTGACCCGAATGATCTCGTCACAAGGAAAAATCGCTTTTGTCGGCAAGGATATCGACAGCTACTCGTTTAATGAAATGAAGCCCCTGCGCAGCGAAATGCAGATCGTGTTTCAAGACCCCTATGGTTCACTGTCGCCACGCATGTCGGTTGCTGAAATCATTGCCGAGGGGCTTCATATTCACAAACCTGGGCAGACATTTGAACAAATTGACGCCACCGTTTCTTCCGTATTGGAAGAGGTGGGACTGGACCCTGAAACACGCCACCGCTATCCGCACGAATTTTCTGGCGGCCAGCGCCAGCGCATGGCGATCGCCCGGGCGATGGTGCTGGAACCCAAGTTTGTGATGTTGGACGAACCAACTTCCGCCTTAGACATGAGCGTGCAGGCGCAGGTGGTGGAATTGTTGCTGCGGCTTCAGGAACAACGCAATCTTGCCTATCTTTTCATTAGCCACGACTTGAAAGTTGTGCGGGCGCTGGCCAATGAAGTCATTGTCATGCGCCTGGGCAAGGTGGTTGAACAGGGGCCGTCACGCCAGATATTTGACGAGCCAAGGGATGACTATACCAAAGCCTTGATGGCAGCAGCGTTTGATCTTGCAACCGCTCCGGCGGGTATCGTCAACCAATGAGCCGTTTCGGTGACGGCCCTGTTCGCGACCAGGCGCATGCGGTTTCGATTACGAACAGGAAAGTCGCCTATCGCGGTTTTCGCAGAGTGGATCTGATCTCCTATACGGAAGACGAGGACACCCCGCCGCGTGAAATCAAACGCGAGATCATGGCCGCGCCCAATGCGGTGGCGATCATTGTCTACGACTCCCAATTGGAGCGGTTGGTGATGGTTCGCCAGTTCCGTCTGGCGGCGCAAATGGGCACAGGTAAGGGAATGTGTGCCGAGATTGTTGCTGGCCTGATTGATGAAGGCGAGACCAGTGCACAGGCGGCTCACCGTGAATTGCTGGAGGAAACCGGGTTGGTGGCAAGCAGAATGGAACACCAGCTTGCTTTTCTCACCTCTCCTGGCATGACCGATGAAGTGATCGAACTGTATTATGCTGAGGTGGACGCATCAAAATTAAGCAGCGAAGCGGGTGCAGAGAACGAAGCTGAGCGCACATTTCCCTTCACTCTGACCCTGCAACAGGCTCTGGAAGCAGTGGACACCAATGGCATTACCAATGTCATTGCGATGATGGGAATTCTGCATTTTAACCGCAACAGGAACCGTTTGCTGAACACCACCGGAGAGGCTGAATGACGATGGCCGATAGCATTTTGATTGATCTGGATTTACATCCCGATGTTCAGCTGACGCGGTTCATGCAAGAGTTTGCTGAACGTCCCGTTGTTGCGCCCAATCCAGATACGGGCCGCGCAGATGAACCACAACGCATTCAATACGCTGTTGTGTGGAAGCCAGAACCTGGGATGCTGGCATCACTTCCCAATCTGGAAATTATTTTTTCGCTTGGCGCGGGTGTGGATGCCATATTGCGCGACCCGGCACTGCCAGACCTTCCCCTGGTTCGCTTTGTTGATCCAAATCTCACAGGGCATATGTGCAATTGGGTTGTCCTGCAGGTGTTGATGCACACACGCCGGCAAAGGGGATATGACGCATTACAGCGCAAACGCGAGTGGAAGGAAATTCACCCCCAGCCTGCCAGTAACGAACTCACTGTTGGAATTATGGGACTGGGGGAATTGGGTAGCGCCTGTGCCACGGCTCTGCTGGCTCTTGGGTTTAACGTTTGCGGTTGGTCTCGTACGCAAAAATCAGTCAAAGATGTTGTCACTTACCATGGCGACGGGCAATTGAATGCGTTTCTTTCCAAGACGGATATTCTGGTTTCTCTGCTGCCACACACGTCAGCCACCCATGGCATATTAAACCGCGACCTGTTTGAGAAACTCTCGAAAGACGGCCCGTTTGGCGCTCCGGTTGTCATCAATGGCGGCCGCGGTGGCAGTCAGGTAGAGGCCGACATCATTGCCTGCCTTGATGAGCGCGTTTTGCACGGGGTGTCGCTTGACGTTTTCGAGACCGAGCCCTTGCCAGCCAACAGTCGGTTATGGACTTTCAACAATGCAATTCTAACGCCCCATATGGCGGCGGTCAGTGACCCGGCAACATTGGCAAGCCATGTGCGCACTCAAATTGACCGCTACGAGCGCGGTGAGGAATTGCAACATCTGGTAGACCGCAGCCGGGGTTATTGACGCTCTGGATTCGGGCAGCCCTGTCCGGTCAAAATCGATCAGCCCCTGTGCGCTGCTAACGTTTAATCATCCCCGGCCAAGACGCCGAACGCGGGTTGGTGCACCATAGTATTTTTCAAGCCCACCGGCTTTTTGCCCAAGTGGACCAAGTGTTGTGGCCATGGCCACACCATTTGCATCCAGCAGTTCGCTTGCACTGATCATGATCCCCACATGTCCGGGCCAGAACAAAACATCTCCGCGCTGGTAGTTCTGGGGAGAAAAATTCTCTCCAAGATCTTCGCCCAGGCTTTGGGATTGCATATCGGTATCCCGCAGAACGGTCTTTGCGCACATGCGCAGGGCAAGCTGGATCAATCCTGAGCAATCCAGCCCAAATCCGCTCGTGCCTCCCCAAAGATAAGGCGTGTGCAAGAACTTCAGGGCAACTTCAACAAAGTCATCATCGGCTTCTTCAACCGGACGCACGTGCTGCGCCATGAGGTGGCGTCCATCTTCCAGTTGGGCATAGTGATTATTCCGGTTTTCAACAAAGGCCTGCACACGCACCGCCGATCCCATGGACAAGACATCCACCGCTGGCGTGCGAAGCTCCGGCGGTTCGTAGACAAAGGTTCGGGGCGCCGTCACGATGTGGGTAGGTGAGGAAAGATCGTCGCTGAGGGCAGAGCTTTTCACATATCCCACATAGCCATCACCGAATGCCTGCACCCAGGAATATTCGCCTGTCGCATCGAAAACGCGCACGCGATCTCCCATCAGCAATTGGGTATCGACACCAGCTTCCTTTGCTGGTGCGTTTTGAATATCCAGTACGGGAACGCATACCGCCCTTTCGTGCCCCTGGACAAAACGGGGGGCGGTCACCACACCACGCAGTCGCGCATCGGCAAGATCATCACGCCAGGCATTGAGCCTTGGATCGGGTCGTTTTTCGTTCAAGATATGGTCTCACCCTGCGAAGAAATCATAAGGGCCAGTCTGTCGATGAACTCCGCGCCTTTTACAGTGCGTTGAATGAGCACATTGCGGCGATCCCGCTCATCGCGTCGTCGGCTTACCAGCCCAAGAATGCCCATTGAATCCAGCGCGCGGGTGATCACAGGCTTGGTGACATTGAGATGTGCGGCAAGCCCACGCACCGTGTGTGGTGGCGGATCGAGGTAAATCGTGAGCAATATTGCCATCTGGCGCACACTGAGGTCTGGCACGTCATCGCGCGCGCTTTCCAGCATCACCCGATGCCACAATAACAGGGCCTGTCCCGGCTTGATATTCATGACCATCTGCAATCCAGTTCGTTACGGCACCGGAATCAGATTGCCACCAGGTCGCGCCAAGTTCAACCCGGTCTATGTTGGGTAACGTTTTGACAGGACTGCAAACAATGCGCGAATGCCACAGGCTTCGCCGCCGGTAACTGCCCAGGGTTTGTCTGACGGCACCCAGCCAAAAATGTCGAAATGTGCCCAACATTTCGTCTGCTCCACAAAGCGAGACAAAAACAGTGCCGCAGTAATGGAGCCTGCAAACCCTCCCGCAGTGATGTGGTTCACATCAGCCACCTTGGAGGCCAGCATCGATTGGTAGGGATCCCAAAGCGGCATGCGCCAGGCTGGATCAAGCCGCGCAACCGATTGTGCGCCGATGTCATGGGCGAGACTTTCATTATCGGTATAAAAGGGCGCAAGGTCTGGCCCGACCGCCACCCGCGCAGCGCCGGTCAGGGTCGCCATATCGACCATTACTTCCGGCTTTTCTTCGTCGCCCAAGGTCAAACAGTCACCCAGCACCAGGCGGCCTTCTGCATCTGTATTACCAATTTCGACAGTTATTCCCTTGCGCGACTGAAGAACATCACCGGGGCGAAATGCATTGCCCGCAATGGCATTTTCTACGGCACCAATGATGACCCGTAACCGAACCGGCAAATTGGCGTCCATGATCATGTGGGCCAGGCCCAGCACATTGGCGGCACCCCCCATATCTTTTTTCATAAGGGACATGGATGCGCCCGGTTTGATGTTGAGACCTCCGGTGTCGAATGTCACACCCTTGCCGACCAAGGTGACTTTGGGATCGGTGGACTTGCCCCACTTTAGGTCGATGACGCGGGGGGCTTCAGCGCTGGCCCGGCCCACGGCGTGTACCATGGGGAAATTCTTGGTCAGCAGAGCATCGCCCTTTACTGTCGCCACCCGTGCCCCGTGATGTTTGGCCAGTTTGCGCACCGCCACTTCAAGATTGTCGGGACCAAGATCGCTGGCGGGGGTGTTGATCAGGTCGCGGGCGATGAAAACACCCTGTGCCAGACGGCGTACAGCCTGCCCCTGTTGGCCTGACGGCAAGACAAGCTTGGGGGTGGCATGTTTGCGTTTGCGATATCGATCAAATGAATATCCGCCCATTGCCCAGCACAATTGGTCTTCTGTGGTCGGGTTTTCGCCGGCCAATATATAGTTTCCCTTTGGCAGGGTGCGGGCTAATCGGGCATGGCCAAGACGGTCCTTTGGGGTTGGGCTGCTTTCACTGGAAAGATCGCCCGCCCCAAACAATACAGCCGATATTGTGCCGTTGGTTGCCGGTATCAAACAGGTCTCTCCTGCCGCAGCCGAAAAACCATTGGCCTTGGCCCAGGCCAGGTCGACGGAAGACAACCCATCCACGCCCTTCTTCCATGCCTTCCGGTCTACACGATGAATGGGAACGGCCTTCTTGCCTGATTGCACGAAGTGTTGGGCCGGGTCGGTGTCAAAATACATGGAAATCTCTCACAAATGTGTTGTTGCGCGCGCTTCGCCGGTTGGCATCTTAACGATCCATTAGGGTTAACAGAATATTTCTTAAGGCACACTGGGGCTCGGTCCCCTGCTATTGGCAATCCACGCATCGCGGGACCACCCGCGTGATTGAGTGACAGGAATATCCTTGATGAGACTGTTCAGCGCATCGTCAAAAACGCCTGCTGCCTTTCGCGGCACTGTATTGGCACTGGCAACGGCCATATTATTGGTTGGTTGTGCAAAAGACCGCAGAACAACGGGAAGCGTCCCGGCCAATCTGCGCAAGCCCGTGGCAGAAATGAACCAAACCGAACTACAGCAGGCCACAAGTTATTGGCAGCGCCAGTATGAACGCGATCCCAAGGTCAAGAAAACCGGGCTGCAATTTGCCACAGCGCTGCGGATGACCGGACGCAACGACCAGGCTCTCGCCGTAATGCAAAAAGTGGCAATCTATCATCCTGAAGACCGCAGCGTCCTGGCCGCCTATGGCAAGGCGCTTGCCGGTGCTGGTGATTTGAACAAGGCCCTGGCGACCATCCAGAGGGCGCAAACCCCGGATAATCCCGACTGGAAACTGCATTCAGCCGAAGGTGCCATCTACGACCAGATGGGCAAACCAGAACTGGCGCGCGCACAATATCGCCGGGCATTAGATCTCAAACCCGGTGAACCCTCCATTCTTTCCAATCTGGGCATGTCCTATCTGCTGGCGGGCGATTTGCGCGCGGCGGAAACTTATCTCCAACAAGCCATCAACCGGCCTGGAGCCGACAGCCGTGTGCGCCAAAACCTGGCATTGGTTATCGGATTGCAGGGTCGGTTCAAGGAAGCCGAGAAAGTTGCGGCGGGCGAATTGCAAAGCGACGAGGCGGAACGCAATGTGGCATTCCTGCGTCAAATGCTGTCTGAACAAAATGCCTGGAGCGAGCTAAAAGACAAAAATTAGCCGCCGGTCCCAACGACAAGGCCGGCCGCACGCCCAAGGTGTTCCTCCGCACCATTTACAAGGCGTTCAATAATTTCGCGCACGGGCGGCACATCGTCGATCAGCCCGGTCGCTTCCCCCACAAATGTGTTGGCGGTATCCACTTCACCGCGTTGCCATGCGTCTTTCCACAAGGCCGCCTGTTCCGTGGCATTGGCGATCAATCCATCAAGATCACCATGCCATCTGTCAATGAAGGCGTTTTTGAGAACCCGCGCGGTGTAACGTTGTGGCCATTCCAGTTCACGGGCAATATCCATCACACTGGAGCGGATCGTGCTATCGCCCGTGGCTTCCAATGCTGCGGCCAGCATGTTGGGATGCACCAACGCTTCCTCACTGGCCCACAGCCGCGACCCCACCACAACACCATCTGCCCCCAGGGCAAGTGCTGCTGCAAGCCCTCTGCCATCGGCGATACCGCCTGCCGCACATAGCAAGGTTTTTGGCGACGATCTGGCGATGATGTCCGCAACTTCCGGTACGATGGTCATGGTTCCTCGGGTTTCCCCATGCCCACCTGCCTCGGCCCCCTGCGCCACAACAACATTTGCACCCACGTCAATCGCACGGCGCGCATCGGCAACGGATTGTACCTGACAAATCAGTGGCGTGTTGGCATTGATGATGGTCTGGGCAAACGGCTTTGGATCACCAAATGACAAGAACATGGCCCGCGGCTGGCGCTCCAGGATGCTATCAAGAAGTGCGGGAGATGCATCAAGCGCTTTTTGAAGGTTCCATGTGATAAAGCCACAACCAACCGGCGCATTTTGCGCAGCTTCAAACTGGTGCGACAGCCATTGGGCATCGCCATAGGCGCCGCCGATTAACCCCAATGCGCCGGCATTGGTGACTGCGGCTGCCAGTTTGCCACCCGCTGCAAACGCCATGGGCGCGGACAGGATCGGGTGTTCAATTTGGAAATAGTCTGTCAGCCGGGTTTTGATCATGGTTCAGGCCTGCACTGAATTTGTGCGACCTTACCAAGTCTCGCCGCCTAACCCAAGGCGTTTGCGGGAGTGTTTAGGCTTCGAATGTCCTAAAACAGAGCAAACGCGCGGATGAGTGCAGGTGCCAGGATCACGCAGAACAGCACGGGCAGGAAACAGATCATCATGGGAACTGTCAGCTTTGGTGGCAGAGCGGCTGCCTTCTTTTCCGCAAGGTTCATACGCTGGTCACGGTTTTCCTGGCTGAGAACCCGCAACGCGGCTGACAAGGGCGTACCATATTTCTCTGCCTGAATGAGCGAGAGCACAACGTTCTTTACACCTTCAAGGCCGGTACGGCTGACAAGATTGTCATAGGCCTGCCGGCGCTCCTGGAGATACGACAATTCTGCGGTCGTGATCATAAGTTCTTCAGCCAAGGCCAAAGATTGCGGGCCGATTTCGGCAGCCACTTTTCTAAACGCAACTTCGATGGTCATGCCCGATTCAACGCAGATAAGGGTCAGATCAAGCGCGTCTGGCCAGGCCTGGGTGATGGAAAGCTGACGCGCACTCAGGCGGTTCTTAACCACCATTAGCGGCGCATAAAATCCCGCAAAGCCAGCACATAATATAATCATCATGGTCTTCAGCCCGGCGTCTTCTTCAACACCCGTGATGACATAATAATAGAATGCGGCTACGGCCATAAAGAGAAATGGCAGACCAAAACGCAGGCCCAGAAACAGGAACAAGGGAGACTGTCCACGGTAACCGGCCTGAATGAGCTGGGCTTCCGTTTTCTCATCGGCCAGGGCGGTGCGCAGATTGAGCTTTTCAACAATCGTTTTAATAACAGCACCCGGCTCACGCTTGGTAACTTTGGTGCGGCCATCTTTCTTTTCATTTAGCAGGCGTGCGCGTTCACGGGCCCGCAATTGCTCTCTCTCAAGCGCTACCGACTTCATCCTGTCGCCAAGATTGTCCCGGGCGAACATTGGCATGGCCACGGTGAGAATGGTGGCAAACACTGCGATGGCTGTCGCCAGGGCGATCAGATTTTCTGGTTGTGTTAACAGGTCGATCATGGCGATTTTCCGATGCCGCGCAGCATTGTTCTAGAATTTGAAGTTAATCATCTTTTTCATGACCATGATGCCGAAGCCCATGGAAACAGCACAACCGAGTATTATTTTCTTTCCGGTTGGATGGCTAAAAAGTGGATCGAGATAGCCGGGTGTTGTGAATGCCACGAGTCCGGCCACAATAAATGGCAGGGAGCCGATAATGATTGCAGAGGTCTTGGCTTCCGTTGAGAATGCCTGGATCTTATCTGCCATACGGCGGCGTTCGCGCAGAACCTTTGACAGGTTGCCCAATGCTTCCGACAGATTACCACCCGCCGACGACTGGATCGCAATCACGATCGAGAAGAAGTTGGTCTCGGGCGTTGGCACGCTTTGGTATAGACGCTCACATGCATCGGGCACCGTGATGCCCATTTGAGTGGCTTCAACCAATTTGCGAAATTCTGAGCGTACGGGCTCTTCCGCATCGTTTGCGATGATGCGCAGGCAATCATTGAGCGGCAAACCGGACTTAATACCGCGCACGATGATGTCGATCGCGTTTGGAAAAATCAAAATGAACTTGCGGAAACGCCGGGCGCGCACAAATCCCACATACCAGCGCGGTACGCCAAGACCGGCAACGAAACCCAATCCAGCCGCCACGGGCAACGGAACGCGGCCTGACAAAAACAAAGCGATAAACACAAAAATTCCGAAAATCACCGAATAGACGGCAAACTTTCGAACAGAGATGGTCATGTCGGCCTGAACCAGCTTTTGGCCAAGGCTCGGAGCCGCGGCTTTCTTGCCCGCAGCCCTTTGGGAATCAATGTTCTTTAGAGTTTCTTCGCGGGCCTTTCGGCGCTGTTTTTCATCAACCCGTTTTGCCTGAACCTTGTGCTTGGTCTTGGAATCCACCTGGAAATTCTTCATGCGCTGCGAGGTCTTTTTCTCGCTGGCAATCGAATTGTACAACAGGGCATAACCCAAGGCACCGGCCGTCAATGCGGCAAGTCCGGCGAACATGATGATCTGAAGGCTCATAGTCGTTACCCGATACGCTTAACTCAAGGGCGTTGCCCAAAAACAAATACTGAGCGGCCAGTTACTTCTTCTCTGACTGATCCAAAGCCTGAGCCAGCCGGTTCTCTTCGTTGTAGTAACGTGCGCGCTCCCACATTTTGGGTCGGCCCACGCCACATGAATTATGTTCACCGATGATTTTGCCATCGGCGTCTTCGCCCGTAATATTGTACAGGAAAATGTCTTGCGTAATGATTACGTCCCCTTCCATGCCAATCACCTCAGTTACATGGGTGATACGGCGGGAACCGTCGCGCAGTCGTTTCGCCTGAATGATAATGTCGATGGAGCCTGTGATGATCTCGCGCACGGTTTTCTGCGGCAATGTGAAACCGCCCATGGCGATCATGGATTCCATACGGGAAAGACATTCACGCGGTGAGTTGGCGTGGATCGTACCCATGGAGCCATCGTGGCCGGTATTCATCGCCTGCAAAAGGTCGAACACTTCCGAGCCACGAACCTCACCCACGATGATGCGCTCAGGACGCATACGCAGGCAGTTCTTGACCAGATCCGTCATTGTGATCTGGCCTTCGCCTTCCAGATTTGGCGGACGGGTTTCCAACCGCACAACGTGGGGCTGCTGCAATTGCAATTCAGCGGAGTCTTCGCAGGTGATGACGCGCTCATCTTCGTCGATGTAGTTTGTCATGCAGTTGAGCAACGTTGTCTTGCCCGAACCGGTGCCGCCGGAAATAACGATGTTACAACGCACCCGACCGATGATTTTCAGGATTTCTGCACCATCAGGCGAGATTGCGCCAAAGTTGACCAACTGGTCCAGGGTAAGCTTGTCTTTCTTAAACTTACGAATGGTGAGCGTGGGCCCATCCAACGCCAGAGGAGGCGCGATAACGTTCACACGCGAACCGTCGGCAAGACGGGCATCACATATGGGAGACGATTCATCGACGCGGCGGCCAACCTGGCTCACAATGCGCTGACAAATATTCATCAGCTGCTCATTGTCACGGAAACGCACATTGGTGTTTTGGGTTTTCCCGTCTACTTCGATATAGGTTTTGTGGGCACCATTGACCATGATGTCGGCAATGTCATCGCGTTCCAGCAAAGGCTCCAGTGGGCCGTAGCCCAGAACGTCATTGCAGATATCGGCCAGCAGTTCTTCCTGCTCGGAGATCGACATGACGATCGATTTGATGGCGATGATATCATTGACGATATCACGAATTTCTTCGCGCGCGCCGTCATTGTCGAGCTTTGACAGTTGCGACAGATCAATCGTGTCGATCAACGCCGAAAACACCTGGGTCTTCACATCATAATATTCTTCTGACTTGATGCGAATTTCCTGGGGCGCTGCTATTGGCTCTACCATTGACGGTGCAGCCGTCTTGATTTTCTTTGGTGGCAGTGGCGCAGCCGCAGGGGCCGGCTGAGGCGGTTCCTGAACAATTTCTGCCGACATCGCAGGCTGGGTGCCCGGATCAAGAGGTGCTGCAGCCGGAATTGCCTGTTCGGCGCTCGGCTGAGGCGGCGGCGGCGGTGCAGCTGCCTGGGGCTGAGCCTCCGGGGGCATTGCCAATGGCTTCTTTATTCCACCGCCAGTGCCGGTGCCTCCGCGCTTACCAAACATTGTTGTCCTGCTCCTGAAATTTCTATCCCGGCCTGATTAAGCCGTCACTTATTTGTTCTTTTTCAATGCAAACCGCGACAGGAGTGCGCCCATGCCTCCGGCTGGTGCCGCGAGAACCTCGCGACGCCCCGTTACCGTTTGGGCCAGCGTATCGATTGCCGCTGCGGCCTCACTTTTGGGGTCGGTCTCAGACAACATTTGTCCATTATTCGAAGCAAGGCCGAACAGGGCCGGTTCAAACGGAATGATGATCGTTGGATCGACACCCAGCGGACCGGTGAAATCGGCGACCGAAATTTCTGGTCGTTTTGGCACATTGCACTGATTTAGCACCAGGTATGGCTTTTCATCATTTGGCCGCAACTCGGCCATCATGTCGAACAGGTTCTTGGTGTTGCGCAAGCTTGCCAGATCTGGCGTCGCGGTGATGATGACCTTGTCTGAACGAGAGAGCACCTGCCGCACCCAACCGGTCCACATATGGGGCAAGTCGACAATGACATTGGGTGTTCCCCGTTGCGCGACTTCCAACAACGGCATGAAATCATCTTCGGCAAAATCATATTCGCGATCCAGCGTTGATGGTGCGGCCAACAGGCTGAGGTGATCAGAACATTTAGCAAGCAGGCGATCGAGATAGGTGTCGTCGATGCGGTCGGCTGAGAACACAGCTTCCGCCACACCCTGGGCCGGATCCTGATCGAAGTCGATATTGGCTGTACCAAATGCGAGGTCGAAATCTGCAAGCACCACATCGGATTCAAAATTGCTGGAAATGGCCCAGGCAACATTGTGGGCAATAGTGGACGAACCCACACCGCCCTTGGCGCCAACAAATGAAAGCGTTTGACCCAAGGGGGCCAATTCGGGATTTACGAACAGCGCACCGACAATATCCATGATGTCGCCCATGCTGACCGGCGCCACGAGGTATTCGGCAACACCGCGCGACAGCAAATCGCGGTATAGTTGAACATCGTTTACATGTCCGACCACCACAACATTTGTGCCTTCGTCACAGACATCAGCCAGTTTTTCCAATTCGCCAATCAGTTCCATTCCCGTCTTGCGGGATTCGATGATGATCAGGTTGGGCGTGGTTGCAGTCTGGTAGAATTCCACAGCGGCTGTGATGCCGCCCAGCTGAACTTTCACATGCGCCTTGGCCATGCGGCGGTCGCGCGATGCACCATCCACGGACCCGGCCACGGCATCTGTTTCACAAAATGCCTGAATAGCCACACGTGGCACCGGGCGCACGTGGCTAAGATCTTCTGGTGGTGGCGCAACAATCTGCGGTTCGACAGGGGCAGAAGCTGCCGCCTGAGCCATGGCAGGATCGGCATATGCCTGTTCCTGCGGTGCTTCATAAACCACCTGTTCCGCCGTGGCGGGATCGATTGGTTGTTGCATTTGGTCGTGTGCCGGATCTGACATCTTTGATTCAACCCTTGAGGATTTCTGTTCTTGTTAGGTGCATCAGCGCGTGTACACAGTGTCAGGCGGGCCCTGGAGCACGCTGCCATTTGAACGCCAGTCTTCAATACCAACACCACGGCGCGCCGCGTCGATTTCGGACATGCCGCGCGGCCCCAGCAGGTCAGCAGGATTGGCAATCATTGTTGCCAGATTGCTTTGGGATGCACAGCCGAAATTGTTGTAATTCTTGTTGCCTTCCTGGCTGCTTGCCAGGTCATCGGTCCATTGACCGCATTTCTCCACGCTGGCCTTGATCGCATTGTAGGACAGGCGAACAGGTGCAGTCGCACCATGCTGGCTGGCATCATATGTCACCATGCGGATGCGATGGTGGGGAACGCCTGACTTGCCCAGGACGGATGCAATCTTGTCGCCCATCTTTCGTGCTGCTCGCGCATTGGCGGAACCAGATGGCATCATAATAGTCACCGCCCCACTTGCAGATCGCCTGTAATTATAAGCCAGACCTTCGACCGCGCTAACCGATGCCAGTGGCAAGGCATAGGAGTCGCTGGCAACTGGTATGTCCAGTGTCTGCTCTTGCTCATCTATAATAATCGGGTGCTTCGTCTTATAGGTCGACGGCACCGAACCAACGGTGAAATGACTTTTCGAATGTCCCGCGCAACCGGCAAGCGCCAGGGTTCCTGCAATCAGGATACTGGTCGCCACTCGTGTGGGCAGTCGGCTGCCATGCAGACGGGGCGCCATTGGGGACTTTAGATTTGCTGGCCTACTCATTGCTGATTCCTTACTCGTCACAGCGACGCATTACTTGAGAATGAACCCGATTGAGCCGGTGTAACGGCCTTTGGGAAGGTTGCCTTGTTTGGTGCCGTAAACCCGGTTTACGCGCCCCATGAAATACCCGGCGCCATCGGCGGCTGGCATGAAATTATCATCTGGTTGGGCGATCTTCGTGCGCGCAACGGGGCGCACCAGATAAGGTGTGACGACGATCACCACTTCGGATTCGTTGCGAATGAATTCGCGGCTGCGGAAAAGGCTGCCAAGAACAGGGATGTTCTTGATGCCGGGAATACCCGACACAACCTGACGCACGTCGTCCTGAATAAGACCGGCGATGACCATGGAGCCACCGGACGGCAGTTCCACTGTTGTTGATGCTTGTCTGTGGCGGATGCCATTCAAGTTGCCTCTATTTGTGATGAGGCTGGCCCCCTGTGCGGTCGGCTCTTTGACTTCCGTTTCAATTTTCAGGCTGATGCGACCTTCGGTCAAAACAACCGGCTTGAAGTTCAATGAAATGCCATATTCCAGCGTCTCATATCGAACATCCACGCCACCATTGTCGTTGTTTTCGATTTGAGCGGGTTGTTGCAGACGACCGCCCACGTTGAAATTGGCTTCTTCACCGGAAATCGCTGTCAGGCTTGGTTCCGCCAGGGTGCGCATGACACCCACACTTTCTAGAGCTTTCAACTGCGACTGGATGGTATTGAGACCATGGGTTACGCCGAGGCTGCCACCGGTATTGGCAGTGAGAAGCTGCTGGGGAATACCGCCAAGCGCAGTTGAGAAGCCAAATCCATCATCAGTTGGGTTGCTCGATATCGTATTGATACCCAGCTGTTTGATAACGGTGCGCTGAATTTCTGCGATCGTGACCTTCAGGTGGACCTGATCTTCGCCGTCAATCTTGAGAAGGTTGACGATCTGGCTTTCAGGCTCATCACCAAAAATCGCGGCCAGGCCGGAACTGCTGTTATTGTTGGTCTGCTCGCCGCCTTTAATGAATATCTGGGCGAGCGAAATTGCCTTCGCCGCCGCCTGGGGCGTTTGTACACGGCCTGTGAGCACGATGTTATCGTTGATCATTTCCGCGCGCACATCCGAATTGGGAACCAGCCGTGTGATGGTTTCCTCAAGGCCCGCGATATCGCGTTCAATGAGAATTTCCATGGATGCGATCTGATTGCCGGAACCATCAAAGACGAAAACATTGGTCTGACCGATTTCCTTGCCAAACAGATAAATACGCCGCGAAGTACGGGTAATTGCATCTGCCACCGTGGGGTTGGCAACCAATACGTCATGGGCATCGGCTGGCAAATCGACCACCAGCGACTTGTCCAGACCCAGACGAATAATTTTGGGGATCGAAGCATTTTCCGCCGTGATCACAATATGATTGGGATTGCCCTGGCTTTGCGCTGAAACCGAGCTGACTGCGATTGGCTGAACAGCCGTGGCCATCGCCAGGGCAGAAATGCTGGCCCAACCGGTGGCGCGCACCGCGCAACGTTTGATGAAAGGCGCAACGCCGGTAAGTTTGGTGTGCTCTTTTTTCATGATGTTCGCTTACTCGATCTCAAACTGACAACTTGATGGGTGATTGAGGGTTTCTCAGCCCAATTAATTATTTGCTTTCACTTCGCTGGCCTTGCCAAAGCGGATCAGGCGCACTTTGCCCCGCCGCTTGTTCTTGGGTCCGGCCTTATGGCTTTCGGCATCTTCAACGCTGCGCAGGGCAAGTCGCAAAGTGCCGCGGGCACCAGCTTCAGAAAGCGATTCCACTTGTTCTGAACTCAGCTCCAATGTGGCTGTGTCGCCGACTTTGGCTTTCTCACCGTCCTGCTCTTCGATTACCTGGTCGATGGCCAGAACGCGGACATTTTCTACAACTGTGTCTGTGACCATGATTTCGTCTGCGCCATCTCTGCCGCGATAGGTTAGGACAACATCGACATGGTCATTCGGCAAAATAAAGCCGCCTGCGGAAGTGTCGGCCTGCACCCGGATGGCGAAGGCGCGTTTGCCAGCGGGCAAAATCGCAGACAGGTAGCCACTGTCTGAACGAACAATTTTTTGCTCGCGAATAGGTTCACCTGCAAAAAAGGCGGAACGGGCGATGGCGGAGGCATATTCTTCCATGGCCTCAGGCTTGCTATCCTGGACAATGAAGCTCTCGCGCAGATTATCCGTTGGCCAGTCCTGCCAGGTAATGCGTTCGGCGCCCAGGGCCGTGCCCATGGGGATATCCTGCCCAGCGATCAGAACTTTGCTCATCTGAACCTGGGGGGCAGGTGCCGATTGCTGAACAATTGTCGGCGCCGGGCCGCTGTTCAGATTCATCATCAGGAACCCGGCACCAAGTGCGGCGACGAGGGCAACCCCAATAAGGATCAACTGAATTGGCTTCATAATTTCTAACTCCGGCACTGCGTAACGCATGAACTCCAAAACAGTTTTGCCGGTTATTGGTGTACTTATAGTTAATGGAGCGCTGACAAACGTGGTTAATGAAGACTTGTCGGCCGAAAGGCGCGGAATTGCTGCCCCCTAAAGCGCTGCAACCTTTGCAACATTCGACTCTGGCTTGGGCGATTGGTTGCAGGTTTGGGGTGGAGTGGTGCCCGGACAATTTTGGCGCGGGGCTGCCAGGCTTTACGATTCAGCCGGTACTTTTTTACAATTGGAACGCAACGCACTCTTACGCAAAAGCAAAACAGGCCCCGCCATGATGACGGAGCCCGTGCAAAATATTATATATTTCGATCAGCCGTATTATTTGCCCGTGGGCGGTTTAGCCAAAAGAAGTGCCTTTGATGATGAAATCCATCCACGGCGTTGCGGAAAAGACATACACTGCTGCCGGTCCAAGTGCAGCGCCATAAGGAACGCCTTCCTTGCGGTCGTGCAGGCGGGAGATCCAGGGAATCCTGGCAAGGTTTTCAGGCAAGGCAAAGCGGCGACCGAAAATGACGGCGACCGTCAAAACACCACCCAGCAAAGTCGCGATCGCAAGGTAAGGCACTGTAAATGCCGTGCCGAACCAAAGCGCCGATGCGGCGATCAGCTTTGCATCACCACCACCCATAACGCCCAGGCTGAAGAGGGCAAAGCCAACAACCAGTGCAATGAAAGCGATGCCCACATGCCAGGCTGCTGTTTCAAGGGTCATTCCCACCAAGGGGGCAAAAATCGCAAATCCAATCACAAGTGCCAGCGTGATCCGGTTTGGGATCGTCATCGTGAACAAATCATAGAATGTGGCGAAGATCATGCAGAGCGGAAACATCGCGAGGATGGCGATTGCCGTAAATTCGATCATTTTGTGCGGCCCTAATCTATAAATAAATCTCTCTCGTATGGGGCAACCTAACCATTTCAGGCTAAGCAACCGTTAAATCACGGCAGGTCAAAACCAGTTTTGGGCCGCTCCAAAAGGAAAAGGCCGCCCTGCAAGCAGGACGGCCCTCCATTTCAAGCGATTGCTTGTGGCTTAGGAGCCAACAGCACCGCTCAGGTCGCCTTCGATGCCTTCGAAGAGAGCTTTCAAGCTCGAACCAGCGTTGGTGAATGCAGTCACACCAACAACGGAGATCAGAGCAGCCAGAAGGCCGTATTCGATTGCAGTTGCGCCTGATTCGTCAGCGAAAAAACGTTTGATATTAGTCATGAGTATAGTCCTTACTCCACGTGTTACAGCAAATCCGCCGGATTGTTTCTCCCGATCGGATGAGTGCAATCTACGCATGGCGGTTTAGCATCGACTTAAGAAACAGCCTTACCAAATGGTAACGATGGCTCTGTGCTGATTACGGTCAACAAAGACTGAATGGGTTGTGTTGGATTGTCCTTATTTGCGCCGCCGGACACCGGCAGGAAGGGATGCGAAATTTCCCCCTATATAGAAGTGTCTTTGCGGCGGCGATTTTCAACTCTTTTGCGCCGATCTCGCGACAATTGGAAACTTAAGGCTTATTTCACCATTTTTTCCGACATTGGAAAAAGTTTATCAGTACGGGTGAAGTAGTATGGCGTTCCCTGTTTTTGGCTCATCAATTGGCCAGTTCAGCAAATATTGTGCAATCGCAGCGGTTTTGTCCGTTGCCCATTTGGCTCCATCCGGTGCCTTAGCCAGCGACCCTGGCAGTGTATTAGGCGAATCCACATCGCTTAAGATCACCATCGACCGTGCAAAGGTGGTGCGTATTGCCAAGACCGCCGACACGGTCATCGTCGGCAATCCATCAATTGTTGATGCAACGATCCAGGACGGGCGTACAATTATTTTGACCGGTCGCAGCTTCGGGGTCACGAACCTGATTGTCCTGGATGTAAATGGCAGCCCCATTGTAGATGAAACCATCACCGTGCAAGGCCATGAGGTGAACACTGTGCGGATTTATCGCCGCGCCGTTCGTGAAACGATGGCTTGTGATCCGGTGTGCGAACCAACCCTGACGATTGGTGATGATGGAAAACTGTTCAATAATGCCATTGGCCAGATCAATTCGCGCAACGCGCTGTCAAAAGACGCGACACAGTAATGGCATCCGGCCCTTTTGCGAGGGCCGATCAGCCTTAACAAACCGTTTCGTGTAAGGCCAAATTTAAGGCTATCTCCACACTGCTTTTCAACTCTTTGCCCGTAGCATGGTCTGGACAAAGACTCACTTTGCAGGGCTGAGATAGTATGAAAAACACGAACCCAAGCTTCGCCGGCCCGACGCGCCGGCAACGTCGGCGACTGATTAGTCTAAGGCGTTTTAACAAGAATGACGAAGGTGCCGCCGCGATTGAATTCGCGATTGTGGCTCCCGTGTTCTTCATGATGCTTTTTGGCATTCTCGAAACCGCCTGGATGTACACGACCAACCGCATTCTTAGTGTGGCAGTTGACCAGGTGGCTCGACAGATCAAAACCGGACAGATCCGCGGAAACATATCGGCGGCCGATTTTCAAAACAGCCTGTGTAACGCAGGCAGCATGCGCATCCTTGATTGCGGCAGGCTGGTTGTTGATGTCCAAAACATGACGGATTTTGCCCCGCGCGGAAATGATTTCGACTCGGAAGGCAATCTGAACACAACCAATTTTGGTTTTCAGCCGGGCGGCCGCCAGACGATCAACGTGGTGCGCGCCTATTACATGTACGACCCGTTCATCAACTGGACGGCATTTGGCGTGGACGCCTGGATCGACGGAAAATCGGCCCTTGGCGCAACTGCCGCATTCAGGACGGAGCCATTCTAATGACTTGGAAAAACCTTTCTCTCTTTAGGCCCCGATTCACGAAATCGGACAAACTGGGCAAGCGCCTGAACACATTTAGCCGCGACGAACGCGGGACAAGCGCCATCGAATTTGTCTTGGTATTCCCGTTGTTCATGGTGGCTTATTTCGGCATGGTGTCTGTACTGGACACAGAAAACATGACGACCGAGGGCGGCAAAGTGTCGAGCACGATTGCAGACATCATCGCCCAATCTTCGTCTGTCACCAGTCAAGTCATAGACAATACGTTGAACGCCGGTGTGGCGATTGCCGGAGCACGCGCGCAAAACATGCAAATGTATGTGGCTGGTGTGGAGGTGAGAAACACAAATTCAAATCCACGCGGGCGGCCCAACTACAAGGCTTATGTCGTATGGGCCCGTGGCCGGAACAACTCATCACTGAGAGTGCCGGCGAAACACTCAGAATATCCGCTTAACAGTTCGCTGATGACGAGCGAGGGATTCCTGGTGGTTTCCAAGGTGCGCATGGTGCACAAGCCGCTTTATCAAAGCAGCGGCAGCTACAGCCACTGGTTGGGGTCGGCGCGGATCGATTCCGGTGAGAATGTCTATGACTATGAAAGCTCATATGTCCCACGCGAAGACCTGGTGACGGGTTGTAGCGACTGCTAAGCGGTTACTGAGATTTCGAAAAGAAGCTTCGCCCTGAATGCCAACCGCATTCAGGGCGATTTCTTTTGGTCGGTGCTTTGGGTTTCCAACGGATCGATACCGGTAGGCTCTTCGCCCAATCCCGGCCCAATGCCGGGAAGTTGTGTGCCTGAATTCACGATCATGGCCCGCACCATGTTGATCACAGCCTGGTAGTCCTCGCGGCCAATCTGGGCAAAACCACCCGTCAGATTGGGTGCAATTGCTGCGTAGGCGCCCGGGGTCACTTCGTCCAGTTCGTCCAGAAATTCCCACAATAACGCACGCGCTTCAGGGTCCAGATTGGTGCGAACCGCATGGGGGCCATGGGGTATGGCCGGCGACCGCCAGATAATGCGGGATTTGGGTTTGTCCGCCGATAACCGGGCAGCAGTTCCGCGTTTAGTCGGGTCTTTGCCCAACGATATGAAGCTTTCACTTAGAACGGGTATCCAACCGAAAATCCCTGCTTTGTTTTCCTTGCGGTAAGCCTCAATTGCAGCTTCCATGGAACCGGCATCGACCAATTCCCAATCGCCCTCTTCCAACCGCTGGCCAAGCAAACCCAGTTGATAATTTGGCAGCCCAAAGCCCGCAAATGAATCCCGACCCGGTATGAATATTTTTTGCCCCCGCAACCGGTCGATGCCATTGGCTTTCTTGTCATTGGTAAGCAGCACGGACTGGAAGGCAATAGATCCATCGGCTGCCCGTGGTGCGGCTAGAGGCTCCACGCATTTGCACAAGACCCAGGCTGCAGAAAACGCGGATGCGGAATAAATGGCATATTCAATACGGGAGCCCAAATGGGCTTCAATCAAGGCCTGATGGTCCGGCACTGTGAAAATTTCCACGGGGAGTGACAGCTTTTTTGCCAGCGCTTCCTGAAATGGGCGTGCGCGCCTTGCTTCCAGAACAGGCCTGCCGCCATCAACCATGCCAACGCGAAACACGCCGAGTTTCTCGCGCCATCCCGCGAAGGCGTCACTGACAGGAAACGTGTGGCTAAACAGTAATATGCAAATCAGCAGTGCCAGTTTGGGCAACCGCGTCAAATTTCCAGACACCATTCACATCTTCCCCATCGCGCATGTTCAGCGATTGCATTGAATCTGACTCAGCGGAAGGGGACAATCCCAATGCCGACTGCAAGCCTTCAGAGACGACCAGTGACACGATGGTCGCGGCCAGAAAATAAAGCGCAGCGCGCCCCATTGAAAGTCCCAACATGGTTCGGGTGACCCGGAAAGAACCAATCAGCATCATGCTCAAAACCATGATGACAATGATCAATGGAAGTAAAGAGGTTTGTTCCGGGTCGCCGGAACTGGACAGCAATATAAGGGGAAATCCCAATAAGCTGAATATCGGCGCTGCCCAATTGTGCACGGCAAGGCACAGCGGGAAGCGCGCGGATTGTTCCGGCGAACGGCACAAAAGGTATAACATCGCCATGGATGCAAAATAGGCCAGCAATATCGTCATCACATTGAGCACCACATGACTGAATTTTGAATGCTGTATGGCAATGCCCGATGCGGTGCGAACATCGTAGCTCATGGAGAGAAACGAGGCATCGATCAGCGCCATGATGACCAATGCACCAAAGGACGCTGCAATGGCCTGACTTGAGAAGTCGATACGCGCCTGCCCGCCAGATTTACCAAACATGATATCGACGGTTCCGGCCAATGCCTCCAAAAGATTGGATCTGCCGGCTGGGGGCGTGCTCATTGTGAACTCATGTGGCGCTTTGCCCAAAATAGATCTGGAGAAACTTGTCATACACTTCGGTCAGTTTATCCAGATCCGCAAGTGGAACCCGTTCATCAATCTGATGCATGGTCTGGCCGACCAGACCAAATTCCACCACCGGACAGACATCCTTGATGAACCGCGCATCGCTGGTGCCGCCGCCGGTCGTCAACTTAGGTTGAACTCCAGTTACCTGGGATATGGCTTTTGACAGGGCTCCGATTAATTGTTCATCGCGGGTGAGAAAGACGTGGCTGGGCCGTTCCGTATAACTCACCGACCACGCCACCGGTGGCCGGTCTGCTCCATCTACAGGTGGGCGAAGGGTGCCCGTGTTGACTGCGGCCGCCGCGCACCGGTTCTCGATTTCTGCCTTAATGCTATCTGCGCCCCAAAGATCATTAAAGCGGATGTTAAAACGTGCCTGGGCCTGGGCTGGAATGACGTTATATGCGGGATTGCCCACATCAATGGAGGTGATTTCCAGATTGGTCGGCTGGAAATTTTCAGTGCCCTCGTCAAATGGTACGCTCAACAAAGCATCTGCCAGGGCAACAATCGAACGAACGGGATTGTCCGCCAGATGGGGGTAAGCGGCATGCCCCTGCTTGCCCTCCACGGTGAGCGTGCCGGAGATGGAGCCCCGACGGCCAATTTTTATCACATCCCCAATTGCCTGCGGATTGGTGGGTTCGCCAACAATACAGGCATCGATTTGTTCTCCCTGCTGTACCAGCCAGTCGAGAATAGCGCTTGTGCCATTGACCGCCGGGCCCTCTTCATCGCCTGTGATCAACAGAGAGATCGACCCTTCGAAAGCGGAGAGGCGCCCTAAAAAACCCTCAACGGCGGCTACAAAACAAGCGATACCCCCCTTCATGTCGACCGCACCGCGTCCAAACATCACGTCGTCGTGGACATCACCGGCAAAGGGTTGATGTGTCCAGCTTGTCTCATCGCCGGTTGGCACAACGTCCGTGTGACCCGCGAAACACAGGTTTGGTGAAGCCGTGCCCAAACGGGCATAGAGATTTTCAACATCTGGGGTGTTTGGGCTGGAAAAAATCCTGCGCCGAACATCAAACCCAAGTCGTTCGAGTTCAGCCTGCAAATAATCGAGCGCCCCGCCTTCAACAGGTGTGACGGAGGGACAACGAATGAGTTCACGCAAATGCGTGGCGGATTTGGATATCTTGGTCATGGGATCATCAGTTAGCGGCTTTCGCCGCCTAATTGAACCCGAAACTCACCGGGCAACCCAATGAGTTTATTCATCATAGGCGGGAATGTTGGAAACGCCCGGCAGCAAATATACCGTTGGCACTTCGGGCAGGTTGCGCAGGGACAAATCAAGCCGGTTCTGCGCAATTTGAACCACCGGTACGTCATCCCCCAGACGGCTTAGAAACTGAGGCAATGCACCGGCTGAACGCACATGCATCGGCAGGATCACAGATGAACGCAGACGCTGTAACAATTCGCCAACACTGGCATGGGTGATCGTCAGCCCTCCATCCACAGGAACCATGACCACATCCAGACGGCCAATCTTGGTGTAATGATCCTCGCTGAGCTTGTGATGCAGATGGCCCAGATGCCCGATGCACAGCCCGGCGGTTTCAAAAATGAAAATTGAATTCCCGTCTGGAATATTTTGAAATCGCAGGATGTCCGTGGTTACATTTCGCACCACCACATCCCCTACCATTTCATTATATTGCGCGATCTTGCCCACGCCGGCCCAGCCGCGGAACACGTGTTTGATCTTTGGATCAGGCGTTCTTGTGTAGTGGGATGAGTGGGCAAAATTCATGGTGACGGCATCGGGTGTCACCGGGTCAATCAGCCACCCGGCGAAATCGGTCGCAACCTGAATGCCGGTGGGGCTTTTGATGAGATAGGTGGAATGGCCCTGGAAGGAAATGGACACCGTATAGGCATCAGCCTGTGCCGGTTGTGCAAAACTGGCAAACCTGACGGGCACATTTGGCGCGCGCAAATTATTCGCAATGGCCTGGCAAGTGCTGACCGGCGGGCTATTTGTCGTTTGCGCAAGCACATCGACCGACCGCAAGGCGGGGCTGGCCGCCAGGGCAAGAGTTAGGGCAAACAGACATTTCACCGGGCGTATCATGGCGTAGACCTTTGGTTTGAAGGTTACTCCCCTGATGTAAAGCTAATGAAATTCGGGCGGGCATGGCAACTCACAATTTGCCATGCCCGCACCAATGGCAGGATTTAGTCGCGCAAAAGTTCGTTGATTGCCGTTTTGCTGCGGGTCTTTTCGTCCACGGTTTTCACGATCACGGCGCAGTACAAGCCTGGTCCCGGCTCACCATTGCCCATGGGTTTGCCAGGCATGGTGCCAGCCACCACAACCGAATAGGGCGGGACTTCGCCATAGGAAACCTCACCGGTGGCACGGTTTACGATTTTTGTGGACTGGCCGATATAGACCCCCATGCCCAGCACCGCGCCTTCGCGCACAATGCATCCTTCCACAACTTCCGAGCGCGCACCGATGAAACAATTGTCTTCGATAATGACCGGGCCTGCCTGCAAGGGTTCCAATACGCCGCCAATGCCAACGCCGCCTGAAAGGTGTACGTTTTTACCAATCTGGGCGCAGGAACCCACGGTTGCCCAGGTATCGACCATGGTTCCTTCATCGACAAAGGCACCCAGATTTACAAATGAAGGCATCAGGACAACGTTTTTTGCAATATGGGCTGAATGGCGCACGACGCAATTGGGAACGGCTCTGAACCCCGCTGCGCGGAACTGGCTTTCACCCCAGTTTTCAAACTTGGAAGGCACCTTGTCCCACCAGGTTGCATTGCCCGGCCCGTTCCTAATGACTTCCATATCATTGAGGCGGAAGGACAGGAGCACCGCCATTTTCAGCCATTGATTGACCTGCCAATTGCCGTCATCGCCACGCTGGGCCACGCGGACCTGGCCGCTGTCCATGAGATTGAGCGCCTGTTGAACGGCGTCGCGCACTTCGCCCTTTGTGCCCGTGTCAATTGTGTCGCGGGCTTCAAATGCGGTTTCGATCGTGGATTGGAGGTCAGATAGGCTCATGTTTTTTGGCTTTCGGCTAAGCGGTCTGTGTTTCGTTGGTGGTGTTTACAGCGCTGCGGCCTCAAAGGGCAATCAAAATTGGAACAAGTTGGCGAACTCACCTCTTTGACGCAGCTTCATCACGCCGCTATGGCGTGTGTGTAATGATATTTGTGAAGGTTATCCCATGACTTTGAAAGGCCATTCCACTCCCCACAATCCGCTCAAAGGATCGCGCCGGGATATTGAACAGGTCAAGACGGTTCCTGATACGCCGCAAACCCTGTCGCCTGCCTATAAACTGGCCTTTGACGATTCCGATTTCCTGTGCCGCGAAGAATTGCGCCCGGTACGGCTGCAATTAGAGTTGTTAAAACCGGAAATGTTGTTGGAAGAAGCTGGTATTGTTTCAACCACGGTATTGTTCGGTGGTGCCCGCATTGCGGAACCCGGCAAAGACCCTTGGGCGGCCAAAAACGATATCCAACGCGAAAATCTGAAGAAAAGCAGCCGCTATTATACCGAAGCCCGCAATTTTGCGCGCTTGGCATCGCAGGCATCAGCGAAAACCAATTTTTCGGAATATGTGGTTGTGACCGGCGGTGGCCCAGGCGTGATGGAAGCCGGGAGCCGTGGTGCCCTCGACGCAGGCGCGCCTAATATTGGGCTCAACATCGTCTTGCCCCATGAGCAGGCCCCCAATGAATATGTCACGCCGGAATTTTCCTTCAACTTCCACTATTTCGCGATACGCAAAATGCACTTTTTGATGCGTGCCAGTTCTGTGGCGGTTTTCCCCGGCGGCTTTGGGACGCTTGACGAATTTTTTGAAACCCTGACCCTTATCCAGACAGGTCGCATGGAGCGCGTGCCGGTTCTGCTGTTTGGCAAGCATTTTTGGGAACGTGTCATCAATCTGGAAGCATTGGCCGAAGAGGGAACGATTTCACCCGATGACACGGACTTGTTCACTATTGTCGACACCGCCGAAGAGGGGTGGCACGTCATCTCGGAATTTTATGGTCTGAGCTGATGCCAGAAGCTACACCTGAAGAGCTTGAACATGCGCGGCTAAAGGGGCTTGCGCGAAAATTCTTCGCACAGAGCTGGATTTTCGTGCGCGGTGTTCCGGCAATGGAATTCTTGCCCCCCGAAGGACCGGCAGAAGTCGCTTTCGCGGGTCGATCGAATGTGGGGAAATCATCTCTCATCAATGCGCTGACCGCCGCCAAAGGCCTTGCCCGCACCTCCAACACACCGGGGCGTACCCAGGAGTTGAATTTTTTCGTGCAGGACGGCGACTATGAAGGGGGTGTCCCGCCTCTGGCCCTTGTGGACATGCCTGGATATGGGTTTGCCAAGGCACCAAAAGCGGCTGTGGATGCCTGGACCCAGCTGATATTCAGTTATTTGCAGGGCAGATCGACCCTCAAACGTGTGTTCGTTTTGATCGATTCACGGCATGGGCTGAAAAAGAATGATGAGGAAGTGCTCGACCTCCTCGACAAGGCCGCCGTATCCTATCAGCTGGTGCTCACCAAGACTGACAAGATCAAGCCACCTGCGCTGGTTCGCCTTGAGGCCGAAACATTGCAGAAGATATCAAAACGAGCAGCAGCTTTCCCCAACCTGGTTTCCACTTCCAGTGAAAAGGGCCACGGGGTGGACGATTTGAAAGCTGCAATCCTTTTTGCCATCGGCGGGGGCTGAGCCGAACTGGTTGCCGCAATGTGGCTGGCCGCGCGCCTAATCGTCGCGCACCCGGCCTCTTAACTGTTTCACATTGCCGCGTTTGGTTTTGGAATCCATGCGCTTGCGCCGTGCATTCATGCTGGGGCGTGTGGGTTTGCGTTTTGGCGGTGGCGGCTTTGCGGCTTCTGCAATAAGTGCAATCAGGCGCTCGCGGGCGTCCTGACGATTACGCTCCTGGGTGCGGAAGCGCGTTGCCTGAATCATTATTTCACCCGCCGCATTCAAACGCTGGCCCGCCAATTTTTCCAAACGGGCAATGATGGCAAATGGCAAAGTGGGAGCTGCGCGGGGATTGTACCGCAACTGAACGCCACTGGCGATCTTGTTGACATTTTGCCCCCCTGCGCCGCCCGACAGAATGAACCGCTCCGTCAGATCACTTTGAAGAATGTATAAATCGCCAGATATGGGGATACGAATTTCAGCCATGCTCTGATTTAAACGTGTAGTGGGGCAATTGGAATTGACTTTAGCAATTGGTTTCCGAACATATGAACAAAGACAGCGACGAGGATCACCATGGCCGAAATTAAGAAAACAAAAGACCAGCTGCGTTCCAAACTTTGGTTTGCCAATCCCGACGACATGGACATGACCGCACTTTATATCGAGCGGTACATGAACTGGGGGCTGACACGCGAAGAATTGCAATCCGGTAAACCCATCATCGGCATCGCCCAATCGGGCTCGGATTTGTCGCCCTGCAATCGCCATCACATTGTTCTGGCCGAACGGGTGCGCGAAGGCATTCGCGAGGCAGGCGGGATCGCGTTTGAGTTTCCGGTTCATCCCATTCAGGAAACCGGCAAACGGCCGACGGCCAATCTGGACCGCAATCTGGCCTATCTTGGCCTGGTGGAAACCCTGTTTGGCTATCCCCTGGACGGGGTCGTGCTGACAATCGGTTGTGACAAGACGACCCCTGCCATGCTGATGGCCGCAGCAACGGCCAACATTCCAGCCATCGCGCTTTCGGTCGGCCCCATGCTCAACGGGTGGTATAAAGGCCAACGCACCGGCTCCGGCACCATTAAGTGGCATGCCAAGAAAGAGCTTTCGGCGGGCAATCTGAGCTACGAAGAATATACCGATATCGTGGCTTCCTCTGCGCCCTCCCCGGGCTATTGCAACACCATGGGCACCGCGACAACCATGAACTCCCTGGCTGAGGCACTTGGCATGTCGCTGGCCGGTTCCGCAGCCATCCCGGCGGTTCACAAAGAGCGGGCCAATATGGCCTATCATTCGGGCAAACGAATCGTCGACATGGTTTGGGAAGACGTGAAACCTTCCGACATCATGACCCGCGAGGCGTTCGAAAACGCAATCGTGATCAATTCTGCCATTGGCGGTTCAACCAATGCTCCGATCCACCTCAAAGCCATCGCCAATCATTTGGGTGTGCGGCTGGACAATCAGGATTGGGAAGACCTGGGCTGGGACATTCCGCTATTGCTCAACCTTCAACCTGCAGGTGAATATCTGGGCGAGGACTATCACCATGCCGGCGGTGTTCCTGCAATTGTCAGTGAACTTGTGGGCGCAGGCAAACTGCCCAACCCGGATGCCATGACTGTTACTGGCAAGAGCATTGGCGAAAACTGCAGCGGTGCAGAAGTAATGGATCGCAACGTGATCTGGCCGTTTGACAAGCCGATGATGCAAAAGGCGGGCTTTTTGAATTTGAAGGGCAATCTTTTCGCCACCGCGATCATGAAAACATCGGTGATTTCCGACGAATTTCGCGAGCGCTATTTGTCCAACCCGGATGATCCAAATGCGTTTGAAGGTCGCGCGGTGGTGTTTGATGGCCGTGAAGACTATCACGCGCGCATCGATGACCCTGCACTGGAGATTGATGAATATACTTTGTTGTTCATTCGCGGCGCCGGTCCCATTGGTTATCCAGGTGGGGCAGAAGTGGTGAACATGCAGCCGCCTGCCGCTTTGCTGAAACGGGGCATCACGTCTTTGCCTTGTATCGGCGATGGCCGCCAATCGGGAACATCCGGCTCGCCCTCGATTCTCAACGCATCACCGGAAGCCGCTGTGGGCGGGGGTCTTGCCCTGTTGGAAACAGGTGACCGGGTGCGTATTGACCTCAATACCCGCGAGGCAAACATTTTGCTGTCGAACGAAGAACTGGCTGCAAGGCAAGAGGCCGTGAACGCCAAGATTGCCAATGGTGGCCTGGATTATGTCCCCGCCCATCAGACCCCATGGCAGGAAATCCAGCGCGGCATGGTTGAGCAATTTGAAGAAGGCATGGTGCTCAAACCGGCCACGAAATATCGCGATGTGGCCAAGATTATCCCCCGGGATAACCACTGACTTCACGCTACAGAAGGAATAAACATGCGTAAGGGACTGCAAATTGCACTGGGAATCCTGTCATTGATTCCGATTTCTTTTGCAATATTAGGTGTCGTGACCGGCACCGGATTTTTCGTTGAGGCCAATGTGAATGTCGCCCGGCTGGACAATATGTTCCGCTATCTTTCCGGAACCTACATTCTGGTCACCCTGTTGTTGTGGTGGGCCATTCCTCAAATCGAGCGTGTTGGAACACTTCTCTCGCTGATTTGTGTCGCGCTTGTTCTGGGTGGCATCGGACGGCTTGTGTCGGTGATGACGGTTGGTCCCGGCGATGCCATGCAATTTGCCGGCATGGTGCTGGAACTGGGTTCGCCCCTGTTTCTGCTATGGCAAAGAGCGGTGGCCAGACAATACGCTTCATCCCAATAAAAGAGACACCAAATGACCCGCTCAACGCTCTCTTCATTCGGTCCCGCCTGCACGTTGGGGGAAGGACCGCTATGGCATCCGCTGCGCGAACAATTATTCTGGTTTGACATTCCAAAGGGGCTGTTGATCTGTAGCAACATACTCGGCGGACAACAGCGACAGTGGAATTTTGGCGAACCGGCATCAGCTGCAGGCTGGATCGATGAGGATACTTTGGTCGTGGCCACGTCCAGCGGCCTGCACAGGTTCGATATCGCATCAGGACGCTGGGATACCATCGCCGGATTGGAGGCCCAGAACGACAGCACCCGCTCAAATGATGGTCGTATCGCACCCGATGGCTCGTTCTGGATTGGCACCATGGCGTGTGATCTTGCTGCCAAAAAAGGGGCATTTTATCGCTATCATGCAGGCAGCATGACCCAGTTGATCGGGTCAGTCTCCGTGCCCAACGCCACCTGTTTTTCACCCGATGGGCGCACCGCCTATCTTGCTGACACGTTCAATCAGATTATCTGGAAATGGGCGTTGGATGAAAACGGCGCACCCATGGGTGAATATGAAACCCATATCGACCTGCGTGGGGACAATCTCAACCCGGACGGGGCGGTATGCGACAGCGAAGGTTATTTATGGAATGCCCAATGGGGTGCGTCCCGCGTTGCCCGCTACGCACCGGATGGAACATTGGACTCCACGATTGAGCTGCCGGTCAGCCAACCCACATGCCCGGCATTTGGTGGCAATGATCTTAAAACGCTATACGTGACTTCCGCAAAAGAAGGACTTTCAGCCGCCGAACTGGAAAAACAACCCGATGCGGGCAAGGTTTTCATGATTTCGGTGGATGTTCCAGGCCTCGCCGAACATCCGTTCAAAGGGTGATCCAGACTTGGTGAACCGCGTTGTCGGCACCACATTACTCAATATTTTCGGTGTCTTAACGGATATTAACCAAACCTGTGAACCAGTTATTTACCTATCACGGATTAGTATAAAACTAATCATTCCAAATTTTATTCAATTTGTTCACACCGTGTTAACGCGCACTGCGTGATCATGCCCTTCGACAAGACCAAGGAGGGTATCATGTCACCAGCTCAGTCTCATTCGCTCAACGAGACCACCGTTCCAATTCCTGAAAGTCTGTTCGGGCAACTTGCTCAGGCAGAACCGGCGGATGCGGTGGAAATTGCCAGTCAATTGCCAATTGCCAATCGGGCCAAGCTCGCCGCATTTTGCTACAGTCGGCGTCACCTCAATCATCTGGGACTCCTGATTGCTTCAACGTGCGACCGCATGGCGCTTCGACGCGCCATGGGCCACGCAGGCGATGTGTTGTTCAAACAATCCCGCGATGTTGAAAAAACCATCGCTGCCGAGCGCGGTCGTCAGGCATCGTCCACGAAAATTACCCTTGCAACAGCCGCCAATGTGGTTCCATTGCGCCAGTCGGTGATTGAAGAGCTTGACGCAGAAGACGGTGGCGAAGACATCGCCTAGCTGATCTTTTGGCGGCACCTTTGCCGCCAAATAATGGGAATTTGTGGCGCTCAATGCGCGGGGCACAATATCCCTTTTTGCGGCTTCTAAATGAAGCCAACACACCTTTGGTCTTTGAAACATCCTGGCTGACTGGCATATAGTGCCACTAGAAGCGGTTCGCCGCGCGTTTGTTGATAGACCCAATTATGACATTTGCTTTCGATCCACCCGCCGTGGCCACAATGCCAATTGCGGATGAAGACACCCGATTTCCCATTCGCCGCGTATTTTGCGTGGGCCGCAATTATGCCGACCATGTGGTGGAAATGGGCGGCGACCCAGACCGTGAAGAACCGTTTTTCTTTTGCAAACCTGCAGATGCGGTAAGCCATGGCAGGGATGACATCCCCTACCCCTCCCGCACAATGGATTTGCACCACGAGATGGAATTGGTCATCGCCATTGGCACCGGTGGCACAAATATAAAGGAATCAGACGCCCTGACCCATGTGTTCGGTTTTGCAGCCGGGGTTGATTTGACCCGCCGTGACTTGCAGGCGGAAGCAAAGAAACGCGGGCGTCCCTGGGACATGGCCAAGGGCTTTGACCTGTCGGCACCCATGAGCGCGATCCGCCGCTCCAAAGCTGGCGGCAAAGAAGGTGATGCCGGTTTCATCCGCTTGGCGGTCAATGGCGAAACACGTCAGGATGGTGACCTTGGGCAACAGGTCTGGAAGGTTTCAGAGATCATCGCCAATCTCTCCACCTATGTGGAACTGAAGGCTGGCGATCTGATCATGACCGGTACGCCAGCCGGCGTTGGGCCGCTGGCGATTGGCGATGTTGTATCAGGTGAGATTGAAGGCATTGGTTCGGTTCGCTTCACGATGACCCAGCGCCCATGAGCCATTCATTCGATTACCGCCATTGGTCTCACAAGGCGGCCGATTGGGGCGCAGATTATCTGGAAAGCCTTGACAAGAGACCCGTTCGACCACGGGTAAAGCCTGGGGCCATTGCTTCGCAGATTGCCAGCGCCGCACCCGAAACCGGCGAAGCCATGGATGCCATATTTGAGGATTTTCAATCGATCATTCCAGATGGAATGACCCATTGGCAGCATCCGCGCTTCTTCGCCTATTTTCAGTCCAATGCGGCCCCGGTTGCGCAGGTTGCCGAGCAATTGGCAACAGCATTTGCCTCCCAGTGCATGCTTTGGCAAACCTCGCCGGCGGCAACCGAGCTTGAAGTGAAAATGGTGGACTGGCTGCGACAGGCAGTCGGGCTCCCAGATGGCTTTAGCGGCACGTTCCAGGACACGGCTTCTTCAGCCACCCTGTGCGCCATTTTGACCATGCGCGAAAAAGCCCTGGGCTTTACCGGCAATCAACAGGGGCTGTTTGGGCGCAAACCTTTGCGTGTTTATGCCTCCGGACGCACCCATTCTTCCATCGACAAGGCGATGTGGATTGCCGGACTGGGACAGGACAATCTCGTTAAAATTCCAACGGGTGATGGGCCCTTATTTCCCATGGACGCGGAAAAATTGCGCCAGGCAATCAAGGATGATCGTGCAAACGGTTTTCAGCCTGCCGGTATCGTCATCTGTGTTGGCGGCACCTCCATTGGTGCCACCGACAATGTGGCTGAGATTTGTGCCATTGCTCAAGAAGAAGGCCTGTACACCCACCTGGATGCAGCCTGGGCCGGATCGGCGATGATCTGTCCTGAATTCCGCCATTTATGGGAAGGGGCGGAGCTTGCGGATTCAATTGTCCTGAACCCGCATAAATGGCTTGGCGTTCCCATGGAATGTTCGCTTCATCTGGTGAGAGAACCGGAGCTTTTATTGCGCACTATGGCCATTCGCCCCTCCTATCTCGACACGCCTTCTCAGAAAGTCGGCGGGGGTGATGGCATCGTCAATTTCTCGGAATGGTCGGTTCAACTGGGGCGGCGGTTTCGCGCGCTAAAAGTTTGGTTTCTGCTGCGCAGTCACGGGCTGGACGATCTGCGCACACGCATTCGCAATCATGTGGCCTGGTCCCAGGAACTGGCAGGCAGATTGGGCACGCTGGCAGAATTTGAAATTACAACGGAACCGGTTCTGTCCCTGTTTTCGTTTCGGCACATGGTCCCGGACCTGTCGGTGGATGAGTTGAATGCCCACAACATCAATCTTGTTGACGCCATCAATAATGACGGCCGGATTTATCTCACCCAGTCCACCCATGAGGGAAATATGGTCATTCGGTTTGTGGCCGGGCAGTTCGACATGCAAAAAGCAGATATCGACATTGCCTTTGATGCGATAACGCAAGTCGCCAGCAAGCTGATCTCAAAAGTGTAGATCATGAACACATCCACTTTGAAAACTGCGTCCATCACCGCACGCCTTGCCTCACTGGGGTCTGAACGTTGGGCGGTGCACTTCGATGCGCGCAGACGCATCAAGGCCGGACAGGACATTATTGAACTGACTATTGGCGAACCGGACGTGCCCACACCGGAACATTTGCTGGATGTGGCCACCGGGTCCATGCGTGCCGGACGTACACGATATGCCGAAGGGCGTGGCGAACCTGTTCTGCTTGCTGCACTTGCAGAAAAATATTCACAGCGCAGTGGCCGTCAGGTCAGCGTGGACAACGCGCTTGCATTTCCCGGCACTCAGGCAGCACTTGCCATCACCATGATGGGGTTGGTGGAAGCGGGAGACGCCGTGCTGGTTCCTGACCCCTATTATGCCACCTATGAAGGCGTGGTGCGCAGCACAGGTGCGGATTTTGTACCCGTGGCCATGTCGGCGGATAATGGTTTTCATTTGACCCCCGAACAGCTGGAAAAGGCGGTTACGCCAAATTCAAAAGTGCTGCTGTTGAATTCTCCCCACAACCCCACCGGTGCGACACTGTCGCGATCTGAAATTGAGGCGATTGGGGCGGTGGCGATAAAGCATGACTTATGGATCGTCAGCGACGAAGTCTATGAACCTCTGATTTACAATGGCGAATTTTGCTCCCCGTTTGATCTGGAAACGCTTTGGGAACGCACCATCGCGGTTTCTTCCATTTCAAAAAGCCATGCGGCCCCCGGCTTCCGCGCCGGATGGGGCGTTGGGCCCGCCTGGGCCATGCGCCACATTCAGTCGGTTTCGGAAACGCTGCTATTTGGTGGCCAGCCCTTTATTGCCGATATGACAGCCCATGCGCTTAGCCATCGCGATAACACAGCACAGGTAATGGGCAGTGCCTACCAGCGCCGCATACAGGTGTTGAAGTCAGCATTTGCCGAAAACGAGGTTTTACGGCCACTTGAACCGGACGCTGGTATGTTCATGCTGGTGGACGTGACCGCATCCGGTCTGGATGGGGAAAGTTTTGCCAAGCAATTGCTGGACCATGGTGTCGCGGTGATGCCGGGCAGTTCGTTTGGAAATCAGGCCCGCCACTTTATCCGGCTGAGCCTGACCGTCGATGAAACGCTGCTTGCAGAAGCTGCCAGGCGCATGGTTTCCTTTACCAACTAACATGATGATGATTTGGAGATTTTGATGAGCGACATATTCGAGCAAAGCACTTTCTTCAAAGCCCACCGGCACGGTGCGGTGGTTCATGTGAAGATGAACCGGCCAGAAAAGGCCAATGGCATGTCGCCGGACTTCTGGACTGACCTGCCCCTGATCATGGCAGCATGTGATGTTGACCCAACGGTGCGGGCCGTGGTGATCAGCGGCGCAGGACGCCACTTTTCTGGCGGTATGGATCTGGCCACGTTTGGCGACATACAGACATTGCTCACCCATGAGCCGGGGCGTGCTGCCTATGCGATGCGCGACATGGTGCTCAGTCTGCAGAAGAGCCTCAGCAGTCTGGAAGAATGCCGTGTGCCGGTCATCTGTGCGATCCATGGCGCTTGTCTTGGGGCGGGGATTGACCTGATCACTGCCGGTGACATTCGCATGGCCAGTGCAGATGCGAGCTTTGGCATTGAGGAAATTCACGTGGGCATGGCAGCCGACGTGGGCACGCTTCAGCGCATGCCGAAAATCATGCCAGCAGGCATCGTCAGTGAGTTGGCCTATACCGGCCGCCGATTTTCTGCCGATGAAGCAAAGTCCTGGGGATTGGTGAATTCGGTTCATGAAAATGGCGAAGCAACGCTGGTTGCGTCTCTTGATCTGGCGCAGGAAATTGCCGAAAAATCGCCATTGGCGATTGCCGGCATCAAGCGGGCAATTACCTATGCCCGCGATCACAGCGTTGCAGATTCGCTGGACCAGATCGCCACCTGGAACAGCGGCATGTTGAGGCCGGAAGAACTAACCAAAGCGATTGCTGCCAAAATGAGCAAGCAACAGGCGGTGTTTGATGACCTGTTGGCGGATGCCGTATAATGGTGATCTGATCTTGATTGGTGTGCAAGCAGACCGGCCCTGCCTAACGCATACCCGCATGCGGATTGGCATTAGGTCGGTCTACTCCTGGTTTTTCGACTCTGCCAATTGTTGTTCCAGATCAGCAATTCGTGCCTGAAAACGATGGATGACTTCACGGACATCGCCAATTGTGTAGCGCTCTGTAATGTGTTGCGGGCAGTTCCAGTCAAAGGCTTCAAGTGTAAACACGATTGCCCGCTCAACCTTGGCTGAATAGTCCACGTCACGGATGGCCTTTGCCAACGCCTCGTCAGTCTCAAGATTGACAATTTCGGCGTGGGCCAGGACTTTCAGGCGCTGCTTGTTGGTATAATCCATGAAGATCAAAGATACGCGCGGATCAGCCTGAAAATTGCCAATGCTTACATATTGGCGATTGCCCCGATAATCGGCGATGGCAAAGCGCCTGGCATCCAGCACTTTGACAAAACCAACCGGCCCGCCCCGGTGTTGCATGTAAGGCCAGCCACTCTTGCTGATACTTGCCATATAGAAACTGTCGCGCGCTGAAATGAACCCGGCTTCCGCTGCGGTAAAATGATCCGCCTCAGCGGCCTGTCCTTCGCCGTGGCTGTAGGCTGAACGGCTGCCATTTTGCTCCTGCAATGCCTTCACATCATCAGTGAACACGATATCCTGATAGTGTCGGGTCATCTGGTTTCCTTAGCGTTTGCGACAATAAAGTTCGAGCCGGTGGTGGACCACTTCATAGCCCAGCTCACGCGCGATTTCGGCCTGAAGCCGTTCGATCTTTTCCGACTGAAACTCTATCACATGCCCCGTGTCCAGATCGATGATGTGGTCGTGGTGGGGGGCGTCTGCGGTTTCAAACCGTGCCGGCTCCCCTTCGAAGGACAAGCGATGGACAACACCGTTTTTCTCCAGCTCACTCATGGTGCGATATATTGTGGTCAGTGACACATCATCATCCAGCACGCGCGTGCGGCGGTGCAATTCATTGGCATCTGGATGATCGTCCGAGGACGACAGGGCCAGCAAAACTGCTTTTCGCTGGCGCGTGGCCTTAAGGCCACTGGCACGCAAGATTTCGATGAGTTCATCATATCGCGATTGCGGTTTTCCAGCCATGTATCTGCTTTCGATATTCGGGACGATCTGCGGCGAAAATTACCTGGGTATTTTTCGCACCTTGTTTGACCAGTTCAATTCCAATTGCAACGCATTCGCAATAGCTAATTGCAAATCATTCTCATTTGCATTGACATAGTGAGATTTCAAACCATATTGTCTCCTGCTGAGCGTTCAAAAAGCTTTTTTGGGCAATCATGCGCGTTTCCGGAGCGTTTTTCGGGTAAATTCAATATTTGGAGCACCTGTTTGGGCAATTTCATCAAACTTGTTTTCTCAATTGTCGCGCTGGCATTGATGACAATACCGGTGCAGGCAGCGAACAAATTCAAGGTCGTGACCACCTTTACGGTGATTGCAGATATGGCGCGCAATGTTGCAGGCGATGTGGCGCAAGTGGATTCAATCACCAAACCGGGCGCGGAAATTCACAATTACCAGCCCACCCCAGGTGATATTCTCAAAGCCCAAGGGGCCGACCTTGTATTGTGGAATGGTTTGAATCTGGAATTGTGGTTTGAGAAGTTCTTTCAAACCCTCGCCGACGTGCCCGGCGTGGTGGTGTCTAAAGGTGTTGAACCCATGGGCATCGGCCAGGGGCCCTATAGCGGCAAACCCAATCCCCATGCATGGATGTCACTGGAATCGGCGCTGATCTATGTCGACAATATTCGTGACGCCCTCACCAAATATGACCCTCCCAATGCCGAGGCGTATCGGGCCAATGCCCAGGCTTACAAGGAACGCATTCGCATGGCCCTGGAGCCCCTGCGCGCCCGGATTGCAAACGTGCCTGAAGATGCCCGCTGGCTGGTCACAAGTGAAGGGGCGTTCAGTTATCTTGCCCGGGACTTTGATCTGAAGGAATTGTATTTGTGGCCCATCAATGCCGATGCGCAGGGCACACCAAAACAGGTGCGCAACGTTATCCGCACCATGCGGCGGCAGAACATCAACGTCATATTTTCGGAATCGACGGTCTCACCCCGTCCTGCCCAACAGGTGGCGCGGGAAACAGGTGCCCGCTATGGCGGCGTCTTATATGTGGATTCCCTGTCGGCTCCCGATGGGCCAACACCCACCTATCTCGATCTGCTGCGGGTCACGGTTCAAACAATTGCTGATGGACTGGAAGCAGGGGAATGACCGCGCCGGTTGCCCCTGACAAAACCATGGACGGCATCACCGTAAAAGATGTCACAGTGACCTATCGCAATGGCACAACCGCCATGCGCAATGCCAGTTTCGCTATCCCAAGAGGGACGATTACCGCGCTCGTGGGTGTCAATGGTTCCGGCAAATCAACGCTGTTTAAAACCATAATGGGCTTCCTCAAGGCCTCTTCCGGGAGTGTGGAAGTTTTAGGCGCGCCTGTTGAGCAAGCCATGAAACGCAATCTCATTGCCTATGTCCCGCAGGCAGAAGAAGTGGATTGGTCTTTCCCCGTGCTGGTTGAAGATGTGGTGATGATGGGCCGCTATGGACACATGAATTTTTTGCGCCGCGCCAGCGCCAATGACCGTGACGCTGTAAGCCGCGCACTTTCACGGGTGGATATGCTGGAACATCGACAACGTCAGATTGGCGAACTGTCCGGCGGACAGAAAAAACGGGTGTTCCTGGCCCGCGCTCTTGCGCAGGAAAGCCGCGTCATCTTGCTGGATGAACCTTTTACCGGGGTGGATGTGAAGACGGAGGACTCGATCATTGCACTGTTGCGGGAGTTACGGGATGACGGTCATGTCATTTTGGTCTCCACACACAACCTGGGCAGTGTGCCGGAATTTTGTGACCGCACCGTTTTGGTGAAAGGCACAGTATTGGCCCATGGATTGACGAGCGAAATTTTCACAACGGAAAATTTGCAACTCGCATTCGGCGGTGTGCTGCGTCATTTCGTGCTGGGCGGCACGGATCTGCACGACGATGATGATGCACGCACGGTCACGGTGCTTTCCGATGATGAGCGCCCGTTCGTTGTTTACAATCAAAAGGACGTGCCCTGATGGAGGCACCATTGGGCATCATTGAAGTGCTCGTCGAGCCATTCACCTATTCCTACATGGTGACCGCCATGTGGGTCAGTGCGCTTGTGGGCGGGGTATGTGCGTTTCTTTCTGCCTATTTGATGCTGAAAGGCTGGTCGCTGATTGGTGATGCGCTTTCCCATGCCATCATTCCAGGTGTTGCGGGGGCATTCATGCTGGGTCTGCCGTTTTCATTGGGGGCGTTCATTTCCGGCGGCCTTGCAGCGGGGGCCATGTTGTTTTTGAACGAACGGACCGGGCTGAAAGAAGACACGATCATCGGCCTCATTTTCACGTCCTTCTTTGGATTGGGCCTGTTCATGGTATCGCTGGCACCCACTTCGGTAAATGTGCAGACGATCATGCTGGGCAATATATTGGCCATCACTCCCTCCGATACGCTGCAACTGGTGATCATAGGCGGCGTATCTTTGGTGATCCTGTGTGCGAAGTGGCGTGACTTCATGGTGACATTCTTCGATGAAACCCATGCCCGATCGATCGGCCTAAACACGCAATTATTGAAGATTGTGTTTTTTGCAGTGCTAGCTGCGTCGACTGTTGCAGCCATGCAAACGGTGGGGGCTTTTTTGGTTATCGCCATGGTGGTGACGCCAGGAGCGACTGCCTATCTGCTGACGGATCGTTTCCAAAACCTCATTGGCATCAGCGTTGCCCTGGGCAGTCTGACCTGTTTTGTGGGCACCTATTTGAGTTTTCACGTTGATGGCGCCACGGGCGGTATCATCGTTGTTCTTCAAACTGTGATCTTTCTGGCGGCATTCCTGTTGGCACCAAACCATGGCTGGCTGGCTGCCAGACGCCGTGTTGCAAAGGCCGGTCTGCGCGCCGCCGGCGACAAGGCAGCACAATGACCGGTTTGTTTGAAACACTCCTGCAGCCGCTCCAGTACACATTCATGCTCAATGCGTTCATGATATCGTTTTTCATTGCCGTGCCCACGGCACTGCTTTCGTGTTTTCTGGTTCTCAAGGGCTGGTCACTGATGGGAGATGCCATTTCGCATGCGGTATTGCCCGGAATAGTATTGGCTTACGTGACAGCAATCCCCCTGTCGGTAGGTGCGTTTGGGGCCGGAATGTTTTGTGCCATCGCCACGGGATTTCTGCAGAACAATTCGCGCGTTAAACGTGACACGATTATGGGTGTGGTCTTTTCCGGCATGTTCGGACTGGGCATTGTGATGTACACGAAAATTGAAACAGACCTTCACCTGGACCACATTTTGTTCGGCAACATGCTGGGCATTGGCTGGCTGGAACTGTTGGAAAGCGGATTGATCGCCGCTTTTGTGACTGGCCTCATCCTGTTGAAATGGCGTGATCTGGTTCTCCATTCCTTTGACCCCACCCAGGCCAAGGCCTCGGGACTGCCGGTTCAATGGCTCCACTATGGATTGCTTGCGGTGCTTTCGCTGACCATTGTGGGGGCATTGAAAGCGGTGGGAATCATTCTCGCCATCGCCATGTTGATTGCCCCAGGTGCCATCGCGTTTCTGGTTACAAAGCGTTTTGCTTCTATGATGGCGGTCGCCGTTCTTGTGGCGGTCGGCGCGTCATTGGGTGGGGTCTATGCAAGCTTCTTCATTGACAGCGCCCCTGCCCCCACCATCGTACTGGTGATGACAGGGGTATTTATTGTCGCCTTCATCATCGTGTCCCACCGCGCCCGACAGATGAAGGCGGCTGCGGTTGGCATTCGTCAGGCATAAGTGTCGACCGGCGTCCCGGCCAGCGCAGCAATATTGATCAGCCCGCGCCCTGTGATAGATGGGGTGACGATATGCGCCCTGTTGCCCATCCCCATGAGAATTGGCCCCACTTCCACGCCATCGGCCACCGACTTCAATGAGTTCTTTACCCCGCCCGCGGTCTCGGCATTTGAAAACACAAATGCATTGGCCTTGCCATTGATACGGCTGTCGGGAAGCATCCGGCTGCGAATGACAGGATCAAGAGCCGCGTCCACCGGCATTTCACCTTCGTAGACAAAATCCAGATGACGGCTGTCGAGAATCTCTATCGCCGCACGCATACGCTGGGCAGATTCCGTGTCCAACGTCCCAAATTGCGAATTGGAGCAGAGAGCGATTTTCGGCTCCAGCCCGAACCGGCGAATATGACGGGCCGTCGCGATTACAGTTTCAGCAATCTGCAAAGCTGTTGGTTCGGCGTGCACATGGGTATCAGCAACAAAGAGCGGACCGGAATCAAGGATCAGCAGCGACAGAGCACCCGTGGGCACAAGCGCCTGTGTCTTCAGCATTTGCTCCACATAATTGAGATGCCAGCTGTAGTGACCAAACGTGCCACAGATTAAACTATCCGCCTCGCCGCGATGCACCATGACGGCGGCGATCACCGTGGTATTGGTTCGCAATACGGCCTGGGCCAGGGTTGGTGAAATGCCGCGGCGGCGCATCGTTGCGTGATAGGTTTCCCAATATTCACGATACCGGGCATCGCTTTCGGGATTGACGATATCAAATCGGTCAAACGTGCTTTCAGAAATACCGTAACGTTCGCACCTTTGGCGGATCACTTCGGGACGCCCGATCAAAATTGGCTGATCGACGGTGTCTTCCAGCATGGCAACTGCCGCGCGCAGAACCCGCTCGTCTTCGCCTTCCGCAAACGCAATCCGCCGGCTGGCCTTGGCCGCTTCATCAAAGACCGGACGCATGACCATAGAAGAGCGATAGATTGTGGCATTGAGATTCTCGATATACGCATCGAAATCAGCAATGGGGCGTTCTGCGACACCGGTTTCCATCGCCGCCTTGGCAACTGCTCCTGCGACGACCGCCAACAGGCGGCTGTCGAACGGTTTGGGAATGACATAATCAGCCCCAAACTGGAGGGAATCATCGCCATAGACTTCCGCCGTTTCAGCCGGTGACGTGGAGCGCGCCAGTTCCGCAATGCCTTCGACACAGGCAATCTGCATTTCGTCGTTGATTGTCGTGGCTCCCACATCCAGCGCCCCGCGAAAGATGAACGGGAAACACAGAACATTATTGACCTGATTGGGATAGTCGGACCGGCCTGTGGCAACAATTGCCTTTGGCGCAACCGCGTAGACTTCTTCCGGCATGATTTCCGGTACAGGGTTTGCCAGGGCGAAAATTATTGGATTTGGCGCCATTTTGCGCACCATGTCCTGACTGAGAACATTGCGGCCCGACAGACCAAGGAACATATCCGCGCCATCGATGACATCGTCCAATGTGCGCAAATCGGTCTTCTGGGCAAATTCTGCTTTTTGTTCCGTCATCTCCTCCGTGCGGCCTTCGTAGACAAGACCCGCCACATCACACAGCCAGATATTTTCGCGTTTAACGCCCAGTTTGATAAGCATGTTGAGACAGGCAATTCCAGCCGCGCCACCACCGGTGGATACGATCTTGGCGTCCTCAAAATTCCGGCCGGTTAGATGCATGGCATTCTTGGCACCAGCGCCAACAACAATTGCCGTGCCGTGCTGGTCGTCATGGAAGACAGGAATGTTCATCCGTTCCCGGCAGATTTTCTCAACAATAAAACAATCGGGCGACTTGATGTCTTCCAGATTGATTGCGCCAAAGGTCGGCTCCATGGCGATCACATGTTCTGCAAGCTTTTCCGGATCGCTTTCATTCAACTCGATATCGAAACAGTCGATATGGGCGAACTGTTTGAACAGCACCGCCTTGCCTTCCATGATGGGCTTGGATGCCAGTCCGCCAATATTGCCCAGTCCCAAAGCGGCTGAACCATTGGACACAACGCCCACGAGGTTGCCCCGGCTGGTATATTTGGCGGCGGCTGACGGGTCTTCGAAAATGGCCTGACTGGCCTCGGCCACACCCGGTGAATACGCCAGCGCCAGATCCCTTGGATTGGCCAGTGGCTTTGTGGGCCGCACTTCAAGCTTACCGGGGCGCGGGAATTGGTGATACCGCAGTGCCGGTGACTGCACTTGGTCGTCTTCGGGTTTGGTCATGGTGATTTCAGCCAGTGTCAGAACGCAACAGCTTAGATGAATAGCCCGACCGGTGCGCAACTGCACTTTAATAATTGCGAACCGTTACTCAAGTAAAGTTGAGACCGGATGCGCCGGTCTTAGAATGGCAGTTTCATTCCAGGAGGAATTGGCAGACCCGCAGTCAATTCTGCGGTCTTTTCACGGGCAAGTTCTTCTGCACTTTCTTTGGCCTGATTATGGGCTGCAACGATCAGGTCTTCGAGAATTTCAGCCTCTTCTTCTTTCAACAAGGAAGGATCAATGGTCACGCCTTTCATCACGCCCTTGCCGGTCAGTGTGACAGTGACCATGCCGCCGCCGGATGTGCCCTGCGCTTCCATGGTTTCCAGTTCGGCCTGCATGCCCTCCATCTTGGATTGCATCTCCTTGACCTTGCTCATCATGCCCATGATGTCTTTCATCGTTGGAATCCTTCCATATTAAATAATCAGCTGCTGTAAATAATGTTTTCTTACAGGTAATCGTCGGGACCGCTTGCGCCAGGATCCCCCGCCTCTGCGCCAGCGCCAGTCGCCTCATCATCTTCGACTTCCAGATCGGGGTTTGCCAGAGCGGCTTCTTCGGCTCCGGCCAGATCAAGACCATCATCGGCATCGGCATTGGGAAACCGAACATCGACAATTTTGGATTTGGGAAACATCTTCAAAATTGCAGCCACGGTGGGGTCAGCTTCAGCATCGGCAACTTTTTGTTCGTGGTCGGCAACTTCAATCTCTTTAAGAGTAGCCTGACCTTCTTGCTCGCTGGCAATAACTTCCCAGGCTTCCCCAGTCCACTCGCGCAGCCGTGTGCGCATGATCTGAGCCATATCGCGGGGGGCATTGCCCACGGGGCAGAATTCAATTTTGCCGGATTCAAAGGAAACCGCGCTGTAATTGTTGCGCAACAAAAGCTTGAACTTAATGTCGCGCTTTTTCTCAGCAACCGACAACAGGTCATCAAACGTATTTATGGTCTCAAAAACCTGACGCAGTGCCGGCGGTTCAACGGCAATTTCTGCTGCGGGTTCGGCACTCCCAGGGGCTTCCAGCGCGCGGGCATTGTCGACAACGAGTGCTGGGCCATTGCCCACTTTCATGGTGGCGAAATCTGACCCCTGATCGGCCCCCGCCGGTGCAGAAGCAACTGGCGACATGTTTGGCTGATGGGCGGACGGTCCAGCACCAGGCTGCGATGCGCCTGCACCGCCTTGGGGCAGTCCCACACTTTGGGCCGCACGGGTAGGATCGAGCATTTTCAACGCATCTTCGGGCGACGGTAAATCGGCCGCATGGGTTATGCGCACCAGAACCATATCTGCAGCTGCCAGCGGGCGGGCAGAAGACTGGACCTCCGAAATGCCCTTCAGCAACATTTGCCACGTGCGGCTTAGAATTCGTGGTGAGAGGGCTTGCGCAAATGCCTGACCCCGCGTCTTTTCTTCCTGGGACAGGGCCGGATCATCCAGGGCAGAATCCACATAGCGCACTTTGGTGACGAAATGGACGAACTCTGCCAGATCGGTCAACACGGTCGCGGGCTCAGCACCGGAATCATATTGATCCTTAATCTCCGCCAGTGCTGCCGTGATATCGCCCTTCATGACCTGTTCAAACAGGTCGATTACCCGGGTACGGTCTGCCAGGCCAAGCATGTTGCGCACATCGCCTGCCACAACCTGGCCGCCACCTGAACCGGCTGCATGGGCTATTGCCTGATCCAGCAATGAAAGAGAATCACGCACAGAACCTTCGGCCGCTCTGGCAATCATGGCGAGAGCTTCAGGCTCGCAATCAACCTTTTCCAGCTTCGCAATTTTGTCGAGATGAGCGGCTAATTCGCCTGCATCCACACGGCGTAAATCAAAACGTTGGCAGCGGGACAATACCGTGATCGGCACCTTGCGGATTTCCGTTGTGGCGAAAATGAATTTCACATGCTCTGGCGGTTCTTCCAGCGTTTTCAACAGGCCGTTGAATGCCGCCGTCGACAACATGTGCACTTCATCGATGATGTAGACTTTATAGCGTGCCGATACGGGCTTGTAGCGCACGCTTGCAATGATCTCTCGAATATCGCCGATCCCGGTATGGGATGCCGCATCCATTTCCACCACATCCACGTGATTGCCATCCATGATGGCCCGACAATGGACACCTTCGCTTGTCAGATCGAGCGAAGGCTGATTGATTTCGTCGGTTTCAAAATTAAGCGCGCGGGCAAGAATTCTGGCTGTCGTGGTTTTTCCAACACCTCTCACACCCGTGAGCATATAGGCCTGCGCGATGCGCCCCGTGGCAAACGCATTGGACAAGGTGCGCACCATTGGCTCCTGGCCAATGAGATCTGTAAACGAAGAAGGACGGTATTTGCGCGCCAGGACGCGATATTCGGCATGGCCTTCATCGTGCTGATTTGACCCGTCACTCATATCGAACCCGCAAGCCACACATTGTGTTTCAAAACCAGCCACCGAATTGGGGCCTGGATGTTTGAAACCGCACCCGTGTTCCCAAGAACATCGGGTGGGAGACTGAAACAACGACCCGCGCCGAACCTCGTTAGGGCTGCTTCGTTCCCGATCTGACCCGGTTGGCGAGTGACACGTCCGTCACCAGTCTCCCAAGGACATCATATCATGTGTGCAGCGTGCAAAAGCAAGCGCTGAAAGAGCAAAAAATGTGATACGGATGCGACATGACTGAACTGAAAAAAACATGGCAACTCGACCCGCGCCTTGAGCGGGACAGTATCCTGATCAGGTCCAACGATGCCTGGCAGACACGGCTGGTCAATGACCGCAGATGGCCTTGGCTCATATTGGTGCCTGTGGTGCCCGGCGCAATTGACCTGGAAGATCTGGATCAGCACTTGTGCGACCGGCTTTTTCGTGAAGCGGCTCTGGTCTCGTGTGCCTTAAAGGCGATGCGGCGTCCGGGATTGCCGGTTATTGAAAAGACCAATATTGCCACCATCGGAAATATGGTGAACCAGTTTCATCTGCACATTGTGGGCCGTCATAAGGATGATCCGAACTGGCCAAAGCCTGTCTGGGGTTTTGAGACCGCAATTGCGTATGATACGGGTTCTCAAGAACTGTTTCTGCGCGAATTTAACGCCGCATGGCAAACCACGGTTTCCCTTGCTTCGCGTTTGTGAAACCTTGCACCCTGCATAATTAGACCTTCACTGGAACAAGACATTTTTCAATGAGCAAACCTTTTCTTCACCCGCAGTTCAAACCGAGTGAACGCAGCGCCAGCCTTGTTTTTGCCGGTGGCAGGCTCGACCGATTGTCTGAACTGCGCAGCGAAACAAGTGTGGAAGATGCGCTTGCAGAACCTGCCAGCAAGGTTATGGGATTTGCCAGGGGCCGGGTATTGATCGACGTTTCATCAACACAGCCACGTGGCCTTTTTTCAATCGATGAGTTGCAGGATTTCAGCCCACAATTGGAAAAAGCCATATTGCTGGGCAATGATAATGGTGTCGAACATCTGGCGGTCCCGCTTTCCCTCAATCCAGACGAAGAAGATTTCGCCTCTCCTGAGGGATATGCGGTCATCGATTATCGCTCGCTGGCCGTACAAGGCCTTTTAAGCCCGGAACAATTGGGCATGGTGGCCTATGGCGGGGCTTTGTTGGCCTGGCACGCAACCCACCGGTTTTGCGCCCGCTGCGGTGCTGCAACCGCGTTGGCAGAAGGGGGTGCCAAGCGCGTCTGCACCTCTTGCGAAACACAACACTTTCCCCGCACCGACCCTGTTGTGATCATGTTGACCGTTAAGGACGACAAATGCCTTTTGGGCAGATCCCCCCATTTTCCACCCGGCATGTATTCGGCACTGGCCGGCTTTGTTGAAGCCGGAGAGACAATTGAAATGGCAGTGCGCCGGGAAACTTTTGAGGAATCCGGCATTCGTGTGGGCGCAGTGCGCTATCATGCAACACAGCCCTGGCCGTTTCCCCACACATTGATGATCGGATGTTACAGCGAAGCGCTGGATGACGATATTGAACTCGATGAACTGGAACTGGAGGATTGCCGCTGGTTCAACCGGGATGAGGTTTTGACCATTCTGGCAGGCGCTGGGGAAACACATCCCGATGGTACGCCAAAACTTTTTATGCCACCACCAATGGCCATTGCCCATGCGCTCATTCGCGACTGGGCAGAAGGTAAGGCTTAGCCGCCTATGGCCATTATGGGTGCGGTCCACTTGCCTGGCCGGTTCGTTGCGATGAAGTCGGCAAATTCTGAGGCAATCACTGGAGTGCGCAAAAACCCGGAACCGGCATGACCAAGGCTATGATAACACGCGGGCTGGTGAGTGGAGCGCCCCAGTGCCAAATCCCCGGAAGGTGTTTTGGTGCGCAGTCCGGCCATGACACCAAGCAAGGGCCAATCGCGAATGTTTGGAAGAATGGATTCAGCATTGGCGAGAAGCGTTTCGACCACCGTGCCGTCAACTTCCAAGTCTTCTATGCCTCGTTCGTAGGTGGTTCCCACAAGCAACCCATTGCCCCGGGGCACCATATTTCCCAACCGATGTTTGATCATGTGGGAAACCGGCGGGGACTGCAGAACCAGATTAACGCCCCGAACTGCACGCAGTTGCGGCACATCCTGAGGCAATCCGGCCACCGAGTTCGCCCCCATGCCGCAGCATAAAACCAGTTTTCCACCCAAATGCTGAACATCATTATCCGTCAACACAGCAACACAGTCCTGGCGAAACTCAACTGATTCAACCTGGCAATTTTCTACAATCCCATGCCCGCCATTGACCACAATTGCTGCCAGAGCTTCGCACACGGCCCCACCATCCACCCAGGATACGTCCGGCAAATGGGCAGCAAGTGCCAAATGCGATGTCAGTTCCGGCTCCAATTGGCGCACCTGCTGGACGCTTAATCGTGTGACCGGGGAACCCATGCCCTCATGGGCTGCAAGTTCCGCTTCCAGCTTTTGCGCATTTTGAGCCACAGCAACCCGAATTTGCCCTTCTCCGGCATAGGCAGGGTCGATGCCACTACGTATCTTTAATTCCGCTGCGTAGTTTTGCCATCGCCTTCCAGCCTCCTGCTCCAGCAATCGCAGGGGCGTCTCGCCCGGACGCGGTTCCAGATAGGAAGTGGCAGCACCGCTGGCGCCTGCGCCCACATTTGCAGCATCGAGTATCTTAACCCGTACCCCTTGATCGGCCAGCGCCACGGCTAGGGAAAGACCCACGATTCCAGCCCCAACAATAATTACATCGGGATGGGCACTCACAGTTTTGTCCCACAAATCATGTCACGTTTGGTGCCGAAGCCCTTGCATTTGCGCACGTCAAATCCGGCGGCTTCAATATTGCGGCGCACCCACCCGGCGGCGGTATAGCTGGCAAAACTGCCCCCCTCTTGCGTGCGCCTCCCCACTTCCTGCATGAGCGGAAGCGACCACATATCGCCATTCTTGGCTGGCGAAAATCCGTCAAAATACCAGGCATCAATCCCGTGGGGAAATTCAACAATTGCCGTGTCGGCACTCTTTGTGAACACCTGCAACCGGGTCTGACTGTCCAGGACAACGCCCTGCGGCAGGTCATCCCAGTTGGCCAATAATTGCTGGGTCAGCTCATCCAGCCCGCTCCAGTTTTGAAGTGCCTGTTGAGCAAACTCCTGACTTGGCAACCATCCATCAAGGGATGTGAAGGTCATTGTCTGTTGCGCCGACCGGGATTTGCGCCAAAGCGACCATGTTTCAAGAAAATTCAATCCGGTGCCAAATCCCAGTTCGCCAATGGAAAACGCAGGTTTGCCTGTCCAGGCTGCCGGGAGATCGTTTCCACCAATGAAAACATGACGACACTCTGCCTGCCCGTCATGGCGCGAATGGTAGTGATCATCAAATCGCGGCGAATAGGGCAAACCGCTCTCATCAAAAATCATATTCTCTGTCATGGCAGTATGACCAGGGTCAGGACTCATTGATTTCATTCGTAACAACTGGGTGCATTAGTGATGTGTACATACACCGGCATGGGCTTGATATTTCAAATACGAACTGTTGACTTGCACACCACACCTTTATTTGCCCAATGGGGGCCACTTTTTAAACAGGGGAAAATCTATGAAACTCGTCCGATACGGCAAAGCTGGAGAAGAAAAACCCGGTCTCATTGATGATGAAGGGAACCTCCGCGACCTGTCGCGCAAAATCAAGGATGTTGATGGTTCGACGCTTAACGACAAAACACTCAAGATGTTGCGCGAATTAAACGTCAAACGCCTCAAGAAAGTCGAAGGTCGTCCGCGTATCGGCCCCTGTGTGGGTTCAATTGGCAAATTTTTATGCATTGGATTGAACTACTCCGATCACGCGGCTGAAACAGGCGCGTCCATTCCTGAGCACCCGATTTTGTTCTTCAAAGCCAATTCTGCGGTGGTTGGGCCAAATGATGCCGTTTCCATGCCACGAAATTCCAAACATACAGACTGGGAGGTTGAGTTGGGTGTCGTGATCGGTCGGAAGGCAAAATATGTTTCCGAAAAAGACGCTCTTAAATATGTGGCCGGATATTGCGTCATCAACGATGTTTCTGAGCGTCATTTTCAAACCCAACTTACGGGGCAATGGACCAAAGGCAAATCCTGCGACACGTTTGGCCCGACCGGCCCGTGGCTGGTGACGCGCGACGAGGTCAAAGACCCGCAATCCCTGGACATGTGGCTGGATGTGAACGGTAAGCGTATGCAGACCGGAAATACGTCCACGATGATCTTCACTGTTGCGCAGATTATCGAACACCTGTCATCGCTGATGACCCTGCATCCCGGCGACGTCATCACCACCGGCACACCTCCTGGCGTTGGAATGGGCATGAAGCCCAAGCCAAAATATCTCAAAGAAGGTGATGTGATGGAGCTTGGCATTGAAGGGCTGGGCCAGCAGAAGCAAAAGGTTAAACGCGACAAATAAGGTCTGGCGCCCGGTGGAACCGCGTTGAGACCCCGGGCAGACCAGGGCAAAGTTACGGACGGGGCCACGGGCGAGATTGTGTCCGTGACAACTGCACCCAAAGCGCGTGGTTAAGCCTTTATCTTCATCAAAAAGGGTGACCCCATGAAAGCACTTGTCCTTGAGAAAAGAGCGGAACTTTCTCTTCGCGAATTCCCGGACATATCCCGTGCCGAAGAAAACCTGGGGCCACGCGATGTGCGTATCAAGCTTCATACGGTGGGTATTTGCGGTTCAGATGTGCATTACTATACCCATGGCCGCATCGGTCCGTTTGTCGTCAATGACCCTATGATACTGGGTCATGAAGCATCAGGCACCGTGATTGAAACCGGCCCCGATGTGACAACGCTGAAAGTGGGGGACCGGGTTTGTATGGAGCCGGGGATACCTGATCCCAACAGCCGGGCAACACAATTGGGCTTGTACAATATTGACCCCGCGGTGCGGTTTTGGGCCACACCCCCCGTGCACGGGATATTGCGCCCCACATGTGTTCACCCCGAATCCTTTACATTCAAACTGCCGGAAAATGTTTCATTTGCCGAAGCGGCGATGGTTGAGCCTTTGGCCGTTGGTGTCCATGCGGCAACCAAGGCAAGGGTGAAACCCGGTGATGTGGCCGTTGTATTGGGAGCCGGTCCCATTGGCCTGGTCACCGCGCTTTCAGCCCTTGCAGCTGGGTGTGCCCATGTCTTTGTTGCCGACCTGGCGGAAAAGAAGCTTGAAATTGCAGCCGATCTGAGCGCCGCCATAACGCCGGTCAATGTCGCGAAAACAGACATTGCGGAAGTCGTACTCAAAGCCACCGATGGCTGGGGAGCGGATATTGTTTTTGAAGCCACGGGATCACCCAAGGCTGCGGCCCATGTGTTTGAACCACTTTGTCCCGGCGGCTGTGTCGTGATGATTGGCGGCCAAAGCGAACCCATCGCCTATGATTGCGGTGCCGCCATGGTGCGGGAAGCGCGTGTGGAAAATATTTTCCGCTATGCCCATGTTTTCCCGCGCTGCCTGGGCATGCTCAGTTCCGCAGCCATTGATGTAAAGCCGCTTATCACACGCACCTTCGATTTTGACGACAGCGTACGCGCGTTTGACATTGCCGCCTCAGCACCACCATCCGATGTGAAAATGCAAATTAGAATGCCCTGATTTGAGTGCTGGCTATTGAAAAGATTTATTTAGAGTATATTTTAAATAGAGCTCGACAACAGGCATTTACAAACGAGGTGTTCCCATGGCCCATGTCCAGGACATTTTGCATATCGCAAAACAGGATCTAAGGCTGATTGAAGAAAATGATGAAATTCGCAAGGCCTCTGACCTGTTGAGCACATCCCGCAACCGGATGGTCGTTGTGTGTACAAAGGATAAGAAAGTCGCTGGCGTTCTCACAAGGGGAGATATTTTGCGCGGCGTCTATCAGGAGAATGCCGGGCCCGATACCCATTGTACTGCGCTCATGTGCCAAACCGTTGAAAGCTGCCAGGCGCAGGATGATCTGAACGATGTTTGGTCAACCATGAGTTCGAAAAACCTCAATGCCATGCCCGTGGTCGATGATGAAGGAACGCCGCTTGGCGTTCTGTCGTCTAAATGCGTGCTTGTGAAACTGTTGTCGGAAGCACGCAAACAAGACGAACTCATGCGCCACTATGTGGAAGGCATGGGATATCGCTGACGCGGTGCCGCGTCTCGTTTTCTGAGTGAAAATGTGCCGCCTGCCGGGGTTGGCCTGCCACGAACATGAGCAGCATCTGGCGCTGCTCGCCTGATTTTCCAAGCCTACAATCTCGCCATTGCCGCATAGTCCGGCACTTTGGATATTGGGTTTTCCTGCGATCTGTTTTGTAGGTGGCCTGTGAAACTGGCTCGACCTATAGAGACCTATAGAGCGACCTATAGTTCTACATATGGTTCTATTCAGTTGGTGAATTGCGCATTTCCCCTCAACCTGTTCAGCAGTTGAGGATCACAACTACCAAATGCGCCATTCGATCCAACAGGAGGAAGCCATGACTGAGGCACTGAATTCATCGATCTCGCAACACGAGAGATTTTCGATACCAGCAGACCTGCTGCCTTGTGAATCAACGCAAGAGGCCCCTGGCAACCTGGATCGCTATCATGCGGGTAAAAGTGTTGGCCGAAAGAACATCAAAGTTCGTCCGTGCCCTACAAAGACCGCTGATGATGTCATCATGTTCCACCGCTATGAAAATGAAGTCGTTAATCTGGCGCTGGATAAGACAAAAAATTATCTGATTGTCTGCGCCGGCAGAGCGACCTCCAACCTCATGGACACCGCCTTTCGGTTTGGTGATGTGATCTATGTTTATCGCGACAGCAGCCTGAACGCGATTTCATTCACCGGCAGTTTTTCAGTTTTGGAAATTGGCGACAGCTTTCAGCCGTCCATCAAGAATTCTCAAAGTGGCGATTGCGAAGATTCAGTAAAAACAGATTACATTTCCTTTACGTCAAGATGTCTTGCAGAGGCGTGTAAATCGCTTTGGGAATACGATCCGAATGAAATTGCCGAAGCCCGCAACATGATCCTGTCCATGGCGATGATTGGTGTTGTTGAAGCGCAGCGCAACAGAGACGTTTCCAAGAAAACCAATGATTCCGAACTGCCAAAGTGGAAACTCAAGAAACTGGAAGAATTTGTCCTGGCGAATATCCACCGCAAACTCAGTAATGAAGAGCTGGCGGCTAAATGCGGATACTCGCCATTCTATTTCAGCCGGATGCTGAAAAATTCCTGTGGCAAAACACTCCATCAATATGTGATTACAAAACGGGTCGAGCATGCCTGCGAGATGCTGCAAAATTCAGATGCGTCGATTTCTGCCATCTCATATGATTGCGGCTTTTCATCGCAATCACACATGACGCAAATGTTCAGATCACTGATCGGCGATACGCCCAAAAACTATCGCGAATCGAGACTTGATCAGCACATCGACCATCGCGCCCTGGAAGTCGCATAAGGGGTGATCTCAATTCCGGAGACTGGCCCCTTCAGGCTGGTCTTTTCGGATATATTAGAAAATTGCTTTTTCAATAATTTAGCCTCTGCTCTTGTCCATTCGCGCCCCAAAACAGATGTCAGACGCAATCGTTCAGTAATTGAGAAGCAAAGTTGCAGTGCACCGATAACCCCGGCGCTTGATGGAACACCTTGATAGCGCTGCAACGGTACTCAGAGTTTCATCGAATCATGAAAGTGAACCCACGCCCCGGCCAATTAGAATAAGCATTGTATTGCAAAGACTTGCATGCTGCGGCTTGACTAACCAAGGTCTCCAAATTTATTTTGAATATGGGACTGTTAGACTAAATGGGATCTGGGGAGCTTATTGGCACGGCCGCTAAAATCTTGAAAATTGTTATAGAACAGCCACGCAAGGTGTGGTTGCCTGGGGAAATCAGCTCGTTTAAAAGCCAATTTAAATGATTGATTATGCCAGTTTTTTCAAGAATTTTTAATTGGAAAATGGCTGTTTCCTGATAAGAAAAAATGCCAGCATCGCGTATGGTGTGACATAATTCCTTGGTCACTTAATCTGATCGCTTTCTCGATGGTGAGAGAGCGTCAATCGACAAACCAAGATTGTAGTTAGTTGGATGAGCATGAATTACAGTAAGAGAACTTTGATATCTCAGTTAAAGATGCTTTTTGCCGTATGTTTGGTGGCAGGATCGGCGCAATTTAGCGCCAGTTCAGCTTCTGAAGATTCCTCCGAGATTGAAATCATATCGGAAATCGACAGCGCCGATGTTAATGAGATCGTCAAGACACCCTATGATTTGTACCTGTCTGCCAAAGAGGCTTACACGGCTATCGCCAAGAACCCCTCAATTGTATTGATCGATGTTCGCGACCCAGCCGAGATAACCTTTGTTGGCCATCCTGAACCCATGGATAGCAATATTCCATCGGCGCTTATTTCCAGAGATTTCGACCCCAATCGCGGCCTTTATCAAATGACGCCCAATGAGAATTTTGTGGCTGAGGTCAGCCAGTTCATGGAGCGGTCCAATTTACCCAAATCTCATCCGATCATCGTGGCTTGTCGCGAAGGCATCAGAGCTGCGGCGGCTGCAAAACTGTTGCACCGGGCCGGCTTTGAAAATGTCTGGAACCAGATCGAGGGTTTTGAAGGCTCTATTGATTTAGATAACGGCAAGCGCAGCGACAAGGATGGCTGGGTCAATGCTGATCTGCCATTTAGGTACAAGATTAAGCCGAGCGCGGTATGGCAGCCGCTTGAGAACTGAATTTCAGGGCGCGTATCGATCCATAATCTTTCCGTACTCTATTTAAAGCTGAAAGATTTAGACCCGCGATATGGAGATACCTGACCAACAAGGTATCGATTAGAGATGAATGAAAAGATTGACCGATATCTATATCAGCGGATCGTCCCCGATCTGCTGAACGGTCGCAAAATCTCATCCATCAATGAAAGCGAGACCCACAACACGCGGTCTGTTAACCGATCTCATATCCAGGATTTCTCCCGTTTGGTGATGGACACTCAAACGGAACAGGCAAATGAAATCGTGCAGAACTATCTTGATGCAGGGTTTTCTGCTTGCCAGATTGTTGAGCAATTATTGTGCGAATGCGCGCATGACCTTGGCGAGAGATGGAGTTTGGATGACATTTCGATTGCTGAAGTGTCATTAGGCATGGTCGCGCTTCACAAAGTCTTGCGGGATCTGGATGATAGCCTGTCGATGGAATTGGGCCAGAACTCGCCAGATCAATCGATACTGCTCATCACCCTGCCGCAGGACAATCATCTGTTTGGCGTTGCCGTGCTGGAAAGCTTTTTTAGAAATAGCGGCTGGCATGTTCGTGTGAAGAATGATCATTCGGCCAGTTCCATACTTGATGAAGTTTCAACGACTTACTATTCAGCCGTTGGCATCTCCGTGAGCCAAAACCGGCATATTGATTTGTGCCGAAATATGATCACCAAGATCCGCCATCGGTCCAAAAATCAAGACTCAAAAATTCTGGTTGGGGGATTTCCCTTCACCCGAGACGACGCTTTAGGCGAAAAAGTTGGCGCTGACATTGTTGCCAATAACGCAATGGCAGCACTGCGGGCTGCAGACTCTTTTTTGTCACAGACTGCTTGATGCCCCTGGGACTTCAGGTCCAGGAATATTGAGCACCGGAATTGACTACATACTCAACTCTCATGGGGTGGGCTTTGGCCCACGGCTATCAGGCACTCGAGAAGTGGTAGGACAAAATGGAAATTGTAAGCACCGACACAATCTTACCGGGCGCCGATATCGGCTTGCTGAACAATATTTTGGGCACAGCCGCTGATATCATTTTGATAGTAGACCAGGTCGGGACGATAAAAGAGGCAAGATTTCAAGGCGAAAGCCGTTCAGTTTTTGAAGGCCTTGAATGGGAAGGCAAGAATATCCAAGACGTGGTGTCGGTGGGATGCACAAAGAAGGTCAAACGGTTGTTGCAATTGCCGACCCTTGAACAGCCGCCACGCACGCTGCAAATCAGCCATCCCAGTGCAAATGATACGGATGTGCCGGTCACCTATCGCGCCACCCAACTCAATGCACAAGGTGATCTGGTTCTGTTTGGGCAAAGCGAAGCCAAACTGACCGAAATACAAAACCGCTTGTTCAAGTCTCAAATTACCCTTGATCGCGAAATCAGCGATATTCGGCGCAGGGATGATATCTATAGAAATATCTTCAAGAAAAGCAGGACGCCTCAACTCATTGCCGAGGTGGAAACTCTGCAAGTTGTGGACTTGAACCGAGAGGCTAAAAATCTGTTTGGCCCCAAGAGTTCTGAGGATAAAAGACCTGTCATCTTCGAATTGTTTTCCGATGACGACAAGTCAATCCTGCACAAGATATTGCTGTCCTCGGCGGACAATTCCTTGGGTGCCGTGCCAATTAAACTGGGCGATGGGTCAACCGCTGAACTTCGCACATCCTACCATCTGATGGATGGCAAAAATCACGTGCTGTTGGAAATCTTCCACGGAGCCGATACGGCGGCACCGGTGGAGCTTCCCCAAACGAGTGGTGATGTTTCAGATCTCATCGAAGTCATGCCCGATGCCTATGTTGTGCTGGATGAGGACCGAAAAATTACGGCGGCGAATTTGTTGTTTTACAAGCTGTTCAACATTCCAGATAATCACGATCTGAAATTCCTCAATCTTGAAACATTGTTTTCCGAGTCTGAGGCGGATGCGGGAGATTTGTTCTCAGACCTGCACCGGTCTGGCGTGGCAAAGCGGGAAGCGGCTGCGGTGACGACCCTTGGTGGCGCGCAAATCATGGTTGAAATTACCGGCCACAAGTTCATTAATGATCAAACTGCCTGCCTTGGATTGTCTTTTCGCAAGATTGTCGATTTCGATCATGCTGGCGAGGCATCAGCCACAGATTCAGACTTGCCGGACCAGTGGGTTGAATCTCTTGTTCAGACGATGTCGTTGAAAGAGATCGTGCGACAAACGACGGATTCCATGGAACGTCTGTGCATAGACCAAGCGCTTAAGCTGACGGGGAACAGGCGTGCATCGGCGGCCAAACTTCTTGGTATAAGCCGTCAGAATTTATACCTGAAAATGAAGTCCTATTCGAAAACATAGTCGTTAGATCTGATCCCCAACGTCCGAGCAACCGGCTGCTATCGTTTAAGGCTGGCCAAAACGCGGTTTCGGTTTCTTGTCATCGATTTCAACCTGTTGTCGAAACCGGGACGCTCCCGCAGGGCTTTGAATATGGGGGATTTCTTCAACCTGCTGAGGAAAATCATGTTCCGCCGGTTGGCCTCATCCAGAACTTCAAATGCTTTGTCATAATTGCCGATGATCGAATAATATCCGGCCATGGCGCTGAACTCTTCGACGATTTTTATGTCGCTAACCGACTTTTTGTCAAAATCCCTGCCAATTCTTTCAATCAGCAATTTCGATTTCGCATCATCTTGCGAGATGAAGAGATCCAACATGAAGACGACGTCGAGTGTCTGATCAATGGGAATGGCACTTTTACGGGCTGCAACGCTGCTGCTCAGGTCCATTCTGACAAACATTTCGTAGAATTCCCGGCTTTCGCCCATCAGATAATGAACGTAGGGCGTCGTCCACGAAAAGGGGTCCTGCTTCGTCAATTCGTTTGCGGTGTTGATATCGCCTTTCAAGGCGGCAACCGTTGCCTTGAGACCGGAATTGCCAATCAGTCCTTCCAATTCATCCAACAAATCGAGATTGTTGTACAAAAGGTAGGTGTTGAACTGCAGATCAAAACTATCCTTATTCAGCTTCCTTGCTTCGTCTAAATATTTTTGTGCCTCACCATAATTGCCAATGCTCATCTCAAACCTGCCAGCATTGATGAGGGCGCTGAGATTGTCGGCACTCCAAAGCAGGTTTCGTTTGGTCAGCCGCAGGGCTTCTTTAATGTTACCAAGGGAGAATTGAACCTGAGCGATGTTTAGTACGATGTCACTGGAAAGCGGGTTTAGAGAAAGCACTTTTTTGAAGCAGAACAGGGCCTCATACAAATCATAGGTGGTGAAGAGAACTTTTGCCTTCTTGAAATAGCCCAGGGCAAAATTGGGGTTCTTCTTCACGGCCTTGTCGTAAAGTTTTACAGCTTCATCAGCGTCGGACCGGATTTTGGCCAGATTGCCCTGGGTGATATAGGTTTCTGGACTGTCGGGTGAAAGGCTTGATACTTTATCCGCATAAGCGCTCAGATCCCTTATGGCATCTGTCCTGCTTAAACCTGCGACACTGATCGCGCGATCAATTGCTTCGGAATAATACATATAGCCTGGGGTGAAATTAGGCTCCCTTTTCACCACTTCGGCAAACAAAGTGACGGCTTTTTTCAAATCTTCCGATTTATTGGAATCCAGTAAAACAAGGCCTTCCTGGTATTTCTGGAATGCAATTTTATCGACCAGAAATTCTGCTTCCTCGAAAGTCGAATTTCCCAGAAAATTGGCAACTGCAATAGTCACCTTCTTTGCGGTCTCTGATTCAAATATCAGTCGCGATTTATCAGGCGCACCCTGATTGAACGTTTCAGACCAGACGACCTTGTCTTCTTTGGTCGAAACAAGATGGGCTTCCACATTATATGCGCCTGATTCAGATGTGACGATCCCATCCAAAAGGTAATCCGCGCCCAAAGCTGTGGCCAGTCCTTGAGTGGAGAGTTTGGTCTTATCAATCTGGAAGGACGACTGAGCTGATACAACACCCAGGGTTTTAATGCGTGACAATGCGTTGATGGCTTTGTGGGAGATTGCGCTACCAACCTTTTCGTCCAAATCAACCCCAGTGGTAAATGGCAAGATTGCGACTGTGTAGTTGGAATTCTTCTTTTCCGGCACAAATACAATTTTCGGCTTTACCGGTTCGCGATCAAAAAACACATATGCACCGGCCGAAACCATGACCGCGGCAATGGGAACCGCCAGGAATACCGGTTTGAACAGAGACCATGTTGCTGATTTCTGCGGCTCCGGGGCACCTAAAACAGGTTGATCAGAGACGACCTCAACATCATTTTCAGGCTCTGGCTCCGGCTCAGCATCGGGGACATATTCAACAACTTCGCCGACGAATTTATAGCCCATGTTCGGGAAAGTTTTGATGAGCCGCTGGGACTTGCCATCATCATTGAGCACATTTCTGGCTGCTCGAATTCGATTGTCGATGACGCTGGGCATGACAATCCTGTCATCCCAAATTTCGCGTTGGATTTCGTCTCTGGTGACAATATTCCCGCTATTAACAATCAGCAGTTCGATAAGCCGACATACCTGGGGCTCGACATGGGCCAGCTCGCCGTCGACGAAAAGCTCGCCTCGGTCCACGTCAAATATGAAATTTTCGAATGTATATTTCATAAAGCCGACTGAATTCTTCCACGGGGTCGTCGAAAGCCTCTATCAATGTCGCGCTCGATCTTTCTCACAAAAACCTTATAATACGCGATTAAATAGCACACAATCTAATATTCACCACCCAATCCTCGTAAACAATATATTACGTAAAACATATTTGTCACCTCCCAAACTTAAAATTGAACCCGCAAATCCCGGCTTGTTTTCGAGGAACGCAAGCTGCGTTCAGTGATCTGCACTGGTTCAAGAAAAAAGCTTTACCCTTCCAAAATTCAGTTTTGACGGCGGCAAATGCCACCATTGGTAATGCCAGTGCGCCGTGCGTGCCAGCCCGCCCCAAGGCAAAATTAATGTCCCACCACAAAGTCGCTCGAACGCCATGGTGAATCCAATTGATATCTGGATACTGCCGGATTTATCGGAATCCCGCCATATCAACCAGCAGGTCAAGTAAACATTAGCCGCAGGAATCTGACACACACGGTGGTTCCTGATATTATTCACCCGTTTTTTGCCGCGTCATGGGGAAGACTACTGAGCCCCGAACCCGGCCCATTGCGGACCGACCCAATTTTGTAAGGCGAAATCATGAGCAAGAATAATTTATTGTGTATGACAACGGCATTGGTCGCGACTGTCGCAGTTTCAATTGTGCTGGTAACCGGCCCAAGCCACAGCCAATCGGCCAGTGATGGCAATACCGTTAGTTCAACAGGTAACATCAAGCTGCCTGAAGTCGATTTCCGAAAAGAATGGACAGCGCTTGGCGCCTGGGCCGTGGCGGCGGATGAAGGTACTGCCGGTTCCAAAGGCATTCACATGGTCTACACGCAACCTGAGACGGTTGATGCCTATCGCAAGACTGGAAAATTTCCTGACGGCGCGATCCTGGTCAAAGAATTGCTGGGCGCAACAACCGCGGACATGACCACAGGCACTATCAGCCGGGCCGGTGATATCGAAGGCTGGTTCGTGATGGTCAAGGATTCAACCGACAAATTCGAAAAGACCAACCAGCTCTGGGGCAAGGGTTGGGGTTGGGCTTATTTTGACGCCAAAGATCGCGTCAAAACCACCACGGTGAGTTACGAGTCCGAATGCCTGGCATGTCATATTCCTGCCAAGGACAATGACTGGATTTATACTGAGGCATATCCCGTCCTCAAGTGAGTTCAATCTGCACAACACCACGCATTGGCGGGGGCGGTTGAACTAACAACAAGCCCCCGCCCATCGGCCCTGAATTGTTGGATACGCATCAAGACCGCCAAGGCGGATAGCGGCTGTGTGACTAAAAGATCAAGTTCGCAGGATCACCCGTTCGCCACACATCAGGCAGGGATGCGCCAGGCACTGTTTCGGATCAGCCATTGTCGCGCATGGCGACCTCACGCACACCCCTTAAACACCCAAAGAAGGAACATGCTGTGACCCAGTACAGGCGCTTAGAAGACACAATCAGCAAGCTTACGCCGGAGCAGTACCGAGTCACCCAGGAAAATGGGACAGAAGCGCCCGGCACCGGCGAATATCTGGATAATGACGAGCCCGGATTGTATGTGGATATCGTGTCCGGAGAGCCTCTGTTTGTATCTTCCGACAAATATGAATCCGGCTGCGGATGGCCAAGCTTTACAAAACCTGTTGCCAGAAAATTCGTCTCGGAAGTTCTGGACAAATCACACTCCATGACCCGTGTGGAGGTTCGCAGCGCCCAGGGTGACAGTCATCTGGGACATGTCTTTACAGACGGTCCAACCGATGCGGGCGGCCTGCGCTATTGCATTAACTCAGCATCATTGCGCTTTGTGCCGCAAAGCGACATGGAGGCCGAAGGTTACGGCGAATATATCAGCCAGATCGAGGTGGGCTGAAATGGCCAGGGAAAGAGCGATATTCGCAGGTGGCTGTTTTTGGGGCGTGCAGCAACTCATTGATACACTGCCAGGAGTATTGGAAACCAGCGTTGGCTATACGGGCGGCGATGTTCCCAACGCCACCTATCGCAATCACGGCTCGCACGCCGAAGGTATCGAAATCTGGTTCGACAATGAGCAGACTTCCTACAGAAAGCTGTTGGAATTTTTCTTTCAGATACATGATCCCACGACTCCGCTTCGCCAGGGTAATGATCACGGCATGTCGTATCGTTCGGGCATTTACCCCGTTGATGAGAACCAGTTTGCCATCGCCTTAAATACAATTGCAGATGTGGATGCCTCAGGCCTTTGGCCCGGCAAAGTCGTAACCGAGGTCAAACCGGCTGGTGCGTTCTGGAAAGCTGAACCGGAGCATCAGGATTATCTAAAAAAATATCCGCACGGATATACCTGCCACTATGTGCGCCCCGATTGGGTTTTGCCCAAACGAGATGATGCCGATGGTGACACGGACATGCACCGTTCAAAACCTGCGATGCAGACATAAGAACCTGTTTAGCGGGAATAACGAATTCACCTTACAGCCTGTGTCCCAACCCTTTGGTTGCAGGCTCTGGTCCACGCGATTTGGGCCGCGCCATCATGTGGCCGGCTCAGTTACAAACCCGGTTGCCATATGAGCGTCCCCTGCTCACGTGCCAGCATACAAAGAGGATAGCACAATGGGAAAGTTCAAGATGGACACAGTATCAGTTTGCAAGCCGTTGCTGGCTGCGGTCTTTATGATTGCTGCCAGCGCCGGTGCCGCTTCGGCACAAGTGGGCGATCCGGATGCAGGCAAGAAAGTGTTTCGAACCTGTGCCGCCTGTCATTCGGTCGCTGAAAGCGGGAAGAGTGGCGTTGGACCCAATTTGAGAAGCGTATTTGGTCGAGCAGCCGGTTCCCATGAGGGCTATAAATACGGCAAGAGCCTGGCTGAAGCCAATGGCAAGGGGCTGGTTTGGGATGAAGAGCAACTGTTTAACTGGCTCAACGGTCCCAAGGACTTTTTGAGGGCATATCTGGACGATCCAAAAGCAAAAAGCAAAATGCCGCTAAAATTGGCCAATGAACAAAAACGGCGTGATGTCATTGCGTATCTTAAATCGCTGGGTGGCGACCAGGCGAAAGCAAGTGACGGACAGGCGGAACAGGCAAAAACAGCCGAGATGTCCCATGGCGACACCCCGTTTGATACGGCGCAAATGAAATCAGCCGATAAGTCGGATGGCACAACCAACCTTGAGCGCGTGCGTCAAAAACTCGTCAATCCTCCCTTCGTGCCCGAACACGATCAGGTCGCCAAGGGCGGCCCGAAAGTCATCGAAGTTGAATTGGTTGTTGAGGAAAAGAAATGGGTGCTCGATGGTGACGGTACGCAGATTGTTGCACTGACATTCAACGGCTCCATCCCGGCCCCTTTGATCGTTGCCCATGAGGGTGACTATGTTGAAGTGACGCTGAAGAATCCGGCCACCAATGTGATGGAACACAATATCGATCTGCACGCGGCAACCGGCGCATTGGGCGGGGCTGGCGTTACCACCATTAGCCCCGGCGAAGAGGCGGTTTTGCGGTTTAAAGCAACGAAAACCGGCGTGTTTCTCTATCATTGCGCCCCCGAAGGCTCGATGACGCCCTACCATGTCACCCATGGAATGACCGGCGCGATTATGATTTTGCCGCGTGACGGGCTCAAGGACGATCAGGGCAAACAGCTGAAATATGATCGTGCATATTATGTTGGTGAAAATGATTTCTATGTTCCCCGCGACGAGGACGGAAATTTCAAGAAATATGAGACAGCCGGTGAAGACCTGGGCGACTGGATAACCTCCATGAAAACCCTCACACCTTCCCATGTTGTCTTTAATGGACGGGTTGGTGCATTGACCGGACAAGGCGCCATGAAAGCTAATGTGGGAGAGACGGTTTTGTTCCTCCACGTTCAGGGCAATCGTGATACGCGGCCTCATCTGATCGGTGGCCATGGCGACTATGTCTGGGAAACCGGCTCATTCGCGTCACCGCCAATGAAGGATCTGGAAACCTGGTTTGTGCGCGGCGGCTCTGCCGGTGCTGCGCTTTACACTTTTCGCCAGCCTGGTGTGTATGCCTATCTAAATCACAATCTGATTGAGGCCGTTGAACTTGGTGCGGCCGCCCATGTGGTGGTTGAGGGCAAATGGAATGATGACCTCATGAAACAGGTTTATATCGGCCCCATTAAGTAGGACTGGAATTTCCCGTGTTGCAGAAAACCATGCTGCCGCTGTGTCTTCTGGCGGTGGTCAGTGCCGGAAGCGCTGGCGTCATCTGGGCGAAATCAACGGCGTATTCCCTGTCAGAACAAGACAGACCTCGCTTTGAGACAGTCAGCCTCCTGGATGGCCGCCAACTGCATGTGGGACGTCATGAAGTAACCATTGGCCAGTGGAATGCCTGTGTTACCGGCGGCGGCTGCGAGCCGCTGGCCAAGCCGGGCCAATTGAACACGGACCATCCCGTGACCGGGGTGAACTGGTTTGATGTCCAAAATTACCTGGCCTGGTATCAGGCGCAAACCGGCACCCCGGTACGCCTGCCCAGCCGTCTGGAATGGATGGCACTATCACGCGATCATGCGCCGGTTGAAAAGAAGCCGCTGTTTACCGATCCACGTCTTGCATGGGCGGCAAATTATGATCTCACTGCAGGCCCCCGCGACCGCGTGGTAAAACCCGTTGGCACTTTTGGCGTCAACAATGCTGGCTTGTCTGACCTGAAGGGTAATGTGTGGGAATGGACCGCGACCCAATGCGGTGACGGCGGCGAAGACAATGGTCGCGAAAATTGCCGTTCGGGACGCTATGCGATGGGCGAACATGAAGCCGTGTTGAGCGATTTCATCCGCGACCCTGGCAATGCCAGTTGTGGTGCGGGTATTCCCCCGGCCAACCTGGGATTCAGGCTGGTTTATTCCTCTCAATTTGACAGCTGAACTGCGCCTTCAACCCAACCATAATTGTTGCGCGCATTTTGGAAGTTTGCACACAACAAGCAGGATTCTGTGATGATTATGGTATTTTGAAAGAACACCTCCGGTGCCGAACACATAGTTACGGAAGCCGTCGATCGTCGGTCCCGAAAGCTGTGTAACAAGAGGTGATTTCCCATGGATTTTGATAATTTCTTCGAGACGGCGCTGACTGGTTTACACGAGGAAGGCAATTACCGCAGCTTTAACGATATCGAACGCCATTGCGGAAACATGCCCCGGGCCAGCCGTTATTGTTTAGATGGCAAATGCCGCGACATAACTGTCTGGTGTTCCAATGATTATCTTGGCATGGGGCAAAATCCTGCTGTCATAAAAGAAATTCAAGATGTCACCGAGAGATGTGGTGCCGGCGCCGGTGGTACACGCAACATATCGGGAACCAATCATTACCATGTCCTGTTGGAAGAGCTGCTGGCGGAATTGCATGGCAAGGAATCGGCCCTTTTGTTCACATCCGGATATGTGTCCAACTGGGCGTCTCTTGGTACGCTTGCTTCAAAAATTCCCGGCCTGATTGTCTATTCCGACGAGCTTAACCACGCATCGATGATCGAAGGATTGCGCCATTCAAGATGCGAAAAGCGCATTTGGAAACATAATTCTCCCGATGATCTGAGACAAAAAATGGCGGCGGATGATCCCAATGCGCCGAAACTGGTTGCTTTTGAAAGCGTCTATTCGATGGATGGCGACATTGCGCCGATTGCCGAGATTTGCGACGTGGCCGACGAATTTGGTGCCATGACCTATCTGGATGAGGTCCATGCGGTTGGAATGTATGGTCCCCATGGCGGCGGCATAGCCGAACGTGAAGGCTTGATGGATCGCATCACGGTCATTGAAGGAACGCTGGGCAAGGCGTTTGGTATACTTGGCGGCTATATTACCGGCTCAGAGAAATTGTGCGATTTCGTTCGCTCATTTTCTTCTGGCTTTATTTTTACCACCGCATTGCCGCCGGCCATTGCCGCTGGTGCTGCGGAATCCATCCGGCATCTGATGAACAGCCAGAGCGAGCGGGCACGCCATCGAAACCGCGTGGACGAGGTGCGCAGGCAATTGGACAAAGTGGGTATTCCCCACCTGGCCAATCCAAGTCACATCATCCCGGTGATCGTCGGCGATGCCAAGAAATGCAAATGGATTTCCGACCTCCTGCTTGATCAGTACGGCATCTATGTGCAGCCGATCAATTATCCCACCGTTCCAGTTGGAACCGAGCGATTGCGAATTACCCCCTCCCCCCTGCATAGCGATGAAGACATACGCCACCTGGTTTCCGCACTAAGCGAGATCTGGTCACAATGTGCCTTGGCGCGCATTGCAGCTTAAGCCACAGGATAAATGCAATAAAGAGAACGGTTTAACAGCTATTTCTGCCCGATAGAGGGCTGAACCGAAACACATGGCCAATCCAGTTGGCTGATTGCATATTGTCGTGAAAAGTGCCCCAAAATTCGGCTGGCACTGCGCCATTCTTGTTGGTTGAATCCGACGGCAATTGCGCAATTTTTTGAAATCTCGCTCAATCAAAGATTCATATAATCTGCTTGGTTTAACACGTCGTGTTATGCGTCGAGCAGCTTTTGCTGGAACAAAGTGTGGATCGAAAGTTTGAAACTCATTACGCCGACTGATGTGGATCTGGCCATAAATGGAATTTCAAAATTGTCTGTGGCATGCCTCATAACGGATAATTCACGCGGTCCCTATGCTTCCAAAATCATCAGAACCAATGATGCATTTGCTGATATGTGCGGTTATCAAACTGCGGAATTAATCGGAACATCAACAAAAGTGCTCCAGGGCAAGGATACGGATGTTGCGGGTCTTTGCCAGTTTCGAAACGAGCTGGATTCAATTGGCCACTCCCTGGTTACGGTGGTCAATTATCGGCAGGACGGAACACCCTATGAAGTGACATTGGTGGGTTCCCGCATCCAGCCTTTGATCAAAACTGATGAGAAACCGGAGGCGGCGTTTGTTTGTTTCGCCTATTACGTGTCCGATGCCAAACTCTGTTTGACGCAGATCCCCGCCAAGCAACTGAACTGACCCTTTCAACTGGAATTTCAGGCAATCCCCTGTCGGGGACTAATACATGTCGCGCTTTAAGCGTGCGAAGACCGTTCATCATCGTCTTGATTGTCGTAGAGATTGTCGCGCAATACGCGCACGCTTTTGTTCAGTTCAGCAATGGCATTGATATCCAGGCCAGATTTTTCCAACAGTGTTTGGGTGATGCAACCGGCCTCGGTGCGCAGGGCACTTCCCCGATCAGTTAGCTTGACCACGACCTGACGCTCATTGTCGGGATTTCGTTTGCGCAGAATAAAATCGTTAATTTCCAGTCGTTTAAGCAAAGGAGTCAGCGTACTTGATTCCAATTGCAGTTGGGTGGCCAGTTCTCCAACCGATTGAAGATCACGCTCCCAAAGCAGGTTCAAGACCAAATACTGGAGATAGGTGATCCCAAATTTGTCCAGCATGGGTTTATAGGTTCGCTGAATTGCAAGACCGGCAGAATAAACCCCCAGGCAAATGTGATCATCGAGGCTGGGAACAGCCGCTGGCCTGTGTGCTTTATGGGTCACCAAATCAAACTCCATGTAGATTTTTACAATAATATATATCGCGATAAATTAATTCTTGACAAGGCACTCCAAAGGGCTAATTGTCTAACTATTATCGCAATAATATTTATTATGCGATTTATCTTGCCTGTTCGAGCCAGGTTTGCCACGCGCTCGCGCCTGTCGCCGACAATTGCGAGGTGGGTGTACCCGGCTCAAACAGGATCAATCTGGAATGAATGGAGAAAACATGTCTGTTAATGTTCTTTACACGACCGAGGCCTTTGCAACCGGCGGCCGGGATGGCCATGCGCAAACTGTTGACGGCAGTTTGAATGTTACGCTGAGCACACCAAAAGAGCTTGGCGGCGCGGGCGGCAAGGGCAACAATCCCGAACAGCTTTTTGCTGCCGGCTATTCAGCCTGTTTCATTGGGGCAATGAAATTCGTTGCATCGCAAGAAGATCATCTCAACGTGCCCGATGATGCACAGGTAAACGCCACCGTGGGCATTGGGCCGCGGGAAGCCGGTGGATTTGGCCTTGAGGTCTCCCTGGAAATAACGCTTCCGGGAATGGCATTGGAGGCGGCGCAGGAGCTTGCGGAAAAAGCGCACCAGGTCTGCCCCTATTCCAACGCCACCCGCAACAACATTGATGTGAAGCTTTTGGTCAACTGAAAAAATGCCTGCAAGCCAATCGCTGAGCGGCTTGCAGGCATCTTAGGGTCAAGGTCCAGGCCTTGGGTCTGTTCGATCAGTTCTGGAAAATTTTGAGCTTTATCTAGGTTCGATCTGCGCACCAACCATCCAGCAGAGCTCGTCTATCTTTCTAGACATGGATGTTAGCAGGTCGACGGAACCATCATCTTCCAGTTCGGCGACTGTTCTGACATTTCCTCGCAACAACATTTTCAACTGAAAGAGCGCTTTTGAAAACGCTTCGATATGTTGTTCGGCTTTGGTGATGTCCACCGGATATTCCGGCAATTGCGACCCTTTGGCGACGAATTTGATCGTGCCTTTTACGTGCCCGCCCAGAGCGGCAATTCGTTCAGCCAGTTCGTCGGCAAAGCCCGTGAGGGTTGTGAAAATGGAATCGAAAAATTCGTGGAGAGTTAAAAAATTCCTACCCGTTACTGTCCAATGAGCCTGTTTGGCGTGGCTCGCCAGAGCCAACAGGTCATACAAACGGTCTTGCAGAATGATGCAAATATCATCGTTTGGTGGGGAGAATCTTTTCGGCATGGTTTGTAGGTATCCAGTTCAGTTAGTTCTTGTATTCCAGCACCGTCATATCCGCACCGGGCCACCGCAATCGCGTTTTATGCGATAGCTGGCAATGCCCGGTAAAAACTGACGCGCCCCTATTTGCGTTTAGTGTTACGCTGGGATCCATCATCACGCCTGCGGTGTGAGGTTTATCCCAAATTCTTGCGTAATTTCTTAGACATCCGTGGGACAGCCGCGACTCGCATCGCGGGCATTCGACGCCCGGTTTTTCGATGGAATTTGGAAAAATCTCCAAATTTGGGAATTCGGATCGTGGGAAAAGGTGGGAATGCGTCAAATTGCGCCCGCCGCGTGTATTTTGACAATAACTTCGATAACCATCTGTTTTTATATTATTATATAGCCTGTCCTGGTGATATTAAGGGCCGGACTGGGGAACAAAAATTTCATATTCTTGCGTTTTTTAACTCGAGCCTTGTTGAAGGTAGGGACTTTCATGAACAATTCTGGTAAATCTATTTCAGCCGGGAAAAGACGCCGCTTGCAGTTTTATGTCTTTTTTCGCCCCTCAGGGAGGAACTTCACAGATGAATGCCCAGAAACAAATTCCGTGGCCACGAGATGGCAAGTCTCTCACATATGGTGATTTGACGTTCGGTTACGCCGCACCCGTGGAAAACCTAGAAACCGAATCTGTCTTGCCGTTCAGCATCATCGCATTGCACCAAAATTCGTTTACTGCCGATGCCGCACTGGGCTCGCGCAAAGAACAACGGGTTTCGGTCCAGGCCGGCGATTTCTCTTATATTCCAAAAGGTGTTTGGCAATCCACCCGGGCCAAGAAGTCCGGCGGATATCTCTACCTGGTTTTTGACGATACCCTTCGCAAGAGTTGTGAAGAGCAATTAGGTATCTCCGAGCCGCTTTTCGATCCAATCGATTTCCATCCGAAGCTGGAGCGCAGCCCTCAATATTCGGCTTTGATCAACGATTTTCTCGGCTCAGACGGCCTTGGAGGGCGTATGCGCTCGGAAGCCCTGGCATCGTTGCTGGTGTGCGAGATCCTGCATTTCAGGGGCGCTGAGCATGAAAATGTGCGCATTGGCCTGGGCAAAAGCAAAATTGCACGGATTACCGAATATATTGATGAGCATACCGAAGAGCAGTTGAGCCTGGCTACGCTTGCACAAATTGCCGGTGTCAGCGTGTTCCACTTCGCCAGGATGTTCAAGATCGACACGGGCATGACCCCGCATAAATTCGTCCTGCAGCATCGCGTCAACAAGGCGCGTGAAATGCTCGAAAAAGGCGACAAGGCGGTGGCTGAGATTGCTTATGATGTGGGCTTCTCGTCCCAAAGCCACATGATATCGAGCTTCAAACGCTATGTGGGCACCAGCCCTGGCAGATATCGCAAAATCATCAAGCACTGACGCAAGTTGCGCTTGATGGCATTGTAGCCATCTCTATTTTAGATTTTTTGAGTTTAAGCCTGTGCCCCTCAATCGAAAGCGGTTGAGGGGCACAGGTTTTTCTAGAGCGCTTCAAGCTTAGCTAGAATCACTCTAGATTTAAATTTGTGCTCACGCTGTCAGGTTTCGCCTTTCGCTGCGCAGGTGCGGCGCAATACGCCGGGTCGGCATATGCCTCCCAGAGTTTCCACTTGAGTGAAAAATGCTCTAACAGACCGGATTGGCCACTGCCGGGATGGTCAGGGGTTTACGGACGCCGCAACAGGCAAACCGTGCCTTGGCCGCCATCGGCACATATTGAAACGACTGCCAGGCTTCCGGAAGGATGGTCGGATAATTCCTTACATGCCTGGCTCAGAATGCGCGCACCGGTTGCCCCAAACGGATGCCCAATTGCCAATGAGCCGCCATTTGGATTGAGCCTGTCAAATGGGAACGTGCCGAGATCCACGTCGACACCGGCTTTTTCGCGCCGATAATCACCGTCGGAAATCATCTTGATATTGGCCAATACCTGCGCGGCAAAGGCCTCATGAATTTCCCAAAGTGCAATGTCATCGAACTTCAATTTGTTGCGGGCCAGCAGTTTGGGAATGGCCCGCGCCGGCGCCATCAAAATACCTTCAACAGAATAATCCATCGCCTCAACTTGCCAATCGACCAGTTCGGCAGCATGGGCACTATCAATCTTCTCCAGCCCCTCTTCATCACATACCCACAGCGCGCCCGCGCCATCTGTCAGCGGTGATGAATTACCAGCGGTCAATGTGCCAGCGTCACTGCGGTCAAACACTGGTTTGAGGGAGGCAAGCTTTTCCAAATTTGAATCGGCTCTGGGAATACTGTCTGCTTCGAGACCGGAAACGCTCACCAGCAAATCGTCAAAGAAGCCACTCTTTTGAGCCGCAACCGATCGCATATGGCTTTGATAGGCCAGCTCGTCCTGTTCTGCTCTGGGTATCTCAAAACGCTTGGCGGTGTCTTCGGTATGTTCTCCCATGGAGCGGCCGGATATCCGGTTGGCCCAGCCCTTGATAGGCAGATCAAAACTGTCGGCCTTGACCTGTTCAATGGCTTTTAGAGCTTCAGCGGGATTCGCCATCGCCAGTCCGGCAATCATCTGGGCCACATCGGGCTTCAGGGCAATGGGAACACGGCTCATCACCTCAACACCGCCGACCAAGGCCAGGTGCATGCCACCTCGGCCCATCATGCCGGCTGCCTGAATCGTGCCCATCATGCTTGTCGAACATGCCAGTACCGTTGAATAGGCGGGAATGTCGGCATCCATGCCCGCTTCGAGCAGCAATTCCCGGGACAGGTTTGAGATCGTTGGGCTTGGAATCACCTGCCCCCAGATCATCACATCAGGGCGCGCCTCGCCTGCCATGGCTTCCACAACAGGTTTGGAAATCGAAATGGAATCCAGGCTGGCAAAGTGGGTTCCAGCTTTAACAAAAGGCGTTCTCTTGCCCGAGGTAATGAAAGTTTTTGCCATCTCAATTCTCTCTTAAATGACTAAGATTGCGGGCGCGGGGTTGCTCCCCCAATCTTATGTTTCGAATTAGCGAATATTCCGGGCCTTCAAAAAGTCACGTATTTTGGAGGCGATGAGCGGGCCGTCTTCTTCAAGTGCGAAATGGCCGGTATCGAGAATGTTGTAATCCACGTCCTTGGCATCGCGCTTGAGGCCTTCTGCGCCGGGAACGGGAAAGAATGCGTCATTCTTCGCCCAAACCACCAATACCGGCGGTTGATTCTTCTTGAGATATTCCTGCCACTGGGGATAAAGCGCCACGTTGTTGCGATAGTCGTAGAACAGGCCCAATTGAACCTTGTCCTGACCAGGCCGCGACAAAGACTGATGGTCGAGCAACCAGTTGTCCGGCAGGATTCCATCCGGGTTTCTGGTTCCGTGGGTATATTGCCAACGCAAGCCCTCAAGACCAAAGACGCTGGCTGCAATTTTCTTCTCAAGCTCGGCGTCGCGCCCTTTCCAAAGCTGCATGATCGGCGCCCATGCCTGTTTGTTCAATCCTTCTTCATAGATGTTACCGTTCTGGAAAATCAGCGCCGAGATCCGTTCCGGGTGTTTAGCCGCAATGCGCATGCCAACTGGTGCGCCGTAATCTTGCAGGTAGAAAGCGTATTTGGAAATTTTACGCTGCTGCAGGAAGCGGTCGACGGTATCTGCAATGTTGTCGAAGGAATATTCATAGTCTGAGGCAGCGGGAAAATCGCTGGCGCCGAAACCTGGATAGTCCATCGCGATGACATAATGGTCATCACCCAATTCGCGGATCAGATTGCGGTATTGATGGGAGGAGCTTGGAAAACCATGCAGCAAGACAACCGCGGACTGCGAGGGTTTGCCCGACTCCCGGTAAAACAATTTCACACCGTCCACCGTTTCAAAGCCAAATCGCACATCAGCTGCATGTAGTTGTGCCGGCAAAGCCAGCACACTCAGTGCCATTGCGATGAATACGGTTCTCAGACCAAATTTCTTAAACACGGTATTTTCCTTCCTGATTGTCTCAGGTCAAAATTCCAGGTCAGTTGTTGGGTTTGAAATCAAACGAACTGTTGGAATACATAAAAAACTCACACGGGGTGCTGGAGACACATGCGGTTGTGTGAACGCTGCCAGCTTTGACAGACCAGAAGGATCCGGGCCGAAGCACGGGTGGATTTTCCTCGCCTTCAAATGGATTGGTCATTTCTCCGGATAAAACGACAGCCCTGTAGTCGTGGGAATGAACGTGGGCCGGGGTTTCGAAATTTGCCGGGAACCGGCCAAAAGTTCCGTGTCGGCCGCTTTCGCGATCACCATAAGCGGGCGCAAATTGAATTGCGTCGTTTCCAGGAAATGCCGGGGCAAATTTCTTTGCTTCAACCGGCAGCGCGTTGTCTTTGACCTCCTGGGCGTTGGCGGAAGATTTCGACGTGAGCACAATGCTGAATCCGGCCAACAGTGCGACTTTTACAAATGTAGAAACTGCGGAGTGCGTTCTCATATTCAATTTCCTTTGTGCTGGCTTGGTGTTCTGGCAAGCAGTGACAGTGATATTACCATCGTCGGTATGCGCGGTTCACCCGTGAGCGTGCGGCTTTCAATATCGTCACCTGGTGACGTTTGGTCCTGCCGGTTCTGTCTTCTTTGTCGTCGGTCTTGCTTTTCTAATTGATAGAAAAAAGCGCCCGACCCACCACCTGGTTCTTTTGGAAACACAATGCGCGAGAGGAGTGATGCGCTGTTCGCGTAAGAAAAGAACTGATCAGTGATAGGCCGAGCGTCGAGTTCCATTGTGGAACTCGCAGTTGCTCTGTGCGCTTTAATCTGCTGGATGCGGCAGGGGGGAGTGTATCGGTGTTGGAGGACAGAAACCAACCTTGCGATACGGGGCCAACTTTGGAGATCGCTTCTTTTCTTACCGGGAGGGAGATGTGAAAAAAAGTCATCGTATCAAAGTCCAGGAGATTAACGGGGGGGGGGAGAGGCACAGAGATTCGAGAAATTTTAGCTCGATGCTTCAATCCGGTTTACGGCATCCTTAGTCCACCACACGCCATTGGCGACCATGCGGTAATTGATGAGCGCGGCCAGATAACCATCGCCTTCGGGAACCTTTGCACCGGCGGTTGCATCACGAACCACAGCCACTTCGTAGCCAAGCTCAAGCATTTCGTAGAGATGCGCCTGGACACACAGATTAGCAGACATGCCGGCCAGGATGACCTTGTCGATTCCACGCTTGCGCATCTGCAGATTGAGATCATTTTGCGCAGGGCTGTAAATCTTATGGGGGGAGCAGACGACCGTCTTACCATCATTGATGTATTTCTTGTATTGAGGCATCCAGTCGGCGCCGGACCCTTCAAAATTTTCTACATTGAGTGCGCTTTTGCGATCAAACATGCGTATCGAATGCATGGTTTTTTCCAAAGTGCCTTCAAAATTCCATTTGTGGTCGTGGGGGTAATAATAATGGGGTGAAATGAAGGTCGGCATGTCCACAGCTTTGGCCGCGGCGAACAATTTCTCGATGTTGTCGACGGTTTGCTGTTCGGTGACACTTTCACCAACAACACCCCAGGAGACGCCTTTTTCGGAAAGGAAGTCGATCTGCGGATCCACAACAACCAGCGCCGTGCGCTCCCTGTCGATTTCCATATCTGCGGTTGGAAGGCCGGGTTTCTCCGGGTCAGCATATAGGGCTTCTGCTTCCAGGGTTGCCGCGGAAGCGGAATCAAGGAACCCGGCGCCAACTGCCGCAGCCGCCGCAGCCACAGTGACCGTACTGCCGGTCAAAAGCCGCCGCTTTGCTTCATCGACCTTTTCTTTGTCGACATTACAACCACAACTTTCTACATGTTTTTTGGTCATTTTGCAGTTCCCTTCGGTGAATTGAACATGACCAAGTATGGGCAAAGCGGCGACCGGCAGATTTCAAAATGCCAATTGCTTTGTCAGTATCTTGCTAATTACTCGAGAACATTGAAACCGGCGTCATGTCTGTCGGGTGATGCAATGGGCATCTGTTCAGCGCGAAACAAAGTTTGGCATTGGCGGATGGCAAACCGGTTTTTGCCTAACCAATAATCCCTGTTTGAGATCAAAGGCAGCATTTGGCCGATGCTTATCTGTCCTGTCGGGCTGTCCGATACAATCGCTGGTCCGGCAGACCTGTGACAATAAAACGCTTGTCCATACATCTAACCGCAATAATTTGACATTTAAGAAACTTGAAAGACCAACACGCTGGCTGCTGCTAATTTCAATAAAGTCTTAGTTTTGCGGCAACTTAATTTTGGCCTCACATAAATCTTGTGCAGCGTGTTGGCTGGGTCGAAATGAACCGGCTTTGTGGGTCGGGAATTCGCTTAGCAATCCTATTAATTAATTGAATCTTGCGGTTGGAGTTTTGTTTGAACCACGTCGATCAAAACGTAGCAGACATAAATCAGGCGAAATACATCTTTGATGAATTCGAGTTTGATTGCTTAAAAGGTGAGCTGAGGCATCACGATGAGTTGGTGCGACTTGAGCCACAAGTCTGTCAGCTCTTGAACATGTTGATTTCGAAGCATGGCGAGTTTGTTAGCAGGCAGGAAATTCTCGACGAGATCTGGATTGGACGCGCCGTTTCCCCTCAGGTTGTGGACAATCGCATTCGGGCCGCACGCATGGCGCTGGGTGACGATGGCAAACGACAGCGATATATCAAAACTTACCCAAATCGAGGGTTTCGGTTTGTGGGCGAAGTTGAGAGCGTCAATCCAGAAAATGTCGCGCATTCCGATCTGACATTTGGTCAGTCCTTCTCGATCGCCCGGCTACTCCGGCGGCGCGCGATTTTGCTGCCATTCGTTGCTTCTGTTGGTGTGTTAACGGCGTCTTTGATCATTTTTGTCGACCCGCCTATCCTGCGTCCCTCGACCAGCGAATCGACAAAAGAGCGTGCCGGCGCAAAACCGGTTGTGGCTGTATTGCCGCTGATTGAAAATCGCGATGACATCGATTCCAAACGATATGGCACACAATTGGCGGGGGTCATGATTGATACTCTTTCCAGAGTGTCCGACGTTGATGTCATTTCCTCGCTGTCCTCATTTCCGGTGGCCGAACAGTCAACCAATCTCAAGGACGCATTGAGCATTCTTCGGGCCGACTTTCTTGTAACAAACATTATCTGGCGGGATGAGGAGGGTGTTAATGCCACCATCCAACTGGTCCGGGCCGATAATGGGGTGGTGGAATGGTCCAAGAATTTTCCGCAGAACCTGCAAGGCGACAGCGAATCAACGACTGTCAATTCAATTGCCACTGAAGCCCTGATCAATATTTCAAACAAATTGGGAATTGAGACCAACGCATTATTTGACCCCTCCAAACCTCTCCTACCGGACTATTTGGCCTTGGATTGATAAGCTCTGATAAAAAATAAAGGCCCAATGCTACTTCCTTCAAAAGAACCTTTGAACCAGCTCATCTCTCCCATCGGCGACCTGCACTGCCAAGCATTCAAGAAAGATTGGGGATGACCGGCTGAGGCACGACCGACGCTGGCATTGCGGGAAAGGACAAATGCTCGTCTCGATAGCATTTGGGTGTCAGGCCAATTGTCTTCTTGAAAATGGCTGTCATGTGGGACTGGGATGAAAACCCAGTACTCAGGGCGATTTGGCAAATGGGCAGCGATGCCTGTGTCAACATATTGCAGGCAACGGCAATGCGCTTTGCCAAAATATACTGATGGGGCGTCGAACCTGTCCTGGCCTTAAAGAGCCTGCTGAAATGTCCCGGCGACATCTGGCACCGGTCGGCCAGTTCATCCAACAGGATTGTGTCTTCAATATTTTCCAGGATGTAAGCCTCGACCAACTGCATTTTCCAATGGGGCAATTCCGAGGCGAATCCAGAGTCTGGCGATTGGCATTGGCTCGCAAATTCGGCGCGCGCCACGACAGCAAGTGCATGGGCATATTCGCTGATGTCGATATCATCCAATGACAAGTGCCGCTTCGCAGTTATTGCCAGCAGGTGCAGGCAGGGCGACTTTTGACGGAGAACCGACTCTTTTGATTGAGTGTCTGCGAAGGGCGCGACCAACTCAAATTCATCAGATCCCAACATCTCAATCATCATGAAACTGCCGCTGACCACAACTTCGTCAAACCTGCAACCGTCCAGAATGAGGAGGCATTCACCGCTCGCCATCGGGTTTGACAGGATCGATACCTGCACTTCGCCAAATGCAATGATGAGGAGGTCACACTGCGGTGTGGAGGCGAAGGTCATTGGACCATCATCGTCGGCGCATGCGACCATGCGCGCTCTCATGCCCGACCCAATGGGTGAAACAGGTGCCTGCCGCAAAGTGCCAAAATGGCGACCCTGGATTTTTTCCACTGGTTGATACATGGCATGCCCGTCCCAAGTTTGAGAGATGCTGTGTGGCAATCTTCATGGAACGATTGGGCAGTCTGCAACTGTGGAAATATCACATTCGCTACATGTGGGCTTTGTAGATATCTGTAGATGGAAAATGGCGCAAAAGAGCCATTTAGCCACGCCTATTTGCTGGCGATCATCGCGATACAGGAATGTCTATGCTGGAATACCGGCATTGGGGATGCAGTCTGGAAAATAGAGTCTAAAGGATGCTCCTTTGCGAGGCGCTTTATCACGGGTCAATCGTCCGCCCATTTGGTCAATCAATGCTGCGACCGTTGGCAGTCCGATTCCATGCTGATGTTCGTTTGCGGAATCGGCTTTTTTGGAATCCTGCATCAAAATGTGCTTCTTGGATGCGTCAAAACCTGGACCATCATCGCTAATTTCTATCACCAACAATCCGTTGTACTCGCGCGCATTCACATCGACGGTGGTGCCGCTAGATCTGCAAATGGCATCGACAGAATTTTTGATGAGGTTAAACAGGACACGTTGCAGACGCGCCCGGCAAATTCTAACGGCGAGATCTGACGCGCAATTTATGCGAAACGAGATAGGGTCATCGCGGCGGGTTGAAAACTGGCCAACCACCTCATCGAGCACATCGGCCAAAAAAATAGGATTTGTTTTTTTGGCAACACGTGGGCGCATCTCCGCATCAATCGCGGCCCGGCAAAATGCTGTGCAAGCATCGGCGGCTTTTGAAATGCGTTTCGCCAAGTCAACCGTGCGGTTATCTGCTGAATCTTCAAGAACCTGAGAAGCAATCAAGATGCTTGACATCATGTTGCGAATATCATGGCTAAGGCTAGCAACTTCACTGACATGTTTGTTCATGGCGCAATCCTTCAAGTCGTTATGAGAGGTTCTACTCCGATTTGATGATTGACAGTGACTGGTAACGCGCAACCGTTCTATTCAGATTGTGCTTATTTGTCAGAACATTGCTCTTTGTTTAACTTCTGTTCTAACGTCCGGGCCGCCATCAATAAGCCATTGATTTCTAAGCGATGGCCTTGGGCGCATGGGCGGAACTTTCCTGCCTTGTTTGTTCGATGGAATGGGCAACACTGTCGGCCGCTTCCAACGCCCCTTCCAAATATCCACCAAACCGTGGTGCCACTTCCGTGGAGCCAAACAACAGCCGGCCGTCACAAAGCCCTTGCATGGCACGGGGCAGTTTATAGTCTGGATGGGCATAGACAGGCTTGAGATCCAGAGGCGCTGTTGTGTTGGAATCGAGCGCCCAGTCTTTCAGATATAACTGTCTGGGCTTCAATGCCTCAGCACCAAACAAACGGCCAAACTGTTGCAGCACCGCATGGCGCAATTTTTGCTCATCGCGGCGTGACTCTGCAGGAATACCAATAAAACCAAACAGCCCATATGGACCGCCCCTGTGTGGCGAGGCATCATGAATTTCCACCATAGGCCCGGCGCGGCTCATGGCGTCTCCGGACAGGCCGGCGGTTCTCCAAAATGGTTGATCATAGACAGCCACCGCTTTTGCCTGGCCGGCCATCCAGGTGGCAATATTGTCCATGGCATGCACAGTTTGCAAAGGCAGTGGCGGCTGGAATTTGATCTTTTGTGTGGCTACCCTGGGTGGCACACACAAGACAATATGGCCTGCCGTGATCACCTCTTGCCTGCCATCCTGAGTCACAAAAGCCTGAACATGGGCACCATCGAATTCAACACGTTCGAGCACCGTCTTGGTTGCCAGTTTATGATTTGGCAATTGCGCGACCATTGCGTCGATCAAGCCTGCAAGCCCGCCAATCAGACGCTTGGAACCGATCATCATGGAAGCGCCCACGCCGCGATGAACCGTGCCGTTTTCATCTTCATAGGATTGAGCGCCCTCGGCATATTGCTCAAATATCTCAAGCCCCAGCCTTTCGATAAGCGCGTGAATGCGCGGCTGCCCATCCCAGAACCAGGCCGGGCCCATGTCAAAATATCCCTCACCCACAAGGTGCGTTTTTATGCGCCCGCCAAAACGATCCCGGGCCTCAATCAGGCGATAGGGAATTGCACGTTCTTCAAGCTGGCTGGCCAGTCTGAGGCCCGCAAGCCCAGCTCCGACAATGAGAATTTCTGTTGACGATGGCACCGTCTAAAAACTTTCAGATTGTGGTCGAAGGTCCATTTCGTGGGTCCAGGTGGAACTGGGTTGATGGGCGGCCTGCCAGTAGGCTTCGGCAAGTTCCTGGGATTTCATCATTCGTGATGGATCAAGGCTGTGCAGTTCGCGGCTGCGCGGTGTGTCGATGATGCCATCCAAAATCATGTGAACCACATGAATTCCATGGCCCTGATATTCACGCGCGAGGGATTGGGTAAGTCCGCGCAGGGCAAATTTGGCCGATGCAAAGGCTGAAAATTTTGCGCCACCGCGCAAGCTGGCCGTGGCTCCAGAAACAATAAAGGCACCTTTTCCCGTCTGGGACATTGGCTCCATCGTGGCCTGGGCAAGAAGGACCGCCGTTTGAACCATTGACGACCAGGTACGCTGGAAATCGGCTGGTGAAGTCTCGCTAAAAGGCGCGATAACCAATTCGGCTGTGTTATGAATAACGACTTGCGGCGTACCGTGTTCTGCCAAAATGCCCGTAAGTGCTGCCGGTGCGCTATCGCTGTCTGACAGGTCCATTTGCACATAAGACCCGACCGTTTGATCGGGCTTTGATCGCCCGATCCCCACAACGCGGTAGCCGCCCCGTTCAAAACGGGACAGCAGGGCGCTGCCAAGTCCGCTGCCGGCTCCGGCAACCAAGGCCAATGGTTTTTCAGCAGACATCTTTAAACCGCAGGTGGCTTGGCATGGGGAATGTGACGCAACTTGATCCACACCTTTGTCGCATCGGACTGTGAGACAGCATCAATTTTTCCGCCAACGGGAACACGCAACCAGGAGTGTTTGCGCAGGGTGTCATCGCCCTCGGTGAAGCTGCCATCCAAGACGAGAAACTCTGCGCCTTCAGGCAAGTCCATCTGGACCTTTGTGCCTTTTGCCCAATTTTCAGTCCGGACCGTTTCTCGATCATCCTGGTAAAGAGGTGTCACCGTCACACCTTCACGGCCCGCTGCCGTTACAGGCTCGGACTTGTTCATATTGATCATGATCTGCGTGCGATCATCTGGTTCAAACTGCCAAAGCTTTACAAAAATCACACAGCCTTCGTCGGAACCGGGTGTGTGGGAGGATGTGGGAGGATTGCGAATGTACGAACCAACCGGGAAGTCGCCATGTTCGTCCTGGAACACGCCTTCCAGAACGATGAATTCTTCGCCGCCAGTATGCTCATGGGCCGAAAACTTGCTCTTGGGTGCATAGCGAACGATCGTGGTTGCGCGCGCTACTTCCCCGCCTATGCGGTCGAGCATGCGCCGGTCCACACCTGGAATAGGCGACGCCTGCCATTCAATTTCGTCGGAATGAACAACAACACGTTTACTGAAATCTGCATGGAGTTCCATTTTTTTCCCTTTTCACTTTTTGTACAAATTGAGACCAGCCTTGTGAAAGGCAAGCCAATTGAAAACCCTATTCCAACGGTCGTAAGCTGCCCAACATTGTCGGAATCAACTCACTGACCGTTGGGTGAATGTGAACGGCGCGTTGAATCACCTGATAGGGTGCGTCGGCATACATAACATCAATAATGCCATGGATGGCCTCGTCCCCTTCAATTCCAAGAATAGACGCGCCTAATATTCTATCGGTTTCAGCATCGATGAACACTTCCATAAAGCCCTGGGTTTCGCTGCGCTCGCGCGCGCGTCCGATCCGGGTCATCTTCATTTTTCCGACCAATGCCTTGCGCCCGCTGGCGCGCACCTGTGCTTCGCTCATGCCCACACGGCCAAGGGGCGGATCAATGAACAGCCCGTAAACCGGAATGCGGTCGGTCACTTTTCGCGCCTCATCGTCGAACATATTGGCGGCCAGAATCTCATAATCATTATAGGCGGTATGGGTAAACGCCCCGCGTCCATTGACATCTCCCATGGCCCAAATGTGAGGCACGTTGGTGCGCAATTCATCGTCAACTTTGATAAAGCCGCGATCGTCAATTTCGATTTCCGTAGTTTCCAAACCAAGATCATCGGTGTTGGGTCTTCGTCCGACTGCCAGAAGCAAATCGCTGCCGATGATTTTATCCTCATCATGGGGCGGACAGTCTACAGATACGCAAACACCTTCAGCGTGTTTGGCCAGTTGAATGCAATCCGATCCCAAACGAAATTCCACACCTTCGGCTTCCAAAATATTCTGAACGGCCTTCGATATTTCTTCGCCCTCGCGTGGGATGAGGTTTGGTGATTTTTCAACAACCGTCACCCGGCTGCCAAAGCGGCGGTACATCTGGGCAAATTCCAGGCCGATATAACTGCCGCCAACGATGATCAGATGTTCAGGCAGATAATCCACCTCCATCATGCCGGAATTGGTCAGGTACGTAATATCGTTAATGCCTGGCATGTCGGGGATCGTTGCGCGCCCACCAACGTTCAAAATGATCTTGTCTGCTTCCAGCAGATGGTCATTTACCCGCACATGCCTGGTGCCTTCAAACCGGGCGTGGCCATGAATAACAGTGAGATTTTCCATCCCGTCAAGCCATTTGGTAACGCCGTCGCTGGACTGTTTGACAATTGCATCTTTGCGCAATTTGACCTTGGCCATGTCGACGCGGATATCACCGGAGATTGAAACGCCAAAGTCGTCTGCGCGCTTGGCCATGTATGCGGCCCGCGCGCTTGCAACGAGTGCCTTGGTGGGAATGCATCCCACGTTGACGCAGGTGCCACCAAGCAAGTTCCTTTCGATGAGCGCCACTTTCAGGCCCTCGCGTGTCATCCGCCCAGCGAGCGAAGGGCCCGCCTGACCAGCGCCAATGATTATGGCATCGAATTTCTTGTCCATGCGTACTCCCGTATTGAACCTATATCTCAAATGCTTTTTGAGTCATTGCAAATTGCGCAATTCTTGGCGGTGGCTTGGGCTTATGATTTCGTACAGAAGATATTGCTCGGTTAAGTTGTTTTTCCATAGGAATTAGAAGCGCCTTTGCATCTGGCGCACCTGTTTCATGGACAGGGTGATTGACTGCACCTGCGCCTGAGCGGATCCAATAATGGGTGGTAAAGGCACGATCACATGGGGTTGCAGGCTGGTCTTTCATCATTGTTTTTGTGTATCAAATTCTTGCTACTATGACCGTCAGCCCCCCAATATCGGTAAGTTAGGTTGGTTTTCGCACTTAATCAAAGGTTCGCGCCAGGCCATTGATGATGCGCTGATCTACCTGGAGTTTGTGGAACGGCATTTTATGTCGGCGAAAGATGGCGCAACACTAAAAGCGGACATCCTCGACAGATATCCCTCCTATCGTGCCGCTGGGCTCGTGGACATTCAAAATCTCTTTCCCGATCACGTCCGTGTGAATTCGCATTTTGTATCGAACTACCTCTTGCAAATGTATCTACCTACTACTAGATAGTTATCACTTACTCAGCTACTTAAAAGGTTCCGTTATGAAAATCTATGATACCGAAGGTTTCCCAAACCCAGCCCGCGTGCGCATCGCATTGGCCGAAAAAGGAGCCACTGACAAAGTTGAATTCATCCCCGTTGATGTGATGGGTGGCGAGCACCGCACGGATTCTTTTAAAGCCAAAAACCCCGATGCCGTTGTTCCCTGTCTTGAACTCCAGGACGGTTCCCACATTTCTCAATGTAACGCCATTACCGAATATATTGACGGTACATTTGACGGCCCATCGCTTACCGGTGAAACCGCACGGGAACGCGCTCAGATTTCAATGATGAACCTGCGCGCCGAAACCGGGTTGCTGAACGCAGTGGCCGCCTATTTCCACCATGCAACGCCCGGTCTGGGGCCAGATCTGGAAACCTATCAGAACGCAGAATGGGGTGAAAAACAAAAACAGGTGGCGACTGAAACCATGGCATATCTGGATAATGTGTTGGCCAAGAATGAATTTCTGGCAGGCGACACCTTTACCATTGCTGACATCACAGCTTTTGCCGGGCTTTCCTTTGCCGACTTTGCCAAGGTTGAAGTTCCTGCAGGCATGAAGAACTTGCTTGCCTGGCGTGAAAAGGTTGCAGCCCGTCCATCGGTCGCAGGCTAACGAATACCTGCCATTCACGTGAGAAAGAGTGCGAATTCTAAGGCGCCGATTGTTATTTGGCCGCGTAGATCAATTCATTTCATTTGGACACACGTGAGTGGCAGGCAACAACCCGTTTTTGGGTTCTCAATTCGCGGGCACCCATTTCCGGCACCCAAGTAAGAGCTATGGTCAATCACTGCTGGGGCGGGGTGGCCAGGTATGGGTAAAAATCTGCTCCATGCCCGCTTTTAAAAAACAAAAAATCACGCTGGCACTGAATGCCACCGTGATGAAAATCGTTTGAAGTCTGGAATTCGTCCTCAATTGGGATGAACCAACCGAGGACGAAAGCACGTGGCTTACTCTGGCAGAGGAAGCGGTGTCAGGATCGGCTTGTAGAATTTCTCAAAAACCATATCCGGGCCAGCGTTATCAATGTGGCACTGTGCGCAGGAGGCCGCGGGAGCAGCAGCAGCACTTTTCGCATAAGGCGGCGCGTGGTGGCCAAAGTTGAAGTAGCCCCAGTTTTTGGTCTCGCCGAACCGCGAGGAGTCTTTCACTGCGACGTCCATGCCGTTAACTGCGCCTGGGAAATACCCGCGACCGGAAACTTCATAGCGCGAACCATCGGCTTCATCGCCTTTGGCCTGGTCAACGAGCTGCAATTCTTTCAGCATCATTGTTCCTTCTGGCCATTTGCCCGTCTCACGATAGGCCTTGAACGCAGAAGGTTGTACGTAAACGTTGTGATATTCCGGGAAGCCGGCCTTGCCGTTGTTGAGGGCGTTTGGCGTGAATGGCGAACCAAGATAAACCCAAAGTGCGCGGAATTCAGTTGGCTGCAAAAGCTCGCCCTTATCGTTCCATTTGGGTGTGATGTCGACGCCATAATTGGCGTTTTGTGCCTTGGCAGTGTCGGCTGAGGAAAGAACAAAAGCTCCAACACCGGCAAGCATAGCGACCGCAGTCACTACAGAGGCCGCACCGCGTGACAAAATGCCTGATTTGGATCGCTCAACTTTGTTATCAAGATGATCGCCAACGTCTTCTTTAAGATCTTTACTCATGATTGAGTTCCCTTATGTGAATTGGACAGCTTTCAGCGTGTAGATCAAGCAGGTCGTTAGATTTCATAATTATGATGAGCTTAGTAGAATCTTGCTAAATGTTAGGGCTCTTGTGGCGGCGTGACGAACACGCCCCTTTCCGACATCCCTTCCCCGAAGCGAGTGGCAATCCACGCTGGGAAAGACGCTGGGGGAAGTGTCAACACGCTGTTATTCATTACGAAAATCAAAAGACATGCATTTCGCCGTGTTGGTCGCACGGCTGACGGCGCTGGGAACAAAGCCCCGCAGCAACGCCCACATCTTCTTCACATTAGATGAAATTATTCAACTCAATGTGACGTGGCCCGACATCTGCCCGAACACGGTTGAAAATCGCACTGGCGTTCTCAGTGCACACGCCCAACGAATTCGCCCAAAAGACCGGAGGAGAGTTGGGTCTTAGGTCATGATTTGGGCAAGGCCATCAAACGTCATATGCAATTGAGCGATGCCAATAGCATATGGATAGCAAACAATGTCGATGCAGGAATGTAAAATGGTGCACCCGGAGCGATTCGAACGCCCGACCCCCAGATTCGTAGTCTGGTGCTCTATCCAGCTGAGCTACGGGTGCGTGTTGACCATCAAGTGCCAACTGGCGGAGTGGTAAAGCCAAGCCCTTTCAATTGCAAGCCATGATGGGGTCGAAACTGTCGATTTCATGCAGCTTTTGATCGGGCACGAAAAAGCGCGCATCTGTGGGGGAAATCCCCATGTTCTTCACCTTCCTGAAATCGTCGAGTTGCATCACATCAACTTTCATGCCGTTGGACACACGGCTGTCCAGACCGGTCTGGTCCTGATTGATCAACCGGATGCAGCCCGATGATGCCGCCAGGCCAATGGGGAGGCCAACACTTTGGCGGCAGGAACAAGGCTTTACAATTTCATTTTGAGTTCACGTTTCAGTTTTGCTCAAATTCGATGGAACCAAGTTTTGACTGGCCGGTCCCTGAAAGCTGATTGGTTATGGTGAAGCCGCGGCTCTTTTTTTGCCAAATCATCTGCTGCCGAACAGGCTTTTTTGATCCGTCCAATGGAGCCTTGAAATCAAGAAATGCTTGATTGGCGAATAGTGTTCCCTCAACGGACGTACTGCCTATTCCAAATGGATTGGACCATCTGCCACTGATGCGTGTTCCAGACAAGTTAGCACTGACGGTGCCCTTTAATTCGAACTTCTTCCCCGGCACGGCACATTTTCCCGAAACAACCAATCGGCGCCCGGCTGTGACATAGTGGTTGGTGATGCGACACCGCACTGTCTCACGCGGCCCACCGGGATTGCGTTTGACCCAACCGTTTCCGATCCAACTTCCTTTCATTGAACTTAACAACTCGCTGGATAAAGCCGGGGGCGCAGCCCATAGCGCGACAATCATGGTGCAAAAAAACGCAGTGCCCGCTTTCATAGCGCACTCCATTTCAGTTTGATCAGGGCCGGGAGAATGATGAGGTCTGCGAGCAAAGCCACGATAAAGGTGATCATCAACATTTGCCCAAATAACTGTACCGGCTGAAAGACGCTGAACTGCGTGACCAGCAATCCGGCTGAAAGCAAAAGTGTCGTTAGCGTCATCACGCGCCCGGTTTGGCTGATCGTGCTCTCCAACGCATCGTTCAGGCTGCTGCCTTTTTCACGTTCAAAGCGCAATCGATTGACACAGTGCACACTGTCATTAATGGCAATTCCAAAGGCAACGGTCAGGGCCAGAACGGCGGTGGGCGTCATCAGCCCTCCACCCATGACATGGAGCGCCGTGGCGGTGAGCAACAGCGGCAGCACATTTGGCACCAGCAGCAGCACGGCAAGACGCCCATTGCGAAACGCCATCGCGATCAAAAGGGCCGAAAGGCCACAGGCCAGCAAAAGCCCCTGCCCCAACTGGCGCACGATGCCGATGGCTTCATGACGCATGATTTGTGGAAGCCCAACAACGCGACTGGCACCAGCCGCACCGGCGGTCAGTTCCAGTTTGTCATAAGTGCTTAGAGTCTGGTTGTTTTGCATGGGTTCGGGAACAAATGTCAAAACCCGCGCGATGGTGCCAGAGGGCGATACAAGTTGGCTCAACAGACCTTCTGGCGCGCCCAGCAGTTCTTCGCCAGTTGGCAGGCGTTCCGGTGTACCCAGCCATTTTGCAACAGTCGCCATAGAAATGGTCGTATATTCTGGTGCGGCCGCCTGGAGTTCTGCGGTAAGTAGCTGCAACCGTCTCCAACCGGCATCCGTTTCCAATCCATTGCTACCGCTGGTGTCAAGCTCGCTCCAAAGCCTGTATGTGCCACCGAATTCAGCAGATATGCGTTTGTTTGCGCTTTGCAGGGGGCTGGTTGATGGCAAGTTTCCCTCATAAGGGAACCAGCTTTGGGTTGTTGAATATCCCCACCCGCCCAAGACCATCAGGCCAAGGGAGATAAGTATGATCTGGCGGGTTTTGGACAAAACCAATTTGCAGGCAAAAGCCAGTACCTTGTCCAACACTGACCGGGCTTGAACAGATTTGCGTGGCACGGTTTTCAACACCTTTGACAACACCACAAATGTGACGATCACCGCAAAATAACCCAACATGACTGACAGAGCGCCAGCGATGGCAAATTCGCGAATTTGGGCATTGTCCGAAATGGATACCGCCAGGAACGCGATAGCGGTTGTCACTGCGCTTAATGCGCAGGCAGGTGCTATCTCGTGCACCGTATTTTCCAGATTACTGGATTGTCCGGGGGGCCGGTCCCTCAAATGAATCACCAGATGCATGCCATCGGCAACGCCCAAAATGAGCACAAGCAGCGGGAGAATATTGCTGATAACCGTGATGGGATAATCGAGGAGTGCGAAGACCGACAGGCTGGCAATCGTGGCCATGAGAGCCGGGACAATGACCAGTAAGGTTGCACGCCAATCCCTGAAAATCAGAGCCGAGATCAAGACCACCAGCAAAGCGCCCAAAACATTGAGCTTCATCAAATCCTTTTTCAAACCTGCGGCAATTGTTTCAGAGACTGCCGCCTCACCAGTCACTGTGACAGACATGCCGGTGCGAACGAATGATGCGGTGGCACCTGTTACTTCCTCAAGAAGCTGTGTCACTGCCGCATGCGGCAGTCCGGGCTTTGTGGCTGCGATAAACAAGGCGGACTCCCTGTTGCGGGATATCAAAGAGCCAAAGCCCTGTGCATGGCTATCAAAGGATTGAAGCCTTTCCTCAATTGCAGCAGGTTCGAGAAGATCAGGCATAACCGGTTCGCCGGCATTCGAACCCGCGGTTTTTGGAAAGCGCACTGAAAAGGGCGACAGGGTGTTGGCGATATTGTCGATGAATTCCAGATCAAGGGAAAAACTGCGCATGTTCTCAAGATCGGTTTTTGTGAACCCGCCAGGGCGTTCAAAATAAATAACCACATCGGAGGACTTTCCGCCGAAAGCCTCAATTTGTTGCTTGTAGTTTTTGGAGTGGACGCTGTTGGACAGCAATACGCGGTTGATGTCATCGTCGAACCGCAATTGCGGCAAGAGCCAAGCGGCGATGCCAAGAAACAGTGCAAGTATGAGTGTTGCGACACCCGGTTTGCCAACAGCCCACAGCGCAGGCCGTTCTAAACCAAAGCCATGTGTCACGAAATGCGTAACGGGCTTAACGCCCGTTCCTCAATGCGTATGCGCCACATCAGCATCGCGGCATTCAAGGCCGTGAATAAAACAGCCACCCAAATGAGGCCCAGCACCATGGGTGTGACAATGATTTCGGCCACGACGAGCATATAGTTTGGATGACGAAACCACCTGAACGGACCTGTCAGGACCAATGGTTCATTCAGCACGATAACGCGCGTGGTCCATCGGCCCCCCAATGAGGTCAATATCCACACCCGAAAACCTTGAAGAATTGCAAAAAGCCCAAGCCATGCCAGCGAAACCGCCTGGTCAAAGCCGAAAACAACAAGCGCTAATATCCAAAATGTATGAAGGGCGACCATGACCGGATAATGGGACGCCCCATGTTCAACAGCGCCGCGCTCGAGCAAACGCGCTGTGTTGCGCTTTGCAATAAAGAGTTCTGACAACCGTTGCACAATTACAAAGGCAAGGAACAATACGGCAGTTGTAGAATAATCGGGAATGACCATTACGACACTCTTACAGGTACAAATGATGCCGTGAAACCCGGTCCCAATGCGCAGGCAATCATCTGGCCTTTATGGCCTTGTTCAAGAACACGTTTGAGTACGAAAAGAGCCGTTGGCGCTGACATATTGCCCAGGTTTCTCAATGTTTCGCGCTCTGCATCCAGACTTTGGGCTTCAAGCTCCAGAGATTTCTCAATGGCTTCGACAACTTTGGCACCACCAGGGTGGCACACAAACCGGTCAATCGCAGTTCGGTCCATGCCCATTCTTTCCAAGGCTCTTTCGGTGGCGGCGGCAAAATGCTCTTCGGCGAATGTGGGGATAGAACGGTCAAAGACGACACCGAGACCAGCCTCATCCACATCCCAGCCCATAATGCCCAGCGTGTCAGCCCAGATTTCCTCCTGCCCAGCGCCCAGTTCAACATGTGGTAGCTGATTGTCCGACCGGGAAGTTGACAGACAAGCTCCGGCAGCACCATCGCCGAACAAAACCGTTGCAATGATATCCGCTTTTTGGAGACGGTCGGACCGAAAGGACAAAGTACAGGCTTCCAACGCAACGATAAGAACGTGAGAGCCGGGCCTGGCTTCCGCCTGAGCCTGGGCGATTGAAAGACCGGACACCCCCCCGGCGCAGCCCAATCCGAAAACCGGAATTCGGCGCACATCGGTTCGAAACCCCATCTCTTTCCATGCCAGGGCTTCAATTGTTGGCGTGGCGACACCGGTCGATGAAACCGTCACAATCGTGTCTATCTGTTCTGGCTGCAGTCCGGCACTTTCAAGGCACGCCGTTGCAGTTTCGATGAAAAGAGACTTCGACCCTTCCAGATAAACCTGGTTCCGCTCTGGCCACGTCCTGGGGTGTTGAAACCATTCAATGGGAGCCATGGAATAGCGTTTCTCAACTCCCGAAGTTGTGAACGTTTTTGCCATTCGTTCAAACTGAGAATATCGCGGCCCTAATATTCGACGCGCATTGTCCAACACCAGATCCTGAGGCAGTTCATGGGGTGGAACCGCGGTTCCTATACCGTTGAGAAAGACTGTCATTGCAGCTCCGATATCGTTGTTCCAACCAACTACGAACAAAACCGCCATTGGGATTCAGTGAGCGTTCACCCGGCGGTGTGGGTATCGGCGCTGCTTTGGTCAATACAATTAATCGTGGTGGTTTGGGAGACAGGCCCGGTGTTGAGACATTTTCTGCGGCGATGAACACAGTCGGAGAACAGACCCTGGCCAGTTTGTGTCGTGAATTTGGGCTGGCTGATCAGCGCAAAATGCATCCAATTTGGCCTGGTTTTCGAGCAGGGTTTCAAAATTAATCGCGCCAAAACAAAGAAAAATTCTAACGAATGCGTGAGACCGAAGTGTTCGCGGTTTTTAAGGTTCCTTAGAAGTCCCGCAATTTTTTTGCGTATCGATCACGAAATCGATCAATAATAATATCTTATTGAGATTATGAGAAACACAAATGTTTCCTTATTGAATTTTCATCCGTTGTTAGCAGCACGTCACAAGGTTTCCCCTTAGGCGTTCGAAACAAACGTTAACACTCGGAGAATTTGAAATGGCAATAGGTATCTTATCTGCAATCAGAGCCCGACTTCTCAATAATTCAGATCTTTCTCAAGAAACTGTGCGTGACACCCAGACCGGAGCACTGGCGGTTGGTCAGTCTGCATTCACTGAAAACAGCTTCACACGTTCGAACGAAGCCCAGCCCGTTTCAGGCGCTTCAACCCTGCGTTTTGACGAAGAGGTGGAGTTCGAGGTTGAAAACCAAGACGGAGAGGATAGTCCCGATCAGGTAGGAACCGAACTTGACGATGTGCTAACCGGCAACGCCCAAGATAACGTTCTCAACGGTCTTGGTGGCAACGACCAGCTTTTCGGCCTGGGTGGCAATGACACGTTGATCGGTGGCGAAGGTGATGACTTTCTCGAAGGTGGTGGCGGAAGCGACATCAATGATGGTGGACCCGGTATTGATACAGCTTCATTTGCTGATATCGGCGCGCCTGTGACGGCCAATCTCGCTGAGGGTTTTGCAGATTATCAGGCACCAAACGGCAACCTGATTCAGGACACTTTGACCGACGTTGAAAACCTGCTCGGCTCTGACAACAACGATACGTTGATCGGCGACGAAGGCGACAACATTATCGAAGGCGGCCGTGGAAGGGACGAAATCGACGGTGCCGGTGGCAATGATACACTTCTTGGCGGCAGGGGTGGCGATACTCTGATCGGTGGAGAAGGCGATGACTTCCTGCAAGGTGGCGGTGGAAGAGACATCACCGATGGTGGCGCTGGTTCAGACACCGTTTCATTCGATGACATCGGATCAAGCGTAACCGTCAATCTCTTGGCAGATACCGCTGACTATGTTGCACCCAATGGCAGGCCGGTTCAGGATTCCGTACTCAATATCGAAAACGTATTGGGCTCTGAGAACATTGACGTCATCATTGGCGACAATGAAGCCAATGTTCTCGATGGCAATGGCGGCGACGATGTTATCATCGCGCTTGGTGGCGATGACACGCTGATCGGCGGCTTGGGTGACGATGTCCTCGTCGGTGGCGAAGGCATCGATACAGCCGACTTCTCCGATCAGGACGTTGCAGTTAACGTCACATTGAATGGAGCAGGTGTTGGCACGGCGACCCGCGAAACCGGATTTTCAGTTTCCGTCAACAACGCGACAGTTGCGCCGCTTGGATTGAACCCCAACGGTTCCGGTGATTTTTTCACTGAGGCTTTGGAAGGCAACCTCTACTTCAACCTTCACACTTCCGACTTCCCAGGTGGCGAGATTCGTGGCCAGCTCGACAATCTTGTCAGCGACGTTACCGAATCCGGTTTCCGCACAATTGTCCTTGACGGACCATTGGATGCTGCCCAGGAGCCAGGCCCCCTGTCAGACAGTGAAGCCACTGGCACAGGTTCGCTCACAGTTGTTCAAAATCTGGAAACGGGTGAAGTTACCTATTCTTCAGAATTGTCGGTCTCAGGCCTTTCTGAGGGTGATCTTCAAACTCCGGCTCCCGGCGCTATCAGTGCAATTCACCTGCATAACGCCCCACGTGGTGAGAATGGCCCCGTTGCCCAGGACACTTTGGTTGATGCTGGCGCAGAAATTGATGCCGCAGAACCAACGGGTGTTTCCGGTCTTGATGTCATCTTTGAAGTTTCCGAAAGCGATGTTCTCGTTGAAATCGAGAATGTTACCGGCTCCAATGATGGTGACACCATCACGGTTACCGGCAATACCGACAACGTGCTGAACGGCCTTGACGGCAATGATGTTCTTTCTGCTGGTGGCGGAAATGACACCATCATTGGTGGCGCAGGCAGTGACACTTTGATCGGCGGTCTTGGCGACGACATTCTGGATGGCGGCGCCGGCAGCGACACGGTGGACTTCTCCGATGCCGATGTGGCGGTCAATGTGACACTGGACGGCAATGGTAACGGTACAGCGACCCGCGAAACCGGGTTTTCTGTCTCCGTCAACAATGCTCCGGTTGCGCCCCTTGGTTTGAACCCCAACGGTTCGGGCGACTTCGTGACGGAAGCGTTGAATGGCAACCTCTACTTCAACGTTCACACATCCGACTTCCTGGGTGGTGAAATTCGCGGGCAGCTGGACAGTCTTGTCAGCGATACTACCACCCATGAATACCGCACAATCGTGCTGGAAGGCACGTTGGACGCTGCCCAGGAACCGGGCCCGCTTTCAGACAGTGAAGCGACCGGCCTTGGTTCTGTTACGATCCTGCAGAATCTGGAGACAGGTGAGATCACCTATTCCTCAGAATTGTCCGTCACGGGTCTTTCCCAGGCAGACCTGCAAACACCGGCCCCTGGTGTTCTCAGTGCAATTCACCTGCACAACGCACCTCGCGGTTTCAATGGCCCTGTTGTGCAGGACACATTGGTGGATGCCGGTGCCTTCATCGATGCCAACGACCCCACAGGCGTATCCGGTGCGGACGTGATCTTTGAAGTTGTTGAAACTGATACGCTTTCCCAGATCGAAAATGTCATCGGTTCCAATGATGGTGATGTGATCACCGCAACCGGTGCGGCCAACAACACCTTCTCAGGTTTGGACGGCAATGACACCCTGCTTGGCGGCGGCGGCAACGATACCCTTCTGGGTGGCGATGGCGACGACTTCCTGCAAGGCGGCGGTGGCAGCGACATCACCGATGGTGGTGATGGCATTGATACGGCATCCTTTGCCGATATCGGAGCACCGGTTGCAGCCGTTCTGTTGGCTGACACGGCAGTCTACAGCGCGCCAAATGGCAATCTGGTTACCGACCAGCTTTTGAACATCGAGAACCTCCTGGGTTCACAGAACAATGATGTGTTGGTTGGTGATTTCAACAACAACGAACTGAACGGCGGCGGCGGTAACGATGTTGTCGTTGGACTGAACGGCGAAAACGTCCTCATCGGCGGCGGCGGCAATGACATCCTCATCGGTGGTGCTGGTGACGATTTCATCCAGGGCGGCGGCGGAAGCGACGTCACAATCGGCGGCGGCGGTATTGATACCGTATCCTTTGCTGATATTGGCGCACCGGTCACGGTTGACCTGAATGCAGAAACCGCAAGTTATCTGGCCCCCAACGGCAATCTGATTGTCGATACGGTCCGCGGTTTTGAAAATGTCGTTGGTTCCGCAAACGCCGACACGATCATTGGCGACCAAAACGACAATGTCCTCAATGGCGGTGCAGGTGATGACATTCTCACCGGTGGTGCGGGAGCCGATACGTTCGTCTTCGAACTGGGCACTGGTTTCGACACCATTACTGACTTTCAAAACGGCATCGACCGCATTGATGTTGGTGACTTTGGACCGGACTTTGATGTCTTGGGCGCTGTCAACGGTGCACAACAAGATGGTGATGACACAGTGATCACCCTTTCGGAGCAGGACAGCGTTCGTCTGGCCAATTTCGATCTGCAACAGCTCTCTGACGACGACTTTGTTGCCTAAATCAACTCAGCGGGCGGCGGAATTTTCGCCGCCCGTATCTTCTCCATTCATTGCTCCTGATTGAAATTGGAAAGACCTCCCATGCCCCTCAAGACCTCCCCAGTTGCGCTGGCCATGCGTTCATTGCGCAGCGGCTTTGCCGCAATCGCCTTCTTCTCACTCTTCATCAATCTTCTGATGCTCGCCGGTCCACTTTATATGCTTCAGGTCTACGACCGCGTATTGACCAGCCAAAGTTCAGAAACACTGGTCGCGCTGACTGTCATATTGGGTGGCGTGTTTATGGCCACGGGTCTCCTCGAACTGATCCGGGTTCGCATATTAAACCGCCTGGGCGCTCGCTTTGAAACACGCGCAGGTACTGAGATTCTAAGCGCTGTCATGCGCCGCAGAATTTCAGGGAAAGCCAGACCGGGCGAACTGGTTGCCAATGACATGAGCGCATTTAGGGACTTTCTGTCGGGCAATACGCTCATTGCCTTTTTTGATGCACCATGGGTGCCGATCTATCTGGCAATCCTGTTCATCATGCATCCCTTGTTGGGCGCGCTTGGTGTTGTGGGCGCATTGATTTTGTTCATCCTTGCGCTGGTCAACAGTTCTGCCAGCCAGAAACCTTCCAGTGACGCAACCGAGGCAAGGCGTCAATCAGACGCGATGTTCAACTCATGCGACAACAGCGCGGAATTGGTGCATTCAATGGGAATGACCAGCGACCTGCAAAAGCGCTGGTCTGTTCTTCAACACGCAACAAGCAATTTCAAAACCCGTGCGACGGATCGCGTGGCTACATTTTCAATTCTCTCCAAGACCATCCGCATGGCACTGCAGTCGGGCATATTGGGGCTTGGTGCTGCATTGGCAATTGCCGGTGAAGTCTCTGCGGGGGTCATGATTGCCGCCACGATTATTCTGGGCCGGGCGCTTGCTCCAATTGACCAGGCGATTGGCCAATGGCGCATTTTTGTTGCCGCCGTCGGCTCCTACCGGAAATTGAAGGGCATACTCAACGACAGCCCCCAACCTGATCAACGCACTTGTTTGCCGAACGCCTATCAGACAGTCAAAGTGAATATTCACCAGGCAGGCCCCCCAACTGCGGAACGTGCCACTGTTGCCGGGCTCGGCTTCACATTGGAAGCGGGCGATGTGCTTGCCGTCATTGGCTCCAGCGGTTCGGGCAAATCCACCCTGGCCCGGCTTTTGACGGGTATTTGGTTTCCACAACGCGGCGGTGTCTCGTTCGATGGCACTGAAACGGATCGATGGAATGCCGAAGAGCTTGGACGCCAGATTGGGTATCTGCCCCAGGAAGTTGAACTCTTTGACGGATCCATTCGCGAAAATATTTCACGGTTTTCAACACAGGATGATGGCGACGCCGTTTTAAGCGCCGCCATGGAGGCTGATGTGCATGAGATGATCATGCAATTGCCGGAAGGCTACGAGACACAAATCGGAGCCAATGGCGCATTTCTGTCCGGTGGTCAGCGCCAGCGCATTGCCCTGGCAAGGGCCCTGTATGGCGCACCGTTCGTGCTGGTGTTGGATGAACCCAATTCCAATCTGGACGCCACGGGAGATACCGCGCTTAGGCGGGCAATTCATTCGGCCAAAAAACGCGGCGCAATAATTGTCATGATGACCCATCGCCCCAGCGCCCTGCAGGCGGTGAATAAAGTTCTGGTTCTGGAGAACGGCGCACAAAAGGCTTTTGGCCCGAAAGATGACGTATTGCGCGCCACTACACGTGCGGTCAGTTCCGTGCCCAACAATCAGACTAACGAAACAACCTCCAACGATAACAGCGTTGAACAACCCCAGGAAAGATCAGTACGATGAGCACATCCCTTGTTCCGGTCGTCAATGGTGAAATCATTGATCCCAACCAGACTTATGCCCATGGACACACCAAGGGTGGTTCAAGCATCTCGCCCTATATTTTGATGGGATTCCTGTTTCTCCTCACCTTCATCGGTGGCAGTGGTTACTGGGCCATGACAGCGCGCCTGGATGGTGCAGTCGTTGCCCCCGCTTCATTCGTGGTCGAAGGCAACCGAAAGACGGTTCAACACCTGGAAGGGGGAATCGTAAAAGATCTCTTGGTTCGGGAGGGTGATTTCGTCACAGCCGACCAGGTTTTGATGCGTCTCGACAGCACTCAAAATGATGTCAATGTGGACGTGTTAGGCAATCAATTGGCCGAATTATACATTCGTCAAGCTCGTCTGCTTGCCGAATTGCGAGAGGCTGACGATTTCACACAATCCGATATTGAGAATTCAATTACGCGGGCCATTGACCCTGCAAAGCGCAGCGCCTTGTTCAACGTTCAAAAAAACCTGTTCGACGCACAAAGCCGTGCCCGCACAGGGGAAGAAGAAATTTTGATGCAGCGCATCAAGAGCCTGCGGGAAGAAATCGGCGGGCTGGATGAACAGCGCGCGGCAAATGAACGTCAGCTGGTTATTGCCAGATCGGAACAGGCTTCCTTTGAAGCTTTGTTGAAGAAGGAACTGACTACTTCCAGTCGGGTCAATAATATCCGCCGGGAGGTGGAAAGACTGCTCGGCTCTGATGCCCAGTTTGTGACCAGCCAGGCACGTGCAAAAAACCAGATTGGCGAATTGGAACTCCAGCGCTTAAGCCGCAAGAAATTGCGAATCGAAGCGATCACCACGGAACTTGCGCTGATTGAAACCCAAATCTCAGGGGTTGAGCCCCAGTATTTTGGGGCTCAGGCTCAGCAAAAACGCATCGCAGTCAAAGCGCCGGTCACTGGTAAGGTTGTGAATGTGAAGGTCTACACCCAAGGTGGTGTGGTTCGTCCAGGTCAGGACATTTTGGATATTGTACCCGCCGATGAAGAACTGGTGATTGAGGCGCGGGTGAATACGGATGACATCGAAAAGCTGCGCATTGGTCAGCCAACACGTGTGCGCCTGACTGCATTTGACCAGAACCAGGTTCCGGAGGCCAACGGCCTGATCATCGGCATATCAGCGGACAGTTTGACGGATGAGAGAACGGGAAAGCCGTATTATGTTGCCAAAGTCAGACTGGACAAGGAGCAGCCCCTGCAAGTCCAGCAACTGGCTTTCGTTCCGGGAATGCCCGCCGACATATTTGTAAAAACCGGTGAGCGAACAGCTATCAGTTATCTGCTGCAACCGCTTAATGATCGCCTGAGCCGCACATTCATTGAGTAAAACCCCGTTGGGCTTCACCCAATGAGGTCACATCAATCACTTTTTTAGACTTAAAGAACCGGCAGGCGCCTAATTTAGGCGCCTGCCAATTTCGCAATCAGTAGTGTCTGAACAATTTGGATGTAATTTTCCACGAACCATCCGCCTGTTCGGCCAGGTGAAAGTGGTTGGTGAAAGACATGCCCAACAAATTTGTTTCAAATAATTCAGCCGTGGCGACCTTATCCGTCACAGTGACTGAACCGATCTCCGCGCCATAGTCGGCACCGACCTCGTTGGCCTCCAGAGCGCCGTAGAACGGTTCAGGCCCGCCTTGCAATAAGTCTGGCCCAAGCCAACCAGTCATTCTGGCATCAGCATGGAATATTTCCTGAAGCAGGCTGACATTGCGGGTTCTGGTTCCCTCGACATACGCCTCTACAACAGCGCGGGGTGAACTTGTGTGATTGGACATGGGTGTGTCCTCCTAATTGTTGATCTGCGAATGTTTATGAAAAGACGACCTGAACATCGGTGTATTCCTGAAGTCCTTCTTCGCCGAACTCCACACCGATCCCGGATTTCTTGACGCCGCCAAAAGGCGCATTGGGCTGAATGGCACCATGCTTGTTGATCCAAACTGATCCACATTCCATCTTCAATGCGACTTCCTTGGCTTTTTCGATATCCTTGGACCAAACAGAGCCGCCCAAACCGTTTTCGGATTTGTTGGCCTGTGCAATCACATCATCCAGATCCGAGTATTTTATGATCGGCAGTGCGGGGCCAAATTGCTCTTCAGCAACCAGGGGGTCATCATTGTCCAGATCAGCAATGATGGTTGGCGGAAAGAAGAGGCCTTCGCCAGGTTCGCCACCCAGCAAAACACGCCCCTTTTTTTTGCCCTCGTCCACGAGGCGTTTGACCTTGTCAAACTGCCGCTGATTTTGGACCGGTCCAAGAATGCTCTCTTCAGCCATGCCATCACCAACCGGAATGTTTTTGGCGAAATTGACCAATTGCTCGCATACATCGTCATAGACATCTTCATGAACATAAAGCCGCTTCATGGCAGCGCATGTTTGCCCGTTATTGATGAACCCGCCCCAGAAAAGACCTTCGGCGATTTGCGCAGGATCGACATCAGGAAGTACGATGCCTGCATCATTGCCGCCCATTTCCAGCGTCAGGCGCTTCATGGTTTCGGCTGCGGTGCGCATGATTTTTTCACCTGTGGCACAGGAACCGGTGAATACGATTTTGCGAATATCCGGGTGGGATGACATGGCGGCTCCCACGGAGTCGTTGCCATCACTTCCGGTCACGCAGTTCACCACGCCTGCGGGCAGAGCCTCATTCATGATTTCCACCAGGCGGATGGTGGACAAGGGCGTAAAGGGTGATGGTTTGATCACCACAGTATTGCCGGTGCGCAATGCCGGCATGATGTGCCAAATTGCGATCATGACAGGGAAGTTCCAGGGAGTGATTGACCCCACAACCCCAAGCGGTTTGCGATGCAATTCGACCTTGCCTTCGTTGTTGTCCTGCAACACCTTCATGGGCAAAGAAAGTGTGCTGGTGTAGCCTGCCCAAGCGCCCGCACCGCCCAGTTCCCAACGCGAACCAAGACCGTTGAGAGGTTTGCCCTGCTCCTGGGTGATCAGGGTTGCCAATTCTTCGGAATTTTCAGCAATTTTGGCCGTTACGGCTTCGCAAGCCGCCCGCAATTGCGCGTCTGATTGTTTGGACCAGGTCTGAAATGCATGGTCGGCTGCGGCAACTGCGGCGTCAAGATCGGCCATACTGGCATCGGGTGCCAGGCCCACCACCTCGCCGGTCGACGGGTTGCGCACTTCGAAAGTGTCCTTGGGGGCAACTTTCTTACCATTGATCATCATCGAAAACGTGTCAGCCACGGCTTTTCTCCTCGCGTTAAAACACATCCACTGGTGCCAGCAGATGCTCCAAATTTCGCAAGGTTAGGAGGGTGCGATAAAACAGTCTTGGCGTAGCGCGCCAATAATTATTGCATTGCGTGACTGAGCTTGAGCTTTTCGCCAGGCGCACAGCCGTAGCGTTCCTTGAACTGTCGGTAAAATGTGGACAGATCCCGAAACCCGCACTCAAAAGCGGTCGCGGCAACGGAGCGGGTTTCGCCGATCTGCAAGCGGTCCAGCATTTGATCCGCTGCTTCCAGGCGCATTTGTTGCAAGCGCCTGTGCGGCGTGTCGTTCACCGCGCTAAATGCGCGTTGCAACTGGCGCAGGGATACGCCTGTCAAATCAGCAATCTGCGCGGGCGAGAAGTTTGGATCGGCATAGTATAAAGACATGAAATGCAATGCTCGATTGACCATTTGCCGGTTGGGATCTGGTTGTCCGGCCTCGCCGAGACTGCGGTTCAAAAGAAAGGCCCCTAAAATGCCGTAAAGGGCTTCGGCAACATGTCCTTGTCTTTGTTGTTTGCCGTCTAACAGTTCCATGAGAACGGAGCGCATTGCCTGTCCCAAAGGATCTTTGCGACCAATGCTGATGCCCCCCTTTATGCGTTTTCCAAAACGGTGGAGCATTTCATCCCGCGGCAAGTGCAGTGAAACCTGCATGGACGGGCCATTGTCACAATGGAAGGACGATGCCTGGGTGGAATCGACCAAGAACATATCGCCCGGCTCCATATCCACGATTGTGTCGGCTTGCGACATACGTGAAACGCCCCGGTCCTGAACAACAAGAAAGAAATGATTGCCAGGGTCTTGCCTGATATTTCTGCCGCGACGGTGAACCGTATTGGCGTTTTGACCAACAAAGGCAAAATCCAGCCCGGCTTTTGAACGACTGGAAATATGGCCAGCTATTTGATCCAGACTGTTGGTCGGTTCCACATCAAAACAGCCACAGATTTGTTTGAGTTCAGCCCCGAACTGTTCCGCAGGCATTTCACACAGGTCATCAAACTTCGCCAGCACCATGCAATCGCCTCCTGTTAATGATCATTTCTGTTGCCGTGGCTGACACTAATTTTGCCCGCCAACATATGTTGCGCTGCCAAAGCTTTAAAGGCCATCACGCCAAGAGTGATCAAAAGTGAAGACCGGTGGTGAGCCCGCCGCAATTCGAACGCCCAGCGGACAGAAACTGAAAAAAGAACCTGTAGCCAACAATCATGAATGACCGCGTTGAATCCAAATTGTATCTTTCTTCTATCAACAAACCATGCCTGTAGTTTCGATCGGAGGTAAATATTGATGAGACGATTGGGGCTTTGCGCGTTCTTGGTGCTTTCAGCAGATCCGGCATTCGCTGAGGTATGTGACAAGGTGCGCCCTGACTGGCACTCATCTGATGGCCCCGTTAGCCAGCTTCAGGAACTATACATTTTCTTCAGCAATCCGCTTGGGTTATTGCTCATTTCACTGTGTTTTCTTGCTCTTCTCGTAAAGCGAACATGGGTCTGCACATTGGTGATGCTCTTGCTGGTGGCCGTTGCAGGTTTGATTGCAGCTCACTGGTTCTGGCCGATCGATGGCATTACTCGTGAAGCAAATCTGGAAGGCTGTATCGCTCCCCCTTTCATCACCAGCCTGGTCATGCTCGTTCTTGCGATAGTGGTAGGCACATTCGGAAGGAAACGACAACTCTAGCTGCACTTGGTCATTGCGTGCGGGCTATTGAGGCTAAGCGCCAAGGGCTGCTTTGGACAGGCGCGGGGGGCGGTCTTGATGTTTCTCGCGTGTCGGCAGTAGTCAGCAATTTTCCGCCCTTTTCTGTTCTTTGATTTGGCAGCCCCGGCATCACCTGTACCTCTCCAGAATTGAATTTCCCCTTTGTCTTAATGGGCGAAGGCGGCGCGAGTACGCCCTGCTGGTTTGTGAATGCTGAATGAATATCACACTCAGCTTTTGCTCATGTTGAATGTGGCATTTCTGTGATCGCGGCATCTGGGGCGTTGCCCAAAACTGGATATCCAAACTCAGGAGAGAACAGAAATGCAAAATACAAACTCAATCCGAAATTCACTTGCTGCTTCACTCATGGCCGTCACAATGGCCTTCACAGCTGCTGGTGTAGTTACCACATTTTCCGCAACACCGGCGGAAGCTGGCAAAGTCAAGATCGTCAAAAAGGGCAGTAAACTGGTCCTTAAGGGGATAGGCCGGGTCGGCAAGAAGATGTCCAAATCGAAGGTCAAAGTTATCCGAAAAGCAGGTAAGGGGATGTCGAAGGGCTCAAAGAAGGGCACCAGGGGAATTGATCGGGCCAGCCGAGGCGTGAATAAAACCGTACGCAAAACTAAACTTGGCAGAAAGCTGGACAATACCAGAAGGCAAGCTCGTGTTTGGAAGACCAAGCAGCTCAATAAGGCATTCCGGAATCAACGTGGGAAAGCTGGGCGTTTCGCTAAGGAAGCTGTCGATCTGGTAACACCACTCTAGGCACCAAGCTGACCCATTCAGCTAAGACCGTGCAGCTAAGACCGTGCTTTTTAGCCGATAGCGTGATCGCCATTTTCATTGCCGAGGATGGCGGTCACGCACCCATGTTTTGCTCAAGGCTCATATTCCAAACTTAGGGTGCTGGGAATTGCAGCTGTCAACGATCCCCATCAGAGCCCATCAGCGAATGGGTTCTTTCCCAGTTGATCGCAGCTCTTTCACAATGTCCACGACACATTCTGATGCCGAAAGCTTGCTGGTATCCACTGTAATACAGCTCTCCTCCCAAGGCTCAAATTCACGAGCCATGACTTTTTCCCAATTAGGCACAACCATTCCTTTGATATCACCGATGCGATTTTCCACCCGTTGGCGATGTATATTTTGATCACTGCAAATCACCTCGATGTTGATGAGATCGGCTTTTGCTTCATTGGCCGCTTCGATCCACATTTTTCGCGTAATTGCAGCGGGGTTGACGGTGTCTACTATGACATCAAATCCAACCGAGAGATTGTCTTTCGCCAGATATGCAAGAATCAGATAACCTGCATCCTCCGCCGGGTGAATATTCAAAACACTGTTTTTCATCGCGGCTTCGGCTGAATCTACCCGTAGATAAACCGCACCAATTTCTCTTGCGAGTTCCTTTGCAATGGTCGTTTTCCCAACGCCAGGAAGACCAGAAAAGGAAATCAATTTTGCCATTTTGAGAAAGTAACATCTTGGCGATGACGCGGCCAAGAAAAAGGGCGCATCCATTGTTGGAAACGCCCTTGATATTCGTATTCGTGAAATCGCTGAATTACATCACAACCACTTTGGTGCCGTTGGGCACGCGCTGGTACAGGTCAATCACGTCCTGATTGATCAAACGGATACAACCCGATGATGCGGCTGTGCCAATCGACGCCCATTGTGGCGTACCATGCAGGCGATAGAGCGTGTCTTTGCCGTCTTTCATGAGGTACAGCGCACGGGCGCCCAATGGGTTTTGCGGCCCGCCGGGCATGCCACCATTGCGAACGCTCCATTTTTCAAGATCCGGGCGGCGTTCAATCATTTCATCGGGCGGTGTCCATTTTGGCCATTGCTGTTTCCAGCCAATATGAGCGCTGCCGGACCAGGCGAAACCGGCCTTGCCAACACCAATGCCATATCGAATGGCTTTGCCACCCGACTGCACCAGATAAAGATAGCGGGAACCTGTATCGACAACGATTGTGCCCGGCCGCTGCTTGGTGCGGTATTTCACTTCCTGTCGGTACAGGCGCTTGTTCATTTTCGCGACGGGAATGGCGGCAATTGGGAAGGAATTGTCCACCCGTGCGCGGTAATCGCCCACATTCTTAAGTGCCGGGTCGCTCAAGCTGAACAAGCGCGAACGGCGTGGGGACACATCCTCGTCGGTATCACGGCGCTTCAAAGCGGCCCTTGCACGCTCTTGAGATTCACGTTTTTCCGCATCGGCGCGGGCACGATCGGCGTCGATCTTGCGGCGTTTGGCAGAGGCAACACGGTCTTTGGCCCGCTCAAAGGAACGTTCGGCCCTGGCAAGACGCCGTTCGCCGCGCGACACCGCGCGTTTGGCTGAACGCAAACTGCGCTTGTCTGACTTGAGATCCTTCTGCGTCGTCTCACGGCGTTTTTCAGAAAGTTTACGGCGTTTCAACACGCGCTCTGCGCGCGCAATGCGGCGCTCAAGCTTGCGCAGATCAGCTTTTGCCCGCTTCACAGCACGCTTATATTCAGACACGGATTTACTTGCGGAGGTTTGTTTTGCCGTCGCAGAGGAAATTGAGGGGCCGCCATAACCCGACGTATTGCTGCCGGAGGACACGCAACCGGAAAGCACGAGCATTGACCCGATAAACACAGCACCAATTGCAGTGCGGGTTGTTTTGGGCAATCCCCGATTGAACAACAAACTCATTTCCCGACGTCTCCTCATAGCCAGCAATTCAGGGCATCGATTGCTGAATTTGCTGCAGCCCCAGCGTTATTCGCAATTAGGGTTGCCGATCCGTTAACGATTATGGGTTGATGCCTTAACAAGCAGTAAACAAATCGGCAATTTGAAACATGCACTAAGCGACCATTAGATAGATATTTTTACCATATGCGGCATTTTTGCATCATTTGACAAAGACGCCCCAAGGCTGGAATAGTGACAGGAACAAAACATGAATATAGTGCCATGCCAATCGTCAATCTGACTCGGAACAACCCATTTGAAGACGGTCGACAGTCCTTGCGGGCCCTGGCGGTGCGCAGCGGTATGGAGCGTTATTTCACCGATAGAGCATGGGTTTTCCTGCCCGAACTGACGCTGTCTTCGGGCAGGCGGGCCGACATAATGGCCTTATCCCCCCAGGGGGAAGTGATCATCGTTGAAATCAAATCATCGCTGGCTGATTTACGGGCGGACACGAAATGGCACGAATATCGCGAAGATTGTGACCGGTTATGGTTTGCAACACTTGGCGATGTTCCAGCCGATGCTTTTCCGCAGGACACAGGGTTTCTTGTGGCCGATGAATATGGGGCTGAATTGCACCGCGATTGCGAGCCCCACAAGCTGAATGCGGCCCGGCGTAAAGCGCTGCACCTGCGGTTTGCCCGCGCCAGTGCCACGCGCCTGGCCCGGTGTTGCGCCCATGCCGGGCTGAGTTCCTCTGATTTCTCAAACGGAGACTGACGGAACCGCCACTTATCTTGGCGCGCGCTTGGCCAGGATGCGTTGCAAAGTTCTGCGATGCATATTCAAGCGCCGCGCCGTTTCAGAAACATTGCGGTCGCACAGTTCATAGACCCGCTGAATGTGTTCCCAGCGCACACGATCTGCGGACATGGGGTTTTCTGGCGGCGCGGCCTTTTCATTGGGGTCTTGCATCAACGCGGCATAAACATCATCTGCATCGGCGGGCTTTGCCAGATAGTCGATCGCGCCCAATTTCACCGCAGTCACGGCTGTGGCGATATTGCCGTAACCTGTGAGCACGACAACGCGGGTTTCTGCCCCTTTGTCCTGCAACACGCTGACAACGTCGAGACCATTGCCATCTTCCAGACGCATGTCGACTACGGCGAAATCTGGTGTTGCGTTGCGCACCTGCTGCACACCGTCACGAACGGTTTCGCACATTGTGACAAGAAACCCACGTGTTTCCATGGCGCGGGCCAGGCGTTGCAGAAATGGACGGTCATCATCAACCAGCAACAGGGTTGGACGCACGTCCTCCATATCATCGGCAGTTGCGGTTGAATTCATTGCACTGATTTCACTCACTTGGATTTCCCCATCACTTTATATGCTTTCCTGATCTAGTGTAAGTAACGGGGTTTCCCACCCATGGGATTGGTGACGTGCGCAAGAGTCGCACCCTGCATGGCTACACGACGCATATCCAATTCTTTTGCGCACCCGAATTAGTCTAGTGATCGCTGGTCCCACACGACTTGAACATGGGCCCCGGTTTGCCCGGCTGACGGGGCGGTGCCATTGCCAAATGTCAATTCAGCGCCGCTGCGCTCCAGCAGTGTTTTAGCAATGAAGAGGCCAAGACCCAGCCCACGCGGCCGCGCACCCTGCGCCGCCTTACGTGCTGTCACGAACGGATCACCAATCTTTCTTTGCAGGGAAGGCGGGAAGCCTGGACCATCATCGCTGACCGATATGCTCAGCATTCCGTATTCCCATTCAATCCCCACAATGACCTTTTGGCGGGCAAAGTTGACCGCATTGTCGATCAGGTTTCCAAGGCCATAATTCACGCCGGGGCTGCGCTGAAGGGTTGGCTCTACCTTGGGATCTCCCTTGTGCATGACTTCAATTTCTGCGCCCAAATCCCGCAAGGGAGCAACAACCTCTTCCACCAGCGCCAGGACTCGCTGTTGTTGTATGATCGGTTCGCCTTCACTGGAAAGCGATGCGAGTTTTTGTAAGATATCGCGGCAACGCTGCGCCTGGGAGCGCAGCAATTTGGCGTCTTCCAGCAGGTCACTGTCCTTAGGCAATGCGTGGATCATTTCCTTCGACACCAATGCAATTGTTGCCAAGGGAGTTCCCAGTTCATGGGCAGCCGCAGCGGCCAATCCGTCCAGGGCGGTTAAATGTTGCTCGCGCTGCAAAACCATCTCTGTTGCAGCCAGCGCATTGGCAAGACGGCGGGCTTCCTGGGCCACCCGGTAGGCATAGATGGCCGTGAATGCCAGCGTGCAGATAATAGAAACCCATACCCCGGCAATGAAGAGGAACGGCATTTCCAGAGCCTGTTCAGCCTGCCAGGGGAGCGGCAAATGAAAGAATGCCAGTGCCGTGATTATGGCAATCGCGGTACCGCCCAGGATCAACGTGTGATCGCGGGTCAACGAAGTGGATGACACCACCACGGGTGCCACCAGTAGAATGGCAAACGGATTTTGCAGTCCCCCGGTTAAGAATAACAGCACCCCAAGCTGCACCAAATCGAACATCAGCAGACGGAAAATGCCGCTGGCTGCCACCCGGTGGTTGGACTGGTTGGACTGGTTCAGCCACAGGTTAAGTGCTGCAGACAGGGCCACCAGCAGCAAGCAGGGTGCCCACAGCATCTCAAAGCCAAAACCGAACGCGACCACCAGCACAGCGCCCGCCTGCCCGATCACCGCATACCATCTAAGCCGCATCAACGTATCCAGGCGGATGAGAACCCGCGCCTTTATCGCTTCTTGCAAGCCATCATCCGCCATTGATCCGTCTCCCCACGCCCAACACGGGCCACGCCAAAAGATGTAGTGGCTGGATAGGTATGGGCAAAATGATTTGTTGACGCATCCGCTTATTTTCGCGGTTTTACCCGCGATGTGGGCAGGGCGTTTTGCGGGTCTTCGGGCCAGGGATGTTTTGGATAACGCCCGCGATACTGGGTGCGCACATCTGACCAGGTGCCCTGCCAGAAGCCCACAATATCCCGTGTCAGTTGAATGGGCCGTCCTGCGGGCGAGAGCAATTCTATCACAAGGGGGCAAGCTCCCTGCAAAATTGCAGGATGGGATTGGAGGCCAAACAATTCCTGGGGGCGTATGCTCACCGTGGGCATTTCCCGGCAATAATCCACCGGAACCCGTGACCCACTGGGGGCTACATAATGGCTGGGCACACTGTCTTGCAGATGTTTTGCAGACGGATTGCCCGCACGAAACATCAGCGCATCGCGCAAATGCGATGGTTTTATGGCTGCAAAGGAAGTCACGCCCGTCAGAAACGGGTGGAGCCATTGAAACACATCTTGCTGCAGGGCTGCATCGCTGACATCGGGTTTGGTTTCCAATCCGTCACTTGCGGCATGCCTGGACAAGAATTCGAGCCTGCCCTGCAATTGTTTTGCCTCCTCATCCCACGGCAATAATTGCACACCGTGCTCGCGGATTGCATCGCAAAGTGCATCGGGCATTTTGGATGCGTCGATGGGCACTTTTTGGGGCTTGCTTAATGTCACAGCGCCAAAGCTGCGGCAGCGTGTGCTGGAATAGCTACCGGTTTTGATGTCGAATTGAGTGGATGTCTGATCGAGGATTTCGTCCTTAAACCGCTCTTCAATCTCAACCTTGGAAATGGCTGCCGCGCTTAAAATGCGCGGGGCGCGGGCTTGTCCAGCCAGATCGGCAATGACGATAAAATCCTCATTCGCCAGGGAGTGGATGCCCTCAATCTGCGCGCCGCTGCCATTGGCCATGCGAAACCGGGTATTGCCCTCCCCGTCTGTTGTTGTTTGTTGGGCAATTCGGTCTGGAAATGCGATGGCGAGCATTTCCCCGGCGCTTGGAGATGCCTGGTTGAGGCTTGCAGGCACATGTGAAAGTGCCTGGCTGGCAATTCGTTTGGCCAGATCGTAAATCCGGCGCATTTGGGGGCCGGCATCGGCTTCCACCCGGATCAAACGCTCACCAATATCCGGCAATGCACCGCCCAGAAAAGGTTCCTGAATCAACAAGGCAAGCAGCGCCGCCTTTTGCGCGGGAGCTTTGCCATATTGGGCCGATTGCAACACCATATGGCCCAGATGGGGCGGCAATCCCAGACGCCCCAGTTTTTTACCATAGGCAGTGATCTGATGCCCATCGGCCGTTTCATGTAATGCGCCCAGCCGGTGCAATCGTTTCGTGGCGGCCGCAATCGCAGCCTGCGGTGGTGTGTCCAGCCATTTCAACTGGCTCACGTGGGAAATGCCCCAATCCGCCAGATCCAGAACCAGATCGGTAAGATCTGAATTCAAAATGGCGGCGGACGATTGTTGCGGCAATGCAGCCGTTTGTTGCTGGTTCCAAAGGCGAATGGCGCGACCGGGACCAAGGCGACCGGCCCGGCCTGCACGCTGATCAATAGCTGCGCGCGCAGATTTCACGGTTTGCAACCGGGTCACGCCAGACTGGATATCAAACACCGGTACGCGCGACAGGCCGGAATCAATCACGCACTCCACCCCATCAATCGTCAGCGATGTTTCCGCGATGGCTGTTGCAAGAATTACCCTAGTTTTGCCTTTGGGAATGGGCTGGATCGCCGCCTGCTGTTGTTTCTGACCCAGCGAACCGTACAGACAATGTATCTCCACTTCCGGTGGCAGGCGTCCTTCCAGCAAACGTGCAGCGCGCAATATCTCTCCCTGCCCCGGCAAGAATGCCAACACGCCGCGGGGCCGGTGTGTCTTGACCGCGTGAACGATACAATCTGCAAGGGCGGGTTCAATACGCTCGCGCGGTTTTAAGGGGCGGTATTCGATTTCCACCGGGAAAGAACGCCCGGCGCTTTCGATGATGGGCGCGTCGAGCAATTGTGCCACAGCGCCGGCATTCAATGTTGCCGACATGGGTAACAGTCTAAGGTCTTCGCGCAGGCCCTGTTGCATATCCAGCGAAAGTGCCAATGCAAGATCGCCGTTGAGACTGCGTTCGTGGAATTCATCGAACAATATGGCCCCATAGGCTTCGAGCGCGGGATCGGCGTTTAAAAGCCCCTGAAAAACACCCTCTGTGATCACTTCAATGCGAGTGCCCTTGCCAATTTTTGTATCAAATCGGGTGCGGTGCCCCACGGTTTCTCCCGGGGCTTGTCCCAGCAGGCTGGACATGCGTGCCGAGGCCCCCATTGCCGCAAGGCGTCTTGGTTCCAGCATGAGAATTTTTCGACCTGCCAGCCAATCGCTGTCCAACAGTGCCAGGGGCACAATCGAGGTCTTACCAGCTCCCGGAGGTGCCACCAGCACCGCTGCCGAACGGGTGCTGAGCGTATCGCGGATCTCCCCCAACACTTTTGAAATGGGAAGAGCGGCGATGTCTGGCCGGTCGAATAATAGAGGATCAATCACGTGGACTGTCGCGCTTAAGCGCAGGTTGGGGCAACAAACTATTCTTACCGGGGCTGCGACAGCGTTCGCTGCACAGCGTCCTGCCAACCTGCATAGCGTTCATGGCGCAAGTCCTCGGCCATGGTCGGTTCAAACCGGCGATCCATTGCCCAGGTTTTGGCAAATTCGTCCTGACCCGGCCAGAAGCCCACATGGGATGCGGCCAACCAGGCTGCACCCAGCGCCGTGGTCTCCAGAATGATGGGGCGGTCCACCGGTGCGCCTAGAGTGTCGGCAAGGTATTGCATGGTCCAATCACTGGACACCATGCCACCATCGACACGCAATACCGTATCATCGCTGGCCGCTGCCCAATCGGCACGCATGGCTTCGAGCAGATCGCGGGTTTGATAACATACTGATTCCAGTGCGGCGCGGGCGATCTCGTTGGGGCCTGTGGCGCGGGTCATGCCAAACATGGCACCGCGGGCCTCGGAGTCCCAGTAGGGAGCGCCAAGACCCACGAAAGCAGGCACCAGATAGACATGGTGCCCTTCATCGGCCTGGGCGGCCAGTTCGCCGGAGACCGCCGCATCATCGATAATTTTCAATCCGTCACGTAACCACTGAACGCTGGCACCCGCCATGAATATGGAGCCTTCCAAAGCGTAGGTCGTCTCGCCCGCCAGCCGATAGGCGATGGTGGTCAACATACGGTTATTGGAAGTGACCTTATCCGCGCCCGTGTTCAACAGGGCAAAACATCCCGTGCCATAGGTTGATTTGAACATGCCCGGCTGAAAGCAAGCATTGCCAATGGTGGCCGCCTGCTGATCACCGGCAACGCCGCAAATGGGAATGTCGGCCCCCAAATGTTCTGCTGCGGCTGTGCCAAAATCTGCCGCACAGTCGAGAACTTCCGGCATCATCTTTTGTGGAACGTCCAGCATGTCGAGCAATGTGGTGTCCCACATATTGTCGCCAATGTTGAACATCATGGTTCTTGCCGCATTAGTGGCGTCGGTGACATGGCGCGCACCATTGGTGAGCCGCCAGATCAGGAATGTATCAACTGTGCCGAAGATCAATTCGCCTGCATTGGCCTTGTCCCGCGCGCCTTCGACATTTTCCAGCAACCAATTTACCTTGGTCCCGGAGAAATAGGGATCAAGCAAAAGCCCCGAACGGGCGGTGACTTCCGCTTCTGCACCCTGGCTTTTCAATTGCTTGCAAAAGTCACCCGTGCGCCGGTCCTGCCAGACGATTGCGGGGTAGATGGCCTTGCCGGTGGCGCGATCCCAAACCAATGTGGTTTCACGCTGATTGGTAATGCCAATGGCCGCAATCTGCGTGGGGTCCATATTGGCTTTCTTCAAAACTTCACGGCTTACCGCGAGCACACTGTCCCAAATTTCTTCGGGATCATGTTCCACCCAACCGGATTGGGGGAAATATTGAGTGAATTCCTGTTGGGCGATGGCGATGATATTTTGATCGGCACCAAACAAGATTGCGCGCGATGAAGTTGTTCCCTGATCGATGGCGAGTATGGCTTGCTCTTGTGCGGACACGAAATGCTCCCAATCCTGATGCTTTTTTATGATCACCATAGGCAAAGCCATTCGGTTCGCCTAGATGTGGAAGATGATGGATCACCAATCAAATGCAAACACCCGCAAGCCCGATGACGAATCGGATGCTGCCGGTCGCAAAACCATAGTTTTGACCGGCGCAAGTCGCGGCATTGGCCACGCGGCAGTGCGGCGGTTTTCTGCCGCTGGCTGGCGTGTTTTGACCCTGTCGCGCCAACCGTTTGATGATGCCTGCCCGTGGCCCGAAGGGGCTGCCAATCATGTTCAGGTTGATCTGGCCGATGCGGACAGTCTTGGTCTGGCCGTCGCCGATATTCGCGACCGGCTTGAGGAAGAAGGCGGGAAACTGCACGCATTGGTCAATAATGCCGGCATATCCCCGAAGCTTGACCATGGGGTGCGGCCCAATTCAATCGATACGCCAATGCAGGTCTGGCGGCAGGTGTTTCAGGTGAATTTTTTCGCACCTATCCTGCTGGCGCGGGGATTGCTGGCCGAATTGAAATCGGCAAAAGGGACCATTGTTAACGTGACCTCGATTGCCGGTGGACGCGTTCACCCCTTTGCCGGCAGTGCCTATGCCACATCAAAAGCCGCCCTGGCGTCACTGACCCGGGAAATGGCCGCGGACTTTGGCCCCCATGGGATTCGGGTCAATGCAATTGCGCCGGGAGAAATCGACACGGCAATCCTGTCTCCAGGCAGTGAAAAGCTGATTGAAGACATCCCCCTGGGCAGACTGGGGGAGACCAATGAGCTGGCAGAAACGATTTTCTATCTGTGTTCGGACGCGGCCAGTTATGTGAGTGGCGCTGAGGTACATGTGAATGGCGGACAACACGTATAATGCCTGAATTGCCTGAAGTTGAAACGGTCAGACGCGGCCTCGCGCCAAGCATGGAAGGCGCAACAATTGCCAAACTGGAATTGCGGCGTGCGGACCTGCGGTTTCCCTTTCCTGAAAAATTTGCCGAGACTTTGCAGGGACAAACCATCACCAGCCTGGGACGCCGTGCGAAATATCTGCTGGCAGATTTAGCCGATGGCAATGTGGTGATTATGCATTTGGGCATGTCTGGCTCTTTTCGCGTGGAAGATGATGCAAGCGCACGCATACCGGGGGAATATCATCATGCCCGTTCGCGCCTGGAAGCCCATGACCATGTGGTCTTTCATCTAACGACCGCAGGCGGACCCAGTGCCCGTGTGATTTATAATGATCCAAGGCGCTTTGGTTTCATGTTGATGACACGCCGCGCCGAACTGGACAGCCACCCCATGTTCAAGGACATGGGTGTTGAACCCGTTGGCAATGCGCTTAACGGCACTGAACTGGCAGGTAAATTCGCAGGTAAAACCGCCCCGTTGAAGGCGGCGCTGCTGGACCAGCGGGTCATCGCCGGGCTTGGTAATATATATGTGTGCGAGGCGCTGTGGCGTTCGCGCCTGTCGCCCAAACGCAAGGCGGGGTCACTGGTGACCCGTTCCGGCAAACCAACGCAGCGTCTGGAAACGCTGGTACAAAATATCCGCGATGTGATCAGCGATGCTATTGAGGCCGGCGGGTCTTCGCTGCGCGACCATGCCCGCACGGACGGCACACTTGGCTATTTTCAGCACTCCTTTGCTGCCTATGATCGGGAAGGACAACCCTGCCGACACGATGGTTGTGGCAAACCCATCAAACGCATTGTGCAAAGTGGGCGCAGCACGTTTTACTGTTCGTCCTGTCAACGCTGAACGGGCCTGCGTATGACAATTTATCGGCGCAGCAAAGACCTTGGAACAGTGATCGAATCTCACAATGAATTTGGCGATCAAACCTGCCTCGATTTATTCCAGCGTCCCGATGGCAGTTTTGGTTACGAACACTACAGACGTGATGTTGAAAGCCTCGAAGGGTGGTTTCCTATCGGCTATTATTCCGGCAGTGTCTTTGCAACACTGGCATTGGCGCGGCGCGATGCGGCAACCAATATCAGTTGGTTTGAAGACAGATCAGGAGGATAGGCCTTGGGTTACGAAACGATAAAAGTAGAAACAAACGGCAAGGTTGGTGTGATCACACTTAACCGCCCCAAGGCACTCAACGCACTCAACACTCAGTTAATGGGAGAAGTCGTCGCGGCAGCCCAGGCATTTGGCGACAATGCCAAAGTTGGATGCATCGTGTTGACCGGATCTCAAAAAGCATTTGCCGCTGGGGCCGACATCAAGGAGATGCAGCCACTTTCTTATATGGATGCCTATGGTCAGGACTTTTTCGCCGATTGGGATGGCCTTGGTCAGGTGCGCAAACCCATTATTGCAGCCGTTTCAGGCTATGCCCTGGGTGGTGGCTGTGAACTGGCGATGATCTGCGATTTTATCATCGCGTCTGAAAGCGCCAAGTTTGGCCAGCCGGAAATAACGCTGGGTGTGATGCCTGGCATGGGCGGTTCCCAGCGGCTGACCCGGTTTGTGGGCAAATCCAAAGCAATGGACATGTGCCTGACCGGGCGCATGATGGATGCTGAGGAAGCAGAACGCTGCGGCCTGGTATCGCGGGTTGTGTCTGATAGCGATCTGCTGGAAACGGCCCTTGATGCGGCCGCCAAGATTGCCGACTATTCGGCCCCCTCGGTGGCCATGACCAAGGAAGCGGTCAATCGCTCTTACGAAACCACTCTTGGTGAAGGGGTGCGATTTGAACGCCGCCTGTTCCATTCGTTGTTTGCCACGGATGATCAGGACGAGGGAATGACCGCCTTTGTGGAGAAGCGCAGTCCGCAGTTTAAGAACCGCTGATTGCTCCCCATCGGCCGTTTTAATTAGCCGCGATTGGTCAAACGCGATTTAAGACATGGCAATTGTGTTGACAGGTTAGCGACAAAGCCCTAAATCCACCGCCAATGGCGTGTCCTATGGGCGCGCCAACTATTTTTGACGCCTTTTGGTGGGTTACCTTAAGCGCGCAACATCGTTCAAATTACACGCAGAAGGGGCTTTTTATGGCCAACACGACTTCGGCAAAGAAAGCCACCCGTAAGATTGCTCGCAAAACTGCGATCAATAAAGCTCGCCGGACCAACATGCGCACCAACCTGCGCGCCATGGAAGAAGCGATTGCAGCCGGCGATAAAACCGCTGCTCAGGATATGCTGAAAACTGTTCAGCCAGTGATCATGAAGTCCGCTGGCAAGGGCATTATTCATAAGAATACAGCATCGCGCAAAATTTCCCGCCTGTCGGCGCGCGTCAAAGCGATTTCCGCTTAATCTGCATCTTTACCCTGGGCGGCTGATACACTCAGCCCTGGGCAAGACACAATCACGCGCATGAATGAGTTGCAGCCACCCGGTGAAATCACGGGGTGGTTTTTTTGCGTTTTGAGTGTCGGCCGACAGCCACAATTAGCGGCAATTTTCGGCCATCGCCCGATTCACCCGCCACTTTCCCGCAGTTAAATCACGACAAAATTGTGTCAGTTTTTATTTAATTAAAACAACGCTTTATATCTAGGTAAGGAAAGCCGTACCCAAACGTTCCGGTTCCAAACTTGGTGATGGGAGAGTCAAGTGGGGCACGGGAAAATAATTTTTTATGCCCGCAAATTTGGCCCGATTTTGCACCAATGGAATAAGAGTCTGATTGATTCACAAGCGTTTTTTTAATCGAAAAAAAATCACTCACTTTGCAGAATCAATTGGCGATTCCAGCAAAGCCAATTTGATGCCTTGAAGCGCGGAAAGCCGTTGTATAGGGTCTGGTTGACTGTAAGGGGCTTGCACGGGGAAAGTGGCAAATAACATAGTATTGCTACTGTAATTCGGTAGATTTTAGTTCTCTGCGAATTGCTGGGGCGGGCAACTTACTTTCGACAGGTGTGTATAAATTTATACATACTATTTATTACAACATAATGTCTTGGGCGCTTCTTGCGCAGACGGATAGGTGTGCAATGTCGTATGCGGGTGATGTGACTGTTGAGGAATGCTGGAGCGGACTCCAGAATGATTCCGACAGTTTCATCATTGATGTACGCACAAGGGCCGAATGGGCCTATGTGGGCATGCCTGATCTTTCGCCTGGAATGCACCCAATTATCGCAATGGAATGGCAGCAGTTTCCGCATATGAATGTGGATGGCGATTTTGCGCGCAACCTCACGGAACAATTGTCCCAACGGGGAGCGACAGCTAATTCAAAGCTTTATTTTCTGTGCCGTTCCGGCGTGCGCAGTCTGGCTGCTGCCAATGCCATGGCATCGCAGGGTTTTACCGCCTGCTACAATATTGCAGGCGGGTTCGAGGGAGACGCTGACACCCAGGGACACAGAGGAAATATCAACGGATGGAAGGCTGCCGGGTTGTCCTGGCGGCAAAACTAAAAGACAGCGCTTCATTGCGCGAAAGAATAAATCCAAATGATGCGGAAAACCGCACACTAAGGAGAGGCAGAATACGAAATGGATATGAATCCTGATACACACATTGAATTTACAAGCGGGGCTGTAGAATTCGATACCGGGGCACCGAACACGAAACGATCTGCGTCAATTCCTCCGCTCATTGAATAGCCATTGCGAGATTCAAACATTCAGTTTCGGAGTGCCCAGTCAATTTCGATCGGGGCCTTCGGGGAACAGCGCCATTTGAGAGCGCATCAGAATGTGACCTGCATGACCTTATCAAAAGGCAGTGGGTTTGAAAGCGGCAACAGACAATGAATTCAGAAAACGCGCGGAATACCGCAAAAGACACTTCAGCCAAAGCAACCAATCCAGCAGTGGGAAGGGCACAGGGCTCCCATTCAGGGCAACGAAATGTTGCCAAACTACCGGCAAAGACATCGATATTGTCGACTTCGAGCGCCCGGCGCCCGACATCAACTGTTCCCACGGAACAGGTGGGGCCAACAATATCTGCGAAAGATGCGCGCAAGTGGCAACGCATTCAGGCGCAGCTCACTGCCAAGCTGGGCCCGGATGTTTTCGCCAGCTGGTTTGGGCGCTGTCGACTGGAAACGATTTCCAGCCATCAGCTGACCCTTTCTGTGCCCACCACATTCCTTAAAAGCTGGATCACCACCCATTACCGTGACCTGCTGCTTGAGCTTTGGCAGGAACAGGTGAGCGATCTGGTGAAGATCGATGTTGTCATGCGCAGTGCGGTGCGTTCGGCAAATGCTGAAAATGGCGAAGCGCAATCGGCCACTGCCGCGCGGCCCGAAGAAGCCATGGGCACCACCAATCCCGGACGAACCCTGACCACCGGCACTGTTTTCGACGGAACTGCAAACCTGGGTGGCACCGGCAATGCCGTTAATCGCTTTGCCGCGTCCACCACGCCTGCACCTTCGGGCAAGGACAGTATGGTGGGATTCACGGGTTCCCCGCTGGACCCCAAGCTGACATTCAACACGTTTGTTGAAGGCAGTTCCAACCGCATGGCCTGCGCGGCTGCCCGGTCTGTGGCGGAAGCGGACGGGTCGGGTGCCATGTTCAACCCGCTGTTTATTCACGCAAATGTTGGCCTTGGCAAAACCCATCTGTTGCAAGCAATTGCCTGGGCCGCCAGCGCACGGCCCGGCGGGATGAAGATACTTTATCTCACGGCTGAATATTTCATGTGGCGCTTTGCATCTGCCATTCGTGACCAGTCGGCATTGTCATTTAAGGAATCCCTGCGCGACATCGACCTGTTGCTGATTGATGACATGCAGTTCCTCCAGGGTAAATCGATCCAGCAGGAATTCTGCCATCTGCTCAATGCGCTGATCGACAGTGCCAAGCAGGTTGTTGTGGCTGCCGACAGGCCACCTTCACAACTGGAATCCCTCGATGACCGGGTCCGTTCGCGGCTTAAAGGCGGCGTTGCGCTGGAGATCAAATCGCCGGATGTGGAAATGCGCCAGGCCATGCTGGATCTGCGTTATCGCGACGCCCAGCGCGACGATCCCAACCTCGATATCCCTGACGCGATACTGGAATTTGTTGCTGGTAAAGTTGCGTCTTCGGGGCGCGATCTTGAGGGCGCGTTCAATCAATTGATGATTCAGCATCGTTTCTCCGATGGTCCGGTGGATCTGGAAGCAGTGGAACGGATGCTCAGCCATCTGGTGCAATCAGGCGAACAACGCCGGGTCCGTATTGAAGACATTCAGAAAGTCGTCGCCCGCCACTATAACGTGTCGCGCAATGATTTGCTGTCCAATCGGCGCACCCGCGTCATTGTGCGCCCACGCCAGATCGCCATGTATCTGTCGAAATTCCTCACACCCAGGTCATTGCCGGAAATCGGCCGCCGGTTTGGTGGCAGGGATCACACGACCGTCTTGCACGCCGTGCGCAAAATTGAAGGCATGTTGAACGAAGACGATAAGCTGGCCCAGGAACTGGAACTTCTTAAACGTTTGATCCAAGAACAAGGGCTGTAAGCTGGCTCTTACCTGCCAATCCAGCACAGGGCGTATTGCGCCCTGTGCCTAAAAGTCTGGGCACATATTGTCGGCCCCTGTTGCAAGGGCGGGGGCGTTGCGCCAATTTGTGCGTCGAAGTTTCTTCGGGTTGCTGGGAACAATGTGATTCCCGCCCCGGTCGCACGTTTCAATCTGGACACTAAAAATGCGCGTAACACTTGAACGATCCAACCTTCTTAAATCTCTCAACCACGTTCAACGTGTGGTGGAACGCAGGAACACGATTCCAATCCTGTCCAACGTGCTGTTGAAGGCAAAAGACGGTCAGCTGATGTTGAAGGCAACCGATCTTGATCTGGAAGTCACCGAAACGGCTCCGGCTGCCATCGACCAGGAGGGGTCCACAACGGTTCCCGCCCACATGCTCTATGACATCGTGCGCAAACTGCCGGAGGGGTCGGAAGTGATGATGACCATATCCGATGACAGCGGGTTGCGGCTGGTGGCAGGCCGTTCGCAATTTCGATTGCAAATGCTGCCGGAATCCGATTTTCCCGATCTGACGGCGTCAGAATTCAGTCATACATTCCGCATGGGCTGCACGGAATTTAAAAACCTGATTGACCGCACCCAGTTTGCCATTTCCACCGAAGAAACCCGCTATTATCTAAACGGGATTTATCTGCACTGCGTGGAAGACGATGGCACAACAATGTTGCGCGCGGTGGCCACCGACGGGCACCGCCTGGCCCAGGCACAAACTGCCGCGCCCGATGGTGCGGATGGAATGCCCGGTATCATCGTGCCCCGCAAGGCCGTTGGCGAAGTGCAAAAGCTGCTGGAAGACCCAGACGCATCTGTCACCGTGGAATTGTCGGATTCAAAAATCCGTTTCACCGTTGGGGCTGTGGTTCTCACATCCAAACTCATCGACGGCACGTTTCCCGATTATAACCGCGTTATTCCAGCGGGAAATGACAAGGAACTGGTGCTTGATCGCGCGAGCTTTTCTGCCGCTGTGGACCGGGTTTCAACCATCGCCTCTGACCGGGGGCGGGCCGTTAAACTGTCACTTTCAGAAGGGCAATTGGTGCTGAGCGTGAACAACCCGGATTCGGGGTCGGCGGAGGAAGAGCTTTCAGTTGGCTACACAGCCGATGCTTTGGATATCGGTTTCAACTCGCGATATCTGCTCGACATCACCAATCAGCTTTCTGCAGATGAAACCACATTCATGCTCGCTGATCCCGGCTCGCCCACATTGATCCGTGAAAAGAACCAATCCGGCGCACTGTATGTGTTGATGCCGATGCGCGTTTAATTTCGCGCGCGGCTGCATGAGCGCGTTGTGAGCGGACAGGAAGACGGGATACCGGAACGAACCCGCGTCTGGATTGAGACGCTCAAGCTCACGCATTTTAGGAATTATGGGCAGATTTCCCTCAACCTTGACGCGCGGCATGTGGTGCTGAGCGGCGACAACGGTGCGGGAAAAACCAATCTGCTTGAAGCGATTTCTCTTTTGTCACCAGGGCGGGGCCTGCGCCGTGCGCCCTATGACACCATTGCGCAGTCATTGGGGAATGACCCAAGTCTTGACCCTCAATTTGGCACATGGACCGTGTTTGCCAGCCTGCACGGAGCGCTGGGTCCGGCACGCATTGGCACCGGCATTGCGGCTGTCCCGGGGGCAAGCGGGGATGTGGATCGCAACCGCAAGACACATATTGACGGGGTCAATGCGCGGTCAACGGAAACCCTGCTCGACCATGCCCGCATCGTGTGGCTGACACCGGCCATGGACGGCTTGTTTACCGGTCCGGGTTCCGACCGGCGCCGCTTTTTGGACCGTATGGTGCTGGCGATTGACCCGAGCCACGGACGACGGGTATCTGAATTTGAACGCGCCATGCGCAGCCGCAACAAGCTGCTGGAAGACAGAAATGCCAGTTCCAGCTGGCTTGATGGTATTGAAAGCCAGATTGCTGAAACCGGTGTTGCTGTGGCTTTTGCCAGGCGCGAACTGGTGACGCTGCTTCAGGGCATCATAGCCCGCACGATGACAGGTGGTGACGGCCCTTTCCCCAATGCCGATATCGCCATTGAGGGGACGCTGGAGAGCATGATTGCCGAGGGAGCAGCAGCCGATCTTGAAGACGCCTATCGCGCGCTGTTGTGCACAAACAGGGCGCGAGACCGGGCAGCCGGGCGCATGCTGGACGGACCGCACCGCAGCAATCTACTGGTTCGGCATGGGCCCAAAAACATGGCAGCAGCGCTGTGTTCCACCGGTGAACAAAAGGCATTGCTGCTGGGCCTTGTACTTGCCCATGCGCAATTGGTTTGCGATGTGTCCGGCATGACACCCATCATTTTGCTGGATGAGGTTGCAGCCCATCTGGATGAACAACGCCGCGCGGGATTGTTTGACCTGATAGACGCGATAGGATGCCAGGCCTGGATGACCGGAACAGACGCGCCTATGTTTGGTGCTTTGGGAGACCGGGCCCAGTTTTTCAATGTCAGCAATGGGCAGGTTTCGCCCGCTGGCCCGGCCCCTGGCGGGTGAGGCACTTTACATGTCGAATGCATTTTCCAACTTAGAGCTTGAGCGTTATGCGCGCCATTTGGTGTTGCCCGAAATTGGTGGCGCAGGTCAGCAAAAGCTCAAGGCTGCCCGTGTCATTGTGACGGGTGCTGGTGGCCTTGGGGCTCCGGCATTGCAATATCTGGCAGCTGCAGGTGTTGGGCACCTCACCTTGGTGGATGATGATGAAGTTTCGCTTTCCAATTTGCAGCGACAGGTCATTTTCAACTGTAATGATGTGGGCGTGGCCAAGGTTGATGCGGCGGCCGGGTTTGCCCGCAAACTAAACCCCCATGTGGAAGTGCACTCCAAAATCGTGCGGCTGGATAAGTCCAATGCCCGCGATCTGGTGGAAGGCCATGATGTGGCGCTGGATGGCAGCGACAATTTGCAGACGCGCTACATACTTGCCGATATCTGCGAGGAATTGCGTGTGCCGCTGGTGAGCGCTGCGGTGAACCGGTTTGATGGGGCCATCACGACATTTAAACCCTGGGAAACATCTCGCACTGCAACTGGAGGTTCCCAAAGGCCCAATCCTCGTTATCGGGATCTCTTCCCCAAAACCCAATCGGAAATTGAATTGCCAACCTGCGCTGAAGTGGGGGTTGTGGGAGCCGTGACCGGCATTTTGGGAACCCTGCAGGCCCTGGAGGTGATCAAGCTGATCACCGGTGCCGGCGACCCGCTGATTGGCCGCTTGCTGATGTTTGAGGGGCTTTCAATGAATTTCCAAACCATCCGCTATGGCAGGAGCGCCGAATGAAACCCAAGGTTGAAGCATTCATTTTCGACGTTTTTGGAACGCTGGTGGACTGGCGATACAGTATCGCGCGCAGCGCAGAAGAAACGTTTTCAAACAAGGGCATCGACATTGATGCAACAGCATTTGCCGACTATTGGCGCGGTCAATACGACCCGGCCATGGCGCGGATACGGACCGGCAATCGCGGCTATGTGGCGCTGGATGTGCTGCACTATGAAAACCTTGTGGCAACGCTGGCACATTTTGATCTTGCCGGGCATTTCAGTGAGCCAGAACTGTGGCAATTTTCATCTGCCTGGGAACGGCTCGACCCGTGGCCAGAGGTGGTGGACGGGCTCACTCACCTTAAACAACGGGCCATCATTGCGCCCTGCTCCAATGGTTCCATTGCCCTGATGACCCGGCTTGCCAAATATGGCGGGCTTCCCTGGGATTGCATTCTGGGGGCGGATATTGCTGGCAATTACAAACCCCAACCGGAAGTCTATCAGGCCTGTTGTTCGGCACTAAGACTATCACCTGATCAGGTTATGATGGTGGCCTGCCACAACAAGGATCTGATCGCGGCCCGGGCGGCTGGCCTTCAAACAGGTTTTATCCCACGTCCGACTGAGCACGGCCCGGATCAATCCATAGATCTTGGCCCGGAAGCTGATTGGGAAGCCGTGGTTGACCGTATTTCTGATTTGAGCCGCTGGGCGGAGTGATTTGACTGCTGCCGGGCATCGAACTCAAGGCGTCAATCAACCTGGCGTCAATCAACCCGCCGCAATGTCAGATTGATCCGGCCACCGTTCTTCAACAATTGCGATGTGTTGGGGTAAATGCGGTCGACCCCATGATAGGCGAGCCTTGCGGGACCGCCGAACAGGATGACATCTCCGCTGTCGAGGCGAATTGACTGGGTTTTCCCACCCCGTTTGGTTCCGCCCAAGCGAAATAGGCACGAATTCCCCAGTGATACCGACACCACCGGTGCATCGAAAGATTGTTCATCACGGTCCTGATGCATCCCCATTTTGGCATCATCTGTGTAAAAATTGATGAGACAGGCCTGGGGTTCTGCCACGCCATTGGCCACTTCGCGCCAAAGATCCTGCAAAATCTGAGGTATGGGCGGCCAGGGTTTGCCGGTGACCGGATGGGTGGGTTGGTAGCGATATCCACGTTGTTTGTCGGTCACCCAGCCCTGGGAACCCAGATTTGTCATCCGCACGGACATCTCTTTTCCGGTTCTGGGCATGGTTGGCGTGAACAGGGGCGCATGAGTTACAGCGGTGCGAATCATGTCCAACAGGTCTTGTTGTTGCGCAGGGGAGAAATATTGGGGCCAGTGCCGGACACCTTCCGGCAGGGAAAAAGCCGTCATTTTCGCTCCATTTCCACTTAAAAACACCGATAACGGGACAAATAAAGATTCTGCCCCTTCAATCCTTGCAGGCCTATGCAGGGCTTCTTATATAGCTGCCAACGCAGCAGATTGCATTTGTGTCTTGCTGTATTGATCAAAATATCCAATAGGTTCTGCCGCTTGAATGCCTGCCTTCGGGCACCGCTTGCGGATAACCGGGTTCCGGCAGAACGCTGTAAGGAGAGAAGAGAATGGCTAAAGTTATTGGTATCGATCTGGGCACCACCAACTCCTGTGTGGCGGTGATGGATGGAAAGACCGCAAAAGTAATCGAAAATGCCGAAGGTGCGCGCACAACACCTTCCATGGTTGCGTTCACAGAAGATGGTGAACGCCTGGTTGGGCAGCCCGCAAAACGCCAGGCTGTGACAAATCCTGAAAACACGCTTTTCGCCGTCAAGCGCCTGATTGGCCGACGGTATGAAGACAAAGCCGTGGCCAAGGACAAAAAGCTTGTGCCTTTTGAGATCGTCAAAGGCGACAATGGCGATGCCTGGGTTGAAACCCGTGGTGATAAATATTCCCCTTCACAGATTTCTGCGATGATCCTTCAGAAGATGAAGGAAACGGCCGAGGCTTATCTGGGCGAAAAAGTTGAGCAGGCGGTGATCACCGTTCCCGCTTACTTTAACGATGCCCAGCGCCAGGCCACCAAAGACGCGGGCAAGATTGCCGGTCTTGAAGTGCTTCGTATTATCAACGAACCAACCGCAGCGGCCCTTTCCTACGGCATGGACAAAAACGACGGTAAGACCATCGCGGTTTATGACCTTGGTGGTGGCACGTTTGACGTCTCCATTCTGGAAATCGGCGATGGTGTGTTTGAAGTTAAATCCACCAATGGCGATACATTCCTTGGCGGTGAAGACTTTGACATGGCGCTGGTGGATTATCTGGCAAATGAGTTCAAGAAAGATCAGGGCGTTGATCTCAAGAACGACAAACTGGCATTGCAGCGGCTGAAAGAAGCCGCAGAAAAAGCCAAGATTGAACTGTCTTCCGGCGCACAGACCGAAGTGAACCTGCCATTTATTACCGCGGACGCTTCCGGTCCAAAGCACCTGACCATGAAACTGACCCGTGCGAAATTTGAAACCCTGGTGGGTGATCTGATCAAACGCACCGTCAAGCCCATGCAGGAAGCTTTGAAAGATGCAGGCTTGTCGACCGGTGAGGTGGATGAAGTGATCCTGGTTGGCGGCATGACACGCATGCCCAAGGTTCAGGAAACCGTGCAGGAATTCTTTGGCAAAGAACCCCATAAGGGTGTGAACCCCGATGAGGTGGTGGCCATGGGTGCAGCCATTCAGGCTGGCGTGTTGCAAGGCGATGTGACCGATGTGCTGTTGCTTGATGTGACCCCATTGTCGCTTGGTATCGAAACATTGGGTGGCGTGTTTACCCGCCTGATCGACCGCAACACGACAATCCCAACGAAGAAGTCGCAGACTTTCTCGACCGCCGAAGACAGCCAGAATGCCGTGACCATTCGCGTATCGCAGGGTGAGCGCGAAATGGCTTCCGACAACAAACTGCTTGGTCAGTTCGATCTGGTTGGCATCCCGCCTGCCCCGCGCGGCGTTCCTCAAATTGAGGTGACATTTGACATCGATGCCAACGGCATTGTGAATGTGTCCGCCAAGGACAAGGGCACGGGTAAGAGCCACGAAATTCGCATCCAGGCCTCAGGCGGTCTGTCGGATGACGATATCGAACAGATGGTCAAAGACGCTGAGGCGAATGCCGACAGCGATAAAGCCCGCCGCGAAGCCGTTGAGGCCAAGAACCATGCCGAGACATTGATTCACTCCACGGAGAAATCATTGGAAGAGCATGCAGATAAGGTCAGTGCGGAAGACAAGAGCGCAATTGATGCGGCCATGGCCGAATTGAAAACCGCTCTGGAAGGCGATGATGGCGAAGAGATTACGGCCAAGTCCCAGGCGCTTGCTGAAGCCAGCATGAAAATGGGTCAGGCAATCTACGAAGCCCAGCAGTCGGAAGAAGAAGCATCAGCGGCAGCCGATGCCGCAGCTCATGCAGCTGCAGATGAAAATGTTGTCGACGCCGATTTCGAAGAGATCGACGATGAAGACGAGAAAAAGTCTGCCTGATCCGGCACAGCAAATTGGTTCCCTGGCCCCTGCGCCAGGGAACCATAAATTCTTCACCCGCACCCGGCATCTGCGCAAGGCCAATCAATGTTTGTTGTAAAAAACGGCTTTACGTTTTCGCGCTTTAATGCACTGGCCCACTCTGGCTGGGTTGGCCCGGCTACAAATTCCTATTTCTCAAGAAAAGCGTTGCGCCTGCTCATATCACTGCAAAAGAAAATCGGCGAACTGCCAAAAAACATTTGCTTTAGTGGGCGGCTTTTTGATCGCTACGACATAGATATCTATCCGTTTCTCAATCAGACTGATAGACGCTTACTCCATGATAACCCTCCCTGGACGCAAGAAGAGCATGACTTAATTCAGCAAATTATCTCTGCTGAATTAGATCGTCCATTTCGTTTCGCAGATATCGGAGCAAACATGGGGCTCTATACCATGTTGGCGGCCAAACTTTGCGAGGATGCGGGGCGATCTTTGAACGCTGTATGTGTGGAGCCGCAGGAAAGTGTGGGCCAACGTTTGGAGAAAAATCTGCAATCTGCTGGAATTATCGATTCATGCCACATCGAAATGTGCGCCGTGGGTGAGCAGAATGGAACTCTGGAATTGATGCTACACGACACCAACCAGGGTGAAGCGTCTATGGTTCGACAGCCCACAACAAGCCTGGCCGGGACGGAAATCGTTGAAACCAGGTTGCTCAGAGAACTTATCGACCGCTTTGATTCTCAACCGGTAGATCTGATGAAGATTGATATTGAAGGGTATGAAGCCAAAGTGCTCGAACCGTTCTTTCGTGACACCAGCAATGCGATCTGGCCACGTTGGGTTCACATCGAAACAATACATGATGCGACCGACGAATTACGTAAGATATTGACCAAAAACGGTTACGTCGAACGGCTGCGAGGCACGTTTGACAGTATCTTCAAACTTGATGTGTGAAACCTGACCGCTATGGAAAAAGCCGATTATTACGAAACGCTGGGCGTATCCCGCGATGCGGATGAAAAGACGCTGAAAAGCGCTTTTCGCAAACAGGCGATGAAATATCATCCCGACCGCAATCCCGATAATGCAGAAGCGGAAGCGAAGTTCAAGGAACTTGGCGAGGCCTATGAGGCGCTGAAAGACCCGCAAAAACGGGCTGCTTATGATCGTTTTGGACATGCCGCGTTTGAAAACAACGGTGGCGGTGGCGCAGGCCCGTTTGGCGGCGGTTCCATGAGCGATATTTTCGAAGATATTTTCGGCGAAATGATGGGCGGCGGGCGCCGCAGCTCCGGCGGCAGGGCGCGCGGTGCAGACCTGCGCTTCAATATGGAAATTTCCCTTGAAGAAGCATTTGAGGGAAAAACCGCCGAGATTGAAATCCCCAGTTCCGTCACCTGTGACACCTGCAGTGGATCGGGTGCAAAACCCGGTACATCGCCTTCCACCTGTGGCATGTGCGGCGGTGTGGGCCAGGTTCGTGCGAGCCAGGGCTTTTTCTCTATTCAACGCACCTGCCCCACCTGCCAAGGGCGCGGCGAAGTTATCTCTGACCCCTGCTCCCCTTGCTCCGGTTCTGGCCGGGTCACGCAGGAAAAAACACTTTCCGTCAACGTGCCCGCCGGCATTGAAGACGGCACCCGCATTCGCCTTGCCGGTGAAGGCGAGGCAGGGGCGCGCGGCGGCCCCACCGGAGATTTATATATTTTCCTGTCGATCAAGCCGCACGAATTTTTCCAGCGCGATGGGGCTGATATCTATTGCCGTGTTCCCATTTCCATGACGACTGCAGCGCTTGGCGGGCAGTTTGAAGTTGGTACAGTTGAGGGGAGCAATACGCGGGTTAAAGTTCCCGAAGGCACCCAGAACGGCAAGCAATTCCGGTTGCGTGGCAAAGGCATGCCAGTCATGCGCTCCAGCCAAATGGGCGATATGTACATACAGGTCGCGATTGAAACACCTTCCAACCTGTCTAAGAAACAACGCGAGTTGCTGCAGGAATTCGAACAATTAAGCTCGGAAGAGAACTCGCCGGAATCCACCGGTTTCTTCTCTCGCATGAAGGGGTTTTTTGACGGTCTAGCCGACTAACTTCAATCCATCGCCCGGAGACTCCATGCCTAAAATCGCCATCATTCCCGGCTCAAGCCGCGCCCAGTCGTTCAATACCCGGGTGGCCACGGCAATTGGTCATAAATTGGGGCAGATGGGTGCCGAGATTCAGTTGATCTCGCTGGCTGACTACCCAATGCCGATTTATGACGGGGATATGGAGGCGGAACAGGGATGCGCGTCCCAAGCGATTGCACTGGCAGCGGTTCTTGCACAGTGCCAGGGCGTGGTGTTGGTCCATCCCGAATATAACTCTTCCATTACCCCCCTGATGAAAAACATGCTGGACTGGATGAGCCGGGATGTTGGTGTGGAGGTCTATCAAAACCGCACATTTGCACTCGCTGCAGGATCGCCGGGTGCGTTGGGCGGCATTCGTGTATTGTCCCACGCCAGAGACGTGCTTGTGAGCGTTGGCGCAGACACCATCACACCGCAGCTTTGTGTGGGTGGCGGAGATTCTGCCTTTGCACCGGACGGTACATTGGCCAATGAACGGCACCAGAAATTGCTCCACACCATGTGCGAAACGTTGATACGGCGCGCCAAAACTCACTAGAGGGAATACCCCGTATGGCTGATGACCGGTTGATCGTAGCCCTTGATGTGCCCAGTGTGGATGAAGCCCGCGTGGCAATCGATGAATTGGGCGATGCGGTCAGCTTCTACAAAATTGGCCATCAATTGTGCTTTGCACCGCACCGGCACAATGGCTTGCAGCTGGCACAGGAACTGGTTGAGGAAGGTAAAAAGGTCTTTCTCGACCTGAAGCTTCTCGACATCGACAACACGGTTGCCAAGGGCGTGGAAAGCGTGGTCGGCATGGGCGTTGATATGCTTACGCTCCACGCCTATCCCAAGGCCATGCGGGCAGCTGTTGAGGCTCTGGGCGATCATGCGCTTACGCTGCTGGGCGTTACGGTTCTCACCTCCATGGATGACACTGATCTTGAGGAAGCCGGTTATGGGCTCCCTGCGGCTGATCTTGTGACCATGCGGGCGCGGCAGGCGAAAGCCGCCGGGATGGGCGGATTGGTGGCATCTGCCCTGGAAGCTGCTGCCATTCGAGACATTGTCGGCCCTTACGACCATGGCACAGGCATGGCCATTGTAACCCCCGGCATCCGCCCCACAGGCACCGCACATGGCGACCAGAAGCGGGTGATGACGCCTGCACGCGCGCTTGAAAGCGGTGCATCGCACCTTGTTATCGGACGCCCGATCATGGAAGCTTCGAACCGCAGGGAAGCGGCACAAGCCATTCTTGAAGAAATTTCAGACGTATAAGGATGCCCGAAATGGCCAAAGGTTACTGGATTGCCCGCGTGGATGTGACCGATACAGATCGCTATCCAGACTATGTATCGACCGCCAAACCAGCATTTGACCGCTATGGCGCAATCTTTCTGGCGCGGGGCGGTGAAACCCATTCGCTGGAAGGCGAAAACCGCGCCAGGAACGTGGTTATCGAGTTCCCTTCCGTTCAACACGCGCTTGATTGCTATAACAGCGACGAATACCAGGCGGCGGTCAAGATTCGCAAAAGCGCAGCAGATGCCGAATTGATCATTGTGGAAGGAGCATCGTAATGGCCAAAGGATACTGGATTGCCACGGTCGATGTGCATGACCTGGAAGCCTACAAGGAATATGTGCAAGCCAATGGGGAGGCCTTTGCCAAGTTTGGCGCTAAATTTCTCGTACGTGGCGGCGAATTTGAAAACCCTGAGGGCAAGTTGCGGTCTCGCAATGTGGTGCTGGAGTTTGACTCATATGAACAGGCAAAAGCCTGCTATCACTCCCCCGAATATGCAAAAGCCCTGGCAATTCGCACTAGGAGCGGCGTTTCCCAGGGCGATCTGATCATAATTGAAGGTTATGACGGCTGAATTTGTTAATTAATGTAAATGTGATCACATTCCCTTGAATGCCACATTGTTACACCTACGTCATGTGTAAGCAGCGGCCATGATCTCCAGCCTTTGAGCCGCCGCACCCATCAAAGAGGGGAATACCCATGACTAACGCACTGATCCGCCCAGCTTGGACACCTGTCACCATCGCCATGATGATTGTCGGTTTCATGATCTTTTGGCCGCTTGGCCTGGCCATGATCGCCTACATTATTTGGGGTGACCGGCTTGACCAGTTCAAATCGGATGTGAACAAGGCAACCGACAAGGCGTCTGACATGTTTTCCAAAGCGCCTTCATTCGGCCATGCCCGCACCGGCAATGTGGCCTTTGACGACTGGCGCGAAGGTGAATTGAAACGGCTTCATGAAGAACGCATCAAGCTTGATGAGATGCGTGCAGATTTCGATGATTATGCCCGCGAATTGCGCCGCGCCAAGGACGAAGAAGAGTTCGACCGCTTTATGGCCCACCGCGCCAAGCAGGTGGACAATGGTGACGACGCGCCAACCAAGCCAAAACGGGTGAAGAAATCCGGCGGCAAGGCTGTCCCCGGCGTGTGATTTTTCCCGCATCGACGGAAACATCCAAATCCCGCTTCCCACCGGAGGCGGGATTTTTTATGATGCGTGTGAGTTTTTTTGACTTTGCCGATTCCCTCCCATCCTCAAAAGTCTTAGACTGCGGCCATGCTATCCCTATTGAAGAAGCGCCCTCCTGCGCGCGGGGGCCTTGTTGAACGTTGGACCCTGCTTGAACTGGACGGGCGGTCGGTGGATGTGCGCATTGTGGAAAATCCGCGTACATCGCGCCTTACGCTGAGGCTGGTCCCTGCTTCTAAAAAGGGAGAAAGTCTCAAGGTCACCGTGCCACCAGGCACGCCGGACGGTGACATTGACGATTTTCTTGAACGGAATCGCGCCTGGGCCGCCGCGCGGATTGCGCGATTGCCGCAGGTATTGAAAATCAATGATGGCGTCACAATTCCCCTGCGCGGCGTGCCCCATCGTATTGTCCATTCCGGCCTGGGCCGGGGTATTGTCTCAATCGGGCGCGAAGAAGACGGGCCGGTGATACGGGTGTTTGGCGACCCCAAATTCATTCCACGCAAGGTGGGCGACTTTTTAAAACGTCAGGCAAAACAGGACCTGACCAAGGCTGTTGCGACCTATTGTGCAGCTTTGGATGTGAAAGCAAAATCGATCACATTGCGCGATACAACATCGCGCTGGGGCTCGTGCTCTTCAAGCGGCGCGCTGAATTTCTCATGGCGCATCATATTGGCACCTCCAGAAGTGCTGCACTATCTGGCAGCCCATGAGGTGGCGCACTTGCGGGAAATGAACCATTCAGATCGTTTCTGGGCCCATGTGAAACAAATATGCCCGGACATGGAGCAGCATAAATCGTGGCTGCGCACCCATGGGGCAAAATTGCACGCCGTTCAGGCGTGATCCACCAAATGCACCAACGCCCGTACAAGCATGGACTTGGACGCTCACTTGTGCGAACCGAACAGGCATGATGGAAAAACCAGCTCCCATGATCAAGATATGCGGCCTGTCCACTGCCGCTGCGATTGACGCAGCGCGGGACAAGGGTGCCACGCATCTGGGATTCATATTTTTCCCCAAAAGCCCCCGCCATGTTTCTGTTGAGCTTGCCGCTGCATTGTCCGCCCGTGCACAACCGGCGCAAACGGTTGCTGTTACCGTCAATGCCAGCGACGATATGCTGGATGAAATTGTTGCCACCATGAAGCCGGACTGGCTGCAATTGCATGGTTCAGAGAGCCCGGAAAGGATTGCAGAATTGCGCGCCCGCTACGAGCTTGGGATCATCAAGGCCCTTGCCGTGCGCGACCAGGATGATCTGGCCAAGGTTGCGCTGTATGATGGACATGTTGACCTGTTGCTGCTGGATGCCAAACCACCCAAGGGCAGCGAGTTACCGGGGGGCAATGGCGTGAGTTTCGACTGGTCGCTTTTGACCGGACTTGTCACAACAACGCCGATATTGCTTTCCGGTGGAATCGACACCAATAGCGCCGCGGTGGCGATGGAGCATGTCCGCGATGCGACAAATTCGATCATTGGACTTGATGTTTCATCTGGCGTGGAAAGCCAGCCTGGTGTTAAGAACATTGGCAAAATAGAGGCTTTCCTGGCGGCCAGTCACAGCGCCTGAACCCATCGTGTATTGAGAGTAGAAAAATGGATACGCAATCCGCACCATCGACCCTGCCGAATTCATTCCGCAGCGGACCAGACAATGAGGGCATGTTCGGGATATTTGGCGGACGGTTCGTCGCTGAAACCTTGATGCCCAATATTCTGGAACTGGACGATGCCTATGCGGCTGCGAAAAAAGACCCGGAATTTCTGTCTGAACTGGACTCGCTCAACAAACATTATACCGGCCGCCCCAGCCCGCTTTATTTTGCCGAACGGCTAACCGATCACCTGGGCGGTGCAAAGGTTTATTTCAAGCGTGACGAACTCAACCATACGGGCAGCCACAAGATAAACAATTGCCTGGGGCAGATCCTGCTGGCCCGCCGCATGGGGAAGACCCGGCTTATTGCCGAAACCGGTGCCGGTCAGCACGGTGTGGCATCGGCAACCGTGGCAGCGCGTTTTGGCTACCCCTGTGTTGTTTATATGGGTGCCAAAGACGTGCACCGCCAGTCGCCCAACGTGTTTCGTATGCGCCTGCTCGGCGCCGAAATCAATTCCGTTACCGCCGGTGCCGGAACGCTCAAAGATGCCATGAACGAAGCCCTGCGTGACTGGGTCACCAATGTGGATGATACGTATTATCTCATTGGCACTGCAGCCGGTCCACACCCATATCCGGAACTTGTGCGGGATTTCCAATCGGTCATTGGCCGCGAAACACGCGAACAAATGCTCGAACGTGAGGGACGCCTTCCCGATATGCTGGTGGCATCTGTGGGCGGCGGTTCCAACGCAATTGGCCTGTTCCACCCTTTCCTTGATGACGATACCGTTTCCATCGTCGGCGTTGAAGCAGGGGGTAAAGGGCTCGATGGCGATGAACATTGTGCTTCACTGACCGCTGGCCGCCCCGGCGTCTTGCATGGCAATCGCACCTATTTGTTGCAGGATGCCGAAGGCCAGATTGAAGAAGGGGCATCAATTTCAGCGGGGTTGGACTACCCCGGCATCGGGCCTGAACATTCCTGGCTGAAAGAAACCGGCCGTGTTGAATATGTGCCCATCATGGACACTGAAGCCCTGGAGGCTTTCCAGTTACTGTGCCGCCTGGAAGGCATTATTCCAGCCCTGGAACCCAGCCACGCTTTGGCAGAAGTCATGAAACGTGCGCCGCAAATGGGTAAAGACCAGATCATCGTGATGAACCTTTGCGGGCGGGGTGACAAAGATGTCTTCACCGTTGGTGAAGCGCTCGGCGTTGAACTTTAAGAACCGGCGGAGCCAGAACAATGACACAACGTATGAGCGATTGCTTCGCACGCCTTAAGGACGAAAACCGTCCTGCATTTGTCACCTATTTCATGGGTGGCGATCCCGATTTCGATACATCCGTTAAGATCATGAAAGGCCTGCCTGGGGCGGGCGCGGATGTGATTGAACTTGGTATGCCGTTTTCAGACCCCATGGCGGATGGACCGTCAATTCAGGCCGCAGGATTGCGTGCCCTTAATGGCGGGCAAAATCTTGATACCAGCTTTGCCATGGTGCGCGCCTTTCGTGAAACCGACACGTCCACCCCGATTGTGCTGATGGGCTATTACAATCCCATCTATCAATATGGGCCAGAACGGTTTCTCGATGACGCCAAGGCCGCCGGTGTGGATGGCATGATCATTGTCGATCTGCCCCCGGAAATGGATGAGGAATTGTGCATCCCCGCCCTGGCGCGCGATCTCAACTTCATTCGCCTGGCAACGCCCACAACCGACGAAAAGCGCTTGCCCAAGGTGCTCTCAAACACATCTGGCTTTGTCTATTATGTGTCGATCAACGGCATTACAGGCGCTGCTGCACCGGAGCCGGATGAAGTGGCGAAATCCGTTGCCCATATCAAGGCCAAGACCGACCTGCCGATTTGCGTGGGATTTGGTGTGCGGTCGGCTGAACAGGCAAAAATGATTGGCCGGGCCGCCGATGGTGTGGTGGTCGGCTCTGCTATTGTATCAACCGTGGCGAAAAGTCTTGTGGATGGTAAAGCCAGCGACAGCACGGTTGACGATACACTGGCGCTTGTCGCATCAATCGCCCAGGGAGTGCGCAGTGCGCGCAGTTGAACCGCCAAGCCACCGTCTTGCCCATGGTTTTGCTGGGCAGCCGGTCGCTAGTCTGCCATATTGAATACTTATATCCGCAAACGACTTTCAAAGACTTTCGGAGCATCCAATGAACTGGATCACCAACTACGTTAAACCCAAGCTCGATTTTCTTGGCCGCAAGAACATGCCGGAAAATCTATGGATCAAAGACCCTGACTCCGGGGAAATGGTGTTCCATACCGATCTGGAGGCCAACCAATTTGTGGTGCCGGGTTCGGGTTATCACATGGCGATTACGGCTCCGGAACGGTTGAAGCACTTCTTTGATGACGGTGCGTTTGAGCGTTTCGAACAGCCAACCGTTGCGGTTGACCCGCTGAAATTTCGCGATGAACGCCGATACACCGACAAGCTGAAAGAGAATCGCGCGAAGACGGGGACGGAAGACACAATCGTGGCGGGCACCGGAAAAGTGGCTGGGATGGATGTCACCGCTTGTGTTCAGGACTTCAAATTCATGGGCGGTTCGCTGGGCATGGCGGCTGGAGAGGCGATTATCAACGCGATGGAACAGGCGGTTCGCCGCAACACACCGCTCGTCCTTTTTGCCGCATCGGGCGGTGCGCGAATGCAGGAGGGTATTCTTTCCCTCATGCAATTGCCGCGCACAACCGTTGCTGTGCAAATGCTGCGCGAAGCGGGCCTGCCCTATATCGTCGTGCTGACCAACCCAACAACGGGGGGCGTTTCTGCCTCCTATGCGATGTTGGGCGATATTCACATTGCCGAGCCTGGTGCTTTGATCTGCTTTGCCGGCCCCCGTGTCATCGAACAGACCATCCGCGAAAAACTGCCGGAAGGGTTCCAGCGCGCCGAATATCTTCAGGAACACGGCATGGTTGACATGGTTGTGCCGCGCACTGAACTGAAAGCAACCATTTCCAACCTTTTGCACCTGATGATGAAAAAGCCCTTGCCCGCCAAGGAGCCTGTAGATGCGGAAGACGAAAATGCAGCCGCTGTTGCGCAGACCGGCGATGAGGCCGTTCCAGCCGATACTTCGGCGAGCACGGCTTTAGAGGAAACCGCACAAGTGCGCGTCGCACCGATGAGCGCTGATGTCTCCGTTGCTGACGCAAACCCGGCCAAAGCCTAAGCAGTAGCTGGGTTGGGGCACCAGATGACAGGCGCTGCCGAGCGCATTGAAGCGCTGATGAAGATTCATCCCAAGGGGTTTGATCTGTCACTTGAGCGTCTCATCGGCCTGCTTTCCAAGCTGGGCGACCCCCACCTGAAACTGCCACCCGTCATCCATTTTGCCGGCACCAATGGCAAAGGTTCGACGATTGCCTTTAGCCGGGCGATTTTGGAAGCCGCTGGCCTGAGTGTTCATGTGGACACATCACCCCATTTGGTGAACTGGCATGAGCGGTTTCGCATGGGGCGGAAAAATGTACCCGGTGCTCTGGTGGACGATGCAACGCTCAGCGATGCCATTGAGCGGGTTGCCGTGGCCAATGATGGCGACCCAATTACCGTTTTCGAAGTTCTCACCGCCGTGACATTTGTTCTGTTCAGCGAGCATGATGCGGATGTGTGCCTGATTGAAGTGGGGCTTGGGGGCCGGTTCGATTCAACCAATGTGATGGAAGAAGTTGCGGTCAGCGTCATCACACCTGTTTCGATGGATCATGAGGCATTTCTGGGGGACACAATCGCCAAGATTGCCTTTGAGAAAGCCGGGATCATTCGCCGCAAGACCCCGTTGATCGTGGGGCAACAGCAACCCGAAGCATTGGCCGTGATTGAGCAACAGGCTGCAAAAATGCTGGCGCCTGTGATGGTGTTTGGTGAACATTTTGCCGGATCCGGCGAAAATGGCCGCATGGTATTCCATGATGAGAACAGTCTGGTTGACTTACCACTGCCCCGGCTTGGCGGACACCACCAGATTGAGAATGCCGCTGTGGCGCTCGCTGCGTGCAGAACATTTGTAGCCACGCAAGGTATTGAACTTGGCGAACAGGCATTATCAGACGGTCTCTTGCAGGCCTTTTGGCCGGGTCGAATGCAGAAATTGCCGCCAGGAAAACTACCCGGCAGCCAATTGCAGGAAAACGAAATCTGGCTCGACGGGGGGCATAACCCCGCAGCGGCGGCAGCCATTGCCGCCCATTTGGCCACGCTGGAAGAGGCGGCTTCAAAGCCCCTGGTTCTGATTTGTGGGATGTTGAATACCAAGGATCCATCCGGCTATTTCAATCATTTCGCATCTTTGGCACAAAAAGTGGTCACGGTTCCCATCCTGTCCAGTGACGCTGGCATCCCTGCGCAAGAATTGGCTCAAATTGCCGCCAGTTGTGGATTAAATGCTACGGCGGCGACTTCTCTTGCAGGGGCGATGGAGATTGTTGGGTCGAGCACGGCAAACCCTTGCCGTGTTCTCATTTGCGGGTCGCTCTATCTGGTAGGCGATGCATTGGGTCAAAACGAAACGCCACCAACCTGAGCCAGCAGTATGTCGTACAAATGTGACAATCCGCCCATGTAACTGATTCTGTACCAATTGGATTTTAAAAAAGACCAACCTCACTATTGACCCTTGACCCTGGGTTGAGCCTGACGGAAACTTCTCATTTGCGCTTGGTGCATTAGAATTTCAGAGGGGTAACAACGTGGATTCAATTTCCAAAATTCCCGTTTTCAGGAATATGTCCGAAGAATCGGTCGCCGCCTATTCCAAGCGGTGTTCGTGGCGCAGTTATGACGAGAATGAACTCGTCATCGACTATGAAGACGATACTTGCGACGTTCGTTTCATTACCTCCGGCAAAGTGCGCATCATTTTGCGGATTGCCACCGGCAAGGAAGTTATCCTGACAGAGATGGGCGATGGCGATTTCTTTGGCGAGATTGCAGCCATAGATAATGATGGACGGTCCGCCAATGTGACCGCACTAAGCCGCTCACAAATGTGCATCATGCCGCAAGCTGTATTCATGGAATTGCTGGATGAAGAACCGGAGTTCAACCGCGCCGTCATGCGCACATTGGCCGAACGTGTCCGCCATCTGAACCTGCGGCTTGCCGAGCATTGTTTCCTACAGACCAAGCACCGGCTCTATTCTGAATTGTTGCGGCAATCGCGCCCTCGCCTTGGCCATGAAGACCAGCGCTCCATTTCCCCGCCGCCCACTCAAAAAGACCTGGCATCGCGCATCGGCACCCGACGTGAGGTTGTGTCGCGCGAAATTGCCAATTTGAAACGCAGCGGTGTGGTGGACAAGACAACAGGCGCGCTGATCCTGTGCGATTTGCCACGGCTCAACGCCATGATTTCGGCTGGCTGGGCAGAAGCTGAATAGAGCTTGCGATAAAAGATGACTACCGGCTGTTCCGAGCCGTACAATTTACCTGTTGAACAGGCGACCAAACAGGCCTGGAGATTTTTTCGGGTTCGCCTCTGATTCGGTTTGCGCCACCGTGCTGGACCCGCGTGGCGCAAGGGATGCTCCCTTTAGAATTGAAAGCGGCCGGTCCAGAACCATTTTTCGCGCTTCTTCTTCTCCTAACCGTCCGGCCACCATATCTCGCGCCTGGGACAATCCCGGCTTACGGTATTTATGGTCGTGGGCATCGCTGGCCAGAATATCCACAAGACCTTCATCGAGCATCCGCTCGCTCCAATATTGGATACGGTCGCCAAACAACCCGGTCAAAGAGGCTGCGGTGAGTTGTACCACCAAGCCGCAATTGGCGAGTTCGCTCATCACATCATAGTGGTGCTCAATCCATTTCAACCGCTCTGGATGAGTCAGTACCGGCATGTACCCCTGATCCATGAGCTGTTTTACAAAGTCCACAATCCGGGGCGGCATCACATCATGAGGCGGCTCAAACAAAAAATATTTTGTGCCCCCAAGGGACAACGCCTGGCCTGATGACAAATGGGCCGCCATATTGGCCGAGATGTGAACATCCGCGCCTGCAACCAGTTCCAATGGAATGTCATTTACAACCAGCGCCTGACGCAATTGGTCAACGGCCTGCAGAATTTGGGGGCCGGTATTGGTGTAAACTGGGGGATTGATGTGGGGTGTGCATGCCAGAATGCGGGTGCCGTCCTGAACCGCAATTCGCGCCATCTCAAGTGCCTGATCCACCGAGCCAGCGCCATCGTCGATACCGGGCAAAATATGGCTGTGCAAATCAATCATGTGGCAGCACGCTAAAGTAACGTAACGGTAAGGTGAAGTGCAGCTTTGGTTTTTTAAAAATCAAGATTGGCGACGTTGAGAGCATTGTCCTGAATAAACACGCGACGGGGCTCCACTTCTTCGCCCATCAGGCGCGTGAAGAGATCATCGGCACTGGTGGCTTCATTGACCCTCACCTGCAACAGGGAGCGGGCATCGGGGTCCAGGGTTGTTTCCCACAATTGTTCCGCATTCATCTCGCCCAGGCCTTTGTACCGCTGGACTGAAATGCCTTTCTCTCCCGCAGCGAATACGGCTTTGAGAAGGTCGCGCGGACCATTGACGCTGCTTTCCAGATCCCGGCGCGTAAGCACTGCCGGGCGGGCATAAACGCTTTGCAAATGGGTGGCAAAACTGTCGAGAGCCTTGGCATCGGCAGAGCCAATCAGCGCCTGATCGATCACGTGCACCTCTTGCACGCCGCGCACCACGCGGGAAAACTCGATGGAGAATTCCCCCCCCGCTTCGTCACGCAAAGCACCTGACCATCCGTCTTCGGCTTCCTCGGCAAGAATATCCAGGCGCTTTGCCACATATTCGGCTGCGCCCTGGGCCGTCTCGCGATTGGACATGACTTCCGCATTCAACGCGCCGGCGATGGCCAATTGTTCAACAATGCCCCGGTCGTAGCGCGTGTGCAGGCCTTCCAGCAGGCGGCGCATATTAAGCGCGGTGTTGACCGCCTGGCGCAAATCCGCTCCGGCCATGACTTCGCCGGAAGCCAGGGAAAGCGAGGCTTCTTCAAGACCGCCTTCGATGAGATAATTCTCCATCGCTTCCTCATCCTTGAGGTATTGCGAGGACTTCCCGCGCTTGACCAGATAAAGCGGTGGCTGGGCGATATACAGATAACCACGCTCAATCAATTCAGGCATCTGGCGGAAAAAGAAAGTCAGCAATAATGTGCGAATGTGAGCGCCATCCACATCGGCATCCGTCATGATGATGATCTTGTGGTAACGCGCCTTATCCGCGTTGAACTCATCCTTGCCGATACCGGTGCCGAGCGCGGTTATTAATGTGCCGATCTGTTCGGAAGACAGCATCTTGTCGAAACGGGCACGTTCCACATTCAGCACTTTGCCGCGCAGGGGCAAAATGGCCTGATTTTTGCGGTCACGCCCCTGTTTGGCAGACCCGCCTGCGGAATCTCCCTCAACGATGAAGATTTCAGATTTTGCCGGGTCACGTTCCTGACAGTCGGCCAGTTTGCCGGGCAGCGAGGCAATGTCCAACACGCCCTTGCGGCGGGTCAGTTCGCGCGCCTTGCGCGCAGCTTCGCGGGCAGAGGCTGCTTCAACCACTTTGGCAACGACCGTCTTTGCGTCGGCAGGGTGTTCCTCGAACCATTCCTTGAGTGTTTCGTTCACCAGACCTTCCACAACAGGCCGCACTTCCGATGACACAAGCTTGTCTTTGGTCTGGGAGGAAAATTTGGGATCAGGAACTTTTACCGACAACACACAGGTGAGACCTTCACGGCAATCATCGCCGGTCAGGGATACTTTTTCCTTCTTCATCACGCCTGATGCATCGGCATACCCGGTGACCTGTCGTGTCAGCGCGCCGCGGAAGCCGGCCAGATGGGTGCCACCATCGCGCTGGGGAATGTTGTTGGTGAAGCACAGAACGTTTTCGTTGTAACTGTCGTTCCACCACAGTGCCAATTCGACCGTGATGCCGTCCCGTTCGGACTTAAGATAGATGGGGTTGTCGATGAGGGAGGATTTTGCGCGGTCGAGATAGCGCACAAATTCCATCAGGCCACCTTCATAATATAGTTCAGTGGATTTTTCTTCCGAGCCCCGGGCATCGGTCAGAATAATCCGCGTGCCTGAATTGAGGAAGGCCAGCTCGCGCAGGCGATGTTCCAGCCGGTCAAATTCAAAATTCACATTTGTGAAGGTTTCCGTTGAAGGCAGAAAAGTGACTTCCGTGCCGGTATAGTCTCCAGCATCCTCCAAGATAGTGAGGCGGTCATCGGCCACGCCGTGGGTGAAGGTAATCTCATGCCACTTGCCGTTGCGGGCAATGCGCAGTTTCAACGAGACGGACAGTGCGTTGACCACCGAGACGCCCACACCGTGCAATCCGCCTGATACTTTGTAGGAATTCTGGTCAAATTTCCCACCCGCGTGGAGCTGGGTCATGATCACTTCGGCCGCAGAAACCCCCTCGCCTTCGTGCATGTCGACCGGGATACCCCGGCCGTTGTCGGTGACGGTAACCGAACCATCGGAATTGATTGTCACCGTGACCCGGTCCGCGTGACCCGCCAGCACTTCATCAATGCCATTGTCGACCACTTCATACACCATGTGGTGCAGGCCGGAGCCGTCATCGGTATCGCCGATATACATGCCCGGGCGCTTGCGTACCGCGTCCAGCCCTTTGAGGACTTTGATCGATTCTGCGCCATATTCTTCGGGGGCGTCGATGCCGTTATTATCGTCGTTGCTCACGGAAAAATCCTGATTTTAGAAGCGGCGCACATGCCCGCGCCAGACCCGCGCGAATCGCACGGTTTCTGACATTGAATATAGGTTGTAAAGGGCGGAAAACCAAACCAGACAGGGGCTTTCAGTTGCGCCCTGTGGACCCAAACCCGCCTTTGCCCCGCGCTGTTTCATTAACGCTGGAAACTTCCTGTACCGACACTTGCAAAACCGGCGCGATAATCAGCTGTGCAATGCGTTCGCCGCGGGTGATTGTAAAGGCTTCCTGGCCATGATTGACCAGTGGCACCATCACCTCACCGCGGTAATCGCTGTCGATTGTGCCCGGTGCATTGATGAGGGAGATACCATGTTTGATGGCCAGGCCGGATCTTGGCCGCACCTGGCCTTCAAACCCCTGTTGCAGCTCAAAAACCAGACCGGTTGGAACCAAAACACGGGCACCAGGTGACAGGATCAGCGGATCTGACTCCAACACCGCTGCCCGCAGGTCCATGCCTGCCGAACCGGCTGTTTCATAAGCTGGCAATGGCAGGCCTTCGCCATGGGCAAGGCGCATTATTTTCAAGACCGGGGGTGTCACGAAATTTGCGCCCCCAATGAATTCATCAAAGGTACGAACTCACGAAAGGATGTGTTGATCATAACGGTATCATCCACCGATACGGGTTTTTCCGCCGCAAGCCCCATCACCAGAAAGCTCATGGCAATTCGATGGTCCAGCCATGTGGCAATCTCAGCACCGCCAGGTACGCGCCCGCCGCGAACGGTGAGACTGTCCTCACCTTCGGTGCACTCAACACCATTGGCCTTCAATGCTGTTGCGGTAACCGCCAGACGGTCGCATTCCTTCACCCGCAATTCGTGCAGGCCAAGCATATGGGTTTCCCCTTGCGCAAATGCTGCTGCAACGGACAGGATGGGATATTCATCGATCATTGAAGGTGCCCGGTCCGCAGGTACGGTCACACCTTTCAGTTGGCTGGTGCGCACGCGGATATCTCCAATATCCTCCCCGCCGGACTGGCGGCGGTTTGAGATGGTCAGATCGGCGCCCATTTCCACCAGAGTATCAAAAAGACCCGTGCGTGTGGGGTTCAACAGCACATCGTGAACGGTCACATCACTTTGGGGCGTAATCAGCGCAGCAACAATGGGAAAGCTGCTTGAGGACGGATCACCGGGCACAGTGACATCCTGGGCTTGCAGATCGCCTTGACCTTCCAGCGAGATGTGCCGTGTGCCATCATCATCAGTGTTAATTTCAATGTGGGCACCGAAACCCGCAAGCATTTTTTCCGTATGATCGCGGGTCATGACCGGCTCTATGACGGTCGTTGTTCCTGCGATGTTCAGGCCTGCAAGCAAGACGGCGGATTTTACCTGGGCGGAAGCCACCGGCACGCGGTAAGTAATGGCAACGGGCAAAGGCGCGCCATGGACCGTGAGCGGCATTCTGTCCGGCCCCTGATCTGTGGTCGTTGAATCCACCTGCAATCCGGTTTCGCGCAAGGGGTTCAGCACACGGCCCATGGGGCGGCCGGACAATGATGCATCGCCAGTGAAGGTAACGGGAAAATCATACCCTGCAACCAGGCCCATGGTGAGCCGCGAACCGGTGCCGGCATTTCCAAAGTCGAGGGGCCCGGCAGGTTCAAGCAATGCCCCATTGCCGACGCCATCAACCAACCAGTCACCAGTACCGGCCTCTCCATCGCGGGAAATGGTTGCGCCCAGCGCGCGCATGGCACCGGCTGTTGCCATAACGTCATCGGCTTCCAGCAATCCCGAAATCCGCGTCTGCCCGTTGGCGACGGTGCCAAGTATCAATGACCGGTGGGAAATTGACTTATCCCCAGGAACGCGAATTTTGCCGTTAAGGCCGGTTACGGGAGAACTGTTCATGGGAACAGCTGCATCTCCCAAAGAATGGGGTTCAGTGGGGGAATGTGAAGAATTGGAACTTGTTTGGCTCATCTTTTATGCCGGTTTAAACAGGGATTTTTCGGCGGTCCGAAAGGCTTGAGACATGTAGAACTTTGTGCACCGGGTGTCACCCGCAAAGGCCCTGATTTCGCAATGTGGGCCAGCCATGGGTTCCAGCGTGTCCAAAAAGCGCGAATTGTCGGTAAAAGCACTGATTTTGCCCTTTGACACGGTGGCGGGTGGGCGCTAGACCCTCGGCCTAGCCCCGGGTGTGAAACCATTGCACCGGGGAGCGGAACCCCAGTTAGCATGATGAGGCATTCCTTTGGCAAAACCTGAATTAGGCGAAAAGCGCTTGTGCCCCAGCTGTGGCGCAAAATATTATGATTTGAACCGCGATCCGATCCTGTGCCCAAAATGCGGTGAAGCATTTGTCGCCGTTGTGGAAACGGCCAAGGCCAAACCGGAAAAAGCCGAAAAAGCTGCACCGGCCGCAGATACAAGCGATGATGAAGACGAAGTGGAAGTGGGTGGTCCAGAAATCATCAGCCTCGACGATGCTGAAGATGATGATGTGGATACCGTTGATGGCGATGATGATGTGCCGGATGATATTCCCGATGTTGAAATCGAAGATGACGATGCCGACGAGACCGTAGATGGCCCGTTTTTGGACGATGACGACGATGATGATGACAATCTAGCCGACATCATCCCGACAAAGGGCGATGACAAGGAAGACATTTAAACTTCTGCCTTGAACAAGCTTGGCATTGCCGGTCGACAACAGGTCAATTGGCAATGCCTCCGGCTCCGGTCTTGCCAAATAGGGCCGAACAAGAGTTGAACTGACGAAACGCATTTTGGAACAAAGTTTGGCTTGTGTTCCTCACACGGCTTGCGTAAAACGCCGTGCGTTGGAGGGTAACTTCCAACACCCCAATTCAGGCCCCGCTCAGGGACCATGCCTGATACCATTGTCCAGGTTTAAGGACTATGGGGCTATAGCTCAGTTGGGAGAGCGCTTGCATGGCATGCAAGAGGTCGTCGGTTCGATTCCGTCTAGCTCCACCATTTTCCAATCCCAAAGCCTGCTCGTTGGTCGTCCCGCAAAATGGCGCACTACGCGCGATTTGTGTGTCCCACGCCTTGAATGGGGGCTGTTACATTTGACGGTTTAATATTCAGCTTTATGACACATGGAGCAGCCGGGCTATCTTAAGGACTAAATGATGGACAATGACACAATCGACCTGCTGGCCATTGGCGAGGTGATGGCCGAATTGCGCCGGGAAAAAAGCACCGGGTTTTCCGTAGGGTTTGCAGGCGACACGTTTAACACCGCCATCTATTGCAAACGGTCATTGGGCGAGAATGGCCGTGTGGGCTATTTTACCCGCGTTGGCCCGGACCCCCTATCCATTGATCTGGTGGCGATGGCGCAAAAAGAGGGCCTCGACACCTCTCACATCGCCAGTGACCGTGAAAAGATGATCGGAATTTATGCAGTATCGACGGATGAAACCGGCGAACGCAGTTTCTCCTATTGGCGCGACAATTCTGCCGCCCGGCAATTGTTCTCCCATGACGAAGCTGTTCACGCACTGCCGCCGGCCCGCATCACTTATCTTTCGGGCATAACACTTGCGATCCTGGGCGCACCGGCAAGGCGCAGGCTGATGGACCGACTGGCAGATTTGTCTCAACAGGGTGCTTCGCTGGTGGCATTTGATTCCAACTACCGCCCGCGGCTATGGGAAAACGTGGCCACCGCAAGAGCGGTGATGGGTGAGATGTGGGATATTGCCGATATCGCATTGCCCTCCATCGATGATGAGATGGCCCTGTTTGATGACCCGACAGAAGACGCCGCGATTGCCCGTTTTACGAAGAAGAACTGGTTTGCCTGCGCCATAAAACGAGGAGTGAAAGGACCAATTTCACCAACTTTGTCGCGCGAGGACATGCCAGTATTTCCGCCGGCTCAAACGGTAATTGACACCACAGCGGCAGGCGACAGTTTCAATGGCGGCTATCTGGCATCCCTGTTGCGCGGCGAAGACGATGCCTCGCGCCTGTTGGCGGGGCACGAACTGGCGTCACACGTGGTTGGCTTCCCCGGTGCCATTACACCTGTGGAAATCTAGGGTCAGGATCCTGGAACTATGCCATCGGGCGTATGGCAAACCGCTTCAATATTATTGCCATCCAGATCCAGCACAAACGCCCCGTAATAGTGTTCATGATAATGGGGCCGCAGGCCCGGTGACCCATTGTCCTTGCCACCGGCTGCCAGGGCAGCAGCGTGGAAGGCTTCTACCTGGGCGCGGCTGCTTGCTGAAAAGGCGAAGTGGCAAGGCGGCACCTGGGGGCCGCCCTCATTTAACCAAAATGTGGGTCGGTCGCGGCCATATCCTCCCACTTTTTCACCGCCGGTATGTTCCGGTGGAACCATGAACAGCAGTGACGCCCCAAGCGGGGCAAGCGCAAAATCGTAAAACCGTTTCGCCTCGTCAAAATTGGAAACGCTTATTCCTGCATGATCAATCATGGCTTCTGCTCCATTTAAGGCTGTTCAACACGTGGATTGCTCTAGGGCTAAAGCCGAATCCTATCCCCAAACCTTCCACATGTCATTTGACTGTCACACCGAAAGCGCATTCACTATGATGGCTGGCGCAACTTAAATTGTGTCAGTCGACCGGCAGGGCGCTCCGTCGCCCGATCGGTCACATTGTAATTCTTGGGAGGACAACCTCATGACGCTACGTACGAAAATTATTGCTGGAACCATTGCTGCGATGTCGGGCTGGACCAGCACCGCTATTGCAGCGACCGAAATTCAATTCTGGCACGCATTCACCGGACGCCTGGGTGATCTGGTTGCGGAGCAAGTTGACACATTCAACAAAAGCCAAAGCGACTATAAAGTCGTTGCTTCCCATAAGGGAAATTACTCCGAGACCCTCAACGCTGGCATCGCCGCTTTCCGCGCCAATGAACAGCCAAATATCCTGATGGTATTTGAAGTGGGCACGGCCACGATGATGGCCGCCAAAGGCGCTATCAAGCCGGTTCATGAATTGATGACAGAAGTGGGCGCAACCTTCGACCCCTCAGCTTATATCGGCTCCGTAAAAGGCTATTACACATCCACCGATGGCAAGATGCTGTCATTGCCGTTCAACTCATCCACCCCGGTTTTGTGGGTGAACAATGATGCGTTGAAAGCAGCAGGTGTTGATCCTTCCACGGACATGTCGACCTGGGAACAGGTGGATGCTGTTCTGGACAAGGTAAAAGCCTCCGGCAGCAAATGCCCGCTGACCACCGCCTGGCAGAGCTGGATTCATCTGGAAAACATGTCCGCCTACCACGACGTTCCCTTTGCAACCAAAGACAATGGGTTTGCCGGTCTTGATACGGAGCTTGCTCTTAACGGACCCGTTCAGGTGAAGCACATTCAGACGATGGGCGACTGGGCCAAAGAAGGCAAATTCATGTATGCGGGCCGCCGCAACGAAGGTGGTGCCAACTTTAGGGCTGGCGAATGCGCCTTGTTTACAGAATCTTCCGCAGGCTATGCGGGCATCAAGGCAGAAGCAAAATTTGATTTTTCTGTTCGTCCCTTGCCGGTCTGGAAAGGTGTTGATGGCGCGCCGCAAAATACCATTATCGGTGGTGCCTCGCTTTGGGTGATGCAAGGCCATGATGCAGAAGAATACAAAGCAACGGCTGCGTTTTTGAACTTCCTGTCTTCTTCTAACATTCAGGCCAAATGGCACCAGGATACGGGCTATCTGCCCATCACAATTGCTGCCGGTGAAAAGACCAAAGCCGATGGGTTTTATGACAAAAATCCAGGTACGGACATTGCGGTCATCCAGATGACGGCAAAAGAGCCAACAGCCAATTCCAAAGGCCTGAGACTTGGTTCTTTTGACCAGATTCGCGGGATCATCGATGAAGAGCTAGAAGCCGTTTGGTCAGGCGACAAAACTGCGCAGGCCGCTCTGGACAGTGCAGCTGAACGGGGCAACAAGCTGCTGCGCCGTTTTGAACAGGCCAACCGCTGACAGCGGACGGAAACCAAAATTTCCGGTGGCGGGTATTTGCCTGCCACCGGAACATCAAGAATAAACGCATATCACCGGTTGGGGACTGAATGGAGAAGCGCGTCACATTTCAAGGCTGGCTGTTGCCACTTTGCCTGGTTTTGCCGCAGATTCTCGTCTCTGCCGTATTCTTTTTCTACCCGGCATTTCAGGCCGTTTGGCAATCCCTGTTCATTCCCGATCCGTTTGGCCTGTCATCGCGCTTTGTTGGCCTGGGCAATTTCGAATTTCTGCTCACAGACAGCTATTACCGCACATCATTTTTCACCACGGCGATTTTCTCAACACTGGTCACCGTTGTCTCAATGGTGCCGGCCCTGTTTCTTGCCGTCCTGGCCGATCGCCTGATCAAAGGGGCCGGTGTTTACAGAACCATGTTGATTTGGCCCTATGCCGTGGCACCGGCAGTTGCCGGGGTGTTGTGGTTGTTCATGTTCAACACCCGCGTGGGCGTTGTCTCATGGTATTTGGGGCAATTGGGGTATGACTGGAACCATGTTCTCAATGAGGGCGAAGCCATGGGGCTTGTGGTTGTCGCCTCGTCGTGGGGGCGGATCAGCTACAACTTCCTGTTCTTCTTTGCTGCACTTCAGGCAGTGCCAAAATCGGTCATCGAAGCTGCGGCCATTGATGGTGCCCGGTTTTGGCGCAGATTTTTCACGATTGTATTGCCGCTTCTGTCCCCCACCACATTCTTCCTGCTGGTCGTCAATATCGTCTACGCATTTTTCGAAACCTTCGGGGTCATCCACACAATCACATCAGGCGGGCCGCAACAGGCCACGACCATATTGGTGTACAAAGTGTTTTCTGATGGCTTCGTTGGGCAGGATCTTGGGTCGTCTGCCGCACAATCGGTTATCCTCCTCGTTGTGGTTGGAACGCTGACAGTGCTTCAGTTCAAATTCGTTGAAAAGCGGGTGCATTATTGATGGCCGGTTCCCCCACAAACATCACACGCAACGGCCCGGCTCCGGGCATGGTGACAAAAAGCGGCGGCCGCCTTTGGCTCACCCATGTATTGATGATCTTTGGGCTGCTGATCATCTTCTTTCCCATTTGGCTGGCATTCATCGCTTCCACAGTGACACAGGCGGATATCGTCTCGCCGCCCATGCCGCTTTTACCCGGTGGTTTCTTTTTTGAGAATTACAAGCGCGCCCTGTTTTCCGGCGTTAATGTGCCGGTTTTGACAATGCTGCTGAATTCCCTCGTCATGGCAGTGGGCATTGCAACCGGCAAGATTGTCATTTCACTTCTGTCGGCCTTTGCGATTGTCTATTTCAAGTTTCCCGGACGCCGCACATTCTTCTGGATGATTTTCATCACCCTGATGTTGCCGGTAGAGGTGCGCATTGTGCCAACCTATGAAGTGGTCGCCGGGTTTGGGCTGCTCAATTCCTATTCCGGTCTTATTTTTCCGCTGATCGCCTCAGCGACAGCCACCTTCCTTTTCCGGCAATTCTTCATGACGATCCCCGATGAACTGGCTGAAGCTGCACGGGTGGATGGAGCCCGGCCCATGCGGTTTTTCTTTGATATTATCCTGCCCATGAGCCGCACCAATATCGCAGCCCTGTTTGTTATTCTGTTCATCTATGGCTGGAACCAGTATCTGTGGCCGTTGCTCATCACCACCGATCCCGACATGAACACCATCGTGATGGGAATCAAACAGATGTTCCCGTCTGGCGATGACACCGCCGATTGGCCGGTGATCATGGCCACATCCATTCTGGCGATGATACCGCCGGTGGTTGTGGTGATCTCAATGCAAAAACTGTTTATCCGCGGCCTGGTCGATAGCGAGAAATAATATGGCAGAAGTCACGCTTAACAATGTCAAGAAACGCTTTGGCGCCACCGAGGTCATTCACGGGGTGAGTGCCAAAATCGAAGATGGCGAGTTCATCGTCATTGTCGGACCTTCGGGATGTGGCAAATCCACCTTGCTGCGCATGGTTGCGGGTCTGGAAACTGTGAGCGAAGGTGACGTGCATATTGGCGGTGTGCGGGTCAATGAGATGGAGCCCATGGACCGCGACATCGCTATGGTATTCCAAAATTACGCGCTTTATCCCCACATGTCGGTGCGTCAAAATATGGCCTATAGCCTTAAAATCGCCGGCGTGGCCAAGGGGGAGATGGACCGCAAGGTGGCCGAAGCTGCCAGACTGTTGCAGTTGGAACCCTATCTTGATCGCAAGCCGCGCGAACTTTCAGGTGGGCAACGTCAGCGCGTGGCCATGGGGCGCGCTATTGTGCGCGAACCGGCTGTGTTTTTGTTCGATGAACCGCTCTCCAATCTTGATGCCAAGCTGCGTGTGCAAATGCGGCTTGAGATCAAGGAATTGCAGTCCAATCTTGGCGTGACCGCGCTTTATGTTACCCACGACCAGGTGGAAGCCATGACAATGGCGGACAGAATGATTGTCATGAACGCCGGAGTTGCTGAACAGATCGGCACGCCGCTCGATGTCTATGAAAAACCTCAAACACTGTTCTCTGCCCAGTTCATTGGCAGCCCAGCCATGAATATTCTCGACGGCGCCCTGTCGAAGGGAAAAGCCGTTCTTGCCAATGGCGCGGTTGTCAAAATTCCCACAAAGCAGGAAACGCCCGCCAAAATTGGCATTCGTCCCGAGCACGTTGTTGTCGACCCAAAAGGGCCGCTGCAGCTTGATGTGAGTTTCCATGAACCCCTGGGCGCAAACACCTTGCTGCATGGTCGGTTGAAAGGATCCACCGATGCATTCACGGCCAGCCTGCCCGGTGTGCACCGGATGGTGAAGGCCCAGTCGAGCATTCGCCTGAATGTTGCGGGTAAAAATGTGCACCTGTTTGACCCGTCGAGCGGGAAACGCATTGTCGAATGACGGCTCCGGTGCGCACCGGCCACCTCTAAGCACAAACGGATAAGTGCCCATGAATGAGCAACAACATGTTGGCGAAATTCGCGATGCGGTGCGGGCCATCTGCGCCAGCTATGGCGAAGATTACTGGCGCGAATTGGACAAGACTGGCGGCTACCCCACTGAATTTGTGAAAGAAATTACCAAATCCGGCTTTTTGGGCTGTCTCATTCCTGAAACTTATGGGGGAGCTGGCCTTGGGCTGGAAGAGGCCTGCGCTGTGCTGGAAGAAATATCCCGTTCCGGCGGCCATCCAGGCGCAGCCCACGCACAAATGTATGTCATGGGATCAGTGTTGCGCCATGGCACCGAGGCGCAAAAACAACATTACCTGCCCGCAATCGCATCAGGTGAATTGCGCTTACAGTCGTTTGGCGTGACAGAACCCACCACCGGAACGGATACAACATCGCTGAAAACATCGGCCAAACGGGTCGGCGACAAATATCTGATCAATGGCCAGAAAGTGTGGATCAGCCGGGTTCAGCATTCTGACCTCATGGTATTATTGGCCCGCACCAAACCGATAGAGGAGCGCAGTTCCAAAACAGATGGATTGTCCTGTTTCATTGTCGATTTGCGCGACGCCGAAAAACGCGGCCTGACGATCAAACCAATCGACGCGATGATCAACCACCATGCGTGCGAATTGTTTTTTGACGATTTTGAAGTGCCTGCCGAAAACCTGTTGGGAGAGGAACACAAGGGTTTCCGCGTAATTATGGACGGCATGAATGCGGAACGCATTTTGATCGGTGCCGAGTGCATTGGGGACGCCCGCTATTTCATCGACAAGGCCGTTGCCTATGCCAATGAGCGCGTGGTTTTTGGCCGCCCCATCGGGCAAAATCAGGGCGTCTCGTTCCCCATCGCCACGTGCTATGCCCAAACTGAAGCCGCCGCCCTCATGGTCGACAAAGCTGCGCGGCTTTTTGATGCGGGTGTGCCCTGTGGTGCGGAAGCCAACATGGCAAAAATGCTGGGGGCCGATGCTTCCTGGAAAGCCGGAGACACCTGCCTGCAAACCCATGGCGGGTTTGGCATGAGCCGCGAATATCATATCGAACGGAAATTGCGTGAAACCCGGCTTTATCAGATCGCGCCGATCTCAACCAATCTGATCCTGTCTCATATCAGCGAACACGTTTTGGGCATGCCCCGCAGTTTTTAAAGTTCAAAACCCGGTGGCATTTTCGAGCAATGAATAATCAACGCAACACACTTTTGAGGAACGTGCGGGTGCGTTGGTGCTTGGGAGCCGCGAAAATGACATCGGGCGGGCCTTGTTCGACAATTTTTCCCTGATCGAGAAAACACACCCGGTCTGCCAGTTCGCGGGCAAATCCCATTTCGTGGGTTGCCAAAACCATGGTCATGCCCGCATCGCGCAATTGGCGCAAAACATCCAACACCTCTTCCACAAGCTCCGGATCAAGGGCCGATGTTATCTCGTCAAACAACATAATCTGGGGTTGCATCGCCAGTGCCCTGATCACGGCCACCCGCTGCTGCTGACCGCCGGACAATTGGTCCGGATATTTGTGCATTTCATTGGCAAGACCAAAGCGCGTAAACAACTCACGTGCTTGACCATCGGCGTTCGCTTTGGACTTCCCCAGCACCCGAAGTGGCGCAAGAAGCACGTTGTCCATGGCACTCAAATGAGGAAACAAATTGAAAGATTGGAACACAATACCAATCTGGCGTCGAATAGGGCGCAGATCCAAACCCGGCTCGGAAATGTCCACGCCATCGAGATGGATAACACCATCATCAATAGGTTCCAGCAGATTCATACAGCGCAGCAAGGTGGATTTGCCGGATCCCGAGGGGCCGATAAGGCACACCATCTCGCTTTCTGCAATATCAAGATCAATTCCTTGCAGCACCGGTTGTTTGCCGAAAGCTTTGGTGACCCCGGAAAGCTTGAGTTTAACTTCGGTCATTGCGTTCACGCGACAGGAGGTAATCGGCATATCGGGTGGCGGGAATTGTGACCGCCAGAAAAATGACTGCTGCGGCCACATAGGGTGTGAAATTGGCAAGCAGGCTCTTGTAGATTCCCGCCTGGCGCAAAATTTCAACCGGTCCAATGAAACTCAACAGCGCCACATCCTTTTGCAGGGCGACAAACATATTCATATTTGCCGGCACAACGCGGCGCACCGCCTGGGGCAATATCACATATCGCATGGCATCCCGCTCGCTCAGGCCCAGGCAGATGGCGGCGGAGCGCTGACTTGGATGAATGCTTTCAATGCCGGAGCGCAGAATCTCTGCAACATAGGCGCTGTAAGTCAGCACCAGCGCAACGGTGCCCCAGATATAAGGGCTGTTCCACGGACGCGGCAGCCCAAGGCCTGGAACACCAAATCCAATCAGATAGATCACCAACACCACGGGCACACCGCGGAAGATATCAACATAGAGCGCGCCAAATATTCGCAACGGAAACAGCGCGGGGGCGTTTGTGGACCGGCACAAGGCGATCAACAGCCCCACCAGAGCTATGAGCGGTGCCGACCAGGCAAATATGGCAATGTCCAGAAGGAACGCTTCCAGCAGTGTTGGGAAGGTTTTTACAAATATTTCGCCATTGAAAAAACTGGCTTTCACCCGCTCCCAACCCGGTGCCAAAGGCACCGCAAGGTATAAGATCAGGACGAAGGCAATCGTGCTCAGCCCGGCGATCACAATCGAACGATTGCGTTGCCGTGCTTCGAATATCTGGCGTCGGTTCAACGGAGTGCGATCACTTGATGATCGGCACACCGGTGGCTTCCTGAAGCCATTCGGCTTCAATCCGGGCAAGGCTGCCATCGGCTTTCATGCTGGTAAGCGCTTCATCGACGCATTTTTTCAACGCGCTCCCTTCCGCCATCAACATGCCAAACTCATCGGGGTTTTCAGATTTTTCTGGCGGAAACTGGCCCAGCAATGCCCCGTCTTCCAGCACAACAGCAGACAGATATAGCGCGGTTGGCAAATCGAAAATAGCAGCATCGATCTGATTGGACTTCATCGCTTCGACAACGTTTGCATTATCATCATAGAGCAATAATTCGCTGTCTGGCTGTATCAGGCTGGTCACAATGGGTAGGGCGGTGGTGCTTGCAACTGCGCCCCATTTGAGCTTCTTCAACGCTGAAATTTCTGCTTTCAATCCAGCCTCAATCGTTGGCTTGCGCACCAGCACGGCCATGGCCGCCGAATAATAAGGTAGGGAAAAGTCCACCACTTTTTCCCGCTCGGCAGTTATAGAGAACTGCTGCAGGTTGATATCAAAGTCTTTCTCGCCGGGCTGAATGGCCTGGTCAAAAGAAGTGCGTGTCCATTTCACTTCTTGCGCTTTGAAACCCATGCGATCTGCCAATGCGTAGGCGACTGCGGCTTCAAAACCTTTGCCTGCTTCGGGTTTGTCATCGATCACCCAGGGATAATAGGCCGGGTTGCCCGTGGCGATTGTGAGCATTCCATCAGTAATTGTGTTGCCAGCTGCGCAGGAGTTCGCAGCCTGCGCCGGTGTTCCGGCAACCATCAAACCACCCAATAAAAGCGCGAACGCAACCGATCTCGACATGACATTTTCCTTTAAAAATCCTGATGGGAAAGTCTTTCCGACTTTGAATTTTTTGTCCAGTGGGAAGCCACGTGACAGGTAAAATTCGTGATCATTCTTCGATCTGGTCCATTCATCGGCTTTGAGTTGTTGCGGAGCGTCACACCGGGTGTAATTCTGGCAACACAATCAATGCGAACCGCGAGCGGCATACCATATGTATTTGGGCATCGATCTGGGCACGTCGGCCATCAAGTCCGTACTTGTCGATGAGAAAGGGCAAACGGCGGCTTCTGCCAGCTGTGAGTTGGATCTTGCCTCGCCCAACCCTGGCTGGAGTGAACAGGCTCCGACAGATTGGTGGGAAGCTCTGTTGAAGACAATGGAGAAGCTGCGCGCATCCCATCCCAAACAATGGCAACAAGTGAGAGCCATGGGTCTTTCAGGACAAATGCACGGGGCGGTGCTGTTGGACAGAAACAAACAACCGCTGCGCAACGCGATTTTGTGGAACGATGGCCGCAGTTTTGACCAATGCAAATCGCTGTTGTCAGATTTCCCGGATGTGGGGCAGATCGCAGGCGTTCCTCCCATGCCGGGATTTACCGCGCCCAAGGTCATGTGGGTGGCTGAAAACGAGCCTAACATCCACGAACGTATTTCCCATATATTATTGCCAAAAGACTATTTGCGCTTGCGGCTCACCGGAGAACTTGCAACCGACATGGCCGATGCGGCGGGCACGATGTGGCTGGACCAGGCGTCGCGCAGTTGGTCACCGGCCATGTGTGAACACACATCCACCCGCATGGAATGGTTGCCGCGATGTGTGGAAGGTACGCAGCCTGCAGGTCAATTGACACCGGTGCTTGCCGCCCAGTTCGGTTTAACGAACGGCATTCGGGTTGCTGGCGGTGGAGGAGATGCCGCTGCTGGTGCCGTGGGTATCGGGGCAATCAATGATGGAGATGCATTCATTTCGCTGGGCACAAGCGGCCAGCTCTTTGTAGCCAACAAGTCATATCGGCCACGTCCTGAAGCTGCAATCCACGCCTATGCCCATTGCGTGCCAGGGCGCTGGTTTCAAATGGCTGCCATGCTTAATGGCGCCAGTCCCATGAAGTGGTTTGCCGATATCGCAAAGCAGGAGATTTCCACTTTGCTCGACGCGGCACAGGCGGAAACAACCGACCGGGTTCCCCTCTTTTTGCCCTATCTGACCGGCGAGCGTACCCCCCACAATGACCCTGCCATTCGAGCCAGTTTTTACCGGCTTGACGGGAAAACCACTCAGGCCAGCATGATGCGATCAGTGGTTGATGCGATTGCCTATTCTTTTTGTGATGCACGTGATGCGCTGGCCGCCGCTGGCACGCAATTGGATTGCGTTGCTGCAATTGGCGGTGGTGCGCGCAGCGATTTCGTGTTGCAGACCCTTTCCAATGCCCTATACCTGCCCATCATTCGCTATCAGGATGCGGACAGTGGCCCTGCTTTTGGTGCGGCGCGGCTTGCGATGGTTGCCAGTGGTGATTTCAAAATTGAAGACGTGGCCTTGACGCCAAAACCAGTTCGCCGATTTGAACCTGTGGCGTCGGAAGAGGCCTATCATCTCGACAGGCTCAGCACCTATCGGGCGCTCTATGAGGCGCTCAAACCCCTGTCTTAAGCGCAGAAGAACTAAAGCTCACTTTGCCAGGGCGGGTTGGCACCCGGCCTGCTGACGGTGACCGCCGCAACCTTGACTGCAAGTTCCAATGCCGGGCGCAGGTCTTGTGGGTCGGCATTTGCCAATGCAGATTTACTGAGCAGGCCGGAGCGGCGCAGGCCAGCAAGAAATCCGGAATTAAACGTATCGCCCGCGCCAATCGTATCGACAATTTCTACCTTTTGCGCCGCCTGATCAATGGCGCCGTTTGAGGTATAGGCGGTAACCCCATGGGCACCCCGGGTTTCAATCACAATGCTGGTAGCGCCCGTCAGCCATTGGTCAATGGTTTGCGATCCCGATGCTCCTTGCGCGATCCAATCAAGGTCTTCGTCGGACACTTTTACAATATCTGCCATCGCGATCATTCGATTGATACGCGCCCGGTGAGCTGCCTCGTCGTCAATAAAATCCGCACGGATATTGGGATCGAGTGACAGAACCCTGTTTGTATTTTGAGCCATCATAGATTCGAACGACGAACCGCTGGGTTCCGGAATGAGGCTGATTGCACCGAAATGCAGTGCAACAATCTCGTTTGACAGGGCCGGGATTTGATCCACACGGAGGCTACGGCCAGCCGAATTTTCATCAAAGAAGGAATACTGCGCCTGCCCGTTCGTCAGTTTCACGAAAGCCAGGGTTGTGGGTTGGCCTGAGCGGGGGCACAGGGACGTGTCCACGCTGGATGCATTGAGAGCGTCAACCAACTGATCGCCAAACAAATCCGTTGATAGGGAGGAAAAATACCCGGCATTTTCACCCAGTCTGCCCAGCGCAATGGCCGTATTGAACACAGCGCCTCCCACTACGGGCAAGAACGCATCGCCTTCGCCCTCGATCATGCGGGGGAGCATGTCAATCAGCGCTTCGCCGCAGCTTAGGATCATGAACGGTTTCCCAGGATGTAGTTTTCAAGTGCGGATTCAACACCCTGGTCCCAAATTGTGCCAAGCGCGTTGGAAAATTCTTCCACGGCTGTTTTGTTTTCGCTCAAATCGCCAAATATGTTTTTCATGGAAAGAAACGCCGTTGGATCGGTTTTGGCTTTGAGCGCGTTGGACTGCAAAACCTGCGCATTTTCATCATCAACGAAAATCTCATCGCCATTTTGAGCCGTACCGGCACAGTACCGACACCACAGGGCGACTTCCAGTGCCAGTCCTTCAACCGGCAGTCCGGCGCTCAGCCGGTCCTGCAATGCAGGCAGAATGAATTTTGGTTGTCGGTTGGAACCGTCCAGGCACAAACGCGGAATGGTGTCGCCAATGGCTTCATTGGAAAACCGTTCCACGACGCTTTCAAAATACCGATTAAAGTCCACCCCTGGAATTGAAGGGACAGTGGGAATTACTTCGTCGATCACGAGTTTGCGCAAAAACCCGCTGATCAAGGGGTGGGCCATGGCCTCGTGTACAAATTGCACGCCCAACAGTCCCGCCGGATAAGCGATTGCCGCATGTCCGCCATTGAGGATGCGCAATTTCATCAGTTCATAGGGGGCAACATCTTTGACGAATTCAACGCCGACATTTTCCAGCGCGGGCCGGCCGGAAGGAAATTTGTCTTCCAGCACCCATTGGCGAAAAGGTTCACACACAACCGGTCGTTTATCTTCGATGCCGAATTGCGAACGCACCAGATTGCGCTCCCGGTCGGAGGTGGCGGGTGTAATACAATCCACCATGCCATTGGGGAACGCGACATTGTTGGCGACCCATTCGCCAGTCTGCGCAGACTGGGCCTTGGCCAATCCAACCACAGTGGCTTTCGCCACATGGCCGTTTTCCGGTAGATTGTCGCAAGACATAACGGTGAAGGGTGCGGTTCCCCGGTCGCGGCGAATGCGCAGCGCTTCGATGATGCAGCCAAAAACAGTCTGAGGATCATCGGGATTGGCGATGTCATATTGAATTTCGGGATGGCCAACATCAAATCCGCCCGTTGTGGCGTCAACGTAGTACCCGCCTTCTGTGATCGTCAAAGAGACTATGCGAATGGCAGGGTCCGCCATCGCCGCGATCACAGCATCGGGGTTTGTGTCCACGTAATCGATCATGGAGCCGCAGGCACGTGCGTTGAGGCCCTTGGGATCCAGTTCCACGATTGTGGTCACCCAATCCTGGTCCATGAGATCTTTGCGCACGGCGGTATCATGGGGTTTAAGGCCAGCACCAATGATCGCCCAATCATGGCCTTCGCCGGTTTCAAACAACCGGTCGAGATAGATCGCCTGGTGGGCACGGTGAAAATTGCCCAGCCCGATGTGAACGATCCCACCCTTGAGTTTCGAACGGTCATAGCCTGGCTGCGATACCGGCTTATACGCCATTTCAACTGGCGAATTTGACTGGGAAGCACTCATCAGCCCATCCAATTTGCGCAATTGATACGGCCACAAGCACTGCCTGCGCCTTGTGGCGTGTTGCGTCCAGCAAACCTCTTGCCCTCACATTTGCTGCGCATCTGAATCATTTGATTGCCAGGCCCGCTTCGTCGAAACGGTGCAAATGGGAAAGGTCCGGCGTCATGGTTACCTTGTCGCCAAATTTCAGCCCCACATCGCCGGGCGCGCGAACCACAATCGCCCCCAGATCATCGGTCTCCACACGTATGAATGTGTCTGAACCCAGATGTTCGGAAATGCCAACAGTGCCCTGCCATTTCGATTTACTGGCTTTGCCGCCCTTGACGATCGACATGTGCTCGGGCCGAATACCAATGGTCTCGGCCTTGTGCTCGTGGGCACGTTTTCCCGAAATGAGGTTCATCCGTGGCGAGCCGATAAAGCCAGCCACAAAAATGTTTGCAGGATTGCTGTACAATTCCAGCGGCGAACCCACCTGTTCAATGACACCATTTTGCAAGACCACAATCTTGTTGGCCAATGTCATCGCTTCCACCTGATCGTGGGTCACGTAGATCATCGTGGTTTTCAGCGACTGGTGCAGTTCAGCTATTTCCAAGCGCATGTTTCCGCGCAGGGCCGCGTCAAGATTTGACAGGGGTTCATCGAACAAAAAAGCATCAGGTTCGCGCACAATCGACCGACCGATGGCCACACGCTGACGCTGCCCCCCAGACAACTGACCGGGCCGCCGGTCAAGATAATCCGTCAGGTTCAATATGCGTGCGGCGTCTTCAACCTTGCTGTCGACTTCAGACTTGGGCAGGCGCGCCATTTTCAATGGGAAGGCAATGTTCTTGCGCACCGTCATGTGCGGATAAAGCGCATAGGACTGGAACACCATGGCCAGGCCCCGTTTTGCCGGTGGAATGTCCGTTGCGTCTTTTCCATTGATTTCGATATGACCGCTGGTGACATCTTCCAGGCCTGCGATGAGGCGCAGCAAGGTGGACTTGCCACAGCCGGAAGGTCCCACGAACACAACGAATTCACCATCGTCAATCGTCAGGTCCAGAGGATGGATGACGTCTACTGAACCGAAGCTCTTCGTCACCTTTTTGAGTGTGATGCTACCCATGATTTTATCCCTTGTGGTCTTGGCGACGGATTACTTGACAGCACCGAATGTGAGGCCGCGTACCAACTGTTTCTGGCTGAACCAGCCCATGATGAGAATTGGCGCAATCGCCATTGTCGAAGCCGCTGACAGTTTGGCGTAGAACAGGCCTTCCGGGCTGGAATATGAGGCGATGAACGCCGTCAGCGGTGCCGCTTGTGCGGCGGTCAGGTTGAGTGTCCAGAACGCTTCATTCCACGCCAAAATGATGTTGAGCAAAACGGTTGAGGCGATTCCTGGTATCGCCATGGGCGTCAGCACGTAGAGGATTTCTTCCTTCAGTGTGGCGCCATCCATGCGTGCCGCTTCAAGGATGTCCACCGGGATTTCCTTGAAGTAGCTGTAAAGCATCCAGACAATGATAGGTAAGTTGATCAGCATTAACACAATGGTGAGGCCTAAAACGCTATCGAGCAGACCAAGCTGAATGAACAGCAGATAGATCGGATACAACACACCGACTGCGGGCAGCATCTTGGTGGACAGCATCCACAATAGAATATCTTTGGTGCGTACCGAGGGCACAAATGCCATGGACCACGCAGCGGGCACAGCAACAAGAAGCCCCAGGATTGTGGAACCAACAGCAATCAGAATCGAGTTCCACAGGAAGCGCCCGTAGTTGGAACGCTCCTGGACAATTGAGTAATTTTCCAGCGTCCAGTCAAAAAACAGAAATACCGGCGGATCTGCAATCGCCACAGCTTCCGTCTTGAAGCTGGTCAGGATGGTCCACAGAATTGGGAAAAAGATCAAAAGACCTATTGCCCAGGCTGCGACCGTGTTGATGGTTTTGCGTTGAGATGTGATTTCGCGGGCCATGCTCGTTCCTTCTCACGCGTCCAGGTTTTTGCCGACGACACGCATCAGCATGATTGCAATAATATTGGCGAGAATGACGGCATATATGCCGCCTGCCGACCCCAGTCCGATGTTCTGGCTTTCCAGCACCCGCTGGAAGATCAGGTAGGAGAGGGTCTTGGAGCCAAAGGCGCCGCCAGTTGTCACAAAAATTTCCGCAAAGACTGAAAGCAGAAAGATCGTCTGGATCAACACGACAATCGTAATGGCACGGGCCAGATGCGGCAGGATGATATGGAAGAAGCGCGATACGACAGCCGCCCCATCCATCTCGGCTGCTTCTAACTGCTCACTGTTCAAAGACTGAATTGCCGTCAACAGGATCAAGGTGGCGAAGGGCAACCATTGCCATGATACGATCATGACCAGCGACGGCAATGAGGCCTGACTGAGCCACTCAATGGGCGTCAATCCGAAAAATTTCCAAAGATGGGCAAATAACCCGTTCACAGGGTCCATGAACATGTTCTTCCACACCAAGGCCGATACGGTTGGCATGACAAAGAAAGGTGCGATGACAAGAATGCGGACAACGCCCTGGCCCCACATTGGCTGATCGAGCAGGAGGGCAAGCAGGATTCCCAGAATGACCGTGATGATGAGCACGCTGCCCACAATGATCAGTGTTGTTTGAATGCTGGGCCAAAACGAGCTTGAGCTGACAAAACGAACATAGTTGTCGAAGCCGACCCAGCCCATGTCGCCGCCGCGCAGGGGGAGATATTTTCTAAATGAGAACCACAGGGTCATGGTTAGAGGCACAAGCATCCAGCCAAGAAGCAGGACCACGGCCGGAGCCAACATGAAACGCGCTGCTGATCTGGAATTTTGAGTTGCCATTGGATGCACCTCTCCCGTTTACGGGGAATACCCGTCCCAAACTTCTTTACCTGTCCAGAACTTAAGGGATAGAGGAGGGGTCGCGCGTTTGCGACCCCTCGACTTTGTGGAGCGCTTAGCGGTAGCCAGCAGCTTCCATTGCTTCATTGGTCAAAGCCTGAGCTTTGGCCAGTGCTTCTGCCACAGTTTGCTGGCCCGCATATGCTGCGGAGAACTCTTGGCTCACTTCTGTTGCGATACCGGCAAATTCGGGAATTGCAGCGAACTGCACACCGACATAGGGGCTGGGATCAACAGTTGAGTTGTTCGGGTCAGCTGACAGGATGGAATCCATTGTCATCTTTGCGAACGGAACCGAAGTGTAGTTCGGGTTCTTGTAAAGCGAGGTGCGCGCACCAGGAGGAACGTTTGCCCAACCTTCTTTTCCTGCAACGAGCTCGATGTAACCAGTACCGGTTGCCCATTCAATAAACTGCTTGGCAGCAGCTTCTTTTTTGGTGCCGGCAGGAATGGCCAGTGCCCAAGCCCAAAGCCAGTTGGAACGCTTGCCAAGACCATTGTCTGGTGCAAGAGCAAATCCGACCTTGTCAGCTACGGTTGAGTCTTTTGGATTAGTTACAAAAGACGCAGCAACAGTCGCATCGATCCACATGCCACACTTGCCTTGCTGGAAGAGCGACAGGTTTTCGTTAAACCCGTTAGTTGCAAATCCGGGAGGGCCAGCGTCGTTCATCATGTTGACGAAGAAGTTGAGTGTGTCGGACCATTCGCGTGTGTCGAATTGTGCGTTCCACTTTTCGTCGAACCAACGCGCGCCAAATGAGTTTGACATGGCTGTAATGAAAGCGCCGCCCTCACCCCAACCGGCTTTACCGCGCAGGCAGATGCCGTTGGTTTCAGTGCTGCGATCTGTCATCGCGCGCGCTGCTTTGGCAATGAATGACCAGGAAGGAGCATCTGGCATTTTCAGGCCAGCTTTTTCCATCAGATCCTTGCGATACATGATCATGGACGATTCACCGTAGAAAGGTGCGGCGTACATGGTGCCGTCGTAGGACAGGCCGCCCTTCATGGCAGGCAGAATGTCGTCAGCATTGTATTCAGCAGACAGATCGTTCATCGAAACGAGCCAGCCGTTCTTGCCCCAGATTGGAGTCTCATACATGCCGATTGTCATGATGTCGAAAGCACCGCCCTTGGTGGTGATGTCCGTGGTTACGCGCTGGCGCAGGACATTTTCTTCCAACGTCACCCACTCAACTGTGTGACCAGTTTTCTTGGTGAAGTCGTCTGTGTATTTCTGCATACGGATCATGTCACCGTTGTTAACGGTGGCAATGGTTAGCTTTTCAGCAAAAGCTGTTGACGTCATCAAAGACGCAACAACAGCGCCCAAAAGGGCGCGTGCGGTATTCTTCATGATTTCCTCCCAATTGCTCGGAAATGAGCAAATGCTAAGTGTGCGAGCAAATACTCATTGAAAAGCCGCCGGGAGTCAATCCGGTTCCTGCGCTTTTTTCAACAAGTGCGGAGGGAAAACGGAATTCAGTCGCTGATGAGGCGCTCGGCTGTGAGCTCATTGGTAATCAGCGCATTGATTAGCCCGCCGCGCAGTGCTGCAGAGATCGCAGCGACTTTTGACTCTCCAGCCGCAATGCCAAAAACGGGATTGGCTGCATTCGCCACAATCGGGGCGCTCGCCACGCGATCATTTAACAGACCGTCAATGAGTTTTCCGTTTTCATCGAAAGCCCAGGACGTTATTTCGCCCACGGCACCTGCCCGGTTCAAAGCCCGCATATCTTCTCTGGTGACGAAGCCATCTTCCAGCAAAGGCGCCTGGTCATCCATGCTGCCCACACCGACAAATGTTACATCAGCCTGTTTGCACAAATCGAGAATGTTGCGCACCGGCTCCTGATCATGAATCAAGGCAAGCTCTTCAACCGAGCGGGCAAATACTGGCAAAGGCATGGGAAAATGCCGTGCTTTGACACGGTCGGCCAATCGCACAACGGCGTTGAACGGGCTGGCGGAGCCATCGGACATCATATTGCCCAACAAGGAAACGATCCGGTGCTGGGGACAATCAAGCGGCGGCATCTGTTCCACACAGGCGCGCAAGGCTCGCCCGGTGCCGATGGCAATAATCTTGGGATGGTTCGATTTGAGATATTTTTCAATCTCGTGGGCCCCTGCTTGCGCAAGTCCGGCGATTGAATTTGGCGCTTCACGGTCGCTGGGAACAACTTCACAGGCTTTCAGATTATAGCGCTGCTTAAGCTCATGGCCGATTTCCATGCAACGCGCGATTGGATGATCCAAACGCACTTTGATGAGTTTTTCGCTGACCGCGAGGGAAACAAGACGCTGCGCCGAGGGGCGCGAAACACCAAGTTTTCGGGCAATTTCATCCTGGGTATTGCCCGCGACGTAGTAAAGCCAGCCCGCCCGGGCGGCTTCATCCAGCCTGCTTTCTTCGTTTTCTGCCCTACTCGCCATGTGCCATCTGTTTCATATTTTCCCAAGCGCTTGCGGAAACATGTCCAAGAATTTTGCCCAAGAGTCAAAAACCGGCACGGGGTGTGTATTTTTTGCCGCCTGTTCAGCGACCCCGTTAAAGTGGCTGCCGCCGAGGTATCGGGCCACTTGCATTTTCGCCGCAAGCGCGGCTTCAACCCCAGGCTGACTGTCCTCAATCACGAGACATTTTGAAGGGGCGGTCCGCATTTCTTCGGCGACATGGAGGAACAGATCGGGGGCGGGTTTTCCCCTTTTCACCATGGATGCCGTATACACACTGCCGTTGAAAAAATCGGCCAATTGGGTGATTTCCAAAGACCGGGCCACCCGTTCGGGGCTGCTGCTCGTCGCCACGCAAATGGGCAGGCCAATGGTCGCCAATACGTGTTGCACGCCCGGTGTTGGCCGCAATTCGATCTCGAAATCGCCCAGCAACCGGCTTCGATAGGTGGCTTCGAAATCCGCCGGCAGGTCCATTGAGAATTCATTGCGCAGGTGTTCGGCTACGGTTGGAAAACTGCGCCCCAGGAAATGACGCTGCACAAATGCAATATCAATCTTCATGCCCAGGGGCTTTAGCATTTCGATAAGCGTTGTTGCGCTGATGATCTCGCTGTCGATCAACACGCCATCGCAGTCAAAAATGATGAGCTCAGTTTGCATCAATCACCGGCAAATGGCGTAAGCCGCTTATCACCTCAACCGCTTTTAAAAAGCTTTGTAGGTTGTGGTGGTCAGGGATCGTTCAATCCCCGGCGTGTTCAGCAAATTGCTGTTGAGATATTTTCCAAGGTCTTCACCGGTAGGCACATACATCTTGACGAGCAGATCGTACTCGCCACTGGTGGAATAGAGTTCGGAATGGATCTCTCTTTCCGCGATCGCGTCTGCAACCTCATATGTGGTTCCAGGCTTGCAACGAATCTGAACGAAAATGCAGTCCATTTTCGGCGTCTCCCCATGTTAGGCATTTGGTGCATTTGACTACATGCGGCACAAAATTGAAACGGCAAATGCAGCTTGCCAGTTCATTAGACTGCGCCTGCCCTGCCCGGCTCAAATTTGATGACCCTGCAATATGCAGGTCAATTCACGAACGGCTCTTCGATCCTTTCAAAGGCGGATAGCGGGTGGATGCGGCCGCCTCGGTCCAGTCCATATGGTTGCGCACATATTCTTCACTGGCGACACGCGGTGGATTGTAATCCCAGTGCGCCAGTTCTCCATGTTGCATTGCTTTATGAACAGCGCGGCGCTGCTTTTGCGTGGCTATGACATGGGTGCGAATTTGTTCACTGTTCCATCTTTGCTGCACTTCATCGGCAAAGGCTTTTGCAAGTGCTGCATGATCTGCGTTCTGCGCCAGGTTATTCAATTCGTCGGGATCGGTGGCGAGATCGAACAACATGGGCGGGTCCACGTCGCAATGAATGTATTTGTACGATCCTCGGCGGATCATGAACACCGGATGCGATGTCATTTCAGCGCAATATTCACCAAGTGCTTCATCTTCCGCGTCGTCAACACCCTGCGCCAGTGGCAAGAGTGACCGGCCGTCAATTGGCTGGCCCAACTCCGGTTGGGCGTCCCCATCCTGGGCAGCGATATCAACCAGTGTGGGCAGAATATCCACCAATGAACAGGCCCGTTCACTCACGCCGGCATGAATTCCAGGTCCAGACATGATCAACGGCACCCGTGCGGAATGTTCAAAGAAATTCATTTTGTACCACAGCCCGCGCTCGCCCAGCATGTCGCCGTGATCTGCGGTGACGATGACAAATGTGTTGTCCAACAGATCGGCTTCTTCAAGCGATTGGACCAATTCACCGACCTTGCTGTCGAAGTAAGATGTGTTGGCAAAATAGGCATGGCGCGCGTTGCGTACCTCTTCCTCACTGACAGCAACGGAGCTGGCTTCAATGCCATCCATCAATCGTTTTGAGAATGGATCTTGCTGATCATGGTCAAAGACGTGGCGTGGCATATCTACGTCTTCGCTCTTGTAGAGGTTCCACCATTCCGGGCGCGCCACGTAAGGGTCATGGGGATGGATGAAACTGGCCACCAGGCAAAATGGTTCCTGTTTGTATCTGGCGAAGTCAAATATGCGGCGCTTGGCGTAAAACGCGACTTCTTCATCAAAGTCGAGCTGGAAGGTTGCCGTGCCGACCCCCGCTTCGCGCACGGAATCCATATTATGATACCATTTGTCGATCCGTTCATCAGGCAATTCCCAATCGGGCGTCCAGGCATAATCTGACGGATACACGTCAGTGGTGATGCGCTCATCGAAACCGTGCAATTGATCCGGGCCGACAAAATGCATCTTACCTGCCAAACAGGTGCGGTAACCCATCATCCGCAAGTAATGGGCGAAAGTGGGAACAGATGCGGGAAATTCGCTGGCATTGTCATAAGCCGCGATGCGGGTAACCAGTTGACCAGACATAAAACTGAATCGCGACGGCGCGCATAGTGGCGCATTGCAATAGGCGGCATCGAACCGGGTGCCGCGCGCCGCAAGCGCAGACATGTGAGGTGTTTGCACCAGCGGATGTCCATAGGCACCGGTGAACTGGGGTGCCAATTGGTCGGCCATGATGAGAACGATATTGGGTTTCATGCGGGTATCCTGATGAGCCTTTCACAAGGCAAATTTAACCCGACCGGTGCGTCTTAGAAACGCCTAATGGAGACATTGTCTGACGTATCGCCAGTTCGTATGTCATTGGTGACAGATTGCAATTGCCCCCGACCAAAAACTTGGACGGGGGCAATGCAGAGTGCATCTCATCGGGCAAGAACCGAAGCTTTGACCACGCATCGCGCAATTGATTAAGGCGCAATGATGGGCTGTGCCTTGAGTTCACTTTCCTTCAACTCGGCCCCCTCAAACACACTGCCCTGCTCAAACCAGCTGCGTGGAGCAGCAGCGCCCCACAAAGTTTGTCGCTGGGGGTCTTTGAGATCCCATTTGATTGGCTCCATATCCGGGTCAACCGTTTGGTAGTCTGAGCAATAGATCTCGATGCGATTACCATCGGGGTCCAGCACATAAAGAAAGAAGGCATTTGAAATGCCGTGACGCCCCGGCCCGCGTTCGATGTTCGACACGTATCCCGTGGTCGCCATCAAATCGAGTAGGTCAATAATGTTCAACGGCGTTGGCACCCAAAATGCGGTATGGTGTAGGCGTGGACCTGTACCATTTGTGAAAGCCACATCGTGAACACCGCCCTTGCGGTGCATCCAGGCTGCCCAGATGCGACCGGAATCAGCGTCTTCGGTATATTCGGTCGTGCGGAAACCCATGGAATTATAGAACGCCACGGAAGCATCGACATCGGCCGAGAACATATTGAAATGGTCGATGCGCAAGGGTTTGACGCCGTTGTAGAGTTTGTATTTTTGATGGATGGGCTCCAGACGATCCATTTTGGCATAGAATTCAAGTGGAATTCCCCAGGGATCGCGGGTGCGCAAAGTGCGGCCCATATGTGGCCGTTCCACCCATTCAGTTGCCAGGCCTTGTTCTTCGAAAAACACTTTTGCTTTGTCGAGATCATCTTCACTCCAGACCTTGAAGCCAAGCACATGCACGCTCGCTTCTTCAGCCTGACGCAGGACGATACAGTGGTGGCCACGCTCTTCCATGGCGCGCAGATAGATGCGCCCATCTTCTTCTCCGGTGACCTGTAGTCCCAGGATATCCACGTAGAACGCTTTTGACGCCGCCAGGTCAGTGACGCTGTATTCCACATGGGAAAGACGCACGATGTTGAAGGATGGATCTAAAACCGATTCGGGCAATGGCATTGATTAAGCTCCCAGTTGAGGAATTTTATGTGCACCGGTGGCAAAACCGATGTGTTTTTGTTCCATGTAAAATTCGAAGGACCAGTCTCCGCCATCACGGCCGATGCCGCTGGCTTTCACACCGCCGAAAGGTGTGGGCAGATGGCGGACATTCTCTGAGTTCACCCAGATCATTCCGGCTTCGAGTTTTTCGGTAAACCGCATGGCGCGTGCGATATTATTGGTCCACACATAGCCGGTCAGGCCATATTGCGTGTCGTTGGCGAGGGCCAGCGCCTGCTCTTCACTGTCGAAGGTGATGGCCGTCAAAACGGGGCCAAAAATTTCTTCCTGTGCGATGCGCATGTCGTTGGTGGCATTGGCGAACAGGGTTGGGCGGACAAAATATCCATCCCCCGCAATGGCCTCACCACCGGCAGCAATCGTTGCGCCTTCGGATTTGGCCAGGTCGAAATAACTGCAAACCTTGTCGAAATGCTCTTTGTGAATAAGCGGTCCGATTTCCGTATCCGGATCGAGAGGATGTCCCACACGGATATTGTTTACCCGCGCAACCATGCGCTCCAGAAATTTATCAGCAATTGAATCCTGGATCAGCAGACGCGAAGAAGATGTGCAGCGTTCCCCGTTGAGTGAATAGATCATGAAGATCGCCGCATCCAGCGCGCGATCAAGATCTGCATCATCGAAGACCACGACCGGATTTTTGCCACCCAGTTCAAAATGAACCCGTTTCAGCGTTGCGGCTCCTTGACGCATGATCATGGACCCGGTCTGGGATTCGCCCACAAACGCAATCGCCTTAATGTCGCGGTGTTCCGTCAATGCCTTACCGGCTTCTTCACCGAAACCGTTGACCAGGTTCCACACCCCAGGTGGCAATCCGGCCTCTTCCGCGATCTCCAATAGGATGCGCGCTGTTACCGGCGAGAATTCAGCCGGCTTGTGGACTACCGTACAGCCAGCCGCCAGAGCCGGGGCGATCTTCCACGTGGAAAGCATAAATGGTGTGTTCCACGGCGTTATAATACCAACCGGCCCAATGGGAAGCCGGGTTGTGACATTCATCAAAGTTGCGGAAGGCAGTTGCTTCCCGTCCCTTGCCGATGGTGCCAAATCACCAAAATATCGAAAGTTTTCCGCGCCCCGAATGGCCGCCTTGGACATGAACCGCAGGGCCTGGCCCGTATCATAGCATTCGGCAAAGGCGATCTCTTCAGCCCGGGCGACGATGCCATCTGCTATGCGATGGAGAATTTTCTTCCGCTCGGTCCCCGGCATGTCCCGCCAGGCAGGAAACGCTGCTTTCGCCGCTTTTGCCGCGGCATCCACATCGTCTGCAGTGCCGCGGGCAACGGCACAAATCAGCTTACCATCGACAGGCGAATGATTGTCGAATGTTGCACCCGACGACGACGCCTGGGATTTGCCATTAATGTGATTGAGAACTCCGCCATCGCGAAAGCGCTTTAGATAGTCCTCAAGTTTGGCGATGTTGTCTTCTAACTGTGCCATAGAACGGCATCCTTCCATTTCACGTCATGCCAGGGTTGGCTGATGATCTGTTGCAGCCACCGGGTTGACAGGAGGCCTACAATGATTTTAATTCATATGTGAATAATACACATATGAAATCTTCGTGCAATACAGGGTCGGCTAATTTATGAATGAGTTTGATACTTCTTTATCAATGCTGCTGCACAAAACGCTGGATAGCGTGATGCCTGAGTTCCGTGCGCTCTTTGCCCGCTTCGATCTCACCGATCAGCAATGGCGGGTGCTGCGCGTTTTGTGGGAATCCAAAAAAATCACATCTGCCGATCTCTCCGCACGCACACTCTTACCTTCTCCAAGCCTGGTGGGAATCATCGACCGACTGGAGAAAAAAGAGCTGGTGAACCGCGTCCGCTCAGTCAAAGACCGCCGCATTGTATATGTGGTGGCGTCACAAAAGGGCCGCGAACTAGAAACTCAAGTCAGTCCCCATGTCGCTGCAATCAACGAGCGGCTGGAACGCACAGTTGCGCCGGAAGAATGGCTGCAACTGAAAGAATTGCTGCTCAAAGTCTGTGACGGCATGAACAATCCTGAAACCCAAAAAACACCGATCAACGGCTAAGCCTTACCGCCGCCAACACTGCTCAAGAGGAAAACGCACATGGAAACTCTGGATCAAACTCCCCAATCGGTTGACGCCAATGTGAGCGATCACGACACACACACAACATCCAACCAGCAGACCAGTGGCCGCGGCATCCGAACCGGTGCGGAATACCTTGCCGGCCTGAAGGACGGCCGTGAAGTTTGGACACGGGGAAAACGGGTCGACGATGTGACCAGCGAACCCGGGATTGCCCGCGGTGCGGCCACTTTGGCTTCGTTTCTGGACCGGCAGCACGATCCGAAGTTTCGCGACACCGTCACCTATGAAGATGCCGACGGCGACCGCTGTGCCATGGCCTATCACATGCCAAAGTCGGTGGAAGATGTCGCCGCTCGCGGTCGCAGCTATTATGAATGGGCCAAATGGTCGAACGGTATGTTTGGCAGAACACCAGACTATAAGAACGCCTCTTTGATGGCATTTGCATCTGCAACCGATTTTCTGGCCCAGGGCACCAAGGGCCAGGCTGACTTTGCTTCAAATATGACTGCGTTTTATGACTATGCCCGCAAGAACGATAAGGTGCTCACCCACACATTGGTGAACCCAAGCGTGAATTTCGAACTGGCCGCCAGCGGCAAATTCAGCGACAAGGTCGCGCTTCAGGTTGTGAAGGAAACAGACGCCGGGATCATCGTGAACGGGGCCCGCCTGCTGGCCACCCTTGGACCATTGTCAGACGAGATCGAAGTCTTTCCGTCGACAGTGTTGCGCGGCTCCGATGACAATATTCCCTTCGCATTCGCATTTGCTTTGCCGATCGCGACACCGGGCCTGAAACTGATTTGCCGTGACACCTATGATCACGGCAAGTCGCATTTTGATGCGCCGCTGGCGTCGCGCTATGAAGAGATGGACGCGGTTGTCATCTTTGAAAACGTGTTGGTGCCGTGGGAGCGGGTGTTCATGTATGGGCAACCGGAATTGTGCAATCAGGCGTTCAACACCACAAATGCCGTGGTCCACATGATGCACCAGGTGGCTTGTGGCAAGCTTGCCAAATCGGAATTCATGGTGGGGCTGATGTGTGCCATTGCAAAGGCAACCGGGCGTGACAAAGACCTTCACACAAAGGGCATGATTTCGGAAGTCATGATGATGACCGAAACGGTGCGGGCATTGCTGCACTCTTCGGAAGTTCAGGCCCATGAGGATGAATATGGCAATTTCATTCCCCTGCGCGGCCCCATCGACACATCACGCAATCTGTTCCCGAAAATGTATCCGCGCATGGTGGAAATCCTGCAATTGCTGGGATCATCATCCCTGGTTGCGACACCGGCTGAAGCCGACTTCGAAAACGATATGGCCGATGATGTTGCCCAATATTTCCAGCTCACCAACCTGGAATCCCGCGACCGCGTGGCACTTTACAGACTGGCCCATGATGTTGCTGTGTCCGGCTTTGGCAGCCGTCAGGCATTGTATGAGCGCTTCTTCTTTGGACCACCTGCTCTGATGGCTTCGGCCTATTACGACATGTACCAAAAAGATGAATTGGTAGACCGGATCCACGATTTCCTGAAATAGAGCTGAAACATGTCTAACACTATCACTGCCGACAAAACGGCCTTTGACAGCCGTGTTTTTCGCGATGCCCTGGGAAGCTTTGCTACAGGCGTTACAATCATTACCACAACGGATGGTGACAACGCGCCTGTGGGCATGACGGTTTCCAGCTTTAACTCAGTCTCCATGGATCCGCCGCTCATTTTGTGGAGCGTAACCAAAGCGGCCCATTCGGCGGAAACATTCAGGGACACCAAAACCTTTGCCGTCCATGTCCTGGCGGCTGAACAGTCTGCGCTGTCAAACCGCTTTGCAAAAAGTGGTGCGGACAAATTCAGCGGTCTGGACTATTCCCTATGCGCAAACGGCAATCCGGTGCTGGATGGCGCGGCGGCCCGGTTCGATTGCGAAACCTGGGCGGTCTATGAAGGCGGAGATCATTGGATCATTGTGGGCCGGGTGGTCGACCTGAAAACCAGTGCCGAAGATGGCCTGGTGTTTCGGGCAGGCGCCTATGCAACGGCAACACCTCTGGCACAATCCAATCCGGCAGCCCAAAACACGGGCAGCGAGGGCGATTCTGGAGGCACAATTGATAATCTGCTGCTGTATCATTTGTCCCGCGCCTACCATCAGATGAGCGAACAGTTTCACCATGCGGTGACTGATAGCGGGTTGTCGCTTCCCGAGTGGCGGTTATTGGCGTCTCTGCATGGCCACAGTGGGCGCACCACCCAGGAACTGGCCGCAAGAGTATTCATCAGTCAGGTTAAAGCCCGCGAATTGTCTCAAAAACTCAGTGAAGAAGGGTTATGCGAAATCAACCTCAATGGCGAACGCATGATGGTGAATTCAACACCTGAAGGCGAAGAACGGGTTGCCCATCTTTTCCAATTGAGTGCTCAACAGGAAGAGGCGGCGCTGGCAGGTCTATCTTCCAGCCAGGTGTCGCAACTGCTGACGGCGCTAAACAATATCGTTGAGAATACCGACGGTCTAACTGGCGATTGATCGGGGCGCGTTTCGATTGATGAAGGCCCTGCTCGGCAAGGTGCTTTGGAGCATTTGCTCCGGCTCGGAGGAGTGCAAATTACTGCGCGCCCGAACAGAAAAGACGATGGCGATCAAATACAGGAATACGATGGACATGGAGAATGTGCGCAACGGGTAGTCGACAATGGAATGGAGAAGGATAATCCACACCGCAAGGCTGGAGATAAGCCTTGCCTGAAATCCGCGCACCCGCCATGTCTGGATTGCCAGCGTGACAAGGCACAAAAAGAGCACCAACACAGCCGGTATTCCGCCTTCGAAAATCAGTTCAAGATAATCATTGTGGGCGTGGTTGATGAACACGCCTTGGATATCTGACATTTTTTCATACACCCGGTAGGCGTCCTGAAAAGCGCCAAATCCCACGCCCCATGGCAAATTGTCCCAAATGCCTTCCCATGTTGTGGTGGCAATTGTACTGCGCACATCATCTCTTAATCCCTGAACCAACAGGCGCGATATGAGAGTGTAGGAAATTACCACTGCCACAAGCGAGCCAACAGCAAATGTCCATCTTGATACGGCCCCCAATTGCAGAACCAGAAGCAGGGTAGCCACCGTCGCTGTAACGCCAAGCATCATTCCTGCCCGCGAGCCGGACAGAAAAATCATCGTAAACGCAACGGCTATGTACAGAAGCATCAACAGATAGCGGCGTCGGCTTGAAAGCATGAACAGGACAATTGGAATTGACGCCGCCATTAAGGTGGCAAAGTGGTTTGCATTGGTAAAAAAGCCCGCCTGATACGTCGTGATGTTGGAGATCAGGCGTTCCTGGGGGCTGTAGGTGATGAACTGAATGGTGCCGACCATAACATTGCAGGCCACGCCAATCAGAAAAAACGGAACCAGCCCGAACAGATCTTCCGTAGCGAGCCGGGACAGGGAGATGAAAAACAGGCCAAACACCAACAACCACGAAAATACGTCCAGCGTACGTCCAGGGTTTAGGCTGATCGACTGCCACGGTCGGGCCGAAGACAATTCATTGGCCAATAATTCGGGAATGGCGTTTTGGGTGGCGAGCACATTGATCCATGGGATCGGCACCAATTGAACACCCACCAGGAAAATTACTGCGCAAAACAGCACCACAATGCGATTTTCCAGACTGGACCCACGCGGACGCGCCAGGAGTACAAGCGTTGAAATAGCGACCGTTGCCAGCATGAGCATCGTATCGTTGGTTTCGCCAAACGCCGCGTGGCCACCGAAAACCATCGCAACAACCATCAGGCAGCCCAACAGGTTTTTTAATGACAGTAACCTACCCATTGGAAGCGGCAGCCATGCGTTTGAGATCCACCGAGTTTAAATAGAACTGGCCCGAAAATCGCTCATTGTAATTTTTTACATTGGAGCGGCCGTATGTTGAAAGGCGAAACATTTCACACTCATTCGAAACCACATCGAACGTTGCAGTAAGTGTCTTAGCTTCATAAGTGCCCTGTTCAATTGGCAGCGTGGCAATAGTTCGGTTTGGTCTAAGACAAATCAAACGCCAACCCACCGGTTTGGGAAGTTTCAACCCCTCTCCATCCATATTTATGGTCAGCTCATAGCTGCCGCCGGGCAAAATGAAGTTTTGCGACAAATTTATATGTTTCAGCGGCTTGTCAAGAAAACCAACTCTCAGGCGACCGTCGGTTTTTCCGACTTTCTGCCATTCAATGCTGGCTGATTGGTTGGAAGCATAGGTCCAGTTAAACGGACTGCCATCTTTGGGCTGGGTCAGGTTTCGGTTGAAAATGTAGCCATTGAGTGCTTCGTCATTTTCGCTCTTGGTAAAAATGAACAAGCGGTGTGCCTGTTGATATTCGCCGGCAGTCAGCAACTTGCTTACCGTCAGGCTCACAGCACGGCGGTTCGCATTTGGATCCAGATTATGCAGTTCCAAAATCAGTTTTGGCAGCTGACTTAAATTTTCCTCATCGGCCAACAATTGATCAAAGAATGTCAAGCTCCAGCTCGGCTTTTGTGCCAACAAATCGCGCAGGGCTTCAAAGCCTGTTTGGTTGGCCAGCAAAGCCGCCAATATAGGTTTGAACTCGACAATGCTTTTGGGATTGCGCCGGAACCGGGCATCCAGGTGTTCAACGCTTTGGCGATAGCTCGCCGGGTCAGTTCCTGAAACAATCACCCGCTGGATCGCCACGCGGTTTGTGGGATCAAGTTGCAGTGCCAGATTGGCAAATTTGATACCTTCGTTAGCATCCCCTTTGGCGAACAGCGTTTCGGCATATAGCGCCAGGACATTTGCATCGATGGGCGCACTGGCGGCAGATCGCTTTGCGTCAGCTGCAAGTTGCCTCAGTTTTTCAGCGTCGTCGGGTTTGGTCGTACGAAGCCGGTAAACAATGGCTGCATTCATGCCATCTGTTTCAAGTGGATTAATCCGGTTTATGCCAACCAAACGATCTGAGCCGAAGATCTCAGGCAGACCCGTTAGAACCACCAAAAATCCGACGAGCGAACCGACGCAAAGAAGAGCCAAACGATGAAGGGTCCGCGACCACTTGCTCATTTTCGATACCCTCCCGGGCGGTTATCACAGATTTGTCGTCGCCATATTCGTAATAGTTATAAGCCATATACTTATAGCTGCTGTCGATATTGAGCGAGCCTGAATCGAACTTTGTAATCACTGCCCCAAGAATATTGCCGCCCGAAGCCCGCAATCGCTTGATCGCATTGAGACAAGATTTCCGCGAGACCTGGTTAAACGAGACAACCAGCAACGTTCCCTGTGCCAGGTGGGACAGAATTGGCGCATCGGACAAACCGATTACAGGAGGCCCGTCAAAAATCACCAGGTCGAAGCGCTCCTGAACCGCTTTTGCCAGCATGTCCATGCGCTGCGACAATAGCAAGTCGGCGGGGTTTGGGGGGATCTTGCCCGATGTCAGCAATGTTACATTTTCATATTCAGTTTTGCGGAAAACATTGGCCATATCTTCCTGGCGCAACGTGCCTGTGAGGATGTTGGACAAGCCAATAATGTTGTCACATCCAAACAGTCTTTGAAGGTTGGGCTTGCGCATATCGCAGTCAATCAGCAGCACTTTTGTGCCAAGTGATCCAAACTCAATGGCTGTTTTTTGTGCGGTGGTAGATTTGCCCTCGCCAGCCTCCGCACTGGTCACCAGCAGCGTTTCAGGGACGCCATTTGAACCGACAAATTGCAAGGATGTGCGCAGAGACCGGTAGGCTTCCGATAGGGACGAGCCGACTGTCTCCAATGCCTCGCGCAGGGCCTTTTCCTCCACACGCGGCACAATGCCCAGAAGCGCAAGTTTGAGAATACTCTCGACCTGATCAGGGCTTGATATTGAATTATCCAGCAGTTCAAGCACGTAGATGGAAGCGCCTGACAGCGCGAAAGCCATCATCAGAGCCGCAGCAAGGTTGATCAGCATGTTTGGAGAATAGGGACTGTGAATGGGTATTGCCGATTCGATAATCTCGGCGTTTGACGTGCGCAATTCAGCGCCCACGCCCACTTCGTTGAGTTTGCCGATCAAGGCTTCATATTGCTTGCGGTTGGAATCCACTTCCCTCTTGAGGATTGTGTATTGGACTGTCTTGTCCTGATATTCGCGTTGCTCGGCTTCCAGCTCCTCCAACTTGGCGCGAAGGTCCTTTTCGTTGGAAATTACACCCTGGTGTTTGACAATAACGGATTCAGCAATGGCATTGACCAGACGCTTCTCCTGATTTTGCAGTTCACCAATTTGCGCCCGCAAGCTTTTCATGAGCGGAAAGTTTGGTTTGAAGGTTGCAAGTTTTTCGCGATACTCGGCTCGCAGGGTCGTGATTTTTGATTGCAGGTTGGATAGTGCTTCGTTTTCCACAACGCTTGGCAAACTGGCCGCCTTGCCAGCCCTGATCTGTTCAGCCCTGCGGTCATATTGCAGCCGCTCCTGGATCACTTTTGCCAGTGATTCGTTGATCTGCTGAATATTATTGGAGATGAGCGATGTCTCATCCTGCGTGATCGTGATGTTCGCCTTCTTGGCGTAGACGAGCAGTTCTTCCTCTGATTTTTGTAGACGACCTTTGACTTGACTGACCTGATCGGTGATGAACTCGCGAACGGTATCGGAGGTTTCACTTCCCTTATCGATCCTTTGATCCACATAGCTGGCGACGATTTGATTGGCGATTTTTGCCGACCGTTGGGGATCGCCGCTGGAGAACCCGACTTCAACAATATTGGTGCCACGCACGGGGGTTAAAACCACACCGCGTGCGATCGCACCAACCGCGATGCGTTCTCGTTGGGGCGCGCTCATATTGTCCAAAACAGCGCGGTCGCTTTTTCCAAGTACCGTACTTACCAACGCATTTATGCTCAATGGATTGCTGGGAAACAGCAATTTCTCATCCTTGGTCAGGTCGAGCTCAAATACCACACGTTCAAACAGGGAGCGGCTGCCAAGTCGTTGAATGGCTGTGCTTTGTGCCCGCGACAAGTCCGCCGAGTTTGATACGATTTCCAAATCCTGCAGCACTTTTGCCGACTGGGCAGAAACTTCGATTTTTGCAGATGCGAGATATTTCGGTGGCAGCAACAAGGTGATGAGCAGGCCCAGGGACAGACAAAGCGCTGTTAGTGTGACGATGAGCCACCGCCACCGCACCGCGATTGCCAGTATCTGAAAGAAATCGAAAGTCGGTTCCTGAGTTTGAAAAGGGTCCTGCCCCGGCTGCCCATAACCATATCCATAGCCGTATTGCATCGGAGAGGCAGGCATCTGTGCACCACGTATTGGCGCAAGTGCGTACCGATCTCCCCCTCGCGGATCCTGATGCATGAATTCGATCCAGTCCCTGTTATTCCGCCTGCACGATTGGAAGCCAAAATGAAATCATGAGCCGTTCAATTGATGCTCAGTTGATTTCGATTGCAGCTGTCGCTCCAATTAAACGAATGAATGATCTGCCAAAATGCTCTCGACATTGCATCTGAACAAATGTGCCCGCCCCTGCGCGGTTGCCACAAATATTTGTATATGGCAAAGACGGTGACGTTGGAAGAGGTCCACGTCACCGTCACTTGGTTTAGCCATAATCAGCCGCAATATTCTATGAATGCGGCCCCGGACTGGTGACCAGACCTTTGCCAATTTTTTTTGGATATCAGGTTCTTCACCATATTTGTGGCAGATGTTTGAAACTGATTTTTCTTTAATTGGATTTTGGTGCGGTGACGTTTCGTCCCGGCCAGTTTAATCGGCTTGCGGTGTTCCTTGAAAGGGGCCTTACATGAAGATGCTCGTAACCGGAAACGCAGGGTTCATCGGGTTTCACACCGTATTGCAATTATTGAGCGATGGGCATGACGTTGTCGGCTTGGATTCGCTCAACGACTATTACGATCCAGAGCTGAAAAAGCGGCGGCTGGAACTGACCTATGAAAAGGCAAAATCCTCCAAAGGCACATTTCAGTTTTACAACATCAATCTAGCCGATCTGGAGGCGATGCGTAAGTGTTTTGACGCGCACAGTTTCGATCGGGTGATCAATTTGGCGGCCCAGGCCGGTGTTCGCTACAGTCTGGAAAATCCCCAGGCCTATGTTGAATCCAATTTGACCGGGTTTACAAATTTGATTGATTTGAGCGCCCGGGCGGGTGTGGGCCATTTCGTCTATGCATCCACATCAAGCGTCTATGGCATGAATACGGCGATGCCATTTTCGGAATCAAACACGGTAGATCACCCGCTTCAGTTCTATGCCGCCACCAAACGCGCTAACGAATTGATGGCCCATTCCTACAGCAATCTCTATCGCCTGCCGACAACGGGACTGCGCTTCTTCACCGTTTATGGCCCCTGGGGACGCCCTGATATGGCGCTGTTTTTGTTCACGAAAAACATGCTTGAGGGAAAACCCATCAAGGTGTTCAACTATGGGCAACACTCCCGAGATTTCACTTTCGTCACCGACATCGTGGCCGGCGTTGTGGCGGTTACAGATCAACCGGCGCTTCCGGATCCTGAATGGAGTTCTGCCGATCCAAATCCCAACACATCATCGGTCCCTTTCCGCATCTACAACATCGGCAATAACAGCCCGGTGAAACTGATGGAATATATTGAAGCGATCGAGGAAGTGCTCGGCATTGAAGCTGAGCGTGAATTGCTTCCGCTGCAACCGGGCGATGTCCCCAATACCTATGCCAATGTCGATAATCTCAAAGATGCGGTCGACTACAAACCGAAAGTCTCGGTGAAAGATGGCGTTCGCCAGTTTGTTGAGTGGTATCGGGAATATTATTCCGTGTGACGAGACCTGTTTGAGGTCGCGCCCAATTCAATATTGCAAAATGTTCAGTTGCGGAGTGCAGCCAAAATAGTGGCAGGCACATGTTCCGGTCAGGCAAACACAAATTGCCGCAAATTAGCTTACAGCAATGGGGTGACGGATACCGCGGACCGAGCCAAACCCAGCGCGTCCTTCAAATTCTCCATGGCAACTTTCCCTTTTGACGGGAACACCACAACCACATCACTACCATAGATGCGCGGGTCCGCTTTCGTGCCGTTCCTGATCGCGTCCAGCGAATAATTGGCGACCTGGCGTTCTTTTCCGACATTGCGGAATACGAAAACTTTGGACGTGTCTGCAATTTTCTTCAGCCCGCCCGCCTGGGAAAGAATGCTGGAAAGGGACGATTGTGCCGTGACCGGATAGAGGCCAGCCTTGTTCACCTCACCATCGACAGTGGCCTGTCGGGCCGCTGAGCTTTTTACGAATATACTCACCTGGGGATTCTGCAGATAATTGGCGGCATATTTAGCGGTGACTTGTCGTTCCAGTTCACGCGATGTCAGGCCGCTGGCCTTCACAATTCCAATAAGTGGCAATTGGATGGTGCCGGTATTGCTGACCTCAACCGTCCGGTCCAATTGATCCACCTGGAAAACATCGACTTCCAGCACATCGCTGGCAGCAATCTTATTGTCAGAATTCAACACACCATTGGGCGGTGGCAAGAAGGCCACAACCCTGATGTCCCCTGACTTGGAGCCAACTTGAACATCTGAAGGTGAAGAATTTTGATTGAGGCTCGCGCCGTTTGAAACACAACCGGTCAATACGAAAGAAAGAGCCATCACGAACAACAGCGAAATAACGCCTGAAACCGTATTTCTGTTCATATGGACTGGCGAACAACGCATGATCTGAACTTTTCCCGTTTCCCCAAAAGGTACTCTCGCATGCGGGCAGTTTATCCAAAAAACATCAAGATGGACTAAACGACCTCTAACTGCCCCTCGATGGGACAAAAATACGGCCTAGTTATGACCTGGCCATACCAGATGCGCATGAAGCCACAACCAGACGGCTACAACGCATTATATCACTTGGTAAGCGATGTTCTCAAGATAGGGGGATTTTGCAGAGAACAGCGCTCGCAAACCGCCAGATTTTGCCAACTTGACTACTCAATAACGCAATCAAGACCTTCACAAAACCAAACTAAATCAGCGCTACAGACTTATGGACTAGCTGGATCGTCGTCGTCATCATCTGTGAGGAAGATGATCAACGGCACGGCCAGTACGCCACCAACGATTGCGGCTTTTGTGAATGTTCCAAGGCCTCCGCCTGCACCAGCAGTACCTGCACCGCCAATGCCGCCAGCCATGCGCGTGACGCACAGCCCGCCGCTTGATCCGGCTGTCACATCAACCGTTGTGTCGGGGTCAAGTGAAACGGAGCAGCCATTGGAAAGGGATACATTGCCAGATGCCGACAATCCGGTCGCAATCTGTGTGCCCACATTCAATTCAGAATTCCGTGGAGCTTTTTCAAAGCCGGAAGGACCGCTGATCAAAACGTCACCGCTTGCGCCTGTGAGATTGACCGCCGTACCCGCAGGGCCAGCGCACACACATTCACTTGCCGAAAGGATATCAGCCGAATGCGCAGTCATCGGGGATGTTAATGCCATCATCGATGCCGCCAGCATCAAACGGAGTGTCTTGTCCAACTTGTACATATTAATAATCCAACGGATTTTACTTATCGATCGCCATCTAAGATAAACCTAAATTGACTTCGATTCGCAAGGGCCTTGTTAATCTCAATCGAGCACAACCTAGCCGAAAGAGACGTAACGTCAAGTGAAATCCGGATGCTTCACCCCAGCACAGCCGATCTGTGCCAAAATAGTGACACTTAGTTAAGAATCAGTTAACCATATTTTCTCAAACCCCTTATGTTCTAAGGAGATAGGGATGAAATTGGCTGACTCAGCGACACATTGTTTGACAATTTGCAGCAGGTCTAAACCGTCCTAATCAAGCGCGATTTGAGGCGCTCCGTACCACCTGCACCTATCTTTTTGTTTTTCAACGGAATTTCAATTCAAGCCTCTTGAACCTGAAATTGATCGATCACAGGTACCCATCGTAATAGTCTTCAACATACTCTTTCAGGCATATTTTCCAGTCACGCATCGCGTTAAGGCCTCACAGGCCTGGTTGCAGGTAATCAGGCGCTTGGTTCGCCCATCACGGTTTTCAATACGTGACCATAGGCAAGGCCAACGGCGTGCAGCGAAAAGCGCTCGACTGCGGACCTGCGACCCGCTTCGCCCAGCTTCTTGCGCAATGCAGCGTTGAGAATCAGGTCTTCCAGCGCATCACGCCACTGCTCTGGCGTCTCCACAAGAATGCCGGTCTCGCGATCCTTGATCACGAACGGCGTGGCGCCAACATTGGTGGAAACACTGGGCAGGCCAAATGCCATGTATTGGATTGTCTTCAGGCCCGCCTTGCCCAGCACCCAGTCATCCATGGGCAGGGGATATATTCCGATATCGAAGGTCTGCAGATCACGAACCTCATGCTCTGCGGTCCAGCGAATGCTTTCCACCTCGACGCCCTCCAACTCATAGTCAAAATTGCCGATCACCTTGAGCGTGAATGGAGCGCGGGTGGCAAGTTCCCGTAACGTCTCTTCCAAGCCCTCAAGATAGACCTTGGACGAAAAAGTGCCGGTCCAACCCACCACAATCCTGTGGTCATTTTTGTAAAGGTTGGCGGGAACAAACCGGTCAGTGTCTACCGATGGCGGAATAAGGGTGCACGCTTTGGCCTTGTTCAATTCCATACAGGCATCGTTCACGAACGGGGACGCGGTGATTACATGGTCGGCGTTCGCCACCAGATATCTGGCCTTGTTCGGTCCCTTCAACCAGCGCACCAACCGGTTGGGGTCTTCCCCTTTTTCGACTTTCTGCCTTTCCAGCACATTGTCTTCAATATCAATAATCATCCTTTTGGCGAGCAGACGGGTCAGACGTTCCATAATCGATGTGCCAACGGGCGTGACCCACATATGGATGTAGACGAGATCGTAGCTCCCAATACGCAAGAGGTCGCACAGTCGGCGTGCGTGCCCCCGCACAACACCCAGAAATTTGGCGGCATAGTTTCCAGGTTTGAAAACGATTTCCCACATGGGCATGTCCATGTAGCAGGAAGTGTCGATCTGCCAGCCATTGGCGCGCCATTCATCGAGATATTGTTCGTATTTCAACCGCTGCCCCGCCGCGACCCCTTCGGGATAAGGGCAGATGACCAGCATGCGTTTCTTTTTCGCTGTGCTCATTTTAGTTGCGTGCCCACAACAACCCAACTGGGTTCGACCGTTCGGCCAGCAAGAAAAAATCGACCATCGATTTAGATGCCGCGTCTGGATTGTGATCACACGGGCCGGGCACTTTATTTTCTGTCATTCCTGCGAAGCCTTACGCACCATGATTGATCTCGACCTTGTCACTGAGTCGTTCATAGATCGCGCAATAGTCTCTAACGCCTGCCTTTAGGGAAAACAATTCATGTGCAGTGGAGACACATCTTGAAGCCGTGTTGGGATCATCAACAAGTGCCAACAGCCGCATTGCGGATTGCTCCATGTCGTCCGGGGAGAAGTCATTGAGCGCTACTCCCACCTGCGCACCTTCAAGAATTTGCTCCATATCACCAACGCCGGTATTGCCGACGCATGGCACACCGCACCCCAGATATTCAGCAAGTTTGGTGGGGGCGCTGGCGATCTTTGAGAACGTTGGCCGGATGATCGCACCGGCCGCATCCATTCTGGAGACCAGCGCGGGAACCTCGTCATGATTTGCGCTGACAATTTCGAGCCGGCTCTCATCAATGCCAGCCTTTTTGGCAGCCTGTCTGATCATGTCGTGTTCAAGCCGGTTTACAACCAATAATCTGGCTTCAGGACGATGCGCAGCCAGCCTGTTGAAGAACTGCAATGTCTCATCAAACAAGTACCAGGTGCCGAGCGATCCCACATAGCCGAAGGTAAATGGCCGGTCAGCATCAGGCTTGGCCGGACTGAACTTATCAAGGTCGGCGCATGTTGGAATGACGGCGATCGCTTCGGCGGCTGAGGCAGGGATGTCCCAGGTGCGCATTTCCTTTTTTGCCGCATGGGTTAACACCGTAACAGCCTCGCATTCGCCTGCAAGTTTGAGTTCCTGCTTCTTTAGATACCGATAGATGAATTGATAAAGTGGATTTTTCAAACTCCACATGCCGCCATCCACCCGCTCATCAGCCCAAAATCCGCGCATGTCGAAGATGATTTTTTGGGATTTGCGCTTTATGCGCGATGCAAGTACCGCCATGAAAAGACTGCGTGCATGGAGAATTTCGACATCGTGTTCGCGATCGATCTTTCTAACCAGTTTTCCAATTTCCCGCATGTCCATAAGGCTGGAGAGTATGGGGGGGCTTTTGCGGTAGGAGATCGTGTGCCAGACGATGCCCGACGCGGCCAGCCGCTCTTCTATTGTCTCTTTTAAGCGCGCATGGGCTTGGGACTTTTCAGCGGACACAAGGTGGATTTTGTGTCCGGCCGCCGCCAGGCCTTCCAGATAGGGAATGACCTGGGATTGGCCCAAGGGGTCGGTCATACCATCATAGGATAAATAGAGTGCGGTCGTCATGGGTGCTGAAACCTGTTCTCAATTGGAAGGGAATATGAGCCATGGCGTGTGCCGGGCAAATGTCGGCTTATGGCAGTGCGCGTAACCGTGTCCGTGCAAGATTTCAACCGGATTGGCTGAAGATTTGGCAAGCTTCAGTTGTTCAGTTCACGCAGCCAAGCCTGAAACATCAAAACCGTCCACAGTTCGATGGTCCAGTCCCGAATGCCGGAAAGGTGTTGGGTCCATAATTGGGCAACTGGTTCGGGATTGAGATAGCCTTCCTGATGCATTTTGATTGGATCCAGCAAATCCTCTGCCCATTCTCTCAAATCCGTACGCAACCATTTACCAATGGGAATGGCAAAGCCTGCTTTGGGGCGCTCGATCAGGGCGCGGGGGACATGTTCGTCCAGCAGATGCCTTAGAGGCAGTTTCCCCACCCCATCACGCAACTTCATTTCAATGGGCATACGCCAAGCCACTTCTGCAACATGGTGATCAAGAAAAGGAACCCGCGTTTCAAGGCTCGTGGCCATGGCAGCACGGTCGACCTTCACCAGGATGTCGTCGGGCAGATAGGACAGCGTGTCCAATGCCATCATACGGTGTTCAGGTGACTCAAACGCGGTTTGGAAAGTCAATTGTTCGATGGGTGCTTCAGGTCTGTTCCCGACACACATGGGCAATTCCCCGGCACCCCATTTAACAACCGTTGTATGATAGAGATCATCTATTGAATTCATGTCGGCCAATCGATGCCCAAACCGATGAAGCTTATCGCCGAGTTGTGATACGCGCCGTGACAGGCCGGTGGCATTGGCAATCGCATCCCACCGTTCCGCGCTCAGCAATTGCACTCCTGCACCGGCAAGTTTTCTGGCGAATGGCGGGATCGACCTGGTCTTGTTCCAAAGTGCCGGCCCCATGTGATAGCGGTTGTATCCGGCAAACAATTCGTCGCCAGCATCACCGGACAATGCAACCGTGACATGCTTACGGGCCATCCGGCACACAATGCTTGTGGGAATCTGCGAGCTGTCAGCAAAGGGCTCATCATACATGGCGGGAAGGTCCGGCACGATGGCCTGAGTCTGCGCTGCGGATACCATAACTTCGGTGTGGTTGGTGCCCAAATGGCTTGCGACAGCCGCCGCATAGGGCGCTTCGTTGAAACCCGCATCTTCAAAGCCAATAGTGAATGTGTTGACGGGTTTTGACGAGACTTTCTGCATCAGCGCCACAATAAGAGACGAATCGACGCCGCCTGAAAGAAAAGCGCCCACCGGCACATCGGCAATAAGCTGACGGGCCACTGAAGCTTGCAAGGCCTGCCGCAACTGATCCGTTGCTTCAGCCTCGGTTGAATAGGACCTGCGGGCCGCTTCAACCGACAAATCCTCAAAGCGCCAGTAGGCTTGGCTTTGCCAATCGGCACCGGATTTTAGATTTCCACTATCAAAAGTGGCGATTGAACCGGGCTGAAGCTTGCAAATATTTTCGTAGATCGAATAGGGTGCTGGCACGTGACAGTACCGCAGATAAAGCGCCAGCGCGTTCCGGTCGATGGCATTGTCAAAGGCTGGATGGGCGCGCAGCGATTTAAGCTCTGATCCAAAAACCAGATGGCTCTTATCAGGCCCACCGGCCCAACCCACATAAAGCGGCTTCTCGCCAAACCGATCACGCGCCAGATGGAGCTGGCGCTCCTTCTTGTCCCAAAGCGCCAACGCAAACATGCCTGTCGCGCGCTGCAACGCCTTGACCAACCCCCAGGCTTCGATTGCCTCAAGCAGGGTTTCCGTGTCGGACGTGCCCCGCCAGGCGATTGCAGCGCCTCGCTCACTCTCCAGCTGCTCTCGTAGTTCGTGATGATTGTAGATCTCGCCATTAAAAACAATGACAAAGCGGTCCCGGTGGGAGTGCATCGGCTGCAGACCGGCTTGGGAAAGATCGACAATCGCCAGACGTCGCTGGCCAAGGGCAAGACCGTTTCCTTCATCAACCCAGCAATGCCCGGCATCCGGTCCGCGATGGACCAGCGTCTGATTCATATGGGCCACGACCGAAGAAAGCCCGTCGCCAGGCGCAGAGGCCGACCATGTTCCCGTTATTCCGCACATATACGAACTTTCCAAGCTAAATCAAAAATTTTCCTGCCACTTAGACACCCGGCCCTACGCAACAAAAAATTTTAGACCGAGCCGAGCCTATGCGATATTATGAAATGTACAGATCATAGCCTTCCCAGCTGCACATCAAGAAAGGGAAGCCGCACCGGTAGTGGAGGCTGGTTTTCGACCAAAGAAGATGTCCGATATAAGACGTTCCTCTTCGAGACTTGAAAATTTTCCGTGTCCTTGATTGTGGCAATGCGTCAATTCACCGATATAAACTCGGCCTTCAACGATATAGAAATCAACCCGCACCGACGAAAAGTGCGCAGCACATTTTCGGGCAATCCCCAGCATTTCCTCCAGTGCAAGAGGTGCTGGCTCCAGTTCCGCTCTTGGATACCCGTTATATACAACATCTATTTTTTTCCATGCCGGCGAATAGATATTCTGTTTTCTGACCGCCAATCCATCTGAGATAACTTTAATAAATCTTGGCTCTCCGTGATAACAAAATACTTTGTAATCCTTGATCGATGCTCCAAAATCTAAAACCTCCTCTGCAATTATCCGCTTCAAAAGGTTTTTATAATTCTTTTCGCGACTGTTGTCGTAAATATCCAATTGAAATGATTCGCTCCAAAACTGATCAAATTCCTTCGTATATTCATAGTTCTCACTACTTAGGAAATATACCAAGCCTGAGCCGTGAGACGGTTTAAGGACACATGGCTTAGGGAGATCTTTGACTGAATCGCGGTCTTGCTCAGTCAACAAACCAAGCGTCAGCGGCGCTAAATCTTTGCCGAGAATACCTTTCAAAAATATCTTAGCATTGAACTTATCTGACGTGAAAATTCGTGAAGGGTCGTTAAAATTGTCACCTGTTTTTAGAAAGAAATAGTAGTCGTTGAACAATCCGCTGCTGCGTCGTGGTATTCTCCTATGTGCGTAGATGAACATGATGGTCAAAAACACCGCATCTCCCCATTTGTTTTTGGGCAAGACTGCCGTCAACAATTTTCTTATCAAACGCTTCATTTGATTTCATCCTTGTCCAGTTCGAATGATTTGATCATATTGGCAATATTGGGGGAAAATCGTTTTGGGCCAGGAACGGTTGGCTCAAAAATAGCGATATCTGAAAAACTCCAACACCCTAGATTCGCGCTGGCTTGTTCCAGAGTGCAAGATACTGGAGAGCTGCAGATTTCGGATTAAATTCGGCAGCTCTCGCTTTTAGAGCCTCGGCATCGTGGTCGCCGTCGAGCGAAGTAATGACGGCAGAAGCCAATGCATCTTTGTCTCTAACTGGCACTAGGATTCCAAAACGACCATCCTCAAGGATCTCCGCTGGACCGGACGGGCAATCGGTGGACACAACCGGTACGCCGCAAGACAGAGCTTCTGTAATGACATTGCCCAGCCCTTCAAAATCAGACGACAGCACAAAGAGGTCGGCTTTCAAAAGATAGGGGTAAGGATCTGATCGGATACCCGGCATACGAACAACTGTCTTAAGACCCGTTTCCTCAACTTGGCACTCGAGCTCCCTACGAAGCGGCCCATCACCCAGAATCAACAAACGAATATCACGGTGTTCCTTTACCAATTTCATCGAATCTAGCATAAGCTTTTGATTTTTCTGTGCTTTTAATTTCCCAATCGTTACTATTTTATGATCCCCGCTATGCCACCACTTCAGCAAACCATCATCTGCAAATTCTTGATAGGATAGTGCACGGTCGCGTATGGGGTTGTATATCACCGAAATTTTGCGCACAGGAATACTGACGCATTTCGTTAAACTTTCCGCAACACCTTTAGACACTGCAACTACCGCGTCTGACCGCGAATAGATGAATCTTGCCAAGTGTTTGTTGAAAAACTTCGCCATCCCACTGTGCTTTGTCGCATAGCGGAAATCGATATGTTCACTGACAACAATTCTAGCATTCCGTGCACCGACTAGCTGAGAAAAAATACAAATAATTGTCAGAGGCCACATTGCTGCAAGAATAAAGTCAGGCTTCGCCAAACGAAAATAGCGCACCAGTGGGACTACACTTTTTATCAGCCTATCCTGGCCGAGACACACAAGTGTTGCACCTTCTGGAGGTTGCAGATCATCTGTTCCCGGAGGGTGAATTGTTACTAACTCAACTGCGTATCCTAATGCCAAGAATTCTTCGGCCAGCTGCCAATTGCTCAACTCGGCTCCCCCAACTTCCAAACTTGGAAGCACGATTGAAATAAGCCGCTTACGTTTCAGCTTCGCCTCCTTGTTGTGATCCAACGAATTCATAATGCAATTGCCTCTTTCGCTTTATTTGCTACTTCATCGCGGGTGATGCGGTTTTTGAATTCCAATTCAATCGCCAATTCGCAGGAACAGGCATGATGCCCTGGCTATAGTGGCCCTTGGCATCACGTTGGGATGATACACTACCTCAAATTTGTTGCGGTCCAACTTGGACAATTTCGCCTGATGATCAGCAACACCCATGGAAACGCCGATTCTTATATCTGCAAACTGATATGCCTGTCATTCTGATTCGAAGAACACAATTGCGCAGGTATCGCGACACCGCAAAGGGCACCTTCAACAAACGCTCTACGTTCAGACAATACATCTGTCCTATACCGCGGGCTTCCTCAAGCAATTTGCAAGCTTCATGCATCACGACGAAATCGATTGAAATCCCTCATGAAATGAGTTCACGGATAAATTTCCAGGCTAACACGCTCCGCACCGCCACCGGCAAGATTTGGCAGGATAAGGGCAATTTTCTTTTTCATTTTATATTCGATTTCGAACTTACAGTCCGCACTCGATCTCCGTAGTGAGCGGAAAATGCCCCCATCATCTGATTTTACTCACGTGGGCAAAACCGTGAAGTCTTAATGCATTGGTTTTCTAGTTCATGAGAATTCAGCTGATCGCAGACTTAGCCTTTGCCACTATTTCCTCATGCGAGGTCTGATCATCTAAATTTAGGAAAGCAGCCAGCTTTGTAGGGCAAACCAAATAGTTGCCCGGATTTTCACCCAGTTTAGTGACAGACGCTAAACCAACTTTTTCGTCAATCATAAAGAATTGGTAGCTGTCATCGAAAAACTCAGACACCTGGTCACCCAGTTTTGTATCCAGAACTTCAATCAAAAACGCTGGTTTCTTTCCCTGTATCAATGCCCCCAAACCAGCCAATACCTGTGCTTCATGTTTCTCCGCGTCCAACTTGATTAGATCAAGGGTTTCCAGCCTTCTTTCATTGAAATAATCATCTCCCCGTATGATCGGTACATTCACAGTTCGTACCGTATTGTCCCCTGCCAACATGTCAGGATTGAGTGACGCTGAGTAGGCATGTTCGGTTTCTGGTTCATGCAATTGAGCACTGCCCGACTGATCAGAAATTCCAGCTCGCACAATCGATACATCAAACCCATTCAATGCATTATTTTGTCGCAATCTATCCGCAATCCTTTCAACTGGTTCAAATGCGTGTACATCACTGTTTGGGTTAACCGATTTGGCGGTCAAAGAATAAACGCCAGTATTGGCTCCAATGTCCCAAATAACATCCGATTGAGCAGCCAATAACGTCCACAACCAGAGTGATGTTGCTTCCCATCGGTTTCCAAAGCCTGCCCAAAACAGATCGTTCTCCACCTGGTACCCGTAGTGGTGGATACCGAACTGAGCCTGATCATGGACCTCAATTGTTATGTCACCTTCAAAATGCAGGTGCTGGTAGATTGATCGCGGAATCGCAAAAAAATTTTGAGAACGCAGCCAAGGAAACATCGGCTGTGCCAATTGTCTAAGTTTATCTTTCATAAATCCGTTCTCGCAATCGGGCCTTTATGACAGATCGTAAATCTATCACATCTTAGATATCAATTAAGCCTATCAAACAATTGGGCTTTTTCAGTGGTTCAAGCTGTCTCGTTTATCGGCAATACGTCGTCATTTCCAGAACTTGATTACATTAACATTCAAGTGCTTATACACAAGATAGCTCATTAAGCCATTTTTCAGGATTAGACCGAGAAAAACACCAAATGCAGCACCAAGAGCTCCATGATTGGTGGCCAGTGGTATCGATACAGTAACTTGAGCCAATACAACAGCCAGCATTATCTTTGAGGCAATTATCTGTCTTTCGGAAAATAGCAGCAAAGCTGCACAGACACCTGTTGCAGAGCTGAAAATCGCAGACCCTGACAGCACCAACAAGATCACATAGGCCTCAACAAAGTTTGGGCCAAATATGGATAAAATTTCCATCCCGAAAATTACGTAAATGGCGAAAACTGGAATAGCGCTCGCTAGCGCCAGTTGGGTGTTAATTGTGGCAATACGCTGAAGACCCAAGGTATCACCATACGCGAATGCTCTGACGATCAGCGGGGCAGTTATTGCTGCAGTTGCGGACAATCCAAATGTTATGAATGCAGACAGGCGTGACGTAGCCGCAAACAGGCCAGCCTGCTCTGGGGTTGAAACAGCTCCTAATATGACAAGCCCAGACTGAACCAGTACTTGCTGCATAGCCGCAGCCACGAGTGCCGGCAGAGCCATCATGACCCAATCGCGTCTGGCCACTTTGGGAGGTTGCGCATTTTGGTTTACAGCGTCCGGGACGCTTAAACGGCTTAGATGGATAACCTGCAGAGTAAGGCACAGCAATGCGCAGGAAACAATCAACACGAAGACGGCAAAAGCGTCGACGTTCCAGCCGTAAATGATCGCACAACCCAACACGGTTACGATAAGTACGGCGCGCAATAGCTGGTCATAAAATTGATAGAAGAATACTTTTTGCCATGCCCGAAATACGGCAGCAAAAATACCCATCAGGGCAGTCAAAGCAATCAACGCCGACATGAGAAGGGCAAGACCAAGACCGATATTACTAATCGCGTTTGGGAAAAAAATAGTGATTGAGAACACAATCAAAGCACACAAAGCACTGGCAGCACCGGCAAAGAAAAGCGCAAATTTGATAAGGTTGCGGAGCGGTTTTCTTTGGCCCTTTTCAAGATAGATCGGAGCAAACCTCAATATCGCGAAATCCATGCCTGCAGTCGCTGGAACTGCCAGGATCATGCACCATCCAAGCAGGATGGAATAAAGTCCGAATTCACTGATGCCGAGCGACCGGGACAAAAGCACATTTGTTAAAAATCCAAGTGCCATGGTAGCGGTTGCCATCACGAATGAGATGGCACCGCCACGGGCAATTATTGAACCCACGCCTTGGCCATTTTTCACACCTAGGAGGCGTGCCTTGATGTAAGAAAGCCCGGCTATTGAACTATACCGCCGCTGGGCTGTTGGCAGCAGTGGATAAGCCTGAACACATCACAACCGCCCATCACTTTCGCTGCGCTCAAATGCTGATTTTACGTCGAAAAATACGGCACCATTGTTACCGTAGGTGCGGATGGTTTTGGCGCCCAGGGTTACATATTCCTTGTGACCCACAGCCAGGATGATCGCGTCATATGTGTTGGTGTCTGGCATGTTGGGCAACAGGTCTACATCATATTCAGCTTTGGCTTCATCCGGTTCCGCCCACGCATCATGGACATCCACTTTGGCATTGTAAGTTTCCAGCTCCCGGATCAGGTCAATCACTTTAGAATTGCGCAGGTCCGGGCAATTTTCCTTGAAGGTTAGACCCAACACCAAAATGCGACTGCCTACGACAGGAAAATTTTGTTTCATCATCAATCGCGCCACACGGTCTGCCACATGGGTGGCCATGCCATCATTGATGCGGCGGCCAGCCAATATGACTTCGGGGTGATATCCCACCTGCTGGGCCCGGTGTGTGATGTAATAGGGATCGACACCAATGCAGTGACCGCCCACAAGGCCTGGGGAGAATCTCAAGAAATTCCACTTTGTGCCTGCCGCGTCCAAAACGTCTGACGTATCAATGTTGAGCTTTTGAAAGATGATGGACAATTCGTTCATCAAGGCGATGTTGAGATCACGCTGGGTGTTTTCGATGACCTTGGCAGCTTCCGCCACTTCGATGGATGCCGCTTTGAACGTGCCTGCGGTAATGATCGATGCGTATAGCTGATCAATCGCCTCAGCGGCCTGTTCCGTGGAACCGCTGGTTACTTTCAAAATAGACGGCAGGCGATGTTCCTTGTCGCCGGGATTGATGCGCTCTGGACTGTAACCGGTGAAGAAATCCCGGTTGTGTTTCAAGCCAGATTCGCGTTCAAGAATGGGTACGCAGACCTCATTGGTGCAACCGGGAAATACGGTTGATTCATAAATGACGACATCCCCATGGCTCAGGGCCTTCCCCACCGTCTGCGAAGACTTGACCAGCGGGCTGAGGTCGGGGCGATTGGCATCGTCCACCGGGGTGGGAACCGTGACAATGAATATGCCGCAATCGGAAAGGTTGGCCGGGTCATGGCTCAGGGTGAGGTGATGCGCCTGGGCCAGTTCTTCCGCATCGATTTCCCGGGTGCCATCATGGCCCGCCTGCAATTGGGTAATACGTTCCTGCTTGATATCAAATCCCAATACCGGGCGGTGTTTGGCAAATTCAACTGCCAGCGGAAGACCCACATACCCAAGGCCGATAACAGCAATTTTTTGCCCATCAAGATTCATTTTTTCGCCCGCTCAATTTTCTAAAAACGCCCAGCTTTTCCAGCACCCAGCCAGCCAGACTGCCCATGCCTATTCCAACAAACCCCGCAAACACATCCTGCAGACTTGGTGTTCTTGCCGGCATAAAATATTGCCGCAATTCGATCGCCAATACGGCGCAAATCATCAAAATAATCCAGGCTGGTTTCCGCTGCGAATCAACCATCAGCAAAACCGCCAATGTGGCGAATGCACCGGCATGTAGCAGCAGATCATAATAGGCGTCCACCCATGGATGATAGGGTAATGGTGCGCTCGACAGACCACCATAGAACAACGTGGCACCTGCCGCGCCCAGTAGCAGGGCCCAACGCACCACGTTGAATATTGTGATTTGGTTGGTCACGCGGCCGATCCCCCGCCCTGATCTGTTGTTTGCATCAGGTGATGGATTGTTTGTTGCAGGCTTTCTTCCCAGGCTGGCATTTGCATGCCGAAATCCCACTGGAATTTGCTGCAATCCAGTCTCGAATTCGCTGGGCGTACCGCTTTGGTCGGCCACTCACTTGATGGAATGCCGCGAACAGTCACCGGCTTATTGCCAGCCACCTGAGCCATTGAAAAGACACGACGGGCAAAATCTGCCCAGCTCGTGTTACCAGCGCCCGCACAATGGTAAATTTGTGCTGTGGGAGACAGGCGCCCGGCATCCCAGTGATCAACTATGCACAAGATGGCGTCAGCCAAATCAAGCGATGATGTGGGATTGCCAAACTGATCCTCGACGACATTGAATTCATCGCGGGTTTCACCAAGTTTCAGCATGGTCTTTACAAAATTGCTGCCATAGGGGCCGTAAACCCATGCCGTGCGCAGAATTACAAAATCGTCAAACACCGATCCAATCCGCTGTTCTCCAAGAAGCTTTGAACGCCCATAGACGCCTTGCGGATTGGTCGCATCGGATTCGATATAGGCGGCTTCTTTGAGGCCATCATAAACGTAGTCTGTCGACACGTGGATCAACCGGGCCCCAATTTTGCTGGCGGATTTTGCCAGTTGAAAAGGCACTTCCGAATTCATCAGAAAAGCAGCTTCAGCTTGATCTTCTGCCGCGTCCACCGCCGTCCACGCAGCCGCATTGATGATGAGTTGCGGTGACTGCGAACACACCCAGTCTTCGATTTGGTCCACATGGTTGAGATCAAAGGTTTCGCGCCCTGCGAATATGAACTCATGTTCGTCACTAGCATCGCACCGTTGTGCAATGGAGCGGGCCAATTGGCCAGATTTTCCAGTAACCAGAATTTTCACTTCCCGGACTTTCCAAGGCGTTGGCCATCATAGTGCTTGTCGCGAATCGGGCGCCACCACCATTCGTTTGAAAGATACCAGTCAATCGTCATGGACAAACCGTCCTCAAATGTGACCGTTGGTTCCCATCCAAGAGCTTTTTTAATTTTGCTGGCATCAATTGCATAGCGCCGGTCATGGCCAGGTCTGTCGGTAACATAGGTGATCAGGTCGCGGTAAGGCTTGCCATTGGGCCGTGGCTTCTTTGTGTCCAACAGGGCACAAATCGATTGCACAACTTGCAGATTGCTGCGTTCGCTGTTGCCCCCAACATTGTAATTCTCACCAACCGTGCCCTGGCGCACAATCTGTTCCAGGGCGCGGGCATGGTCATCCACGAAAAGCCAGTCCCGCACATTTTCGCCCATGCCGTAAATCGGCAGCTCTTTTTCATCCAGCGCATTCAAGATTACGAGCGGGATGAGTTTTTCGGGATAGTGAAAGTATCCGTAATTGTTAGAGCAATTCGACAGCACAATGGGCAGGCCATAGGTTTCGTGCCACGCCCTGACAAAGTGATCTGAAGCGGCCTTTGACGCAGAATATGGAGAAGACGGTGCGTAGGGCGTTTCTTCGGTAAAGATGCCACTGTCGAACGGTAAATCTCCGTAGACCTCGTCGGTAGATACATGATGAAAACGGAAGGCCATCTTGGCATCATCATCCAGGCTGCGCCAATAATCCAAAGTTGCACTCAGCAATTTTACCGTGCCAACAATGTTGGTCTCCACAAATGCCAGCGGCCCGTCGATTGAACGGTCCACGTGACTTTCTGCGGCCAAATGCATGATGGAATGGGGTTTGAACTGCATCAGCGCCTGGGCAACGGCAGCCTGATCACAAATGTCAATTTGGGCGAACTGATAATTCGACGTGTCGTTGATGCCGCGCAATGATTCAAGATTGCCTGCATAGGTCAGTTTGTCGATGTTCAGCACTTCATACGCACCAGAGCGAACCAGATGACGGCATACGGCCGACCCAATAAATCCTGCACCACCGGTGACGACAATGCGGTGCGTTTCACCATCACTCATGTTTTAAAATCCGGTTTCAACGTCTGCCAACAGGGGCGCGGCCTGATCCTTGCTGGACAATGTCAACTGATCAGCATCCAGAGGCCAATCTATGCCGATTTGCGGATCGTCAAATCGTATCGAGCGATCACTGTCGGCTGAATAGGGGGCTGTTACCTTGTACAATACTTCCGTATTGGGCTCCAACGTGACAAATCCATGGGCAAAGCCCTTGGGAACCAGAATCTGGTTCCATAAATCTGCACTCACAAGCAAACTGACCCAACGGCCAAAGGTTGGCGAAGCCGTGCGAATGTCAACGGCCACATCCAAAATGCTGCCGCGAACAACCCGCACCAATTTGTCCTGGGCAAATGGCGGGGTCTGAAAATGCAGCCCCCGCAGCACACCCTTTTGTGCCGAAAAGGAGTGGTTGTCCTGAACAAAATTCAGATCAATGCCCGCCTGGCCAAACGATGCTGAATTCCATGTCTCGCTGAAAAATCCACGCTCGTCGCCATGGCGGGTGGGGATGATTTCAACGACCTCATTGAGGGCAAGCGGGCGCACCTCAACCATCTGCGAACTCCTTTGCACGCAGGCGCAGATAAGTTGCATATCCTGTAGAGCCCATGGCATCGGCACGGCGCACCACATCTTCGGGTGTGAGATAGCCCTGATGCAGCGCAATTTCTTCCGGGCACATCACCTTGAAGCCCTGACGATGTTCAATCGTTCGAACAAATGCAGAGGCTTCATGCAAACTGTCATGGGTGCCGGTGTCCAGCCAGGCATATCCCCGCCCCATGGGTTCCACCATCAAGTCTCCGCGTTCCAGATAGGCAACATTCACGTCGGTGATCTCAAGTTCACCGCGCTTGGAAGGTTTGATGGATGCCGCAATATCAAGAACATCATTGTCGTAGAAATACAGCCCGGTAACTGCCCAATTTGACTTCGGATGGGTTGGTTTTTCTTCAATAGACAAGGCGCGCCCGGTGGTGGCGTCAATTTTTACAACACCATAACGCTGCGGGTCGGCAACATGGTAGGCAAACACGGTGGCACCGCTGGTGCGCTGTGAGGCCCTGTTGCAAAGGTCTGCAAAACCGTGGCCGTAAAAAATATTGTCTCCCAAGACCAATGCGCAACGGTCAGTGCCAACGAAATTCCGGCCAATGATGAAGGCTTCTGCCAGCCCGTTTGGCTCGGCCTGTTCCGCATAGGTGAGGGAAATGCCAAAGTCGCTGCCATCTCCCAACAATTGCTCAAACAATGGCAGGTCGCGCGGCGTTGAGATGATCAAGATATCACGGATGCCGGCGAGCATCAGCGCGCCCAGCGGATAATAGATCATTGGCTTGTCATAGACAGGCAACATCTGCTTTGAAACGGATAGCGTGGCCGGATACAAACGGGTTCCCGAGCCACCAGCCAAGATTATTCCCTTCACGGAGTTGCTCCTGGTTCAATCGAACATTGGTGTTGGTTGGGCGTCACGCAACTCATCTATTTTGCACCAAAGCCCGTGGCAATGGTCTTGATCGTTTTGAGAACGATAAGAATATCCAGCCAGGGCGACAGGTGCTTGATGTAGTAGAAGTCATATTTCAGCTTTTCATTGACATCACTGATCGACGTCACATGCCCCTGCCGCACCTGTGCCCATCCCGAAATACCGGGCCGCACCGCATGGCGATAGGAATAAAACGGCAATTTCTCTTCATAGATATTGGCCAGTTTGCGTGCTTCCGGGCGCGGGCCGATCCAACTCATTTCACCGCGGACGATATTGATGATCTGGGGCAATTCATCCAATCGGGATTTGCGCAGGAAATTACCCAATTTGGTAATTCGTGGATCATTGGCCTGGGTGACTTCGGAGAGACCGGTCTCACTTTGAGGGCCGTCAAGATCAGGCCTGTAAGCCGCCTGCATGCTGTCTGAAAATCCAGGAATTGGAACAGGACTGGCGATCTCTACCGGGCCAGCAGCCATTGCCGGCGTTGCGACGATGCCGTGCTCTCCATCGCTCACCATTGAGCGGAATTTATAGGCAATAAAGGTTTTGCCCCGAAACCCAATTCTGTGTTGGCGAAAGAATACCGGCCTGCCATCAAAAACAGCGATGGCGATGGCGACGATTATCAACAGCGGCACAATGAGCGGTGCGACAATGACACATAGCAACAAATCGGCCAGGCGTTTCAATTTTAGATAATTGGAATCGGGCAATAGCGAGCCAAATACATTTTCAGACAGATGTTCAATATTGACCTGACCGGACAATTCCTCGGCCAATTGCTTGTGATGATAGACGGGTATTCCTTCCAGCGTGGCGTTGGCAAAGAACCTTTCCCAGTGCGGCGGATGGTTGTGCCTCAAATCTGCAACCACGCCAGTATAGTTTTCGGCAAGTTTTGTCCCGGCCTCATTCGTGTTGGAGTTTTGCGACCCCGGCGCAACTCCATATATGTCGTTTGGATTTTGTATGATTTTCCATGCCACGCCGGGCAATTGAATGATGCTGTCTACACCTCCCCCTTCCACCACTGCAAAAACAGGACGAAGCCATCGGTTTAACAAAAACTGTAGAATGCCGAACCAAATAACGCACATGGACAGGCTTGAGACGAACAGGAAGCGATTATATTCAAGCCTGAAGCCGATGATCGCCGCCATGATCAACAAGTAACCCGGCAAAAAAGCCCACAACACATACAAAGCATTTTGCACGGATGGCATGCGATAAAACCGGCGCCAAATCGCAAACCCGACAATGACTGCGCAACTCACAGCACCTATCGTTGTCCATACCCCGCCAATTTCAAGAAGTTCTCTCGTTTTGAAGAGACCGAAGACGGTCGGGAGCGCGACGGCGAAAAGCATCGCGCCGACGAACTGGTATCGTCGGTAAGACAATAATGGTCGCATGTCCGCCCGTTCGCCTTCCTGATTTACTTGACGCTCAAACAAGATCGCGGGCCCCCGTGGCTGCCCCCCGACATCCACAAGCGATCCAACTCCTAATTTTCAGTCATTTGTTGCCTTCAAACAAACGACTGACCAAACGTCATCCCTGCCGGATGGACGATAGACAGTATCCCATCGAATCTCAACCGGATTTCTGGACCAAGCGGTATCAAGGTATCCGGATTAGAATTCCAATTGAGACGGTGGCGACACAATCAGGATATGGTTGCGCTGTCCGTGCACCGACGCCAAGCGACCCCATCAGAAAACACGATCACGGGGCCACCGGCCTCGTCCTGCACATAAGCCATTGCACCGCCACCTGCCGCGACGGGTGATGGGATCGCGGCGACAGAATAAGTTGGCATGCGGACCGGAACGGTAAATCGCGCAGATAGGGAATCGATGGTCAAACGAAGTGCGTTACCAGCTCCTATCATAATGGTATTTGCAATATTTGCGGCCAGACCGGTGAGGTTCCCGATGATCGTGTTGTTGGAACCGTTCACGATTCCCCGTACACCGCCTAAAAATATGTTGCCGTTACCTGATGTCAGTTCGTTGCCGCTGGCACTTCCCAGCGCAATGTTGTTTGAGGTACTCCCCGCACGAAATAGTGTGTTCGCGCCCACTCCGATGTTGTTATTGCCAGCCCCCAGATTATCGGAACTGACCACTAAAACGCCTGGACCGACGCCTATATTCTGGGTGCCGGTTTTTATGGCACCCAACACGCCGTTACCCATACCTATATTGTTGTTTGCAGTCGTTACATTGCTGATTGCGGACGTTCCAACACCCACATTACCACTACCGCTGGTCACAGCGTCCAACGTAAATGCGCCAATTGCCATATTACCTATTCCCGACGTGACGCGGGAAAGGGTGTTATGCCCCAACCCCATCATGTTTACCCCAGTTAAGGTAAAGTTGCCGGCATTGCGGCCAAGGAACACATTGCTCGATCCATAAGTATGTAACAAACGTTGGTTTTGTTGCGTCATTACGCCGGTTTGTCCATCGGTGGTTTGGGGCAGCGCGATGGACCCCCCAACGGACAGGCTTTCCTGCAAATAATCGTAGATAAGACCTTGTGCACCGGCCAGAGAACCATTGTTGTTAAATTGGATTTCCTTGTCTGCCCCTCCGGGATCTGCACTACCACCTCCCGATGAACCGCCCCCTGTCGTGTCCAGATCTGTGGTGACGCCTGCCTGTCGTTTCCGGAACTTGTCGATGTCCGAATTGTACCATACGTCGCCATCCTGAGGATCGCTTGGGTCGCCAGATGCCGGGATTAATGCCATGCCCGCAAAGTCCGGGCCATGTTGAAATGTATGTGTCTGATTGGGTTCATGAATGATGGACCCGGTGGTCGCATTGATTGTCAGCGCGTTTTTCCAGTTCATACCATCCGGACTGACCTTGATCTGAAAATCATCGCTGCCGGGCAACCCAAATTCTGCCCGCGCCTGCCATTCAGATTGAAACAGGACCGAAGCTGAACTTTGCTCCGCCGACTTGTTCACCACCAGGCGCATGTCGCCCGTTCCGGGGGTCACGTCGTCATGGGACAACAAAATTGCGTCCGACTTAACCGCCAGCCGGTTGGTGCCGTCCGCATCGGTGTTGATGCCAAGCTCGCTCAATTGAGGCGTATCAGCGACTACAGCTTGCCAGTTCCCTCCGGTATGAACGACGAGCAAAGCCTCATCTTCTACCCAGGCAACCCAACCCGTCTGGGGCTCGTAAAAGTTCCATCCCCCATCCTGAAAAGCGGCGACATTACCGGATTGATCTTGCCAGCTTTCAATTGCGCCCACGCCAACAATGTAGCGGGCACCTTCGCCCGCCGTCTGTGGCGGCTGTGATAGCGTTCTGCTGACAATGCCGATGTGCACCAATGCGTCCAGCTTGCGAATGGCCTCATTATGCGTCACATGCTTTTGCGCCTGGGCAGGCTGGATGTAAGGAAGTTCCAGATTTGGTGTATTGGACATTTCAGCGCTCCATCATCTTGCTGACCAAAGAGTAGCCTGGTCGCGCGGAACGTGGATAAGTCGGGCTGATCTAAAAGCAACGAGCAAAACCGCTATTACACCAGCGCCGGACCGGTGCGCTGCTTAAAATCGTGAGTTGCGACCGGGTGCTGGGTTATCTAAGACAGGGTGAACCCGGATCTGATCCATAAATTTGTCATACGATATATGCCCGACAATGTCCGGTAGCGAGCAGGAACAATGATCTACAATCTGTTCTATTTCTCGTCGGTATTCCTGAACATCGCCACCTATCGGGACGTGAGAGTTCGTCAGGCGCTGTACTACGTATTGCTCGCAGCAATGTTCGTGTTTTCAAGCCTGAGATGGCGTGTGGGCTGTGATTGGGCTGCGTATCTGCATCATTCGACAATTTACGGTCCCGAGCCTTATTCGGTGGCGTTACAAAAAAGCGAGGCATTGTACTGGCTGCTCGTTTCCTTGCTGCATCAGTTGAATCTGGAATATCCGTTCATCAACATTCTGGCTGGCTTGGTGTTTTTTGGCGGCTTGCACAGTCTTGCAAAGCGTCAGCCTGACCGCCTGCTGTTCTTGACGTTGCTTTTTCCGATATTAGTCACTGGAATCGCCATGTCAGCGACGCGCCAGGCTTTCGCTGTCGGCATCATTTGCTACGCATTCAATGCGATTTCTGACAATAAAAAAATTAAATATATTATACTCGTAATAATCGCATCTCAATTTCATTCTAGCGCAATTATATTTATTTCATTTGCGCCTATTATTTCCAATAATTTGAATTACAAAAATATTCTGTTTTTTGGGATAATATCAATTCCTGCCCTAATATATATCTACAATCTCGATTCTATCAGGATTTATTCTGACTTATATGTAGGAACTGTACACGATGCCGGTGGCGGCCCATTCCGTGCAACTCTAAATTTAATATCTGGCTTGATTTTCTATTTGCTTTTAAAAGACAAGTGGAAAATTTTTTCACCCAATGATTATAATTTGGTATATATAATGGCCCCAGGCCTTATTTTAATATTTTTTGTTGTATTTTACTCTTCTGTTATTGGAGACAGATTTGGATATTACTTGAATCCCATTCAAGCCATTATCCTTAGCCGTGCCTATCTGTTTTATAAGACGGCCAGAATTCACACCATGTTTGTGCTCCCCATGCTGATGTTTGGCGCAGCTTTGATTGTATGGAGTCAGTTTTCCTGGATATTTCAGGCTTGCTATTCACAATATCAATTTTGGTGGTAAGAGACTGCCAATTGCGTGCGCCTCGGTTTACAAAACTCAGTTGCGCCCCTTTTTCGGAAATAGATATGAGTTCATTGCAGAATTTTATCAGCCTCAATACGCGCTTATCAGGAAAGTGCGATAAGCTATTTCCACAGCGCTATAGCACGGATGGAAATTATTGGTTCCAACAAAATATTCTACATTTGGCCCTATCCCAAGGCGAAACTGTCTATGACCTGGGTGGCGGAGCCCGGCCGTGGGTTTCGGCTGAACAGAAAAGTAAGCTCGACTTACATATCACAGGGCTCGACATCAGCCTTGATGAACTTAAATTGGCCCCGGAAGGCAGTTACGATGAGATTGTTGCGACTGACCTGTGTAGCTATGAAGGTAACGCCTCTGCTGACGTGGTCATCTGCCAGGCCACCCTGGAACATGTGCCGGACAATAACGGATCGATCAGGGCCATAGCGAGTGTGCTGAAGCCCGGCGGCAAAGCATATATCTTTGCACCATGCAGAAATGCGTTGTTTGCGCTGGTAAACCGGCTTCTGCCACAGGAAACGAAAATCCGTATTCTTAACAGATTGTTCCCCTATACCACGGATGGTCACGATGGCTTTGAAGCTCCCTACGACAATTGCTTTCCCAGTCGTCTAGAAAAAATTGCCCGCGAGAATGGAATGTCAGTCATACGCAAAGAGACATTTTGGACAAGCGGCTATTTCAAGATCTTTTTCCCAGCCTATCTGTTTTGGCGTATTTACCAATCGATTGCTCGGCTTCTGATTGGAGACGATGCGTGCGAAACATTCATCCTAGTGCTGCAAAAAGACTGATGTGGGACTAAGTAAGTCACACAACTTTTAGTTTGTTTTGTATTGATGGGGCCGGGTCACATGTTTGCCTATCTGTTTTCGCTTGTCACAGAACGCAACACAAGGCGGGTTCGTCGGTGGCTTAAGTCAAAGGTCGATAGTGACCGGGTTTCGATCTGAATAATGGAGCACAAAACTCAACATCCAGGACAAGCCTTAAACCCCCGCATCGTGCTCTGTGCAAACACGGCCTGGAATATTGCCAATTTTCGATCCGGGCTGGTGCGGGCACTGATTCATAATGGATATGAAGTGCATGTGGTTGCGCCTGCCGATGCCCACGCGAACAGCCTGACTGATCTGGGGTGCCAGTTTCACCATGTGGAAATGGACAACAAGGGCACATCGGTTGCTGCTGATTTGAAATTGCTTGTTCGGCTGCGCAAAATTCTGGGTACGATTCAACCTCAGGCGTTTTTGGGTTTCACCATCAAACCCAATGTTTACGGCTCGCTTGCCGCCCAGTCATTGGGGATCCAGACAGTGAACAATATTTCTGGTCTCGGGACAGCGTTTATCAAAGACACTTTTTTAACGCGCGTTGTCAAAACGCTTTACCGGTTTTCGCTGAAACGTTCCAGCAGGGTCTTTTTTCAAAACGAAGACGACCAGACCCTGTTCATCAATCTTGGTCTGGTGCGCGCGGCAAAGACTGACCTGTTGCCCGGCTCGGGTATTGATCTTGATCACTACAAGCCAGCACCGTTGCCACAAAATCCGTCTCCAACCTTTCTGCTGATCGCACGCCTGTTGTGGGATAAGGGAGTTGGAGAGTTTGTGGATGCCGCACGGACAGTGCGCGCAAAGTATCCTGACGCGCGTTTTCAACTTCTTGGCTTTCTGGACGTGGCCAACCGTACAGCGGTTCCTGCAGACAAAGTCGATGACTGGGTGCGTGAAGGCGTTGTGGAATATCTGGGAACCACATCCGATGTGCGCGAAATGATCGCCAATTGTGATTGTGTTGTGCTTCCATCCTACCGTGAGGGTACTCCCAGAACTCTGCTTGAAGCAGCCGCCATGGGGCGCCCGCTCATCGCCACAGACGTACCGGGATGTCGCGATGTCGTTATGGACGGAGTCAACGGCTTCCTGGCCATGGTGCGGGATTGTGATGACCTTGCACTCCAGTTTGAAAAATTTATTGGGGCCGGTCACGAAACCAAAATGGTTATGGGTGAAGAAAGCCGCAAGCTGGTCGAAACGCGGTATTCAGAACAGTTCGTCATACAAAAATATCTCAAATTGCTTGGATCGCTCCGCCAGCCTGACGAATGATTCCTCAGGCGACGGACTCATTCATCAGGTCTTAAAGGAGGCTTCTTTCGTCTCCCAATCGCAACCCATCACGTGTAACCCATCGCGGTTGCTTCTCGCCTCGTCCTGCCCGCTCTGTAAAAGAATATTTTAAATGCATCTTTAGGCTTGTGGAATCTCTTCAAAAAAAATAATATAAATAGATCAATTCCAGGAGATGGCTTTTGCATCCTATGATTCAAGTGGCTTACATGCGTCAAACGCTCGTCAGGGTGGCTTTCAAAAAGTCTTTGTTGCGCAAGGCTGGGCGCTCTTTGCTTGCCGGAGGCCTTTCATGACAACGCGCTTGAGAACCGCCCAGGAACGGCGTGAGGAAATACAGCGCAACGCCAAACAACTTGGCATTGATGACGCCTATGTCTCTGCGCTGGTCGAAGCATTTTACCAACGGATACGCGCGGACGATCGCATAAACCACATATTTGCCCGCCGTGTGGGCGATAACTGGGATCCTCATCTGGAAAAAATGAAAGACTTTTGGGCGTCCGTTGCACTCAACGCCGGCAGATATTCGGGTCAACCTGTTCCCAAACATCAGGCATTAACAGAAGCCCGCCCCGAACATTTTGAAATCTGGCTGGCACTGTTTGAGGAAACGCTCAAGGAGACGGCTCCCACACCTGGTGCAATACCCTATTTTATGGAACGGGCATCCAATATCGCCAACAGTTTGCAGATCGCCATGTTTGGCACACCCGGCCTGCCCGGCAGCAGGTGGTGATATGCTCAACGCATTTCAAAGAGCATTGGCTGGAATTTGGGCAGGCACTGTCGTCGGTGGCTCGCTGATTGCCGCGCCGGCGAAGTTCACCGTGGACTCCCTTTCCCTGCCTTTGGCTCTTGAAGTGGGTCGTGCACAGTTTTTCTGGCTGGGTTTCGGTGAGGCTTTCCTATGTGCGTGCCTGTTGGTGTGCGCCCTGTTTTCCAGTCGGGCAAGGCATCGCATTCTCGTCCTGCCCATTGTGGTGTTTGCCGTACAGCGGCTTTATTTGATGCCAATGCTCAATGCCCGAACAAACGAAATCATTGCCGGTGTTGCGGTTCCACCGAGTTCTTTGCATCTTGTTTATGTTGCACTGGAAATTATCAAAATAGCTCTGCTTTGCCTGTTCGCTATGGGCGGCTTAAACAACACACGAGGTCAAAACCATGTCAGTCAATCGTAGCCTGCCGGAAGGTGTTGAGAAATACGGGCAGTCACCGCATTTCACAGCGGGGAAAGTGCCTGAAAGCTTAAAACAGGCGCACAGCACGAAAGACGGCACCTATGCGCGCCTTGTCGTCACTGCAGGAGAAGTTCAATATTTTCTTGTGGGGGAAAAGACACCGGTTTCGACGATCACGGCTGGCGACAAATTTGTCATATTGCCAACGGAAGAACATTTCATTCAGGTAACCGATGACGCAGAGTTCTTTTTGGAATTCTGCCGATAGGGGCGCAGGCTAGAAATTGCCGGCTCTGCTGCAGTTTAGTTGAGTGAACGCGCCGCCAGAACTAATAAGGACGATACCATGATTTCACAGCTCACACGCGACGAACGTTCCTCGGCAATGTACCTGAGTGGTTTGCTTGTGTTGTTTGGTGGGTTCCTGGCAATTGCCGGGCGCAATGATGTTCTTGGCTGGCACGGTGCCATGCTGGTGTTTTCCGGCGCCATATTGCTGTTTGCTCTCATAAGCCGGTTCTATGATGACGAACCTGCTCGCGAAAGTCGCCATGAATATTATGACGACCCGACAAAGTTTGGCGTTGTCGTTGCCATGATTTGGCTGGTCTTTGCCACTTTTGTGGGAGATTGGGTGGCCTGGCTGCTGGTTTTTCCAGAGGCCACATTTGACGCTGGATGGTCAAGCTTTGGCAGGTTGCGGCCGGTCCACACAACTGGTGTGATTTTCGGGTTTGGCGGCAACGCGCTGATCGCCACGTCTTTCCATGTTCTTCAACGCACATCGCGCGCGCGGTTGGCTGGCTCCGTGTCGCCGTGGGTTGTCCTCATCGGCTTTAACCTGTTCTGCATCATGGCTGTCACGGGATATATGTTCGGCATCACGGCATCCAAGGAATATGCCGAACCCGAATGGTATGCAGACTTGTTTCTCGTGGTGATCTGGGTCGTCTATTTTGTACTCTATGTCCGCACCCTCGCCAGACGTCAGGAGCCGCATATCTATGTGGCCAACTGGTATTTCATGGCCTTCATTCTGGTGGTGGCCATCCTGCACATCATCAATAATCTGGCTGTTCCCGTGTCACTGGGTCATGCCAAAAGCTATTCCCTCTTTTCCGGCGTTCAAGATGCCATGACGCAGTGGTGGTACGGCCACAACGCTGTTGCCTTTTTCCTGACATCGGGTTTTCTGGGCATGTTGTATTATTATCTGCCGCGCAGAGCCGGGCGCCCGATCTATTCCTATCGCATGTCGATCATCAGTTTTTGGGGCATCACATTCCTCTACATGTGGGCGGGTTCACATCACCTTCATTACACCGCACTGCCCCATTGGGTTCAAAACCTGGGTATGACTTTCTCCATTATTCTTGTGGTTCCCTCCTGGGCATCGGCAGGCAATGCCCTGCTCACCCTGAACGGGGCGTGGGAGAAAGTGCGGGATGATGCAACCTTGCGCTTCATGTTTGTGGCCGCTGTTTTCTATGGCCTGTCGACATTCGAGGGGTCGTTCATGGCAATACGGCCCGTCAATTCACTGTCCCACTATACCGACTGGACCGTGGGCCATGTGCACGCGGGTGCGCTGGGCTGGGTGGCCATGATCACCTTTGGCGCTTTCTACACGCTTGTGCCCATGCTGTGGAACCGGGAGCGCATGTATTCAAGCCGCCTGATCGAGGCACATTTCTGGTTGGCCCTGTCCGGAACAGTTATTTACGTCTTCTCCATGTGGAATTCTGGCATCATTCAAGGGCTGATGTGGCGTGCTTATGCCGAGAACGGCACGCTGGCCTACTCGTTCATGGATTCTGTTGATGCCATGGCCCCCTATTATGTCGCCCGGGCTGTTGGCGGGTTCCTGTTTTTCCTTGGCGGTGTCATCGGCCTCTATAATATCTGGAAAACCATCAAGATGCCTGCGCAAGCGCATACACCAATTTACGATCTGCCCCCTGTGGTCGACGTCGAGCCAGCGGAGTAATCGCCATGTTGGACAAACACGCAAAACTGGAACGCAACGCGCTGGCATTCGTCTTCGCCATTATATTCGTGGCGTCGATTGGTGGGATTGTCGAAATCGCTCCCCTGTTCACAATCGATGAAACGGTGGAGGAAGTGGAAGATATGCGCGTCTACACGCCACTGGAGGTTGCCGGGCGCAACATATACATCCGCGAAGGATGTTATGCCTGCCACTCACAGATGATCCGCACATTGCAGGACGAGGTGGAGCGTTATGGCCCCTATTCATTGGCGGTGGAATCACAATATGATCACCCCATGCTTTGGGGATCGAAGCGCACCGGCCCGGATCTTGCCCGTGTTGGTGAGAAATTCTCGGACGCTTGGCATGTGGCCCATCTGATCAATCCGCGCAATGTGGTGCCATCATCGGTCATGCCTTCCTACGCATGGTTGATGCGCAATACGCTAAAATATGAAGATATGGGATTGCACCTTTCTGCCTTGAGGAAGGTTGGTGTCCCCTATAGCGACGAGATGATCGAAAATGCGGCGCAGGATACTTATGGCCAGGCCAGACCGGGATCAGAACGGGCGGACGCATTTGTTGAGCGCTATGGCGAGGAATCAAATGTGAGCCTGTTTGATGGCGATCCAGACCGGATTACCGAAATGGATGCTCTGGTTGCCTATTTGCAGATTCTGGGGCGCTTGACCGATGTTGCTCACCAGTCATCCGACTCGGCGCAACAAACGACCAGCACGGGAAGCGGAGATTAAGAGATGGAATTTGATCACAATTTCTTTGTCGGTTTCGCAAAATCCTATGGCCTGTTTTACATGATGGCTTTCTTCTTTGGGGCTGTCATCTATGCCTATTGGCCCTCCAACCAGGAAAAGTTTGATCACGCTGCAAAGAGTATCCTGGAAGAAGATAAGGTTGTTCAAAAATGACCAAACCGGAACGCGATCCCTATACCGGCCTGATGACGACCGGACACGAATGGAACGGCATTAAGGAACTGAAGACGCCGATTCCCAGACCGGTTAAATTCTTCCTGGCGCTTACCATTTTGGTATCAGTTCTTTTTTGGGTGCTGTTTCCCACCTGGCCTTACGGTTCCGGGTATACCAAAGGGATTCTCAATATCGACCAACGCCAGTTGGTGGCAGAAGATTTGAGCCGATCAGCCGCGTTGCGCGCATCCTGGGAGGAAAAATTTTCAACCACGGACTTGGCCGCGCTGGAAGCCGATGCGGACGCAATGACATTTGTGCGCTCCCATGGTGCCCGATTGTTCAAGGACAATTGCGCCGCCTGCCACGGCACCGACGCGGCTGGCGGACCTGGGTTCCCAAGTCTGGTTGATGATCAATGGCTCTGGGGCGGTGAATCTGAAACCATTCTTGAGACGCTCAAAGTGGGTATAAATACAAGGCACGAAGATACGCGCAACGCGGAGATGCTGGCATTTGGCGATCAGGGACTGCTTGACGCCGATCAGATTCGTGCCCTGACATCTTATGTTGTTTCCCTGTCACGCGCGGATGAGCTGAGTGAAAAGAGCGTTGCTCAACTGCCCCAGGGCAAAGAGCTCTTTGCAGAAAATTGCGCCTCCTGCCACGGTGAAACAGGCAAGGGGCTTCGCGATGTGGGCGCACCAAACCTGACTGATGACTACTGGATTTACGGCGGCGATGTGGACACGATCCGTGCGACGCTCCGACATGGTCGAAAAGGTGTGATGCCCTTTTGGGACCAACGGCTGAACGAGGCGGATCTGCGTCTCTTGACCCTTTATGTGCGTGACATTGGGGCACAAACTAAATGAGCGAAATGGCCACCAATGTCGGGAAAAGCAAATCCAGATTGGCCACCAAACCGGTGGTCTGGATTTCTTTGGCTGCGGTTCTGGTGGCTGGATTGATCGTGGCAAACATTCACTTGGTGTTCGTCGCGGTTTCTTCTCAGCCAGGCTGCGTCCCCCATGATAAAATTGCCGACAAGGCCACCGCGCAATTGCGCGCCGCGAAGTCCGGATGTTGAGAAAGGGAAAAGAAAATGACTGATGTCATCACCGCCATGGAACCACCACTGCGCCCGGAATTTCATCGCGACCTGCCTCTTAGTGCGCCCCTCACCTGGCTGAAACGCGGCGTTCAGGACACGTTCAAATTTCCCGCCAGCAGTCTGGCCTATGGTTTCGTCGTCTTTCTCATATCAATGGTGACCGTGGGCGGATTGTTTCAGTTTGGATATGATTTCATCCTGCTGCCAGCGCTTTCCGGCTTCATGGTAATGGGCCCTGCGATTGCCGTTGGACTTTATGAAAAAAGCCAGCAAATGATAGCCGGCGAGAAGCCCAGGCTCATCGACATGATTATGGTTCATGCGCGCTCGCCGGGCCAAATTCTGTTTATCGGCGTTGTCCTCATGCTGGTGGTCATGCTGTGGCTGCGTGCCGCATTCCTTCTCTATGCTTTGTTTTTTGGCATGATACCGTTTTCCGGATTTGATCAGGTTATATCGAGCGTGTTTACCACGCCCCATGGTTGGGGATTGTTGGTGGTCGGCACGGCAACCGGTGGACTGTTTGCAGCATTCTCGTTTGCGATTAGCGCATTTTCAATTCCCATGCTGATGCATGAGCGCAAGGATGCCTTGACCGCTATGGGAGTCAGCATGGCCATGGCCTGGGCGAACAAGAAACTGGCCGTCATCTGGGGGGCGATCGTTGTGGCGTTGTTTGCGGTTTGTATTTTAACCGCATTGGTTGGTTTGATTGTGATCTTTCCCATACTGGGCCACGCAACATGGCATGCCTATCTGGCGCTGCGCGGTGATGAAATGAAAGCGGCTTCGAACTCTTCTGAAAGTTGAACAGATGGCGATTGATGATCGCGATATCGTCCTGGCCAGTAACCCACTTGCCGATGGACAATTGCGGTTGGAGCTTTCGGTTCCAGGGGTTCATTGCGGTGGGTGTATTCATAAAATTGAATCGACACTTTCCCAGATCACCAATGTAACATCAGCTCGGGTCAACCTCTCTACCAAGCGACTGACGGTACAATATCAAAACAGGGATGCGCCTCCGGCTATTGGTGCGGCGCTGGAAAAACTCGGGTTTGACGCACATTTGAGCGGCCCAGCCGAAGTCAAGTCCAACACGGCTGTTAGATCCATGCTCAAAGCCCTGGCGGTTGCTGCCTTCGCTGCCATGAATATCATGATGTTGTCTGTGGCCGTTTGGGCCGGAGCCGACAGCGACACACGCCAGCTGTTTCATCTGATCTCGGCCTTTATCGCTTTTCCAGCACTCGTCTATAGCGGGCGTGTGTTCTATCTCAGCGCCTGGAAAGCTGTGCGGCACGGAACAACCAACATGGATGTGCCGATCTCAATTGGCCTGATCATCACCTATGCCATGAGCCTTTATGATACCGTCACTGGGGGTGAACACGCCTATTTTGATGCAGCGACAATGTTGCTGTTCTTTCTACTGATTGGCCGGACCCTGGATTACATGATGCGCGAACGGGCACACTCCGCCATCAACGGATTGCAAAAACTCATTCCGCTCGGTGTGGACCATATCCGCCAGGACAACACCGTTGTGCACATATCAACTGACCAGATTGAGCCGGGCATGCTCCTGCAACTGGCGGCCGGTGATCGCATTCCGGTCAACGGCATTGTCGAAAGTGGCCGCTCCGATATTGACCTGTCATTGGTGAGCGGCGAGAGCGAACCCGTTCATGTACATCGGGGCAGTTCGCTCGTCTCTGGCGCCTTGAACCTTACCGGGCCATTCATATTGCGCGCATCAGCTCCAGCAAGCGGTTCTTACCTGGCGGACATGATACGTTTGATGGAACGGGCTGAGCAATCACGCAGCGGATATACAAGGCTGGCAGACCGTTTTGCAGCACTCTATGCGCCATTGGTTCATCTAACCGCATTGATCGCCTTTGGGTTTTGGATGTTCTTCACAGGAGACCCTCACCACGCCCTCACGATTGCCGTGAGTGTGCTGATCATCACCTGCCCTTGCGCATTGGCGCTTGCGGTTCCCATGGTGCAGATCACCGCCGCCCGGCGACTGTTTGATGCCGGGATTTTGATCAAGGACGGCTCCGCTCTGGAAAGGCTCAATGAGATTGGCTCGGTTATCTTCGACAAGACCGGAACCCTGACTTCCGGTGAACTTAGTCTGCTGAACGGAAATCAAATTGATGAACATGAAATGCTGATCGCGGCCTCGCTTGCTGCCGGTTCGCGCCATCCCTATGCCCGCTCTATCTCGGCATATTGGCGCAAACAATCGGACACTGTTCTGCAGGTTCAGGAGGCTGCCGAAGTGGCCGGGTCCGGACTGGAAGGCTGCATCGACGGTCATCGCTATCGCCTGGGCCGCAATGAATGGGCGAGCGAGTGCGCTACGAACCAAACAACAAAATCAGCGCGCGGCTCCGTCCTGACACGAGAAGGACAGATCATCGCAGAGTTTGATTTTGAAGATGGATTGAGGCCAGAAAGCCTGGAAGTCGTCCATGAACTTCGGCGACACGGCCTGCCTTTGACAATCCTCTCGGGAGACGCGAAGGAAAATGTCTCTCAAGTGGCAGCGGAACTTGGCGTTGACGATTATCACTGGGGAATGTTGCCGGATGAAAAGCTTCGGGCAATTGAAACCGCAAATTTTGACGGCCAAAAGCCCTTGATGGTTGGAGACGGAATCAATGATGCCGCAGCACTGGCTGCTGCCCATGTGTCCATCGCGCCCGCATCAACTACCGATGTGGGCCGCGCCGCTGCGGACATTGTCCTGCTCAAAAACAGCCTGATCGATATCCTCACTGCGATAAGGATCGCAAAGGCCTCCAAGAAACTGATTCATCAGAATATGAGTTTTGCCGTTCTATATAATCTCATTGCCATTCCGTTCGCATTCCTTGGCTATATCTCTCCACTCTATGCCGCGATTGCCATGTCGACCTCGTCCATCGTCGTGGTCATGAACGCCATGCGATTGAACAATTCAAAAGCGGAAAAACAGACCCGGGTACACGCATGACCAACAGCTATCTGTTTTTGATTCCGATATCGCTGGTGCTTGGTGGCGCTGGATTGGCCGCTTTTTTCTGGTGTTTGAAAACCAACCAGTATGAAGACCTTGAGGGCGCTGCAGAACGCATATTGTTTGATGATCCTGAAAAGCAAGATTCACTCTAACGCACCACACGGGCAACGCACTGTCAGTCGCCCTCTCCAGGTTCGGGGGAAAAATCTGCCAGCTTGCCAGCTTTGCCATTGAGTTCGTCGGCGTTGGGAAACGGCTCGCGCTTTTGAATGATGTTTGGCCAGATTTCAGAATATTTCGCATTCAACGCCAGCAAAGCTGGTGTTGCTTCGGGATCGGCATCGCTGACGATTGCATCAGCTGGACATTCTGGAACGCAGACACCGCAATCAATGCACTCGTCAGGATGAATAACCAGCATGTTGTTCCCGTCATAGAAACAGTCGACCGGACAGACCTCAACGCAGTCGGTATATTTGCAGTTGATGCAGTTTTCGGTCACCACAAATGTCATATTTCGTGCCTGTTCAATTTCTTGAGTTTAGGGAGTGCCGGCAGCTTTCGCCCGTTCAATCAGGTGTTCCCTCAAGACCGCCGCGTGGTTGTGTTCCTGGTTTGCATTGGCGAAAATTAAGCTGACGGCATTCCGTTTGAGCTGATCTTCAACAATGGGAACGGCGGCGTTATCCTTCAGTTCGATGAGATATTGCAGGCGAAATTCCGGCCAACGATCAAGGTCTTTGTGATACCAGCGCCTAAGATCAGTGCTGGGTGCAACATCTTTCACCCATAAGGACAGTTTGGCCCGTTCTTTCGACACACCCCGTGGCCAGAGCCGGTCAACCAGTATTCTTGCCCCATCGGATTTCAAAGGCGGCTCATAAATGCGCCGCAGCTTTATCAATTGCTCGATGGGTAAGGGTGCCAGGGCCATCTTCACTTCCAAAAATCATGCGCACGCACGATGGCTTCACACTGGGTGTTTAAAAATACGCAAGGCACTGTTTAAACCAACCGCATGTTTTCGTGTTTTCGCCCAATGCTGCGTGCGCAATTGCACCCAATGCATGCCGATTGAATTATCCGGCGCGGTAATTTCACTATATGATATATATTTTATATATCTATTTGTTCAAGAGTCAATCGCCGCCGGATTGCATTTCAATGTTCATACTGCTGACATTACCGGTGGTTCAACGCTTTGGTTTCGCCAGCAGAAAATCCGGGCCTCGCCGGGGAAACAATTGATCAGGGGCTGTGGTGAAGCTGGATTGGGGGAGCATCATGTCGCGCAGCGTATGACCATCCAGCGTTTCCAAAAATGCATTTAAGGCATTGTTGAGCGGGCCGGGCAATTTGCAAAATTGCGAGATGATGCATTGATTATCCGCACCAAAACACTCCACCAATCGAAAATCAGGTTCGGTGAGACGCACCAGTTCGCCCAGGTTGATTTCTTCGGGCTTCTTACCAAGCTTTATCCCGCCGGACCTGCCACGAACCGCATGAATATACCCCTCCGTGGAGAGCAGGTGCACGATTTTCATCAGGTGACCCTTTGACAAACTGAACGTCTTTTGAATTTCAGCAATCGTCGTCAACTTGTCATCATGCGCTGCCGTATAAAGCAGGATTCGCAGCGCATAGTCTGTAAAATTTGTCAGCCTCATTCAGCACCCTGAACAGCCCGATAGTGACATTTTCTCAAAACTTTCCCTCCCAGAATTGAGACCCACCTTATGTCAATCGCGGACAAAAATATAGTATAAGTCGATGTTAAACGCACCCTCGTTCATAGAAGAATATTAATCCGCGGCCAGCACATAAACCCGGTCTGCCCAACGCTGTGTCCGTCGTCAGGGCAGATCATAAATTTTCAAGGAAAGCCCTCATTTAAGCGCGACGCATCGAAACCCCTTGCGTGATGATTTGGTCACATGCGAAGTTCAAATTTGCTAAATTTTCCCTAACGACTGCTTTCAAAGTCAGTCGGTGTTTTTCCATATATTTAATACGTTATACCTATATTAAGAATTCAAAAATAATAAGTATAACTGGAATGAATAATGTCGCTTGTCTCTCAAGCTTCCTCAATTTGCAAAAAATTGCCCTTAATCAGTAAGCCACAGAAGTCTTCAGGATCTGTGAGCCAGGTCAATGGGATCATGTTTGTTTCCAAGCCGCGCGGCGCAAAAGACGACATCGTCCGTACAGCTAGGAGCCGGGATGAGGCTCAAGTATTTGCGAAAACTTCGGCATTAATTGTTGAAAATAGAAGCAAATTTCTGCCCCGAACAGGTGTGCCAGTTAGAACACGACAGCATGTCATTTTCAATTTTGAGGAAAATGAGATCGTCATCCTGATGCCTTTGGCGTTGGAATCCGAGAAGTTGGTACTCAATCTGCCCGTGAAGCGAGATAAGATCACCGCTTGCAACGCGAATGTATTACTGCCTGAAGCAAGTGCATATAGGCCCATTAAGGTGATGAAGCCAAAGAAGCGAGCCGAATATATCCAGACACTTTGCCTCGCAATTGAAAGCTTGTCGCTTTTAGATATTCAGAACCCATTATTTGTTCGACGCTATCCATCTTTACAGAATATCTCGACGAAGTTGCTGGAGATAGCACGTAAGAAAATTGATGAATTTCAAGCCCCTATGGAAGAAGAATTCGCGAATACTGCAGCGTTTCAGAAATCTCTAAATCAAGTGCCTGCAGGAGTATTTGTGGTGGGTTTCGGGGGTTTGAAAAGCAATTGGGACTACGGGGCAATTGTTATCCATGAAGGCTTAGAGCCTTTGAAGCCGGGCGAACGCGTCTATGCCTTGACGCAAGAACACTCACAGATTCTTTCTAACGCCCTAAGCGATGGCAGCGCACATGCGCGTGTTGCTGCAATGCGCCTCCTGGATAAGGTCCCAATTGATCACCCGGCTGCTTTGCCTGCTGACATTGCCCGCAACTATAAATTGTTCAAAGCTGGCGGGAACGTCCTGGCCCGACTTGAAGCGCTCAAAGAGATGTCAGAAGAGGACAAAATCGGCGAAGTCTTCCTTCTCGATCATAAAATGATCGACACATATAGCAGCTACAAATTGCCATATGGGTACGAATACGGAGGGCCCTGGCACGACATCCTGGCGAGACACCCATTGGCTCTCTCAAGACGACGCTCGTCCCTGCCTCGACGACCTCCCGCCGATCTTATTACGCTCGACAGGATTCTATGCGTATCCAGCAAAGCAAAATCCGTTCTTGAAGAACTCAATTTGGGCACATCCAAATTTCACCATATACAAAAAACCGACGACTATTGGGCAATGGAGATCACCGAACAAAAAACCGGTCCAATTCCTGATGAAAGCCTTTATCAGGATGTCAACAACGGTATTAGAACACTGCGGCAAGCCAATGGGAAAAATTTTCATTACGATGAGGAGGTCGGCTATTTGGCGAAGAGAGCAAGATTTGGATCGGTGAATATGCTTGGTCCAGACGTCTGGTTGTGTAAAAAATTTTCGTTGACTTCCCGCAGATATACACCAGCAATCGTATTCTCGATGGAAGCAATCACGGCGCTGAGAAAGGCCAAATGTAAATGGTACAAGCGAGTTCATACCGCGCGGGTAGTTGACCTATGAGGATACCAACTACCTTGGTACGGCGCTGCGCAGTGACGCATGCAGAAGCCGCATAAACTTCCCAAGAACGAAAGCTGCTAAACATGAGCGTGAACGCGACCAATATCAGTGCCGGGCAGGCGTTGGCTATGCTGAAGGCTGGTTGGCAGGCCCAAGAGCAGGGAGGATTGACCGCGTCATGGATGCTACATGGCAAGCCGGGTATTGGAAAAACCCAAGTAGCAGAGAGTCTGGCAAAGTATATGGGCGGTAAACTCTATGACGTACGTTTAACGACGATCGACCCCTCGGATTTGCGCGGGCTACCGTATTATGACCATGCTGAGAAGCTGACAAAATGGTATCGCCCCGAAGACCTACCAAGTGATGCGGTGCCGGCGGTTTTGTTTTTGGATGAATTGTCGGCTGCACCAGAACACATACAGCCTACTGTATATGGGCTGTTACAAGAACGGCGGGTGGGGCAACATGTGTTACCGGACAACGTCATGATCGTCGCAGCCGGGAATCGCGTGGAAGACGGTGCTGTGGCTTATGAGATGGGAACTGCGATCGCCGACCGTTTGATCCACTTGAATGTTGAGCCAGATCTGGATGACTGGATCGACAACTATGCCGTCAAGAAGGGCTTGCACCCTGCTGTGCCAGCATTTCTCAAAGTTCGACCTGACTATTTTGAAACAACCGTCCAATCAATGGAACAAGACCATATGATTGCGGCCACGCCTCGGTCTTGGGACCGAGTTTCATCGATCATGTTCTCTATCTCAGACCCAAAGTTGCGTCGCATCGCCATTGCAGGAACCCTTGGCGCACATATTTGTTCTGAGTTCTTTGTCGTTGCGGATGAAGTCGAGGCAACTGTTGCCGTGACCGAGATGGTTTCAATGCCGCGGCGCGACCGAGTAAAACTATATCCAGACACCATGCATGGGCTTCAAGCGATGGTTTTTGGTCTTGTTGGTTTGGCAAACGAAAGCAATATGGACCCTGTCTTTGAAATACTAGTTGATACGATGGATCTGGTGCATCTGCGCCCGAAAGAAGATAGCTTTCCGCGCCTCCCGCTCGCCGAATTGTCGACTTATGGCTTTGAGAGCGTCTTGTCGAAACTTCTGGAAGCAGGGCTTGGACTGGAGATTTTGGAGAACCCAATTTATCAGTCCTACAGTGCAAAGCGGCGGGAACTAGGCTTGGAGATTGGATGATCTGCATGATCAATTTTCTTGCAACAGCCATGCGCTGATCAAAAAGATGGCTCGCGTTAATTTAGATCGCCACTCCGAACGCGCCACTGTGCCGCTTCGCGTGTTGGCTGAAAAAGATCCGTGTTTCGCATCTCTTTCTTTGTTCTGTCACCACCGCGATAGTGACAAAGATTTTGCGTCCGCATGGACAGACGGTAAGACGGTATTCTACAGCAAGGCCTTCGCAGATTGGAAGCAATCTGAGAAAGTTGCCGTATGCGCACACGAGATCATGCATGTCGCTTTCGGCCACATTCAACGCGGCAAGAGGCTCCAACAACGATTTGGGCACCGATACCGTCCTAAGCTCTTCAACATCGTAACCGATGCCATCATAAATGAGACCTTAAGAGAGGCTGGCTACAGGATTCCGAAGGAAGGCGTATTCCTCTGCGAACTGTTGCAAGTGATTTTTGAGGAGGAAGTCGCTGTCAAAGATGCGCTCAGCAAATGGGCTGCAGAAAGCTTATATGTGTTGATTGACACTTATGTGGATGCGATCTCATTTTCTGTTCAAGAGCTGTGTACATGTGCCGGCGAAGGGGGTGGGGCTGCAGTCACCTCCGCCGAACAAAGCCTGTACGATGATACAGATGATAGTGGGCTAATCTGTGCAACCTGTGAACAACCTATCTCGGCCTCCGCGGTGGCGGCAACATACCATTATGCTGCGACCAAAGGATATCATAACGATATAGACACCAGCACTTACCAAGATCCTCTTTCCCCAGAAGCAGAGCAAGCGGAATCGGATTGGCAAGAGCGAACATTGCGCGCCTTCGCAACCGGTCAAGTGGCGGGACGTGGCGTCGGTACGCTCGGCCACCTGCTCGCGGATTTACCTAAATCTACCACACCTTGGGAATCGATCTTACGCACAACAATTCGTAAAGCAGTTTCGCATCAAAGGAAGATCAGTTTTAGCAAGCCAACGCGTCGCTGGCTGGCAATGGACGCTGATGCACAAGCACGAGGATTGTCGCAACCAGCATTCGAACCAGGCCTTCATCCTGGCAGATCTTCTCATCGCGTGGCCGTCGGCCTCGATGTATCAGGGTCGATAAGCGATGTATTGCTAGAGAAATTTGCCGCCGAGGTTGTCGCAATTGGCAAACGGACGGGGGCAGAAATTCATGTCCTCGTTTTTGATACCAAAGTTATCTCGCATACAAAAATGAAACACGGTAGCTGGCAAGATCAAATCACATGTATCGAATTTGGGAGGGGCGGTGGAACAGATTTTCATGATGTCATTGAACAAGCGCAGGAACTGCATCCTTCGATTATCGTTGTTCTAACAGACCTTTATGGACCAATGGGAAAAGCGCCCGGACCTATTCCTGTTCTATGGGTATGTCCAAGCATGGATGTACCCCAGCCTAAATTTGGAAAGGTTTTACACTTATTTTCCTGAATGCACTTCGAGATTGACCTACACTCTAATTGGGCAAAAGAAGGCTGATGACTGGTTTGAGAGAGATTTGGCAACAACAGAAATCTGCATCCGTTTTCGTCAACCTCCGTTAGAGGAAAGGTTTGAGCCGCATGTGGCCGCTGATTGACCTGAGACCCAGCTCTCCTCCAGTCATTTGGAGACCGCGCCTCAGATCTGAGCTGCTCCCCGTTTTTGGACCACCCGGCTGGAGTATTTTCCGGGGTTATTGCTCAGGGTGCGGATGCGCCATCTGAGCAGTTTGTCAGTGATATCGGCGGTTTGTTGCCGATGGCACTGTGGGGTCGAACGGTGTTGTAGTCTCTTCGCCAAGCTTCCAGTTTTTGGCGGGCGTCGTCAAGGTTCATGAACCAGTGAGCGTTCAAGCATTCACTTCGGAAGCTGCCATTGAAGCTTTCGATGAAGGCGTTGTCGGTCGGTTTGCCAGGGCGTGAGAAGTCCAAGATGATGTCGTTTGTTCCATCCAAAATTCTTGGCTAATCTGGCGGGCGAAAGGAGAATTTTAAAGGAGATCAACGCCCTTACGAGGAGCTGATGGGGCGCTGGCTTCCATTTTTCTATTTGACGTGATCGATTGTGTATTCTCGATTGCGGTGAAGCGGAAAATTGAAGGGATGCTTTCCACCGGTCGGGCTCGCGAACCGGTCTCATACACCACGCATAGGCCAAGCTAACGAAGCGGGCACCCAAAATTGACGATTACAGACCTGTTCGCTCATTCAGTTTTAGAATATCAACAATGCCAAAAATGCTTCTCATTTCTTGGACAATGGTTTGTGTCTCTTGTTGAAAGGTCGCTTCATCACGTATCGATGACGCTTCAAAATGATTGTGTTTGCAGGAGATCATCAACAGCAATTTGTTGTTTGAAAAACTGGCCTCGATAGAAGTGCCACCGTAGAGATTTTGAAGCTCCATCAACTGCTCCATGAAAGTGGTCGAAAGCAAATATCTAGCTTCAACTTGATCGTTCGATAGAACTTCGAATGCACGCTCGAAACGTGGGTCTTCAAGCGCCACATGTTCAAGGGAATTGAATGTATTTTTGAACCAGTTCGAGACTTTGCCAGCGTCACGTCTGACAATCGTTTTGCCGCTAAACTGCTTATTCATGCCCAGCACGATGCAAACGCCATCGAAAACAGTCACTGTTCGACTGGATTTACCAAATCCCTTTTGTTTGCGCAGTCTGGCTTCCACGAGCTCGATTGAGACGCCGGAATAGAGACCTTTGACGTAGTCCTCCATATCAGCATCACTATGACTGGGCACAATATCGGACCATTCCAAGTCGGCCATTTTTATGGGGCTTTTGCTGGAATATTCGAAATCACGCCCGAAAAAGGCAAAGATTTTTGGATAGACCGTAGCTTTGACTTGGCCCTTATAGTGACTAACGGGCTTGCCGATGAGTATCCAAGCGACAAATCCGATGGCACCGCAGGCAAGGAAGATAAATTTGACCCCGTCAAAATTCTTCGGCAGATGGGCGTAACCCAACCAGACAATGGCACATATCAAAAGACCGGCAATAGGCATGATAATCTTAGCTCTGGTCCGCGCGCTTTGGATTGCTGCCTTTCGCTTCAGTTCAAAATCCTGAGCGTGTGGATGAACAAACTCTGCGTAATGACTTTTCAACGCGGCTTCGCCAGTCCAATTTAGAGAGTCAGTTCCATCCGAAGAAGATGCGATCGGGTGTATTCCTGCTTCATTGGATGGCGAAACCGGGGCGAAAGAACTCATAAGCGTGCTGTTCATCGTGCTGGCTCCGTTAGATAGTCGCTGACATCAATGGACTTGCGCGCTTCACTTTCAGCGGCAAAATACGATACGGAGGAGACACCGGCGAGCTTTGCAATGAGGGTGCCGGGGAATATTTCTACTGCATTGTTAAGAGAGGTAGCGGCTGCGTTAAAGAAGCGGCGGCTGGCAGCGATGCGGGATTCAATCTCGTTAAATGTTGTCATGGCCTGAATCATCGTGGCATCGGACTTCAGTTCCGGGTAATTTTCCACTTGGGCTAGCAGCCCGCTCATTTTGACTGAGATCTGACTCTCTGCTGCAAGCCTTTCACCCAAACCATTAGAATCAGCCGTCCCGCCCAGACCTACTGCTTGCATCCGTAAATTCGTGATCTCTTCCAAGAGACTGCGCTCATGCGCCATGAACTTCTGTGCCATTTTCAAAATGTTAGGAATAATGTCGAGACGCTGTTTCAAATGTACATCAATAGAACCCAAGGCTTCTCGAACCTTGTTACGGCACTGAATGATTTTCACATACCAGATCATAACGATGAAGGGTAAAAATCCCAAAATGCCAAATGCTAGTAAATCCCAAATCCTGTAGAAATTATCAAATATCACGATCTTCGCCCCAGTATTACTTATTTTTAAAGTGTATTTTAGAGCGAAAAGATGAATTTTGATTAACTTGGAGCGGAACTCAATTGGGTGGATGTTTTGACCCTGCAGGATGAGTTAAGTATTTTGGGATTAGCAGACCGGGCGGTACGATCATGTATCTGTCAATTTAGTGCGACGCAGAATGACCGAACGGTAGGAGCTTTCCTTCATCGCCTCTATCGAAAAGCCCGGTTCATCTTCTTGCAAGTGCTGCTCAAGTCAGGCCAATTTTTCAAATTGTCCAGTTTTTTGGTGCAGGATGCACTGATCTTGCCCTATTTGATGGACATCTAGACTAAGGCGCTATTAGCGCTTGGAGGTGTCATTTGACTAAACCGAAACGATACAAATGTGCCAGTTCTGAGTTCAAACGTGAAGCTATTTTGCGGTCGAGTGAAGGGGGAATGATGTTCCCCGTCAGTGCCCATGGAACATACTAGGCTGATTGCTTAAGGGAGAGTTTTTGGCTCATCTTCACCACGTAGGAGTGAAGAATGAGACATATACCCGAACGCCATACCGATGCTGCTGACCGCACGGTGAAGGATATCCGTCGCAAGACGCGCAAGCGATATTCATCTGAAGACAAAATCAGGATCGTGCTGGCCGGTCTACGCGGTGAGGATACGATTGCCGAGTTGTGCCGTCAGGAATACGCATTCCAATCGATCGCTTTGAGCGTTCAAGTCGGCTGTTGCGGAAAGTGCCGTCAGCCCAGAGTCTAAAATCGGCCGCTGTCGTTGCGTTCGGCAGAAACCATCAAGCGAACATCGAAATCCAAGAAATAGGCTTCTGCTAGACGTCGTTTGGGAGATCGCTAAGGCTCAGTCGCTGCATCTCGTGATCAGGCGTTGATAAGTTGGACATCCAAAGCAGTGCCGCCGTCAACAATTTCCAACAAACGATCAATGTTGGGGTGCGCTCCAGGGCAGTTCCTCGCGTCTGCGGTATGCTCCGCGAAAACTGCAATCCCATGGGCTGCCGCTTGAGCATCGATAGTTCCAAAAGTTTGGCTTAGATATTGATAGACGACGAGCGAACCCTGCTTGCCAGGCTGATTTTCGATTGAAGCAACAATTTTGCCAGTTGCATCAGTCAGGTCGATGCGGATTAGATCTTCGACTGTTGGCAGAAGTTGCAGATTATCTTTGAACGAAGCAGTGGGTTGGATCATCGACTGTTCCTTAGTTGGGTAAAACTTAGCCTCTTCGATAGCAGCTTTGGTCCGTAGCAACCATTGATCCTTGCATCGTGCCTTGTTCCCACGACTTCAATTTTTAACGCAATGACTGCCCACGATTGCTGTTGCTGATGTTCGACAATTCCACACAGTATGGCCGTTTGCAGTCGTTATGTTTTCAAATCTAGATCAGGTTAGCAGACGTTGTGAGCATTAAAGTTCGAATTCGACTGAATGAGACGGTAGGTGGAGAAATACTTATATTGCGTGTAAGTCGCGCAAAATAATGATCAAACACAAAAAAATAATTTTGTGCAAGGCTGAATATATCAGCGACAAAGTAATGGTTCTAATCCATGCTTGCTTGAAGATTGGATGGAACAGAAGAATTTTCATGGATTTTAAGAGAAAGAAAACGGGAAATTTTCAGATTATTGGAACCGGACGCGCGTTACCTTCTAAGTTGGTACAGTCTTCCGAATTAGATGAAATTCATGGTTTCGATCACGGATACCTGAAATCTAAAACTGGTGTATTGAACAGGTACTTTTGCAATAACGAAACCCAAATTGATTTAGCTATTGCAGCAGCGAATTTGGCGATATCCAACGCGAGCATTGCTGCAGACAATATTGATCTAATAATAAGCGCGTCTGCCGTTCCGTTCCAACCAATTCCTGCCACAGCGCCAGCCATTCAACGTGGGCTGGGTATAGGCGATGGGAATTGTTTTGCAATGGACATCAATTGCACATGTTTGGGTTTTCCTGCAGCACTGCACTTTGCAAATGGAATCAGCGGCGATGGGAGCTATTCCAATATATTGATAGTTTGTTCAGAGCTTGCGTCACGCGGTTTGCCTTGGAAGACGCAGCCAGAGGTCGCTGGCTTATTTGGCGACGGCGCGGCGGCTGCAGTATTGAACGCTCAAGATTCCTGCCCGCTATTTTCAGCGCTATTTGAAACACATTCGTCGGCATATGACAGTTGTTCACTGGCGGCAGGCGGCACTCGTTTTGATTTTGCAAAGCAGCCAGACATGTTCGCTGCGCACAGCCAGTTTACAATGGATGGGAAAGAACTCTTCCGCATAACTGCCAAGCACTTTAGCTCTTTCGTTGAGCAATTGCTCACGTCAGCCGGATTACAGCGTCAGCATATCGACCGCGTTATCCCGCACCAAGCAAGTCCAAGCGCACTTGCTCATATGATCAAACTGTGCGGTTTTGAGTCGGAGCAGATCGTCAACATCGCTTCAGAAGTGGGCAACCAAATAGCGGCGTCTATTCCCTTCACGCTCGACTACGCCAGCGAGAAGGGGCTTATAAAGAAGGGCGACCAAATTTTGATGTTAGGCACCTCCGCGGGCGTTTCCTTTGGTGGAATTGCGATGGAATATTGAGTGTGAGCCGGGTTCTTGTCACAGGCGCGACGGGTTTTTTGGGAGGTGCGGTGGTGCGGCATCTGGCGAGGGAGAAAATTGATGTTGTTGCCACGGGGCGCAATGCGCAATTGCTGGCTCAGCTCCCCGTTTCGGATAGGGATCGGTTCGTATGGGATATAGCCGAACCTTTAAATGAAAAATTGTTGGCGACACTCAACAACGTAACGGCAATCGTTCACTGCGCTGCTTTTTCCTCCGCTTGGGGTGATCTGCGCCATTTTTGGAATGCCAATGTTGAAGGCACACAAAACTGTATCGACGTGGCATCGAAACTGGGAGTGGATCATTTCATTCAGGTGTCCACACCTGCGGTCTACTTTAAATTCGAGGACCAGGTTAGTATTGCCGAAACGCAATCCCTGCCCAAACCTATCAACACTTACGCTGAAACCAAAGCAATCGCGGAGAAACGTGTCCGAGAAAGTGGTGTCTCGTTCAGCATCCTTCGTCCCAGAGGTATCTATGGTGCCGGCGATGCCGCATTGCTGCCGAGGCTCTTGAAAGCCGCAGCAACCGGGCCACTGCCGCGCTTCCGCAACGGTGTTTCCCAGACGGATATCACCCATGTGGAGGATGTCGTCTCAGCCATTTTGGCAACGTTAAAGGCGAATGCGACTGGCGAAGTGTTCAATATCTCCGGCGGTGTGGCTTTGCCGATCGAAGAAATCGTCGAAAAGGCTTGTGCGGCCAGTGACATAGCGTTGCGATGGCGTAACCTGCCGATTAGACCGACCTTGGCGGCTGTGCGACTGAACGAAGGTATCGCGAGACTGCGCAAGAACCAACCCGAACCGAGGGTGACGGCGTATGGGTTGGGAATTTTTGCCTACAGCCAGACACTAAATATTTCCAAAGCAAAGAGACTGCTCAACTGGCAGCCTCAAATATCTTTTGACGAAGGGTTGGCTCTTACATTCAGCGAGCCAATCGTATGACGCGACCCGATCCAGCCTTTTTCACCAGCTCCATCATGCCTGTTATGCGCGGGCTTGTGCTTAAAGGTGGGGGGCGAAAGATTGTGCCGCTACGCGTCAGAATTGGATATTTTCATCATGCAAAATTGGGACATACGCTAATTGATACGGGCTACAGCAAACACGTTTTCAGCCGCACTAAACATGATTGGTTTTTGAAACTTTACGGGCTTTTGTTGCGCCCCAAAATCATCAACGATAAGCCGCTTCAAAACGGCTTATTACGGCTGGGCTTGCAGCCGAGTGATATTGATACCGTTATCATCACACATTTTCATGCAGACCATATCGGTGGGCTGCGTGACCTGCCGCAGGCAAAAATTCTGTGTTCTAAGGCGGCGTGGCAAAGCCTGCAGGCCAATACAAGAGTTTCCAATGCGCTGGAAGGCGTCTACCCAACATTGCTTTCCAGTGATTTTGAAACACGCCTGTCATTCATAGAAAACGAAGGCGCCGAATCAATCACGGAAGATGGCTATGATCTCGCGGGAGACGGCTCGCTGATCGCCATTGCTTTACCCGGCCATCTTGAAGGGCAAATCGGGCTTTTATTTCCTAAAGCCGATCCCCCCTTTCTTTATGCGGCAGACGTGCAATGGACGCATGAAGCTCTATCGCAAAACAAGCTGCCGGGCTTTCCGGCCAATCGAATATATCACAACTATGACGAAGCCATGGGAAGTGTTGCAAAGGTTCGGGGCTACATGAAGCGCGGTGTGGATGTGCTGCTGTGCCACGATTGGCACATGCACGACCGCGATATCGATCAAGATATTCAAGCCAGCGGTGTAGAGTGATGGAGGCGTTCAGCCTATTTCACGCACTGAACTCATACCTGCGCGTTCGGGTGTTCCCGCTAAAGCACCGCAACGCTAGGTCAGTTGAAATCTGGCAAAACAAGCGCTTGTCCGACTGGATCAAAAAGCATGTCAGTGCGGTGCCTGCGTTTCGCGTGACTGCGCAGGACGACGCTGGGCTGAGCAACTTTCCTGTCATGACCAAAGCCGATCTGATGGCGAATTTTGCCGGATACAACAACGCAGGCATTTCAGCAGAACAGGGCTGGGAGGCCTTTGCAGGTCCGAAGCAAATCGGGCGTTACACCGTGGGAGCCAGCACGGGGACAAGTGGTAACCGAGGTCTGTTTGTCATCTCGCAGAAGGAGCGTTTTCGATGGCTGGGTGCCATTTTGGCAAAAGCCGTACCAGATTTCTGGCGGTACAAAGACCGCGTTGCCGTTATGCTGCCGCTCGACACGCCGCTCTACGATACAGCCAACAAAACCAGCCACTTGCAGCTGAAGTTCTTTGACACGAGTAAACCACTCAACAGCTTGACCAACGATCTGATACAGTTTGCCCCTACGATTCTTATTGCACCACCGCGTGTCTTGCGTCGATTGGTGGAAAGCAAAGTGGCTGTATCGCCAAGGGCAGTGTTTTCCGCCGCAGAGAAGCTGGAGGAGTTCGATAGGCAGATCATTGAGGACGGTTTTCACATAAGCTTGCGTGAAATCTACATGGCGAGTGAGGGACTGCTTGCGGTTTCGTGCAAAGACGGGCGATTGCACCTGAGCGAAGACTGCATGCATTTCGAATTGGAAGAAGTGGGTGACGGTTTGGTCTCGCCAATCATTTCAGACTTCAGCCGCACAACTCAGATTATGATGCGTTACCGAATGAATGATCTGTTGCGCATGGATGTTATGCCATGCACATGCGGTTCGCCCCTGCGCGTGGTGAGTGAAGTGATCGGTCGCATGGACGATATATTCCATCTTGCCAATGGCAATGGACATGCGGTTGAGGTCATGCCCGACATAATTCGAAACGCTATCGTGGATACTGATCGAACCATTAAAGACTTCCGTGTTATTCAAAGCGCGTCCAACAAAATCGAACTTTTATTGGATCGAAGCTGCACCCCGGAATTAGCCAATAAAGCGCGCGCGCAATTGGTTAGTCTGTTCGCAAAGCATCGGTGTGAGCCAAGTGTTACGATAGTTTTTGCCGATCTGAGCAAGCCGACCCGCGGCAAACTTCGTCGGGTGGAGTGTCGATTAAAATGAAGATGACAAACCCTGTGTCCGTGCCCCATCCAATCCGACCATGAGTGAAACATGACCCAGCAAATCAAGAAAATTCTCGTGACAGGGGGTGCTGGCTTTCTTGGGTCGCATTTGTGCAGACGCCTCATCGGTGAAGGGTACAGCGTTGTTTGCACTGGTAATTTTCGACCGGAACGGCAACTAATGCCGAGAAATCCGTCAACCGCAAGTGTTTTGCGTTGTTGAAGCACGATGTGACCTAACCGCTGTTCGCAGAAGTTGACGAGATATACAATTTCGCTTGTCCTGCATCGCCTGTCCAATACCAACGAGATCCTGTGAATACGGTTCGAACTAATGTTCGGTGCAATCAATTTGTTGGAACTCGCCAAAACTCTACAGTGCCAGATTCTTCAAGCATCCACATCGGAAGTCTATGGTGACCCCGCAGTTCATCCGCAAACCGAAGACTATTGGGGCAACGTAAATCCCATCGGGATCCGCTCTTGCTACGACGAGGGCAAGCGTTGCGCAGAAACTTTGTTCTTCGATTACCACCGCCAATATGGCGTCGATATAAAAGTAGCGCGAATTTTCAACACCTACGGCCCACGCATGCACCAACGCGATGGTCGAGTGGTTTCAAATTTCGTGGTGCTGGCTCTTCAAAACAAAAAAAATCAGCATCCACGGCAATGGCACCCAAACGCGGTCGTTTTGCTATGTCGATGGGTTGGTTGATGAACAGTTCTGATGAAATTAGCGGTCCGATCAATATTGGCAACCCAAATGAAATTTCGATCCAGCAATTGGCGGAACGGATCATTGACCTTACGGGATCACGTTCTCAGATCGTATTCCACCCACTGCCACAAGATGATCCTTTGCGCCGCCGACCAGATGTTTCCCGCGCTCGTTCAGACTTGGGCTGGGAGCCAAGAGTAGCGCTTGACGATGGTTTAATGCAAACAATCGCATATTTTGAAGACTTGCTGGCTCGCCATAACAGTCCGGTCGGCTAACGCTGTGACGTTACCATACAAGCGTACGTCAAGCACAAGCAGCATGAATTTCTATGATGATATCGCGCACTGATTTGGTGACTTCCCAATTGGGATAGTGCGTCTGCATTTTTGTCAGGTCCGAGTAATAGCAAATGTGATCGCCGGACCGGTGCTGGTCGATGTAGTCATACTGCATCGGCTTTCCTGAAACTTCGCTGGCGATCTCAAACGCTTCAAGAACGGAAATTGAATTTTCTTTCCCGCCGCCGATATTATATACCTGCGCGATGCGCGGTGCGTCGATGAACTGCGCAATAAAGGAGGCCACATCAGCGCTGTGAATGTTGTCGCGCACCTGTTTCCCCTTATAGCCGAAGACAGTGTATTTGCGCCCTTTAACGTTGCAGCGCACAAGGTGGCTTAGAAAACCATGCAATTCCACGCCAGCATGATTGGGGCCTGTTAGGCACCCACCGCGCAAGGTGCACGTTGGCATATCGAAATAACGGCCATATTCCTGCACCATCACATCGGCTGCCACCTTTGAAGCCCCGAATATCGAATGTTTGCTTTGGTCAATGCTGAACGTCTCTGCAATTCCGCGGGCGTAGATTGGGTCGTCGTAGTCCCACCGTGTCTCGGATTCAATCAGGCTGATATCGTTTGGTGCATCGCCGTAAACCTTGTTGGTACTCATATGCACAAATGGCGCTTCCTTTAAATGCTTGCGGCATGCTTCCAGCACGTTCAGAGTGCCACCTGCGTTGATATCGAAATCATCGAATGGGCGACTGGCGGCCAGATCGTGGCTTGGCTGTGCAGCACAATGGACGATGGCATCCGGCTTGATCTTCTTAATCAAAGCGTCCACCCCACCGCGGTCGCGGATATCGACTTCATGGTGCTCAAAAGTCTTTAAGTCGGAAAGCAAGCGCCGCTGGTTCCATCGGGTATCACCGGGAGAGCCAAAAAAATCGGCGCGCATGTTGTTATCCAACCCATGCACCTGCCAGCCAGCAAAAGCGAACATGGTCACGACTTCGGAGCCGATCAGGCCGGATGATCCCGTGACAAACAATCGCTTCATAAATGCCCCTCGCGTAGCCGCCGTTTAGCCAAACAAATATCTGTATGCCAATATTAACCAGATAAACTTGAAAAACATCCCGATAGAGTTAAACCCCAAAGTTAAAATATGCTTCGAATGTCTGTGCTTTCAGTTTTTCCGCACATTTTAAGCAAAGAAAGTAAACCACGAATAGACATTAAGTCTGATTTGGAAAAAGACAGGTTTCAAACATGATTGTAGCCTTCACCACGCCCGCGATGGGGCATGTAAAACCAATGTTGCCACTGTTGAAAGGTTTAGTGAAAAGCGGTCATGAGGTTGTTTGTTTTGGTCACACGAAATTCGACGCTGTCATCGGCGCGACAGGCGCCACCTTCCAAACCTATCCTGAAATTCAATACGACATCGACGCGCCAGACTTTAACTTGATCAAAATGGCGGCTGACCTGATCGATGCGTCAGAAACGATCTATCCTGCTTTGTTGAATCAAGTGAAAGCCTTAGCACCCTGTTTGATCGTACAAGACTTCATGGCGCTGTGGGGGAGCCGAATTGGAACTGACTTGAATATCCCGCGTGTCCACACCATCCCCACCCTAGTTTTCAATCTGGAAACACAAAGGCAGATGCGGCGCGAAGACGGCATTCTAAAATTGGCGCGCGATTTGACCAAAGGTGTTCCCGCGCTCGTTCGAGCAAAGGTGAAATCCAAGTTCGCGGTATCGGTTCAGGAGACATTCGGCCTAGAGCGTTCTTGGCGAAGGCTAGCACCACCTGTTTGCGAATTGGTGTTTTGTATCGAGGCGCTACAAGTCGGCAATGCGGGAGGTGACGTGCCCCGCTACTACATCGGCCCATCTTATTCTCAAAGCGATGCGTCGGTTGCAGCGGTCACACGCAAATATGCCCTTATCACTTTTGGTACGCTGTCCAATAACGAGATCAACCGATTCAGGGCCGCTATTGAGGGTGCGTTTATGGCTGGATATTCGGTCGTCGCTCAATGCGGGAGCAAGGTGGATATTGACGATCTCAACCGTACTGCTCAGGCTTTGGAGAATAAGCATTCCGATCGGAAAATAGATATTGTAGAGTCCGTTCCTGATCTGGAATTGCTCATAGCTGAGGCTGCTCTCGTTATTCATCATGCCGGCATGGCAACGACTTGGGAAACAGTGAGACACAGCAAACCTGCTCTCTTCATTCCGACGATCGCTGATCAAAAAGTGCTTGCAACACAATTGGAAGCCAACGGTTTTGGTGTGCGTTTGGCTGCTGGTCAAGAATGCGATGCACAGGCAATTGCGCAGGCGCTTAAGGTCGTTGAAACATATGATTATGAGTGGAGTAAAATTCAGGACTGGTTAGCGCGGGCTGGTGGCGAAACCGCAGGGGTAAAAATCATTCACGAAATTTTGGGGCAACACACGTGACCACTTATTTAGGATTTTCCTGCTCCCAGCACGACCCTTCAGTGGCGGTGGTCAACGAGGACGGCGAAGTCGTTTTCGCAGAGGCCAACGAACGCGCACTCAAATGTAAGCGTGGTTGGCACGCTGCGCCCGATGCCTTTGGTGTCATTGAGCCTATTCTCAAAGACTATGTCGGCGATGGTGCTGTCTGTGCAAACTTAACATGGTCAAAAACATCGTTACGTGCGTCGACAGTTCTTGCTCCTTTCAGCCGTCTGGCGATTGCTGCTTTCAAGCTCACGCGCCCTGCGCATGAAGAAGCGATGCTGTGGCTTGGCTGGTTTTTCCGGCATGCTCTCTACAGGGCGCCAACCACAGCAAACAACATGCTTCTAAACGTCGATTTGCGCCTGCGACAGCGCAACGGCTTTCGTTTTGAAATGCAAAGACAAGCGTGGAACCATCACTTATGTCACGCAGCCACCGCTTGCTATTCCAGTCCCTACAACAAGGCACTGTGCGCCGTGGTGGATGGTATGGGGGAAGGGGCCAGCACTGCATTCTTTTCCTTTGAAAACGGAGAACTTAGGCGTCTCGACTCTACGCAATTCTCGAATCTGGCCAGCTTGGGAATATTCTATACTCAGGTTTGCTACGCAATCGGCTTCGATCCCCTTGCGGGCGAAGAGTGGAAGGTCATGGGGCTGGCCGCCTATGGCGAAGTTGACGATGAACTCTACCGACTATTGCGACCCGTCGTGAAGGTGGTTGGCAACCGCTTCTCTCTCACACGCTCCCATGCCGCGTGGTTTGAAAAACTACTGCCTTACAGAAAACGAGACTTCAAAGAGAACGCCGATTTAGCCTGCACGGCGCAAAAGGTTTTCGAAGATGTCTTGTTTGAATTCCTCACGGCGGCGCACAGGCGCTGGGGTGGAGAGAACCTGATTTTGACCGGTGGCTGCGCGCTAAATTCTAGCGCTAATGGCAAGATTGTTGGCGCAACACCCTTCAAAAATCTTCACGTGCCTATGGCTCCAGGTGACGATGGTAATTCTGTCGGCGCCGCACTGCTGGCATGGCAGAAAGACCATCCCGATCAGCGGGTGCCGCGGTTTATCTCGCCTTATCTGGGTTCGGAATTGTCGCAAAACACTCAGACGCGTTTGCAAAAACATGGATTGGAACCGTGTTTTACAGCTAAAGATCCAGACAAATTGGCCGAATTTGTAGCGAGCGAACTTGCTTCTGGCTCTATTGTTGGATGGGTGCAGGGCAGATCGGAATTTGGACATCGCGCTTTAGGAAACCGCTCTATTTTGGCTGATCCACGCTCGGGCGAGATTCGTGAGCGTCTCAATACAGCAGTCAAATTTCGTGAAGAGTTTCGCCCCTTCGCACCAGCTATTTTGCATGAACACGGCGCGGAGTATTTCGAAGACTATTGTCCGTCGCCTTATATGGAGCGTGCTTTGAAATGGAAGCAGGGTCGCGCGCCAGAAGGCGTGCGTCATGCCGACGATACGGGTCGGCTGCAAAGCGTTACGAGAGAGGCAAATCCGCTTTTTCACAAACTTATTTCCGCATTCCACAGAAAAACTGGCGTGCCCATACTGTTGAATACCAGTTTCAATGTGATGGGGCGACCAATAGTTCATGATGTAGAAGATGCACTGGGTGTGTTTTTTACATCAGATACAAACGTATTAGTTCTGGGTGACATTGTGTATAAAAAAACTGTAAGCAATGGAGATGGCATCTCTGAGAAAAAGGCCGATCGCTATACCAAATTGTGAAAGTAGACTTATAAATTACAAAGCCACATTTTTATAATCAACTATCACTGACCTGAGACCCAACTCTCCTCCAGTCATTTGGAGAATTCGTCGGTTTGTTTTTGGCCTTATGCGGCCTGTTTTTGCAACGCCATTTTCATGGCGAATTCATTTGGCGTGATATTACCCAGTGATGAGTGTGGTCTTT
>CALHBJ010000009.1 GCA_937930845.1 uncultured Rhizobiaceae group bacterium
ACCCGTCGAGACCGTCACACCAACCGTGACCACATCTCCGTCCACATCACTGATTACAAACCCATTGCCATTGCCCGAAGAGAATGTCAGCTGGGCATCTTCAAACAGGCTCTCAAACCCGCCCACAACAAGACCAGGCGCGTCATTGGCCGCCGTCACATCAATCAACAGATCAGCCGTCGAAGACCCGCCAGCCCCATCATCGAGCGTATAGGTAATCACCGGCACCGACCCGTTGAAGTTCACACCCGGCACATAGTTAAACGACCCGTCACTGTTCAGCGTCACATCACCGGCACCCCCCGATAAGGGATAAGCCACGCCCACAACAAACGGACCTGCCTCGCCAACAATCGTAAAGCCTGACACCGCGAGAACCGCGCCATCCACATCACTGTCGCTGCCGGCAACACCATCCACATCGGTGATCACATTGCCCGACAGGCCGCCCACGGCGTCTTCAACAATCGTATAGCTATTGTCCCGCGCCACGGGCGCGTCATTAACCGGGCTGACCGGGCCCAGAATAAGATCGGCACTCGCCGATGCCCCGGACGGATCCTCAACACTATACGTCACAACTGGCACAGGGCCCGTATAATCAGACCCCGGCGTGAACGTGAACGTCCCATCCCCGTTCAATAACAACTCACCAACACCACCAGACAGCGTATAGGCAACACCAACCGCAAACGGACCCGCCTCACCGGCAATCACAAAGCCCGACACCGTCAGATTATCACCATCCACATCAGCGTCAGCCAAACCGCCAGCAGAAAGACTGCCATCAAGAACAGAGCCATTCACAGCCACATCCTCAACAACCGCAATCCCATCATCAACCGCAACAGGCGCGTCGTTGAGGGGATTAACAGTAATGGTAACGGTGGTTGTTTCCGTTACGCCGCCGGACAGAACCGTATAAGAGAACGAGTCCGGACCGCTGATTGTCGTGTTGAAATTGGCATTGGGTGTGAAGATCATATCCCCATTGGCAGCAAATGTGACTGTGCCGTTGGCAGGCTGGGTGATCAATGTGACCTGGGGCGAGCCCTCAAAGCTATCACCGCCAGGGCCGGTCAACACATTAAAGGCGACCGGCGTGTCTTCATCTGTGATTACGCCATCGGGATTGATGTCGACAACAGCGGTGACCAGAATATCAACCGTATCGCTGGCGGTTTCTGCGCCATCGGTTGTGGAGATGACGAGGGCATCGGCACCATTATAATCAGGTGTATTGGCGTAAGTCGCACCGGCAAGGGCAGCATTGATCTGGGCTGCGGTACCGTTGATTGTGACCAGCGAGGTGCCGTTATCAGTAATGATTGCACCGCCGCCCGTCACCAGATTGATGACGCCGTTGGTCAGTGTCAGTGTGGTGGTGAGCGTATCCCCATCAATGTCGGAAACTGTTAGCGCATTGCCATTTCCAGCGCTGAACACAAGAGGCGAATCTTCAGCAATTGTTGTGGCCGGCAAGGGCCCGCCACTGGTATCGGGCACCTGATTGTCCGGCGCATCATTGGTTGGGGTCAGACTGATATCGAGTGTGGTGGAGCCTGTCAGAGCCCCATCGGTCACGGTGTAGATGACTTGGGGAATTGGGCCGTTGAAATTAGCATTCGGCACGAAAGTCACATCACCATTAGCTTCAATCGTGATGGAACCGACACCGGGTACGGGCGCTGAAGTGCCTGCGGTAAATGTGCCTGCAACTCCAAACACCGTGAATTCCTGAACCGTCAGCACATCCCCATCGGGATCCGTATCCAGACCACCGGCTGAGCCGTCGAGAACATTGCCTGTGACGGAAGCGTCATCTTCCGTACCTGACAAACTATCTGCGGCTGGCGTTGGCGCATCAGGTTGCGGCGTAATGGAAATATTGAGCAGACCGGTGGCGCTGCCACCGGCACTGTCTGACAATTCATATGAAATCTGTGGAACTGCACCATCGTAATCGGCAACAGGGGAGAAGGTGAATGTGCCCCCCGGCAGGATGTTGATTGTCCCAACGCCGGGTATCAATTCCGGTGTTCCAAGAGAAAATGGGCCCGGCTGGCCAACAATGGTGAAGCCGGTGATCGACAGTGGATCATTGTCGATATCTGAATCGACGCCACTTCCCGTATTATCAAGAATGAGGTCGCCGGACAGTGTGCCGTCTTCCAACACCGCATAGGTATTGGGCTCGGCGACGGGGTCGTCATTAATGGCCAGAACCGTGACTGTGACGGTTGCCATTTCGGTAACACCACCTGACGTGACCGTATAGGTGAAACTGTCTGTGCCCCCGACCGTGCTGTTGAAATCCGGATCAGGCGTATAGGTGAGCGTTCCGTCCGCCAGGAAGCTGACAGAACCATTGGCACCCTGGGACACCGATGTGATCACCGCAGATGGGTTTTCAAATGTATCGCTGGTGGCACCATTGGTTCCCGTGAGCACATTAAATGTGACGGCCATATCTTCATCGGTGGTGACATTGTCATCATTGACGTCTGCAACCGGGGTGACGGTGATGGCGACGGAATCGGAATCCATCGTCATGCCGTCATCCGACACCATGACAAAATTGAAAGGCCCGGAAACGGATGTGTTGAAATCATCACCGGGAACAAAAGATACATTGGCAAGCGCCGCGTTCACATCTGCCGGGCTGCCCGAAACGACAACCGTGTCTGTGCCATCACCGGAAATGGTTGCGCCGGGGCTGACTGGCACTGAGATTGTACCGGCAAATGCGGGCACTGTGAGCGTTGCGGAAATTGACGCGCTGTCAATGTCGCTGATGGACAGACCGGGGATCGACAGGGTTGTGTCTTCGTCCACTGTCTGGGCACCGGGCACGTTGTTGACTGGAGCATCATCGACCGGAGTGACGTTGATGGTCACCGTTTCGGTTTCAATTACCCCGCCTGATGTGACGGTGTATGTGAACGTGTCGGGACCGAAGAAGTCTGCGTCGGGTGTGTAGGTGATGTCTCCTGCCGCGTTAAAGGTCACGGACCCGTTGGCCGGGTCACTCACCGCGGTCACAACTGGCGTACCTTCAAAATTGTCAGCGCTCGCACCATTGGAGCCAGTGATGACGTTGAAGGATATTGCAGTGTCTTCCGGCGTGGCGAGCGTATCGGACACGGTGTCGGCATCTGCGGTGACAGCGATGTCGACCGTGTTGACGACAGCCCCGGAGCCATCGTCGGTTGAGATCGTGAGAATGTCCGTGCCGTTTGTGTCAGCGGTGTTCAAATAGCTGAGGCCATCAAGGGCCGCATTTACCTGTGCCTGGGTGCCAGAAATTGTTACACTTGCGGAACTATCTGAACTAATTGTGGCACCTGAGCCAGAAGCCACAGTTAATGTACCAGCTCCTACGGACACGATTGTTGTTAGATTATCGCCATCAATGTCATTGACCTGAACAGAATTTGCACTGCCGCCGACAAATACAAGTGGTGTGTCTTCAACTGTTGTGGTGGCGGCAATGGCTGTACCGCCTGTGAGCGGAACAATGTTGACCGGCGCGTCATTTGCCGGATCAATCGTGATATCAAGCGTTGAGGAGGCGAAGCCCCCGTTATTGTCTGTTACGGTGTAAATAATTTGCGGAACGGAGCCGTTATAATCGGCAACCGGTGCGAAGGAATAGTCACCAGTGGCACTGATGGAAACAGTGCCCACACCTGGAATGAGTGTGGCGGTTCCAGCAGGCGTGGTGCCCGCAATGCCGAATATGGCGAATTCCGTTACGGTTAGCGTGTCGTTTTCAGGATCGGTATCACCAACGAGAACATTGCCGGTGACTGGGCCACCATCTTCAATGCCACTGTCGGTTTCCGCATCGGGCACGGGCGCGTCGTTAATGGGATTGACGTTGATCGTCACCGTTGCCGTTTCGATAACGCCACCGGATGTTACCGTATAGGTAAAGCTGTCCGAACCGTTGAAATCGGCAGCCGGTGAATAGGTGAAATTACCGGCTGCATCGAATGTAACCGTGCCATTGCTGCCCTGGGTAACCGAGGTGACGGCAGGGGCGGCATTTTCAAATGTATCGGCGGTTGCGCCAAGTGTTCCGGTCAGCGCATTGAATGAGATTGGCGTATCTTCATCAGTGGTGACGGTATCATCAGTGATATCGTCGACCGCAGTGATGGTGATGGCGACGGTGTCGCTGACCGTGACCACGCCATCAAATGTGGCAACAGTCAAATCAAACGCCCCGTCGACGACGGTGTTATAGTCGCCAACAGATACAAAGCTCAGCCCGGCAAGGGCAGCATTGATCTGCGCGGCTGTGCCATCGATGGTGATGCTGTCTGTACCGTCTCCGGAAATGGTTGCGCCACCTCCCGCGGTGACAGTGAGCGTTCCTGCAAAGGCGGGTACGCTGACGGTTGTCGACAATGTGCCACCGTCGATATCTGCAACGCTAACGCTTGGAATGGTCAGCGTGGCGTCCTCTGCCACGCTTTGAGCGCCGGGCACCGTATTGATCGGTGCATCCTGCACGGGGGTTACATTGAATGTGAATGTGTTGGCTGTCTGGTCGGTATCAACGCCGCCATTGGCCGTGCCACCATCATCGACCACCTGGAATGTAAAGCTCGTATAATTAGCACCGCCGGTGGACGAATTGTTCTCATCCGGGGTGGGCACGAAGGTCAAATAGCCAGCCGCAATGTCGGCGGCAGAAACACTTTGTCCGTCACTCAACACCGTTGGGGCCGCAATTGTATCATTATATACAAGCGTGCCATTGGCAGGGGCCGTTGTGATGATAACTGAGGCGAATGCATCATCCACACCGTCGACCGGGTCGCTGTAGCTGAAGTCGCCAAGCGTCATTGTATAGCTTGAATCTTCGGCAAGTGTGGCCGAACCATCGGCACCGGCAGGCGCATCATTTATGCCCAAAACGGTGACGGTTACGGTTGCTGTTGCCGTGGCACCCAATGCATCGGTGACCGTGTAGTCAAATGTATCGGTGACTGTATCGCCAGCCTGCAAGGCCTGAATGCCAGCCACGCTGGTGGGATCATAGGAATAGCTGCCGTCGGCATTGACGATAACAGTTGCGCCCAACGCCGATGTGGCATCGTGGGCAGTCACGGACAGACCGGCAATCGTGTCGAAATTGCCCTTTACTTCCGCGCCCGTCAGTGCCGATTCATTGAAGCGGAAATTGGAAATTTCACCGGTGAAATTGCCGAATTGTGTATTGCCCACATTGGGGCCATTGCCATTGCCGCCAATGGCTGCATCGCTGCCACCGTCCCAATCGTTCAGCGTGGCCGCCGACTGACTGTCAATGAGAATACCGTTCACATAGAGGCGCACTTCATCGTCCGTACCGGACGCATCACGGTCGTAAACTGCTGTTACCTGAATGAATTCATTTGGAATATTTCCTGGCCCAACGATGTCTTCCAGATTGGCGCGCAGCACAATCGTCGTGCCGCTGTCATTGAACTGAACATTCACATGGTCAATCGTGCCAGCACCGGTGCCAGCAGAATCCGAAAGGGCGATGGACATGCCATCGCCGCCACCACCGGTTTCAAACAGAATAGCGCCCTGCCCGCCAGTATAGTCTGCGGGATCATATTTGAACCAGATTTCAAAGCTGGCATCATCAACAGATGGGTTGCCAGGCAATGACCCCAGATCGGTGCCCAATGCACCCTGTGAACCGTCAAACAGCAATGATTGTGTGATGCCCGGGAACGCCGTGGTTGGCGCGGGTTCAAGGGTGATGCCGCCAGTCCAGGAGAACGGATAAGTGTTGGAGGCATCATCCCAACTGCCCGCAGGCGCAGAAGAAAGATCGACTGTATCAAAGTCCAGGGTCGCTGCTGAAACTGCGCTGTCGTTTATCAGGACACCGCCTGCTCCCACAGTGAGAATAGTGTCTTCATCTGCAGACGCCGTATCATCCACGGCCTCCGGCAGCGGGTTTTTGACGATGGAAACAATCGCGGTTTCCGTCACACCACCGGATGTTACGGTATAGGTGAAATTGTCCAGCCCGCCTTCAGAACCGCCGGTCCAGGTATAGGTGATTGTATTGTCACCATTGACCACGACAGTTCCGGTTGCACCATCGACTGCGGAAACTGAGGTGACCGTGGCTTCAAAATTGTCATTGCCGAGAACCGGAATTGTCACGCTGTTGCCGGTCAAAATGGTGGCGAAATCATCGACAATATCAGCTACCGGCGTGACCAGAAGGTCAATCGTGCTGGTCGTGACGAGCGATGCTACGCCCTCAACATCGGATGTGCTGAGGGTCAACGTGGCAGGGCCATTGTAATCGGCATCCGGCGTGAAGGTCAGCCCGTCCAGCGCGGCATTCACTTCCGCCTGGGTGCCGCTGATGACAACCGTTGCCGTGCCATTGTCGGTCAGTGCTGCACCGCCACCAGTTGTTGCGGACAATACGCCATTGGTCACACTGACGGTCACACTGAGATTGTCGCCATCGGGGTCGACAACTGAAATTTCGTTGCCATTGGCCGCATTGAATACAAGCCCGGTATCTTCCGGCGTTGTGGTTTCGGTAATCGCGGTTCCGCTGGTAACCGGCACGGTGTTCACCGGCGCGACATTTGTGTCAGTGATCGTGGTGACCACATCATCGCTGCTGGCCAGAATGGCGGAATTTTGTGCGCCGTTTAGTTCAATTCTGATATCTTCCGGGCCTTCGAAATTACCGTCGCCCAGCGCGCCCAGAGAGAAGGTCAAAGACTGACTGGCGGGCAGATTTTGTGCGGTGAACCGAACATTGCTGTTGTCAGTCAGATTGGCACTGTTGAAGGAAAATTCCTCGAAACGGTTCCCGGACCCATCGCTCAAACCAACGGTGGCGCTGTTACCCAGATTGTAGGTGCCGCTCGACAAGGTCACATCATCATAGCGGAACTCAATCTCATTGCTGCCTTCGTGCAACACGACCTGAAACGTTATGGTTTCGGCGGCATCATTGGTGAAGAAAATGACGACATCATTGTATTGAACGATGAATTCCCGCTGGCCGGGAGGGCCCTGGACGAGGGTGTAGACATCGTCACTGTTCGTCTGGTTCAGCCCCAAAACATCCCAGAACGGTGCGATGGCAGGCAGGCCACCAAGCGTGTTACCCGCTGCAAAGCTGGTGTTCTGGTAGGCCGGATTACCGCCAGGTGAAGCTGCGCCAAAGGTGAGAATGCCAAAATCACTGACGTACAGATCGTCATAGGCCTGGCCATAGAAATCGAAGTCAAAGCCTATGCTTACAAGTGTTGGATCGAACAATCCAATGCCCAACGCGCTGGATGACGGGTTGGCAGAAATGTCCTCGAAATTTGATCCTGTCGTTGATGCAGATTGATAATTTGCCACATATGTCAGCGTGGTGCCGTCAAAGGAAAATTCAGTTGAAGCGTCAGCTGCCGTTTGAATGGCGGCAGCGAGATCGGCATAGTCCAGATTTGTGGTGTCTATATTGATTGCCGAAATGTCGACTGAAATCGGCCTGCCGGCAGGCGGCACGGCGTCGAGCGTGATGGTGTAGCTGGCCGCAGCACCTTCTGCCACGCCCGCATCCCCGGTGATTGACCAGGTGGGCGCATCGATTGTGATATTGTTGGTGCTGGTGGTGCCGTCGGAATCCTGAACCGTGTAGGTGAAGACTTCTTGTCCAACCAGGCCCGTATTGCCGGTGAATGTCAGCGTTCCATCCACATTGAGGGAAACTGTACCATTGCCACTGGTCAAATTGATGGGAGAACCAACGGAAATTGCCTGCCCATCGACCATCGTGACCTGAAGGCCGCCATCGGGTGCCACATCATTGGTGCGGGGATCAAAGGTAATCGGCGTGCCGGGGAATGCCGTATACCGATCCTCGAAAGAGGTGATGGGGTCGTCAAAATTGTCGATGGTAATGCTGAGCGTGCCCAGAACGCTGTCGGCGTTTAGCACGGAAACATCGTCTTCGGGATTGGTCTCTTCAACGGTTGCCACCACATCCAAAGTGAACGTGCCCAGGAACCCCGGGGTCGCCTGCACAGTGACCATGCTTATGTCTGAGGCAGCAATGGTGTGCGGTCCGGCTTGTGGCGTGAGCGCTACGCCATTTTGCAGAATTGTGAACCCTGCCGGCCAATTGGAAAGCGTATAGGAAACGATCTCTTCCGAACCATCTGTATCCACCGGAAATGCCGAGATAAATGGCGCAATGTTTGTGGGGACGTTCTCCGAACCGGTTCCGGGATTCAATGTCAGCACAGGAACGTCAGCAACGGCTGCAACATTGAACCTGATTGTATCGGTCGCGCTCGCCGTTGATCCGTTGGGTTCAGACGCCTCAACGGTCAAATCAAGAAGAATGTCAGCGTCTGAATGGTCCGCGCTTGCCGGGCGGGTGACGGAAATATTGGTCACATCCCAGTCATCAAGGAACGCCACATCCGTCAAGGATGTGGAGACAAACATGTGGCTGCCATCGGTTACGCTGAAACCGACGGGAATATTCGTCAACGAATAGCGCAGGGATTCAGAACCATCGGCATCACTTTGGGTGCTGGTAATATCGATCGAATTGGTGGGTTGGTCTTCGTCCGATACGGCGCTTTCCAGTCCCGCAGGAATAACAGGTGTATCGGCAACGCCTTGAATGTTGATGGCAACATAAGACGTCGACGTGGCCGGAACATTATTTTCAATAGTGTAGTTGAAAAACTCAACGCCGGCGAAATCCGCCACCGGCACATATTCGAATGAACCATCATCATAAAGGGTAATGATGGCACCGCTGGGCATGGTATGCGTCATGGGCGTTGCTGTACCAACCGGGTTGATTGGAATCCCATTTCCACCACCATCAACAGCGTTCAACAGCACGAAAGGCGCACCATTTGGATCCTGGTCGTTGACCATGATGCCGTTGGCGGCAGGCACCACCAGGGTAGTATCTTCCATTCCCACATAAACGTCACGGATGGCAGTGGGCTGATCAACTATATTGACCATATTAATCATGGTATTAGCGATGCCGCTGGCGAACGCGCCATCAAATACCTGCACATCGATGGAACGCACGGTTTGATCGAACAACGGGTCAGCAGCTTCGGCCAGCGTGTTGCGGTAGATGATCGACTGAATGGCAGTCTGATAATCAATAGAACTTGCAGCGCCGGAAAGTGTGACCGTAATTTCGCCCGAAACCGAAGTGTCCACTGTACCCGTCAGCCCCAGACTGGACAGAATGGTGGTGTCAACGTCCAGAATGTCACCGACCAATGCGTTGGTGAGCACAATCGTCGCGCTGGTGGATGTGCCACCCGCATTGGTAATCGTGATGTCGCCATCGGCAATTTCTGTTGGTGTCGCGCCCGTGGCACTGAGGTAATAGGGTGTTTGATAGTTACTGCCGGTGGCACCGGAAGAATCGTTGGCGTCGAGATCGATGCCCGTCGCAAATGAAGTATTTGGATTGGTGAAGACAAGATCACCATCACCATCATGGTCGAACCAACGGCCGCCGTTCACATAGGTGAAATAGGTAAGCTCAAGCTGATTGACGCTGGCCCAGGAAAACTGAACCCAGCTTTCTTCTTCCCGGTCCTGGTCTTGGGTTCCAGAGGATTCAATGTTGGTGCCGTCATTCGTAACAATCTGGTTTGTCGGTGATTGTACCGTGTAGGATGACAATCCGGTCAGGTTCGCCTGCACCGCTTCAATGGAATTGGCGGTGCCGGACCCATCCAGATCAGCGATGGTCAATGACACTTCGCCATTGGTTGGGCGGATCGTCGTGCCAGCGAGAAAGATTTCCCACAATACGGTAACAGAACCACCATTGCTGACGATCAGGCGCATGTCGTCTGCATTGGGATCGGTCGCGCTTACCGTTTCGAATTGTACAGTTGCCCCATCGGTGACATTTGTGACTGTAGCGCGAACATCGATTGCCTGGCCACCGACAAATCCGGCATTTGACCAAAGTGCTTCGGCACCAACACTGTTGCCACCACTTACGGCTGGCGGATCGGTGACTGCAATTTCAAATTCTGCAAGCGTGCCTCTCCAGGCCGTTGCGGCAAGCGCGGTCGCGTCAATCTCGCCCAGCGAGACTTCCAGATTCCAGTCACCACCCAGCTCTTCGGCACCTGTGAGGTCATCGGAAGCGGCAATGTCTGCGCCGGTAATTTGTGCAAGTCGTTCGGCAGCTTCGCGCCCCTGTGAACCGGCACCAAAGTTACAACCATAGATGAGAATATCGCCATCCTGGCTCAGCGAAGCGCCAATGCGGGTCAATGCCTCCACATGGGATGTTGTGATGGTTTCGCCAGAGAGTTGAGACGACCCCAGGTTCAGGAAACCTTCGCCGCCATGGGAGAATATATGGACTGCGGCCAGATCTTCACGGCCTTCGAGGATATCTGCAATTTGCTCAACGCCGTCCGTCTGCAGATCGAGAATATGTACCTCGACGTCTGGGTCGAGTTCGCTCAGCAGGTCGCCAATATTTTCCACATTGCCATCGATGAATGCCACATCGCGGGACAGATCACGTTCTGGGGCAGGAACATGACCTTGATTTGGCAATTCATCGGCAAGTGTCGCTGCCTCATTGGCATCTGCCAATTGTGAGTGCACCGCATCATCCGCCATATTGGTGGCAGTCTCCACCGCAGCCGCGTCCAACAAGACCCTTGGTTCGAGGGCCCGCATGAGTGGCTTGTCCACCGTGGGAACTTCGAGAGTTCCGTTGTTGCGTTTGAAGATTTTTCCAAATGCAGAAAGCATTCCGCGCCACCCCTATTTGGTTGCTGCACGGTCAGTTCCCCCTTGAAACTGACGTTACGGCAACCTTATGCCAAGGCCTGATTCCCCATTGGAATACAGACCCGTTAACTTTTGGGCCGGTATGGTTAAAAGGGCGTTAACGATAGGGAAGTTTGGAGTCATTCAATTAAGAAATGCGCCTGCCCTGAAAGGGTTGCGGCAGGTAATTGGGAATTTCCCATCAGTTTCAATTGTTAACAGCCGTAAATTAGTATGAATCGGGCACGGTTTTTCAGCCCGGAAACAGCTGCCCGATTGCCAGTGCCACGGCCAAAACGAGGATTAAATAGACATAACGGCGGTGCATGAATTATCTCCAATTGCGCACGGTTCCTGCGTGTTTACACAAAAAGCCGCGCGAAGCTGACCATAGCAGCATTTGAGCGTGTGGGGCGTGGTCACAAACCATCAATTTTTTGCCCTTGATGAGCAAAATGGCACCAGCTTAGGGCTTGCCCGAAACGCCCATCCAACATAAGTCGTGGCGGCTATGAATACATCACCAATTGACCCTTCCTCTTCTGCAGAACCTGCCGGCACGGCCTCCCATCGGGTGATCGCGCTGTATAAATTTGTGGCGTTGAGCGACCTTGAGACCTTGCAGGCAGATCTGCTCGACACCTGCCTCGCCAACGGTATTCTTGGCACAATCCTTCTGGCACAGGAGGGAATTAATGGTACGGTGTCAGGCTCTCACACAGGCATTGACGCTTTGCTGGTATGGCTTCGCGCAAAACCTTGGTTTCACGATTCTGAAGTGAAAGAAAGCTGGGCTGACGCACCACCATTCTATCGCATGAAAGTACGTCTCAAACGAGAGATCGTCACGCTTGGTGTTCCCGAAGTGGACCCCACCCAACAGGTGGGCACCTATGTTGACCCCAAGGATTGGAATGCTTTGATTGACCGCGAAGACGTTGTTGTCGTCGATACGCGCAATGATTACGAAGTGGCGATCGGCACATTCAAAAATGCCCTGGACCCACAAACCAAGAGCTTTCGTGAGCTTCCTGACTGGGTCGATGAAAATCTCAAGGACAATCCAGCCATTGGACCCAATACCAAGATCGCCATGTTTTGCACCGGGGGTATCCGATGCGAAAAATCGACGGCCTTGCTGAAATCCCGCGGCTTTGATGATGTCTATCATCTCAAGGGTGGCATATTGAAATATCTTGAAGAAGTTCGCCCACAGGAAAGCCGGTGGGAAGGCGAATGTTTCGTGTTCGATCAGCGTGTATCGGTCAAACACGGGCTTGAACCGGGCAATTACGACATGTGCCATGCCTGCCGCATGCCCATCAATGCCGATGAAATGAACAGCCCGCTATACGAGCGCGGCGTTTCCTGCCCCCATTGCCATGACGGCCAGGATGAACAACAACGGGCGCGCTATGCCGAGCGGCAAAAGCAGATTGATCTGGCCAAAATGCGCAACGAAAATCACATCGCTGCCGATGTTAGCCAGGCGAAGGCTGAGAAACGGAAGATCAAAGAAGAGCAACGGGCGCGCAGTCAGTCCAAATGAACGCCTGCCGCATTGTTTCGGCATATACCCTGCTTCCGGTCAGCGGTCGCTTTCCTTCCAGCGCGGATTGATCCACGGCTCTAGATTGGATTTCGGCAAGGGTGTGCGCCCAAGGATGTGATCGCTTGCCTTTTCCGCGGTCATGATGGCCGGACCATTGAGATTGCCATTGGTGATGCGCGGGAAGATGGACGTGTCGATGACACGCAGACCCTTCACCCCGATCACCCGGCATTCAGGATCAACCACCGCCATGGGATCATCTATTGCCCCCATTTTCGCCGTGCCGCAGGGGTGATAGGCGCTCTCAACATGTTCACGAATATGGGCATCCAATTCGTCGTCGGACTGAACCTTGTCACCCGGCAGGATTTCGTGGCCCCGGTAAGGATCAAAAGCGGCTTGTGCAAAAATTTCCCGGGTTAGACGAATGCAGCGGCGGAAATCCTGCCAGTCCTCTTCATGATCCATATAATTAAACCGGATTTCCGGGCTGGCAGCCGGATCGGCAGATGCCAGACGTATGGTCCCACGCGACTTTGACCGCATGGGCCCCACATGGGCCTGGAAACCATGGCCTTCTGCTGGTGCCTTGCCGTCATAACGAATGGCGACGGGCAAGAAATGATACTGGATGTCGGGATATTCAACGCCCGCCTTTGAACGCACGAAAGCCGCACTTTCAAAATGGTTGGTGGTGCCCAGCCCCGATTTGAAGAACAGCCATTGCGCACCAATCAATGCCTTGGAGAACAGGTTGAGTTTGGAATACAAGGTTATCGGCAACAGGGAGGCCTGCTGAATATAGAGTTCCAGATGGTCCTGCAGATTGCCGCCAACGCCGGGCCGGTCAGTAATTACTGAAATCCCCTGCTCCTTCAAATGCGCCGCCGGGCCAATGCCGGACAACATCAAAAGTTTGGGCGTGTTTATCGATGAGGCGGCCAAAATGACTTCCTTGCGCGCGCGCACCTTTTCGATCACGTCACCACGCTGGATTTCAACACCGATGGCGCGATTGTCTTCCATAATCACTTTGCGCACATAGCAGTTCATCATGCGCAGATTGGGCCGCTTCATCGCCGGGCGCAGATAGGCATTGGCGGCCGACCAACGCCGGCCCTGGTGAACTGTCTGCTCCATGGCACCGAAGCCTTCTTGCTTCAATCCATTGTAGTCGTCTGTAACTTCGTATCCGGCCTGTTCTCCGGCTTTTACGAATGCATGAAAAAGCGGGTTTTCACGTTTGCCACGCCCCACATGCAAAGGGCCGTCGGTGCCGCGTCCTTCGCCTTGCGCGCCACCATGGGAGGTTTCTGCACGGGCGAAATAGGGTTGCACATCTGCATAGGACCAGCCCTTTGCGCCCTGGTCGTCCCAATGGTCAAAGTCGCGGGCATGGCCACGCACATAGACCATGCCGTTGATCGACGAAGAGCCGCCAATGACCTTGCCGCGCGGCGTTGCCATGCGTCGATTGTTGAGATTGGGTTCAGGTTCGGTGCCAAATCCCCAATCATAGCGAGCCATGTTCATGGGATAGGAAAGTGCTGCCGGCATCTGGATGAAAGGGCCGAAATCTGTCCCCCCATATTCCAACACCAGCACATCGTGTTTGCCGTCTTGCGACAATCGTGCGGCGGCGACTGATCCAGCAGATCCGGAACCGACAACCACATAGTCGGCTTGCTGGACGAAAATATCTTTGTCGATGCCGTGGCTCATGTTCAGTCTACCTGGAGATCGGAATAATCCACCATGACATGCTCTTTATAGGCCTCGCGGGCTGTCAGTCTGTCATAATAGGCGCGCAGGGTTGGTAATTTGGCCCGTTTAATATCCAGCGCGAAATAGCGATATAGCAAATGCCCAAATAGGATATCAGCAAAACACAATTGTGCACCGCCCAGATAGTCGTCATCTCCCAAACGCCTGGTAACAGCGGTCATGAGTGATTTCAGTTCCTGGGAATGCTGCTCAATCATGGCCGGGTCGCGCTGCGCTGATGGGGTTCGAACGAGTTGCCAAAACACCCCCTTGATCAATACCGGATAAAGCGAAGTCTTCGACCATTCTGCCCATTGGTCGAGTTCTGCCCGGCGGGCAATATCGTTTGGCCAGAAATCGTGGGAACCATAACGAGCGCCCAAATAGCGCACAATCGCAGCGCTCTCAAACAAAGTGAGGTCGCCATCGCGCAGTGCGGGCACCAGCCCCATCGGGTTCATCGACCTGTATTGCTCACTGTCAGTTCCACCAAACGCGCCCCCCACATCAAACCGGGCGACTTCAAGCTTCAATTCTGCGGCGGCCCACATGACCGTTTGAACGTTGGACGATGTGGCGCGGCCCCATATTTCGATTGTCTGATCTGATGGGTTGATCATGTTGTCATCTTTCGGCTGCGCGGCACGACTTCGTAACCGGGCTCTTCCGGTTCATCATCGTGCATTTCGTTGGGAAATCCATCAGCGAGAATTTCAAGTCCGGTTGCGTCTTCCAGCCGTCGGATAATGTTGGGAGATAGTTCACGCGGGCCGTATCGTGCCTCACCGTCCTTGAATATCTCAACCATGAGTGGCGAGATTTCCAGCGGCACTCCATGACGCTCGGAAATTTGTTGAAACAGGCCAATGTCCTTGGACACTAAATCCATGGTGAAAGAAATATCCCGGCTGCCATTGAGAATAACCTGCCCCTCGGTCTCCGCCACAAAAGACGTGCCGGATGAAATAGCGATAGCTTCATAGGTGGTTGCCAGATCAACACCGGCGGCCTTCATCGTCACCATGGCTTCGCACATGGTGAGCAGGTTTGCCGTGGCGAGATAGTTGGTCATCACCTTTAAGATTGAAGCGGAGCCGATGTCACCGGTATGAAGAACACGGCGGCCCAATGTGGTCAGCAGCGGCAACATGCGCTCAAATGTGGGCCGGTCGCAACCGGCAAATATGGATATATTGCCTGTCGCCGCGCGGTGACACCCGCCAGACACCGGGCATTCAATGGCTGAAGCGCCCGTGGCTTCCACCAACTGGGCAAGGCGTTTGACCTCTTCCACATCGGTGGTCGACATTTCGGCCCAAATCTTGCCCGCCGAAATCCCTGCAAGAACACCGTCTTCGGCCTCCATCACTGCCGCACATGCGGCGGGAGACGGCAAACAGGTGATGATGAGATCGCACGCCATTGCCATTTCTTTTGGGCTTTGGGCAAAACTGGCGCCGCGATCAATGAACGGCTGTGCAGCAGCTTCATCCAGGTCGCGTACCATTGTTTCATATCCATTGCGCAACAGGCTGCCAGCCAGTTTGCCGCCCACATTGCCCAGTCCGATAAAGCCAACTTTCATGGTGCCTGTTCCCCTTTCACGACCGGGTCGCAATCCCAATCAACCGCCTGCAAAACGGTTTTCTCTTGAATAATCATAGGGCTCGTCCTGCATTTCCAGATGCAGTTTGTTGCCCAAATAAGGATGGGCGCGCGCCACATCTTCGTTAAGTTCGTGCCCCAGTCCAGGGCGTGTGGAGGGCACAACATAGCCGCCTTCCCATTCAATGGGTCGGTCCAGAAGTTGAGCATGGAACCCGCCAAATTGTTGTATCGCTTCCATGATCAGGAAATTCGGGATCGAAGCAGAAAACTGAATATTCGCCAAAGCCTCAATGGGACCGCAATAAAGATGCGGCGCGATCTGGGCGTAGAACGGTTCGGCCATGGCGGCGATTTTTTTGGCTTCCCAAATGCCACCAACACGCCCCAATGCGGGTTGAAGAATTGAGGCCGCGCCCGTGCTCAATACCCGTGCGAATTCGTATTTTGTGGTCAACCGTTCTCCCGTTGCTACGGGGACTTTGGAGGCGGCAGCAACCCCGGCCAATTGTTCCGGCATTTCCGGCGGCGTTGGTTCTTCAAACCACAAGGGTTCATACGGGGCGAGGCGCTGCGCCATGCGAATTGCGCCCGATGGGGTGAACTGACCGTGCGTTCCAAATAACAGATCAGCCCTGTTTCCCACAGCTTCACGAATGGCGCTGCAGAATTTTTCAGCCCGCTCCAAGTCAACCAGTGCCGGTTGATGGGGATCGTTGACGGTATAGGGGCCTGCAGGGTCAAATTTTAAGGCCGTGAAACCCTGGTCAACATATTCCACCGCGCGCTTGGCGGACAATTCCGCATCATTGTAAAAAGTTGCCGGGTCCTGATGTTCATCGGGATAAAGATAGGTGTAGGTGCGAATTCGCGGGTTAACGAGGCCGCCGATGAGCTGATGAACAGGGCGCTCCAACGCTTTGCCCACAATGTCCCAACAGGCCATTTCAATTGCTGAGAATGCCCCCATGATAGTGGGGTCCGGGCGTTGCGAAAAGCCCGACGAATGGCAACGGCGAAACATGCGTTCAAATTCATGGGGTGCCAATCCGGCACAGTGGCGTTCGAAAACATCTTCTGCGACCGCGCATTGGGCTTTTGGTCCCACACCGGCGGCGTAAATTTCACCATATCCGTGGATGCCATTGTCGGTTGTGACTTTCACAAACAGGAAATACCGGCCGCCAAATCCCGGCGGTGGGTTTGCAACCACGAATGTTTCAATATCGGTGAGTTTCACATCCATGCTCCAATGACATGTGCTGCACTGCAATCATTGCCGAACAGCATTTTCCACAAATTATCTGGTTGCAGAAGACCACTGAATTTGTTGCGGATAAAGCAGCAATTTGCGCCATAATGAACTAATTCACCCCCAATTGGCGGTGAATAGCGCCGATATGACGGATTGGACAATACAACCGGGATGCAACTGGACTTGTGAGTTTACAATTCGTTAACTAAGGTTGGAGGCTATGAGTATCCTGTCCATCGAGTCACGACCTGCCAAAGCCGACGATGCGTTCGGTGTTTCTGCTGTGCATGATTCTTCCTGGCGTCAGACTTATGGCGGTCTCATTCCCCACAAAGCCTTGGAAACAATGGTGCGGCGGCGTGATCCAAAATGGTGGGCGCGCGCCATTCGCAATTCCACACGGGTCCTCGTACTGGAATCCATGGGCCAGATTGTCGGCTATGCCACGCTTGGCCCAAACCGCATTTCGGCCCTGCCCCAAAGCGGGGAAGTGTATGAATTATACCTGCTGCCGGAATATCAGGGCGTGGGGCTTGGCAAGAAGCTGTTTCTTGATGCCCGCACCGAACTGGCAAAACTGGGCATAGGCGATTGTGTTGTATGGGTGTTGGAAGACAACCAACCCGCTGTTCAGTTCTACACAAATGCCGGTGGACGCATGGTTGCCGAAGGAACGGAAACCTTCAACGGCAAGACCCTCAATAAAGTGGCCTTTGTCTGGAACTAGTTACGCTGTCTATTCAACCGGGCCATTCAGCCTGGGATTGCCTGAGTTTCGATTGCTGAACAGATATCCAGCCGGTCTGAAGTTTCCGAAAGCACCTTTCGCTCATTAATAGCTGAAGACACCAAAGGCTGGCGCAATCGTTGTGCGCAGGAATATCTGCAGGAACATGATGCCGAACAACAGGATGATCGGCGAAATATCAATCGACCCCAGATTGGGCATGAAACGCCGGATGCGACCCAATACGGGTTCAGTGGCATCGTGCACGAATTTTGCAATTGCGTTTACAAACGGATTGCCCGCATTGATGACATTGAAAACAAACAACCACGACATGATCACACTGATGATGATGATCCACCAATACAGATTGAGTGCCGCGTCGATGAGCCAGAAAATGGCTGTCATTGTTTGTCTCCCGTGACCTGCGCGCACCTTTTGCGCACAACCGCCATTTATGCGTTTGTCACCGCAACCTCAAGTGGTCATGGTGAAAAGGGTAAATCAGAGTTCCACCAATCGGTCGTCCAACTCGTTCTTATCACCTTCAATCGGGGGAAAGTGTTGCGCAAGCAAGGTGCCGGCTTGTTCTACCGCATCAATGAAGCCACCTGCTACGTCGCCTTTGGCTGCATGTTCCGTGAGCGTGCGCACCATGTCGTCCCACTGGTCCTGGGAAACCTTTTCACTGATGCCTGAATCCGCCACGACTTCCGCATAACGTTCCGCCAGCGACATGAAGAGCAGAATACCGGATCGGTTTTGGGTTGTGTGGGTGCCATGGGCCAAAAACTGCCGCACCGCGTTGCTGGATGCCCGCCGATTAGCAATCGAACGCGGGACGAACCAAAATCCCAGTACGGGAAATATCCGAAACAGGATTATGAACGCCAGGAAGGAAAATATCTGGGCCAATGCCAGGGTCAAAGGGGTCAGCACTGCGCTGTCTGTTTCAACATTGTCCCAACCGCTCGCCTGCCCGGCAAACCATTCCATAGGCGCGCCCCAAGTGAACATAATGGCAAGGAAAGCACCCAGCAAAAGGGCCCACAGGGCCGCCATAAAGCTGGACACAAAGAAATAATCGTCGCTTTGATAGGCAACGGCGGCAAAAATTTCTCCCGAGGTTTTCGATTCAGCTGCGCGAATGGCCGCCGTAATGCGTTCATGGTCTTGTGCACTGACCTTAATTCGTTGGGCCATGATCACCATCCTCCCGACGAACCACCGCCGCCAAAACTGCCGCCGCCGCCACTAAAGCCACCCCCACTGCTGCCACCGGACCAACCGCCGCCTGACCATCCGCTACCGGCAGCACTGTTATTGCGCCTATTATGGCGTCGGCGCCTGGCTCTGGGAGAATTTGGACCCGTATCCATGCCCAACCAGCGGTAATGGCCAGGCTCGATTTGTGTGCCAAACATCTTAATCAGCCCGCTCATGATGAAACTGCCGAAAAACAGCATAACCCACACACCGAAGATGATGAAAAATGGCCACGGGCTATCATTGCGCTTGGATGTGACCGTCTTGCGGGTTCGATCTTTCCAGCTTTGCAGTGCTGCTTTATCGGCTTCCAACACCTCCACAATCTGCGCCGTGCCCCGTTTGATCCCGTTGTCGAATTGCCCGGCCTTAAATGCCGGGCGTATGGTGCGACGTATGATATATCCCGAGATTCCATCGGTCAGCGTGCCTTCCAGGCCGTAGCCAACTTCAATGCGCATCTTGCGGTCATTCTTGGCAACGAGAAACAAAACCCCGTTATTGAGATCTTTTTGGCCCAGCGCCCAACCGCGCGCGACCTGCAAACTGTAATCTTCCAGGGATTCGCCAGCCAGCGACTTGATCGTCAGCACAACAAGCTGATTGCCCGATTTGGCTTCGTGGGCCGCCAGCAGCTTTTCCAGATAAGCTTCGCTGCCAGACGAAATCATGTTTGCATTATCAACGACCCGTCCGGTGAGTTGCGGAAGTGGTTTGGTTGATTGAGCGACAGCTGGTTGAACGGCCACCAGTGCTGCCAGCGTGAGAACAACCCACACAGCAAACGGTGATAGTGTCTTTAGGGTCCAGCAGATGGAAGCGCGCATCATCAATTGTCGAAATTGACCTTCGGCGTGACCGTTTCTTCCGGGGTCACATCAAACTCGGCCATGGGGTCATTGTCAGAATACATCAGACTGCGCCACCAGCGGCCCGGAACGGTTTTCAGCTCGGTATTATAGAGCCGCACCGCTTCAATATAATCGCGGCGCGCGACACCGATGCGGTTTTCCGTACCTTCCAATTGGTTCTGCAAAGTCAGAAAACTCTCATTGGCCTTAAGTTCGGGATAACGTTCAACTGTCACCAACAGGCGCGAAAGCGCCGACGACAATGCCGCCTGATTGTCCGTGAAAGCCTTGACCGCTTCTGGATTGGTCAACATATCCGCCGACACGGTTGTTGCCGTTGCTTTGGCGCGCGCTTCCACCACCGAGGTGAGCACGTCTTTTTCCTGGGCAGCAGCCCCCTTAACCGCTTCCACCAGATTGGGAATGAGGTCCGCGCGGCGCTTATATTGGTTGAGAACCTGGGACCATTTGGCTTTGGCGTTTTCCTCATAGGTGGGGATATTGTTCACGCCACAGGCTGACAAAAACAGGCCCAGGCACGCGATCATAATCGAACGCATGGCCAAGCCGGACTTGAAATTATTTGTTGAGCTTAAAGAGAGAGCCATTGGGTTTCCTTTGATCATGTACAAAAGCTTGGCAAGAGACAGGCTTTGTGTTTGAGATCATACCTATCATCGGTGGCACTTGCCAGATGATCGTTTGAAAGGTTTCGGGGAACTTCGCCACATGTCGATTATATCTGGACCGCCCAGGTGACACCGCCAGCACCCCCTCATCGCCGTCCGGCAATCATCGTGATTTCCAGCCACGTGGCACGGGGGACCGTGGGTAATCGCGCAGCCGCTTTGGCGCTGGAAGCGCTGGGACTGCCGGTCTGGATTGTGCCGACCGTTATGTTGCCATGGCATCCTGGCCATACGTTAAAAGCTGGTTCCGGGCACCGGGTTGTTCCCACCCCCGAAGACTTTGAAAGACTGCTCGACGACTTGGCTGGCTCGCCATGGATTGGCGAAGTGGGTGCCGTTCTTTCTGGCTATCTTGGTGATCCGTCACAGGTGGAGCCGGTGGCACGTCTGGTCGAAGCCACGCGCGCCGCCAACCCTGATGCCATGTATGTTCTTGACCCGGTGTCAGGCGACAATGGGCGCTTATATGTGGCTGAAGAACAGGCGGCGCTGATCGCATCGCGCCTGTTACCCCTGGCCGATGTGGTTACGCCCAATCCGTTTGAGCTGAGCCTGCTGGCCAATTGCCCTGTACCCGACGACAATATTGGACTGGTGAAAGCGGCACGTCAGTTGGGCGTTACGCAAACGCTTGTTACATCAGCACACCCGATGAAAAGTGGTTCGATTGCCAATTTGCTGATCGAAGAGCGCAGCGTTCTGCTTGCCGAGCACCCATTGCTGAGCGGCCCGCCAAATGGCCTGGGCGATCTTACTGCTGCTCTGCTGACAGGTAATAAATTGCTGGGCGGTAAAGGTGAGGCTCTTCTGGCGCGGACCACGGCATCGGTTTACGAAACCATGGCGCAATCCGCCCAACATGGTGCAGATGAATTGTTGCTGGAACTGTGCCTTGGCAGCCTCACCGCGCCCCGCGCCCGGGTGGACACCCGCAGCCTGCTGGTGCGTTAGTGCGCCCCCAGTGCCGCCATCCTTGGGATCAACCTGCGGTCTCGCGGCGAATATCGGCTCCCACGGCCGATAATTTATCTTCCAGCAACTCAAACCCGCGGTCCAGATGATAAACCCGACTGACTTCCGTATCCCCGTCCGCCACAAGTCCGGCAATGATCAATGACATGGAAGCACGCAAGTCTGTTGCCATAACAGGGGCACCCGACAATCGATCAACACCGGTAATCGTTGCTTTTTGCCCTTCAATGGAAATATTGGCACCGAGCCGCGCCAGTTCCTGAACATGCATGAAGCGGTTTTCGAAAATATTCTCTGTCACATGGCTCACCCCTTCAGCCCGGGTGGCCAGGGCCATGAACTGTGCCTGCAAGTCGGTTGGAAAACCGGGGAACGGTTCAGTGGAAAAATCGATGGGAGCGAGACTGCCGCCTTTGCGGCGAATGCGAATGCCATCATTGCCCGCTTCGACTTCCGTTCCGGTTTTTTCCAAAACATCCAATGCTTCCTGCAAAAGACCAGCACGGGCATTTTGCAACAACACATCACCTCCGGCCATGGCGACACAGGCTGCAAAGGTGCCGGTTTCAATCCGGTCCGGCAGCACATCATGGCTGGCACCATGGAGCGATGTGACTCCCTCAATGACAATCGTCGTTGTTCCATGACCAGAAATCTTTGCGCCCATGGCGTTCAGGCAATTGGCCACATCCACCACTTCCGGCTCACGCGCTGCATTTTCAATCACGGTCGTGCCATCGGCTAAAGACGCGGCCATCAACATCACATGGGTTGCGCCCACCGATACTTTTGGAAAACGATAGGTCGCTCCTTTTAGGCCACCGGATGGTGCTTTTGCATTGACGTAGCCGGCATCAATATCGATCGTCGCGCCGAGCGCCTGCAAACTTTCGATGAACAAATCGATGGGCCGGGTGCCAATTGCGCAACCGCCCGGCAGGGAAACACAGGCCTGACCTGCGCGTGCCAAAAGCGGACCAATGACCCAGAAGCTTGCCCGCATTTTGCGCACCAGTTCATAGGGCGCTGTGGTGTCGACAATCTGCGAGGCCTGAAACGCGATACGCTGACCAGTCATGCCGGTATCGCCGGCACGTTTGCCTTTTACCTGATAATCGACGCCGTGGTTTGACAGGATACTTTTCAGCGCTTCCACATCGGCCAAACGGGGCATGTTGCCCAGGGTGAGAGGCTCGCTGGTCAACAATGATGCAATCATCAGCGGCAGGGCAGCATTCTTGGCGCCCGAAATTGGAATAACGCCGTTCAGTTCGCCATTGCCGCGAATCACGATCTTGTCCATGAAATTCCCCTTAAAATTATACTTATTGGCTGGCACCGCAGCCTGTTGAGACAGGCGCGCACCAGTTTGAAATGCCGATTTCCGCGCCGTTGTGGCAAACGCTTGCGCGATGACAGCCCTTGAGATTTGGCGATTGGCGGGCAACCTAACGGAAGCCGCGAAATAAACCAAGATTACGGTGTAAATAGGCTTAATACCAACAGGCTTTTTATATCTGTGGATTTACAGCACCACAGACCGCCGCACCCCGCGCACCTAGGGTTTGTTTTCATCGCAACCCGCAGATCCCTGCGCGGCCTGGGCCGATGCCTTAAGAGCGCGGGCCTTTTGTTTTCGCCGCTGCAAGTTGGCCCGCAAAGCCTGTTTCGCTTTGCGGGCCCGCACTTGCGCATTGGAAAGGGGTTTTGGGGCGGGTTTTTGAGGTGATGTGGCTTTCTCAGGGGGGTCATTGTCGGTCATGATCATGCCCAGTATGCAAATTGGAGGGCTGTTGCGCCGGTTCGCCATCCTGACCGGGCTGATCGGGGCATAAACCTGCATGAAATTGCTGCCGGTATGTGCCACGGCCTCAATCATGCTTGCAAGCCCCTCAAGGGTGTGGCAAGAGCCATCGCGTTCAGCGCGTATACACAGCTGAAACACCAACGCTGTTGTAGCTCAGGGGTAGAGCACCTCATTGGTAATGAGGAGGTCGGGAGTTCAAATCTCCCCAACAGCACCATTTCTTTCAGCTTTCTCGTTGACCCTGCCGGTTCTCATGGCGTTGGAGTGGTGGATCAGCCTTTCCCCTCCTGCCGACAAAACTGTTTGCGATCAAAAATGTGACCCGTAAATTGTCGTGCCAGATGTCGGTTTGAGAAGGTTTGAGGCCTTGTTGACCGCCAGTGGAGGTGTGGAAAAATAGGGCTCGCCAAATTCCGCATTGATCATTGCCCCGTAAAACCTGCCACGCGCTTCCAATGCTTTTAGGAAGCTATCGTCATTGAGTTCCGTTGGTCGATCATCACCCATCGGCCCGGAAATAGAACTGGAAAACTGGGATCTGTAGGCCGCGATACACGTCTGGCGGCGCTGCCAGACACTTGAAATGTCCACCACAAAACTCGGTTCAAACGGTTGATGAATACAATAATGGAAAAGAGAGTCCACGCGGTGGGCCGGGCCTTCTCCAATCTCGCGAACCTTGGCAAAGAAACACGCTCTTTTAACCATTTGTGCCGCGGCCTCATGGTCTGGGTGTCTGTCATGGAAATAAGGGGCCAACACAATTCGCGGGCGCAGTTGACGAATGCAGGAGATCAATTCCTGTTCGTGTTCGGGAGATGTGCCGATTTGCGTGTCGGGAAGTTTCAGGCTCTGTCTGGTTGCAAGGCAAAGATGCCGCGAGGCAAGTTCCCTTTCTTCGGCACGGGTATGGACATCGCCGCGGGTTGACTTTTCCCCTTCGCTTAAATCGACGACAGCGGTTTTCAGACCTTCATTTCCGGCCAGAATCAACAGCCCCGCGCATCCGATTTCTGCGTCATCGGGGTGGGGCGATATGGCCAGAATATCAATTGGCTGCACTTGCAAATTCCCTTTGTTCAATTCCGGGGTTCAGTTCCAAGATTCAGCTCCGGGGTTCAATTTCTGGCCAGTTTTTGACCACGCAGATAGACATCGAGCAAACTGTTGCTTTCGCTTGCAGTGGGGTGCCAATGGGTCGGCACCAAAATCGGGACAGGTTGTTTTCGAAGCAGTCTTTGCATGGCATATCGCAACACCAGCATATAAAGGCCTGAGCTTTTTCCGGCGATCATTCCGCTATAGTGATCATTTAGCAAGATGGGCAATGTCACGTCAGGGCTCCAGGCAACCTGCTCCTCCAATTGTTCGATTGAAAGATTGTCTTCCCCCAAATCAAACAGATGCCGGGTACCAGACCTGCTTTGCGCAAACGCAAAATGACGGCCAAAGTCGCGCTTGAGCCTCAACCGCAAACGAGAGCGGTCTTCAGGGCACGTCATGAATAGGGGCAGGTAGTCCTGGGGCAACGGCCTCAACTGACTGGCAATGTTTAACTCTTTGAGCTGCGCGATACGGGCATTGACGATTTCCACAAATTCAACCTGGCGGTTGATGATTTCTTCAATTGCAAACCGCAATGGCTTGGCTTCCATAAGCTTCGAAAGGCATATGTGCTTTGGGACAAAATCCAATGTTTCGGCAAACAGATGGTTGGTTATCGAACGGCTTAAACTGACCAGATCGCTTGAACATTTTGTGGCCTCAACCAACCGCTTGAACTGTCGTTGTTTGACGGCTCGGTCGACTGCAGAATGGGCGATCAGTTTTTCAATTCGTGCAAGTCCGTCTTCCAGCCGCGCCGGGTTCAACTGAATGAAGCGCGGTTCGATCCGTTCGCAACCGGCGGGTGCCAGCCGCACAGGAACTTTCCCCTGCAACGTGTGAAAATACAAACGCAGGGTGAGCTTATCAGACCCGGACCTATCGGTATCAATCCATATGAAATGAGGTTCAATTGACGGATAGCAGTCGCGCAGCCCGCGCAACAAAAGAACCTTTGCGACCACGGAATCGGGATAGTCCAGATAGACCTGTTGGTGCGCATAGATGGCAAGGCCACCGGCCCGCGCGTGGGCATCAATGGGTTTTACCGGTGGTTTGAGATGATCAACGAATTGATCGGGATTATCAAAAATCATCTCGTCTTGAAGAAAGCGCCGACCGGACAAAGAAGTTTGCAATTCCATCAAATCGCGCATGGGATACTCAATTGGAACGGTTCACGACTGTATCACTGTATAAAGCTTCGAAACGCCCAAACACGGCGGCCTCTCTATATTTTTTTGCTGCGGCAAGACATTCGCGACCCATTTCTTCAAGCCTGGAGGTGGATTGCAGCAAGTGTCCAATTCTTGCGATGCTTTCATCAAGATTATCCCGGTCAACTGACACTCCGTTACGATTGTCCTCCAGGAGTTCCACAATGCCACCAACCGGTGTGGCGACAATTGGCAACCCGCTCGCCATTGCTTCCAGAACGGCCAGGCCAAACCCTTCGCTTTTGCTGGTGGATATGAAAATATCCGCCTTGCGAAAAAACTGCGCGGGATTTTTTTGTTCACCCCAATAACGAACCGTTCCTGCTGGCGTCTTTGTGGACAGGTTTTGACGCATATTGGCCAGTTGCGGTCCCTCCCCCACCAGCCAAAGCTCCACATCGATCAACTGACGGGTTTTGCAAAATATGGTGGCCAGCAGGTCAACGTCCTTAACCGACCTGAAGTTGGAAACATGCAGCATTACCGGCCTGCTGGAATTTGTTACCAGTTGGCCCGACGCAGCTTGAGCAGGCCAGTCGTCTTCAACAAAATTGGGCACTATTTCCAATCCAATATCGAACGGCACATGGTCGCGACAGAGCCTCGCCATGGAGGACGACACGGTTGTGAGCTTATCGGTGCCGCTAAAGAACGCCTGGACATTTTTCCCTTTCGCAATTCTGTCCACATAGTGGAGAAGATCCGTGCCATGGAATGTACCAATGCACGGCGGCATTGCGGGGCCTAGTATGTGGGCAGCGCGCGCCATTATTTCGGCGAACGGAAAGGCGAAATGATAGTGGAGTAGATCAAACCTGTTGTCGCGAATTGTGTTGCACACGAGACTGCAAAACGTGTCCCGTTGTTCCTCATTCCAGTCCCAATTCAGTTCTCCGCGATTGCCGTGGGGCGTGGCATGGCAATTGTGTTGGACAACATCTTCATGCAAATCCCAAAATACCGGATCGAGGGACAAGACATGGGATGTATGATTGCGTCTTGCCAAAGCATTTGCAATGCGCCCTGCGACACGGGAGCTGCCACCTAAACTGCTATGGCAAATCTGCGCCACTGCCAGTCGTTGACCAGGCATTTCTGAGGTATCGATGTTTTTGCTCACTTCGCTTCGTCGCGCAGCCTTAAGTTTTTCTGCAAATAGCGTGCGTAAATTTGCATGAATGTGCCATGGGTTGCGCTAAAAAATTCAGCTTTTGAAATGTCCCAGACCTGTTCCATGAACCCATTGTAGTTTTCGAATTCAATATGATTGGTCAGACCAGACCCGGGATAAACGGTGATTTCCCCGCCAAACAACTGATCGCCCTGCAAAATGAAATCAAACCTGGCATAGTCAACGCCTGCGCTGAGATGACGTGCGTGCTCCAAGGCGTCTTTGTGAGACGAAGGCAAGGCATAGTCTGCAGGCAAATATTTTCCCACTTCATGTGGCAACAAATTCTTTTCAACGTGCTGATTTCGGCGACCGTCAGTCCCAAAATAGGCCTTTCTCGGTTGGCCATCTTCCAATTTTGCAATGGCTTCCAGAATGAATGCAACCCCGCCGCCGGCGTGAACTGACAATTCCACAATGCCGTCATCCCCAGGACCATCAAGCCATTCTTCACAGAAGAGCATTTTTGCAGCGTGCAGATATCCCCACTCAAGATTGCGCGCGCCATATGTCCTGTATCTCCACCCATTGATACGGCCTGCGGGCAGCACCTGATTTTGGTGATCTGGTCGATTGAAATAATTCCAACCGCTCCCATGATTGGCTTTGATCACACAGGCTTGCCCCATCACTGACGCGGGTATGGTTGTGCAATCATCCCCCGTCCACAACGGCTGCAAGACGTTCAAACCGGGGCAGCGATCTCTTTGGAATGCCTTTGTCGCAAGCTTGTCGGAGAAAGTGGTAAAGAGCGGGTTGTGATCAAACACCTTTCGCCAAAGCATTATTTCATTGTAGCGTTTGGGGAACGCGATGTTTGGGAAATATCCCACTCTGCGTCTGAATTTTTTGATATGGAACGGATGTTTTATGTAGATCAGGATGTTGATGATAGCGAAAATCACGTGATCTATCATCATTCATCCTGCTGCGAATTTTTGCCGCGCTTGGGAACGGCGAATCCAGATCAGGCACCACGACAATAGCGTCCCCCTGCCTCACGTTGTTGGGTATCGACCAAACAACGCAATGGCAATAGCGCGCGAATAATTGCGAACCCGTGCCCCATGGCGGACCCTATTGTTTTCCTATTCTCTTGATGGTCACCTTGGCCTTTCCACAATTATTGCGGTAAAATATCCACCGGTTTTCCTTTTTCGGTTCTGTGGAATCCTGGAAGGTGTTTGTGTGTGTTTCACCGTCAGCGGCTCTGCACGAAAGATCTTCATCTCGATACCACCACTCAATCGCACGACCAAGCAGCGGCGGTGCAACGGCATCATTGAGATAGAGGAACAAGCGCCCTTCACTTCTGGCTGTGAACTTGAGGGTTGCCGAATTCACCGGTCGGCCGGAAATTAATAGAGATTGTCTTTCCAAATGGCTGATTGAATAGCGATCAAATTGCGTGTTTCCGATCCGCGCAATGGGCTCGTACCAATCTTTGGAAATATGACGCTTTAGGATGGCGGCAGGGTATTGAAACCAGGGATCGCTATCCACCCAACCCAGAGCGTCCGCCCGAATGGTCGCGTCTGACCAGGCATCTGATAAATTGAAGGTGAGTTCGTATCGAACATCTTTGTCAATCGACACGCCTGTATCAAAACAGGGACTGTTGGCGACGAAATCAAAAGTTGCCTGATTGGCGGTCCAGTCTTTTTTCGTGTTGCTTTCCTGGCACACGCCACCCGTTCCCGCATCATAGACATAAACGCCACGCCAGATGATCAGGCACGCTATGGTGAAGAACATCAGGGCCGCCATACATTCCGTCAAAAACCGAAAGCTGCGCTGAATTCGATCTGCCACGGAGAGGTTTAGCGTCGCAATGGAATCTGATGGTTGCAATCTTGTGTCAAACAAACGGACTGCCAGACTGTTGGCCGGCACTGGTTCACTGGCTGAATTTTCACGCTTGATAAAACGCGCCCAAACAGACCTCATGCTCGACTGAATGCCAGTTCCGATGCGTTTGCCCGTATAAATGCAAACAGCAATTGCAAAGGCACCAAAGACAAAAAGGTACGGGAAATTTTGATAGTTCTTGGCCCAACCATCTATGGCTGCCAGCCCTGGAATGAAGCTAAGCAACCCAATGGCAGCGCGAATAACATCGCCAATCCCACCAAGATATGGACCGGCAAGCTTAGCCGTTTCACTGACTTCATGACCCTTGGACATCATCCAGGATGGGAAGAGCACGTAAAACCCGATTGCAAAAATCGTTGCCAGATAGAGACCTTTTCCCAGCCAGACTTTGCGCCAGATCATTCCCTGCTGGTCTCTTCGAAATCTGGCCTGATCCAGGGATTCGATAGAGTTGTCGGACGCGGGTTTGTCGGGTTGTTCAACAATGGTGCCATCGTCTTTCACCACACAATAATGCTCTGGCAGGCCGATGGGCGAATAGAGGTCACCGCCGCGATTGATCCTTTCAAAAACACTGGAATGGATTTTGGGGCTTTTGATCGTCACATTGTTCACAACAGGACCACGCCCGACCATGAATCTCTTTAACCGGTCGCGCAGGCTGCCTGTCGTGTCGTTGCACAATTCTTCAACCTTTCTGGGGGCATAGCGATACATGTTCCCCATGCCTGACCGGTTGTCGTACAAAGGGCCCAGTGGGTCGGCGGCGCGTATATAAGACGCAACAATTTCCTCGTGGAATTTGATCTCGTGCGCATCGCATTTCTGGATCATCCAGTTGAGGGACACATGGGCCAATGAATCATCGGGATAGCCGCCACCAACATTTGCGTGCACACCGGCAAACCAGACCTGCTCCAAAGTCTGGTTTTGGTTTTCGCCGTTTTCGCGCCCAGCTTCGTTCCACAGCATTGGATTAAAACTCTCGCGCTGCTCATCGAGAGCCAATGCGTGGTAGGCTGCACCTATCCTGGGCGACAGGTCACGGTCATTTGCTGTCAGTCCGGAAATGACAAAGTCCCAAGCCCGGGTCAGTTCATCAAATGGTGCGCCATAGGCATCAACAGTGTCCCAGACACCCAGGAAGGTGATCACCGGACTACCATCTTCATTTTGCGGCTGGTTGACCGCGTTTTCACCAGCAGGAGCGCGCAAAAATTTCCTGTAAATCCACCAATAGGGTACTGTGAATATTGCGGGATCAAATGCCTGGTGCCGGAAATCCCGGTAGGCGTTTTTAATCGACTTTTGCAAGTCCCGGTGGCTGCCCAGATCCTTAACGATGCCCTGTTTGGCGATCAGTGCGGCCAGCACGCGCGCTGTAAACGCGCCACGGCTAAACCCCAAAATGGCGATCTTGTCGCCTGGCCGGTAGACGCGGCACAGACTTTCATAGAGCTGGAGAACATTTTTCTTCAGCCCAAATCCAAAGATCAGACCCAGGAGTCTGATGGGCAGAAAACTGGACGTACCGACACCGTCGTCGAAAAAAGCAACCTGATCCTTTTCCGTTGTGTCGAGCGCCTTATACAAGCGCCAGACATTTGTCTTATGGGGGCTGGATGCGGCGTTTCCGGTGCCGTCGGACAATAAGATGATGGTCTTAGACATGGTCAGTTCCACTTATAATTGAATCAATGAGGGCTAATGATGTCCACGGGACCGGGCATGATTGTTCAAAACCTCTTTCTTGAATTTGAGATATTCGACAACAACCTTGGCGATAGCGTTGGCCTGATCCTTAGAGATTGTGCCACTTTCCTGGGATATGTTTTCGATCTCCACGGTCCCGGCACTTGTTTGTGCCGTGGCGTCATCGCCAGTTGCAGAAGTAGTTGCAGCGCCTGGAGAAATGGCAACAGCCGGTGCCCTTGTGGTGCCGCCGATTGTTTCAATTGCGGCAACCACTGTGATGAAGGAATCGACCCCTAAGAGAACGCGCTGGTAATCTGCCTTGCTGAGAGCGCCGTTTTGATAGGCCTCACAGATTCGATAATAGCCATCGCGCAAAATCTGTATGGTTTGGGTGCGAAGGCCGATGGAGCCGGCGGATTCGTTACTCGCCGCGCCAATGGCGGCTCCAACAGATTCCGGCGATGTGAGACTGCCGGAAATTGCCGCCGCCTGTGCCACCAGCGCATCGGGGCTCGGTTCCGCACAGGCAACCGGCTCGTTGCGGTTCCAACCGCCCGTTTCGCTGGACAAAACCAGTCTTTGTTTGGCATCGATACTGAGTGTATTTAAATTGCCCAGTGGTCTGATCTTGTGAATGGTGCTGGAACAGCCAACCAACACAACCGCCGATGCCAACATCACAATCGTTGATTTCTTATTCAAACTCATTTTCTTCTCCCTTTGATTTCGACGCCCGTCGAAACCCACAACCCGGAATTAAATGGTGAGAACGGCAAGTTCCCTTGCCGTTCCCGTGCAGTCTTTCGCTGCTCTGAATTGAATAGGTGCGCATTTAAGCGTCAGGATTTTCCATCAGGAGAGCCGCCCGCATCAGTGCTGGGAAACTGTCAACCAGTTGTCCTGAAACCCGGGGGCCATCGACAGGATGCCAACGCCCTTCGTTGGAACCTGGTTGTTCCCAGACAGGATCAGGACCGCGCAGGAGAAGTCCGATTATCGTTCCAGCAACCAGATGGCTGCCGAGCGGGCCAAGACGTTGACCATCGCCAACGACTTCTGCCTCCTTGAGAACGTAGAACCACAGGGGCGTATGGGTATCGAATCCACCGTCCTTGATTTCACCGGATGTGGCACCAGAGGCAATTTGAGCTTTGGTCAACTGGGGAACCGCAATGCCCAGATTGCCAAGTGCCGAAATCGCTTCCTGTGCTGTAGCAAGATTATGCAGCACGCCGCGACGAAGGTTTCGCGCAATCAAATTTCTTTTGATCGGGTTGGTTCCCTCGTTCACCATATTGGTCAGTGGGTCAGCAAGCACGGTATCAATTTTGCGCGTGGAACGGTCACTGAAACCGGACATGGGGTGCACCAACCGGTCCCAGTCAGCGCCCCAATTGGCGGGCAAACGCGGTCCGTTACCGGCCATGGGATTGGGGGAAGAACCGGTAAACAGGAACATGAGTTCGAAAGTTGCGCGATCGAGCTGGAAGTTGTCACTGCGCCCGAAATTCTTGTTCCAGTCATAATTGCCACGCACCATGGAGTGGCCAAACCGGAAAGCCGCTGTTGAGAATTCCAGCGGCATCGGCAAGCGTTTGCCCGGCATCCAATCGCATTTAGCCAAAAAGTCATCAAACATCGCAGGGCCATCATTCAAGATGCTGCGTACAATCTTGGGGTCGCACACTTGCGGCAACCAAACATTGACAATCAGCCACTGGTAAAAACGCCGCACATTTGCACGTGCCCAATTGAAAACTTCATCTTCATCACCGGCCCGCCGAGACTTTGGCCAGGCGAGAACCATCCGATTGTGGAAGCGCAAAAATGCCAGATGCACCTGGGCAACAAACAGATTTTCATCATTGCGCGCATCCCCAATGATTGCCCGCGACAAATTCAAACTGCCGTCGTCCCGGCGAAAAAGCTTAATGTGTTCGGCGGGAAGTGCATCAATATCTGCTTCGGTAAACCTGCCAGAACTCAGCAACCGGTCGAGACGCAACAGGTCTGCTGCAGGATCCCTTGGAAACTCGACACGCCGATCCATGTCGCCAAACGTTCCAATCCACATAAAAGCCCGGTCTCTTGGGAAACGAAGCAGGCTGTTCAGCTTGTCCAAAGCATCATTGCCCGTGGCACCGGATTGACCGTAGAGGCTGTCAAGATCGAACTGGCCTGTGCGGGTGTTCAGCAGAATTTTTGCAACCGCGCTGCGGTCTTGAGGCGATAGTGCGGGGTCTTCGATACCGGGGAGCGCGCCCATCGACCCGTCTTCCGTCATACCGGTCATGTCGTGATCGACGAATTGCCCAAAATAAGTAAAAACCGGCGCTAAGCTGGAATGATCACCGGCCTGATCAACAATTGTCTCGACCATGTCGCGGTGAACGGCATCCAGTTTATCCAGCGTATCTGAGGCAAATGGCGCGACAGGGGCATCGCCAAACAGATACCCAAAATGGCCGCAATTCTCTTTTTCCTGACCAGCAGTCAAAGGAATATTCTGTCCGTGTGAATATGATACAAGCATTTGATCAACCTCTCTGGTGCGTGTTTCGTGATGAACAGCCCCACAGCACTATTGAAGTTGACCGCAAATTCTCCGCAAATAATCCGAAATGCGTCCGTGAATTCGCTCATTCCATTGAAAAAATTAATCTTTTTGGAAATGATGCTGCTCGAATTGCCACACAATTTGACAAGCACACGCCCCCATTCAGCACGGATTTGACAGACCAAATTCGAGCAAAAAAGTGCGTCAGCTCAGTTCTTTAAGTGGGGAGAGGCTTTCTGTTTTTACCAGATTGTATTTGCGCAACAGGGATGCTGGATAATCGCCATCTGTGAGCAGGCGCTCAACGGAAAAGTCCGGTTCCAGCAATTTGAGTTTCTGTGTCCAGTGGGAAGCCCGGTCCATGGAGCCCCCTTCTGCATGTAGCGCAATCAGATAACGCAAGGGTGGGCGACAAGTGGACGAGAACGCCGCGCACCGTTCAGCCGACTGAATGGCCTTGTCATAATTGCGTGCAGCACTGGCTGACAATGCCAGTTGCATATCCCACCAGAAACGATAGGGCGATCCCTTTGACAATTGGCGTCCGCGTTCGCCGGCATGGACTGCTTCTTCAATGCGGTCGGAATATAAATAGGTGAATGATCGAGACCACCATGCAAGCGGATTTGACGGGTTGAGCCGCAGGCTGTCGCGAGAAAGCTCTTCGGCTGCTGCAATGTCCTGGTCCAGAATCAGGCGCGCATTGGCAGTGGTTGCAAGTATTGAAGAATTTGACGGTTCTGCCTGCAGAGCTTTCTGAGCCAGCATCAGACCTTCTTCGCGCAATTCCTTTGAAGAATTACCATGTCTCTCCACATGCTGTATTCCGCGCAACTGGGCTCGCCATGCGGTAAAGATTGCCCGTGGGTCAATTTCATATGCCTGCTTCAACATGTGGTCGGCCTGGGCCACACGGGAAGGATCGAGCGAAAACAATTCCCTTAACGCTGCAAGACCAAATTGTGTGGCGCTCACATGCTCTTTCGACAATTCTCCTGGGCGCCCCAAGAAATCCGCAATAGCGGCAACAATTTCGTTGAGCCAACTCAAGACAGCGACATTATTGACCGGCAAAAAATCATTGACTTGCACCATTCGATTGTCTGACCACAGCAATTCGCATGAGGCTGCATGAACGCAATTTGCGGTCAAAAACAGCTGACCTTCTCCCAGCTGTGACACGTTGAGCTGGACCTTTAGCGCATTAGTGAACGTGGCCACCACGTCATGTGTATATGTGGGAATAGACAAATTTTCCCGCAGTGACCGCGCGACGCTGTCAATCAGAAATGTCTCAATAGCATTGGTAGATTGGTCCCCCGTCCCGCCTGCCAACAAGACGATTACCGGATTTTGTATTGGACTTGAGGCCATTGGCGGAGACTGGGGAGCCAGTGATCTTTCGATCAGCGGTCGGGCCAGGTGATGGGAGGCAAATTGATGTGCCCGTTCCAATCGCAGCCAATCGTCAAACTCATTGTCGTTAACGTCCAGTCCCTCAAGGAATTCCTGATCGCGATCCGGCTCAGCCAGTTTGACTTTCGACATGTCCAATTGAACACACTGGCGGTTTGCCGTGAGGAGGTGGCCGAAATCACCCAGGGAGTTGCGAATGGCGGTAAGGGCCTGGCGCAGGGAGCCGCTGGCTTGTTCGCTGCTGCGGTCACTCCACAAATGAGATTGTAACCAGGTTCTTGAGCGCTTCCCCTCCGGCGAAGTTGCCAGAATTGCAATGAGCGCCTGACATTTCTTGAGTCGTGGGGTCAGGTCGGTTGCGTCTCCGCTGGCAACAGAAAACGAACCCCAAAGGTTGATTACAATATGCGCCTCAGAAATTGACACGTTGCCTCCCCAAATCAAGCAGACGTTTCATGGGCTTCCAAATGCAAGTGATAAACTGTCTCACTTTAGCAATAAAAGCGCAAGGCGAGCGGGGCACCGTTAATTCTTCGCAAATTCTAGACTGTCGCGGCGCAGCACCATTGACGGGGAATTGTTTGAAGCCACAGCATCTCATCAGCAATTGCATCGCTGAAAGGGAATATCGTGACAGGTTCAGGTTTTATACAAGGGTCAGGGCAAGGAAGCGGTCAGGGGTCTGGTCAGGGCTCAGGGCAAGGGTCGGGCCAAGGATCAGGTCAGGGCTCTGGGCAGGGTTCCGGTCAGGGCAGCGGACAGGGTTCCGGTCAAGGCTCTGGTCAAGGTTCAGGTCAGGGCTCTGGACAGGGCGCAGGGCACACACATGCCGGTGGCCCATCCAGCACTTTGCTGAATTATGCGCTGGCTGCCACCCATGACGGCACTATCGGGTTTTGGGATGGCAAACAGAGATTTGCCAAGGTTCAACTGGGCACGGCCGATGATGGCGATTTGAATTATCTCATGGCAGCGTCGCGCACCAATGTGCTGGCGGCTGAGTTAAGCCAGTTCTTTTCCGTCGAAAAGAAAAACGGCATTGCCACGGTTTATCAAAATGCCCAACCACTATTGTCGTTAAAGAAACCAGACGATCCGTTTTTCGAGGAACAATTGAAATGGCTTCGCGATTATGCCGATCTTCGAACCGACCGCATTGATGAAATTCATCTGCAATTGAATGACCTGCTGTCTTTCTTTGGCGGCGTTGGGCTGATCAATTCAAGCCGACGAAAACACACATTGGCGCTGTTGAGAACAATCCTTGGACAGCTCGTGCGCACCGGATATTTGATGAAGCACTATTGTCGTGCCCCGCGCCCCATTGATCTTTCTTTTGAAGTCTATCCGATCATTCAAACGCCAGACCATTCCAGCTTCCCCTCCGGTCATGCGACGGAAGCATTTGCAGTGGCAACTGTTCTGCATATTTTGATGAGCAAGAAGACCAAGGTGGGTCTGGAACCTCTGCCCGTTAACAGGGCAATACAGGGAGGCAATCCGGTGGCTGATTTTCCAGGCTATCCGTTATTGTATCGCATCGCCTATCGCATCGCTGTTAATCGCACCATTGCTGGAGTTCATTTTCCCGTCGACTCCATGGCAGGTGCAGCCCTTGGTTGCACACTGGGCCATGCGTTTCACGCCCTGGCCAAAGGTAAAACGCTTTCGCCCATTCAGCCGAAATCCGCACGCTCGACCCATTCATTGATGGACAAGAGGAGTGACTTCACGCTGGGCGGCCTGAACGAATTTCTTGAGAAATTGCGACCTGCTGAGAATTCTCAAACTTCAAAAAGCCCACTCACCGCGCCTATGTTTTCCAGGCTTTGGAAACAAGCCGAAGAGGAATGGAACCACGAGGCGGCCTCATGAGTAAGTGGAAGAAATTCGCCAGGGCAAAAGGTGTTTCGCCTTATGTCCACTGGTGGGTGAACAGCGACAGGACACCCGGTGCTGCCCAAAAGGAATACGGCACAATTGCCCGGGGCAAAGGTGGGGCGCAATCAGCCCCTTCAAACACCAAAAGCTTGAGTGTGCCGATCCCAAGGGATGAACCAGATTATGATCCAGGCACAGGCTTTGTGGGTGACCGGGGGCTTCCAGCCTATGCGAAAAACCCCGACTTTGATCCCGATCAATGGAAGCTGGAAAGCCTTGCCTGCGAAATTGGGGATGTTCGAAAAGATACGGTGATCGTCGGTATTATTGACGATGGTATTGCGCTTGGAAATATTCGCTTTCGCCGTCCGCTTGAGGATCACCGACATGGGACGCGCTTTTTGGCCGCCTGGATGCAGGGGGGAACTCATGATGGTGGTCCACAGCCGTTCGGGCGACAGGTGAGCGAAAAGACCATCCAGAAAGCCATGGATGCCCACAGCCACAATGGCATTCTTGACGAGGATGGGTTCAATCAACATGTGCATCCAGCACCATCGGGCGGACCAAAAATATCTCACAATGCCCGAACACTCATGCGGTCTGCAGTTCATGGGACTCATGTGCTGGACCTGGCGACAGGTGCCGACATGGCGCGTTCAGACCCGGATCTGCTGAACCGACAACGCATCATTGCTGTTGGCCTGCCCACCCGCTCGGCAATCGGCATGGCCGGCACATTTTTAGAATTCTATGTTGCACAAGCCATGCAGTGGATTGTTGAACTTGCCGATGAACTTTGGCGGCAAAAATTTGGCGACAGCGACCCGCAGGGCGGGTTCCCGGTTGTGATCAATCTTTCATACGGCCAACAGGCTGGCACCAAAACCGGCAGCAGCTCAATTGAAACCACCTTCAAGCATCTGGAAAGCAAACGCCGCCATGAGGGCCGTTTTGGCGCCCCTGTTCGTTTGGTGATGCCAATTGGCAATGACAATCTTACCAGGTGCAATATTCACCGGAGCCAAAAACAAAGTGCCCCGCCACTACAGGCTCCCTGGAGAATTCAACCGCAAGACCAGTCCTCCAATTTTGTCGAAGTCTGGGCTGATTTGAAAGAGGGAGAACTGGACGCTACGTGTGGGAAATTTCCTCTAAAAATCTGTCTGGATGGTCCCGGACAAGCCGCTAAATCTTGGTTGACCGGCGAGGATGCGCATATTTTCGATCATCCAGATGGATATCTTAGAATATATGCGGATGTCATCGACATTCCCGATCTTAGCGATGGCGCATTGTTCGATCTTGCCGCACAGCGCCTGGGTGCACCGAAGAATTCGGGCAAGCGCATTCGATATGTGATTGCCATGCGGCCCACGCTGGACCACGAACAACCTGACCGCGAGGCCGTTGCCGGGCTTTGGAACATTGAATTGGAATGGTCTAACGACGCGGATTTCAGTGATGCGAACGACAAGCAGGAAGGGCGGGACATCCATGTCAATGTTCAGGTGGATCAGGAACCCACTCCCTGGTCGGATGTGAATCGCCGATCTTACTTTGATGATAAAAATTACCGCACCCACCTGCCTTCCGGCAGACCGCTGGACAGTTATTCCTATTTGAATTCGGAAAGAGGTCTGGCCGGTCAAGGCGAAAATCTGGAACCTGCAGATATGTTTGCCCCAGTCCAAAGGAAGGGCACGTTGAACTCTCTGGCAACGCACGAAGATATTTTGGTGGTTGCGGGTCATCGTCTTAAGGATGGTCGCCCAACTGACTTTTCTGCAACGGAATTGCCGAAGGACAGACGTTCTCATACAGGAACTGAACAGCGCGCCCGTTCCTTGCCCACCGCTTCATTTCCCGTTGATATGAGCCCATCACGAACCGGCGTGCCGGCAAGTGGCTCAAAGAGCGGTTCGGCTGTCAGTTTAAGGGGCACCAGCTTTGCCGCGCCGCAGGCAACACGCTGGGTCGTCACCCAATTCTTGCGCGCACAGGATGCGAACATGGCGGATTTGCGAAAAGTCGCCACATCTGCGCACCTGGCCAAGGAAGCCAGGCAATATGACAAGGAAGCCATCCAACGTGGGCTTTTTGTTGCCCGGGCAAACAAGGGCAAAGTCGGAGGCGGACGAATGCCTGGGACATTTGGAGTTTCGCCCGTTGACACCTCTTAGTTAGACGGTGGTTCTCAGATCGGCTTAAGAAAGTGAAAAGGCGCAGGTCAAACCTGTCAGGCTATCGACTTCAGCAGTTTGGATATCCTGTCCTTTGACCGTTTAACCGCCTCTTCTTTGACCGGTCCGTAGCCGCGCATTTGCATTGGCTCGCGCAGAATTTCCAGCCATGTCTCAAGATTATCGGCCCGTACACTGCGTTCGCACTCACCAAGAAGATCTTCAAACCAGATTATGAGTTGGCGCTCCATGCGCCGTTCTTTCGTATATCCAAAAACATCAAGCGCCGTACCGCGCAGCTTTTTCATGGGTGCCAGCAGGCGAAACAGGGGGCGAATGCCGGTGGCAAATTCGCGTTTGCCCGGCCTGCCGCGGGCATCCTTTCTGGCCGACAGTAAGGGTGGAGCCAGGTGGTGTTTGATTTTGAAATTGCCTTCAAACTGCTGCTCAATTTTTGCAGTGAATGCGGGATCACTGTGCAAGCGGGCAACTTCATATTCGTCCTTATAGGACATGAGCTTGAACAGGGAACGCGCGGCAATCTTACCCAATTCTTCGCCTGCCACGGGTTTCGTTACCGATACCAGCCGTGTGATACGATCAACATATCGCCCGGCCCAGGCTTCATCGTGATAGCCGGTGAGGAATTCTGTGCGGCGTTGCACAAGCGCGTCGAGCGTATCAATCGCGCTGGGGTCTTCGCCTTGTTGATCATTGAATTTATCCGGGTGCACAGCAATGTGACGTCCGCAGGCGAAAGCGATCTTGTTTTTGTCAACCGCGACGCCGTTCAGTTCAATCGCCGTTTGCAGTGATTCCCATGTTACTGGCACAAGCCCTTTTTGCCAGGCGAAACCGAGCAGCATCACATTGGCAAACACCGCGTCTGTGAGAAATTTCTCCGCCATGGCGTTGGCATCAAATGCGGATATGTTTTCGTTGGAAACAAATGCGCCAATGGCATCAACCCGCGCAGGAATGTTCATTTGCGCATCGCGATTTTGAACGAGATCGCCTGTGGGCATTGACGCCGTGTTAATGACAAATTTTGTATTCTCATTGTAGCAGGACGCCGCTTTCTGTGCCGATGAGACAACCGAGTCACAGCCAATCACGGCATCGGCGCTTGCCGTATCAATGCGCACCTGATTGATCGCCTGCGGATTTTCTCCAAACCGCACATAGCTGAGAACCGAGCCAAATTTTTGCGCAAAGCCGGTAAAATCCAATACGCTGGTGCCTTTGCCTTCAAGGTGGGCAGCCATGGTCAGCAGGGCACCAATGGTGACCACGCCAGTGCCGCCAACGCCTGTCACCAACAGATCATAGGGCTGATCCAACTTGGGCAAGGTCGGGTGGGGCAGTCCGGTTTCTGGGAACAACGCACCGCCCGGTGCATCGGGGCGGCGGCGGCGCACTTCGCCTTCAATGGTCACAAAACTTGGACAAAAGCCATTGAGGCAAGAAAAATCCTTGTTGCAATTTGACAGGTTGATGCGCCGTTTGCGGCCAAACTCGGTTTCAACCGGTTCCACGCTTAGACAATTGGATTCAACGGAACAATCGCCACAGCCTTCGCACACGAGTTCATTGATCACTGCGAATCTCTTCGGATCTTCCATTTGGCCGCGCTTTCTGCGGCGACGTTTTTCGGTAGCGCAGGTCTGTTCATATATGAGGACCGACACGCCTTTGACTTCACGCAGCTCCCGTTGAACGCTATCCAGTTCCGCGCGGTCATGGATGGTCAGGCCGCTCGGGAAGTCACGTGGGGAGAATTGTTGAGGCTGGTCTGAAACAAGCGCAATACGTTCCACCCCCTCGGCCCGGCAAATATGGGCAATCGACTGGACACTGACGGGGCCATCAACAGGTTGTCCGCCGGTCATTGCAACGGCATCATTGTAGAGGATTTTATAGGTGATATTGGCCCCGCCAGCGATCGCCTGGCGAATGGCCATAGAGCCTGAATGATACCAGGTCCCCTCCCCCAGATTCTGGAACACATGGCCGTGGCCGGTAAAACGCGAGGAACCGACCCAATTGACACCTTCACCGCCCATTTGAATGAGGGACGTGGTGTTGCGATCCATCCAGGTTGCCATGACATGGCACCCGATCCCGCCCTGGGCAGCCGACCCATCGGGAACTTTGGTGGACGTGTTGTGGGGACATCCCGAACAGAAATAGGGCGTGCGCGTGACGCCTTCCACGATTGGCAGGGGCGGTAAAGGCCGCAACAACTGCTGCGCACGAGCGGGAAAATCTTCCTGTGGGAAGACGCCATGCAATCGATTGGCGATCAGCGGCAATAGAAGTTTTGGCGACAATTCTCCAATCCAGGGGATCAGGTCGCCTCCGGCTTCGTCATTCTTACCAACCATGCGTATTGGTTTATCGCCCGGCCAGTCGTAGAAATATTCCTTCAATTGGCTTTCAATAATGCCACGCTTTTCTTCGACAACAACAACTTCGTCTTTGCCGCGCACGAAATCCAGCGCCGATTCCCGCACCAACGGCCACACCATACCCACCTTGTAGATATCAATGCCCAGTTTGCGACAGGCCTTTTCGTCCACCCCTAAAAGGCGCAACGCTTCCAACAGATCAAGGTGCCCTTTGCCGGTTGTCACGAAACCAAATCGGGCGTTTTTCACTGTGTAGATTGTTCTGTCGATCGGGTTTGCCTTGGCGAAAGCCAACACAGCATCTTTCTTATGTTCCAGGCGCTGTTCAATATGGGGACCGGGCAAGTCTGGCCAACGGTAGTGCAGGCCCATAGTGGGCATTTCATAGTCGGGCGTTTTGAAAACACGGTCTGGTTTCAGATCAAACGACGCGCCGGATTCAACCGTTTCAGAAATCGCCTTGAACGCCACCCACATGCCCGAAAAGCGCGACAGGGCAAATCCATATTCGCCAAACTCCAGATATTCAGCTGTGTTGGCCGGGTTGAGCACCGGCATGAACCACGACAGGAACGCCGCGTCGCTTTGGTGCGGCATGGAGGATGAGACGCAACCGTGATCATCACCGGCCACCACCAAGACACCGCCGGTTGGCGATGAGCCGTAAGCATTGCCATGTTTAAGTGCATCCCCGGAACGGTCGACACCCGGCCCCTTGCCATACCAAAGGCCGAACACGCCGTCATATTTGCGCGCCGGATCGGTCTCAACCTGCTGGGATCCAAGGATCGTAGTGGCCCCCAAGTCCTCATTGACGGCGGGCAGGAACTCAATGTTGTTTTTCGCCAGCCGTTTGTTTTCGCGCCACAACTCCATGTCCAGCGCGCCCAGCGGCGATCCGCGATAGCCGGACACAAGACCAGCCGTATTGAGGCCAGCTGCCCGGTCACGCCGCGCCTGGTCGAAAACAATGCGCACCAGCGCCTGCGTTCCGGTCATGAACACCCGGCCGGTATCCAGCGCGTATCGATCTGACAATGTGTAACTGGAAATATTGGGGTGGTGTATCGACATAGCGCAGCCTCCATTGCGCAGACAGGATACACCGTATCTTCTGGTCAGAATTTCCCAAATTTTCAATTTATTGAGAGTATGTGGTAGAATATTCGATGAATTGAGTATTTTTGAGAGATATTGCCAAAATGAGTACCAATGATGAAATCGGCGCGCCGGATCGCGTGTTGTTGAGGATTCTTCAATCCCAGGGGCGCTTGTCGAACCAGGATCTTGCAGAGGCGGCAGGCATGTCGACATCGGCTTGTTGGCGGCGGGTCAAGTCATTGGAGGAAAAGGGGCTGATTGAGCGCTATGCGGCCCTGCTCAATGCCCAAAAATGCGGGCTGAAATTTCATGCGGTCGTTTATGTGGTCATGGTGCGCCATCAGTCGGGATTGGTTCAGCCGTTCATTGACGCAGTCATGGCACGGCCGGAGGTGCTGGACTGCTTTGCGACAACCGGAGACGCCGACTATCACCTGCGGGTACGGTGCCGCGATCAGGATGCCTACAATATCTTTCTGGAGGATTTCCTGTTCAATCTGGAGGGCGTTGCGAATGTGCGCACCAATGTCATCCTGCGCCAGTTAAAGCATCACACGGCGCTGGCGCTTTAGCCGGTTTAGATCAACGTATCTGCCAGATCGCCAAGGGCCACACGCCCCTGGTCACAGATGTCTTTCGGCAAGGATCGGGCAAAGGCGAGCGTGCGCTCAGCCAAAGCGGAATCATCGGTTGCCGCTTGCATCACATTGCCAATATCCGCCTCGCTCAACTCAGCTTTGTTCTGCACCGATGCCACCAACCCATGGCGCTTGAGTTCGCGTGCATAGAGCGACTTCTCAACGTCTGTGGACACGATCAATTGAGGAATGCCGGTCAAAAGCATGGCGTTGACCGTGCCAAAACTGCCGAAGGAGACCGCAAAGCGGGATTTGCGCAAAATGTCTGCCATGGGGAGTGTGGCTTGCAGCAGATCAACGCAGGTATTGCGACAGAGTTTGTGGTGATCATCGGTTGCCAATGTGCCATAGACTTGTGTTTTGCCGCCAAATCCAATGAGGCCGCGCAGCACTTTTGTCAGCACATCTGCCGCACAGTCGGTGAAATAGGCAAATATCGTATCACCAATTGGCCCCTGCCCCACATCCAGCGCCATGTCGAACAGGGGCGGGAACACATTTTGGGATCGCTGAGACGCAAAAGGGTCCATCTGGGGCAGCGTGGCGCAAAACTGAGCATCTGCAGCAAACACTTCCGGCAAATTCTCAGGCTGATAACAACCCGCCAGTCCGGCGGCCTTATGCACACTTTCCAGCATTGCGCCGGGATTACTCACAAGCGGTACGTTTTGAAAGGGCGCGTAAGTGGCGATGCCGGTTGGCGGCAGCGTGTAGGCGTTGCCGAATGCAATTGTAGGCACGCGATGGCGCGCCGCCATGAGCAAACAGGGCGCAAAATCTGCCACAATGATATGGGGAGCCGCCTGCGCAAGGATCGTTTGCCAAACTTTGATCCGGGCATAGAGGAATTTTGCGGAACCAAATCCCATACGTTCCAGCACATCGGCATAGGTACGCCTGGGGGTTGGTCGGCGAAAAGGAACCGTTAGCTGACGCACATCAGCCACCGGCACGACCTCATCGAAATGGGTGTTTTGGCGAACTGCGTCGTGATTAATTCCGGCATTGTCAGGATAGGCCAAAATCACGTAATAGCCGCGCGACTTTAGTTCCTGGCCAATGATCTCCATTCCACGCATGTGGCCAAGGCCAGCACCATATTCCCAGGCTAAAAGAGCGCGTGGCGCAGCCCTTGCGCCGGGCCCGTCAAGCTTGCCGTGGCGCTTCATCAATAAGAGAAGGGATAGCACTCGCCGTCGATGATTTCACCGTCACACGGCTCTTCGACTTCCACATTGGGGTCGGTCAACCCGTCCACCACATCGGCAACCACATCATCGGTTGAATCCACAGGCAATTCGAATTGATCCTGCCCGGATTCCTCCTCACCGCCGGCATCGAGCGCGATTGGTGCATCGGGGTCACCATTGGGCTGGGACCGCAGGAAGAAGTTGAGGTAATCCTCCATCGCCGATGTCAGCAGAAACGGACCAACCGGTGGCTGGCCGTTGCCGGGCGAGAATACCGCGTAATTGGACTGGGAAACGGTTGCTGTGCGGCCACCGCTTGTCACCGTGATCTGGCCACCTTCATCAAGGGTGTTGCGCCCCAATCCTGGCCCCCGCAGCACGATGATACTGGCTTCGTCGATATTTGCGCCAGCCGTGCCAAGCCCGCCCAACTGGGCCAGTGCAATGGCGTCTTCACCGACAATTCCTTCAAAGAAAGTGCCGCGAATGCCGATGGTTGCAGCCGGGGTGGACACGGTGGCATCGGTTGGATTGTTCTTGCCGATATTGCCGCTCATGAAGCGGAAGGCGCCCTTGGTCACCCGCGCGCTGATTTTGCCCGCCGAAGTGTCTGGATCATATACAAACCGGTCGATTACCATTTCGCAATTTTGACCCACGGTGAATGTGGACCGGTCCAGCAGCAGAATCTGCAAGGCGCTGTCGTCCTTGGTCAACACTCGGTCTTCCAGGGAAATCGCATCGCGCACCTGGGTTTTGCGTTGCGCACCCGCGGTTGTGACAAAAACATCACCGCGCACAGCCGCACTGGTGCCAATGCGCGGAGCAGCGTCAAGCGGCGCGACCGCCGACAGGACAAATGAGCCAACCAGTGAGGTGGACAATGCCAGCGCCAAAGTGGTTCGTTTTATTAGCCCGGTCAGCGCCCTGGCGGTTTGTGTGAGAACCTGAATCATCAATCTTCTCCCGCTTAGAACTGAATTCGTTTGGTGAACAAAATGTCGCCTGAGACGTTATCGTAGTTCAGGACATCAATGTTTGAATCCTGGTTGGTGTAGGACACACCGATCTGCGCCACGATATCCGACAAGAATTCCGGCAGTTCGATATTCGTGCGGGCAAAAAGTGTCTCCAGCGGAGCACCCAGCGCAGCGCGAACAAAGTAACGATCATCATCCCGCGCGACTGTCGCGGAATGGAAATCATCAGGCGCGTCATATTCTGTGTGGGTGTAGGAGGCGGTTACGGCAAGATAACGCCCGGACCCCAAAAGAGTTAGTGAATTGAACTGAACACCCTGACGGTCATAGGAAAATCCGTCAAGTTCCGCATCCTTGCGGGTGTAAAGGCCCGTCAGGCGGAACGACTGGGCATCGGATGGCCGCCAGGAGAGACCAGCCTTCCCGGTTGAACGCCAACCATCGCGGTCACCACCAACAGTGCTGAAGTCAGTGGTGTCGAATTCTTCATATACCGCTTCGCCATTGACGTGGAGATCGACCTGGGAGGACAGGGTCCAATTGGTGCGCAGACCACCGCCATATTGTTGGCGAAAGCGTTCGTCCTGAACATAGGCGACCCCATATAATGCATAAGGGGTGAAGCGGCTGTTGGAGCCATGCAATACCGCGCCCGCCTGAACCCGCGACGAAATCAGATCGGCCTGATCCACATCGAAAAATTCGTTGAGATGTGTGTTGGACTGGAAATAAACGTAATTGCCGCGACCGGCGCCCACATCAGCTTCCACACGAAAGCGCGATGAAGCGGTAAATGCCAGATCGGTTTCATCATCTGCTTCAACCACATCATCGCTGACAAAACCGGGATTGCTGTCGAGACGCGCGCCCAGGGTGAATTGGGATGAAAAACGCAGGGTCTTGGTTTGTTTGTTGGCCAGCCCCAGATAACGCACGCGGTCACGCTCCTGGGTAGCAGATAATTGCCGCCCCTCAAGCAATGCCAATTCGCGCGCTGCACCCTTAAGGTCGCCCAAGCGATAGAGCACCACACCATAAAACAGCCGCGCGGAATCCCAATTGGGGCGCAAGAGCAGCAGACGCTCAAGTGCAGCGGCGGCCTGTTGCAACCGGCCACTGGCCACTTCCTGGCGCGCATAGGAAAGGTTCAGTTCCAAATCATCGGGGGAAGCCAGGATCTGATCAAAAGTAATGTTCTGGGCAGACACGGTGGGAGCCACCGCCGTGCCAATTATGCTCGCACCCAACGCCAAAGCGATGGAACGCAGTTTGATTGTTTCAATCATCGGGGCCGCCTGATTTTACTTGCAACAAGGACTCAAATTGCTGAAATCAAAATAAAAGTGCATCTCGCACCAAGTCAATTGGTATGATAACGAAGGCGTGAATGATGCGTGAATTAACCCAAGTTTCCTGATTAATGCGGTATTTTGGCAACAAAAACACGCTAATACGGCTCATTGGACTGGCCGCCGCGACGCTTATTCTGCTCATATCGTTCCTGCCGTCACAGCCCTATTCTCGGCTCAACACGATGGTTTTTGACAGCTATCAACGCCTCAATCCCAGGGTTTGGAACGGCTCGGATATTGTCATTGTCGACATTGACGAACGGTCCATTGACCGGTTGGGACAATGGCCATGGCCGCGCAGTGTTATTGCCCAATTGACAGACCAGCTCGGCGAATTGGGGGCGGCTGCAATCGTCTTCGACATTGTTTTTTCTGAGCCGGATCGCACGTCGCCCTTGCGCGCCGTGGATGAATTGTCGCGCGCCGGGGCGCAGATAGAATTGCCGTCCGACACTTCCTTGCTGGACAATGATCAGGTTCTGGCCCAGGCAATCGCCCGCCACACGGTGGTCACGGGCATGATACTGAGCGCCAATGGCAGCGCTGATCCCCCCAAACCCAAAGCCGGTCTTGGCTTTAGCGGCACACCTCCGCCAAGTTTCATGGAGAACGGTCTCAAGAGCATTCGCAATCTGGCTGTGTTGGATGAAGCGGCAACAGGGATTGGCGAATTCAGTTTTGATGCCGTCAAACAAAACGACGCGGTGGTGCGTCGCGCGGCCCTGATGCGTGGCGCCAATGGCAATTATTATCCCTCCCTGGCCGCAGAAACCCTGCGCGTTGTGCAAGGGGCCGGTGGCTTCAAAATCAAAAGCAGCGATGGCAGCGGCGAGATTGACAGCGGGGAACTTGCCATTGTGTCGGTACAAATCGGCGCTGTGGAAGTGCCCACCGATAAAGATGGCGCGCTGACGATTTACCACTCCACGGCGGCGTCGAAGCCGACCCTGTCGGCCCGTTCCGTTCTCTTCCCCCAGGAAAACAATCTGACGAAAGAAAAACTTTCCCAGGAAGTTGCCAATCATATCGTCTTAATTGGCACATCAGCTGCGGGCCTGCTCGACCTTCGGGCAACGCCGCTGGAACCGGTTGTGGCGGGAGTGACCATTCACGCGGAAATTCTGGACCAGATATTGGCCGGTGCCTTTCTTTCGCGGCCGGACACTGCGCTGGGCATCGAACGCATGGTCGCCATCGTTTTGTGCCTGATCTTGCTCGCCCTTCTTCCACATTTAAACGCACTGTGGGACGGCGTATTGACGATTGGGCTGATTGGCGCGGCAATTGCCGGTTGCTGGCTGGCATTTACGAACTGGCACATGCTGCTCAGCCCGGTGGTATCCGTATTCATGCTATTGGGCACATTTGCGGTGGGCGTGGCGGCGAACCTGTTGGTGACCGACCGGGAAGGCCGCTATGTGCGCCAGGCATTTGGCATGTATCTCGCACCCGCAATGGTGAAAAAGCTTGCCGACAATCCAGATGCCCTGAAGCTGGGCGGTGAAGACAAAGAACTCACCTTGCTGTTTTGCGACATTCGGGGATTTACAACCCTTTCGGAAGGTCTTGACCCGGTTGAATTGACCGAGTTGCTGAACAATTTTCTCACCCCCATGACAGATGCATTGCTCGCCAAAGGGGCGACCATCGACAAATATATGGGGGACGCGATCATGGCGTTTTGGAATGCACCCATTGATCAGGCTGATCACCGCCGCCTGGCCTGCGAGGGGTTGCTGGCCATGCGCAGCCATCTTCACAAGCTTAATGCAACAGCCAAGCGCCCCATTGATATTGGCATCGGCCTCAATACCGGGCGGTGTTGCGTTGGCAATCTGGGATCGACCCAGCGCTTCAACTATTCGGCGATCGGCGATGCGGTGAATGTGGCGTCGCGCATTGAAGGGCTGACCAAGCAATATGGTCTCGACAATCTGGTTGCGGCGGAAACCCTGGCAGACATTGAAGACTATGCCACGCTGGAAATCGATTCCGTGGGTGTCGTTGGCCGGTCCCAGGCCCTCACGGTTCATACCATCTATGGCAAGGGTGCCTTAAAGAACCACCCGGAATTCCTCAACCTGCGCGACCATCACGGGCGCATGATAGACGCCTATAAGGCGGGCGATGTGGAAGAGGGACTTGTGGCCATGGCTCAGGCCAACCGCGTGGCCGCGCGGCTGCATGATGAGATAGGCGGGCCTTCGCTCATCAAGCTCTATGCCCTGTATGCCGAACGGCTTGGCACCATGCGCGATAGCGGCGTGCCCGCCGAATGGGACGGTATTTACCGCGCCACATCGAAATAAACCAATCTTGCAAACTGTAACATCACTCGCCAACAAGTGATCGATTGGTAGCAATTCTATCTCATTTCCGCCGCTTTCAGATATTGCATTGGTATTTGAACCCTTAACGTCTGGCGCGAACAAGGGCTGATTATACGAATAAGGATTTTTTCAATGCGCATTATTTCAATTCTCGCGGCACTCATCATGCTAAGTGCCTGCAACCAGACACAGCGCGGTGCCGCCGTGGGTGCCGGCGCAGGAGCGGCCATCGGTGCCGTGAGCACAGGAACCGCCGGAGGGGCCGCCGTGGGTGCTGCGGCCGGTGGCCTTGCAGGCGCGCTTATCGGTCGTGCACTTGAAGACGGCCAATGCCGTTACCGCGACCGCCGTGGGCGCATTTACACCGCTGATTGCTAATACATGATACGGCCACTTTCGAAGGAATACTGATAGGGGCCGACGGCAGGCCACGCAGGGGGCACACCAGATCACCCCCCGCGTGGCTTATCCCACTGACAGCTAAAACCGGCACATGAAAGCGGTGCTTGCGTCTTTGCGCTATCGCGTTTTACTTTATCTGGACGTCAATTCGCTGGGTATCGCGTTTTACAACGAAGGGGGCGTTTAATGTCACGAGATTTGCGCAAAGCCCAGTCCGGGCTGGAAACCACAACCGGCGCCACGCTGGCCATTTTGGCTTTGGCATCGGGTGTCTACACCTATTTGGGTGTTCGCGAATTGCTCAACGGATCGCCCACGGTGGTGTTTTTGGGCGCGGTTATTTATTCCGTTGCGGTATCGGTCGGCATATTCGGATTTTGGTCCTATTTGATGCGCTTCATGCCCCATGTGAAATCCGGCGAGGGGCGGCGCGGACTATATCTCGCCATGGCGTTGGGGTCAGCCATGATCGTTGCCATGTCATCATGGCTCAATGCAGCCGCACTTGCCGGTGGCGCAGCGCTGGAACAACATCTGGCCAATACAACCGAGCAATATCAGCAAAAGCTCGAACAGGCCCACGACAATGCATTGGCAGCGCAAAGCCTGCTTCCCGATATCCAGCTTGCCTCGCAGCGCTTTTCACAATTGGCAAACGAAGAGGCGTCCACTGGCGCACTGACCGGCACATCCGGCAGTGGCACTGTGGTTCAGTTGCTCAGCCAGATGTCGCGGCAACTTGAGGGTTTGTCGGAAGAAATCATCAATTCGCGCGAGCCAACGAAAACAAGTTTTGTCGAAGGCGGTGCGCGCCTGGCAACCATGCGCAAGCTGGTGTCATCGCCGGGACCGGTGGATGTGCGTGCCAATGCCTTTGCCGAAGAAGCGGTGGCACTTTCAGGAACCATTTCTGCCCTTCAGCAAACTTCCATTGCCCCAGCGGTCAAACGCACAGCGGAAGATCTGAGCCGCAGTTTCATTGCACCGGTGGCCGATGGCAGCACCGCTGAACTTGCCAACCGGCAAAATGACGTGGTCGGCAGAGTGCAAAAATCGGTAAAAGCGCAAAGCGAAGCGCTGGCAGCTGCGGCAGACGAAATCATCTCCCGGCCGGTTGTGGTGCCTGTTCGCTTCACCCCACTTTCTTCGCCTGAGGCCGTGTTGCGCTATGCCCGCGATTTCATGCCCTCATGGGCAGGCGCCATTTCGATTGACCTGTTGCCAGCGGTGATGATTTTCATCTTGTGCATCGTGCAATCGGCCATTCGCAAGGAAGAGGGTGTTGACCTTGACGCCGATGAAGTTACCGCCAGCGAAATGATGCGGGCTGTGCGTCTCTATCATCAGATGAATAACATGGACATGGCGCGCGCCGAGGTAGTCGCCAGTCCCAATGATGTGCCCCCTGATACGGAAAGCGCCGATAGTGAGCCGATTGAACAGGCGTTTGAGCGTGAATTGTCTGCCGACCCAAAGATCACACCGCTGAGCCACTCTATTGGCACGCCCCAAAAGAGCTGACGCACCATGAGCAGCAGTCCGTTCAAACGTCCGCTGACAGCGCTCATCAATACCATTCAGGACGGGCGTTTTCTCAAGCTGGTCTTTTTGGGCATATTGGGTCTGTCGGTGGGCACAGTGTTGCAGGACTATTCTCAAATGGTGGCGAACGCACCCACCGCAATTCCCGGCACGACACAGACGAAACCGTTGCCCATCGAATTGCCGATACCTGGCGACCAGACACGCCCCTATCTGCCTTCGACCATGCCGCTTGGTCCGGATCGTGCAGCGCCGCGTCTGCCGGGCTATTTTGGGCCGATGGACAGCCCCACACTTGCCGGAGACATGCAATTTGCGCTGGGCGAAGGGGATCTGGTTTCCGCATTGGGCACCATCACACCAGGCACCGCCAAAAGGTTTGCCGCATTCTTGAAAGACCATGATCGCCAGATTGGCGAGATCCACCTCCATTCCCCCGGCGGATCGGTGGCCGATGCACTGGCCATGTCGCGGCTTATCCGCCGCGAAGGCATCCGCACCCATGTGCCGGAAAACGGCTATTGCGCATCATCATGTCCTCTGGTGCTTGCCGGGGGACTATACCGCAGCGCGGGCAAACACCCATTTATTGGCGTGCATCAGATATACGCCCTGCCGCCAGCCAGCGGTTCCCTGCAACGGGGGATGGCCGATGCACAATTGACCACCGCCGCCGTTCAGCAATTGCTCGACGAGATGGATGTGGACATCCGGGTTTGGACACACGCATTGGCAACGCCACCGCAGAGTCTTTACGTATTTACCGATGAAGAATTGGTCCGATTTCGCCTTGCAAATCAGAAAAAGGTCGTCGTTTTGCCAAAAATCCGACCAAACTAAACCGGCTTTATCCATAGGGCGGCATTGTGTTTTTCCAGGCTCTGGGCAAGAGTTCTAAAGTGGGGTGTTTTGAGGGCGATCGTTTGTAGCTCAAATACCTGGCAAACAGGGTGCCAGAGAACCGGACATGGATACTTTAGACGACTTCCCTTTGCTTGCGGGGATGGACGAAAAGCAAAAAAAGGAATTTGGCGGACGGTGTGTATGGCGCACCTATGATGCCGGGGAAATGATCATTGATCACCAGGAGCGGTCGACCGATATCCGGTTCATCTCATTTGGCTCGGTGCGTGTGGTTGTGCGCATGATTGAAGGTCGCGAAGTGATTTTCAACGATCATGGTCCGGGCGAATTCTTTGGCGAAATTGCCGCCATTGATGGGGGCGAACGGTCGGCCAATGTTTCGGCAATCACCAAGACCCGGCTGTGCATCATGCCGCAGTCAGTGTTCAAAGAACTAAGCGAAGAAGTGCCGGAGATTTCGTGGCGCATGATGAACCATCTGGTCGATCATGTGCGCCGCTTGTCTTATCGGTTGTCCGAGTTCAGCTTCCTGAAAGCCAAACACCGGCTTTATGCAGAATTGCTGCGCCAGTCACGCGAGCGGCAGGGGGTTGCCAATAGGGATGGCTTTTGTGAAGGGCAGCGCATAATCAGTCCGGCACCGGTTCAAAGCGACATCGCTGACCGAATTTCAAGCCGCCGGGAAATCGTCTCCCGGGAAATGAAAGAGCTTGAGCGGCAGGGCATACTGGAGCGCACGCGCGGCGGGCTTGTTATTCTCAAGCCTGAATTGCTGCGCAACATGGCTGCTGAAGGCTGGTTATCCTGATCAATAGTCCAACCCCGTGCGTGGGATGGATCAGTCTTCACGAAATGCACGGTTGAATGAATCCGTCAGCGGTTTTCCCAGATATTCCAGGAAAGTCCGGTCACCGGTTTCGATATAGGTCTCGACGGGCATGCCGGGGAAAATTTGTGCTGTTGTGATATTTTCCGGCAGTTGATCGGATATGGCCAGACGCGCGGTGTAGTAAGATTCATTCGTGGCCGGATCGATAATTCGGTCAGCAGAAACATAGGTCACCGTGGCTGGAACTTCCGGCGTGGTCCGGGCATTGAGCGCGGAAAACCGCAGATTTGCTGTTTGACCAACAGTCACCACATCCACATCCTGGGGGCTAAGGCGGGCTTCCACGATCAGTTCACCGCCGGTCGGCAGTAATACAACGAGATCCTCGCCACGGCTGACAACACTGCCGGGCGTGTTCTTCGACAAATTGACCACAACACCATCGGTGGGAGCGCGGATGACAATGCGGCTCAAAACAGCCTCGGCAGACTGGATACGCTCCAGACTGTCGGTGATCTGGGTGCGCACTTCGTTGAGTGCGGTCACCGCGTTTTCTGCCCGTTCGGCCTGAAGCCTTGATTTACGCTGCCGTGCTTCGGTGATGGAACTCTTGGCTTCTCCAACACTGGCAAGATACCCGCCAATGCGGCCCTCAAGCTCTGACCGATTGCGGATCAGGCGCAGCACTTCGGAACGGTTGGTCAGCTTACGTTTCAGCAATCTTTGTTTCACACGAATTTCGTCACTCAATACGCTGATCTGCTCTTGTGTGGACTTCATCTGCGCATCCAGACCGCCGATCTGTTCTTCCAGCGCGGCAATCTGCTGGTCAAGAATGCGGGCGTCAGTCAAATAGCGGTCTGCGCGTTTGCTGAATTCGCTTTCCTGTTCCAACAAGACCCCTTTAAGGCCCAGTTCAGCTGCGCGTTCGGCAAGTTCCCTTGAATACACCATATCGACCCCATCCCGTTCAGCCTGGAGGCGCACAACACGTGCTTCCAGTGCCACAAGAGATTTGGTGAGGCGATTGCGGATCGACAGTGCTTCGGTTGGGTCAAGCTTCAAAAGCGCTTGCCCCAATGTCACCGCCTCGCCTTCTTTCACGAGGATTTCTTCGATAATGCCGCCTTCGAAATGCTGGATCTTCATGTTTTGACCCTTTGCGGCAATCACACCGGGCGCAATTGCTGCGCCAGCCAGGGGGGCGCTTGCCGCCCACAGGCCAAATCCACCCATGAACATGCCGATGACCGTAAGGCCTATTATCGCAGGTTTTGTCACACTGGTTTTCACCGATGCGGCCCAATCGTTTCCATCATTGCCACCAGTTCCATTACTTTCAGATGACGTCGCTGCGCCTGGCTTTGCGCTACGTCCCCCAGCGGCTGCGATCAATGCCGCATGGGCCGCATTACCCGCAATGGCTTGCGAGGCTGGAATTTTCTTAGGTGTAATTCGACCCAATTCATCGCTCATAGCTTTTATTCCGATCACTTGCCCGGCAATTTGCGCTGGGCAGATGAGTCCATCGGCGCGCGCTGGGCATTTGGGTTTATTGGATTAACAGGGCTTGGACCCCGGGCCGTATTCGCCGCCGCCGGACCTTTAGCGGGGCCCTGGCGGACACGCAGTTCTTTAAGTGCTTCGATGAAGCCATTGCGACTGCCATAAAAGTCGATCGTTCCGGCATGCAGCCGCATAATCTTATCCATGGCATTGAGGATCTGCTTGCGCTGGGTAATCACCAAAATAGTCGTGCCGTTTTCACGGGCGGCCATCAAAGCCTTGTGCAAGGCGGCTTCGCCATCGTCGTCCAGATTGGCATTGGGCTCGTCCAATACCATGATTTGCGGATTACCATAGAACGCGCGGGCAAGTGCGATGCGCTGTCTTTGACCACCAGACAAGCCCTGCCCACCCAACCCGACGCGGGTTTCATATCCATTGGGCAGGTTTTGAATTAGATCATGCACCTGTGCCTGGGCCGCCGCTTCCAGGACCGCCTTATCGTCGGGTTGTGGGGCAAGGCGGGCGATGTTTTCAGCAATCGTGCCGGGCAATAATTCTACTTCCTGGCCCAAATATCCAATATGTTTGCCGAGCTCCAGCGGATCCCAGTTTTGAATGTCAGTGCCATCAATACGCACCGTTCCCGCGTCCGGCTTTTGTGCACCAACCAACAGGCGCGCAAGTGTGGATTTGCCCGAACCCGATGGGCCGACAATTCCAACAACTGTTCCTGCTGCAACCTTGAAGGACAATCTGTTGAGCACCGGTGGTCGCGACATTCCGCCGGGCGAAACAACCAATGCCCCGTCAACGGTGATCTCACCTTTGGGTGCCGGCATGGAAGTACGTTGGTCTTCGTCCTGGGCCGTGGCCAATGCGGCCACCAGATTTTTCCAGGCACGGGATGCCGATAACATCTGTTTCCAACCACCGATCACCTGGTCGATGGGCTGTAGCCCGCGACCGGAAATAATGGATGCGGCGAAAATCATGCCAGCGGTCATCTCGTTGCGCAGAACCAGCCAGGCCCCAACGCCCAAAATGGCAATTTGCAGTCCCATGCGGAATGTGCGCGACAGGCCAGACAATATGGCATTGCGCCCGTCCACACCGCCCTGGGCGATGAGGGATTGCGCGTTGTGGCGCCCCCAGACGCTGATCGCATTGCCCGACATGCCCATGGCGCGCAGTGATTCAGAATTGCGCACCATGGCTTGCGCTGTCGACATGGCAGCGTTCTGCCGTCCTCCGGCTACTGCAGACTGTTTCACAGTCACGATCTGATTGACCACGGCAATGATGAACAGCACAACCGCACCAGCGACCGTGATCAGGAAAAGCGTTGGATGAATGAAATACAAAATGCCGATGAACAGCGGCGCGAATGGCAGGTCCAGAAGCGCAAACACGCCGCGCGATGAGATGAATGTGCGTACCGAAGCCAAATCCCGAACCGGCTGGATGTCGGTTTCGCCCAACCGACTGCGGTGCATGGAATGCCGCATGGCATCGGCACCCAGGGTCGTTTCAAGCCTTGCACCCGCACGGGCAGCAACGATGGCCCGCACAGCCTCAAGCATGCCCAACACAACCAACGCAACCACGGCAATGACGGATAGAAATGTCAGCGTATCCAGGCTTTGGGAAGGCAATACCCGGTCATAAACCTGCAACATGTAGAGCGGCATGGTGAGCAGCAGCATGTTGGCGACAAACGAAAAGCCCATAAGGATGATTAACGTCCGGCGAAATGTCGCCCTGGCCAGTTTCAAGCTTTCCATGAATTCCCCGTTTGAATGATCCCCATGCAGGTATCATCTCCATCAATTGACCAGTGATCACATTGACAGCACCCCTGCTGGGCCCAGTTAACGACAATCTTGGTTATAATTGGTTAACCCAGCCCACCAGTCTTTCGGCGGCCAGTTCAATTTGTTTGGGGTCTCGCAAGTAGCACAGACGCAGGAATTCGTTTCCGCCAGTGTAAAATCCAGTGCCCGGTGCAAGCCCCACATTGGCCTCATCTGTAATTTGGATGGCAAGCTCTTTGCTGTTGCTAAATCCATCCACCGCAAAGAACAGGTAAAGGGCACCCTGGGGGCGGGCGAACTTTATTTTTCCCGTACTGCGCAGAGCATCACACATGACATCCCGGTTGGTGCGGGCCCGCTGCTTTTGCATGGCCAGAAAGGGTTCCCCCTGCTGCAAAGCCGCCACCGCAGCGCGCTGGGTGAAGCTTGCCACACCTGAGGTGGAATATTGTATGAGGTTTTCCAACACCTGCCCGATGGCGGGGGGCGCGGAAATCCAACCGGACCGCCATCCTGTCATCGCCCAGTTTTTTGAAAACGTATTGACGAAAATGACACGGTCATCCTCTTCGATCACATCATAGAAAGAAGGCGCACAATCGGCGTCGAAGATGAAACGGGTATAGACTTCGTCAGCCACGATCCAGATGTTATGCTGGCGAGCAAAAGCAAGAATATCGCGCAGGTTTTCATGGGTCGCCGTCCAGCCGGATGGGTTGGCCGGTGTGTTGATGAAGAGAACGCGGGTTTTATTTGTCACCGCATCGAAGAGTTTTTGCACATCCAGCGACCAGCCGTTTTCACTGAAATCCAGTTCCACATGCACTGGCACCGCGCCCGACACTTGTGTAGCGGCGTGGATATTGGGCCAGCAAGGCGTGATCATAACCACTTCATCGCCAGCACCAGAGGTCGCCTGCAAGGCAAGCTGGATCGCCTGCATGCCGGAACCGGTTACATAGAACCGCTCGGGATTATTGGCGATACCGTGAACCCGTTCATGGTAGTCTGCCAGGGCCTGACGCAGTTCCGGGATGCCCCTTTGCCAGGTGTAAAATGTTTCGCCATTGGCCAGCGATGCACTGGCAGCATCGATGATAAATTGCGGTGTGGGCAGGTCACCTTCTCCCACCCAAAGCGGCACCAGGCCTGGCTTGTTGCGGGCACGGTTCACGACGGCAACGATATCGCTTTCATCAAGATCGCGCGCGATTGGGCGCAGGCTTTCATATGGCGTCATGGGTGCTTCCAGGTCTTTATAGAATGTGGGAAATCAGCGGATATGCCGACCAGCCCCAGCAGTAGAGCCTATCGCGCCATTCGTTCAACCCTAACTCCTATCAAAATCAGTTTTTTGAACCAAAGCAGGCAAACAAAAAAAGAGCCTCCGGATATGATCCGGAGGCTCTTAAACAAAACCCGGTAAAGGGCCAGTTTGTTATTTGCTTGTTATTTGCGCAGTGCGTCGCGAATTTCAGTCAAAAGCACAATATCAGCAGCAGGAGCAGCAGGTGCTGCTTCTTCTTCGGCTTCTTCCATCGACGCCTTCACTCTGTTCACATAGCGCACCAGCATGAAGATGATGAAGGCAATGATGATGAAGTTGATGATGACGGTAATGAAGCTACCGTAAGCCAGTACAGCACCCTGTTCCTTGGCAGCTTCCAAGGATGTGGCTGTAACAGTATCTGAAAGTGGCAGGAAGTAATTGGAGAAATCCAATCCTCCAAAAATCGCACCGACGATTGGCATGATGATGTCGCCAACCAGCGACGCCGTGATGAGCGCAAACGCCCCACCGATGATGACACCTACAGCGAGGTCCATCACATTTCCCTTGGCAATAAATTCTTTAAATTCAGTCAGCATCTCAGTCTCCTTCTGGTGATGCACACACGCCGTTTTTCAGCGCCCCGCATCGCGTTACCACATCCCTAACAAAAGGTTAACAGGTAATCTTACGTATGGTTAACGCTATCCATTAAGGAAACTGGCAGCAAACCCATGAAAACGCTCACTCTGCCTCTCCTTGATTTAGTTTGATATCTTACTATATTGTTTGATATCTAACTAAGGAGACGATCATGAACAGGCGTAAATTTCTTGGATTGGCGGGCGGCGGTATCATTTTGGCGGCGGGCACAGGCATGGGTATTGTTGCAACCCGCAGACCCACAGCCGCGCTGGAGCCCTGGGAACTTGCGGGATCTGCTTACAGTGAGCCGCGCAAACGCGCATTGTCCTATGCCATTCTTGCCCCCAATCCGCATAACCAGCAGCCCTGGCTGGTGGACCTTTCGACACCCGGCGAGATCATCCTACTTGCCGATACGAGCCGCCTGTTGCCCCATACCGATCCCTATAACCGGCAAATCACCATTGGCCTTGGATGTTTTTTGGAGATTTTGAAAATGGCCGCGGCGGAGGATGGGTATGACGTGGCGCTTGAACTGTTTCCAAAGGGGAGCAATGACTTTGCGCTGGACAATCGACCGGTGGCCATTGCGCGATTTGAAAAGTCCGTTGATGTGCGATCAGACCCGCTTTTTGCCCATGTTCTCACCCGCTCCTCTTCAAAAGAACCCTATAACACTGGCCGTCCCGTAAGTGAGGCCACGCTGGCCAACATCTTAAGTGCTGCGCAAAATGGAACGATTGCCCGCGGACATGTGGATCTTGAGAAGGTACGCCCAATGCGCGAACTGACCACAGCCGCATTGCGTGTGGAGATTGAAACGCCGCGAACATACAAGGAAAGCGTCGACTTATTTCGCATCGGTAAAGAAGAGGTGGAAGCCAATCCCGATGGGATCGACTTTTCCGGCCCGTTTTTTGAAACCCTTTCCACGTTAGGCATGTTCACCCGTGAATCGGCATTGGATACGAGTTCCAGCGTCTATCAGGAGGGAATAGCCGCCGTTGTGGAAAACACCCAGACAGCCATGGGACATATGTGGCAAATATCGTTGGGGAATTCACGAATTGACCAGATCAATACCGGGCGAGACTGGGTTCGGCTCAATCTGGCCGCAACCGCCAATGGGGTCGCCACTCAGCCCCTCAGTCAGGCACTACAGGAATATCCAGAAATGTCGCCCTACTATAAACAGGTGCATGACGTGCTTGCGCCTGAGGGGGGCACCGTGCAAATGCTGGCACGTGTGGGCTATAGGAATGAGATACAGCGCAGTCCACGCTGGCCATTGGAGGCCAAGCTGATTGGCTAAATTTTGCGGGGAGTGGGTGATTGAACGAAGAAACGCTCCGTGTCTTTCGCTTCTTCAACGAGGTCGGGATCATTCAGCAATTGAGTGCAGCCCTGTTCAACCGGCGTTTGCCGGATGGGCTGCACGTGTCACATTTTTCCATACTCAATCACATGATGCGTCTGGGAGATGGTGAAACACCGGCAAAACTGGCCAGCGCTTTCCAGGTGACCAAACCCACGATGACCCACACGCTTGCCACTCTTTCCAAGCGGGGCTTCATCCGTCTGGCACCCCACGAAAGTGATGGGCGCAGCAAACTAGTGTTTTTGACCGCTGCGGGCCGGGAATTCCATCTCCAGTCCATTACAGAACTGGCTCCCGCAATCGAAAAACTGCGCGAACAGCTCGATCTTGATGCGATCAATTCCATGTTGCCAGAGCTGGAGCGCATTCGCACCGTACTGGATGAAAATCGAGATATCTAAAAGCGTTCCAATCGTTGATTGAAACGCTCAAGATTCAATCCCGCCGGTCGGGCAGAAGTTACCGCAGTCGGATTTGCGCGATGCCAACAGCCACATTGACACCTTGTGAGGCGGAAACACTGAGCGGTTGCAGGGCAAAACTGGAGCCGGAGCCGCCAACCAGAACATTTGCGCCCAATCCTGCAGCGAATGCGGCGGAAGCCGTTGCGCCAGAATAGGTGCCGGCAAGGGCACCGGACTGGAACACATCAGATTCAGCAGCAACAACGGTCCAGGCGATGACCGTTTTGCTGGTTACACCCAGATCAATGCCAAACTTGTTGATTGTACCGCGATAGCTTTCCTGAGCCAGACTGCTGTTTGCAGGGAGGAAGCGACACGTCATGTTTTTCGAAGAGCCAAAAATGAAGCCAACGCCTCCATCCACATCACAGGTGAGCTGGCCCAATTGAATACCGGCAGCCGATGCTGCATTTGTGGCAAGGGAGGCACCAGTCATTGTGGCGGCCGCAAACATGGCGAGAGCAAGTTTCTTTAAGGTCATTGGTATCGTTCCTGATTAATTGTTGGTTTTGTTCATCCAAACCCGATTGCCGCCATTCTAGGTCCAAACAATATAACCGAACAATGGCAATGAGCCGTCAATAAGGCTGAAATACGCCCATCTGAACAGGTTGTGATCGCACGGCGCATTATGGGATATGCTGGACACCGGGCGGCGCATGTGATGAGTTTGCCGGGATTTCCCGTGCGCGTTATTCCAATCGCGTTGCGCGAAGTCCGACATGTGATTGGGAGGTCAGCATGCAGGGCTGGGGCATCGTTCTTGCCGCACTTTTCTATCTGCTATTCCTGTTCGTGGTTGCCAGCTTTGGCGACCGGCGCAAATCAGACGCGCGCAGATTTAAGGGCCGCCCGGCAATCTATGCATTGTCACTGGCCATTTATTGCACTTCCTGGACCTTCTTTGGTTCGGTGGGGCTGGCCACGACGACCGGGCTGGATTTCCTGGCCATCTATCTGGGCCCGGTGATCATGATCACACTTGGGGCACCGCTCTACAGCCACATCGTGGCGATTGCGAAGTCGGAACGGATCACATCGATTGCCGATTTTATTGCCTCGCGCTATGGCAAAAGCACCGGTGTAGGCGCACTGGCAACCATCATCGCGGTGCTGGGCACAGTTCCCTATATCGCGCTGCAACTGAAAGCGATTTCCTCTTCGGTGGAAATCATGGTGACCCAGTACCAGCCTTCTGTGCTGGAAACGCCGGGTGTGCCGATTGATACCTCCTTCATCATCGCACTGTTGCTGGCCGCCTTCGCAATCCTGTTTGGCACACGCCACGCGGATGCGACGGAACACCAGGACGGGTTGATGCTGGCGGTTGCCACGGAATCAATCGTCAAACTGATCGCATTCTTGACCATCGGTCTGTTTGTGACCTTCTGGATATTCGATGGTGCCGGAGACATGTTGGCCAAGGCGCAAGCCTCCGAGTATGTGACGACCAATTTTTACGCGGGAATTCACCCCACAAGGTTTGCCGTGTTCACCCTGCTCAGTGCCTGTGCGTTTGTGCTGTTGCCACGCCAGTTTCATGTGGGTGTTGTTGAAAACCACTCACAGGCTGATCTGAAATCGGCACGCTGGATGTTTCCCCTTTATCTGGTGCTGATCAATCTGTTCGTCATTCCCGTTGCGCTGGGGGGCATGTTGAGCCTTGGCACATCGGTTGATGCGGACACCTATGTGCTGGCGCTGCCGCTTGCCCAAGATGCGACCACGATATCGCTCATCGTGTTTATCGGCGGTCTGTCGGCCGCGACTGCCATGGTGATTGTCGCCTGTGTGGCGTTGGCGATCATGATCTCCAACAACCTGCTGCTACCGGCCATGTTGAAACGTTCGCGCACCAGCGAAGCCGGTGACATGGCCATGACGTTGCTTAACATTCGTCGCGCGGCGATCTTTGTCATCATCACGCTCGCCTTTGCCTATTTCAAGGTGGCAGGGGATTCTGCTGCACTGGCGTCCATCGGGTTGCTTTCCTTTGCCGCGGTTGCCCAATTTGCCCCGTCATTTTTTGGTGGCCTGATTTGGCGACGCGGCACGGCACGGGGCGCGTCCTGGGGCATGTGCGTGGGATTCGCCATGTGGTCCTACACCCTGTTCCTGCCAACCCTTCTTGATCCCAACTCGCAATTGCTGTTGTCCGGCCCGCTTGGCATTGACTGGCTGCGGCCGCAGGCCCTGTTTGGTGTAGAGGCGGCGGCGCTGGACCATGGGGTGTTCTTCAGCCTATTCGCCAATACGCTGGCCTATGTTGTCGCTTCCATGAGCCGCCTGCCCCGCTCTATCGAGCGGATGCAGGCCAATGCCTTTTGGATCAGAGGTAAACGCGCCGCAGACCGGCCAGAACGCCTGGGCCGGGCAATCACTGTTGCCGAATTGCGCGCCACGGTTTCCAACTATCTGGGCCATCAGCGTTGTGACCGGGCGCTTGACCGGTTTTATCGCGACAAGGGCGCCCGATACGACACAAGAGAACTGGCCGACGAAGATGTCATCCACTTTTCAGAGCAATTATTGGCCAGCGCCATTGGTGCCGCTTCATCGCGGCTGGTTTTGTCATTGCTGCTGCAAAAACATGAAGATGCCGGGGAAAGCACGATCCAATTGCTGGATGATGCTTCCGAGGCCCTGCAATATAACCGCGACCTGCTGCAAACCGCGCTTGACCAGGTGGATCAGGGCATCAGCGTATTTGACCGGGATTTTCGCCTTTCCAGCTGGAACCGGCAATTTCGCGCCCTGCTGAACCTGCCCGCAGAACTGGGACAGGCAGGCATTCCCCTGGCGCGTCTGGCAGAAGCAATTGCTGTCAATTCCAATGAGGAATTCCGCTCGCCGTCCGATCTGGTCAAATTGCTGTTGGACACCGACCATCCATTCTATCTGACGCTTAAGAATTCGGGACGCATTATCGAAATTCAGACCCGGCCCGTGCCCGATGGGGGGCACGTGATTTCGTGGAATGATATGACGGAGAAAGAAAAGGCAGCGCAGGCTTTGCAGGAAGCCAATGAAACACTCGAACGCCGTGTGCGGGAACGGACCGAAGAACTGACCCGGTTGAACATCGATCTGGCGCGGGCGAGGGAAAACGCCGATGCTGCCAATATCGGCAAGACCCGGTTCATTGCAGCCGTTGGACATGACATTTTGCAACCACTCAATGCGGCGCGGCTTTATGCATCCAGCCTGTCGGAGCAATTGGCCAAGAGCCCAAAACAGGTATTGGCCAATAATGTCGATGATGCGCTGGAATCGGTTGAAGACATCCTGCAATCGGTCCTGGCCATTTCCCGCCTCGATGCGGGCGGTTTAACACCGCATTTTACGGTTTTTTCTGCGCAACGTTTGATGAAGAAACTGGAAGTGGAGTTCCGCCCGATCGCCGCCGCCAAGGGGTTGGATTTCAAGGTTGTTCAGAACAGTTTCCACATCAAATCTGACTACAGTCTGCTGCGGCGACTTCTTCAAAACCTGGTCTCTAACGCGATCAAATATACCAAATCCGGACAGGTTACACTTGATGCGCGGGTCGTGCGCAACCAGTTGGTTTTTGAAATTGTTGATACGGGTGCAGGCATTCAAGACGAAGATCGCGAGGCGATATTTGACGAATTCCGCCGTTTGGAGGAAGGCAAGCAGCTTGCTCAAGGCCTTGGGCTGGGCTTGTCCATTGTCAAACGCCTGTCGCAAACGCTCAATCACGACGTGAGCTTTTCTTCCCAGCTTGGAAAAGGGTCAAAATTTCTGGTCAGTGTGCCACTTGGTGCTGCCCCGGCGGCGACCGTGGCACAGATCAAATCTGGAAATGCGGGCCATTCAAATTTCAATGGCATGCTGGTCTATTGCATCGACAATGAAAAACGCATCCTCGATGGCATGCGAATTCTGCTGGAAGGCTGGGGATGTGAGGTGGTAACGTTTGCAGATTCAGCGCCCCTGCTGGCACAGATCAAAACCAGTGTGCCAAGCTTTATCATTGCCGATTATCATTTGGAAAATGAGACCGGACTGGAAGTCATCTCCAGCGCGCGCGCAGCCTTGGGGACGGAAGTGCCTTCGGTTTTGATTACCGCAGACCGAAGCGCTGCTGTGCGCAATGCCGCCCGCGCAATCAATGTGAACCTGCTCAACAAGCCCTTACGGCCCGCCGCATTGCGCGCGCTCATGGAAAGCATCGGCAAGGCAGCCAATGTGAATGAACAAAACATACCCAATGATGCGGCGGAATAGCCCGTCAGATCGACCCGTGCGACGCAATCGCGTCGCTGCCCAGCTTGTTGAGCACAATGACCGCCTGGGTTCGGCTATCGACATTGAGCTTTTGCAAGACCGCTGACACATGGGCTTTGACCGTGGCTTCAGACACCGACAATTCATAGGCAATCTGTTTGTTCAGCAAGCCTTGGGAGATCATCGACAAAACGCGGGTTTGTTGAGGGGTCAGTGTGGCAAGGCGGTTGATCAGTTCGGCAATCTCGGGATCGGCTTCGTCAAACAAATCGATGTCGTCTGGCTTCCACACATCGCCGCGCAAGACACGGGAAATGGCTTCACGGATGGTTTCAATGCCCGCCGATTTGGGGACAAAGCCCGATGCCCCCAGATCCAATGCACGCTTGATCGTTGTGGGATCATCACTGGCAGATACAATGACAACGGGAACGCAGGCATGTTCTGCCCGCAAGGCCAACAGGCCTGAAAATCCGCTCACGCCCGGCATGGCGAGATCCAGCAATACCAGATCGATATCTGCGACTTCCAGCAACATGGATTGAAGTTCAGCAAAATCTCCTGCCTCCAGAATTTCCACACGACTTTCACTGTCGCTGGTCACATCCAGACCGCCGCTCAAGGCCTGACGCATCGCTCCGCGAAACAGCGGATGATCATCCACGATGAGGAGGCGGACCAGCGGTCCGTTCTGCAGTAGCTCAGAATTGTTTGCAGTCGTCATCTCTTTCCCCTTAACCCAAGTCCATACCAGTTGCGGTGGCAGGTCAACAATCGGCAAGAACGTGCGCGTTCCCAAAGCCGTGCCGGAAACCGGGAGTTGTAGCTAGATAAAAATCACACGAACACCTGTCCATTGACAATTGGTAGGGCATAAAACCACCTGGCTGAACTGATGTTATCACATAACGGGTCCGCACCCTTGAGTGTTGCGCTGTTCCCACGATAACGGCTAATCAGGAGCAGTATCCAACTTGCGGACCCGTGTATGCGCCCATCGTTTTCCTCTCGCCTGAACTGGTGGCAAAGAAGCCGCATTGCCGTGGCGGGCTTTGCTGGCACTGCACTTGCCATTGGGCTTGGTATCAGTTGGTTCCTTGCAAGTTTGGGCGGTGAGCAATTACCTACCTACCGGCCCATCGTCTATTCTGTCATTCCTTTGATGATCGTTTTGATGATCATGTTTTTTGCCCGAACCGCGGAACGCAACAATATGCGATCTGGTGGGTCGCGTGCATTGGATGACAGCCATTCAGTGCGGGATGCGTCATGAACCTGGCTGAACGACTTCCAACCCTGGAACGGCGCATCGACGCTGCGCGGATCACCACCTGGCTGTGGGTGCAGGGCTTTGCCTTTGTGTTCATCATTGGCATTTTATTTCTGCTCAACCGGCTTGGATTGCCGATGACCCAGATTGCCAATCTGGCCGGGTGTTCGATCATCCTGTTTGTCTTGTTCATGAGTTGGCAGGGCCGCACGATGTCGAGCGAACCTTATTTTTTCGCAGCACGCGCGACGGGCATTGCCCCAACCGGATTGGGCGGGTTGACTGATTGGCTCAGTGGTTCACTCATTGTGATCATACTTGCGCTGCCATCGACCCATCAGATGTTGGCCGCTCCGGCAATCATGCTGGCCATCCTGGTTCATGCTGTCTTGTTTGCAGTTCCGTTTCAGCGTTCCGGCGTGGCCACCTTGTCGGGCTTTTTAAGCTGGCGAACGGGAAAACCGTGGATGGGAATGACCGGCCTGTTATTTGCCGTGCCGGTTTTACTGTTGATCCTCATGGCCGAATTGCAAATTGCATTTGACCTGTTGGGATTGATGACCGGCTTGAGCCCGCAAACCGTGCGCTGGACCACTTTGGCCCTGGTCTTGGTGCCGGCCATGTTTGGGGGCTGGATTTCAATTGCAATGGTCAATGCTGCCCTGGCGTCTTTCATGCTTGTTACCATTTTGGTTCCCGCCATTGGTGCTGGATTTTTCTCAACCCAAATGTCTGCGGCCATCCCGGTTGAAAATGCCGGGGCTCTGCTTGAGCCGCTCGACATTGTGGCCCTATCAGGATGGAGCCAGACTTTGGACTTTGGCACCGGATTTGCAAATTTCGCCCTGGCGGCCTTGATCATTTGTTGCGGGCTGGCCGCCATGCCACATGCCATGGCACGGATCAGCTTGGGTTCCCACCATGTCTCATCGGTGGAATCCACGGGCTGGTCGGCAATGACCGGATTTCTCATCATAAGCGCCCTGCCCCTTTCCATCGGCCTTGTTCTGGCCGGGGCAGACAGCGGTTCAAAAAGCCTGGCGGAGGTTTTGAAACAAGTGCCGGTTCTGCACATGTTGCCCTATTGGGCCATCACGATTGCCGCATTCAATCTGTCGATGGTCAGCATATTTGTGTTGTCCAGCAGTGTTATCAGAACGTTCAGGCGGTCGCGCCATCTCGACCCGGGTGAGCGGTCGATGTTCATCACCCGCGTGTTTTGTCTGTTGGTGATCGTTGGGTTGGGGCTGTTGGATGCCTCGTTTTGGCCAACGCCGGGCGCGGCCACGATCGGCGCAATCTGCATCAGTGCGGCCGCATTTTTTCCTGTGTTGGTGGCGGTCATGTGGGTGTCTCGCATACCTGTTTGGGCAACCGTGGGCGCGCTGGTAATGGGCGGCGCGACAACCTTGGTGTTGGTTGCACCGCTGGTCTTGCCGCAATTGGCCCACTTGGCGGAGTTTGCAGAATTTACCCGTGGGCTGCCGCAATTTCACCCCTTCCAGTCCGCCGGTATTGGCTTTCTGCTAAGCACATTCATATTGCTGGTGGGGCGTCTCACCCTGCTGGGCAAGCGAAATTTTACTGATACGCGCTTGGCAGATATTCGCTCACTCAGCCGGGATACGTGATGCTGACCATAGATCCATTTCTGTTTACCGACGATGCCATTGCCTTGGAAACCCGCGCGTTCAATGACGCGCTGGTGGAAAAAATCGCAGCCGGAGGAGACATGTGGCAGAAAACGCCGGCCCAGATTCGAGCTGCGCGCACAGATGGCAATGGCCCCTTCCCGGTAGAACCGGTTGAACCGACCGCGTGGCAAATTGATATTCCAGGCCCTAACTCTAGCCCCGGCGGGGATATTGCATTGCGGTGTTTCAAGCCGTCATCGGGTGAAGCAACAGGCACTTATCTGCATATTCATGGCGGCGGGTGGACGGTTGGCACCAGCCATGCCCATGACAGCCGCCTGCAAGAAATTGCCAATAATTGTGCGTTGAACGTGGTTTCGATCGAATACCGGCTGGCACCGGAACACCCCTATCCAGCAGGGCCGGATGATTGTGAAATTGCCGCCCGCTGGCTCGTCGATGGGGATCATGATTTTCCCACAAACAGGCTGCTGCTTGGCGGCGAAAGCGCGGGGGCAAATCTATGTGCCTCGCTGCTGTTGCGCTTGAAATCCCACTATGAAAAACAACCCTTTGATGCGGTGCAGTTTACCGCCGGTGTTTTCGATTTGGGCTTAACACCCAGCGTGCGAAACTGGGGGGATGAAAAACTAATCCTCAACACGCGCGATATGCGCATGTTTGTGGACCACTATCTGCAGTCGGGTGAAGACCGGCGCATGGCAGATATTTCGCCGCTCTATGGTGACCTTTCGGGATTGCCACCTGCACTGTTCAGCATTGGTACGTGCGATCTGTTGTTGGATGATACGCTGCTGATGGCCACCCGCTGGCACGCCGCCAATGGCAATGCGCAACTCGATGTCACACCGGGTGGATGTCACGTCTTCCAGGGATTTCCAGACCTTGCAATTGCCCGTGTCAGCAACGCAAAAATTGATGCGTTCCTAAACACCCATTGAGGCTGCGGCGGCAAAGGCAGACGTCTCACACCCTGAATAATCTTTGTTTGTGCCGCCCATCTGGCTGACTCCAAGCGCCAGGTGGCGGGCTCTACAAACCCTGCACATCATTGCGCAATTCTTTGACCAGACGGGCAAAACGTTTCATCAGGGATTCTGCGACCTTCATCGCTTTGTCGATCTGCTTTTCTTCATTGCCCGACAATTCTGGCCCCGCCTCGTTATTCGGGCGTGCTGGCGTTTCATTCTTTTCAAGACTGTCACTGGATGGTGCCCCGGCTTCCAGTTTTGCGATGCGGGTTTCAAGCTCGGCAACCCGTTGGGACAGGTCATGTGTCGTGGCGACCCACGCATCACGCTCTTCAGCCGCCATGGAACAGGCAAGGCCACCGGCGGTTTCCCGGCAATAGGATACGGCACCGGTATGGGAGTTCAGCCGCACCGTACCATCGGACAATTGCATCATTTGATAGCGCTCATCAGCCGCGAATGCGCCACTGGCGATTTGGGCAGTTAGAGTCAAAGCACATAGGGTAACGGCAATGGGGTTTCGCATGGGGGTTCTCCCGCTCATCAATTACAATCAACATTGCATTTGGCGCGGTGACTGTTCAAGTCGCAGCTTGTATGGCACGAGGGCGCGGGCCTTCACTTTTAACGACGAATTGCAGCAAATGACCTCGCAAACACCAAATCTGATTTACAAAATCACCCCAGGGACCGCCTGGGATGAGGCGCGCAAAGCCGGGGTTTTTAAAGGCGCGGCAATCGATCTGTCGGATGGCTATATTCACTTTTCCACCGCTACTCAGGCGGTGGAAACCGCCGCCAAACACTTTGCCGGACAGGACGGTCTGTTGCTTGTTGCGGTGGATTGTGCCCGGCTAAGCGACAAGCTCAAATGGGAACCTTCCCGGGGTGGGGCGCTGTTCCCACATCTTTACGGCAATTTGTCGATGGATGCGGTTGTGTGGGAAAAACCGATGCCGCTCGGTGAGGATGGGGTCCACATTCTTCCTGAATTGGAGGCATAGGCTAAACCGTGGCACTGGATATGCTGTACAATACAATCGGCCGAAAAATGCTGTTCGCGCTTGATGCTGAACGGGCGCACGGGTTTTCGATTGCCGCTTTGAAAACCGGGCTTCACCCCCGCTTCGATGGCGCATTTGACCCACGGTTGCGTGTCTCGATAGCCGGTCTTGATTTCCCCAACCCGCTGGGCATGGCCGCAGGATACGATAAAAGCGGCGAAGTGCCTGACGCTCTTTTGGCGATGGGATTCGGCCACACCGAAATCGGAACCATCACACCACAACCGCAACCGGGAAATCCCAAACCGCGCATTTTTCGCCTCATCGAAGATGAAGCGGTTATCAACCGGCTTGGCTTTAACTCGAAAGGCCATGCAGCGGCACTGTCTAAGCTGCAGGCACGCACAGGGGCTGGTGGCATTGTGGGCGTCAATATTGGTGCGAACAAAACCAGCGAAGATTTTGCAGCCGATTATGTGAAAGGTGTTGATGCGTTCGGGGCCATCGCCACCTATTTTACCGTCAATATTTCTTCTCCAAACACACCGGGATTGCGTGACCTGCAGACGGCCGATCCCTTGCGTGACCTGCTCAACCGTGTGCTGGAGCGCGTTTCTGCCCTGAACCGGCATGTTCCGGTTTTTCTGAAAATCGCTCCAGACATTGAAGCCTGGCAAATGGATGAAATCGCCGGGATATTGCAGGCCTCCAGCGTCGATGCACTGATTGTTTCCAACACCACTTTGAGCCGCGCGCACCTTCGCAACACTACACATGCAGATGAAGCTGGTGGCCTTTCCGGCAAACCGCTGTTTGAGCGCTCAACCATGGCGCTTGCCAACATGTTTGAACGGCTTGGCAACACCCTGCCGATGATTGGTGTGGGTGGTGTGCATGACGCAGAAACGGCCTGGCAAAAAATTGAAGCTGGAGCGAGCCTGGTCCAGTTGTATACCGGGTTGATCTATGGCGGCCCCACTCTGGCGGCAGATATCCTGAAAGGGTTATCCAACAGGCTGGATCGGGAAGGTGCTGCGACATTGACTGAAATTCGCGGACGCACCAGCGCCCAATGGGCCCGCCGCGAGTTTCAAGAGCATAACGGCTGATCGCCCCTATCCCTGAACAAATGTGCGCGCAATATTACCACGCAGTCTGCCCAGCAAAGTTATGCCACGCACGCCAAGGAACACATTGAGCGCCAGCCACAGACCATGATTGCCTATTACAGGGACAGCCAGCCACCACACCAGCAAATAGGCAGCAAGGGACAGCAGCATCATATTGCGCATTTCCGCCGACCAGGTGGCACCAATATAAACACCGTCCATTTGGAACGCAGCGACGCCCACAAGGGCGGTCATGGCGGCCCAGATCAAATAGACCCGCGCGGTTTGGCGCACCTCTTCATTTGTCGTTAGCAGGTCGATCAACCATGGTCCGGCGAACCAGAACAGTGCCGTTGCCAGGGAGGCCAATATGAAGCCCCAGATCAAGGTCAAATTGACGGCACGGACAAACCCCTGGCGATAGCGTGCACCGATTGCCTTGCCTGCAAGCTGTTCTGCTGCGGTGGCAAAACCGTCCAGCAAATAGCCGGAGATGAGGAAGAAATTCATCAATACAGCATTTGCGGCAAGCGCTGTATCGCCCAGTTTGGCCCCCTGTGCGGTGAAAAATGCAAACGCAAAAAGCAAGGCGAATGAGCGGATCATGATATCGCGGTTGACGCTCATCAACCGTATCATTGCGCTTGTATTGAGAATACGCGCCCAGCCGGGAAAGCCGCTGCCCTGATAGCGTTTCCACGATATCGTCAACCCAAGGAGCGCCGCAACGGCTTCTGCGATGACGGTGGCCCACGCCACACCCTCAATGCCCCAGCCCAGGTGCAGCCCCAGATAGATGGACAGAAGAATGTTTGTGCCGTTCAAAACCGTTTGCAGCACAAGGCCCAGCCCGGCGCGGGCCTGACCCAGCATCCAGCCAAGCACCGTGTAATTTATCAGTGTCAGCGGCGCGGCGACGATGCGGATAACGAAATAGGCGCTCATCGCCTGCAACACCCCTTGGGATGGGTCCATTGCCCATGTGCCCAAACGAAGGATGGCAGGCGAGAAAATCCAGGTGACCAGGCCCAACAATAGCGACAGCATCAGGGCACGGATAAGGACGATGCGCTGGCCATCTTCGTCACCTGAACCTTGAGCCTGTGCCACCAGTGCCGTGGTGCTGGCACGCATGAAATTGAATGTGGTGAACACAATGTCGAATAAAATCGCGCCCATGGCCAAACCGCCGAGCATGGCGGCGTCACCGAGCCGCCCCACAACGCCGGTATCCACCAGTCCGATAATGGGTGTCGACAAATAGGCGAATGTGGTCGGCAATGCGATTGCAATGACCGATTTGTGGCTGACCTCAAATGGCTTGGCAGGCGGCAGCGCCGTCATGTCAGGACCGGGGTGAGCGGAAGCTGAGAATACGCAAAATGATGAAGGCCGGCACCACAATAGCAGCGCCCAAAAGCAAATATTCCAGAGAGTTCGCCAGCGCGTCGAAACCAAGGTTCCAAAGCCGCTCGAAGAAACGCACAATTCCCTGATAAATATCGCGAGGCGACCAGCCGATCGTGCTCATGACCACACCGGCAACAAGAGACAGAACCGTCAATTTGATGATGATGCGGAGCGGGGAATCGCCCAAAAAGCGTGTGACGGCGTTGCTCATTTTGAAATTCCTAATTTGCGATTTCGCCAATTGGACAAAGTCTGTTTCACTTCATGCGCGGCAAAAACTGACCTAAGCATCCCTCACACAGATAGCAAGGTTGTGGCGAGTGTCACACTAAAACAGGCCAGCACAATTACACTGACCAGCAGCCTCAACTTTGCAAACCAAGCGGAAATTTCGCCCCGCTTGTAAGATGCCCAATCCCAGGTGAATTGCATTGCAAATCCGAAGAAGAGCAGCACGTGGCCGTGGGATACCACATTGAGCAATACAACCCAGCCCAACAGGGATGGTAAGACTGACAATGCCAAGCGCCATGTGGCGTCCCGTTCACCTTGACCGGCAAGGGCCAGCCCCCAGCGGATGCCGCCAAGAAAGGACAAAATGACCGCCCCATAGGTGGTGAGGATTTCCAGGCCCAGTTCGTAATTCAGCGACAATGGCCCGTCCACCACCACCAATACGGTTGCAAACACGAAGGGCATCAATCCTGTCAGGGACAACAGCCAGGCCATGCGCCGGGTGCGGGCAGTAGTGTGCACGGGGTCGGCGCTGGGCATGATCAGTCTTTGGAAAAGATGACGCTCGCCAGCCAACCTGTAGCCATGGCAATGAATACGGCGATGATGCCATAAAGCAGGCCATTGCTGTGGGCGAGATCGTAAGCCGCCTGCTCAAACCCCTGCTTGCGCACAGTCAATTGAGAGGACCGGGTTGTGATGAATTTGCCAGCCTCAAACAGATTGGCCCGGGCCTCATGTTTGCCAATGGGCACATTGGCCGGGACGCGGATTGTCGCCTTGAAGAGGGTGGGCGTGAGAAACTCAATACCGCCAATGCTTTCACTGAACAGGCCTTGTTTCTTTTTCAATCGCAGCAGGGACTCGCGAAACGGTTCGGCTTCGGGCGCGGCAATTTCCTCGCCCAAAGGCAACAGATTGAGATTGTTCAAGCCAATTTGAAGGATTTTCAGATTTTCCGCGTCGGATATGTCGCCCACGCGACGGGTTGTGGCTATCGCGTAGGACGCGGGTACATCGGAAAACTCATGGGCCGAACCGTTCACCCAGATGCCGAGTTTGCGTTCTTTGCGGCGCACCACCAGATTTCCCGTGGGGCCGGTCAGCGTGATGACAATATCATAGGCTTTCGACGCCAGAAGGTCGGCCCGGCCGTTCTCGATGGTTCCGAACACAACAACGTCTGCACCGTCAAAGCTCGAGGTGATCGCAACCGTTTCGTTGGACAACCCAATCTGAACATCCGCTTGCTCGGCACCTTGCGCAAATGCGCCGTCGGTCAGCCAACAAAATAGCAGGAAGAATATGCTGGTCAGCCGCATCAGTGGCCCCCGCCAAGTCCAAGAGAAAACAGTTCTGCTGGCATGTTGACCAGATCCCAGCCAAGGCGGATGCACACGGCCAGAACGATGAGGCCAAGCAAGGCACGCAATTGCTCGCCCTTTAGCTTCTGGCCCATTTGAGCGCCAAATTGAGCGCCTATCACACCGCCCACCATCAAGATCAGCGCCAACACAATATCCACCGTCTGGTTGGTGGCAGACTGGGCAATGGTGGTGAACATGGTGACAAACATGATCTGGAACAGGGACGTGCCAATCACCACATTGGTTGGCACGCGCAAAATATAGATCATCGCCGGAACCATGATAAAGCCGCCGCCTACCCCCATGATCGAGGCAAGAACACCGACCACAAGGCCAAGCGCCAATATGGGGATGACACTTAAATAAAGCTGTGAACGGTGAAAACGCACCTTAAACGGCAGATTGCTGATCCAGGTCTGTTGCTTTGGAATGGCCGCTTGCGCTGCATCACCGTCGCGGCGGCTCTTGCGAATGGCATTGAGGCTTTCAATGACCATCAACGTGCCAATCGTGCCCAAGAACACAACGTAGAGAATTGAGATAATCAGATCGAGCTGACCCGCTTCGCGCAGGCGCGAGAAGATGACAACGCCAATACCGGCACCGGCAACCCCGCCGATCAGCAACACAAATCCTAGCTTTAGATCCAGCGAGCCTTTTCGCAAATGTGCCAAAGCGCCAGAAAACGAAGATGCCACAATCTGATTGGCCTCAGTGGCAACGGCAACGGCTGGTGGGATTTGGTAAAAAATCAACAGCGGGGTCATCAAAAAGCCCCCACCAACGCCGAACATTCCCGACAAAAAACCAACGCCCGCACCCATGCCAAAAAGCACGAATACGTTCACCGACATTTCCGCAATGGGTAGATAGAGGTTCAAAGCACGAAACCTGAGAATTCGGCAGACTAGACAAAAGACGACGCCCAATTCGAAGCAGATTCGAACGTGGCCCCCACTATTTTTGTGTCATGCGCCCGCACTGGCGGCCTGTCAAATAATTTCCCGCCAATTTTCACCAAATGAACCCATTCCATGGGTCCAGATTGGTCAAAACGACCTATTCAGGTGTTGATACCCAGGGATGACAGCAGCTTTTTGTCCACTTTGCCGGTTGCTGGAATGCCCGCTGAGCGCTGGAATTCCATGATCGCACGTTTGGTTTTTGGTCCCATGACGCCATCGGGCTGGCCGACTTCGAAGCCGCGTTGGTTGAGCATGGCCTGGGCTTTTTGAACGAGAGCTTTCTCACCCGTCAAACCTGCACTGGCGGAAGAGCTGGCTTGTCCGCGCCATTCATCTGGAATGGAAACGCGGTTGGTGGCATCGTCCAGTTTTCTCGGCTTCCAGTCGATGACCGCTTTGCGCGCCTCATCGAGGTCATCGGGATCCATGGCATTGGCCACTTCATCGCGCTTTTTGGAAGCATCGGTGTCACCGGTTTTTGCGGCGAGTGCGAACCATTTGTAAGATTCAATCAGGTTTTGGGGAACGCCCATGCCCTGTCCATAGAGAATGCCAAGATTGAACTGGCTGTCCTTGATTCCATAATCGGCCGCCTGTTTGAACCAGCCAACGGCAACGTCCATGTCCGGCTTGGTATCGGGTGAACTGCCAGTGGCATTGATCACCGCAAGATTGTGCATGGCACGGGCATTGCCCTGGGCGGCTGCCTTTTCATACCATTGTGACGCCACGGCCAGGTTTTTTTCAACACCAATGCCCTTTTCGTACAGACTGCCGAGCGAGTATTGCGCGGGTGCAAAACCAAGGGACGCAGATTGTTCAAACCACTTGGCTGCCTCTGGCATGTTGCGGCCGTTATTGACCTTGTCTGAATAACGCAATCCCAATTGGAACAGAGCCTTCTCATTACCGCTGGCCGCGGCGGCAACAAGGGCAGCAGGCCCTGCGCTTGCGGGCACGTCGATACGGGTCTCGGGTTGTGAAGGTACCGATGCTTCCACGGCTGGATTGGTCTCATCTTCATTGCCAAGGCTGGCCACAGATTGTTCCCCATTGTCAGCACCGTCATCGACGGCTTCGGGCAATGGCTGCGTCAGTTCCTGCGCGGAAGAAGCATCAACTTCATTGGTGGCGATTTGTGGTTCGGCACCCGCATTTTCTTGCGCAGCATTATCTGTGGCTTCAACGTCACCGATCTTACGCACGGGGCGCTCGCTATCGGCGATAGTGGAAAGTTCCTGCGACATTTCTGCGCCAGGCGTGGTTGCAGCAGCATCGTTCTTGACCGCCGGCGCTTCAATCTGTGCCATCGGTTTGTCATTATCACCGGCGAATATCTGATAGCCTTTGAAAGCAACAATCGACAAGAGTAGCGCAGCGGCTGCCATAACAACCGGTTTGCGCAGGCGATCAATGTCGATGCCTTTGATCAGGCCCTGAACTTTTTCTTTAAGCCCTTTAGCACTTGCCTTTACCGGCACATCCGCATCATCACGCACCGCTTTCATTTCTGCAGCAGTTGCCTGCAAGGCACGACGGGCAGCGGCCACCGCATCGGGGCGCACATCATCGACTTCCGGTGCAACATGCATGGGTTCGTTGACAATTGGCGCTGGCTCGGCATGGAGACCAGACTTTGCAGCATTGAGCTTTTCGCTGGCTTCCTTGACCAGGCGATCGAGGTCCGGCGCAATCGAACCGGGCTCCAATGGCATATTGTTTTCTGGCTGGGCTTCACCACCCGCCATCTGCAAATCCATGTGGTCGGCTGGATCAAGTGGCGGGGCAGCTACGGGCTGGACGAAACCGGTTTCCATGGCTGCTTTGTGAATGATGCCCAGTTCGCCATCGGCACCCTGGGTTGAGGGGGCGATTCCCTCCGGTGCATGGCCTGCCTGTTCCAGATTGTGATGGGGCGACACCTCATCGGTCAGATTATAGGCCGCAGATGGTGCTGGCTGATATACCGGCGCATTGCGCGCGGTTTCCTCAATCGTACCTTCAATGGACTGCAAACGTTGCATCACCTTTTCAAGGGTGGCGTTTACTTCGCTGAATGTGTGGGTGTTGTGTTCATTGCCGCTTTCGGCCACGGCATGGAGTGCTTTGAGATCTTCCGACAAAGCGGAGATGATCTGTCCCGGCTCGCTGGTGCTGCCCATCAGGGCAACAGCCTGCTGGGCTGCCTGTTGGGCGGCTTCCAGGGAGAAATTCTGACTGGTAGCGATCTGGGTTTCAATCTGACCGAGGCGCGCTTCAACGGGTGTAAAATCCACGACCGCTGCGGTTGGTTCTTCAGACTGTTTATTGAGGTGGCGAATGATCTGGCCAATTTGCGCTTCCAAATTGGACATTTGGGCAGCGGTGGAATTAACCGTTGCCGCCTCTTCCACGCGGGCGTGGAGTTGCTGAATTTGCACTTCCAATTGCTGGGTCTGTGAATGGGCAGCGGCTTCTTCCACACGCGCATTCAAAGCCCGCAACTGATCTTCAATGACGCCGGTATCGGGGGCCGCGAACATGGCGTTGGCCGCACCAAGGTCGCCCTTTTCAGCATATTTTTCAAATGAACCAAGCCGTTCAGTCAGTCCGTCAATGCGTACTGCCAACGTGTCGAGTTCGTCAGCATGATCGCGCGCGGCAATCATATCAATTGTTTGAGCCAGTTCCGACATCCGCGCTTCAACACGGTCTACGGCGGACAAATCCATTGTGGGTTGCTTGTTGCCCATGTTGGAAACGGCAACCAACGCCCGGGCTATTTCGTCCAGACGCCCCTCCAGGGCAGAATAGTCGGTATCGGAAATGCCACTTTGGGTTTGTGGGGCCGCCTGTGCGGCGAGACCAAGGCCTTCGATCTGGGCGGCCATTTCTCCAAGACGATCTTCCACACGCGACATCGCGAGAGTTTGCGGCAGGTCTTCCACTGACATGCGCAACGTATCCAGTTGAGCTGCCAGATTGTCGACCAGAGGTGCCACGGAATTACCCGTGTTCAACGACATGGAATCGATGCCCTGTGCAAGGGCTTCAAGGCGTGCATTCATTTCACCAGAGGCGTGATCGCTGGAGGTCTGAATTTCCGAGCGCAGGGAATTTTGTACATCATGCGCCAGCTTTTCGCGCATGGTGTCCAGTTCATCCTGCAAGCGGTTAAACGCCGCTTCGTCAATTGTACTGCCCTGTTGGAGGTCGGATACCGCGTTGGCGATACGGTCGATTTCTTCCTGGGGCACTTTTGGCTTGGCAACTTCCTGTTTCAAACCGGCAAGCTCAGATTTTAGTTCCTGCAACTGGCCCGTTAAGCCGGTGATGGCTTCATACTGGATCTGTTGCAGTTTGGCATTTGCCTGCTGGTCGGCGTCTGGCGCTGCGCCCGTTTCAGGCTGTTGTTGTGCCGGCATCTGGCTGCGCAACGCCTGTTGGCGGGCAGCGATTTCGGCGGCTGGATTGCCGTAAGGTGCACTCAGCGGGGCCATTGGCGCGGCAGGCGCGTAGGGCTGTGCCTGCGGTGCACCCATGATCTGGCTGGACAGACGGCGCAATTCTTCCTGCAAGACACCCAGTTGATTGCCATGCATTGCTGGTGCCGGTGACAGGGGTGGAAGTGGCGGCGCTGGATAAGGGGCATAGGCTGCAGGGTTCACGGGTGCGGGGGCAGCAACGCCTGGGGGTGCATAGGGCGCATGGGCCCCCATTGAGGCGGTGGCATCCAAACGTTGTTCAATGGAATCGATTGCACGACGAATGTGGCTGAGCCGATCACCTTCCGGTGTTCCCGCAGCGGGCACAGAACCGAAAGCTCCGTATCCTTGATGTCCCGAATGTGCCTGACGCATCTTTTCCCATTCCACGCTACTTGCCAGACCTGTCCGGCGAACCACTTTGCGCACAGTTCGACTCAGAACGTGCGATGACTAACCGACACTCTCGCCAAACATGGTAAACACGGCGTTAACCACGATAAACCAAGTGTTACCGTGCGTTTTCCGCCTGATACGTTGATTTTAGGACGAAAATTAGCTTTTACCGGCGCGCATGAATTGACAGTCCCCCCACAAAATGGGTAATTGATTTCAGGGGTATCAAGGAAAAATCGGCTTTGCGCGCCCGTGCTGCGACCTTGTGCTGTGCAAATCCACACATTTGTGGACATTGAAATATGAAAGAAGCAACCAACGATTTATCAAGCGGGATTGGCATTATCCCGGGCAAGGCGCAGTCTAATATGGTGTTCAAGATCGGTGATTTGGCGCGCGAGTTCGATGTGACTCTGCGTACTTTGAGGTTTTATGAAGACCGTGGATTGGTCACGCCTACACGGTCTGGAACCACACGCCTATACAGTGAGCAGGATCGGGAACGTTTGCGCATTGCTTTGTTTTGCAAACGCATTGGGCTGTCTTTGGGTGATATCCGCGAGATGCTTGATCTCCATGAAGAAGGCGAGTCAGAGAGCACTATATCCGACAAGATCCGCCAGGTTTATGCCTCCCAACTTCAAACTCTTTTGAAGCAACAGGAAGAAACCAAGGCCACGATTGCCGATCTGGAACGGGTCATCAGTAAAATGGATTCCGGCGACTCCCATTAAATCTGGCTGAAACATGACCGGGTCGATTTCGCCAGATTGTGACAACAATTTTTCGCGATTTCGATCACGCGGCATGGCGCTGCCAATGGCCCATTTTGATGTGTGGACTTAGCGTTTTCCACAGCTGGAAATGTCCTATTGTGGGCTATTCCACTGCCGATCCTGCGCAGGCCATTCTTCCGTTTGTTGACATAACGCAACGCATTGCCGGGCGGGGGCGCATATATATTCCTGAATTTTCAGCTGAAATTCCATTTATTTTCTGATGCTTGTGGTCTTCCAAAGTGATCAGAGCAAAAGGCTTCTCCCAACGGTCCACGCCCTCGCCCTGCTTTGATCAAATCGGCCATTATTATTGACGTTTACGGAAACGTAAGAATTCTGGACAAAATAAGCGTTCCGATCTATTGTGGCCTCAACAGGCATTTTCAGACTCAAATTCTCGTGTGCCTGATCTGAATTGTGAAGTTGCTCAATTGGCGGGCGACTGCAATGTTTGCAAAGTGACAAAGCTCAGGCGGTGTATCCAGCCGTCTTTTGACAGGAAAAACAGATGCCTATTTATAAAGCCCCGATTGAAGACTCCCTGTTTGTTCTCAACGACGTTCTGCATGTGGAACGCTATAACAACTTGCCCGGATTCGAAGACGCAACGCCAGACACGATCGAGGCCATCCTCGGCGAAGTTGGCAAACTTGCGGAAGAAGTGCTGCAGCCTCTCAATGAGGTTGGCGATAAACATGGATGCGTTTGGACGGAAGGCGAAGGGTTCGACAACACGGTTGAAGTGCCGCCCGGTTTTCAGGAAGCCTATGATTTATATAGCGAAGCCGGCTGGGGCTCCCTGCCCTTCCCTGAAGAATATGGTGGCCAGGGCCTTCCGGCCACGCTGAACGCGGCCGTGCAGGAATATGTATCTTCCGCCAACATGGCCTTTGGCATGTATCCGGGACTGACCGCGGGTGCCGCTGCTGCGCTGATCGAGCATGCCAGCGAAGAACAAAAACAAATGTATGTGCCAAAAATGCTGTCTGGCGAATGGTCAGGCACCATGAACCTGACGGAACCCCATTGTGGCACCGATCTGGGCATGATGCGCACCAAAGCTGCCCGCAATGATGATGGGACATTTGCGATTTCCGGCCAGAAAATCTGGATCTCGGCAGGTGAGCATCCCATGTCGAGCAACATTATCCACCTTGTCCTGGCCCGTATTGAAGGCGCACCGGAAGGTGTCGATGGCATCTCACTGTTCATCTGCCCCAAATTTCTCCTTGATGGGGATGGCAATCCCGGTGACCGCAACAAGCTTTCCTGCGGCTCGCTGGAACACAAGATGGGAATCAACGGCAACGCCACCTGTGTGATGAATTACGAAGGTGCCACGGCGTATCTGGTTGGAGAAGAAAATCGCGGGCTGAAAGCCATGTTCGTGATGATGAACGAAGCCCGCCTTGGCGTTGGTGTTCAGGGCCTTGCCCAGTCGGAAGTCGCTTATCAAAACGCTGCCGATTGGGCACGCGAGCGCATTCAGGGGCGGTCGATCTCCGGTGTGAAATATCCTGATCTAAAAGCCGATCCGATTATCGTGCATCCTGATATTCGCCGGGTTTTAATGACCATTCGGTCGTTCAACGAAGCTGCCCGCGCACTTGTTTACTGGACAGCTTTGCGCAGCGATTTGCACCACCGCTCTGAAGACGAGGAAGTGCGCCAATCCGCAAATGATCTGATGGGTCTGTTAACCCCCGTGGTAAAGGGCGTCATCACCGATAAAGGCTTTGACAGCACCGTGATGGCGCAACAGGTTTTTGGTGGCACGGGCTATACCAAGGACCAGGGAGTGGAACAGTTTGTGCGCGATGCCCGCATCGCCATGATCTACGAAGGTGCCAATGGCATTCAGGCGCTTGACCTTGTGGGACGCAAATTGCCCAGCAAGGGTGGGCGTGCCGTCCAGGCCTATTTCAAGGAGGTGGGTAAATTCTGCTCGGCGCACAAAGATGATGATGCGATGAAACCTTACATCGAGCCTCTGTCCAAGGGATTGGCCGACCTCCAGGCGGCCACCATGTGGCTGGTGCAAAACGGCGTACAAAACCCGGACAATGCCGGTGCTGCCTCAACCGATTACATGCACCTGTTTGGCCTTGTCGCCTTTGGTCATATGTGGGGCATGATGGCAAAGGCCGCCAATGATAAACTGGCGGACAATGCCAATGGGCAGACCAAGTTCCTGGAAAATAAACTGCTGACCGGCAAATTTTTCATGGAACGCATCATGCCGGAATCATCGGCCCATCTGGCGCGCATTCAAACCGGTTGTGACACCATGATGGCAATGGCGGCGGAGGACTTCTAGGTTCTACGCCCTGCCCCGTTGACGAAACTGGAGATTTCCCATGACTGCACCGGCTGAAGTTCTGGACGTGTCAAAACCCGCATGGCGAACTGCGGAAGACGTGGCCATGCTGGAAGATATGACCCTGCGTTTCATGTCTGAAGAAGTCGCACCGCATTATGAGCGGTTTGAAAAGCAGGAAATGGTTGATCGGGAAGTCTGGGAAAAAAGTGGCGAAGCAGGCCTGCTGTGCGCGTCCATGCCTGAAGCCTATGGGGGTGCTGGCGGCACCTATGCCCATGAGGCGGTGATAGCTGAGGCGATTGGTTATGCCGGTGTCGACGGTTTTGGGCTGGCATTGCACAATTCGATTGTCGCGCCTTACATCCTTCACTACGGCTCTGAGGAACAAAAGCAAAAATGGCTTCCCCGGATGGCGTCCGGGGAGCTTATTGGCGCAATTGCCATGACAGAACCGGGGGCCGGTTCAGACCTTCAAGGCGTTAAAACCACGGCTGTCAAAGACGGCAATCACTATAAGATCAACGGTTCCAAAACGTTCATCACAAATGGGCAGCACGCAAATATCATTGTGGTTGTGGCGAAAACCGACCCGGCGCAGGGCGCCAAGGGCACATCATTGATTGTTTTTGAAACGGATGGTCTGGAAGGTTTTGAACGGGGGCGCAATCTCGACAAGGTGGGATTGAAGTCAAACGACACGTCGGAACTTTTCTTCAACGATGTTCGGGTGCCAACCTCAAACTTGCTTGGTGCCGAAGAAGGGCGCGGCTTTTTTCAACTGATGGAGCAATTGCCCCAAGAAAGGCTGTTAATTGCCAATCAAGCGATTTGTGCCATTGAGCGGGCGCTGGCGCTGACGGTTGACTATGTGAAAGAGCGGCGGGCCTTCGGCAAAACCATCATGGATTTCCAAAACACCCAATTCAAGCTGGCGGAATTGAAGACCGAAGCCAGCGTGGCGCGCGTATTTGTGGACCATTGTGTGGAACGTCATCTGGAAGGCGGGCTCGACGCGACCACGGCCTCAATGGCTAAATATTGGGTCACCGATCTGCAATGCAAAGTGATGGACGAATGCGTCCAATTGCATGGTGGCTATGGCTATATGAACGAATACCCCATCGCCCGCATGTTCCGCGATGCCCGTGTTCAGCGCATCTATGGCGGCACCAATGAAATCATGAAAGTGCTGATCGCACGGAGCCTTTGATGAATATACCGGTCGATTTTTCCCCCGAAATGGCACCCCCTTCGGCGCGCTGGATGGGAATGAATGTGCTCGAACATGACCGCGAGCGGATGTATTCAAAAGTGACGTTTGCGCCGACCAGGGACATGATCAATTTTGGTGGTGTCATTCAGGGCGGGTTCCTCACCGCAATGATGGATGACGCGATGGGTTTCAACTGCTTCATCTCGCTGGGCATGAAAATGTCCATGGCGTCGATTGATCTCCACACTCATTTCCTCAAGGCAGTTTCGCTTGGGCCGATTGCCGTTGAGGCCTGGGTCACCCGGGCTGGAAAATCCGTCGCGTTTTTAGAAGCCAAACTCTATGATCAAACAGGAGAGTTGGCCGCCCGCTCAACTTCGAGCAGCAAATTGCGCGCCTTTAACGGTTTGCAATTTGAAACAGGTCAGGAGAGGGCTTCATGAGCACTGAATTCTGGATCACCTCACTGGTCGTTGTTCTGTTACCAGGCACCGGCGTGCTCTACACAATCGCCTATGGCATTGGGCGGGGATTTTTGCCCTCGGTTGTGGCTGCTTTGGGCTGCACTTTGGGCATTGTGCCTCATATTCTGGCCAGCGTGTTGGGGCTGGCCGCCATATTGCACACCAGTGCGGTGTTGTTTCAGGCTGTGAAATATGCCGGAGTGCTGTACCTTTTCTATATGGCATGGGGGATGCTGCGCAGCGGTGGCCCGCTCACACTGGATGGTTCAAACACGCCAGCTGGATTTGGAAAGATCGTAACCTCCGGTTTTTTGATCAACATTCTAAACCCAAAACTCTCGGTGTTCTTTTTGGCATTTCTGCCGCAATTCGTAACGCCCCATGCCGCCAGCCCCCTGCTGGAAATGTTCGGCCTGGGCGCTTTGTTTATGGCACTCACTTTCATCGTGTTCGTGGGGTACGGTTATCTGGCCGCAACCGCCCGGGCGCACATCATCACCAAACCAACCGTATTGCGTTGGATGAAAAACAGCTTTGCTGGCGCATTTGCCCTGTTGGGCCTGCGCCTGGCCTTTGCTGAACAGAGGTAATTCATGGCCGATTATACGCTGCATTGTTTCCTGGAATCCGGCAATTCCTACAAGCCGGCACTGATGCTGGAACTGGCCGGGGCCGATTGGGATGCCCGCTGGGTGAATTTTTTCAAAGGCGAACACCGCTCGCCGGAATATCTGGCCCAAAACGAAATGGGCGAAGTGCCCCTTTTGATCGACCATTCCCAAGGGGATGTGCCCGTTTCCCAGTCTGGCGTCATTCTGTGGCATCTGGCTGAACGATTTACTCAGTTTGCTGCAGATAATGCCGCGGACAATCGCGAAGTATTGCGCTGGGTTCTGTTCGACAATCACAAACTCACCGGCAATGTGGCTACCTATCGGTTTCTGCACAAATTCATGGAAAAAGGTGAAACGCCTGAAGGTCAGTTCACCCAGGGGCGCATGATTCAGGCGCTTAAGGTGCTGAACCGCCGCCTGGATGGTCGCGATTGGGTCGCGGCGGACAAGGTGACAATCGCCGACATATCCCTTTGTGGATATTTGTTCTGGCCAGACCATTTTGGCGTTGATTGGGCCGATTATCCCCATATCGGCGCCTGGCTGAAACGTATCGAAGACCTACCTAATTATTCAAAACCTGAAAACATATTGCCGTCCGGACCTTCCGGCAGCTGAGGAGACAAAAATGGCTGACGCATTCATTTATGACCATGTGCGCACGCCGCGCGGACGCGGCAAAAAAGACGGATCGCTGCATGAGGTTCCGACCAATCATCTTGCCGCCGGTGTTCTGGAGAGCCTGCGCGACCGCAATGGCCTGGACACCAAACTGGTGGACGATGTGGTGTTTGGTTGTGTTGATCCGGTCAAGGAAGCCGGTGGCGATATCACCAGAACTGCCGTGTTGCAGGCCGGATATGACGAAAGCGTTGCCGGTATTCAACTGAACCGCTATTGCGCTTCGGGCCTCGATTCCGTCAATTTTGCCGCTTCGAAAATCATGGCAGGTGCCGATGATGTGGCAATCGGCGGGGGTGTTGAAAGCATGTCGCGGGTTGGCATTGGTGCGGCAGGCAATGCCTGGCCCATGGACCCCACCATTGCGGTGCCTTCTTATTTTGTGCCCCAGGGTATTTCTGCCGACATTATTGCAAGCAAGCACGGCTTCACCCGTGACGATGTGGACGCTTATGCGGTGGAAAGCCAAAAGCGGGCGGCCCAGTCCTGGGAAGATGGCCGGTTTAAGAACTCCATCGCGCCGGTGAAGGACATTAATGGCCTTACACTTCTGGACCATGATGAACACATGCGCCCCGGCACGGACATGCAGTCCCTGGGCGGTCTCAACGCTTCATTTGCCATGATGGGTGAACTGGGCGGCTTTGATGCGGTTGCAATCCAGCGCTACCCGGAACTTGAAGAAATCACTCACGTGCACCATGCAGGCAATTCATCGGGCATCGTGGATGGTTCCGCAGCTGTTCTGCTGGGTTCCAAAGAGGGTGGCAAGGCGATGGGTCTGAAGCCACGCGCCCGTATTCGCGCTTTCACAAATATCGGTTCCGAGCCAGCCATCATGCTCACCGGCCCGGTGGATGTGACGCGCAAGCTTTTGAAAAAAGCCGATATGAAGGTCGAAGACATCGACCTGTTCGAACTCAATGAAGCATTTGCTTCCGTTGTGTTGCGCTACATGCAGGCATTTGAAATTCCCCACGACAAAATCAACGTGTGTGGCGGTGCCATCGCCATGGGCCACCCGCTGGGTGCCACGGGGGCAATGATCCTGGGCACAGTTCTGGACGAACTGGAACGGCGCGATCTCAACACCGCGCTTGTGACCCTGTGCATCGGCGCAGGCATGGGCACGGCCACAATTATCGAACGGGTGTGAGGAAAAACCATGAAGAACTTTACACTTGAAAAAGACGCCGACGGCATTGCGCTCATCACCTGGGACATGCCCGGCAAATCCATGAACGTCATCGATGCCACCATGATGGATGAATTCGATGCGCTGATCGACAATGTGGCCGGTGACGACAGCATTAAAGGGGCGGTGATCACGTCTGGCAAAAAGGCGTTTGGTGCCGGGGCCGATCTGACGATGCTGCAAAACATCATGGGCGAATACGCCGCCCAAAAAGCCAAGGACGAACAGGCTGCCGCGCAGACATTGTTTGATGGTGCATATCGCCTCAACCAGACCCTGCGCCGCCTGGAAGCTGGTGACAAGCCATGGGTGGCTGCCCTTAACGGCATGGCGCTTGGCGGCTGTCTTGAAATCGCCCTTGCCTGCCATGCGCGGGTTTCCACCGATGACGAAAAGGCCACCTATGGCCTGCCGGAAGTCAAGGTGGGCCTGTTGCCCGGTGGTGGTGGCACCCAGCGCATTGCCCGCCTTGTGAACCCGCAAGATGGCATGCAAATGCTGTTGCAGGGCAAGGCGCATCCACCCAAAAAAGCCAAGCAGCTTGGGTTCATCACCGAAATTGTGCCCGCAGCTGAGGTGGTCGAGACCGCCAAACAGATGATCCGCGATGGTTTGAAGGCCGAAGCTCCCTGGGACCAAAAGGGCTTTAAAGCACCTATTAATGTTTGGTCCCCCGCCGGGGTGCAGATGCTTTCTGCGGGCAACGCGATTTTGCGCAAGGAAACCTATGCGAATTATCCAAACGCGCTGAACATCATGAAATGCGTTTATGAGGGTTTGCTGCTCCCCTTCGATACGGCGCTGAAAGTGGAGAGTCGGTATTTCGCGCATACTTTGACGACGCCAGAAGCCAAGGCGATGATCCGCTCCCTGTTCGTCAATATGCAGGAACTGAACAAAGGGGCACGCCGCCCTGATGTTGCCAAACAAGAACTCAAAAAAGTAGGTGTTATCGGTGCAGGCTTTATGGGCGCTGGCATTGCCTATGTAACGGCCAAGGCCGGTCTTGAGGTGGTTCTTCTGGACCGGGACAAAGAAGCGGCTGAGAAAGGCAAGGCCTATTCCGAAGGATTGCTGGACAAAGCGATTTCGCGCAAACGCTCCACCCCGGAAAAGAAAGAGGCCCTGCTCAATCTGATCACTGCCACCGACGATTACGCTGCCCTGGAAGGCTGTGATCTGGTTGTGGAAGCGGTGTTTGAAGACAAGGGCATCAAAAAGGCTGTCACGGAAAGCACCGAAGCGGTTATCAGCGACACGGCTATCTTTGCGTCCAATACGTCCACCATTCCAATTACGGAACTGGCGCAGGCTTCTTCACGGGCCAAAAACTTTGTCGGCATCCACTTCTTCTCACCGGTGGACCGGATGATGCTTGTAGAAATCATCATGGGTGAAGAAACCGGCGACGAAGCGCTGGCAATGGCAATCGACTATGTTCTGGCGATCAAGAAAACGCCTATCGTGGTCAATGATTCCCGTGGCTTTTACGTCAACCGTTGTGTCATGCGCTATATGAACGAAGCCTGGAACATGCTTGCCGATGGCGTCCCTGCACCCATGGTGGAAAATGCCGCCAAAATGGTGGGCATGCCGGTTGGGCCGCTGACGTTGAATGACGAAGTGGCCATTGATCTGTCGCAAAAGGTGATCAAGCAAACCATTGCTGATCTGGGACAAGGCGCGGTTGATCCGCGTCACGTGTCTTTGGTCAATACACTGGTGGATGACCATGGCCGGTTGGGCAAAAAGGCTGGCAAAGGTTTCTTCGACTACCCGGAAAAGCCCGGCAAAAAGAAACTGTGGCCGGAATTGAAGAACCTGTTCCCGCAGCTCGACCCCGATACGATTGATGTTGGTGATTTGAAAGACCGGTATCTTTATACGATTGCGATGGAAGCCGCGCGCACCGTTGAAGAACAGGTGGTAACCGATATTCGTGAGGCGGATGTGGGAGCGATTCTGGGATTTGGTTTTGCCCCTTATACGGGCGGTCCGCTGTCTTTCATCGATGAAATTGGTCTTGCCGCATTCAAATCGAGAGCCGAGGAACTCGCCAAGGAATATGGCGATCACTTTGCCCCGATCGATCTGATCAAGGATATGGCAGCAAAAGGCGACACATTTTACGGTCGCTTTGGATTTGGAGAAGATCAGGCAGCTGCCTGATTTCCTTACCTTTATATAAGCGTAATAAAGAATGCCGGGGCGAAAGCCCCGGCTTTTTTGATTCAGACATTAACCACACAAATAGTTCATCTGCGAAAATCGTCGGAACACGTTCTATCCTGATATACTGGTTTCCTACCTGCACTGGCCGTTCTGTTTTGACTGGCACTGGCCGGATACTGGCTAAGCTCTTGGCCGAGGGACCAATTGGGGACGGGAAAAGTGGACGAACTTGCCGCCGATATATACATCAACACCCGCAATGGCGTCGAAGACGAACCAATGGTGAGACCCATTGTGCCGGTTTCGTCATCGGGTGTTGACGAAGGCTCACAAACAAAAACTACATCTGGTCCGTGGCGTATTGAAACCCTGAATTCCTTTGGCGAAATTCAAAACAATGCCTACCGCTGGCAGGAATTGGAGACTTCCTGCACCGATCCGCAAACGCCATTTCAAAGCTTTGCCTGGTGCTCCAGCTGGTGCGACGTTTATGCGCGCACCAGGCCCGGCACGGTGGAACCCCAGGTCTTTCTGATTTTCAAAGGTGACATTCTGGTAGCTTTGTTGCCCTTGATGGTTGAGACCCATATGGGAGCACGGGTGCTTACTGTTTTGGGGGAACCCCATTCACAAATCGCCAATATACTGGTGCGCGATGGATATGATTGCAGCGATGGCCTGAATCTTTGCCTGCAACAGGTTGCCCTGGTCGCCCACGCAGACGTCATTGCCATTGGGCCAATTCCCCAGGACTCTGTGCTGCTTACCGCTATGCATGGGGACGCTTTGTCGGCGGACCCTGCGGAATATTTGTCCCTGCATGACCGGCTCAAGGATGACGCACCCACCGACCTGCTCGCATCCATGTCGAAAAACCGGCGCAAGGATTTCAACCGAAAACGCCGCCTGCTGGAGGCGCGGGGCAAGGTGACATTTGATGTGATCAACGCCAGTGACCCTGCCTTTTCGGACACAGTCCAACGCGCACTTGACCTCAAACGCGACTGGCTAAAGCGGGAAAATATTTTCTCACTGGGGCTGACACGCGACGGTGTCGATGAATTTTTGGCCCAATTGCCACGGACCGCCACTGGGTTTCAGGCAGAGCTTGAAATACTCAAACTGAATGATGACGTTGTTGCAATCACCATAAACTTGGTCGGTAAAGGTCTGCGCCACTGCTACCTCACCGCCTATGATATGGCTTATTTCGAATGTTCTCCCGGCACCCAAATATTGGTGTCATCCCTGTTGAACGCCGCGCAGAATGGGGAAACCGCCTATAGTTTTTTAGGATATCCAACGCCGTTCAAGGCGATGTGGACCAATGATACAATCGGGCTGTTGCGCTATCAGCAAGCACTCACGGTTAAGGGTAAAGTCTGGCTTTATGCTTGGACACGCGGGTTGCGGCCCTTTGCCAAAAAGCTCGTCAGCGCCCTGCGTGCCGGATCGCCATTGCCCATTCTTGGGCAATTGGGAGCATTGACGACAAAATTACTTTCAACGCTGGGTCGAAAGCGGTAACCCATTCCGCAGACTAAGGTCACGACCCTGGAGCTTGAAACACATGGCAACGCAACTCGACTATTATTTTTTTGGGGCATCCCCCTTCACCTATCTGGGTCACCAGGCCGTGCGCGATGTGGCCAGCAAGCATGGGGTCAAACTGGCGTATAAGCCGGTTAATCTGTTCGCACTTTGGGAAGAATCCGGTGCTGTTCCCCCTGGGCAGCGTCCGCCAGTTCGCCAGCGCTATCGCTTGCTCGAACTCCAGCGCGTTGCGGAAATGCGTGGTTTACCGATCAACCTGAAGCCAAAATTTTTTCCAGCAGATACGACTTTGGCCGATTCCTGCGCCATTGCCATTTCGGCCCGCGACGAAGATCCAGGCGACTATCTGGGGCTGATTTTCAAAGGCGTTTGGGTCGATGAGGCCAATATGGCCGATGAAGCTGAGGTCGCCGATCGTCTTGCCGCCAGCGGCTTTGATCCCGATACCATTATCAACGCGGCAAAATCTGACGAAACAGCGGCTGTGCGAAACGCCAATTCAGCAGATGCCATCAAGCAAGATGCTGTAGGTGTGCCCGCCTATGTCCTCAATGGCGAAGTGTTCTGGGGTCAGGACCGGATAGAATTCATCGACCATGCCCTGACAAGTGGTCGTCCGCCCTATACGGCCTGATATTAGCCGACTGATTGCGAACCAAACATCCACAGCGTCACATTCGTGTGTCTGGACAAGTGCGACATACAGTCATATGTAGGATAAAATTCCTGTAATCGGCAAATCCGAGCGACACATGTTTTCACACCGGCAGGTATGGGCGGCAATAGATTCACTGGCGCAACAGCACGACATGTCGGTTTCCCGGCTGGCGCGCAATGCCGGACTGGATGCAACGACTTTCAATAAATCAAAGCGCGTGTCGGCGGATGGGCGCCAGCGTTGGCCTTCCACAGAATCCCTCAACAAGATCATGCAGGCAACCAACACTTCCCTGGAAGCGTTTACGGAACTGATGCAGGACGACAAACGTTCCTTCGCGGAACGCTTTGAGCGCCTTGGACTGGCATCCGGGTTCGGTGAAAGTGGCCAAGCGCCTTTCAACAGGCCCGTCTCCATTCCCCTGCTGGGGCTGGCACAGGCTGGCAGTGGCGGTTTTTTTGACGATGCCGGCCTGCCATCCGGCGAAGGTTGGGATGCTGTGGATTTTCCCAAGCCGGACGGTGAATCCATCTATGCTTTGGAAATTTCAGGCGACAGCATGTTGCCGCTCTACCGTGATGGAGACCGCATCATCGTTTCACCCACCGCCTCTATTCGACGCGGTGACCGCATCGTGGTGCGCACCAATGAGGGTGAGGTCATGGCCAAAATTCTGGTGCGCAGAACCGCCAGCCTGATTGAGTTGGAATCCGCCAATCCCGACCATGAAAACCGTTCCGTTTCCCTGCAGGAAGTGGACTGGATCGCGCGCATTGTGTGGGCCAGTCAATAGGATGGACCGCCTGTTTTTCAGTATCCTGAGCGAGGATGTGAAACAGGCCGCGTCTTTCTATATTGACCTGCTGGACATGCATGTGCATTTCGACAGCGATTGGTTTGTCATTTTAAAACCCTCCCCCAACAGTCCAATCGAAATGGGCATAATCGACAAACATCACGAAATTGCACCGGGCGATGCCGTGGCTGAACGCCCATCAGGCGTGCTACCGACCTTTGTGGTTGACGATGTCGAAGTGATTTTCACCAAAGCCAAAGCCATGGGCGCGACAATCATCGAACCGCCAGCGGATATGTTTTACGGTCAACGGCGTTTGCTGTTGCGTGACAGGGACGCAATGGTGATCGACATATCCTCACCCACGGCACGGCCACCTGGCTAACGCGCCAGAGCTTCCTTGATCATGGTGACGGTTGCGTCGCGGCCATAAAGTGCGGCGAAGGAACCGAACCGTGGCCCCTGATCTGCACCCAGCAATACCTGATATAGCGCCTGGAACCATTCGCGCAGATTTTCAAAACCATGATCCTTGCCCACACTGAACGTCTCGGTCTGCAGGGCTTCGCCGTCAGACCCTTCCGGCATGGCGGCCAGCCGCGCGGCCAGATCTTCCATGGCGGCGCGTTCCTGATCGGTGGGCGCGCGAAACGTCTTGTTGGGTTTCACGAAATCCTCAAAATAATGAATGGCATAACCCACCAATTCGTCGAGCTTTGGATTATTTTGGGGAGTGGCTGTGGAATCGTACTGGCTGATAAAGCCCCACAAGGTTGCCTTGTCAGAAGAATTGGAAGCGCTGACGAGATTCAACAACATCGCAAATGAAATTGGCATGTCGAGCTTTGGTGGTGATCCGGCGTGAATATGCCAAACCGGATTGGCCAACCGGGCTTTCTCGTCCTGGCCTTCATAGGCAGCAAGGTGTTGGAAATATTCGTCCACATTGCGCGGAATGACATCAAAGAAGAGCCGCTTTGCGGTCTTTGGTTTGGCATACATGAACAGCGAGAGGCTTTCCGGCGAAGCGTAGGAAAGCCACTGCTCCATAGAAATGCCGTTGCCTTTCGACTTGGAGATTTTTTCGCCTTTGTCGTCGAGAAACAGTTCGTAGATAAAATGTTCCGGTGCGCGCGCGCCCAAAATGCGGCACATCTTGTCATACAGGTTTGAATTGTTCTGGTGGTCTTTGCCATACATTTCAAAGTCCACGCCAAGTGCGGCCCAACGCATGGAGAAATCCGGCTTCCACTGCAGTTTTACATTGCCATCTTTGATGGAAATTGTTGTTTCCGCCCCGTCTTCATCGTCAAATGTGATGGTGCCCTCATCGGCATTCACTGCTTTCATGGGGACATAGAGCACGCGACCGGTTTTGGGCGAAATCGGCAGGAAGATGCTGTAGGTGGCGCGGCGGTCCTCTCCAAGAGTGGGCAACATCGCAGCCATCAGTTCGTCGTATTTTTGCGCACACAGCATCAGCAGGTCGTTGAATTTGCCCTGGCGATAATAATCGGTGGAACTGGCGAATTCATAGGTAAATCCAAACTGATCCAGAAACGCCATGAGCCGCGCATTATTATGCTGGCCGAAACTGTCATGCTCATTGGAAAAAGGGTCGGGGACATCGGTCAACGGCTTGCCAAGATGTTGCGTCAACATATCCTGATTGGGCACATTATCTGGAATTTTACGCATCCCGTCCATGTCGTCGGAAAAGCACACAAGCTTCACCGCGACCTTGTCTTGGGTAAGCACACGGAATGCATTGATGACCATTGTGGTGCGCGCCACTTCGCCAAATGTGCCGATATGCGGCAGGCCGGAAGGGCCATAGCCGGTCTCGAACACCACTTCGCTGGGATAGCCATCGCGGGCATATCGCTTGACGATCTTGCGGGCTTCCTCAAATGGCCATGCCTTGCTGGCCTGCGCGGCTTCTACAATCTGAGGCGATGTGTCGAGCGGCGGGAATGCGGAATTGGTCATGGTTCGGCCTGATTGGGAGGAAGTGTTGGCCCGTTGCTGCACAAACACGGATGGCTTTAACAGGCGCGGCGGAACCTAAGGTCGTCCCTTGCCATCGTCAACCGCTGGCATGATTGCGCACTTACTATTGATGATGGTGGTGCAAGTGAGCCGTTGAATCAAATCGGCACACACCATAGTCTGCACGTTCAAATGGTCCCCAAGCAGAAAGTCAAAAAATTGGGTACAATCTCGGTACAGGATACACTCGTCTACATTATGGTTTCGGTTTCGGCGGTCGATCGCATGATGGATGAAAAGGAAATGTTGCGTATTGGCAATATCGTCAAGACGCTTCCCATATTTGACAATTACAACAGCGATCAATTGGTCAATGCTGCCAAATCCTGCCGCGATATCCTGCAGGCCGATGAAGGCCTTGATGCGGTGTTGGGACTGGCTGCGGACCTGCCCAAGAGTTTACACGAAACCGCCTATGCGCTGGCTGCCGAAATTGCTGCCGCCGATTTGAGTGTCACCGCTGAAGAAGTGCGTTTGCTGCAAATGTTGCGCAACCATTTGGGTGTTCCAAAACTCACCTGTGCCGCCTTGGAAGTGGCGGCACGTGCCCGCCACCAAACGGCATGAATATTATGAAAGAGAAGGCCCGCAAATGGACCTGATCAAAACAATTGGGGAACACGAAGGAGCCGTTCGTTTGAGCGTCTTTGTGGGGTTGTTTACCCTGCTGGCGTTCTCAGAATGGGCTAAGCCCCGCCGCAAATTGCAGATGCCCAAGGGCCAGCGCTGGTTTACCAATATCGCCATCATCGTGCTTGATAGTGTGGTTGTGCGGTTGATCTTCCCCGCTGCCGCGGTGGGCGTGGCGCTGTGGGCGAGCGCGAATGGCCTGGGTCTTTTCAATTCACTGCTGCGCGAAACACCGGTGTGGCTGGCCATTCTTGCCAGTTTTCTGGTGCTCGATTTTGCCGTTTGGCTGTCCCATGTCTTGTCCCACAAAGTGCCCCTGTTCTGGCGCTTTCACCGCATGCACCATTCCGACCGGGACATAGATGTGACAACCGCGATCAGGTTTCACCCCATTGAAATCGTGGTGTCGATGATCTGGAAAGCCGGGTGGGTTGTTTTGCTTGGTGCCCCTGGAATTGCGGTCATCATATTTGAAATTGTGTTGAACGGCTCCGCCATGTTCAATCATTCCAACCTCAAACTCCCCCTGTGGCTGGACCGCGTGGTGAGGCTGGTTGTCGTCACGCCCGATATGCACCGGGTGCATCATTCGGCGATTGGTGACGAAACGGATTCCAATTACGGATTTAACCTGCCCTGGTGGGACCGCATGTTCGGCACCTATATCGACCAGCCCATCAAGGGCCATGAAGGCATGACAATCGGGCTGAACGAATGGCAAGACGAACGGCCCAATCAATTGGGCTGGGCGCTGAAACTGCCCTTCATTTCGCGTTGATTGAACAAGGTTGATTGAACAGATTAGAGCGTTTTTCACTCAAGTGGAAACTCTGGGAGGCATATGCAGACCCGGCGTATTGCGCCGCGCCTGCGCAGCGACAGGCGAAGCCTGACAGCGTGAGCACCAATCTAAATCCAGAGTGATTCAAGCTAAGCTTGAAGCGCTCTAGAACAGACTGACCGGGAAATAGCGCAAATATAATTCGGCAAACTTGCCCTTGTCGTTGATTGAACGCAGGGCATAGTCAATCGACTGACGCAATTCCACCTGGTTGCGCGGCAGGGCGACTGAAAGGGCGCGGCCAAAAAAACCATTGTCGAGAAATGCAGGACCGGTGAACACGCAACATGCTTTAGCGCCTTGTCTGCGCATCCAAAAAGCCATGGACAGGCTGTCTGAAAACACCGCCTCAACCTTTTTTTGTTGCAACGCTTCTATGGCAGCCGCCTCGGTGTCGAACTGGCGCAAGATCAGATCGTCAAAATATTGACGCGCATAGGCAAGATGGGCCGTGCCTGCCACCACAGCCACCGTCTTGCCCTTGAGGCTTTCGACCATGGGTGCGCTGTAATTGGTGCCAATTGGCGCAAGAAACCGGGCAGGTATCCGAAAATACGGCCTCGAGAAGGTCAGGCGCGCGCGGGTTTGCGCACTGACCACATGCCCGGCCATTGCTGCCTCTCCGCCACCACTGCGCAAGGCCTGTTCGATTTCCGCAAATGGGACGGCTTGAATCTGACACACGGACAGCAGATTCAACTCTTCACAAATGGCGCGGGCGAGGTCCACGTGGAAACCCGACAGGCGCTTATCATCATCCACATAAGAAAAGGGCGGGAAATCCGTGACTGTGAGAAAGCGCAGGCGCGGCAGTGTTGGGAGCGTTGGCTTTGGCAGCCGCTCCTGGGGATCCCAGAAATTGGGTATGGTGGGTTCAGGCGCGGATTGCGCCACTGCCCCGCTGGCAATAATACCGTACAGGAACAGGGCACAAAGCCATACAGAAACAGGGCGCAGATGGATCATGGAACAGATAAATTTGCCGGATCGGATTCGAAGCACCATAAACCGAAGGTGATTGTCCGCAAAGCCTTGCGCTTTACCCCGATTGGGTCTATGTCACCCCCGCTTACGGAACCTTCAGGCAGGGCATGCCTTGTCGGTTCGAAATGCAATTGGTCACGCTTTTACAGGTTTTGCGCGGCCAGGTTTTTCAAAACGAACGAAAACGCCCCACCGCATGCGCGGAAACTGGCGTTGTTTAAGGAGTGCAAAATGCCCAAAATGAAAACCAAAGCGAGCGTTAAGAAACGCTTCAAGGTGACTGGCACCGGTAAGGTGAAAGTTGCAGCAGCCGGCAAACAGCATGGCATGATCAAGCGGTCCAACAAATTTCTGCGCAATGCACGTGGCACCATGGTTCTTTCCGAGCCAGATGCACGTGTCGTGAAGAAATTTATGCCCTACGCAGGCAAGTAACCGCAGTTCCCAGATAAGGATTAGACATCATGGCTCGTGTCAAACGCGGTGTAACCGCTCATGCCAAACATAAAAAAGTTCTCAAAAAAGCCAAAGGCTATTATGGTGCCCGTTCGCGGCTCATCAAAACCGCCAAACAGGCTGTCGAAAAAGCACAACAATATTCCTATCGCGACCGTAAAGCACGCAAGCGCACGTTCCGCACCTTGTGGACACAACGTATCAACGCTGCGGCGCGCGAGCACGGTCTGACATATTCCCGTCTTGTTGACGGCATGACCAAAGCGGGTATCGAAATCGACCGCAAGAACCTGTCCGACATGGCAATCAACCAGCCTGAAGCATTTGCTGCGGTTGTGGCTGAGTCGAAGAAGGCTCTGGAATATCTCAAAGAAACCACACCAAACGCTTTTGAAAGCGCTGTCAAAAGCTGACCGCGCTTCCAATTTAACGTATAGATTTGGGACCCGTGGCAGCTTAAAGCTGACACGGGTTTCTTTTGTTTAAAGGCAAATTGATGAGCGATATTGAGCAACTTGAAGCCGACATCCTGGCACAGATCGAAGGTGCCGGAGATGAAACCGCACTTGAGAATGTGCGCGTGGGTGCGATTGGCAAAAAAGGCGCATTGTCTGAACAGATGAAGACGCTTGGCAAAATGTCAGCCGAAGAACGCCAGGTCATGGGGCCGCTTCTCAACGGCTTGAAAGCCAAGGTTACCGAGGCCATCAAGCAACGCCAGGATGTGCTCAAGCGGGCCTCTATTGAAACGCGGCTGGCATCGGAAAAAGTCGATGTGACCTTGCCCGTGCGGGCAAATCCGCTGGAGACCGGCCGCATTCATCCCATCAGTCAGGTGATGGACGAGATTACGGCCATTTTTGCCGATATGGGTTTCACAGTTGCGGAAGGCCCTGACATTGAAACCGATTATTATAACTTCACCGCGCTGAATTTTCCCGAAGGCCATCCGGCCCGGGAGATGCACGATACGTTTTTCTTCAACCCCGATGAGAATGGTGAGCGCCGCGTGCTGCGCACCCATACATCGCCGGTGCAGATTCGCACCATGGAAACGCAAAAGCCGCCCATTCGCATTGTTATTCCCGGCAAGACCTATCGCCAGGATTCCGATGCCACCCATTCCGCCATGTTCCACCAGCTTGAAGGATTGGTTGTCGACGAGAAAGCCAATATCGCGAACCTGAAATGGACGTTGATGGAGTTTTGCAAGGCCTTTTTCGAAGTCGACAATATCGACATGCGTTTCCGCCCGTCCTTTTTCCCGTTCACCGAGCCGAGCCTTGAGGTCGACCTTCAGTGCGACCGGTCCGGCAGTGAGGTAAAGCTGGGCGAAGGCAATGACTGGATGGAAATCCTTGGCTCAGGCATGGTGCATCCCAATGTGTTGCGGGCCGGTGGCCTGGACCCTGATGTCTACCAGGGATTTGCCTGGGGCATTGGAATCGATCGGATTGCCATGCTCAAATATGGCATGCCGGACCTGCGCCCGTTTTTCGAAGCCGATCAGCGCTGGATCAATCACTACGGGTTCCGCCCGCTGGATATGCCAACCCTGTTTGGAGGCCTAAGCACATGACCCGATTTTCAGATGCCGCCCTGCTGACGGGTGATTTTTCCCATATGGCCAAAGAATTTCGCGCAGGCACACGAACCGCGCCAGGCAACAAGGATTGGCAAAAGACGGCTTGCGAAACCTCTGCCGAGGCAGCAGCCCAGGAAGTCGCTAAGCATATATTCGCGCTGCAAAAGGGTGTCGACGAAAAAACCCAGAAGCTGGAAGTCATGGCGTTCACCGCGGCCGGGCCAATGAAAGTGCTGAACCTGGTGCCAGGTGAAACCGACATTTTGCGCCTGGACGGTGTGACCCATGAGGGCAATCCCGTTGCGCAAGTGTTGCATGCATCGCAACTTGCCCTGACCTTCTCGATTGCACCGCTGCAGGACAAAGATGAGAATGATGACGGGCTGGATATCGGCTTTGTGATTTTTGAGGAGCTGAAGGAACGTAAGAAAAAGCGGACCAAAAAATCCCGTAAACTCAGCCTCAGCACCTCGCGCAAGATCAAGCCCAGTCCCAAGAAAACGAATGCAGGCAAGACTGCGCCCCAGAAGAAAGTACCGGCGAAATGAAGTTCACCCTCTCTTGGCTCAAGGACCACCTGGAAACAGAAGCTTCGCTCGACGAGATCGTTGAAACACTGACGATGATCGGCCTTGAAGTGGAGGCCGTGGACGACCGTGCGGCGTTTCATCCCTTCACCATTGCCAAAGTGCTGTCTGCCAACAAGCATCCCGATGCCGACAAGCTGAAGGTTCTTCTGGTTGATACGGGCGACGGTACGCCGGTGCAGGTTGTCTGTGGTGCCCCCAATGCACGCGCCGGCATGGTTGGCGCATTCGCCGGACCTGGCACCTATGTGCCCGGCATTGATGTCACACTTTCCGTTGGCAATATTCGCGGCGTTGATTCATTTGGCATGATGTGTTCGGAGCGGGAACTGGAGCTGTCTGAAGACCATGACGGCATTATCGACCTGCCTGATGATGCCCCCATTGGCACCCGATTTGCCGATTATGCCGGGCTGAATGATCCGGTCATCGAGATTGGTATCACGCCAAACCGCCCGGATGCTCTGGGCGTTTCCGGCATCGCCAAAGACCTTGCGGCCGCCGGTCTGGGCAAAATCAAAACGCCTGCCGTGCCCGTTATCGAAGGTGAAGGCCCCTGCCCCGTATCAGTTGATCTGAGCGCGGATGGGGCAGCGGATTTCTGCCCCGCCTTTGGGTTGCGCCTTGTGCGCAATGTAAAAAACGGCCCCTCGCCCAAATGGATGCAACAACGGCTTAAGGCCATCGGTTTGCGCCCAATTTCTGCGCTGGTTGATGTTACCAATTATGTGACGTTCGACCGTGGGCGCCCTTTGCACGTTTTTGATGCTGATAAGGTCAAAGGCAATCTTGCGGTGCGCCGGGCCTCTGGCGATGAGACATTCCTCGCGCTCGATGGCAAGGAATACACACCATCGACCAATCACTTTGTGATCGCCGATGATAATGGCCCTGAATCCCTGGCCGGTATCATGGGTGGTGAGGAATCCGGCTGTTCAGATGAGACGGTCAATGTATTGGTAGAATCTGCGCTTTGGGATCCGCTGACCGTGGCCCGCACAGGCCGCGACCTGGGCATCATCACCGACGCGCGTTACCGTTTTGAGCGGGGCGTTGACCCAACATTCTGCATGCCTGGCCTGGACTTTGGCACTCAGCTTATCCTCGACATGTGCGGCGGTGAGCCCACCCAGGGCATTTGCGAGGGTGCTATACCAACACCGGATTTGGTCATCGAATTCCCGGTCTCTGAAACCCTGCGCCTCACAGGGGTGGATGTGAACGCCTCGGATTCAACCGACATATTGCAACGCCTTGGCTTTGGCGTGGAAAGTGCCGGTGATGGATTGCGCGTATCTGTGCCTGGCGACAGGCCGGATATGCATGGCAAGGCCGATATTGTTGAAGAGATCATGCGGATTCGCGGGATCAACAATATTGAGCCTCAGCCGCTTCCCACTCTTTCAGCGATTGGGGCGCGCATATTGACCACCGGCCAGTCCCGCACCCGCAACACGCGGCGCGCGCTGGCAGCCCGAGGAATGAGTGAAGCTGTATGTTATTCCTTCATTGCTAAAAACCATGCGGTGGCATTTGGTGGCGGGCAGGATGAATTGGCCCTGTCCAATCCAATCGCCGCCGACATGTCTGATATGCGGCCCAGCCTGCTGCCAAGCCTGTTGGCGGCGGCTCAAAGAAATGTCGCCCGCGGCACAGGCGACCTTGCCTTGTTTGAGGTCAGTCACGTGTATCACGGGGTTGAACCATCTGATCAAAGCCGCACCGCCGCCGGGTTGCGGCGTGGGACGGCGCAACTTGAATCAACCGGTCGTCACTGGTCGGGCAAAGCTCGCGACGTGGGCGTGTTTGATGCAAAGGAAGATGCATTTGCCGTGTTGGCAGCCTGCGGCATGGACCCGTCAAAGGTACAGATTGAAGCTGGTGGACCTGATTGGTTCCATCCCGGCAGAAGTGGCACGCTCAAACTTGGCCCCAAAGTGGTGTTGGGTTCGTTTGGTGAATTCCATCCCATGACGCTGGAACTGATGGATGTGTCTGGCCCACTTTGCGGGTTTGAAATCAATCTTGACGCCTTGCCTGAACCGCGCCGCAAGGCAACCCGTTCCAAAGGTGCGTTGCACATGTCACCATTACAGCCGGTACGCCGGGATCTTGCATTTGTGCTGGACAGTGACGCAGACGCGGCAACCTTGTTGCGGGCAGCCCATGGTGCAGACAAAAAACTGATTACGGATGTGCGTGTCTTTGACCTGTTCGAAGGTGCCTCACTTGGCGAGAACAAGAAGTCCCTGGCTGTCGAAGTGACCCTGCAGCCGACCGACAAGTCACTGACCGATGAGGAAATTGACGCGATCGTTCAAAAGGTCATTGCCAATGTGGCCAAGTCAACCGGCGGTACGCTGCGCGGATAGGTGGGTTTCGCGAGACTGTATCAACAGGATTGGGTTCAGTGTCGCGCTCACCAGACTTCTTCGTACAAGGCGATGATTTCGTCTGCCGTTGGAATGCGCGGGTTGTTTTGTGGGGAACCGGAAGCCAGTGCCTGTTCCGCCATTGTTGGCAATTTGGCAAACCATTCGTTTTCGCTATGGCCCTGCTGGCTGGGTGATGGGACTTTCAAATCAGCGTTGAGCTGTTGCAGCCCGGCAACGAGCCGGGCACAGGCCGCCGCATCGGAATCGCCGGGCGTTGCCCAGTTCATCGCCCGCGCACAGGTGGCATAGCGCTGCCGGGCTGCCTCTACCGAAAATGCCGTTACAGCGGGCAACAAGCAGGCATTCGATAATCCGTGGGCCACATGGAAATGCGCGCCAATCGGGCGGCTCATGCCATGCACCAATGCAACAGATGCATTGGAGAAAGCCATGCCCGCCTGCGAAGCCGCCAACATGAGGGCTTCACGTGCCTCCGCATTGTCCGGTTCCGCACAGGCCGTGCGCACATGATCGGCGATGAGTGGCATGGCCGACAAGGCAAATGAGTCCGTATAAGCGAACGCCTTGCGGCTAACGAATGCTTCAATGGCATGGGTAAGACTGTCCACGGCGGTATCAGCAGTGATGCGCCATGGTTTGGTAGTGGTGAAGGTCCAGTCGATGAGTGCCGCTGTTGCCACACAGGCAAGCCCGGAAAGATTATACTTTTCCACCCGCTCGGTATCGGTGATGACACACCAGCGGGTCAGTTCTGACCCCGTGCCGCCAGTGGTCGGGATCAAAATTGTTGGCAGTCCGCATTTATCAATTTGCGCAGGCGCTTTAAAATCGCGCACATGACCGCCATTGACGGCCATGAATGAAATGGCTTTGGCGGTGTCCATAACACTGCCACCACCCAGCCCAATAATGCAATCATGTTCCCCGGCATTCAGGGCAGCAATGCCTTCGTCCACACAGGTATCGGTTGGGTCTTCCACCGCACCATCAAAAATGCGCCAGCCAAGGCCCGCCGCATCAAGAACATCAGTTACCCTTGCCACATGGCCCAAGGCGATCAGGTTGGGGTCTGTTATAATAAAGGGACGCGACAGGCCCAATTGCTGCAGAACTTCCGCAGTTTCCGTGGCGCACCCGCCGCCAATGCGAATAATGCGTGGGGACTGTACGCGACCGATCATGGGTTTATCTCTTGGTTGGCTGTTCACCACCATCTTACAGATGCAGCCGCGCACTTCCAGTCAGGCCGCCAAAGCGGCGATGTGGCAGCGGGGTCCGGTCCCTTGCATTGGTTTCGCCAAAGATCAATCCGCCCCAAACTGGCCAGAGAATCACGCTAGCGGCACTTTAACGGTGATTTCACCATCCATGTGCAGCATTGGTGTAATTGTGAAGTAATGGTATCTTGATGCATAGCGGGTGTTCGCTGCCCTTGTGAATTTGTGAACACGCCGGTGAATTCGCGCCTGGAACATCTCCAATAGCGCGGGGCAATTGAGTTCTTGCAAGAACATGAATTGGGGCTGGAAGGAATTTTTGAATGTTGAATGCGCGCGCTTCTCTGGCTTCCCTCGTGACGGGGTGTTTGGCCCTGACATTGGCTATGCAGCCTGTTGCGGCTGAACCCATTGCAAAACGCCTGTTTGGCGGCAAGAAACTGCCAGCCGTCATGCAGCCCGCCGTGCACGGGTTTTATTCCAAAGGCTGTGTGCAGGGGGCCATCGCGATTCCCCAGGATGGGGAGACCTGGCAGGCCATGCGGCTTTCGCGCAACCGCCGCTGGGGCCATCCAGCGACCATTCAAACCGTGGTGAAGCTTTCTCAGGACGGTAAAAAAGTCGGCTGGAATGGCTTGCTGGTGGGCGATATTTCCCAGCCGCGTGGCGGGCCCATGCTGACCGGCCATGCTTCCCATCAGATTGGTCTGGATGCGGATATCTGGCTGACCCAGATGCCCAATAAGCGGCTGAGCTATCGCGAACGTGAACAGCTGAGCGCCACGTCCATGTTGAACGTCAACAAGCGTGGACAACTGGACCAGACACGCATCAATCCCAAGACATTCACCAAAGCAACCTTTGGAATCATCAAAACGGCAGCCAGCTACAAACAGGTGGAGCGGGTTCTGGTGCACCCCACCATCAAACGCGAATTATGCCGCATTGAGACCGGCGACCGGCGTTGGCTTTACAAAGTGCGCCCCTATTGGGGCCATCACTACCACATGCATGTGCGGCTGAGCTGCCCGGCAGATTCACCCAATTGCCGCCCCCAGGCCAAACCAAGGGCTGATGACGGTTGCGGCAAGGAATTGAAGGACTGGGCGCGCCTGTTAAATCCGCCTAAGCCCAAAAAAACAGTGAAAAAGAAAAAGCCGACCAAAGTGGTGAAGCGCAAACCAAAGCGGCAAATCCGGCTTCGTGATTTGCCAGGTGCGTGCACTGTGGTTCTCAAAGCCCCTGGCCCGGTCAATGCCAAGGCTGCGACCCTGCGCCTTGCCGGTGGTCAGGCCTTCCTGCCCAATCCAACGCCCAGCAGTGCTGCCTCTGCAGCCGATTCAGCCGTTCTTGGACGGGTTGCCGTGCCCACATTCCGCCCGGCAAATCCCTGATCTGCGGCGTGGTTTGGCGCGCAGGTAAAACGCCTGGGCGCTAATCTGCGGCTCGCGGGAATGGATTTACCGTATCCTTGGGCATGATTTCCGGCAGTCCAATTTCTTTGCGCTGGGCGCGGGTCAGCTTCCTGGCAATGATGGTGTGTGCCGCCGCCAGATATTTTTGTATTTCTTCATCGCTCAACGCACTTTGGGGATCCAGTTGCACCCATTTGAATCGCCCAAGATAAGGCGATGGCCGAATACCCTCTTCTTCGATCAACATTTGAAATGCCATGTCGCTGACTTTCAGCGCAATGCGCCAGCTGTCCCCATCTGCCGCATCGACTTTGGGACCGTCCCCGGCATTGCCTGGTCCCCATTTGGCGCAAAGGGCAAAAACCTTATCGCCGACTTTCCACACATGGGCACCGCCCCATTGCACCACCATCCTCGTTGCCGGGAGGCTGGCGCAATAGGTATCGAATGCAGCGAGGTTCATGGCTGTTCAGCTGGCTCTATCCCGCAGGGTTTGGTGCAGCGCAAGCCACGCCTGTGCCACCAAGGTTACAATAGCCGTTGGGATTCTTCGCCAGATATTGCTGGTGATATTCTTCCGCGTAATAAAATTCCGGCGCTTCCAATATCTCAGTGGTAACAGCACCCTTGCCGGCTTTGGACAGGGCCAACTGGTAGTTTTTCTTCGACTGAATGGCCGCCTGCATTTGCTCGTCGGAGGTTACGTAAATTCCCGAGCGATATTGTGTGCCAGTGTCATTGCCCTGGCGCATGCCCTGCGTTGGATCATGGGTTTCCCAAAACAGTTCCAACAGCTTTTCAAAGCTGAATTCGCTTGGATCATACACCACGCGCACCGTTTCGTTATGGCCGGTAAGCCCAGTGCAAACCTCATTATATGTGGGGTTAGGGCTGGTGCCTGCCTGATAGCCAACGGCGGTAACCCACACGCCCTGCTGTTCCCAAAACAGGCGCTCAACACCCCAAAAACAACCCATGCCCAGATAGACTTCTTCCATACCCTCAGGAACGGGGCCTGCGATGGGGCGTCCATTTACGTGATGGAACTCGCTGGTCGGCAAAGCGTTTGGCCTGCCGGGCAGAACGTTGTCAGCGGTTGGCAATTTCATCTTGCTTGTCAATCTGTCGATCAAAAACATGGGATCACTCCTGTCAGGACTGTCGTTTCGACTAGCTCAGATAGGTTTCATATAGCGCGAAACAAGGTCAACGGCTGGCAAACCGGCCATATCTGGCTTCGCGTTTTTGGCCCATCCACAGGAGCAGCATAGATATTACCCAGCAGATTAACCAGCTTGGGAGCTGCAAAAGCGTTACAATGACCGGATCCCAAAGAAATGGATGAATTGTTTCTGACAGGGTTTGCTGGCCCGAAAGCAGTGTTTCAGGGCTAATGACAGCCCACCATTGGGCCAAAGAGGTCAACACCAATGTGCCCGCCGTGATGGAGCGTGTGACATCCAGAACCGCCAAAACCAGGGCCAGAGCCAGAACACAAAATCCAATTATGCGGAAAAGCAGACCAAACATAACTCGTCTCTCCGCAAAATAATGTTGTCAAAACGCATCGTGAATGACCCTTCGTCACTTCATCTACGGCAGAGCGGGGAATTTTAAAAGAGCATTTGAGCACACCAAGGCCCCGTTTCGGTTTCACTTGTATTTGTTTTCATGGGTCAGCCCACCAAATTTGAGGCTCGCATAGAGGCCCCTGCGCGTTGAATTCCCGTGCATGTATTGATCCTTTTACGGCGCGAAGGGCCTGTCTGCTCGTCGCTGAATTTGACACAAGTACGAGGGTGCCCAGGCACTTATTGGTGCGAAATTAGGGATGCATGTCACAAAGCCGGATTGAATGGCAATTGAGAGTGAAATTGCGGTTGATAGCGGGGGGAACTTGCGTGTATACCCCACGAGCTTTCGCCGATATTGGTGGTGGCAACCCGGGCATCTGGTCGATGTCCAGCCTCCGGTTCAACCGGATGGTCACAAGAGCAGCCAAGCGCTTCTCTTCGACCCACGCGGGGGAAATCTCGTGTGCAAAATGCGGAGAGGTGGCCGAGTGGTCGAAGGCGCCCCCACATCTGGCTTCGCCAGAGGTGACTCCAAAAGAGAGGCGTGCGCTTCTCTTCGACCCACGCGGGGGAAATCCCGTGTGCAAAATGCGGAGAGGTGGCCGAGTGGTCGAAGGCGCACGCCTGGAAAGTGTGTAGGCGGGTGACCGTCTCCAGGGTTCGAATCCCTGTCTCTCCGCCATTTATTTTGAGGCCATTCCAGGTACGTGGATTACCTCTTATACGATGGGCATCGATAGCGCCGTGATTTTATTTTTATTATATATAAAATTGTATAAAATAAAGAATTTTTGTGCAAACATTTGATTTATCAACTATATTATTATTTTGTCGACACTTATTCAATTATTTTATAAATATCTGTATATTTTTTGTTTTATATTGTGATGCACATGAATGAAATATTTGATTTATTTGCAAAATACATGATATTACGCTTTAGTAATCAAATATTCACCACTGAAGACTCTGTTCGGTACACCTTCTTTATATCACTGTTGAAATCGTTCTGCCTTAAACCTGAAGACATCATTCTCGAATACCCTCACCCTGTGATTACGAAAGCTGAGATTGACACCTACATTCCGAACTACTTTGCTAAACCCACAGCACTCGAGTTTAAGTATCATCGACGAATTCCAAGCGGCAGGAACGTTGACCGCACCGGCTTCTCTGGCGCACTATTTGCAGACATCAAAAGACTGCGTTTGGTAGTCGAGACATCCGGAGCACGAGCTTTCTTTGTTTATGTCTGCGATGATGAAATGGCGGGCTATCTGCGCAATCAGAGAAATGGTTTGCGCAAGTTCTTCCTTCTCCCTGAAAACAAAACCCTCATTTTAGATGACGAGTTCTTTCGCGGACGGGCGAAAACATTGCGAGCAAGAGCTGGCGAAGTCCAAGCACAAGTAAAAATGCAACTCAATCGATCTCTCGGTGAGAATCATTATGTTCGAATATACGAGGTATTTTCGCTCAAGTAGCACTATAGGAAACTGATGATCCGTTCCAAGCACTTGGGTAACAATCAGATAACGGCTACTATGGTCAAATGCAGGCCTGCTATGCAGCCGTTTTGGCGATTTGTTTGACGCGCTGTTCGCGCAACATCAGATAAACACCTGAAATGATGACCAGCATCGCGCCAACCAGCATCAAAGCACTGGGCCGTTCGTCAAATACGACCACGCCTAAAATCAGCAGATAGATGATGCGCGAAAAGCGAAATGGCGTGACCACTGACACCTCTGTCATGCGCACCGATGCGATGAGCAACATATATCCGATCGACCCCAGACTGATCATCGGCAGGGCAATCAACCAATTCGTCTGCGCTGGAATGAGGCTTTCGCCGTTGAACATGACCCAGCCAATCGCGAAGGGCAGCGTTGCAATCATTGTGAACGTGGCCAGGCTGGTGGAGGCAATGTCCGGGGGCGTCATCCGGGTTGTCAAATCGCGGGCAGAGAGCGCAACCATGGCCAAAACCGCCCAAAGGACAGGCAGGTCAAATCCATCTGCCCCCGGTTGAATGATGAGCAGGACGCCTGAAAATCCAACGGCAATCGCGCTCCAGCGCCGCCAACTGACCTTTTCTCTCAATATCAGCACCGCGCCCACAGCTACCAGCAAGGGGGCGGCCTGGGTAATCGCGCCAACGGTGGAGAGGGGCACGTAGGTTAGCGCCATAACCATGCCCACCATCCCGGCTACCTCGGTCAGGTAGCGAACCAGCAATATGGGCGCCAAGGCCCGGCGGTCTAACAGATTTTCCCCCTGATACACGGCAAGCAGACCAAACAGGACGAGCCCGCCGCCCATCAGAAAGAACATCACCTGGGCGGGCGACAGGAACACCGCGGAAAGTTTGACTAATGTGTCGGCCACTGCAAAAGCGCCCATCGAGATGATCATCAAGATGATGCCGAGGGCATTTTTTTCTTTGGTCACGTTGATTATGCGCTCCGATGCGGCCTTCGATGGACATCGAGCATGCATGGCCAATACGCCCAACGATGGTGCAGGCTAAAGTGTCGCGTGACCCCGGTCTACCAGAATTCGGCGCACGATTGACAAGTTGCCCCGCAACGGGATTTTGGTTGCGCCTATTGCGGCAACCTAACTCATGTGTCCCAATACAAGCGCATTGGGTTTGCGACCAAGAGCTTGTGCTGCTGCTCACGGGTTCGGGCAATTCGTGGAATGTAATCAACCAATGCGCCATCGTCAGGCATGTGCGATTTCATATTTGGATGCGGCCAGTCGGTTCCCCAAAGAACGCGATCTTCAAACCGGTCAACAATTCTGCGATAGAATGGCACCACATCATCATAGGGCTCTCCCACGACCGTCAGCCGCTCCGGGCATGTCACCTTGGTCCAGATGTTTTCATTTTCGTCCATAAGCTGGATAAAGCGTTGGAAATTTGGATGGTCGGCACCCTTGGCAACATCCGGTCTCCCCATGTGATCGACAACGATGATGCCCGGTAATTGTTTCAGGAAAGGCTCCAGATCTGCCAGATCTGCCGCTTCGAAATAGACCACAATTGACCAGCCGAACTCCTGTATTTTTTCGGCAATTTCAATGAAGGTTTCCCTTGGTGTTGCATCGACCAGCCGTTTGACGAAATTGAACCGCACACCGCGCACGCCAGCCTCATTCATCCTGGCCAGTTCGTCACGGGTAATCTCGGCCCCAACACTGGCAACTCCGCGCGCCAGGTCTCCCCCTGCCCGGCACGCATCCACCATCGCGCTGTTATCCTTGCCATGACAGGTGGCCTGGACAATGACGTTGCGGGTAAAGCCCAAGTGGTCGCGCAGTTCAAACAGCTTGTCCTTACCGGCGTTACAGGGCGTGTATTTGCGCTCTGGTGCAAAAGGAAATTGAGGGGACGGACCAAAGACATGACAATGGGCGTCCACCGCCCCCGGGGGCAATACAAAGTCAGGCTTTTTTGGGTCAGGATGGAATTCCAGCCAGTCCGCATCCATTTTCTGTTCTCTCACGCGAATACCTCTCCATCCATCAGCTTGCGGGCCGTGCGCAATATCGCAGCTTCGCCCACCATGCCATCTGCATCCAGTTGCGCCACCACGGTCATTTCCCCGGTGGGATGCTCAATCGAAAGGCTGCGGGTTGATCCCTCTCCGCGCTGGGCGAGGTCAAAAGCGGTAGTACCTTCCATCAAACAGGCCGTGGCCACGCTCACCGCGCCCAACACGCCAATCGTCTTATGGCAGCGATGGGGAATGAAGGTGCGCGTGGAGACCGCGCCGCCATTGCGCGCAGCGCTCACCATGGTCATTTTGGGTACGGATTTCTCACCCACATTTCCCAGGTTCATCAGGGGGCCACAAGCCAGCCGTATGGATTCCAGTTTTTCCCGCAGGGCCGTATCGGCCTCCAGAGTTTCGGGCAATTCGTCACCCACAACACCAAGATCAGATGCGCGCATCACCACACAGGGCATGCCATTGTCGATCATTGTCACGTCAATACCACCCACCCGATCTACAAGGTTGCCGGTGGGCAGCAATGCACCGCAGGAAGAGCCGGCAGTGTCTTTAAATGCGATTGGCACCGGGGCTGAACTGCCCGGCACCCCGTCGATATGGGCTTCACCTGTGTAGCTGACCCGACCCCCGGGTGTCGCCACACGGGACACGGCCACCTGCCCGGTATTTTCCATATAAATCGTCACGGGTGTTTCGCCATCCTGGGCGCGCACCAATCCGCGCTCAATGGCAAAAGGGCCCACACCTGCCAGAATGTTTCCGCAATTTTGCGCGTCCGTCACAATTGGCTGATCCACAAAGACCTGGAGAAACAGATAGTCCACATCCACGCCTTCGCGCCGGGATTTGGCAATCAGCGCAACCTTCGATGTTAGTGGGTCCGCACCGCCCATGCCGTCAATTTGCCGGGCATCCGGTGACCCCATCACCCGCAGCAAAAATGCATCACGTGTGGCTGGGTCAGATGGCAGATCATCCGCGAGGAAATACCCGCCCTTCGACGTTCCTCCGCGCATCCACATGCAGCGCACACCATCTGTCATCGCGCTCTCCAACATAAGATCAAAGATTTCGCATCACACGTATTTCAAGCCCTTTTGGGCAAGTCGTTCGCGCATCTGGTAGATGTCCAAACCAAGTTCACCGGCTTCAAAGCGCGCCCGCTTTTCGGCTTCATTGGCCTCGCGGGCGCGGGCTTTTTTCAACACGTCGGCAGCTTCCTCCCGGCGCACAATGCACACGCCGTCATCATCGGCCACGATGACATCGCCGGGGTTGACCAATTCATCGGCGCACACGACCGGGATATTGACCGAGCCCAGGGTTTCTTTGATCGTGCCCTGGCCATGCACCGATTTTGACCAGACAGGAAATCCCATTTCAGTGAGATCACGGACATCGCGAACGCCGCCATCGATAATCAGCCCCCTGCACCCATGAACCATCGCGGATGTGGCCAGAAGATCGCCAAAATAACCGGCATTTGACGGGGTGATCGTGCCCAAAATCATCACATCACCGGGTTCTAACTGCTCCACCGCCACGTGGATCATCCAATTGTCGCAGGGCGGGGCCAAAATGGTGATGGCCGAACCGGCAATCCGGGCACCGGGATAAATGGGGCGCAGGGTATCGGCCAACAGGCCTTTTCGACCCTGGGCTTCATGAACGGTTGCAACCCCGCACTCCGCCAGACCATCAATGACATCGCGATCTGCGCGTTCGATATTCTGGACAACAATGCCCGTTGTTCCCGGCTGATAGCTCATTCCAGTTCATCCACTGTTCGCGGAAAGATTGTCTCAAATCCTTCGGCATATTTTGCCACACGACCACCGGCCATTCCGCCTGAGTTGCGCCGGAAATGATTGGCCCGATTTTCTGCGACGTTTTTGTAGAAATCCCACAAATGCTCCTGCCCCTGCATGCATTGGATCGCGGCCCATTTCTTATCCCAGACTTCTGTAATGTCGAGAAACGTGGTTGGCTTCCATTCCATTTGCTCGGTCTGATGAGGTTCAAAAAGGTAAAGTTGCGGAGCGCCCAACACTTTTTGCCCCGGATTGTGCCCCCAGGCCTGGGCGATCATCCGGCATTCCAGCGCGAACTGGGTCGTGTTCATATGGTCGGTGTTGTAAGGATCCCATTTTGAATGGGACATCATGAATATTGGCTGGATCTCGCGGATCACATCCACCATGCGATCTTGCGTTTCACGTCCAAGATTGAGGGGATAATCACCCACATCGAAAAACCGGATATCGGTCACACCCAGCGCCGCTGCGGCATTTTCAGCTTCAATGCGGCGTGCTGCCTTCACCTTGTCCAGTGTCATGCCTTCCTGCTTCCAAAGCTTGGCACTTTCCCCACGTTCGCCATAGGACAGGCACACGACCGTTACGTCATATCCCTTTGATTGATGCAGCGCGATCGCACCTCCGGCACGCCATACAAAATCTGCAGAATGTGCGCTGATCACAAGCGCGGTTTTTTTATCTGACATGGTGTCTTATTCCAGCTCGTTTGGGGTCGAGCCTATCATAGCGGCTCTTGCGCCCAATTCTAACGTCAAGCCTGGAAGATTGCCTATTTCGAATTGGGCCTGCAATATAAGTTGATGCTATAATGGGTGCACAGCGTATTGCAGATTTGCGGGCGCACCGGGCATCGGCGCTTCAGACATCAAAGGGTGACATGAACAGCGGGTTCCCCAACATTCGGCACATGCGGGTTTTCATAGAAGCGGTACGCACCGGTTCCGTATCCACAGCTGCCAGGCGGTGTCACCTGTCTCAACCGGCTGCGACCCAGGCGATTTCCCGGCTGGAAGCCGATCTGGGTGCACCGCTTCTGGTGCGGCGGCGTGAACAATTTTCCCTCACCAAATGTGGTAAGGTCTTTGAACAACGCGCAGCCGCTGCTTTGAAATATCTCAAAGACGGGGCGCGCAATGCCATGCGGACCGGCGGTGACGCCCATGCCCGCCGGGCGAATTTCGATCATTCCGTCACCGCGGCTCAATTGCGCAACCTGATCGCGATTGCAAATAATGGCAGCTTTACGGTTGCAGCGCGGGATCTGAATCTATCCCAGCCCACCGTGCACCGGGCGGCACGGAGTCTGGAAGCCCTTGCCGGGGTTCCCCTGTTCACGGCACGTCCCTCGGGCATTACGCTGACACCGGCTGCGGAGGCTTTGGTGCTGGGCGCGAAGCTTGCCCAGTCAGAAATCCGACAGGGAATTGAAGAAATCAGCCGGGAGCTTGGCGAGGACAAGGGCACGTTTGTGCTGGGCAGCCTCCCATTGGCGCGCACGAAGATTGTGCCCCGGGCGGTGCACGCGATGGTCGATTCAACCCAAGGCGTTCAGGTGCGCGTGGTGGACGGGCGTTATCAGGAATTGCTTCGATCCCTGCGCGAGGGCGATATCGATTGTCTCATTGGTGCATTGCGCTATCCGCCCCCTGCAGACGACGTGGAACAGGAACTGCTGTTTCAGGATGCCCTGGTGATTGTTGCTCATCCAGCCCATCCTCTCGCCAATAAACCCAATCTTGATCTGGAAGACACCTTGGCCTTTCCCTGGGTTGCGCCGCCAAAAGAAACACCGGCAGGTCAATATCTGTTCAATACCCTGCGCATTCACGAACGCAAGCAAACACCTGTGCGGGTGGTATCGTCTTCGATGGTCACGCTGCGGGGGATTTTGGCGCAGGGAAACTATATCTCTATCGTGTCCCGCCACCAGATCGGCATCGATGAAAGCCTTGGCATGATCGCCGTTCTGGATATCCCGTTGAAAGGGCATTACCGGGACATTGGCCTGACATTTCGTAAAAACTGGCGGCCAACACAAACCCAGGGGCAATTCATGGATTATCTGCACCGCTTTAGTGCCACGGCTTCCAGCCAGGATGACGCGAAATGAGCCGTGTATAGCTTTTTTCAATACTCACCCATCTATTTGAATTGGTTTTAGTTGCACCGAAAATGCTATCAATTACCCAACGACCGTGGAGGAACTATCCGTGGCATCACCCCAGCCCAAAATATCTTTTATCGGATTTGGAGAAGCCGCTCAGGCTTTCACCCTTGGGTTGAAGCAAGATAACAGCGCCCTTTCGATCACGGCTTTTGACATTAAGACTGAGGGCCCGGAGCAACAGTCAAAACGTGCCGAGTATGACCGATGTGGTGTGGGAGGCGCAGTTTCCCTGTTTGAGGCGTGTCGTGATGGGGAGCTGATCGTCTCGCTGGTTACCGCCGATCAGGCAGAAGTTGCTGCAAATGCGGTTGCTCAGATCGGCCTTAACAATGCCCTCTATCTTGATTGCAACAGTTGTGCGCCGGATACGAAACGCCGTTCGGCTGTGGTGATTAATCGTGCCGGTGGACGCTACGTTGATGTTGCCATCATGACACCTGTGCATCCCCACCTGCACAAATCGCCTTGCCTATTGGCGGGGCCAGATGCTGGGGACGCACTGGCGGCGATGAACGGACTTGGCATGGTTGGTGAAATCGCGGGCCAGGATGTGGGCGAAGCATCCATGCGAAAAATGGTGCGTTCGGTGATGATTAAAGGGCTGGAAGCGGTGACGCTTGAGTGTTTCCTTGCAGCGCGAAAAGCTGGCATAGAAACCCAATTGCTGGCTTCACTGGAAGCCAGCTTCCCGGGTTTCGACTGGCAGCACCGCGCGCCCTATATGATAGAACGTGCCATGACACATGGTATTCGCCGGGCGGCGGAAATGCGCGAAGTGGTAAAAACGATGGAAGATTTGGGTATTGCGCCGCATATGTCAGCGGCGACGGCTCAGCGCCAACACGAGGTTGGCAATCTTGGGCTGGATGCAGCCAGCGTTGTTGCAAAAGATCCGGGCGTAACAGATCTGGGTGCCCTGACGGATGCTATTCTGGCCGCACAATCCACCCAGGCATCCAAGCGAACAGGAAGGTAAATCCATGGGGATCAAAAAAGACTATGAAGACATTCCCGGCACTTATGTGTTCGACGCCGATGCCGGGCGGCGGGGATATCAGCTCAATCAATTTTGCATTTCCCTGCGGTTGCAAAAAAACCGTGACGCATTCAATGCCGATGAAGAGGCTTATCTGGATCAATATTCCATGACAGCTGAACAAAGACAGGCGGTGCTCGACCGGGACTGGAACGGCATGCTCGCCCTGGGCGGCAATATTTATTACACCAGCAAGCTGGCTGCCAATGACGGCATCAATTTCCAGGGCCTTGCCGGCATTATGACCGGTATGGGCCAGGAAAAATATCGCAAAATGATGCTCGATGGCGGGCGCTCGCCCGATGGCAATCGCTATCAAAGCGAGTGGGATGAAAAGGATAAAGACTAATGGCTCGTATTACCGCAGGTGTGGGTTGTTCCCACGTGCCCGCCATGGGCGTTGCCATGGACACCGGCAACACTCAGGATGATTATTGGAAGCCCTGTTTTGCAGGCTTTGAAAAGACCCGCGAATGGATGAAAAACGCCAAAGCAGATGTTGTCTTTCTTGTTTACAATGACCATTGCACCGCATTTGATGCCTCTTGCATTCCAACATTTGCTTTGGGCTGCGCTGCAGAATTTCGCCCTGCGGACGAAGGCTGGGGCCCGCGCCCCGTGCCGGTGGTCAAGAACCATCAAACGATGGCCAGCCATGTGGCACAATCGCTCATTCTCGACGAATTCGACATCACGATCATGAACGAGATGGAGGTTGATCACGGATTGACCGTACCGCTGTCAGTGATGTTTGGCGAACATGGGGTTGATGATGAATGGCCGGTTCAGGTCATACCCCTTTGCGTCAACGTGGTGCAGTTTCCGCCGCCGACCGGCAACCGCTGCTACAATCTGGGCAAAGCCATACGCCGCGCTGTGGAGAGTTTTGATGAAGACCTCAATGTGGTCATCTTTGGGACCGGCGGCATGAGCCACCAATTGCAATACAAGCGGGCTGGTCTGATCAACAAGGAATGGGATACCGATTTCCTGAACCGCCTGACGAGCGACCCGGTCGGTCTGTCAAAAATGCCGCATGTGGAATATTTGCGTGAAGCGGGTTCCGAAGGGGTGGAGATGGTCATGTGGCATATCATGCGCGGCGCGTTGGACGATGACGTCACCGAGGTGCATCGCCACTATCATATACCTGCCTCCAACACCGCTGTTGGGCATATCATTTTGGAAAACAACAAAGACTGAGAGAAATTCAAATGAGAATTTGTGTTGCAGGCGCTTATGGCGCTTTTGGTACCAAACATCTTGATGCCCTAAGTGCCATCGAAGATGTGACAGTGACCTCGGTTATGGGACCGACAAAGGCCAAGATAGAGGCGCTTGCAGCCGAACGGGGCATCGCCCACGCCTCCACATCATTAGCAGAATGTATCGGGCGCGATGATGTTGATGCCGTGATTTTGGCGACCCCTACACAGATGCATGCGGAGCAGGCAATTGCCTGCATGAATGCGGGCAAACCGGTGCTCATCGAAATACCCATGGCGGATTCTCTGGAAGACAGCGAAATGATCTGCCGGGTGCAGAAGGAAACCGGCGTGCTGGCCATGGCCGGACAGGTGCGGCGGTTCAACCCTTCCCACCAGTGGATCAAAGCCAAGATTGATGCGGGAGAACTGAACGTCCAGCAGATGGACGTGCAAACCTATTTCTTCCGCCGTTCCAACATGAATGCCAAGGGAGAGCCGCGCAGCTGGACCGACCACCTGCTATGGCACCATGCGTGTCACACGGTTGACCTGTTTCAATATCAAACCGGCGAAGTTCCCTCCCAGTGCTATGCCCTTGAAGGCCCTCACCATCCCGAGCTGGGCATCGCGATGGACATGTCCATTGGCATGAAAACGCCATCGGGGGCCATTTGCACCCTGTCTTTATCCTTCAACAATGACGGTCCATTGGGCACGTTCTTCCGCTATATCTGTGATAATGGCACCTATATTGCCAGCTATGACGATCTGTATGACGGGCGTAACAACCCAATAGACCTCAGCGACGTGGCGGTTTCTTCCAACGGCATTGAACTTATTGATCGGGAGTTCATTTCCGCAATCAGGGAAAAACGTGAACCCAATGGCACCGTGCATGAAGTGCTGGACGCCATGCGCACACTGGACCGGCTTGAGAAGTGTTTTGAAAACTAACTCAAGCCGAGCAGGCGCGCGGCATTGCCTTTGATAATATCCTCACGCAATTCATCCTTGATCGCGATTTTTTCAAAATCGGCAAGCCAGCGTTCAGGCGTTATCATGGGCCAGTCCGAGCCGAACAGAACCTTCTTTTTCAAAATTGAATTGCAGTAGCGCACCAGAATTTCCGGGAAATATTTTGGCGACCAGCCAGACAGGTCGATATAGACGTTCGGCTTGTGCTGGGCGACTGCCAGCGCTTCTTCCTGCCAGGGGAAGCTGGGGTGGGCGAGGATGATCTTCATTTCGGGAAAATCAACAGCCACATCGTCCATATACATGGGATTTGAATATTTAAGCCGCATGCCATTGCCACCGGGCATTCCACTGCCCACACCGGTTTGCCCGGTATGGAACAGGGCAATTCCCCCTTCTTCGGCAATCGCTTCGTAAAGCCCGTAAGCCATGCGGTCATTGGCGTAAAAGCCCTGCATGGTTGGGTGGAACTTGAAACCCTTGATTCCAAAATCCCGGATGAGGCGCCGCGCTTCGCGCTGGCCCATTTTACCCTTGTGAGGATCGATGCTGGCAAAGGGGATCAGCACGTCATCATTTAGAGCTGCCAGTTCCGCCACTTCCTCATTTTTATAGCGGCGATAGCCTGTCTCACGCTCGCTATCCACGGGGAAAATGACCGCAGCAATGTTCTGTTCGCGATAGTGGTTTGCCGTTTCGGGAATTGTGGGAGGGTGTTCCCAAGGTGCACGAAAATATTTCGCCATTGTGGATTGCAAATCGTCATACCCATCATCCTCATGACAGCCACACGGCTCTTCTGCATGGGTATGAATGTCGATTGCACGAATCTTGGAAAGGTCGACCATTTTTAATTTTCCTGAAGTTTTGCAACAGCTTTGGCGCTGTCATCATAGAGCCGGTCGAGAAGGTTCTTGCGCACATTCAACACATTGCGGAAGTTCAAGTTCCCTTTGGCTGTGATCTCACCATTGGCCAGTGACGGGGGGTCGGCAACAATAATCGCTCGTGAAATCAGGTTGGAGGAACCCGAAACCTGGCCAGCCCGCTCCTCGAGCTTTTGCTGGATCATCGCAAGAAGCGCCGGGTCGCACAAAGCCCCGCCATCTTGTTCGCTGGTAAAGCCCTGCCTTTGCACTTCGTCCATATTTGGAAAAATAAACAGGCCAATCTGCTCGCGGTCAGCGCCCGTGATGACAATATCGGCTGCGATGGGTCCAAGGCCAACGATGACATCCAGCCGCAATTGTGCGGCACGCACCCATGTGCCCGTCAGCAGCTTGAAGTCTTCGCTGATGCGCCCGTCAAACTTGAGCCCCGCATTGGGATTGTCCGGGTCAACAAAACGCATGGCATCGCCGGTGATGAAAAAACCCTCATCATCGAAGGCTTGCGCCGTTTTCTCAGCGTCCTGGAAATATCCGGGCATGATGTTGGAGCCCTTCACACGGATTTCGTAACGGTTCTCATCATTGGGAATCAGCTTGGCGCAAATGTCCGTCATTGGAACACCGATAATGCCGGAACTTGGGGTCGGCTCCTGTTGTGTGAGCACGGCAGGTGCAGTTTCCGTCAATCCCCAGGATGATGTCATCAAAGGTACTTCGCCTTTGACTTCCATCGCCATTTTCTCAAGGCCTTCCCAGACGTCCTGCGGCAAAGACGCGCCAGCGTAGAAAACCATGTCGAGATCTTCAAAAAACCTCTGGCGCAAAGACTGGTTTTCCTGAAGCGCCCCCAGCAGCCTGGAAAATCCAACCGGCACGTTAAACGCCACAGTGCCGGTGACCATTGACAGATTTTCGACTGTCCGTTCGAACAGGCCCTTTAACGGCTTGCCATCGTCAATGTAGAGGCTGCCGCCATTTGCCAGAATCATATTGAAATTGTGACTGCCCCCAAACACGTGGTTCCAGGGCAACCAGTCCACAATGCGTGGCGGATGTCTGCGCAGAAAAGGTAAAGCCGTTGCCAGTTGGGCCTGATTTGTACACATCATGCGATGGGTGGTCAGGACACCTTTTGGCACGGAGGTTGATCCGGAAGTCATCAGAATTTTTGCTACCGTATCCGGTGTGACGGCCTCGTTCGCAGACACAATATCTGAGCTGTAATCTCCTTTGAGAAGCTCCTCAAAGCTGGTGATGTTTTGACCCCCGGCGGCGGCTCCCGTGCGACTTGCCACAATCTCAATACCGCGCAATGCATCGAGCGCGAGTGCTTCGCCATATTGCTCGGCATCCACCACATAGGCCATTGCCGGGCGCACAAGTTCTATTGCGTGTTGCAGGCGACCATGGGCAGCGGCGACTAATGAATATTGTTCTGCCACGGGCACGGTGGGCACACCCACATATTGTGCTGCCAGGGTCAGCAATCCGTGGTCAATACCGTTCCCCGACATGATCAAAATTGGCGTATCGCCGTTTAGTCCCCGCGCCAACAGCGAGGCTGCCAGCGCTTTCACTTTCTCCAGCGTTGATCCAAAAGTCTCTTCGCGCCAGCCGGGGCCACTTCTTTCCGCCAGGAAAACACGCTCCCCAGCCTGATCGGCCCAATGGTGCAACCATTGGCTGGTTTTAACGACTGCCGGAAGCGATGTGTCATTGGATTCCAGAAGAATGGTGCCGTCTGCCCGGTCCGTCCGGCGCACATTATGGCTGCGATAATCTGTTGTTCGCTTCATTTCAAACCTTCCGTGAAATTGGCCTCAATGCGGAGCATGGAGCGAATGAGGTTTATTCGGGCCTCCTGGTCGACACCATCAAATACGGCCGCTTCATGGGCGTTGATCGATTTTTCGGCCTTGTCGCAAAGCCGCCTCCCCGCCGGTGTGGCAGTCAGCAAATAGGCACGGCGGTCACTCAACAATTTTTCGCGCTCAATCAGCCCGCGTTTTTCAAGTTCATCAATCACGATAACCAGATTGGGTCGTTCGATGGCGAGGGCATGAGACAATTGAGATTGTCGTATTCCGGGATTTTCAACGATCAGCGCCAACACTGAATAGCTCACCATCCGCAATTCAAACGGTTTCAATACTCTTGTCAGATCCGCCTGAATGACATTGAAGGCGCGCTTGATGTGATATCCCATGAACTGGCGCAGCGGCGCATCGGAGACGGTGGTTATCTCCTGCTGGGGCTGATGGCGATCTGGCACGAGTTGCTTCATCCAGCTATCTGAAATTGGGGCTGCGTTTTTCAAGGAAAGCGGCAAGACCCTCCTGGGCATCCGGGCTGGTTTGCGTGATGGCGGCACACAGACTTTCCGTAAACAACCCATCCGCTTTTGGCATATCCTCGATCCGGGACAGTGCCTGAATCATGATGTAATTCGACAATGGTGCATTGCTGGCAATTTTGCGGGCCATGTCCTGCGCCACTTCAAGCGCCTTGCCGGTATCCACGCAATGGTGGGTCAACCCCAATGCCAGGCCCTCCTGGCTGTCATATTTTCGCCCCGTGAGCATCATTTCGATCATGCGATCCGCCCCCAAGATGCGCCCTACCCTAACGGATGCGCCACCGCCGACGAAAATTCCGCGACGGCCTTCCGGGAGTTGAAATATTGTAGACGGCTCAGCAATGCGCACATGGGTTGAAGCGGCAATTTCCAAACCACCGCCAATCACGGCACCAAACATGGCCGAGATGACCGGCAAACCGCCATACTGAATGCGCTCCATGACTTGATGCCAATTGCGGGAATGGCGCATCGTGCCTTCCGCATCGCGCTGAACATGCTCGCTCAGGTCAAGACCGGAACAATAATGTCCCCCGGTTCCCGTGAGGATTGCGACTTTAACATCCGCCGGCGGAGATGTGAAAAATGCATCGATTGCATTGAGCAATTCATCGCACATGGCGTTGCGCTTGTCAGGGCGATTCATGGTCAGTGTGGCGATGCCTTCACTGACATCGATCTTCAATACTTCACCCATGTGAACCCCTTAATTTCTGGCATGTCGTGCCGCGCACACAGCCGCAAATTCCCGATATGCCGCCCTCGGTTTCTGCCGCTGCCCAAGGGCCAGCCAAGACCATGACTGGAAGCTGAAAGCGGGACTGCCAATGCTGTTAAATATCATAATGGTTATCAGTCATAAGTAAATTGATGTAAAGCGCGTCCTGTGTCAAACTGTGATGTAAGGGACAGTGCTTGAACCGTTACGCCGGTTGGGAATTGACATGCAGTATCACCTAGATGGCTTCAAACCTGGTTCGCCTCACATCAAGACCGAAGCAGAATCCCTTAAAATTGGGGCAGCCAAAGTGGATGTTTTGATTGTGGGCTGCGGCCCGGCAGGACTGACACTTGCCAGCCAGCTTTCGGCTTTTGGTGACATTACCACGCGCATTATTGATCAAAAATCCGGCCCACTGGAAGTTGGACAGGCAGACGGTATCGCCTGCCGTTCCATGGAAATGTTTGAAGCATTTGGGTTTGCAGAAAAGGTCGAACGCGAAGCCTATTGGGTCAACGAAACAACGTTTTGGCGCCCCGGCGCGGAACAATCAGCAATTGTGCGGGCGGACCGCATCCAAGACGTTGAAGACGGGCTGTCGGAATTTCCGCACACCATTCTCAATCAGGCCCGGATTCACGATTTCTATCTCGACATTATGGAGCAATCCGCGCGGCGTCTTGTGCCGGACTACGGACGACAGTTGGTGGAAATTTCTCTCACCGATGATCCTGATTTTCCCGTTGTGGCCACGATGAAACATGTGGGCCCGAATTTGAAAGAACAGGTGGAAACGGTTTGGGCCCGGTATGTGGTAGGGTGCGATGGCGCACGCAGCACTGTGCGAAAATCCCTGGGTTATGCGCTCAAGGGAGAATCTGCCCGGCAGCTTTGGGGCGTCATGGATATTCTCGCCACCACGAATTTTCCAGACATACGGCTAAAATGTGCCATCCAATCTGCAACCCAGGGCAGCCTGCTGATCATCCCCCGCGAAGGCGGATATATGGTGCGCATGTATATCGAGCTTGATGAACTTCAACCGGGCGAACGGGCCTTGGACCGCAACGTCACATCCAATTTGCTCATCGAAAAGGCACAATCGATCTTAGCGCCCTACACTTTGGATATTAAACAGGTTGCGTGGTGGTCCGCCTATGAAATCGGGCAACGGGTCTGCGACCAGTTTGATGATGTGGAAGATAGCAAGCGCGATGTTCAAACGCCCCGCATATTCATTGCAGGCGATGCCTGTCACACCCACAGTCCCAAAGCAGGTCAGGGGATGAATGTATCCATGGCCGATGCGTTCAATCTTGGATGGAAGCTGGCCACAGTCATCTCAGGCAGGGCGCACCCGAAACTGCTCCACACCTATTCGCTGGAACGCCAGTCAAAGGCGCAAGAACTGATCGAGTTTGATCGTGATATGGCCCGTTTGTTCAGCGCAAAACCCAAGGATGCTGCTGCGGCAAAGGAGTTTCAGCGCTATTTCTCCAAACACGCGCGCTATACTGCCGGGGTTGAAACCAAATATGATCCCTCATTGATCATCGGTCCCGACGCAAGCCAACATCTGGCCAAAGGTCTTAGGGTTGGTATGCGCTTTCATTCCGCACCGGTTGTTCGCCTTGCCGATGCCAAGCCCATGGAACTTGCCCACACGATCAAAGCAGACGGCCGGTGGCGGGTATTCCTGTTTGCAGATGCCGATGATGATGGACAGGCTGGCGGTGCAATAGACAAGGTTTGCACATTTCTGGCGCAGGATCCGCACTCTCCCCTTGTTCGCTATACGCCAAAGGGTTCCAACATTGATGGGGTGATTGACATACGCGCTGTGTTCCAGGCACCGCACCGGAAACTGGCGCTTGATGCAATGCCGCAACTCTTGGCTCCCGCAAAAGGCCGTTTGGGCCTCATTGATTATGAAAAAATCTTCTGCCCTGACTTGAAAAACAAAAGAGATATTTTCGATATGCGGGGTATCGACCGGGCAAAGGGGGCGATGATTATTGTTCGTCCGGATCAATACATCGCGCAGGTATTGCCCATGGCTGATACGCAGGGCCTTGCCGATTTTTTCGATGGGTTCATGCTGCCTTCCCGGTGAACCGTTTGTCCGTCAGGTGCCGCTTTGTCTTCCATCACAATCCAAAGCCGTATCACTTGAATTACAGGGGCCGCCAGACAGGGTGGCTCCGGCTGGTTCTGGTCAATTGTCGTGTTCACTAAAGTGTCATCTCACCAGCATTCCGTTTGGCATATATGATCCCTAAATAAGGGCGGAAATCAAAAACGTTTTGTGTGCCATGGACCTTGTTTTTGGATATGTCGCCGGTCTTTTGACCTTGCTCAATCCTTGTGTATTGCCGGTCCTGCCGGTGATTTTGATTGCCGCATTAAACGAGCACAAATTTGGGCCGCTGGCACTGTGTGCCGGGTTGTCTCTGACATTTGTCACCATCGGTCTGATGATCGCGTCACTTGGCCCCACGCTCGGCATTGACGATGTCATTGTCTCGCGCATTGCCAGCGTCTTGATGATTGGGTTTGGGCTTATTCTCTTGGTCCCTGCCCTGTCGTCGCGTTTTACAATGATTGCCAGTTCAGCAAGCAATTCCATGGCTGTGAGTCAGGCACAAATCGACAGCTCGGGTTTGCGCGGTCAATTCGTGACCGGCTTGCTTTTGGGCGCAGTGTGGAGCCCCTGCATTGGCCCAACCCTGGGGGGCGCCATTTCGCTCGCTTCCCAGGGCAGCAATATCACATGGGCGGCGATGATCATGGTGTCATTCGCTTTGGGTGTTTCCAGCATTATTCTCGTATTGGCTACAGTGTCGCGCGAGGCATTGTTCAAACGGCGGGAGATGATGCAAAATCTCGCCCAATATGCACGCCCTGCCACAGGAATTATTCTAATTCTGCTCGGCCTGTTTTTGTATTTTCAGCTTCAACACCATGTGGAAGCATGGGCTATCGAGAACCTGCCCTACTGGCTTCAGGATTTATCTGTTCGTTACTAATCTGGTCACTTCAAGCTGTCATAAGGAGACTGCCATGACTTTCACCCGACGCATGTTAATTGCTGCTGCCGCAGCATTTTCAATTTCTTCCCTCACCTCAGCAAATGTTGCGGTGGCGAAAACGGTTGATTTTACACAAGCCAAATTCGAGCAATATCTGAAAGGCGGCAAGCCATTCATGCTTGGTGTGCACACAAGCTGGTGCAGCACCTGCGCCACGCAAAAGCGCGTCATCAGTGGCCTGCGCAAGCAAGATGCCGCCTATAAGAACCTGACCGTCATGGAAATGGACTGGGATGAATATCGCGGCAGTGCCATTGGCAAGAAACTGCGCATTCCACGGCGCTCCACGCTCATCATGTATACCAAGGGCAAGGAAGTTGGCCGCATCCTTTCCGGCACCAGCCCCAAGTCAATCAAGGGTCTGATCGACAAAGCCCTTTAAAACGGTTGCGCGCATCCCCGTGCGATGCGCAAGCCCTGCAAGTTGTTACGCGCCAGCATCCATCACGGGTGTTGGCGCGTTGCATTTGCCGCGCCAATTGCTGCCGCCAGGGAACGGCAAAGGGTCCAAGTTCTGCGTTGACATGGGCTGACCGGCGGACAACCCTGTTTGCATGATTGATCTGCAAAACCTGCCTGAGGGTTTTCACGAAAACCCGTTTCCACACTACGATCACCTGTTGGCGCACCATCCCGTTTGTGCGCAACCCGATGGCTCTGTTTTATTGTCGCGGCATGGGGATCTGGAGCGAATTTACAAAGACACAACCCTTTTTACATCTGACAAGCGAGCGGTTTTCAAACCGAAATTTGGCGAAGACAGCCTGCTTTTCGAACACCACACCACGTCACTTGTGTTCAATGACCCGCCACTGCACACCCGCGTGCGGCGTATTATGTCATCTGCACTCACACCCCGCGCGATTGCCCGGCTTGAACCTGCATTGATCGACACGGTGGACACTTTGCTCGATGCCCTGCCTTCAAAGCCGGACCTGATTGGAGATTTCGCGTCGCTCATCCCGATCCAGATTATCGGCAACCTGCTGGACATTCCTATGGCGGAACGAGCTCCCTTGCGCGATTGGTCACTGGCCATTCTTGGGGCGCTGGAACCTGTTTTAACTGGGGAGCAACAGGCGAACGGAAATCGGGCCGTGGCTGAATTCAAGGCCTATCTGCAAGATCTCATTGCCCACCGACGCCGCCATCCCGGAGACCCGGAAACGGACGTATTGACCCGCCTGATTGCCGGTGATTCCAGCGGCCAGCTCAGCGAAATCGAATTGATCCAAAATTGCATCTTCATACTCAATGCCGGGCATGAAACCACAACCAACCTGATTGGCAACGGCCTGGCATTGCTGCACGACAATCCGGACGCGCAAGCCCGGTTACGGGCAAATCCGGATCTGATTGATACCTGCGTGGAGGAAGTTCTGCGTGCCGCGTCACCCAATCAATTTGGCAATCGCGAAACATCCCAGCGCGTCGACATTGACGGCGTATCTATTCCAAAGGGAACCAATCTGCACCTGTGTATCGGCGCTGCCAACCGCGATCCCAACGTGTTTGCATCGCCCGGCCGTTTTGACATTGGCCGCAAACCCAATCGCCATCTCGCATTTGCCGGTGGGCCCCATGTGTGCGTTGGGTTGACGTTAGCACGGCTTGAAGGCCGGGTGGCATTGGCCCGTTTCCTGAAGCATTTTCGCTCCTTTCATGTAAGCAACCGGATTCAGGGCGGGCGCATTCGGTTCCGTGGATATAATTTTCTGGGGGCTGAAATCACCCGCACATGAGTTTGCACCAAACGCTGGTGTGTCCCGGTTCGACCGAGACGGCCGATGATATGGAAAGGCCGTAATCAGATCGAACTGTTCAAGCGTAAGTGGGGCTATGCGTGACCGAAATAGGCTGCGGCAAGGCGTTCGTCACTGGACAGTTCCGCCGGAGTGCCGGAAGCTACCAATTGCCCGCTTTCCAGAACCTGCACTTGTTCTGCCAGGCTGAGTGCAAAATTGGCGTTCTGCTCGGTGATCAAAACTGTCAGCGAGAAATCGTCGCGCAGGCGTTTCAGCACTTCGGCAATTTCCAGACATACTTTTGGTGCCAGGCCGATGGTTGGTTCATCCACAATCAGCAACCTTGGGCTGGACATTAGCGCCCTGCCCAGAGAAACCATCTGGCGCTCACCGCCAGACTGGCTGCTGGTTTCCTGTTTTTCGCGTTCCTTCAGCCTGGGAAACAGGCGATAGACCATATCAAGATTGCGGGAAATATCACCGCGGGCGGTATATGCGCCGACCATGAGATTGTCGCGAACCGTCATATAAGGAAACAGGTTAAAGCGTTCGGGTGCATAGCCCACGCCGCTGGCCACAATGTCTCGTGTCCTGGCGGATGCAATGGACCGACCATCCAGATGGATGTCTCCCGTAAATTGAGTGAGGCCCATAATACTGTCAAGCAAGGTGGATTTTCCCGCACCATTGGCCCCCACAATCGCAATGATGCTGCCTTCTTCCACACTCAACGACACATCGTGAAGAGCCTGGGCCTTGCCATAAAAAGCATTGAGATTTTTGATATCGAGCATCGCCATTATGCCGTCCCCAGATAGGACGCACGCACGATGTCGCTGCCCATCACATCTTGATATTGCCCCTGTGCAATCACTTCCCCATGGTTGATGGCGATGGCGTGATCGACAAGGGGCTCCAGCGCCTTAAGGTCATGGCTGACAATGAGGAATGTCATGCCATCATCGCGCATGGATTGAACGAGGTCGGAAATCACCGCGATTTCGTTGACGGTCAGACCGGCAAAAACCTCATCCAGCAACATCAACCGAGGTGATGTTGCCAGGGTCCGCGCCATTTCAAGCTTGCGTAAATCTCCCATGGAAAGTTCCGATGGCAACCGTTCCAACTGATCCTCTCCCAGACCGATGGCACTGGCGATCTCAACTTCCCGTTCGCGGTTGGGGCCGCGGGTGATCATGTCCCAGATGGAATCCGGCATCAGGCCCACACGAATATTTTCGGCCACCGACATTTCAGAGAATGGGCGCGGCACCTGATAGGTTCTGCTGACACCGGCGTGAATGCGCTGCGGTGTGGCGAGATGGGAAATCTCTTTCCCGTCAATCAGAATTTCGCCTTTTGTCTGAGGGTGTTCGCCCATGATCTGGCTGAAAATGGTGGTTTTGCCAGCGCCGTTAGGTCCGATAAGACCCACAGATTGCCCTGGTTCAATCGTGAAAGACACATCATTGGTGGCTGTCAGCCCGCCAAATTTCTTCACAAGATTTCGGATTTCCAGCTTGGCACTCATGGGCGTATCTTCGACTTGAAGGTCGCTTGTGTCATCAGCGCCCACATGCCCTTTGGCTGATACATGTAGATCAACAGCGCCAGGCCGCTATAGACCATGTAGCGCTCTGCACCGGGCAACCAGGGGCGCAAATATTCCAGCAGGAAGGTGAGGAAGAATGCGCCGGCAATGGGCCCGATCGTTGTCCCTGCCCCACCGATCAGCGCAGCAACGATGATGGTGAAAACAAAATTGATATCAAACAGCGCGCGGGGGGCAATGGAGCCCAGGTAGTGGATATAAACCGCCCCGCCCAGGCCGGCAATGAAAGCGCTCATCAGGAACGCGGTCATTTTGAGTTTGGTCACCGACAGTCCCGAACCGGAAACCGCCTCTTCATTCATGCCGATGGCGCTGAGTGCCGTACCCAACCGCGTTTTCATGATCAGCCACATGGACAGCGCAATCGCCAGCATGAGCGAAACCGACATGTAATATCCATTGGCGGCCCCGCGGGTCAGTGTTGGCAGGCCAGACATGCCACGGGTTCCCCCTGTCAGATCAGGCCGAACAACCTGAACCAATTGATAAACCAGTTCCATCATCGCCAGCGTCACGAGTGCGAAATAACTTCCCTTGATGCGCAAAGCTGGCAGCAAAACAATCAAACCGCCGACCATGGTGGCAATGACAGCAATGGGAATTGAAATCTCCACCGGAAAATCGAAACGGTGGGTCAGGATTGCCGTTGTATAGGCTCCTATTCCGATAAGGAACGGGTGGCCGAAACTGATATAGCCGGTGCGCCCGGACAGCGTGTCCCAACTGATGGCGAAAATGGCCAGGAAATTGGCGAAGATCATGGTGCGCAATGTGCCGTTGGACACAAATTGCGGCAGGGCGAACATGCCTACAATGAACAAAGCCCAGAGGGCGAAATGGTGCCAGCGCAAATTCATGTCAAAGCTCTTCCCGGCCAAACAGGCCGCTGGGACGCCAGACCAGAATGACAATGATCAGCAGCATGGTGAACACACCACGCAGTTCCGGGGCGATATAAGCCGATGTTAGAATCTCCAAAAAACCAACAATATGCGCAACAATCAGCGTGCCGATGATGGACCCGATACCGCCCACAATCACCACCGCCACTGCGATGATGAGTGGCGCGACCCACATGCCTGGATAAAGTTGGGTGTAGCTGGCAAAGAAAACTCCGGCGATGGCACCAAGCGCACCGGACAACCCCCATGTGAACATGTTGACCCGGTTCGCATCCACGCCGGAAATCGCGGCCCCTTTGGCGTCCATGGAAACAGCCTGCATGGCGCGCCCCATATGGGTGCTGCGCACAAACCACCACAGGGACAGAAGAATGATCCAACTGGCAATAGCTGCAAACAGATTGGAAAACGGGATGGCGGCACCCGCCACACGTTCAACACCTGGAATAATGGGCAGCAGGATTTTGGAACTGTCGCCGAATACAAATATGACAGTGGACTGCAAGAACACTGCCAAAATGAGCGTCGAGATTTCAATCGCGACGTGATTGCCCTTGAGAGGTTTTACGATGAGTTGGAATTTCAACAGTCCCAATACGCATCCAAAGATCCCGGCCATCAGGACACCGGCAAATTTGGGCATGCCCAGGGTTTGGGCAAAATAGAAATAGGCGTAGCCGCCAATCAGCAGATAAGCGCCGTAAGCAAGATTAAGCACCCGTCCAACGCTGAATATCAAGGTGAAGCCGACCGCAATGAGGGCGTAAAGCCCGCTCAGCAAAAGGCCCTGGATCAGTACCTGTAACATGTGATGGCTGGTTCGTTTCCAAAAGAGGAACCGCGCCAGTCTGGTTTAACCGGCGCGGATGGCTGGGCTATTTTTTAATCCAGCTTGGAACGGTGAATTCGGTCGTGGCAAATTCGAATGGATAAACCACGCCCACTGAACCGTCTTCTTTCCACTGCACCACAACCATGGATGGCTGGGCATCATCATAGGGAGCGGTCAGGTCAAAACGGGCATTGTGAGGATATGTCCGTTTGGTAACCGGCTCGACTTCATCCTTGCCCCAGAAGCCGTAGCGCAGGGACATCTTGCCATCGAGCTTCAAGACCAGATCCTGTTTTTCCATGGCCTTGGACCATTTTTTGGCGTCCTTGAAACCGCCCACTTCCGCAGCTGCTGCCATGGCCTGTTTCAAACCGTAATAGGCGTTGAAGCCGTTAAAGTGTGGCATCTTTGGACGGGACGTATATTTCGCCTGATAGCGTTTGACGAAATCCGCACTCACCGGATCGAGCTTGAAGCCCACCGATGGGACAGGTGACAAGGTGGAGATGCCACCACCGGCACCGCCGGTGTCTTCCCAATATTCCATACCCAGTGCGGAGACATTCACACCTGTCATGGGCATTGGCACCTGTAGCTTCACATATTGCGAGGAGATCACCTGGCTGTTGACCGACGACACCTGATAGATGAAATCTGCACCGGTTGCCTGGGCCTTGGAAAAGATAGGCGCGAAATCGACCGTGCCAACGTCATAGACGATCGTATCTTTCACCTCGATGCCAGCAACCGGAGAAATGGCTTCCGTCACCAGACCGGTGATCGCCTGGCCGAAGGCTGTATCCTCGGCAAGAATGACAACGCTGTCCCAGCCCATTTTCTTCTTCAAAACATCCGCACCAAAATTGATGTAGAGCGTTGCAAGGGCTTCATCGGACGCGATGTTCATGAAATAGGGCGCCATCAGTTCTGGATCTTTGACCACCATGTCGATGATGCTGATTGAGCTGGTCCAGGTATCGAGGGTTGGAATCTGATATTCCTGCATCCGCGGCATCCAGCCCAGGCTCACATCATCAATGGAACCGGAAATGATGAAGTCAGCCTTTTCGGTTTCAGCCAGATATTCGTAGGCTTTGACGCCCTCTGTGACATCTTCTTGCGTATCAGCCGTGACGAGTACGATTTTTTCGCCATTCATACCGCCTGCAGCATTCAATTCTTCGATCGCCATTTCCGCACCGCGCAATGTCGACAGACCGGTGTCAGACGAGAGCGAGCCAATAAATCCAACCTTGATGTCCGCAAAAGCCGATCCGGCAAATCCAGCAACGGCCATAAGGCCTGCGGCTGCAGATGTTGTGAGAATTTTTCGAAGTGTCATGCGTCTTTCTCCCTGTTGATACAAATACAGTCAGGGCATTCTCCCGACGCCCAAAACGTTTGTATACAGTATACAACGCGCCATGGCGGGGCTTTGTCAATTGTTTCGCGAAAAAAAATTGGCGCAGCTTGAGCCGCGCCATTGGTCTGCCTCCCTCAAAATCACGCTAGAAAGAGATGTTTCCCTCAGCGTCGTGGATGATCGCATCCACGTCGATCTCAACCATCATGCCCGGTTGGGTCAGGCCTGCCTGTACACCGGTGAGGACGGGATCAATGCCCTTGAACACTTCGCCATGGGCCTGAACAAAGCCACCGGCTTTGGACAAATCGGTAAGATAGGCCCGTGTGCGCATGACATGGCTCATATTGGCACCGACTTCGCGCAGGGCATCTTCGATGCGCTTGAGAATGAAGATTGACTGGGCATAGGTGTCACCGGGAGCGTGGAGTTTTCCACTTGGTTCAATCGCTGTTGTTCCAGCAACGCTGACAAATGGACCAACCCGCTTGGCGCGGGAATAGCTGCCCACTTCTTCAAACCGTCCGCCCGCCCGGTGCTTAATGATCATGGCGTCATTCCAAGACGCTGCCTGATAGCATCGGCAGCCGAACGCAACGATTTCAGTTCATCATCTGTCAGTCGCAACTGTTCCACTGACACCATGCCCGACTGCCCAAGATGGGCTGGTACGCCCAGAACTACGCCGGATATGCCATATTCTCCCGCCAGCATGACCGATACGGGAACCGGGCCAAGGCGTGCGCCGCGAATATGATCCATCAGCTCGATTGTGGAATGGGCAGGGGCAATGGTCGCCGATCCCGATTTTTTCAATGCCACAACCTGGCCGCCACCTGTCACCGCATCCTTCGCGCATGCCGCTATCTGTTTGACAGAAAGGAATACCTCCAGCGGGCGGCCCTTGATGCGTGCCAGTGACGTGATGGGGGCCATTTCCTCGCCATGGCTGCCAAGCGTGATTGCCTGCACATCCGCCGGTTGCACGCCGGCCGCCAGGGCCAATGCATTTCGAAAGCGGCTGGAATCCAATGTGCCTGCCATGCCAAGCACACGCTCGCGCGGAAATTCTGTCGCCCGCAACATTTCTACCGTCATCTCGTCCAATGGATTTGTGACGACAATAACAATGGCATCGGGCGCACCGGAACGAATGGCAGCTGCTGCTGCATGGACCACCCGTGTGTTGGATTGAATGAGATCAGCGCGGGTCATGCCCGGGGAGCGGGCCCTGCCAGCGGTCACAACGACAATATCCGCACCTGATACCATGGAGAGATTTTCACTGCCGATGCAGCGGGCCTTGGCACCTGTAATGCCACTGGCATGGTTGAGGTCAAGCGCGGTGGCAGCGGCCAGGCCCGGGGCAATGTCGATCAGGGTAATTTCGTCTGCCATGTCGGCCATGGCCGCCAAATGGGCAATATTGCCACCAACACCGCCCGCGCCAATGAGTGCAATTTTGGAAAATCGCCGGGCGCTGGGCCTGATGTTTCGCGCAGGCGCTACCCATTTTGCACCACGCCGATAAAGCCCCCGACGCATGGCGGTGTTGCCATCGCTGGCTATGGTTTGAGGTTTTTCAAGCGGCCCATCAACCAGTTTGATGCCCACGCGCTGCGCCATTTCACGTGCCACATCTGTGACAATGTCGCCGGGAAGAATTTCAAAAACGATGCGGCCACGCTGGCGCGCATCTTCAATCAATTCTGATCCGACAACCCGGCCAGACATTATTCAGCCCGTCCTTCAACCGCTTCAATCGCTCCGGTAGCTGCTTCAACGGCGGCCTTAACGGAGTTTTCTGAGCCGGAAACAAATAACCGACCAAAGCGCCCAACGGCGCGGATTTCCACCATATCAATTTCCGCCGCCTTTTCCGCCTCATTGGCGGCAATCGAAATATAGGCCGCTGGCGCGCATTCAATAATGCCAAGGGTTTGGCCAGGGACCAGAAGCGACCCCTTGCGCCATTTGTTCAACAATTGTGCCTGATAGGGTTCGACCGATGTGATGATCTGGGTGGAAGTGATGGACGGCTTGATGCGGTCTGCCATTGTCGCACCGAGTTCAGACAGGATCGCTTCACGCGCCATGGTGACTTCCGCATTGGAAGGGGAGCGCAGGATAAAAAAGCCAAATTCACGCTCCACCATTTGCGTGGTTGCTTCAACAGCAGACGCCTTCAAGGCCCGGTCGATCAAACCAAATACGCCATTGCCGGGTGCCAGTTCCCCGATGAGGACCGTATCGCCGGAAAGAGGGATGGAACCTTGAACCGTTGCGCCATTATAGGCGGCAAATTTTGGTTGAAGATTATCGATCTGCATTAGGGCGCGGATGGTAATATCGCTCATACGCCGTACTCCTCATAAATGTCGCGCCATGGACGGTTTGCATAGGCGACGCGCTTGATATTGATCAGGTGCAGCGCGGTAACGTTGTCTGATGTGATGGATCCAGACCAGGTGCCCGTTCCCAACATGAATGACGGTTCCAGATCGGTTGCATAGCCTGCGCCGCCGTGAATGGCCGGTACGTTGACCAATACGCGGCCGGTGGGAATGGTTGCGAATTTGGCCACGATTTCCGGGTCGTGGGCATGTACAACTGACGAGTGTCCCCAGCCTTCAAACCTGGCAATATTCTGCGCCAGTTCGATGCCATGGTCGCTGTTGCGTGCTTCGTAAAATGCCAGGACCGGATTGAGCTTTTCAGCCGAAAGGGGGCGGTGCCAGCCGATCTCTGTTTCTTCGCTGACCAACACTTTTGTGCGCGGTGGCAAGGAAATGCCCGCCAGTTCGGCCAACACTTGAGGCGACTGCCCAACGCGGGCCGGGTTCATCGCCTGTTTGCCGGTGAAAATCACCTTGGCCAAACGATCAGCTTCCTGGGGTGAACAGAAATAACAGCCGGCCAATTTCAGCTCATGCCTCAAATCACGGGCAATCTGGGAGTCTGCGATAATGGATTGTTCGGAGACGCAGGCTGTTCCGTAGTCAAACGATTTCGAGGCAATGATTTGAGCCGTGACCTCCGCCAAATCATCTTTCATGGATTGGTGAACATAACAGGGAACATTGCCTGCACCGACCGCAAGGGTGGGCTTGCCACTTGAATAGGCGGCCTTGACCATTGCCGGACCTCCCGTTGCCATGACAACCGAAGTGCGCCGGTGCTGCATGAGTTCAGCAGTACCCTGAATGGTAACCTGTTCCAGACATTGAATAAGCCCTTTGGGCGCGCCCATCTGTTCGGCAACAGACGCCATGATGCGCACGACCTCCATGCCAACTTTCAGGCCGCGTGGATGGGGCGCACAGACAATTGCGTTCCCGGCTTTAACCGCGGACAGAACTTTGAAAATGATGGTCGAAGAAGGGTTTGTAACGGGTATGAGGGCCGCAACCACGCCCATGGGTTCCCCAAAGGCTGCAATCTTCGTGGCATCGTCACGCCACAACATTCCAAGGGTTTTGACATCGCGCAGCCAATCGGCTGTGCCACGGGCATTCATCAGATCCTTGATGCGCTTATGGGCGGCATTGCCATAACCGGTCTCATCAACCGCCATCTGTCCCAGTCTGGCCGCTTCCGGCTCAATGGCATCTGCCATGGCCTGAACAATGGCATCCACCTGGGCCGGATCAGTACCCAAAAACTTGCGATAGGCTTCAAAAGCAGTCTCAGCGCAACGCCGTGCTGAGGCGATGGATTTCAGATCGTCGTCCATTACCTTGCTCCTGTCGCAATTGCGTCCATGGTTGCACGCGCGGCATCAATGTCGGCTTCCCGCACACCAATCGTGTCCAGCCGACGTCCGGCTGAAGCCACATCTGCGCCTAAAATTGCTGAAGCCAGCGTGACCATGGAACGGGTGACCGGTACATCAACCTTTGCCAGTTCCGCGCCTGAAATTAAGGGCACCAAAGATCCTACAACGCCGTCCCGCAGCACCGCTTTTGCTTCTTCTATAGAAGGAATTGCCCGTCGGTTCTGGCCCTTCATCGCGCCCGCATGGGTGTCGATCCATTGGGCTGCGCTTGGCAGGTCGCGCACACCAAATTTGTGGGCAACCGCATGGCGCTCTGCAGCCAAACGTTCGACCAGCGACTTTTGCTCAGGACCGATCAGACTGGCGAATGTTTGATTTTCCGCCAATGGCTGCCCGCCCATTGGGACCGATATTGCCCCTGAAGAAAGCGCCGCGCCGCCCATCATGAGTGCTGGAAATTCCACCAGCGCTGACCCATCGGCAAAACCCGATGACAGAACACTGTCCTTGGGTGCGATATTGGGAAGGAACCGTTTAATACCTTCCAGCACATCATTGCGGCCACGGGGCAAGGTGGCCGTTGGCGATGGACCGCAATCGGTCAAATTCAACACGGCACCCTGGGCGTCGATCCAATAGGGCAGGCATTGTGTTTCAACAATTGTGATGTCAGCCGCACAACCGCCGATGCGAAGTGCCCATGCGGTTTCAAGTGCGCCCAATGACCGCCCCGGACACAAGACCAAAACCTGCCCGTCTTTTAAATGGTCAGCCAAAACCATTGCGTAAGTGCGCTGTTTGTGAACCGGGCCGGTGACAAAGATGATCTCAGCATCACTCACTGCCGCATCGAGTTCTGCTGTCAGTTTTATGGACGGCGCGTCTGTGCGATCCACCTGGTACGTCCCCACGGGCCCTGCACCGCGCAGGGCGATGCCGGAAGCACTTCGAATGGCCTCAAGCTCTTTACCATAGGCGGAAAACAGCGTGACATCTGCGCCAGCGGCAAGGCTGAGCGCTGCAAAAAGGCGCGCATCGTGGCCGCCGCCCAATACGGCTACCCGGTCAAAATTTCTGCCCGTACCGCCCGGATCACGGGAAGACTGCCCTGCGGCAGCTTCCGCAAATTCAGCAAACTCAGAACTCATTTGATTGGCCTCTGTCGCCGTTCAGGATCAGCCGGACAGGCCTTCAATAATGGCTTCCAGTTCATCGTGGGGGCGTGCAATCACATGCACGGAAACCACATCGCCAACTTTGTTGGCAGCCGTCGCGCCCGCATCTGTTGCCGCTTTTACGGCACCAACTTCGCCGCGCACGAGCGTTGCGACCAGTCCGCCACCGGCCTGGTGCTGGCACACAATCGATACGCTTGCGGCTTTGACCATCGCGTCTGCGGCTTCAATTGAAGCGACAAGGCCGCGGGTTTCGATCATGCCAAGGGCCGTTTGCCCTGCTGCTGGTTTCGCCATATTCATTCTCCTAATCTAATGATTGTGTTCAACCGATTTTTACGTGATCAACAATTGCCGTGATGGCAGCATCTGTCGGCAGGGCAGACGCCCCTGCTGGAAGCCGCGCTGCTGATCCAAAGACCACCAGCACGTTTTCCCCAACCCCTGCTCCGACCGTGTCAACGGCGACAATGGCAGGCTCCAACACCTGCCCGTTGCCATCTACTATATCGCAAACAAGCAGCTTGCTGCCTGCAAGTTGCGCGTCTTTAACAGCCGCTGTGACGGTTCCGATGACCCTGGCCAGTTTCATCAGAAATTGCCCAAATAGCGTTCGCGTTCCAGCGACGTGATCTGGCTTCCTATGTGCTCATTGTAGAACTCAAGTTCGCGCTCACACATTTGCAAATATATTTCCCACTGCACTTCGCTCATAACATCCTTGAGCCACGGGGAATTGCGGGCCAATTCAACAGCCGTTGCCAAGTCTGTTGGAATGGGGGCCGCGTCCGCATCTTCATATGCATTGCCTTCACATATGGGCGAAGGCTGCAGGCCCTGCTCAATGCCATCCAATCCGGCTGCAATGTCTGTTGCGAGCAGCAGATACGGATTGCAGTCGGCACCGGCGTCACGTTTTTCAACGCGCACCGCGCTGTCATTGCCTTCCAACACACGAATGCCAACCGTGCGGTTATCAATGCCCCAGGCCGTATTGATGGGGCAGAACGTGTAGGGCTGACGGCGGCGATATCCGTTTACGGTTGCAGACCCGCACACGGATGCTTCCGCCATGCGACCTTGCAGACCGCCAATAAAGTTGCGCCCCAAATCATTGAGTTTGCCATTGTCCGCGAAAGCGTTCTTGCCATCCTTCCAAAGCGAATAATGGGTGTGGAAGCCGTTGCCCGATTGTTCAAAAAACGGCTTGGCCATAAAGGTTGCCTTGTAGCCATGTACACCGGCAAGCTGCTTGACCAGCGTGCGGAACATTACCACGCGGTCAGCCGCCAACAGGGCTTCGTCATAGCGAATATTCACCTCGACCTGGCCCGGCGCATATTCCGGATTGGACTGCTCAATGGGGATGCCACACTCATTGATCTGGGTGCGAATGGGGCCAAGCACGTGTTCAAGCTCGGCGGCGCGCTCAAGACCATAAACCTGGATGCCCTTGTCTTTGGGTTCCATTGTTTCGGGGTCAAGCAGATAGAATTCCAGCTCGGTTCCCACCTGAACTTCATAGCCCATATCGGCAGCGCGCTTGACCTGGCGGGCCAGCACGTTGCGCGGGTCGATTGGTACTGGCTTGTGATCCATGCCCTCAGCGCGGGCAAATACCATGGCGACACCTGGCTCCCAAGGCAAAGCAAAAGGCTTGCTGTCGGGGAACATGTGCATATCGGGATAGCCATTGTCGAAATTGACATAGGGCGTGTCCCAGACATCGCAGGTCATATCAATTGCAAAAAGCGCGATCGACAGCGCGTTGCCATTTTGACAAATCGTTTCCCAATGACTGGCTGGAATGCGTTTGCCACGCATGATTCCGTTGGGATCTCCCAATCCTAAAACAACGGTATGCGTACCTTCCGGTAGTGAAAAATCTTGCTTCGGCACCTTTGGCCCTCCCAATTTACAGTTCTTGCCGATCGACTGCATTCTGTATACAGTATCCAAAAATACATCGCACGACAAGGGGAATCTTAGCATGATGCGCGCGAAAGTCATTGTTGTCGGCGGCGGCATTGCGGGTGCCATGACGGCTCTGCATTTGCAGCGCCGGGGTGCGCAGGTGACATTGATCGACCGGTGGGAACCTGGTCATGCGCGTGCGGCGTCGTCAGACTACAACCGGGTCATACGCGCCATTTCGGGCCGGGATGAGTTCTACACCCGCTGGGCACGGGAAAGCTGCAGCCGCTGGTTGGAACTGCAGGCGGAAACCGGCCAAAACCTGATGTATGAATGCGGCGCGCTGATCCTGGCGACAGAAGGCCATTGCGACTGGGAGGATTCCACTTCCGACACATTCGACAAGGTGGGCGTGCCCTATTATCGGTTTACGCCCGATGAGATCCGCACGCGATTTCCCCAGTTCAAAGTGGATGAAATCAAATACGCCCTCTTCGAACCCGAAGCGGGATTGCTCATGGCCCATCGCTGCGTGATCACAACTGTGGACCTGTTCAGGAAAGAAGGCGGCAGCGTGCAGCGCGGCACAGTGACAACGGACGCCAATGAACGCCCCATGCTCGACGGCAAGCATTTGGAAGCCGATGTCATCGTCATGGCGACAGGTGCCTGGATGTCGGAAATGTTCCCGCGAACCATTGCCCCCATATCGGCCATTATGGGCATCAATGTTCTTTACACGTCCACGCCGGACGGTTCCGACCAATTCGACATGGAAAACATGCCATGCTGGATTGATCACGGTCAGGGGTCGTTTGGCATTCCTTCCTCGGAAGGGTCGGGGGTGAAAGCCGCTGTTGTCATCCCTAACACGCCCATCGATATCAATAATGACGAGCGCATTATCGAGAAACAATCTCTCAACAAAACCCGTCAATATATCCACCACCGCCTGCCCGGCCTGATTGGCGAGCGGGTGGTCGATTCCAAATTCAATCAAGTCATATTGACACCAGACACCCATTTCATCGTCGACTGGCACCCCCAGCACGAAAATGTGCTCTTTGCCGGTGGCTGTTCAGGCCACCTGTTCAAACATGGTCCGGTATTTGGAGACTTTGTCGCGGGCGTTGCGATGAAGGACTACGGGACGGCAGATCGGTTCAAAGTGGCGGGGAGACGGAAATTAAGCCCAAAGGAAAGCCCAAGCGGGCGGTAAGGGTTTATCGACCGTGTGGTCGGCTCTTCATTGGAGACGATGTTACGCGAACGCAGCTAAGTTTGCCGCACGACACGAAAACCCACATTACCTGTGAGCGTCAACGGGTCGAGTGCCTGGCGTGATGAAGTGCGGTAGCGGGTGCAATATGAATGGTGACACAGGTAGGAGCCACCTTTGGCAACGTATCGGTCGCCGTTGAGCGGACCCGTTGGATTTTTGCTTGGCCGGGAGCCATGCAGATGGGTAAACCGATCCTGGGTCCACTCCCAAACATTGCCACACATATTATACAGTCCCCATGCATTTGGTTCGAATGCATCGACTGTGACTGCCCCGGTAAATTTTTGACGGTTTGCTGGTTTGTCGGGAAAATCGCCCCGCCAGACATTGGACATGTGCTTCCCGCCAGGTTGCAGATTTGAGCCCCACGGATAGGGCTGTCGTTCCAACCCGCCCCTGGCTGCGAATTCCCATTGAGCCTCGCTTGGCAAGTCAAGCTTTGCCCAATCACAATAGGCCAGTGCGTCGAGCAAGCAGATGTGCGTGACCGGATGATCGGGAATATCGCGCCAGGAACTGCCGCCGCCGAAAGGGGTCGCCCAATTGGCTCCGCTTACTTTGCACCACCAGGGCGCATGGGCGACAAGTTCGTCTGGCTCTATCTCATCGTCGACAAGCAGGTGAAAGACAAAAGACCAATTCTGCCTTTCAGCGATGGTCACATAGCCGGTGTCACGGATGAACATATCAAACTGTTGATTGGTGACAGCCGTTGTCGATATCTCGAAGAAATCGACGAAAACCTGTCTTTCAGGAGCTTCGCCATCTTCCAGATGGGGCGCATCATTGGCTCCCATTGTGAACCATCCGCCTGCCAGCGATACCATGTCGTTATGAGACGGCAATCGATTGCCTCCCTTTATGGTCGACAGGCGATCCAATGGAACATGGGGCTGTGCGGCGGTTGTGGGCGTGCAGCAACCGGGTTGCTGCCGGACGTCTTCACTCATCATTGTAAGAATAGACCGGCGCCCAATCGTCGCCCCAAATTTCACGCCAAAACTGAGGGCGGATCGTATTTTGAACAGGCACGCCGCCCGTCCACAGATCTGCTTCCTGACGCACAAATTGCGCGAAGAAAGCTTCGATCATCCCCATCAATTTTGCTTCCACCGCCGCAAACTCCTTCTTGCCGGACAGATCGGTGGTTTCCAACGGATCGTTTTCAATGTCGTAAAGTTCGTTGCCTAACTCGGTGGCACCGTCTTGTTTGAAGCGACTGAAATAGACCCATTTTGGCGTTCTCACCACGCGGGTCTCTTCTTGCTCAGAATAGACAGCATCATCCCCCCAGTCGCCAAGATCATCCCCTCTTATCATCGAAGCGATGGAACGGCTTGGCAGGCCGTCTACAGAGTCCGGTCGTGCAACACCGACATAATCCAGAATCGTGGAATACAGGTCCATGTTGGACACCATCAGTGGCGAACGTTGCCCTTCATTGGTGACGCCCTTGTGCCGAACAATGAGGGGGATGGAGTGCGCCGACCGGTGCAGATTGGAGGGAAAGCACGAGCCTCCATGGCCCCAAAAACCGTGTTGCCCGACCGACAATCCATGATCGGTTGTGAATATGAGCAGCGTATCGTCTTCGATACCAAGCCTGTCGAGTGCGGCAATAATCTGCCCAACACCATCGTCCACCATAGACACTTGGGCGTAGTAATTTCTAAGCGTCGCGAGATCATTTGGTGCACGCATCAACATGGAAAAATCAAGGTCAGCCGTGGAACTGGCCTGGGTTTGCAAAAATCCGGCAACAGCTTTCTTGTTCAATCCCTGTCGCGGAACTGAATCAATGGGGCAATCGAGATACCGCGCGGTGTGGCGACACTCCTCTTCTTCCTTTGTTGCAGGCCAATGTCCGTAGGGTGCCGGGTAGGGCAAATATAGGAAAAATGGATTGTCGGCAGCGACCTCCTGTTCCATGAACTCCACCGCTTTTTGGCTGAAGAAGTCTACAGAATGTCCCGGTTGTTCATATACCTCACCGTTGTCGAATATCTTGTTCCTGTAGAAACTGCGGACATGACCATCTTCAAGTGTTACCCAATGATCGAACCCTTCAGCCGGTGACGTGGGTTCGCCCAAATGATATTTACCAATCAATGCGGTGGCGTATCCACTGCCCTTGAGCAGAACCGGAAGTGTGCTCATGCCGTTAAGAGCGTGCCATCCGCGCGGCCATTCGTGCGATTTTCGATCATCAATCCAGCTGTGAATACCGTGTTGTGACGGCAACATTCCAGTCAGCAAAGATGCGCGACATGGGGAGCAAAAAGCGTTGGGGCAAAAGGCATTGTCAAACGTCAGGCCTTGTGCCGATAATTTGTCGAGATGGGGCGTATAGATTTCGTCATTGCCATAGCAGCCAAGTGTCGATGCCTGCTGATTGTCGGTGAAAATCAAAACTACATTGGGTTTTTTCGTCATATTACGCCTTGTCTTTATCTAAATTCATGTAGCTGTAAATTACGGCTTTGAGACCTTCACGAACGGAACCGTCCTTCAACGAATAGACGTGGTAATCATTGACCAGATCGTTTTGAAGAACACCGACAATCATTTGAAAGCAGAAGCTGAGGCGCTCCTGCGTTTGTGCCTTTGTGAACCCGTCAAAGGATTCACATAGCTCGTTGTGAAGGATCGAGATGATGCGTTTTGCCGATTGCCTCATCGGTGCCCACGGGTCGTCTGAATCAAGAATTCTAAGCAACGATTCACGCAAAACGCCTCGATATTTACTGCCGAAGATGTTGCAAAGCAGATCGACCAGCAATGCTAATGCAGCAGCGGATGAAGGGGAATTTTGGATGTCGCTGGAAAATTTATCAATCAGATTTCTGTCGAGAGATTGAACGGCAGAGACTTGAAGCGCTCTAAAATAGGCATCCTTATCTTCAAAGCGGGAATAGAAACTGCCGACCGAATTTCCACTCATTTTTGCAAGTTGTGAAACACTCAAATTGGCAAAACGTTGGGTTTCGAGCGCCTTAACACCGGCGGCGATGAAGCCATCGCGAATGCGCATGCTTCGACCTTGCTGGGCATTGAATACGCCCGGCACCGATTCTGGAAACTTGTGATCTACTAATGTCATGAATGCCTCGGTAATTACCCCTCATGTTAATGAGCAATGAGAACGAATGTCAAAAAATTAGAATATGAATTCGAATTCATTTTTGGTTGACTCTAACTCGCGACGGACTCTAGGCTCTTGGTCAGAAATTGGAGGTGGCACCCTGGAGTGCCAATTTTCGACCATTGGCAACCCACAAAAGATGCGGTGCAAATAATGGTGACACAACACGGGAGACGACCATGACAATGAAAACGCAACTAAAACTGGGCCTCGCAGTGACCGCCTTAATGATGGGTGCAAATTTCGCAGACGCCAAGGAATTGCGTCTTTCAATGGCACCACCGCCAAATTCCCCATGGGGTAAAATCGCGCAGAAATTCGTCGACAAGGTCGGCGAACTGTCAGGCGGGGAACTTACGATCAAGGCCTTCATGGGCTCCAAACTTGGTGGCGAACAAGACGTCATTAAACAGATTGCACGGGGCCGCGTTGACATGGGTGTCATGTCCAATACGGCGGTGTCCTTGGTGGTTCCAGAATTCGGCCTACTTGCATCTCCCTATGGGTTCGACACTCCAGAACAATTTGACTGCGTGGCGGACAATCACTTGTTGTCGACCTTTGGCAAAGAATTTGACGCAGCCGGAATCAAAACGCTCTCCTGGATGGAGGTTGGCTATCAGGTGATCTTCAGTAAAGAAGGCGTTCGGGTTCCAGCCGACCTTGCCGGTGTGAAAATCCGCACGGCTCCATCGGTGACCGATACCAAGTTCATCCAAACAGCAGGGGGAACCGCTGTTCCCCTCAGCCCAAAGGATACGATCCCTGCTTTGAAAACCGGCCAAGTTTCCGCGGGAACACAGCTTTCAGTTTTTGGTATCGTTGTCGGCTATCCAAAAGTGGCGCCGCAGATCACGCTTACCCGACACCAGCATCAGGTTGGTGGCGTTGTGATGTCCAAGAAGACCTGGGAAAGTCTCAATGCCAAAGAGCAGGGCTGGGTAAGTGAAGCTGCTCCGATCTTCCTGGAACTGCGCAAAGCTTTGCGTGGTGCCGAAGGTGCGTTGCTCAAGAAAGCTGCTGGCGAAGGCGCAACCATAATTGAGTTGAGCGCAGAGGAACTTGGCAAATGGAAAGCGTTGGTCCCAGCTGCCCAAAAAACCATCCTTGGTGAGATGGGTGGAGCCGCCCAAACCAAATGGGATGAAATCCAAAAGGCTAAAGCGGCCTGTTCCTGATCTGACAGATGTTGCGACAAATTATTGATGGTCTAAAACTCATCGAGTCGATTGTGGCAACGGGTGCCTATGCACTCGTTGCCGGTTTGTTGATTGTCGACGTTGTTGGGCGCGAATTGTTTGCCACGTCGTTTCTGGGCTTCCAACAAATCGCGGTCTACGGCGCAATAGTTGCGGGCTTTCTTGGCTTAACCCTTGCCACGTCTGACGGTTCTCACCTGCGCCCCGGTTTTATGGACTTTATCTTCAAAGACAGGGAGCGGTTCATTTGGCGCGTCGCTGATGTACTATCGGCGTTCTTCTTCTTTGCAGCAGCCTACATCGCCTGGACATTCGTTATCATCTCCATGAACAGCGGTGATCGAGCGCCGGTGCTATACATATTTGTCTGGCCACTCCAGATCGTGCTGCCCTACGCTTTTGCATCATGCGGGATTAAGCATTTAATATTCGCAGTTGCACCCCAACTCAGACCAATCGCTGATGAAGCGCCGGCCTGACTATGGCAGCGGTCACCCTTCTTGTTTTGGTTCTTGTGGCGTTGGCGTTGCGCCAAAATATTATTGTCATTCTGCTTGGCACTGCAGCTTATGTACATCTTGTGTGGGGCGACGGGCGGCTGGAATATCTCGCCGAAGATATTTGGATCAGCCTCGACAACACGCTGTTGCTGGCAATTCCCATGTTCCTGCTAGCCGGGAACATCATGACCCGGGGCTCGATTGCACAACGATTAATCGATCTGGCAATCAGCGTGACGCGCCCTATTCCAGGTGGCCTGGCAGTTGCAACAATTTTGTCCTGCGCGATTTTTGCAGCAATCTCTGGCTCTTCGCCTGTCACTCTGTTGGCGGTTGGAACAATCCTGTATCCGGCGTTGCTGGCGAATGGGTATGACAAACGTTTCTCGCTTGGCGCCCTGACCTCCGGCGGCACTCTTGGCATCATTATTCCACCATCGATCCCACTCATTCTTTACGGGATCGTCACTGAAAACTCGATTGCTGATCTGTTCGTTGCGGGTGTCATTCCCGGCATAATGATTGCCGCCGTGCTTGGGGCTTACGCCTATTGGGTCAACCGCAACATGGCATCGGAAGCGTTTGATTTCTCCGAATTCAAACGCGCTGTCATGCGCGGCGGATGGTCTGCCATGCTTCCCATCATTCTGCTCGGCGGCATTTATTCGGGGTATTTTTCACCCACGGAAGCTGCGGCGGTTGCGTTGGTCTATGCCCTGTTTGTCGAAATTTTGATCCACCGGGAATTGCGGTTGATTGATTTCTATTACACTGCGGTAGCGACGGCGAAACTGCTTGGCATGCTTTTTCCAATCGTCGCGGTGGCGCTGAGCATAAAAACTATTTTGACGATTGAAGAAATCCCAGACCAGCTTGCACTTTGGATTACGTCCATGACGGACAGCCGGTTTACTTTTTTGCTGGCCGTGAATGTCTTGCTGCTCATTGTTGGATGTTTCTTTGATGTTATTTCCGCAATTCTCATTCTCGCACCCCTACTCCTGATACCAGCGGTCGCTTTGGGCATTGACCCGATTCACTTCGGCATCATCATGGTGATCAATCTCGAGATCGGCTTTCTTACCCCGCCATTGGGCCTGAACCTGATTGTCGCCATGACGGCATTCAAGGAGAATTTCCTGGAAGTCTGTAAAGCGGTTCTGCCCTTTGTCGGGTTAATCCTCGCTGTGCTGATGGTGGTCACCTACGTTCCTCAAACCGCACTCTTCTTTTTGCGTTAGGTGACGGCTTTGGCCATCGATACGGCCCTTCGAACAACGGTCTTGCCATTTTGAATAGCGTTTCGTTTTGCGTGACACTACGCCTTTTCCATGCGTGTTCGACAACTGATTGAACGGGTCAAGCGCTCAAATAATTTCAAGAATACGGGTGATTTCGGCGATGGCTCTTGCGGTTTCGGCTGGACGCAGTGTTGGGTCGAGGTGAGTGCCTTTAGTGTTGATAACGGGCCAATCTCGGCGGCGCGCTTCCCCAGCAGCGTGGTCGTAAAGCTTTGAGGTTTGGATATATCCGGCGGGGATGTGATCCCATTTGGCCAGATCGGCACCCTCATCGAACCAGTCGACATGCATTTTCGGGAGGCCGCTTTCGAACTGTGCAAACGCTTCGCTATCGTTTCTCAGCACATCGATCCCAACCATTGATGCACGGTGAGCGTCTCCCTCAAACCATTTTGACCAAAGAGGAAGATATCCGTCTGGCCCTGCGAGATTTTCAATGAATGCGCGCAGATCTGGCCGAACCGGATAGGCTATGCCTTCTATCGGCGGGACATCGCCATCCACGATAATTATCGCCTTCGTGGGTAATTTGGTCGCCAGATCGGCGGTCAGGGCACTGGCAGAACTGTGACCAATCAATACAAACTCATTTGCAGGAGCGATCTCACTCATCAGACTGTCACCGTACGCACTCCATGCGGGTGGCGAAGACTGACGCGCCAAAACATCTGGTACTTGCACTTGCCATCCCAAACCCCGCAACCTTTGGGCTGTAGGCTCCCAGCTTGAGGCCCGAACCAGGGGCCCCGCAATGAGGATGACATCCGAATTCCTGGCTACTCCCACACGGGTCGTTACTGGGACACCCTAACACCTGCGATGGGAAAGTTCCACGATTGCGGATAATTGACGTTCCAGTCAGCACGGGTCGCTAAGGGCCTAAAACAGGTATTGGCCCCTATTTTAAGGACGTTGATTGGGTCGACTATTTGTCCAATGGCAACAGTGGGGACGGAGTCACCCTACAGCCTGTCATCGATTGTCAAATGTTCCATTTATTCAATTATGCGGCCACGAATGGCAAATCCCGAGCCCTTGAGAACAAATTGAACTGGTCGCGATTTGGTCAATTTATGATGACTTTTGTTGTTCCCGCTTCGCCTCTGCCACGGCATGTTCCAGCGAAGTGTATAGGTAATCGCCAAACTTATATTGGTCATCCATCGACACCCGGGATATGCCATATCTGGACATTTCCTCATCTGCAGAGGTTTGTTTCCGAGCAGCATTTTTCTTTGTTGTTGGTTTTCTCATTTGATTATCTGTCTTTGCTTTTTTGAACGGATTTATCTGTGATGGGAGGCACGGCCTCCGTTTTGGTTCGGTGTTCGTTGGCGGTTTCGTTTCCGGTTTTGGCTTGCTTCGTCGCTACCGTCTTTTTCTTAAACTTGATCATGATCTTGCTTTCACTGGAATGACGGTGGATTCCGTGTCCTGACAATCCGCTGTTGAAATTACTATAAGGACATATTCACGCAGCATTTGGCAAAACTTCCAATTCTGTACGAGCTATGGGAGTTGCATCGTGTTTGTTGAAAGACTTGGTGATGTGGGGAGATGTCATCGATCGGAGCAACGCGCTGTAGTTCGGTTGAAAGGAAACATTTGACCCAACGGCCAGTTTCTTCACGCCCGTATTCAGGACAAGATGGTCACTACTTGCATCAAGAAGCTGAATTCCTGCAGGTGGTCGCAAACCCTCCGGATCGGTATCTTGCCTTCCAATAGCAACGATTGTTTGGTTGATATTTCCTAGATCCGCTGACGTTGGGTGATTTGTGAATGCAGACTGTGCGATTTCACCCCACGGTTTCGAGGGCTTAGTCTTGCTCTCGATAACTTCAGCCGTGAGGCTGATGGCATCAGTGAAAAGCCCTTCAATGGGTTCACGGTTCAAGGCTTCACGCCCCAGCAGTATCGCCTCACCAATGCGTAAGTTGTTAATGTGACCAACTTCGCCACCAGAAAAAAGCCATTCCAGGTTGCTGGAATTTCCACCCGAAACGATAATCCGGTTAGAACTGACAGACTGTGCTATGCGTGATGCCAGTGCAGTCAGTTCTGCCATGTTGCGATTGTCAGGTGACACGCCACTACGACAAGCAAGGTTCGTGCCTAAGCCCATGAACTTGATATTCGGCAATCTGCACACTGCCTGTACCGTCGATTCGACATCCTCTGGCATAATACCTTCTCTAAGGTCACCTAACTCGACCATGAGCAAAACACCATGGGACTTGTTTGCATTCTGTGCGGCTGCCGACAGAGCCGCTACTACATCGAATTCTGTGTTCAAGCTTATATCAGCCGACGCTACCACACGGTCTATTTGGCTGAGCATTGGCGATCTTATGAGTATCATCTCGGCAGTAATGCCTGACCTTCGCATGAGTTCGATGTTTTCAATATGTGAGTCTCCAAGTGATGCGACGCCCGCTCGCAACAGAGTCCGCGCAACTTGCGGGGCGCCAAGAAATGCCTTGGTAACGCCGGTGGTGGAGATGCCATTGGCCCTTAAGCGAGAAACCAATGTCGATGCATTGTGAAAAATCTTATCGAGGTCAATGTGCAGTCGAGGTGTGCTCATTGAGTGCTGTCAGACAGCTTCTCGTTAAGCTCTGGAAATGATGACAGCACCATTTCCACCAGCAACTCGACCGGTCGCGCCAAAGCATCCGTGACCGGAATACCAAGGGTATTTCCATATTCAGAAATGGCGGTATCAATCTCATCTTCCGACATATTCTCATGATT
>CALHBJ010000010.1 GCA_937930845.1 uncultured Rhizobiaceae group bacterium
GCGGGTGGCATTCCACAGTTTGGTGCCAAAGTTCCTGTACCCGGCGATACGGGCCGGATCGAGCTTCACATCCCTGCCCTGCGCCGCCATGATTGCCAGGGTAAAGCGCAATGCATCCGTGCCGTATTCATCCATCAGTTCCAGCGGATCAACCACATTGCCCTTGGACTTGGACATTTTCTGCCCGTCCTTATCGCGCACCAGTGCATGGACATAAACCGTGTGGAACGGCTCAACCGGATTACCCTCTTCATCTTCCATCAGATGAAGCCCCATCATCATCATCCGGGCGACCCAGAAGAAAATGATATCAAATCCAGTGACCAGCACATCGGTCTGGTAGTATTTCGCAAGCTCTGGCGTCTTTTCCGGCCAGCCCAGTGTTGAGAATGGCCAAAGCGCCGACGAAAACCATGTATCCAGAACGTCTTCATCGCGCTTAAGATCAACGTCTTCGCCATAATGCGCCCGCGCTTCGGCTTCTGCCTCATCGTCAGACTTGGCAACAAAAATGGTGCCATCCGGCCCATACCAGGCTGGAATCCGGTGTCCCCACCACAATTGCCGTGAAATACACCAGGGCTGAATGTTCTCCATCCAGTTGAAATAGGTGTTTTCCCAACTCTTCGGCACGAAGTTCGTGCGACCTTCCTTGACCGATGCCAAAGCCGGCTTCGCCAGTGTTTCAGCATCCGCGAACCACTGGTCGGTCAGCATGGGTTCAACAACCACCTTGGAACGGTCAGCCGTGGGCTGCTGCATCTTGTTATTTTCAACCAGAGGAACAGCATTGCCCTCCTCATCCGTGGTCATTACCGCATTGCCTTCAGCCGTGATCGCCGCAATGATTTTCGTGCGCGCTTCATAGCGATCAAGACCGCGATAAGCGTCCGGCACCAGATTGATGGCGTCGACCGTGTTTTCGTCAGGCAATTCGCCCAAGTCCACAATCGCTTTTGCTTTCGCTGCCTCATCCGCATAGGGTGCGCCATCGGCACGCAATGCAGCCCGCGTATCCATCAGGCGATACATGGGAATGTCGTTGCGTTTGGCGACCATATAGTCGTTGAAGTCGTGCGCGCCGGTGATTTTCACCGCACCGGAACCGAAATCCTTGTCAGGATATTCATCCGTGATGATCGGGATCAGGCGGCGGTGTTCTTTGGGTCCAACGGGAATTTCACACAATTTGCCAATGATCGGCGCATAGCGCGTGTCCGATGGATGAACCGCCACCGCCCCATCGCCCAACATGGTTTCAGGGCGCGTGGTGGCGATGGAAATATAGTCGCGCGTTTCTTTCAGCGTGACATTTCCGTCCTCGTCCTTCTCCACATATTCATATGTCGCACCACCGGCCAGGGGATATTTGAAATGCCACATGAAGCCATCGACTTCAACATTCTCCACCTCAAGGTCGGAAATTGCGGTTTCAAAATGCGGATCCCAATTGACCAATCGTTTGCCGCGATAGATCAACCCTTCATTATACAGGCGCACAAAGACTTCCAGAACGGCCTTTGAAAGACCCTCATCCATCGTGAAGCGCTCACGCGACCAATCGCAGCTCGCGCCCAAGCGCTTGAGCTGGTTGAAAATCGTGCCGCCGCTTTCTTCTTTCCATTCCCAAACCCGCTCGACAAATTTTTCACGGCCCATTTCCCTGCGGCCGGGTTGCTGGCGTTCTGCAAGTTCGCGTTCCACCACCATCTGCGTGGCAATGCCCGCATGGTCCATGCCGGGTTGCCAAAGCACATTCTTGCCCCGCATTCGCTCAAAGCGAACCAGTATGTCCTGCAATGTGTTGTTCAGCGCATGGCCCATATGCAGCGAACCGGTCACATTGGGCGGGGGAATGACGATGCAAAACGGGTCCGCATCCGGCTTGGCACCGGCACCGGCAGCAAAGGCATCCGCTTCATCCCATTGAGCCGCAATGCGGGGCTCAACACTGGCTGCATCGTAGTTTTTTTCTAACATGACTGATCTCTGATGCCTCAGCATCACGGGCTAACACTATTGCCCTTGTCTAAAGACAAAGCCCGCAATCAAGTCAACAATTCAACCGGAATTTGCAAGCAAACAGGCGTCTAAGAAGAAATTGCCGTCAATGCCGGCGCTTTAGCCTGCTTTGGCTTCTGGCCCGTTGGAGACCCGTTCAATTTCTTCGCGCACCAGTTTTTCCACCAATGAGGGCAGATTATTGGCCAGCCAGGTGCGCACGATGGGGCGCATGAGGTCTCCCAAAATGCCTTCAATCTCCTTGGCCTTTTCTTCCATCATGCTCGCCGCCATCTGTTCGGCAATGGCCGCTGTGGTTGGCAAAATGGGAACAGCCGCCACAGGCGCAGGCGCTACCGGTTGAACGCTTGCAGCGACCGGCGGGGCCACAGGGGCAGCAACAGGCGCGGCAATAGGTGCAGCTACAGGTTGTGGCCGGGCAGGCACGGTTTCCGCCAATTGTTCCAGATTGGATTTTCCGCGAATGCGGTATTTCGCCAATCGTTCGTCAAGGGTCAGTCCCTCGCCCGCGGCGGCAATTTCTGCTTTCACCCGTTCAGCACGCTGCGCCAGGGTCAGGGGCTTGTCCGGTGTTTGGGAAGCCGCAACCACCGCTGTTGCTGCGGCGGCAGCTACAGGCAAAGCCTCACTGGCGGTCATATCATCAGCCATGGAACCAAGCTCGGCTTCCATCGCCGCTTCCATATCGATCATCACCTGATCCTGCGGGCTGACAGAATCCACCCCCTTATCAGGATTACCCGTTTCAGCCGCATTGCTGTTGGAATGGTCGGTGGGGTGTGTATAGCGCTCACGTTCGCTCAACCCGTCATCGGGCTGCTCATCATCTGCAATAATCTCGCGAATGGACGCGAGAATTTCTTCCATAGACGGTTCCTCTTTCGTCTCCGCCTGTGGTGTCTGCTGTGACGCATTGGATAAAACGCCGCTCATGTGCTTTCCCTTCGACCCATTTTCTTCGAACCGTCTTCTTCGAACCGTCTTCTCAGAACTAAGGGTCGCCTGCTAAACTTGCCCATCCCGATTGAAACAAACCAGGTGATTCGCCAATCACTATACCGGAATTAAGGGAAGTTCGGGAACGCCATTGCGCGCCGATTCGCAGCTCACCGACAGATGTACACTGAAATCAGCATCGCCCTGCCCAGGCCAATGCCTAAAATACGAATTCGGCCTTGGCCTGGAAACCGGGCAACGACTTAACGGCACAATTGAACGCCACATTGGCGGAGGTCACATCGCCGACCCGCGTATAAAGTTTGGCAACGCCCGCATTGCCATGCCCTTCGACAACCACCAAGCGGCCGCCATCCTTGAGCTGTGCCAGCAGACCTTCGGGAACAAAGTCCACAGCGCCACCCACAAAGACCACGTCATAGGGGCCTTCCTTGGCATAACCGCTTTCCAAATTACCGGAAACCACCACCGCATTGTCACAGCCGAGATCGGTCAACGCAGCCCCGGCAAATGTCGCCAATTCCTCATCGCTTTCCAGCGCCACAACTGAATCGCACAATTTGGAAATGATCGCCGTGGAATAGCCCGTGGCGCAGCCAATATCGAGAACAATGCAGCCAGAATCGATCCCAGCCAATTGCACCAGTTTTGACAGGGACATCACTTCCATCAAGAAGCGTCGCCCATTGGAACTGGAAACAGGTAAATCCTCGTCAATATAAGCAAGGGCACGTTCAGCAGAACCAACGAAACGCTCACGAGGAATTTCCAAAAACGCTTTCAGCACGCGATAGTCGGTCACGTCATTAGGGCGAATCTGGCAATCCACCATGGTTTCGCGTGCCTTGTCGAAATCTATCATCGAAATTCTGCCCGCTCTTACAAACCACAGGTTAGATGCCCACAGGTTAGATGTTTGGAGGCCTCGCCCGGAATCGAACCGGGGTGCAAGGATTTGCAGTCCTCTGCGTAACCACTCCGCCACGAGGCCTCATTAAGCAATTGAATGCTATCCATCTATGGACGGCACGGCTTATCAAATGGCCCTACCCTTGCCAAGCCCAACACGCATTGCGAATGCGCTTTTCTTGTACAAGCGCTTCGTGACACTCAATTTGAGTTACCAAAGCCCTGTTTGGCGCTGTTCAACCGCCTTTGGCCCCACACCTGAAGCCTGCGCCGCACACGCCGCACTGCGTGATAATCGTGGGACAAGACCAACAGACCAAGAGGAATCATCCAGAAACCGAGGATGGGCAAGAATCCCAAAACCCCGCCAAGGACCAATAGCGAGCCCACAATCAGCCGGCCCGGCTTCGTTTTCGGCATGGAAAATCTGTTCAAGTGGCCAATCATCGTCAATATATGGAATTTGCGCTTGCGATTATCAATGAAGTTTTGCTAAGAGCGCTCATCCGGTCAAACGCCTTGGTCGTTCCGGTGTTCCCCGGTAGCTCAGTGGTAGAGCAATCGACTGTTAATCGATCGGTCGCTGGTTCGAATCCGGCCCGGGGAGCCAAATTTTCTCAACATTTTCAAAATTGTCCAATGTGCCCTGCCAAATCGTGCGCTTGGCACAATGACAGGCGCAATTTACGATTCTTTGGTGATCTGTTCCAATATGTGTTTGATCACCATGAAAAAAGCCCGCCGGTTGCATCACAACCGCCGGGCTTTTGTACTTGTACGGTGCCGCAAGGGCTGCCGAATTATGTATCAGGCGCCTCTTAGAGGCTCGATCTTGATTTCCACGCGGCGGTTTTGTGCTTTGCCATTGGCAGTCGCATTGGTTGCAATCGGACGCTCTTCGCCAAAACCAACCACATAGAAGCGGCGCACATCCGTTCCCCTATTCACCAGGTAACGCGCCACAGCTGTACCCCGGCGTTCAGAAAGCTGTTGGTTGAACTGGATCGAACCGTCACTGTCCGTATGGCCGTAAATATCAACTGTTGTGCGATTGAATTCCTTCAACACCAGCGCAACGGAATCCAGCACCGAATAGAACTGACCCTTCAATTCGGACTGGCCGGAATCAAAAGTGATGTTTTCGGGCATGTTGAGAATAATTGTGTCGCCCTGGCGGGTCACGCTGACGCCGGAATTGCGAAGCTGTTCGCGCAGTTTGGCCTCCTGCCGGTCCTGATAGAGGCCAATACCACCACCGGTCAAAGCGCCAATCCCGGCACCAATCAGAACTGACTTGCGAGTGCTTGCATTGGTGGTTTTACCAACGATAAGGCCACCAAGAGCCCCCAGCGCAGCGCCACCCCCGGCACCAATAGCGGTGCGCGAAACCTGTTGTTGCCCGGTGAAGGGATCGGTGGTGCAGGCGGCAAGAAGGACCGCAGAGGCGGCAAATAAAGTAAGTTTTTTCATGTAATTTTTGGCCTTGCAGTAGTTTTAGAGCAATTGGGTTGCGACATTATGGTCCCATTAACGGAAACATTGGGTTAAAGTGTGGCCGCAGCGGTTTTCCACCTTTAGTGTTTGCGACCACGCATTTATTGCAATTGTTAGACACCAATGCCCCCAATTACACAATCGACCCCGGTTATCATGTGGTTTCGCCAGGACTTGCGGCTGGCGGACAATCCTGCCCTCAACCATGCAGCATCCCTGGGTAAGCCCGTACTTCCCATATTCATCCTCGATGAAGTATCGCCCGAGTGTCGCGCCATGGGGGCGGCACAAAAATGGTGGCTGCACCACTCACTTGTCAGCCTGTCCGATGATCTGAAGCGTCTGGGAGTACCACTCACGCTTTTGCGGGGTGCGGCCACCGATGTGATTGATGCCCTGTGCCAGGAGACCGGCGCTGATTCGATCTGCTGGAACCGCCGGTATGGCGCGGGCGAACAGGCCGTCGACGCCACGATCAAATCCACGTTCAGAGGAACAGCCAAGAGTTTCGGCGGGCATTTGTTACATGAACCCAGCCTCGTACGCACAGGTACGGACATGCCTTATCGTGTCTATACGCCATTTTGGAAAAAATTCTGTGCTATGGGGCCACCGCGTCAGCCCGTCTCAGCGCCTAAAACCCTGACACCGTGTGTGACATTGCCCACAGGTGACGCCCTGGACGATTGGAAGCTATTGCCCCGCAAGCCTGACTGGTCCCCCTCTCTGGCACAGGCATGGACGCCGGGAGAAGCGGGGGCGCATCAGCGCCGCAACGCATTTTTGGCCGACAATTTACGCGCCTATGACACCGCACGAGACCTGCCCGGCCCGGACCGCACATCGAGACTTTCCCCGCATCTGCGATTTGGCGAAATCAGCCCCTATCAATTGTGGCATGATGCGTTTGACACGCGCCACACCGCCGAAGGGAAAGCCCGTGAGATCTGGGCCAAGGAACTGGTGTGGCGCGAATTTGCCTATCACCTGCTGCAGGAATATCCCCATCTGGACGAAAGCAATTTCAACGGGAAATTCGATACATTCCCGTGGCAAAGCAATCCGCAAGCCCTCTCGGCCTGGCAAAAGGGACAGACCGGCTATCCCATTATCGATGCGGGCATGCGCCAGCTCTACCAGACCGGATGGATGCACAATCGGGTGCGGATGATTGTCGGCTCATTTCTGGTAAAACATCTGCTGATCGACTGGCGCGAAGGCGAAAAATGGTTTTGGGACACACTTGTGGATGGTGATCCGGCAAGTAATCCAGCCCAGTGGCAATGGGTGGCTGGAACAGGCGCCGACGCGGCACCCTATTTCCGCATATTCAATCCCATCATGCAGGCACAGAAGTTTGATACAGATGGCAGCTATATTCACAAATACGTGCCTGAGCTCAAAAATCTGCCAGCCCAACACCTCCCCGCTCCGTGGGAAGCGCCTGAAAGCGTTCTAAGACAGGCAGGGGTTGAATTGGGCAAAACCTATCCAAAACCCATTGTAGACCACAAGCAGGCCCGGGCGCGCGCCCTGGAGGCGCTAAACCAAAGCAAGGACGCAATTGCCCCATGAGCGCCCCCTGTTCCCGACTTGACCACATTCGGCCAGTGATCAACAATCATGGCTGAAAAGAGGTTTGCCCCGTAGCTTATTGATGCGGAAAGCAAATCCAAACTGGTGTCCGCTTCGTAACAGTTAAACTACGGCCCCGGAGGAACGAAATGGCGAACCAATCTCATAGCGTTGTTGGCGCAAGCGGCAATTCCGGCCATCGCGAACACACGATTGTCGACATCAGCCGTGAGAACCTGAACGAGGCTTTGGCGGACCTGCCACGCAAGGCCGGGTTCGTGTTGAAATCGTTGGCGATGATCCGTTTTGGCAGCCTGGAGATCACCATTCCCGGCGGCAAGATCATTCGCTACCAAGCGCCCGAACATGGCCCCCATGCCGTTGCCACGCTGCACAATTGGGGCGTTGTGCGCCGCGCCGTGTCTTCTGGCTCCCTGGGTGTGGCGGAAAGCTATCTCGACGGCGAATGGGACAGTCCCGATGTGACCAGTTTTCTGGAACTGTTTCTGCTCAATGCCTATGGCGCAGGAACGGACCATTTTTTCGACCGCAATCCGATCATCAATTTCTTTTCCAAAATCAGCCATTGGCTCAACCGCAACACCCGTTCAGGATCAAAACGCAATATTTCCGCCCATTACGACCTGGGAAATGCCTTTTATACCCAATGGCTTGACCCATCGATGACCTATTCAAGCGCCTTGTTTCAGGATGGTGCAAATTCGCTGGAAGAAGCCCAGGAAGCAAAATACCGCGCCCTTGCAAAGGCCATCGACATTCGCCCCGAACATCATGTGCTTGAAATTGGCTGCGGCTGGGGCGGGTTTGCAGAATATGTGGCAAGCAAAATCGGGGCAAAAATGACCTGCCTCACCATTTCTCAGGAACAGTTTGATTTTGCCCGCGCCCGCATAGAAAAAGCAGGGCTTTCCGACAAGGTCGAGATCAAGTTCCAGGACTATCGCGACGAAACCGGCACCTATGACCGCATTGGGTCCATCGAAATGTTTGAAGCTGTCGGCGAAAGCTATTGGCCATCCTATTTCAGCCAATTGAACGCTTGCCTGAAACCGGGCGGACGCGCCGGATTGCAATATATATCCATCAAGGAAGAGGATTTTGAAGGCTATCGGCGCGCACCGGATTTCATCCAGAAATACATCTTCCCCGGTGGCATGTTGCCCACTGAGAGCATTATGACCGATATGGGGATCAAAAACGGCCTGAAACAAATTGCCAGCCGCCCCTTTGGCCACGATTATGCCGCAACCCTGCGCGCCTGGCGCATCACCTTCAATGAAAAATGGGAAACCATCAAACCACTCGGCTTTGATGACAGATTTCGGCGCATGTGGAACTTCTATTTTCACTATTGCGAGGCCGGGTTTCTGGTCGGCTCCATCAACGTCCATCAAATCGTCTATAAAAAACCGGCAAACTGATCTGGATTGACCGGCACACCGCCCGCACCTCCTTCAATATCAAGATGCGTTGTTTTCAACGCCATCCGCCTATTCTGGCCTGAGCATCCATAGTCACAATACCCAACAGGACGCATTTTACGTATGGACCATAAGAAACAGGCCGCAACTATTCCAACTTCCCGGCTGTTTCTCTATGCATTGCCAGCAGTGCCCCTCGCCGCGCTGACATTTCCGCTCTATTCGTTCATCCCAACATTTTACGCCGAAGCCCTAGGTCTTTCCCTGGCTTCAATCGGGTTCGTCCTGTTTGCAGTGAGGGCTTTTGACGCGATCAATGATCCGCTCATCGGCTGGTTGTCAGACCGTTTCAGGCCAGCATTTGGCCGCCGTCGCACCTGGTTTGCCCTCTCCATCCCCGTCATCATGATTGGCGTGTGGAAATTGTTCTGGCCCCCTGTGGACGCCACGGTGAATTATGTGGGCATTTGGACGCTGGTTCTTTCAATTGGCTACACAGGCGCAATCCTTTCCTACACCGCATGGGGAGCGGAACTGGAAACCAGCTATGCGGGGCGATCACGGGTCGCCTCCACCCGCGAAGCGCTCACACTCATTGGCGTGGTTGCCGCAATCATCATTCCATTTGCCCTGGGGTGGGCCGATGCTGGCGAGTTCCACGGCTTTGCGCTCCTGGCCACAATCATTGTTGTTACGTTGCCCATTTTTGCAATTGCCACGCTATATGGTGTTGTTGAGCCGAGAGAATATACCCGCCAGCGCATCAGCCTGCGTGAGGGCTTGAGCCATATGAGCAAAAATGCCCCGTTTCGGCGTTTACTGCTGGCTTTTCTGCTCAACGGGTTTGCCAATTCCATACCGGCTACCCTGTTTCTCCTTTACGCCGCCCAGCGCCTTGGCATGGGCGATGAACGCGGCCTTTACATCTTGATCTATTTCGCCTTTGGCATTGTTGGCGTACCCCTGTGGAATGCGGTGGCCAACAGAACCAGCAAACATCGTGCCTGGTGTCTGGCCATGCTGTTCGCCATGCTTGTCTTCAGCCCCACGCCTTTCCTGTCGCAAGGCGATGCGGTTGCATTTGGCATTATATGCGTGTTGTCGGGCCTCACACTTGGTGCCGATCTAACGCTCCCGGCCGCCATACAGGCTGATGTGATTGACGTGGATACGGCGCGTTCAGGTGAGCAACGTTCCGGCGCGTATTTTGCCATCTGGAGCCTGGCCACAAAAATGGCGCTGGCGCTGACAATCGTGACCATTTTGCCGTTTCTGGAATTCATCGGCTTCTCGGCAAGCGATTCATCCGCCTCGTCCCCCGTCAGCATTGTCTGGCTTGGATTTATCTATGGCTGGGGCGCGATCGCCCTTAAAATTCCAGCCGTTGTGCTTATCTGGAACTTTCCCATAGGTCGCGCCGAAGTAGATGCCCTGCGGGCATCCATCGACAGGCCATCATAACGAAAATTCTTGCTCCACATCGGCCCTCCTTTTGCACTTCCATTGCTTGCGACCAAAGCCCTGCAGGCGTAGTTTTGCGCAAATCAAATTCCGGACTGGACCATTATGAGCATCAACAAATCCGTCATTGACCTGATCGGCAACACACCCCTCATCCGCCTCAACAAGGTTTCTGACGAAACAGGCTGCGAAATTCTGGGAAAGGCTGAATTCCTGAACCCCGGCCAATCGGTCAAAGACCGTGCTGCCCTGTCGATCATTCGCCAGGCCGAACGCGAAGGCTCAATTCGGCCCGGCGGCATTATCGTGGAAGGCACCGCAGGCAATACCGGCATCGGCCTCGCCATGGTAGGCAATGCGCTGGGATATCGTTCCGTTATTGTTATTCCAGACAGCCAAAGCCAGGAAAAGAAAGATGCCATTCGTGCCTTTGGCGCAGAGCTGATTGAAGTGCCGCCCAAACCCTATAGCAATCCAAACAATTTCGTGCGCCTGTCCGGCAGGCTTGCCGAACAATTAAACAAGACCCACGATGCAGGTGCCGTGTGGGCCAACCAGTTTGACAACACGGCCAATCGTCAGGCCCATATCGATACAACAGGCCCGGAAATCTGGGACCAGACCGATGGTAAAGTGGACGCATTCATCTGCGCTTGCGGCAGCGGCGGCACACTGGCAGGCGTGGCATCGGCCCTGCGCGAACGCAATCCAATCATCAAGATTGGCCTTGCGGACCCAGGTGGCGCGGCACTTTATGGCTATTACGCCCATGGCGAATTGAAAGCCGAGGGCACATCCATATCGGAAGGCATCGGCCAGGGCCGCATTACGGCCAACCTGGAAGGTCTGGAAGTGGATTTCCCCTATCGTATTTCAGATAATGAAGCCCTGCCCATTGTGTTCGATCTGATGGAACAGGAAGGACTGGTTCTGGGGGGATCGTCCGGCATCAACATCGCGGGCGCCGTGCGTCTGGCAAAGGAACTGGGGCCCGGCCACACCATTGTCACCATCCTGTGTGACTACGGCACCCGCTATCAGGCCAAACTGTTCAATCCCGAATTCCTGCGTTCCAAGGATTTGCCCGTTGCGGCATGGATGGAAAACCGGCCCAACATCGACATTCCCTTTGAAGAGGTTCCTGAATGACGGTTCCGCTATTTGCCAGCGATGCCTATCTGTCAACCTGTGATGCACGGGTAACCACTATAACGGAAAACAACGGCATCATTCTTGATCAAACCGTTTTCTACGCCACAAGTGGCGGACAGTCCGGTGACAGTGGTTTTCTTGAATGGGAAGATGGCAGCAAGACTGAAATTGAAGTGGCGTCCTATGAACCGGGCAACAAAACCAGGATCATCCATGTGCCGGTTGAAGACGCCCAATTGCCGGAAGCCGGCGCGAAACTGGTGGCCCATATCGATTGGGAGCGCCGCTACGACCTGATGCGCATGCATACGGCCTGTCATTTGCTATCGGTCGTTTGTCCAATGCCCATCACAGGTGCAGCAGTTTCGGTGAGCGACAGCCGCATCGATTTTGACATGACGGAGACCGCGGACAAGGGCGAACTTACCGACAAAATTCAGGCACTGGTTGAAGCCAATCATCCCGTTTACACGCGCTGGATCGAGGAAGCCGAACTGGATGCCAATCCCGGGCTGGTAAAGTCAAAGAACGTAAAGCCCCCACGCGGTATTGGAAAAATCCGCCTTGTGTGCATCGGTGATGAGGCCGCAATCGACTCCCAGCCCTGTGGCGGCACCCATGTGGGCGAAACGCGGGAAATCGGTGAGATCCATATCGGCAAAATCGAGAAAAAGGGACGTGAAAACCGCCGGATGCGCTTGCGCTTTGGCCCCCTCCCCCAAACCTGAAAGAGCACCCCATGAGTACCCAAAATCCGTTTCTGGTAGATACCGACTGGCTGCTCGCCCGTCTGGATAATCCTGATGTCTCCATTGTGGATGCATCATGGTATCTGCCGAACATGAACCGCGATGGCCGCGCAGAATTTGATGCGCAACACATTCCAGGTGCCGTATTTTTTGACATCGACAAAATCGTTGATCCCGCGTCCACCCTTCCCCATGCCCTTGCTCCAGCTGACATATTCGCCAAGGCCGTTGGGGAACTCGGCATTTCAGACCAAAACACCATTGTCGTTTATGACGGGATGGGTCTGTTTTCCGCCGCCCGCGCCTGGTGGAATTTTCGTGTCATGGGGGCCACAAAAGTGGTCCTGCTTGATGGCGGACTGCCCAAATGGATTGAAGACCGCTTGCCGATTGAATCAGGCTCCGCACCAATTGCACCTCGAAAATTTGAGGCCAAATTCAATCCCAATGCAGTCGCCGATCTGGCAAAGATGCAGTCTGTCGTCCAGTCTCGCACCATGCAGGTGGCAGACGCGCGCCCTGCACCGCGCTTCTCCGGCGAACAGCCAGAACCGCGCCCCGGTGTGCGCTCAGGCCATATGCCCGGTGCGCACTCACTGCCATTCGACAAACTGGTCGTGGATGGAAAATTGCTGGAAGCGGACCAGTTGCGCGAAGCTTTTCAGGCCCAGGGCATCGATCTTTCCAAACCCATCGCGACTAGCTGCGGGTCCGGTGTCACCGCATCAATTATCACCCTGGCACTTGAGACACTGGGCCACAGCAACCACGTGCTTTACGATGGATCATGGGCCGAATGGGGCACCCAGAAGGATACCCCGGTGGTGACCGGAGACTGATACGATCAGCAAGGTGATGTTTCACCCCTGCCAGGACATGGGCGCATTGAGCTAATCACCGGGCAGAACGCCCGGCCACCGGATCTTTAAGAATGTGGAATGCGCTAGCGCGAAGCGATCATGTCATTATTGACATAGTCACGCACCAACACCTGGCCCTTAGTGCCCACGCGGCCATAGAGGTCCATCACGTCCTGATTGATCATTCTAAAACAACCCGACGAAGCAGCCTTGCCGATTGAATAAGGCTTTGTGGTTCCGTGAATGCGATACAACGTATCGCGGCCATCCTTGAACAGATACATGGCACGTGCACCAAGAGGATTGTCTGTACTCCCCTTCAGTCCATCAGCGTATTTTTTCAGTTCAGGTTTGCGCTCGATCATTTCCGCTGGCGGTGTCCAGGTCGGCCATTTTTGCTTCCACTGGAGCACCGAATTGCCGGTCCAGCCATAACCTTCCTTGCCCACAGCAATGCCGTAGCGCATGGCCATGCCGCCGGGCTCGACCAGATACAGCAATTTCTGCCGGGCATCGACAACAATGGTTCCAGGCTTTTCCGGTCCAAAATAGCGAACCTGCTGGCGTAAATAGCGAGAATTCATCTTGGTATAATCAAACGCAGGAACGAACACCTCGCCATCCTGCACCGAACTATAAATAGAGGCGTAATCAAACTGTTGCGGTTGTGGCCGCGCGTTTATAGCCGCATCACGGATCCGATAGCTGCGCTGGTCACTGGTCAACTGGCTCACCTTGGGCGGCGATGTCAGCGCGGCATAGGCAGATGTGGAAGTGCTGGTGGTCGATGAACACCCTTGCGCGACCAATGCGGCCCCCAACAGCGCCACGATCGTTGCTGGCCGCAGGGCATCGCCCAACGAAAATCTGGATTTATCATTTTGAATATCAGTCATTGCGCACTCACTAGCCCGACGAGATAAGATCGAATATCGATCAGCTTTCTGCCCCGGATACACGCATATCGGCATGTATTTGAGTGCTATTGTGCACAACAAAACGTGCGCGAGTCAAAATATTCACCATCTTATGGTTTCCACGCCAGGCTGCCTGGCGGGTCGTCCAAAAGATAAAAGGCCGCGACGGAAACCGTCACGGCCTTCTACATGTTTGAATTATTTAGGCTTTAGAGCCTTATTCAGCGGCCTCGCCTTCGCTCATATCCGCCAGCATTGCTGCTTCGGCTTCCTGAACCTTGCGCTCTTCCTCGATGATCAAATCATCGCGAGAATTGGCAACACGGCGTACCTGGTTCATCACACCGCCCGTACCGGCCGGGATCAGACGACCCACAATCACGTTCTCTTTCAGGCCTTCCAGCGTATCGGACTTGCCGGCAACCGCCGCTTCCGTCAACACGCGGGTTGTTTCCTGGAACGATGCCGCGGAGATGAAGGAACGTGTCTGCAACGACGCTTTCGTGATGCCCAGCAAAACCGGCTCGCCAACCGCAGGCGCACGGCCTTCTTCGGCAAGTTTTTCGTTCATCAGGTCCATTTCGATGCGGTCCATCTGTTCGCCTTTCACAAGACCGGACTCGCCCGGCTCGGAAATTTCGACCTTCTGGAGCATCTGACGCACGATGACTTCGATGTGCTTGTCGTTGATGCCAACGCCCTGCAATCGATAGACTTCCTGCACTTCGTCAACCAGATAGGACGCCAACGCTTCAACGCCTTTGACCGCAAGAATGTCATGCGGCGCAGGGTTGCCGTCGAGCAGATAGTCGCCCTTCTCGATTGGATCGCCATCCTGGTGGTGGAACGGCTTGCCTTTCGGGATGAGATGCTCGACCGGTTCAACGGTCTCGTCATTTGGCTCAATGTGGATCCGGCGCTTGTTCTTGTAGTCACGGCCAAAACGGATGGTTCCGTCAATTTCCGCAATCACAGCCGCGTCTTTTGGACGCCGTGCTTCAAACAATTCCGCCACCCGCGGCAAACCACCGGTGATGTCTTTGGTCTTGGCACTTTCCAGAGGCACACGGGCCAGCACGTCACCGGCATGAACCGCTGCATCTGGCTCGACCGACAGAATTGCGTCCACAGAAAGCAGGAAGCGGGCTTCGCCCCCCTGTTCCGATGTGACCACATTGCCCTTGGCATCCTTCACCACGAGAGCTGGTTTAAGATCAGCCCCGCGCGGGTTGGTGCGCCAGTCAATGACCATGCGCTTGACGATACCGGTATTCTCATCGGCAGATTCTGAAACGGAAACACCTTCAATCAGATCTTCAAACTCAACCGTGCCGCCAGCAGGCGTCAAAATTGGGCGTGTGTAGGGATCCCATTCAGCGATACGCTCGCCCTGGTTGACCTTGTCACCATCATCCACATGCAAACGCGAACCATAAGTGAGACGATGAACCGCCCGCTCATTGCCCTGCTCGTCGAGGATGAGGATCGCCATATTGCGGCCCATCGCCATCAGACGGTTATCGGAATCGCGCACAACGTTGCGGTTGCGCACTTTAACGACACCTTCATAGGAAGCTTCGATGAAGGAGGAATCCACAACCTGTGCCGTACCACCAATGTGGAAGGTACGCATGGTCAACTGGGTTCCAGGCTCACCGATGGACTGGGCAGCGATAACGCCGACAGCTTCACCCATATTAACGGGTGTGCCCCGTGCCAGGTCACGGCCATAACAGGTTGCGCAAATGCCGGTGCGGGTTTCACATGTCAGAGCCGAGCGGATTTTCACCTGCTGAATTCCAGCTTCCTCAATGCGGGCCGCGTCAGTTTCTTCAATCGACTGCCCCGCAGCAACAATCACTTCCCCGGTTTCGGGGTGGGTGATCTCTTCTGCAGAAGCACGACCGGAGATACGCTGGCTCAAGGATGCAACCATTTGGCCGGCATCCACAATGGCTTGCATTGTGAGGCCGTTCTCGGTGCCACAATCGGTTTCGTTGATGATGCAATCCTGAGCCACGTCAACCAGACGGCGGGTCAGATAACCGGAGTTTGCAGTTTTCAGAGCCGTGTCAGCGAGACCTTTACGGGCACCGTGGGTGGAGTTGAAGTACTCCATCACAGACAAGCCTTCTTTAAAGTTCGAGATGATCGGCGTTTCGATGATCTCACCGGAAGGCTTGGCCATCAGGCCGCGCATTCCCGCAAGCTGTTTCATCTGAGCTGGCGAACCACGCGCCCCGGAGCGGGACATCATGTACACCGAGTTCATCTGCAACTGGCGACCATTTTCATCGAACTTGGTTTCCTGCAGGCCACTCATCATTTCGTCGGCAACCTTGTCGCCGCATTTCGCCCAGGCATCCACAACCTTGTTGTATTTTTCGCCCTGGGTGATGAGACCATCATTATACTGCTGCTCAAATTCCTTGGCTTGCGCCTGGGTATCGGCAACCAGTTTTTCCTTGGTGGGCGGAATGACCATGTCATCCTTACCAAAGGAAATCCCGGCCTTACACGCCTGCTCGAAACCAAGCTTCATGATCTGGTCACAGAAGATGACCGTGTCTTTCTGGCCGCAATTGCGGTAAACCTTGTCGATCATCGCGGAGATGTTCTTCTTGGTCATTTCCTGATTGACGATGTCCATGCCAACGCCAACCTGGCGCGGCAGAAGTTCTGCCATCATCATCCGGCCCGGCGTTGTATCGTGCAGCTCGTTGACGAGATTGCCTTCCTCATCAACCGTTGTGAAACGGCCTTTGATTTTGGCATGCAGCGTCACGACGCCATTGTCGAGCGCGTGGCGCAATTCGCCCATATCAGCAAATGCCATGCCCTGTCCTGGCTCACCCTCTGCCTCAATCGACAGATAGTAGAGACCCAAAACGATGTCCTGCGACGGCACGATGATCGGCTGACCATTGGCCGGGTGCAGGATGTTGTTGGTGGACATCATCAACACGCGCGCTTCCAGCTGTGCTTCCAGCGAAAGTGGCACGTGAACAGCCATCTGGTCGCCATCAAAGTCCGCGTTAAACGCCGCACAAACAAGCGGGTGCAGGTGAATGGCCTTGCCTTCAATCAGCACGGGCTCAAACGCCTGAATGCCAAGACGGTGAAGGGTTGGCGCACGGTTCAGCAGAACCGGATGCTCGCGGATCACCTCGTCGAGAATATCCCAGACTTCGGGCTTTTCTTTCTCAACCAGCTTTTTCGCCTGTTTGACCGTGGATGAATAACCCTTGGCATCAAGACGCGCATAGATGAACGGCTTGAACAGTTCCAGAGCCATTTTCTTGGGCAGGCCACACTGGTGCAGTTTGAGTTCTGGACCAACCACAATCACGGAACGGCCGGAATAGTCGACGCGCTTGCCGAGCAGGTTTTGACGGAAACGCCCCTGCTTGCCTTTCAGCATGTCGGAAAGTGATTTCAACGGACGCTTGTTGGCACCTGTAATGGTGCGGCCACGGCGACCATTGTCGAACAGCGCATCAACGGATTCCTGCAACATACGCTTTTCGTTGCGGATGATGATATCAGGCGCACGCAGTTCCATCAGGCGTTTCAGACGGTTGTTCCGGTTGATCACCCGACGGTAAAGGTCGTTAAGATCAGAGGTTGCAAAGCGGCCACCATCCAGTGGCACCAGCGGACGCAGGTCCGGTGGAATCACAGGGATGGTTTTCATGATCATCCATTCCGGGCGGTTGCCGGAATCCAGGAACGCTTCGGCTGTTTTCAAGCGCTTCGACAGCTTCTTGTATTTCAGCTCGGAAGTCGTCGTGACGATCTCTTCGCGCAACTCATTGACGAGTTTTTCAAGATCAAGACCCGACAGCATCTCATGGATGGCTTCCGCGCCAATCATCGCTGTGAAGGAATCATCGCCATATTCTTCCTGGGCGATCATATGCTCTTCTTCGGTGAGCAGCTGGAACTCTTTCAGCGGTGTCAGGCCCGGTTCAATAACCACGAAATTCTCAAAATAGAGAACCCGCTCCAGGTCTTTCAGCGTGATGTCCAGCAACAGGCCAATGCGCGAAGGCAGTGATTTCAGAAACCAGATATGGGCAACCGGCGAGGCCAGGTCGATGTGGCCCATGCGCTCACGCCGCACCCGCGACAGGGTGACTTCAACGCCACATTTCTCGCAGATAATACCCTTGTATTTCATACGCTTATATTTGCCGCACAGGCATTCGTAATCCTTGATCGGGCCAAAGATACGGGCGCAGAACAGGCCATCGCGCTCCGGTTTGAACGTGCGATAGTTGATGGTTTCCGGCTTTTTAATTTCGCCGAACGACCACGATAGAATTTTTTCCGGGCTGGCAATCGAAATCCGGATGGAATCGAAAGTCTGGGCAACAACCTGCGGATTGAAGAGATTCATGACCTCATGGTTCATGTGGAGTTCTCCTTTTGGGGACTTTGGCCCCTTGGTAATTCTGTTTCTTGTAACCACGCTTCGCGGGTTACCGGCAGATTGGAAAGGCAGCAGGGCTTAATCCGACGCCGCCTCTCCTGTTGTTCGGTTTATTCAGCAGCGTCCGGCATGTCGAAATCGACATTGTCCTGATCTTCTTCTTCTTCCGGTTCGATCTTGGAATTCTCCAATTCGACCGAAAGACCAAGGGACCGCATCTCTTTGACAAGCACGTTGAAGCTTTCTGGAATGCCGCTTTCAAACGTGTCATCGCCGCGCACGATGGATTCGTACACTTTGGTACGACCCGCCACGTCATCCGATTTCACAGTCAGCATTTCCTGCAACGTGTATGCAGCGCCGTAGGCTTCCAGCGCCCAGACCTCCATCTCCCCGAAGCGCTGGCCACCAAACTGCGCCTTACCACCCAGCGGCTGCTGCGTAACAAGCGAGTATGGACCAATCGAACGGGCGTGGATTTTATCATCCACAAGGTGGTGCAGTTTGAGCATATAGATATAGCCCATGGTCACCGGACGGTCGAAGGCTTCACCTGTGCGACCATCATAGAGAGTGGATTGTCCCGAAGCATCGAGACCGGCCTGCTCCAGCATGTCCACAATGTCTGGCTCGTGGGCACCGTCAAATACGGGTGTTGCAATGCGCACACCGGTTTTCAGCTGTTCAGCGATACGAACGATGGATTCATCATCATAGTCACGCACCGGCTCATTGCGATCATTGGCGGGATAAATCGCCTCAATCTCCTGGCGCAAAGCTTCCTGCTTGCCGTTCTTTTCGTATTCTTCCAGCAGGCCACCAATCTTGCGACCCATGCCAGCGCAGGCCCAACCCAGATGGGTTTCAAGGATCTGACCAACATTCATGCGCGACGGAACGCCAAGCGGGTTCAACACGATGTCAGCATGGGTTCCATCTTCAAGGAACGGCATGTCTTCAATCGGCATGATCCGGGAAACAACACCTTTGTTGCCGTGACGGCCAGCCATTTTGTCGCCAGGCTGCAGCTTGCGTTTGATGGCCACGAAAACCTTGACCATTTTCATCACACCAGGCGGCAGCTCGTCACCGCGCTGCAGCTTTTCGACCTTGTCCATGAAGCGGCCTTCGAGCATTCCTTTGGACTCGTCATACTGGCCGCGCAGAGCTTCGATCTGGCCTTGCAGCTTCTCGTTATCGACAGCAAACATCCACCACTGACTGCGGGGGTGCTCTTCCATCAATTCCGGCGTGATCTTGGTGCCTTTTTTGTAGCCCTTAGGCCCGGCAACGCCTTCTTTGTTCTTGAGCATATCGGCCAGGCGGCCATACACGTTACGGTCGAGGATGGCCTGCTCGTCATCGCGGTCTTTGGCGAGGGTTTCAATTTCCTCGCGCTCAATCGCCATGGCGCGCTCGTCTTTTTCGATGCCGTGACGGTTGAAGACACGAACTTCAACAACCGTGCCGAAAGCACCCGGGCTCATGCGCAGGGACGTATCACGCACATCGGAGGCTTTTTCACCAAAAATGGCGCGCAGAAGCTTTTCTTCCGGTGTCATTGGGCTTTCGCCCTTTGGCGTGATCTTGCCAACAAGAATATCGCCGGGACCAACTTCAGCACCGATATAGGTGATGCCCGCTTCATCGAGGTTTTTCAAAGCCTCTTCAGAAACATTGGGAATGTCACGGGTGATTTCTTCCGGCCCCAGCTTGGTGTCACGGGCCATCACTTCGAATTCTTCAAGGTGAATGGAGGTGAACACGTCGTCACGCACAATACGCTCGGACAGCAGGATGGAGTCTTCGAAATTATAGCCGTTCCAGGGCATGAACGCGACGAGCACGTTACGGCCCAGCGCCAGATCACCCAGGTCGGTCGATGGACCGTCGGCGATAATGTCACCCTTGTTCAAAATATCACCCACACGCACCAGCGGCCGCTGGTTGATACAGGTTGACTGGTTGGAACGCTGGAACTTCTGCAAGCGGTAGATGTCAACGCCGGGCTTGGCCGGGTCGAGATCTTCAGTGGCGCGCACAACAATACGTGTCGCATCCACCTGATCCACCACACCGCCACGGCGGGCACCAATCGCAGCACCGGAATCGCGGGCCACAATAGGCTCCATGCCGGTTCCAACAAATGGCGCTTCAGCACGCACAAGTGGCACGGCCTGACGCATCATGTTGGAGCCCATGAGCGCACGGTTGGCGTCATCGTTTTCCAGGAACGGGATCAGCGCCGCAGCAACCGATACCAGCTGTTTGGGCGACACATCCATCAGATCCACATTGGCGACGGGCATGTTCTGCACGTCCCCTGCCTGACGACAGATCACGAACTCATTGATAAACGTGCCTTTTTCATCCAAAGGCGCGTTTGCCTGGGCCACCACATATTTGGCTTCTTCCATGGCGGACAAATACACAACATCGCTTGTGACCTTGCCATCAACAACCTTGCGGTATGGGCTTTCGATGAAGCCATATTTGTTGATGCGGGCAAAGGTCGCCAGCGAGTTGATCAGGCCAATGTTCGGACCTTCCGGCGTTTCAATCGGGCAGATACGGCCATAATGGGTTGGATGAACGTCACGCACTTCAAAGCCTGCGCGTTCGCGGGTCAGACCACCGGGTCCAAGCGCCGACAAACGGCGTTTGTGGGTGATTTCTGACAGCGGGTTCGTTTGGTCCATAAACTGCGACAGCTGGGAAGAACCAAAGAATTCACGCACCGCAGCAGCAGCAGGCTTCGCGTTAATCAGATCCTGCGGCATTACCGTATCGATCTCGATCGACGACATGCGCTCCTTGATGGCGCGCTCCATGCGCAACAGACCAACGCGGTACTGGTTTTCCATCAATTCGCCAACCGAGCGAACCCGGCGGTTGCCCAGGTTGTCGATATCATCAATCGAGCCATTACCATCACGCAATTCAACCAGCGTTTTCATGACCGCCAGAATGTCTTCCTTGCGCAGGACACGCACAGTGTCTTCCGCATCAAGGTCGAGACGGGAATTCATTTTCACGCGGCCAACAGCCGACAGGTCATAGCGCTCACGGTCAAAGAACAGCGACTGGAACATGGCTTCTGCCGTTTCCAGTGTGGGCGGCTCGCCTGGGCGCATGACGCGGTAGATATCAAACAAGGCATCCTGACGGGCCTGGTTTTTATCCGCCGCCAATGTCGAACGCATGTAAGCGCCGATATTGACGTGGTCGATATCGAGCACATCGATTGTCGTATAGCCCATGTCGAGAAGCTCAACGACGGAACCGGAAGCGTCACCGGTCTTCTCGTCGACCTCATAGGACAGTTCGTCACCGGCTTCGAAATAAATCTCGCCGGTTTCCATGTTGACGATGTCTTCGGCGATATAGCGGCCGTGCAGGGCTTCAGGCGTCACACGAACGGCCTTCACCTTGTCTCCAAGATCCTTGACGGTACGGGCAGTGACTTTTTTACCCGCTTCGATGATTGTTTTGCCGGTCTTGGCATCAACAATATCTTCGGTCGGCTTGGAACCTTTCAGGCGCTCCGCGTCGAACGGCATGCTCCAGCCTTTTTTCGCGTCATATTCGAACGCCACCTTGTTGTAGAAGAAATCGAGGATTTCTTCGCCATCAAGGCCAAGCGCCATCAGCAGCGATGTGGCAGGAATCTTCCGGCGACGGTCGATGCGAGCATACACAATGTCTTTGGCATCAAATTCAATGTCCAGCCACGATCCACGGTAAGGAATGATGCGCGAAGCAAACAACAACTTGCCGGATGAATGGGTCTTGCCCTTGTCGTGGTCAAAAAATACGCCCGGCGAACGGTGCATCTGAGAAACGATCACCCGCTCCGTGCCGTTGATGATGAACGTACCATTGCCGGTCATGAGCGGCATGTCGCCCATATACACTTCCTGCTCCTTGATATCCTTCACGGACTTGGCGCCCGTATCCTCGTCGATATCAAATACGATCAGGCGCAAAGTCACCTTCAGCGGCGCTGAATAGGTCATATCGCGCTGGCGGCACTCTTCGGTATCATATTTCGGCGCTTCAAAATCATAGCGAACGAAATCCAGCTGCGCTGCACCGGAAAAATCCTTGATCGGGAAAACGGAATTGAACACCGCCTGCAATCCCTCATCGCCGCGCCCGCCATCGGGTTCCTGAACCATGAGAAATGCATCATAGGAAGACATCTGAACCTCGATGAGGTTCGGCATATCCGTCACTTCGGTAATATTGCCATAGACCTTGCGGACACGCTTGCGACCGTTAAAGACGTGGGATTTGCTGGATTTTGCCATATGAAGGCGGCTCCTGTGGATGGCCCGGAAAGAGGATTATTCCAGGTTAAAACATGTTCGCGCACGGTGATCCGCACGCTTTGACGTGAACGCAGCCATGCGCACAATCTGAAAGCCCTCACCCGCGATATTGTAAACCGCAAACGCCAGCCACCCAAAAAGCGCAAAAAACCGCGCTAACACCCATCCATTCGGTGAAGCCGGTTAAAAGACACAGATACGAAATACATTTCAGACCCCATGCAACCGGGCCATATCAATGCGTTACCCTGCTTATAGAGATCACAATATGGCAGCGCAAGGGGCAGCCCTGCACAAATCACCCCTGTTTCTGTGGCCCAGCTACATGCCAGCTACATGGCCAGCTACATGAATGACGGCAGCCAAAGGGCAAGGCCGGGCACCAGCGCCAGCAGCACCAGACGGAAGATATCCGCCACCCAAAAGGGCGTCACGCCTTTGAAAATAGTGCTCACGGGCACATCTTTCAACACGCCTTTAAGCACGAACACATTCAGCCCTATGGGCGGTGTAATCAGGCTGATTTCCGTTGCCACAACCACCAAAATGCCAAACCAGACGATATCAAAACCTAATCCTTCCACCAGTGGCGCAAAAATCGGCACGGTGAGCAGAATCATCGACAGGGATTCGAACACGCAGCCCAAAACCAGATATATGGCCAAAATAACAAAGATCACCCCGAGCGGCGACACATCGAAACTGTTGACGATGTTGATCAGTCCGTCCGGCAAGCCTGCCCGATTGACGAAATTCGAGAAAATCATCGCACCAAACAAGACCATGAACAATTTCGCAGTCGTCAATGTTGTCTCGCGGGTAACCTCCATGACAACCTGTCGGCTCAAAGCCCCCCGCCACCAGGCGATCACAATCGATCCCGCAGCGCCCATGCCTGCCGCTTCGGTGGGTGTGAAAGCCCCCACATAGATCCCGCCAATGACAAAGATAAACAGCCCCAGTGTTGACCACACATCGCGCAGGGCCAGCAGGCGTTCGCCCCACCCGGTACGTTCACCGGCTGGTCCCGCTTCCGGATTGCGGGAAACCACAAACATAACGGCCATCAAATAGAACAGCACGCCGATGAGGCCGGGCAAAACGCCCGCGATGAACAATTTGCCCACAGATGCATTGGTGATCAGGCCATAGATCACAAGAATAACACTGGGTGGGATCAGGATACCCAATGTCCCGCCTGCTGCGATGGAAGCGGTCGCCAGGGAATCGCTGTATTTGTAACGGCGCATCTCCGGCATGGAGACTTTTGACATGGTCGCCGCTGTGGCCAAAGACGAACCGCAAATGGCGGAGAACATGCCGCAGGCACAGATGGTCGACATGGCAAGGCCGCCGCGCCGGTGCCCCAGGAATACATAAGCCGCCCGGTACAATTCCTTGGCCATACCGCCCCGTTCCACCATCAACCCCATGAGGATGAACAGCGGCACCACGGACAATCCATAAGACTGGCTGGAATCAATGACGAGACGGCTGGCGCTGGACATGGCCGCGCGGAAACTCGATTCATAGGTGAAGCCAAGCACCCCAACCAGCCCAAGCGCAACCCCCAAAGGCATGCGCATGAAGGCCAGCACAAGAACGGCAGCAAACCCAACCAACGCAGAAATCATTGCGCGTCCTCACCCTCGCCTTCATCGCCTGTTCCCGGCCTCGACAACAACATCAAAAACCGAAGCAGGGTAACGGCGGCGGCAGAAAAAATGGCCGCCGTAATGAAGCCCACCACGAAATAGCGTGGGATCGTCAGATATTCGGTCACATCACCGTCTTCAAACGCGCGCACCGCATAGTCATAAACCCGGTCGCCCAACAATATGGCGATGTAAAAGGTGACAGCCAAAAACAACAGTGAAGTGATCCACCCCAGATAGCCCCGCTTAAAATGCGGCACCAGATCCACGATCACATGGTCATTGCGCAGGAACATCAAGGGAAACGAAAAGAACACAATTGCGCCCATACAGATCTCGACCAGTTCAACGGCTCCAACCAGCGGCGAATTGAAAAAATACCGGCCAATGACATCCACGCAGGTAAGCACCACCAGCAGGAGCAGAATCAGGGCTGCAATATTGGCTGCAAAAAGGCTGACGGAATCCGCCAGCCTTTCTGTTTTCGACAGGAAATTTCGCATTATTGAAACGAACAATCCTATTTCAGCATCGACTTCATATGCTCAAGCGCAGCTTTTGCATCAACGCCGCGGCTGTCGATCTCTGCAAGAACCTCGGCCTGAATAGCGGCTGTTTTCTCTTTGAAATAGGCCCGCTCTTCGGCGCTGGCTTCGTTGATTTTCAGGCCGGATTTAACAGATTCTGCGCGACCAATCTCATCTGCTTCATCCCAGAATTTGCCGATTGTGCGCGCCATTTCAACACCGCGCAATTTGTCGACACAGCCCCGGTGGGCATCAGAGAGACCATCATAGCTGCCCTGGTTCAGGATCAGGCCGAATGAGGTCGTATACATGCCATCGGGGTTCATGAACGAATATTTGGCAAGTTCGTTGATCTTGAAAGAAAACATTGTTTCCATGGGGAAGAACACGCCTTCAGCGACACCCGACGAAATGGCTTCATAAACCGCCGGTGCAGGCATGTTCACGCCCGCCGCGCCAAGCGCACTGCCAACGGCATTGGCCACACCGCCACCCACGCGCAGCTTCAAGCCCTCAACCTGCTTGTAGGAAGTGATTTCTTCCTTGGTGTGAATGCCACCGGGCCCGTGAACGAAATTGGCCAGCACCTGCACACCTTTGGCTTCCTTGGCGGGCGCGAAGAATTTTTCATGTGTTGACTGAAACGCCGCCGACAAGGTTTCCGCATTGCCGGTCAGGCCAGGCATTTCGACCATTTTGGTGGTCAGGAATTTGCCCTTGGTATAGCCGTGCACAATCCAGCCAATATCGGCAACACCGTCACGGATCGTGTCATATTGCGCTGGCGGCGGTGCCAGACCATTTTCTAGTTTGACGCTGAGCGACCCGCCGGAGCATTTTTTCAGCTCTTCATTCAGCCAGGGCATAACCTTTGTTGCCATGGCATGTTTTGGCCCGGCCCAATGGGAAAATGTGAGCACTTTGTCCGCAGCCAGCGCGCTGCCTGCAAATGTGCCAATGGCAATCGTCGAGGCAAATAGCCCCTTGAGTATCTTGTTCATGTTAACCTCCCAGTTAAACGCTTTAAGTGCATATTTTGATGAGAATATCGCTTTGGAAAGATCGATGAGTCAACGAAAGAAACGGACATCTGCCCATAATCTGCCTTCCCTTGGTCAAAGGTATGAGATTCTGGCTCGATTTGGGGCCGCATTTGATGATTTCCAACAAACAAACCGGGCATTATCGACAAAGCTCAAGCGACATGCTGAAATTGGACAAACAAGAACCCGTCAAATCCGCCCATGTTCACAGACCGTATTGAAGGCAAATGGATCAACCTGTTTGCTGAACTCTTTTCGCTGAGCGGCGTGTCGCAGGGCGATGAAGTTGTCATTCTTTCAGAAACCCAATCCCGCCAGATCAACGTGCATCTGGCAGAATTGGCCTTGGTTCAATTGAAGGCAAGACCAGCCCATCTGGTGATCACCACGCCCGCCCAGTCGGCCCCGGTGCCCATTCGTTCAACCGGCGCATCAGCCTCTTTGCAAAACCATGGCCCCGCCATGGCCGCCCTGAAATTTGGCGGATTGATTATCGATTGCACCGTGGAGGGCCTTTTACACGCCCCCGAACTGCCGGGAATTCTAAAGTCCGGATCGCGCGTGTTGATGATCTCCAATGAACACCCGGAGATTCTAGAACGGGTGGGGTTCGAACCTGCGCTTAAAGAACGGGTGAAAACCGGTATGAAAATGATGCGCGGTGCCAAGGAAATGCGTGTCACGTCTGCAGCTGGCACCGACCTCACCATTAATCTTGAAAGCGCTGTTGTCGGCGGCGGTTGGGGCTTCACCACAACGCCTGGCACAATTACGAACTGGCCAGGTGGCCTGTGTCTCGCCTTCCCGGCACGCAACACGACAAATGGCATATTGGTGCTCGACCGTGGCGATCAGAATCTGACGTTCAAACGATATCTTGAGCAGCCCGTACGTCTGGTTCTGGAAAACGACTACATCACCGATATTCAGGGCGACACGCTGGACGCCCGGTTGATGCATGAGGCCATCGATGTTTGGAACGACCCGGACGCCTATGCCACCTCCCATGTGGGCTGGGGCATGAACAATCAAGCAAAATGGGTGTCCATGGCCCATTACGATAAAGGCGACCACAACGGCACCGAACAGCGCGTTTTTGCCGGGAATTTCCTTTTTTCAACCGGCGCAAATGAAATCGCAAAACGCTATTCACTGGGCCATTTCGACCTGCCGATGCAAGGATGCTCCATCAAGCTCGATGGCCGCGATGTGGTCGTCGATGGCGAGTTGATCGCGGAACTTGCATGAGCGTTTCCCACACATCTATTGGCGAAAGCGCCCGGGCAGTTGTCTTTCTCCACGGCGTGGGCAGTGGCAAGGAAGGCTGGATGGCCCAGGCCGATGCGGTCACCCGTGCCGGGTGGCGGTTCATCGCATTTGATGCGCCGGGCTTTGGACAAACACCCCTGCCCCAACAAGCCGGGTTTGAACCCCACATGCGCGCAGTGATCGATATATTGGACCACTATAAATTGGAAAATGCCGTAATATGCGGCCATTCGCTTGGGGGCATGACCGCACAGGAAGTCTATGCCGCCCACCCTGACCGTGTGTCCGCGCTCATATTATCCGCCACCAGCCCGGCCTTTGGAAAACCCGATGGCGATTTCCAAAAGGAGTTTCTGCGGGCGCGTTTTGAACCATTCGACAATGGCATGACCATGCCGGAATTTGCCCGCAGCTTTGCGCCAAAACTGTTGGGTTCATCGCCCGACAGCGCCGCGGTTGAAAATGTGGTGGAGGTCATGTCGCGCGTATCTGTCGAGGCCTACCGTCTCGCCATGCAGACCATTACAGGCTTTGACCAGCGCAGCAATCTGCCCAACATCACCGTCCCCACTCTACTCATTGCCGGTGATCATGACACCAATTCTCCAGCAAAAATGATGGCACGCATGGCGCAGCATATTGCCAACAGCATCTATGTGGAACTGGAGAATACCGGACATATGGCGCCCATTGAAAACGCACCGGCGTTCAACCACCATCTCACTTCATTTCTTCAGCGCCTGGATTGATCAATGAACATCGCCCCCCAAAACTTCTTCCCCACGATCACAAGCAAGTCCACCGAAGAAGAACTGATCAGTGCGGCACGTTGGCTGGGGCAAAACCGTTTTGCCGATCGGGCAGAAGAATATGATCTGGAGGCAAAGTTTCCCACGGAGAATTACGAAGACCTGCGCGCCGCCGGATTTCTCGGCCTCACCATTCCAGCCGACTATGGTGGCATTGGTGTCAGCTATGAAACCTATTGCAAAATATCCCAGGAAATTGCCCGCTGGTGCGGGGCCACAGCTCTGACATTCAACATGCATGCGCAAACCATGTTCTGGACCGGCAGTGTGTTTGATACGACCCCCGGCTTTGACGAACTGCGCGAAGAACAAAACCGGCGGCGCGCCAAACTCTATGCCCGTGTCCTTGAGGATGGAGCGATATTCGCTCAACCCTTCTCCGAACCCAATTCAGCAGCCGCTGCGGGCAAGGCACCTTTTGGCACCACGGCGCGCAAAGTTGAGGGCGGATGGATTGTCAACGGCGTCAAGCATTTTGCCTCTCTTGCCGGTGCTGCAAGTTATTACTCCATGATCTGCACGGTTGAGGGAATGGAGGGTCGCGACAAGATCAAGAAGGCGGTCTATTTATGCGTTCCCGAAAGCGCCGAGGGATTTGAGATATTCGGTCCCTGGGATCCGGTTGGCATGCGCGCAACCGTCTCGCGCGGGTTGAAAATGGAAGAGGTATTCGTGCCCGACGAGTTGGAATTGCTCCCGCCCGGTGTCTATTATGAATTGTCTCTAAAATGGCCACACATGTTCTTCACCCTGTGCCCCACCTATATGGGCATTTCCCAGGCAGCATTTGATTTTACCGTCGAATATTTGCGCCCGGGCCTGCGCGACATACCGTCGAAACAGCATGCGGTTGCCCAGATGCGTCTGAAGCTGGAACAGTCCCGCGCCCTGTTTGAAACCACAATCGCCGACGCCGCCTATGGCCCGACAAAAGCACAGCGTATGCGCGCCTATGCAGCGCAATATACGATCATGGAACATTCACAGGATATCTGTTCGCTGGCCATGCGAACCTGCGGTGGGCGCACATTGTTAAAAAGCATGCCGCTTGAGCGCCTGTATCGCGAGAGCCGGTGCGGCTCGCTGATGTTGCCCTGGACAGCCGAAATCGCCGAAAACCGATTGGGTGAAGAAAGTCTGTTTGAACCGGGCGAACCCCGCGAATAGGCCGCATACCCTATGAATCTGACACAAAGACTGCGCCATTGGGCCACCACCTCACCCCATGCCCCTGCCCTCGTGTTCGAAGGTGAAACAATCACGTTTCACGAACTGCAGAGCCGCTCGCAAACCACAGCCCAATTATTGGCCATGAAATACGGCGTGAAGCGCGGGGACCGGGTGGCCTTTCTTGGCCTCAATCACCCAAACATTTTATATCTGGTCTATGCCTGCGCCCATGTGGGGGCGATCTTTTCCCCCTGGAACAGCCGCCTTGCCCGCGACGAATATGCGTATCTGGTGGACAATTGCGAACCGGTGATTTGCTTTTATGACGACCATTTTTCCGACACCGTGGCCGCACTTACAAACGCCAATTGCCAGTTCGTTCACACATCAACCCTGGATCACAATGAGCAAGGTTCAGACTGTCCCGCTGCCGATGTGGCACAGGATGATGCCCTGCTGTTGGTCTACACCTCTGGCACAACCGGCAAACCCAAAGGCGTATTGCTGTCGCGCAGTGCCGTTGATGCAAATATTGAAAACGGCAATGCCCTTTATGGGTTTCTACCGGGGCAGAACGTGTTGATCACACTGCCCCTGTTTCACGTAGGCGGATTATGTATTCTGTTGCTGCCTGCCCTGACCAATGGGGCAACGATTTATCTCCACGCAAAATTCGATCCCGGCGAAACGCTGAATGCACTGCAACGCGACCGCATTATCACCAGCATTTTTGTCCCTGCCCAAATGTCAGCGATGATGGGCCTGGAGGGTTGGCAAGACGCCCGTTTCGACGCCATGAAATATGTTGTCATGGGATCATCAATCGTGCCCATGAATCAAACAAAAGCCTGGCACGACAAGGGCATTCCACTGAGCCAGGTTTATGGCGCAACAGAAACCGGCCCCACAGCCATCGCCATGCCCGTCGCACACGCCGTGCAGGCCGAAGGCTCCGCCGGATCGCCAGCCCACTTGTGCGAAATCGACATTCGCGATGCCCAGGGCGCATCCTGCCGCACGGGCGTCAATGGGGAAATCTGGGTCAGCGGACCCAACATATTGAGCTGCTATTGGCGCAACCACAATGAGACCGACAAAGTTCTGCAAAACGGCTGGTACAATACCGGCGACATCGGCCATGTGGATGCCAACGGCTTTTATTGGATCGTCGACCGGTCAAAAGACGTGATCATCTCCGGTGGGGAGAACATTTATCCGGCCGAAATCGAAGCCGTTGCACTCGATCATCCAGCCATCAATGCTATTGCGATTGTTGGGCGGTCCGATCTCCATTGGGGTGAAACACCCGTTGCCGCCGTCGAACTTGCGCCGGGTGCATCATTGGAAATTGAGGAGCTGACCGCGTTTTTCAAAGACCGCATTGCCCGTTTCAAACAGCCAAAAGCGGTAATCACATTCACCAATTTGCCGCGCAATAGCATGGGTAAAATCGACAAAACAGCCATCCGCAAGGCTGTAAATTCTTAGCCCACTGACCAAGATACACGTTCAGATACAAAAATGGCCCCGCATCGTTTGTTGCGGAGCCATTGAATTGTGTCTCGAAAGACCTGCGAACTTACTTCAGTTCGACAGAAGCACCAGCTTCTTCGAGCTGTTTCTTCAGCTCTTCTGCTTCGCCTTTTGAGATGCCTTCTTTGATAGGCTTTGGAGCGCCTTCGACGAGGTCTTTGGCTTCTTTCAGGCCAAGACCCGTGATGCCGCGAACTTCTTTGATGACGTTGATTTTCTTGTCGCCAGCAGCAGTCAAAATGACGTCAAACTCGTCTTTTTCTTCAGCAGCTTCAGCAGCAGGTGCAGCACCAGCAGCAGCAACAGCCACAGGAGCAGCGGCGGAAACGCCCCAGTGCTCTTCCAGCATTTTTGAAAGTTCAGCAGCTTCCAGCACGGTCAGTGCGGACAGGTCGTCTACGATCTTTTGAAGATCAGCCATATTCATATTCCTTGCGTATGTTCGTCAATTCGAACGAATGGTTGAAATGCCCTCGCGGGCGTAATTGGGTTGAAGTCCGCTACGCGGCTTCCTCTTTTGTCGAGTAGGCCCCGATGACACGTGCCACAGCACCAGCCGGTGCGTTGGTCAGCATCGCGATGCGCTGTGCAGGCGTATTGATCATACCAATGATCTTACCGCGCAGTTCATCAATCGACGGCATTGTGGCCAGAGCCTTCACACCGTTTTCATCGAGGTTGGTCGCGCCCATGGCGCCGCCCAGAATAACGAGCTTGTCGTTTTTCTTGGCGAACTCACTGGCCGCTTTCGGGGCTGCCACAGGATCGTCTGCAAAGGCGATCAGTGTCGGGCCTGTAAACAGGCCAGACATGTGTTCAGCTTCCGTACCCTCAAGAGCAAGCTTGACGAGGCGGTTCTTCGCGACTTTGACTGTGCCACCTGCAGCGCGCATCGACGACCGAAAATCGGTCATTTCTGCCACTGACAGACCGGCATAATGTGCCACCACGACGGAGCCCGCGCCCGAAAGCGTGTCCTTCATCTCAGCGACAAATTCGCGTTTTTCCGCTCTTTCCAATTTGTCTCTCCAGTATGCCCCTCCCCAATATGGAGAAAAGCGCACAAATGTACGCCGGGGGCGGTTTCCGTTTACAACCGATCCCAAGGGAACCCAGGGGATCAGTTGCGCTCAGTTCCTGCCCCCTTGCATTTTCAATGGAAAAAACAAGGCAATCGTTCGAACCATACCGTCCCGCCAAAGCGGGAACAAAATCCGGTTCTTCCGTCTGTGCAGGCAATTAAGGCTTGCGCCTCCTGCAGTCTTGGACAGGGTGGAAAGCATCAGCCTTCCTTCACACCATAAGGTGCGGCGGTGATATGACAGAGCTCGGCGCAATTATCAAGTGGCAATCACCGCCACAACAATGAGGTAACCGCCCCTGCTCGTGTTGAAGCCTGCCACAAAACTCCCCAATTGCAGAATAGTGCGACAGGGGTATTCTGTTGCAAAAGCAAATCGGTGATTCCCATGCATAGAATTGGTACTATTCCATTTGACATAAAAGGCGACCTGATGGCCCTGTTGTTTGTCACGTCCCAGACCCGGGGCCGCTGGATATTGCCCAAGGGCCTGGCCAAACAGGGCGAGACCCATGCGCAAACCTGCGAGCGCGAAAGCTTTGAAGAAGCGGGTATCAAGGGCATCGTCATGGAGAATTTCCCCGTGACGGTTTCCATCAACAAGCAATCGGAAGATGGCAAAAAGGCTATTCCTGTCACCTACTATCCCCTGCTGGTGGAAGATCAGTATGACGAATGGCCGGAAATGAATAAACGGGAACGGCACTGGGCGCTCCTAAACGATGCGTCCAAAGTGACCTATCGGGAAGACTATCTGGGATTGATCAAGAGCTTTGAGGCAATTGCACCCTGGGTCAAAGAAGCTGCAAAAGAGCATAGATCGTAGCAGCCAGCGCGGCAGATGCCGGAACGGTGATAACCCAGGCCGCCGCAATGGACATCACAAAGCGCCGCCGAACCAGATAGCGCTTGCGGCGTTGTGACGGGGTCGCAAATGCGTCCTCAGACGTGGCATTGAGCTTGTGACCGGGGCGCAACTTCTTGCGATTGGGATTTTCTGAATATTCCCGAAGGAATCCCACGCCAAATACCGCACCCACGGCAATATGCGTTGAACTCACGGGCAGACCCAGTGTTGTGGCGATGAGCACTGTCACAGCCGCCGAGAGCGCCACACAATAAGCCCTTGGCGAATTAAGCCGGGTAATTTTCTCCCCCACAACCGCAATCAGTTTGGGGCCAAACAATCCCAGTCCCAGCGCGATGCCGAACGCACCAACCACCATCACCCACAAGGGAATTGAAACACTTTTGGCAATCTCGCTGTCGCCAATGGTCGACACGATAGCGGCCAGTGGTCCCACAGCATTGGCCACATCATTTGCCCCATGGGCAAACGATAACAACGCTGCACCAATGATCAAGGGCACGTTGAAGAGCTTGTAGACTTCCTTTTTCGTGTTCTCCATTCCCACCACGCGATTGCGAATATAGGGGCGCGAAAGAAAGTAGGCGACGCCGAACGACAGACAGGAAAACAGGAACACTTCGATCAGGGATGGCCTCCAGATCTTTTTCAGCCCCTTCATCGCCATATAGGCAGCAAAGGCAGCCGCCATCAGCCCAATCATCACGGGCACCCAACGCTTTGCCGCCGCCAAACGATCTGGAACGTTGAAGATATTCACCTTGATGAACAGCAACAACCCCGCGGCAACCAAGGCACCAAACACAGGCGAAATGATCCAGCTGGCCGCAATTGCCGACATGGTCACCCAATTGACCAGACCAACACCGGCAGCTGCGACCCCTGCACCGAGCACGCCGCCCACAATTGAATGGGTTGTGGACACCGGCGCGCTCAATACGGTCGCCAGATTGATCCACAATCCCGCCGCCAGCAAAGCGCTGAGCATGAGATAACGGAATTCTTCAACCGAGACCTCGCCACCGGGGGAAATAATGCCCTTCGACACCGTCTTCACCACATCACCACCGGCCAGCAAGGCCCCTGCACTTTCGCAAATTGCAGCAATAACCACGGCAGCGCCCACAGTTAAAACGCGGCCACCCACAGCCGGGCCCATATTATTGGCCACATCATTGGCGCCAATATTGAGGGCCATATAACCGCCAATCACAGCAGCAATAACGATCAGCAGAGTTTCCTCGCCCAACCCCACATGGGAACGCCCCACAAACACCGCCACCAGCGCCAAAAACACCAGCGAAAGACCAACAGGCACAACGATGCCGCTGACAGACATGAACTGGGACTGGCCGAACCGGAACCGGCGCAAATCGTTGATATATCTGTTCTCGGAACTCTTTTCGGAAGGGCTCATGAATTTCGTCGCCAAAACTGGGAAAACGCATCGCGTAACGGTGCCGCACTCTAGCCACGAATGGGGGTGTTCAGAAATCGAAAATTTGAGTTGTACAAAGACTTCTCACCGGCGTGTTTTAGCCGTTTTGCCCTGCAACGGGCATCATTTGCGCGCAAATGCTCCCATGTCGGGCCGGTACAGATGCGCAATCCCACCATCAAACCCAAACAAAAAAGGCCCCGGATTGCGCCGGGGCCTTTTAGAATTTGATTGGAAATGCCTGCCTTAGCTGGCTGGCATCACAGTCGACGGATCCACTTTAACGCCTGGGCCCATTGTCGAAGAAATCGCAATGCGCTTCACGTAAGTACCCTTAGCGCCGGCTGGCTTGGCTTTGAGCACAGCTTCAGCGAGCGCTTTGATATTTTCTTCAAGCGCGGCGGCGTCAAAGCTGGCCTTGCCGATACCGGCATGGATGACACCGGCTTTTTCCACGCGGAACTCCACCGAACCACCTTTGGCGTCTTTAACCGCCTGGGTCACGTCTGGTGTGACGGTTCCAACACGCGGGTTTGGCATCAGGCCGCGAGGACCAAGCACCTTACCCAAACGACCCACAAGGGCCATCATGTCGGGCGTGGCGATGATCCGGTCAAACGGAATGTCGCCGCCCTGGATGCGTTCCATCAGCTCTTCTGCACCCACCACATCAGCACCGGCAGCAGTTGCTTCTTCAGCTTTTGCATCACGTGCAAATACGGCCACACGCATGTTCTTGCCGGTTCCGTTTGGCATGGTGATCACACCACGAACCATCTGGTCCGCATGGCGTGGGTCAACACCCAGGTTCATGGCAACTTCAACGGTTTCGTCAAATTTTGCCTTGGCGCCATTCTTGATGACGGTGATCGCTTCACTAAGAGCGTAAAGCTTTTTGCGGTCGAGTCCCTCACGGGCAGCCTCTAGGCGTTTTCCTGCTTTTGCCATCTGATTAACCCTCTACCTTCAGGCCCATGGAACGGGCGGAACCTTCGATCATCAGCATTGCCTGATCGATATCGTTGGCGTTGAGGTCTTTCATTTTTGCTTCCGCAATTTCACGGACCTGATCACGGCTCACAGAACCAGCAACCGAACGGCCCGGTTCCTTGGAACCGGATTTCAGGTTGGCAGCCTTCTTCAAAAGATAGGACGCCGGCGGCGTCTTCATTTTGAAAGTAAAGGATTTATCCTGGAAAATCGTGATGGTAACAGGCACAGGTGCGCCTTTTTCCATGTCCTGTGAAGCCGCGTTAAACGCCTTACAGAATTCCATGATGTTCAATCCGCGTTGACCCAAAGCCGGGCCGATGGGCGGGGAAGGAGAAGCACTGCCCGCAGGCACCTGCAGCTTCAGGTAACCCTGAATTTTCTTGGCCATTTTCTCTGCCTTTTATTATGCGCCAGATAGACTGGAGCGTTTCATGTGAATGTTCGAAAGCATGACGCTGGCGAACGTTGCAGCTGCGTGGTTTGGAATTGGAAACCGGCCAGGCCCCTCACCTCCCACACAGATTTTCCAGACCCGTGGCCCATTGGCCAGCATCTGGAATTTCGTTTCCGCCGCCAGACGCATCCGGCAGCTGGAAAAAATCAGACTTTCTCGACCTGCCCATATTCCAGATCGACAGGTGTTGCCCGACCGAAGATCGACACTTCCACCTTGAGGCGGGCACGTTCCTCATCAACTTCTTCAACGGTTCCGCTGAATGAAGCAAATGGGCCATCGGAAACCCGAACGCTTTCGCCAATTTCGAACATGACGGAGGGTTTGGGACGATCAACACCTTCCTGAACCTGATTCAGGATGCGGTCGGCTTCTTTGTTGGTAATCGGCAACGGCTTGTTGTCGGCACCCAGAAAGCCGGTCACTTTGGGCGTATTTTTAATCAGGTGATAGGCTTCGTCGGTCATTTCCATACGGGCCAGCACATAGCCTGGGAAAAACTTCCGCTCCGCATCGACCTTGCGGCCCTTGCGCACTTCGACAACCTTTTCAACCGGCACGAGAATCTGCTCGAACAAATGCTCAAGCCCCTTCTGACGCGCTTGCTCTTCAATTGCTTCAACTACCTTTTTTTCGAAATTCGAATAGGCGTGAATGATGTACCACCGCATGGCCATGAATTAGGTCCGTCCTCGTTTGCAGCTTCTAGCTGAACAATAGCCCTGTGCCGTAGCTCAAGAACTGGTCAACGATAAAAAAGAATACCGCTGTCATAAAAACGAGTATCAACGTCATGATGGTCGTGGTCACCGTCTCACGACGAGTTGGCCAAACAACTTTTGCAACTTCAGCACGTACCTGCTGGAGAAATGTAAATGGATTGGTTTTGGAAGCCACGAACTTAACCTCTTCAGGGAGCGGCCACCTGGTGCGACGACAACCTGTTTTTAAACAGCAAACGGGGTGCGCTTAACTCGTTAAGAGTAAAACACACCCGATCTAGAACCGAGTATCTATATCCCACGCCGCGCACATGCAAGTGGCATGGGAAGAAATTGCCCCTGGAAATGCCATTGGCAGCACAATGAAATTGCCTATTCCCCAACCACTGCGTCCAGCGTGTCCCGCAATTGGAATTTAAGCGCAGAGCCGCCCGGCCAAATCTTCGCTGGCGAAACGCGCCGGGACACAGAACCTGTTGTGCGCCGGTCAATGGACGTTTCTTCGCCCCCATTGGCAGGAATAGGGGCTTGAGGCGCAACGGATTTCAGCTTTTGTTGTTTTTGCCAGCGTTGAATGCGCGCGTTCCAGCCCTTGGTTGAGATGTTCAACCGCGAACGCAATTTCTTGGCGAAATAGATGGAACCGGCTTCATTGAGATGGTGCGCATCGCGATATAAGAGCTGCCCCCTGTGGAAGAATTTACACATGCTGTCGAAACACTGAAGGTCATTCACCTCCACCATTTCCGGCATCAGGCGAGCCAGCCCCCGATTGTAGCGTAGTTCGCGGTCCGCGGCCTTTGGATCCCCCGTACAACGCCGCGCGATATCCAGATCGGACAGCGCGTAGGCTGGCACATTCACACAATTGGCCAGCGACGCGCCGGGGCGGATAAAGTCGCCCAGGAAAATCACCCGGTGGTCTGTATTGGCAAATTTGTCGAGCAGAATGCGTGTTGGCTTGTAAATCCGTGTCGCGCTGGCACGCTTGGCCGATGAGATAATGATATGCGCAGGACGCGCCGCCTGCAGCAGTTCAATCGCCTTGCGGTTGCGGGCCACGCATTTTTGCGTCCCGCTGGAACGGAAATCGCGCACATAGCCACCTAGCCCCGACTGGGGCACACAGCCGTTCATATACAACGCATAGACATTGTAGTTCTTGTAAACCGTCGACAGGCCAGCAATCAGATGTTGCGCATGGCTGTCGCCAAATAAATAGATATCGTGTTTCTTGCCGCGAAAATTTTGACACGTGACAATATCGCGATTGTCCCCGGCGAATGTGCCTTCAGGCGCAAATGACGTGCAATAAGTATTGTGAACATGGCGTCGTGATTCCACATCCGTGCGGGCAATCAAGCGATCGGCGGGCACCCGCCACGACATCCCTTGCGTATAGTAAGCTGCCGCTGACGGCACGGCGATCAAGGCTGCGCAAATGCCTGCAAATCCGGCAAAACGCAGATCCTTGCCCGGTTCGCCATGGCGAAAACGGCTTTCTACGAATCGGTATTGCAACCAGCCAAGCACCAGGGACAATCCCATGATCAGCCATTTCATCACGGTGTTGGGCTGGGTCTGGGTGATCAAAAAGGTGAACACAATCACCGGCCAATGGACCAGATAAAGCGAATAGCTGATCTTGCCGACCCAGACCATGAAGGCCAGCCGCAAAGGGGCCGCTGCAAAACGTGCCCGCGAACAGGCGATGAACGCAGCCGTGCCAAGACAAGGCCAAAGCGCGGTGATGCCAGGGAACGGGGTGTCGTGATTGTAACTGATAATGCTCCAGATAATCACGGCCAGACCCGTGAAAGCACCAATCTCCAAAATCATGGGCGACTTGATGCGATGTGTCGGCAACCACACGAGCGCTGCACCAATACCCAATTCCACAACCCGCGCTGGCAGCAGATAAAAAGCCGCATCCCGGTCCGTGCTGACCCAATATTCCGCCAACATGAGGCTTGCCGCCCCCAACAGGCCCAAAAACACCAGCGCAATGGCACGGTTCGCCTTGGCAAACCCAAAAACGACAAGCGCGGGCCAGATCAAATAAAACTGCTCTTCCACCGACAATGACCAGGTATGAAGCAAAGGCTTGGTGCTGGATGCTGCGTCAAAATAGTCAGCTTCAAACCAGAAATAGATATTCGACAAACTGGTAAGTGCAGCCAGCGTCGAAGCTCCAAAGTCCTGCATCTGTTCCGGCGACAGGAACAGAAACCCACCAATCCAGGAAGCCAGAACGGTGCTGAGCAATGCGGGCACAAGACGGCGAATGCGGCGCAGATAAAAACGGCCAAACTGGAACGAACCGGTTTCATTGACCTCGCGCAAAATCAGGCTGGTGATCAGATAGCCGGATATGACGAAAAATACATCAACCCCCACATAGCCGCCGCCCAGCAATGAGAAGCCTGCGTGATACAGCACCACTGACAACACCGCGATCGCCCGCAGCCCGTCAATTTCCGGTTGATATCTCAATTGCGCCATGCCCGCTTCACGCCCCTTGCGATGCCACCACAAAACACAAGCGTCACGGCGGTGACTTACTATCGGGCGGGCCGGTTAATTGTCGTTTAAACGCAATGCAATTTGTCAGGGCAAAAATGCGGGCTTGATACGTTGAAAGGAAATGTAGCGGTGCGCTCTGCGCTTCAGGCTGCCCCAATAGGATTCCCGGCGAATTTTCACACGGCAATCGGCAAGGTTAAATTCGACACTGAAAAACCCGACTTTATCCGGCTGTTGAGTGACCGGCCCAATTTTTTGAGGAACGCCAACAAGGCTCAATCTCTTGTGCTTAACGAAATCGGGCCTCACAGTCACCTTCGGCACCCGACCCAGCATTACTTCCATGAAATGGTTGGCGCGCTCCACAGACCAGTCCCGCGACAGGGCGGACGGCGTTTCATTTGCATTGTAGTAGGTCGCGATGCTTTCGTCTTGAGGTATCGACCCCAATTTGTCGTCCAGAAACGCCATCAATTGTGTATCCACCAGATGGGCACCGGCATTGCTGATGTTCAGCCGCCATTCTTCAAAACCCTTGTCTTCCAGGGGAACGGCAACCTGCCCGATGATCTCGCCTTCATCAATGCCACGGGTCATTAGATGCAGCGTCATGCCACCATATCTGTTGGCCAACCCATTGAGTATCAGCGCCTGCAAGGGTTTCGGCCCCCTACAAACCGGCAAAAGTGCCGGATGCAGGTTGAATACACGCTCTGGCATCGCATCCAGCACGGGTTGACGGACGATCACCGTTGAACCGCTGCAAAGGATGAAATCGACCGGCCCAACCTCTTCCAGCCGCTCCATCATGTCTTCAGATGTGATCGGCACCACTGGAATTTCCATGTCGGTGATTTGGCGAACCACATCCCAATGCCGGGCTGCGAGCAGACGCTTCAAGCCCCTGCGCGGCTTGAAATAACCAGCATATGCGCTCCAGATTTCCCGAACCTCAATGTCATTTTTGCGCAAAGCCCTGACCACCGCCAACAGCGTATGACTGTTTTCACCCAAAACGATGCAAACCCGTTTCGCGCTATCTTTAGAATCTGAAATCTGCTCTTCCTTCGCCTCAGCCTGTGGCCCGCGGGCCCGGTGTGTGGATTATGACACAGTTTGTTAATATTGCCTCTTAACGAGATGAGAAAGATTGACCCTTATCAACGCATTACTATAAGAAAACGGACGGGCTGATGGTGTGGGAATCGGTCTGAATGTTATGGAACGCTAGCTGTGTATTGGATAAACACAGGATTGCAGCTGAGTGGTCAGACATAGAGTTAGAAACACTGAATTTGCCTGCGAACTAGGAAGTATCGATTGGAAACACCTGATTGATAGCAAAAAAATTATCTTCGTTAGGGGCACTTCACATCTTCATGCGTGAATTGGAATTTTTCGGACACACGGCATGAACTAACTTTAAGGACAGAACCATGAAAAAATCATACGAAACACCCGTGCTAAGCCGTCGCGAAAAAGCGTCAAACGTTACCGCTGGTGTATTTTCGACTAAGAGAGTTCCGCTTCCGGTATCGGGCCAAGTTGTCAACAATTGACCTGAACAAGTCCGCTGGAATGACGGTTCAATTGTTTCAGCAGATTTTCCTGCATTTGGTAACTTTGCTTGCCTGCACGAGGCAATCCACTTGCGCGTTGACACAAGGCAGTTAGCACGACTGCACGACATAATATTGAGAGTAGAACTATGAAAAAATCATACGCAACACCCGAATTAAACCTGCGCGAGAAAACGTCGAATGTTACTGCGGTAACGATAACGTCCAAACGGATGGCGGTTCCGATATCGGGCGAATTTAACTACGCTTAAACTGTGCAATTCCGCTGGAATGATGGTTCAATTGTTTCAGCAGGCATTTAAGCATCTGGTGCGTTTACCTGTCGGCACGAAGCACCTCAAGTGCACGAATTTGATACGGAGGCAGTCAGCATTTTGACCAACTTCCTCCGTACACTTTTTCTGCAGATTGCCGACCCCCTCGCAACTGCGATCGAGCCGGGGCAACTCGAGTCTCAAACGGTTCCTGAACTTTTGGAACTGTTGGACAATCATGGCATGGAAGCCATTGCCTTGCGCAAGCTGCGCGGGTTGAAATCTCTCGATCCCCAAATAGATACTTGGCTCGAAAAAGCTGAAACCAGCCAGTTTGGGGCCAATATTGTCTCCATGAAACTGATATCCGAGTGGGATACGGTGGGCGAGAGACTAGCTGAGGCCAATATCGCCCATGAGGTGGTCAAGGGGCCACTTTTCGCCGAAGACATTTATCCCAACCTGTCTGATCGGCCGTTCACCGATATCGATCTGATTGTCGGTGCTGACGACTTTTCGCGCACACGGCCCATTATGGAGCCCCTGGGTTTTTATCTGGGTCTGCGTTCCAATACGGATAAGTCCGATCATTATCTGGAGCAAAAATGGCAACGCGGCACGTCGCCCATGATCCTCATCGAAATTCATGCCGACATGATTCACTATCCCGGGCTAAGACGTCAGGCATCCTTTGGACTGCACCAAATTCGCGAATGTGACGCCATAAGCCGTGAATTACGGCACCTGTTTACCGCCATCGTCCACGGCTTGAGCGGCCACAAGCTTCACAATTTTCATTTTCTGGTTGATATCCTTCAGGCGTGGCGCGCCCTTGGTGTTGCCGACCGCGCGCACCTGAAACCCATGGCGGAAAAACTCAATCTTCTGCGCGAACTGGTCGCTGGCCTGTGGCTGGTCGATCAGGCATTTGCGCCGCCGGAGTTGAACGAAACGCTGGCCGAAATTGCGGGCCCCAAAGGCGCTGCAAAACTGGCAAGCCCACTGACCCTGGATGCCGTGCTGGACGCCCCTTTCAATTCAAAATCATCGCGGGTTCGCCGCAACGCATTCCGAATGCGCCAAAATATTGGTGCCTGAGCAGGCAATCAAACAGGTTCCAATTCAAATTCTTCGCGAACCTTGGCGACAATCTCTTCGGGCGAACCATCCACACTCAATTGGCGCACACGCACCGTGCTAAGCATATTTACAAACAAATCGAAACGCGAAGCGTCGTGATCGGTCAATCCGTCATCACCGATCAACACACGATCGGCCACAACCTTGGCCAATGCTTCCGCTGGCAGGTAGGGGACGATTGACACCCCCTCGCCGTCAACCCTGCGCAAATCAATGAAAGTGTGGATCCGCTTCATGTCAAAGTCAGAAACGGATGCAACGGTTCCAAGTGTTTCGCGGGTAAGCTGCTGTTCTTCGTTCTTGTCCCACAATTTTGCATCCATGAATGGCTCCAAAAACGGCAGCAGTTCCACCGTATGACGGCTCACTTTGCCCGGGCGAGGTAATCCCAGGCACCAGCCGCGCCCATCGCGAAAAAAGACGATGGCTGTGTCATCACCGGAAAGCCCGAAACCGGCTTTCGATAGTGCCACTGAAGTTGTGGTCTTGCCGGTGCCGCTTTCGGCATAAAGCAGCAAGCGTTCGTCAGTACCGGGAATGTCCATGCTGGCACAATGCAACAACGCGCCGCCAACACTGCGAACCCCCTGATCCATGGCAAAAATGCAAGCCAGCTGCAAATCGGCAGACTTGATATTTGCCCCCAGATAGACACGCGAACATTTGTTCACATGATCCATTTCCAACCCGAATTCGCCGGTCCGATACATGATGGACATATCATTGGAATAATACGCCTTGCAGGGGTCGTACATTTCAATCTTGCAGTCTTTGCTTGCATCAATGACAGATTGGGGCGGTTGATAATCCCCTTCTACACAATGAATGATTGAAGTCGGCAGGCTTTCATCAAGCGGCTCATCCGTGGCGAACGCGCCAACAAACCAATCCAGTGCCTTTTCAAATTCCGCCGATTGCGTTTCCAGTCCCAAATAACCGTAGCGCAAATCATACCATTTCGTCATGTGCCCGTCCCTTCCGGAGAATGGATATGGATCAGATCCATGTCCGGCAAAATATCGTTTATGACCGGGGTGCCATCCAGCACGACCCAGCAATGGGCTGAAATGCGGGGGCTGTTGATCGACTTCCGCTCAATGCCAAAATGAAGTTCCGGCCGATAGCCTGAAAGTCGCAGGAAGTGAAACCCCAACATGCCCTGGCGCAGGCACCGGCGATCTCGCATGAAGAAGGGGCGGCGCGTAACCTTGCGCGTATAACGGGCAATCTTGGAGGCCTCGACACCGGCAAAACGTGGCGCGCTTTGCGCCTCAGTCATATCCATGAGCTGCTGCAAATCCTTGCGCCAAACCCGCAACGGCAACGCTTTGGCCCAAAGCCACATTTCCAAACGCAGCCGGACACGCGCAAACAGGTTCATATCAACTCAATTCAGGCAGCGCCGCCAACCGGCACAACCACGCTTTCTTCTTCAAGCTTGCCGATGAAATCAGCCAGATCAGCATTCAGTTGGTCACGCCCAACTTCAAACTCTTCCAGAACCAAATCAATCAGTTCGGCAAATTTGCGCTGCCCATCAATGCCTTTGACAAAAGCGCGCGCAGTGTCGTTGCAAGTGTAAATCTGGCCGGAAACCGTATTCAGCAAAATGCCGCTCTCCCCCACTTCCCGAAACGAGATGTTCGGCCCCAACGCATAAGTCTTTTCGTGTGCACCCAATTTTCTATCCAACGTTTCAGTCCCAAACTTGAACGCAAACTAGGATGAACGCTCCTTTGTTGGAAGTGCAGAAAAGCTAATCTTTACTTATCAACAAGTTGCAGGAGGTTTTCAGCAAGGACAGAATTGCTGGACATAACCGGTTTTCCAATTGCCTGACTCACTTCATCGAGCAGGTCGATGGTTTTGAGATTGGTGCAGGACATAAACACCGCTTCAACCTCATCGCGAACACCAAGGGATTTGGCAGCATCAACAATCGATTGACGGTCAATCCAGGCCACACGTGAATCATTGGCCTCGTTGAACGATCCAAATACCGGCGATTCAATGCCGTGTTCGGCCAGGACAGACCGCAAATGCGCACTCACCGATTCCGTATAGGGAGACAGGAATGCAATCCGCGATATATTGCGTCGGCGGCAGGCATCCACCAGTGACGAAACCGGCTCGGTCACGGCATCGCAATCACAGCCCTGTTTGACCAGTTCACCAATCCGGCCCACGCCAATAACCGATGTGCCCGATGTGCAGCAATAGGCGACGCCCTTGAAGTGGGCGTTGCGGGGAAACAATTGCGCCGATCCTGAAATTTCATCCGCCATCGCACCTAAAGTTTCGTGGGTCACTTCAGTTCCATTAGGCACCCGGCTGACAAACAGATTGCATTTTTCCGGCGGCAAAAGGCGGCGCAAATCGCTTTCAATCGTCTCATCGGTTTGCAGCACAATGATGCCCACATTTGGCAAACGCTCCGATTGGGAGATCATTTCATAGGCAAAATCTGTCATATCGCTTGATCCAGTACAGGCAGTCCCTTTGGGCACGGTTTGGTCAGATAGCGCGCACCCGTTTCTTCAATAACCACGTTTTCCTCATGTACGAGCATGCATCCGTCACGGGTCAATATGGAAGGCTCCAGCGTCAACACCATTCCGGTTTTAAGTTCGCTCGTATCACCGGGAATGAGTGAGGGCCATTCGGTCAGTTGAATGCCAAGGCCGTGGCCAAGGCGACCGTTTTCAGACGTTCCTGCCCCGCCGGTCAGTACCTGATCCATCGCGGCAAATATATCGCAGGCCCGCTGTCCTGGCCTGATCGCTTCAAACCCGGCCTGGGTTGCTTCGATAAGTACATCGTAGGCGGCAGCTGTTTCATTATCCGCCGGGCCGAGGGAGAAATTGCGGTCAAAATCACAAAAATAACCGTCCCAAACCAGCCCGGTATCCAGCATGAGAATATCACCATTTTGCAAGGGCGCACTGGTGGCCGGCGAAATGACATCATCATAACCACAGGGCCCGTGCCCACCTGCAAGATAGGGCACCCAATCCGCCCCTTGCGCCAAACACGCCCGCTGAAATTCACGGCAAACCATGTCGAAACCAACACCGGGCCGGGCAAATTCACGCACGTTTGCAAATGCCCGTTCAGCGATCCCACAGGCATTTTCAATCTTTTCGATTTCGGCCTGGGATTTCACCATGCGCAAATTGGCAACAATCCCACAATCGCCCTCAATGCGCACAGGTCCAACCATCTGCGTGAGACGCTGAAAATCGGCCAGCGGCATACGAACATGGGTTTCAATCCCGTCCGGCGTTCCCACGCGCCCGTCTTTAAACAGTTCAGACAGTGTATCCGCCAACAGCGACACACCATCATCTTTCAAATCAGGCGACGACCATGTGCGGATATCGCGAACCGCCGTGCGCCGCATCAAGGGTGCACCAATGGTTGGGATCACTGCCACCGGCTCCCCGGACTGGGGAATAATGAGAAACCATGGCCGTGTCGGGCTTTCCCAGAAACGGGTCAGAAAACCGGTGAAATAATAAAACTCCGCCGGAGTGGTCAGCAGCAGTCCGTCCAAGTTATTGCGCGCCAGTTCAGCTTGTGCACCCGCAATGCGCCGGGCAAATTCGCCAGCGGCAAAACCACGAGCAGGCGCAGCTTTTTCCATCATGCAGGCCCTTCACTCAAAACCGCCAGGACAACGGATTCCCGGTTCAGCGAAATCGCCTGTGCCACAGCCTCGTCAAAAAGTGCAGCAACCCCCGCGCCCCCCGAAGGCGATGTGGCGAGATCCATATGCGCCAGGCGTGCCACCATTTCCGCCACCTGTTCATCGCTCAAAGTCACGAAATAATCGGCGTCACGGGCCAGGCCTTTCAGGGCAATCAACGACGCTTCCTTACAGTCCAAACGCCCCATATTGGATGTTGGCCCAACCGTGTTCACCAACTGCCCCGCCTCAATGCTGGCCTGCAAGGCTGGCGCAAAAACAGGCTCAACAACCGCTATGACAGGACCATCCCCCCACACCTTACGGAAAAAAGCTGCAAGTGCGGCAGCCATACCACCAACACCGGCTTGCAGGAATATATGGCTTGGAGCAGACGCCATTTGCTCAGCAGCTTCAGCAGCAGCAACAAGATAGCCTTCCATCAGCCGGTAGGGCGTGTCGAAATAGCCCTCCCAGGAGGTGTCGGAGAGCACAATCATATCTTCCGATTTGGCCGCCTCCAGCGCCGCATTCATGCTTTGCTCATAGTCTGAACCATGAATGCGCACATCCGCCCCCATGTCGCGAAGTCGTTCAGCAAAGGAAGCTGGCACGGTTTCCGCCAGATAAATAACCGCCTTGGCGCCAAAAATGCGCGCCCCCGCCGCAACCGACAATCCGTGATTGCCCGCACTAGCCGTGACAAAGGTTTCGCCCGTGAGAGCTGAGGCATAGTCTTCACCCACCACCCGTTCAGCCGCCTTGTGCGCGATGACATAGGCCGCACCCAGGGCCTTGAAACTGCCCAGCCCCATGCGGCTTCGTTCATCCTTGATGAACACGTTCTTCACACCAGCCTCGTTGGCAAGTTGCTCATGTTCCACAAGCGGCGTATTTGCCGCTGCCGGACACAGCGCCAACAGCTTTTGCACCGCTGCCACATCAACGCTTGGATATGGCGTCTGCTTCGGCAGATCGATTGCCTGTTTGGATATCCGCCAGGCATTGGCGAGAACTGTTGAATTGCTCATGAGTTTGCAAACACCTGTTTTTCAATCCAGTCATAAGTTGGCTTCAACCCATCAGCCAGTGATGTGGAAGGTTGCCAACCCAGTTTTTGCGCAATGAGTTGGTTATCACTGTTGCGCCCACGCACCCCTTGCGGGCCAGGAATATGGTTTTTTCTAAGCTCTTTTCCAGCAATGGAACTCACAATGTCTACGAGGCTGTTGATCGTCACCATTTCATCGGAGCCGATGTTCACCGGCCCTTGAAAATCGGAATGCATCAGCCGCAAAAACCCTTCCACGCATTCATCCACATACAGGAATGAACGGGTCTGCAACCCATCCCCCCAGATTTCCACTTCGCCGCCGGACTGGGCGGTGGCAACTTTTCGGCAAATGGCAGCGGGCGCTTTCTCACGCCCATCGCGCCAGCTGCCTTCCGGGCCAAAAATATTATGCAACCGGGCCACCCGCGGTTCGATCCCGTGATTGCGGCCATAGGCGAGATAGAGTCTTTCGGAAAACAGTTTCTCCCAACCATATTCACTGTCTGGCGCGGCAGGATAGGCGGAATCTTCGGCGCAATTTGGATTGTCAGGATCCAGCTGATTGTGTTCAGGATACATGCAGGCGGAGGATGTATAGAATATCCGTTTGATGTTTCGCTTGTGACAGGCGTCAAGAACATTGAGATTGATGGTCGCTGAATTGTGCATCACATCGGCATCATTTTCGCCGGTGAAGATGTATCCTGCGCCCCCCATATCAGCAGCCAGTTGATAAACCTCATCAAAACGCTGGTCGACGGCCCGGGCAACGAAAGCCTGATCGCGCAAATCGCCCACGACAAAATCATCCGCATCGGTTTCAGAATATTCAGGAAACTTCAAATCGGTTCCCCGCACCCAATAGCCTTCAGCTTTCAACCGGCGCACCAGATGATGCCCGATAAAGCCCCCTGCTCCGCACACCAAAACCCGTTTGCGTTCAGCCATACCAAGGCACCTTTATCTCGTCGCTGCGCTACAAATCGTTTGGCTCATTTGCGCGCATCATGCAAACAACCACAGGTTCGGTTTTAAGAGTTTCGCCCTCGCGCTGCCCGCGCCAACAATTTTTCAGCCTTGCGCAAATGTGGACGATCCAGCATCTGCCCCTCCACACCCAGCACCCCTGGATTTCCAGCCGCCGCAAAAGCATCGACAATGGCCTGCCCCTTTGCCAGTTCCTCTGCCGATGGCGTGAAGACCTCGTTGATGACAGGAACCTGGGCTGGGTGGATCGCCATTTTGCCAACAAAACCGTCCAGCATTGCGTTCACACATTCTGCCCGGAAACCGGCCTCATCACGAAAATCCGGATAGACCGTATCCAGCGCATCCACCTGTGCCGCCACCGCCCCCAACAGGGTTTGCACACGGGCAAATCTGAACACATCGCGATAGCTGCCATCATCATTGCGCCGCCGCATAGCGCCAATATCAGCCGACAAATCTTCCGCCCCCCAGGTCACTGCGGCCAGCCGCTTGCTAGACCTGCGATAAGTGCCAGCATTCAATGTGCCAATTGCCGTTTCGGTAATTATCGCGATAATTTCCGTGCTGCCATCGGCAAGGCCATGGTCAACTTCGTGAACCCGCAAAAGAGCGTCGAGCCGCGTAACATCCTGCCCATGCTCGCTCTTGGGCAACACAATGCCATGGGGTGCCGCGGCCATCACCGCAGTCAGATCATCCCCGGTCAACTCCGTATCAAATGCATTCACCCGCACAAACAGTCTTGGGCGAAGTGCCACCGCATCAGCGGATAATTGGCCGTGTGCCTGCAAAAAATTCGCCGTAATTTCACGTGCGGCCTGTTTATTGTCCAGCGCAACGCTGTCTTCCAGATCAATCAACAACCCATCAGCGCCGCTCGTGAGCGCCTTTTCCAGCTTGCGCGCGCTGTCACCGGGGACGAATAGCCAGGAGCGCATCAGGACGGTTCACGCAACATCATGGCCTGACGGTGGCAACTGCACACCAGTTCGCCATCCTGATTATAGCCCTTATGCAGGAAATCGACGATGCCACGATCGGGTTTTGACCGCGATTCCCGCACGGCGATAACCTCGGTCACCGCATGTATTGTATCCCCCTGAAACACCGGGTTCGGGAAGCTGGTTTCCTTAAAGCCAAGATTCCCAATCGTGGTGCCCAGGGTCGTATCCCCAACCGACACGCCAATCACCAAACCAAGCGTGATAATGGAATTCACCAGCGGTTTGCCCCACATGGTCTGTTCGGCAAAATGCCGGTCTATGTGAAGCGGCTGGGGGTTCAAAGTCATGTTGGAAAACAGCATATTGTCGCTTTCCGTAATGGTTTTTCGCAACTCGTGCTCAAACACCTGACCCATAAAAAAGGCATCAAAATACAAACCAGCCATCGGACTTTCCCGCAGATTGCAACGCGATCAGGCTAAGGTCTGACACAAGTGAGAGCAAGCAAAACCAGCGCTTTGGCGCGACAATCATGGTTACCAACCCCCAAATATTCATAGTGAACGAAGGATTAAGGTTTGTGCGTTACAAACAGGGTTAGCCCAAAGTGTTTCGGGCGTTGTTTTGTTGCGTAAGTTGCGTTGAGTAGTGTGGAGTAGAGTATGTTTGTAGAGCGCTTTATGGCGTGGGCTGACGAGGCCTGCGCAATCGAACGGGCGGCTGCTGTTGAAGAACTGGCCCGCCATTACGTCGGTCAAAATATTGCAGATGAAGACATCGCAGCGACCGAACAGGTTTTCACCATTTTATTGAATGACGACGCCTGCGCGGTGCGGCTGGCAATGGCTCAACGGCTTTCGCCCTGCCCTTTCACGCCGCGCGTCATCATTTTCAGCCTTGCTCACGATATTGCTGATATCGCCAGCGCGGTTTATGCCGCAGCGCCACATTTTTCCCCCCAGGAACTGGCGCTGGCCATATCCCACCCCGATCCGTCGGTTCGTCTGGCCATTGCAAACCGCAAGGAACTTGAAGCACCCACCGTGCGCGCCATTTGTGAAGATGGGTGCCGTGAAACGGTTGTAGCCCTGCTGGACAATCCCATGGTGCGCCTTGGGCCACATTTCATGCATGATATCGCACTGCGGCTGGGCAGCGACGCCGCCATTCGTGACCGGTTGAGCGCATGTGATGACATTTTGCCGGTCACCCGCCAGCAATTGGCACACAATCTGGCACAAAGCCTTACAGGGTCCACTGGCCTTATCCGCCTGTGCGAAGCCGGTCGCCTGGGTCATGCCGCCCTTGATGCCTGCAACCGTGCCACTGTGGAAATTGCAGCCGCGTGCGATGAAGCCGCCATGTATACCTATGTGGAACATCTTTGCGCATCCGGCCAACTCACCCCTGCTCTTCTGGCGCGCTCCATTTGTGATGGTGAACTGTCTTTGTTTGTCCACGCCCTGGCCAACCTCACCGGCAGTTCGGTCAAGCGTGTATCAGCGATCATCAGCGATGCCCGCATTCCCGCCTTCCAGGCCTTGTATAAAGCCAGCGGATTGCCCCAGGGTGCTTACGGCGTGTTTGTGGCAGCCATCGTCAGCATCAACACGGATGCTTCCATGAACATGGTCCTGGAAGACGTGATGGAAGCAGTTGCCGATGATGACACCGTCAGCGGCGATGTACTTGCCCTGCTTGGTCGTATGGCAGCTGAACGGGGACGCGCCACTGCCCGGGCGACCTCTTTGGAACAGCCTGCGGAATTGTTCCTGGAAGCGGCTTAAGCGACTTAAAAAAACAATAGCACAGGCGGCATCAATGCCGCCTTGCGCCCACCTGCAACGCTTGGTAAGAGCGACCCATTCCGGCACCCAAGTCGCTGGAAAGCCAAAGCGCGCGGCTGTGGCGGAACTGGTAGACGCGCCAGATTTAGGTTCTGGTATCGCAAGATGTGGGGGTTCGAGTCCCTTCAGCCGCACCATCAACAAATCCAATACCCGTTTGCAAAAATTGCAGCACGGCTTATTGGACAGCTTTTGCTTTTTTCTTGCCCTTATTGCGCAACACATGGCTGTAGGCTGGATTGTACAAATCGCTGTCACGAAATTCCACATCCCCCATCACCGGGCCAACGAGAATGAGCGCCGTGCGGGTGATTTTTGCCTTGCGCACCTCGTCCTTCATTTCTGCCAGCGTGGTGCGAATGTATAATTCATCCGGCCAGGTCGCCCGATAGGCAATCACCACGGGGCAGTCGGCCCCGTAATAGGGTTCCAGCGCTTCACGAATATAGACCAGATTGCGAATGGACAGGTGAATGGCGAGTGTCGCGCCGGACTGGCCCAAAATCTCCAACTGTTCACCCGGCGGCATGCTGGAAGCCTTCATGCCCGTGCGTGTGATGATCACGGTTTGGGCGATTTCCGGCAGGGTCAGTTCGGTTTTCAATTTCGCAGCCGCCCCGGCAAAAGCCGGCACGCCAGGCACCACATCATAATCGATCCCCAGGGCATCGAGACGGCGCATTTGTTCGGCAACCGCGCCGTAAATTGCCGGATCACCCGAATGCACCCGCGCCACATCCTCGCCACGCTCATGGGCAGCACGCATTTCTTCCACAATGGCATCAAGATGCATGGGCGCGGTGTCCATCACCAACGCATCGTCGGGCGCTGCTGCAACGATTTCCTCCGGTACCAGCGACCCGGCATAGAGGCACACGGGACACTTTTCGATCAACCGCAAACCGCGCACAGTAATGAGGTCCGGTGCCCCCGGCCCGGCGCCAATAAAATATACACTCATGAACTGCTCCCGATTTGTGTGCCTTCTTTCGCCGCATAGCCACGTGGCGTATACACCCAGGTTTTACCGTCTCCAGTCATCACCGTGCGCGTATCGCTGGACCCAACGATGACAACGGTGAGCATGTCCACATCATCCACCTGCAAATCCGCCAGATCGACCACCCGCATAGTTTCACCCGGCCGCCCCAGATTGTTAGCCAGTATGACCGGGGTGTTGGCAGGCCGGTGTTGCAGCAACACATCACGTGCATAGGCAAGCTGGGTGCGGCGGCGCTTGGACACCGGGTTGTAAAACGCAATGACGAAATCCCCTTCAGCCGCAGCTTTGACCCGCATCTGGATCGAGGGCCAGGGCGTCAACAGATCGGAAAGTGAGATGGTGCAAAAATCGTGGCCCAATGGCGCTCCGGCCCGGGCCGCAGCGCCCTGCAGGGCCGAAATGCCCGGCGATACATCAATGGCGATCCGGCCAGCCCCATCGCTCAGTCCGCCATTTTGCAACAACTCGAATACCAGCGTGGCCATGGCATAGATGCCCGCATCACCGGAACACACCAGCGCCACGTCACGCCCGGTTCCCGCCAGTTCCATGGCGTGTCGAACCCGATCTTCTTCACGCCCCAGGTCAAAATCATGCCGGGTTTTGCCCACGGCTAAATCGCCCAACAGGTCCAGATAAAGCGAATAGCCCACCAGATCACTGGCGCGGCGCACATAATCCGTCACCTCCGGGGAGCGCCAGCCATCGCTTCCAGGCCCAATGCCCACCACATAAAGATGGCCACGCGATCTCGCCCTGTTTTCCGGTTCTGACGTGCCCAACTGCGCCACTGCAAGGGTCGCTCTGGTTGATTTGACTTTAGGAACGATCAGTTTTCCCTGCGGGCCAACAGCGGCCAGGGCGGCGCCTTCACTGACCCCGTGGCAGCCAACTTCCGCAAACACGATGTCAGATGGGTTTTGCAGACGATGGGTTTCTTCTTCCAGCGCCTGTGCCGTGAAAAATTCAACCGAAACACCAAGGCGCTCGCCCAGTGCGTTGATGGCCACCTCATCAGCCTTAAGATCAATCGACACAACCCGCGCAATCCGTTCCAACGCGATGTCATGGTTGCTTAAAGTCTCAGCCAACAGCTCGTTTATTTCAGATGGCGCAGCCCCCCGTTCGCACCCCGCGCCGACAACCAGGTCGCGTTTGTAAAATACCAAATGGGAATCGCCCGCTAGCAGGGGAACGCTGGTGGCCGAAATCGTTACTTCGCCTGTTTCGTTTTTCCCAGCCAGGGGCAGATCCGCCTTTTGCAGCCAGTCCGCCTCCTCCAAAAGATCGCCGCCAAACGATACTTTTCCCCCGGCCAGCAATGCCGCCATCACCGGTTTCGCCGCCTGCGGGTTGGCCAGAACCCAGCCATACGGCGGTTCGTCCAGTGCCACGCCAAACCGCAAATCACCCGCCGTGGTGATGGCAGCATGCCCCCCAAGCCTGTCGGCGATAACACGGGCAATCTGATTGGCGCCATGGTGGCCACCCAATGCAGGCACCACGCTGGACCCATCATCAGCCACGCAAACCACGGGAGGCTCTGTGGTCTTGTCCCCCAGATGCGGGGCCAGCAATCGCACAACCGCGCCAGTTGCCATGACCGCAATGATCGTTTCGCCAGCATTAAATAACGCGCCAAGATGCGCACCAATATTGGAGAACATCACTTCGGCAGTTCCAATGCGCCCCTCCAGCCCATGCAATATGCCACCTGTTAGAGCACAGATTTCTTCCGCCACCGGCAGGGCCGAGACAGACAGCACGACGACCGCAGGTTTACTTGTCATTTCGGGATCACTCACGTTCGGCAGCCTTGTTTGAATTATCTGCAAGATTGAACGGCAGGCTGGCAATCCAGTCCTCCTCTCCCTTGTAGATGAGGATGATTGAAAAATAGGGAGCCGCACCTTCGTGCACATCGCACAGGCGCTTGATTTCCTGATTGTCCAAAGTGACCCGCTCCAGATAGGCCGCACGGTTCATCAGCCCCGCCTGGTCGATCAAATCGCGCATACGCTCGATGTGACGCCCAACTTTAATAATGGCAACCGCATCGGCGGCTTCCAGAGCCTGCGAAATCTTGTCATCATCCATGGGTGCCGGAACAATGGTCAACTGATCATTGCGGGCGGCCAATGGCCGGCCAAGCACGGCTGCTGATGCCATCAGGGACGAAATTCCCGGCACAACCTCGCAGGCGTATTTGTGAGCAAGCCGCTCGTAAAGATACATAAAAGAACCGTAGAAAAACGGATCCCCCTCGCACAACACAACCACGTCCCGACCTGAATCCAGTTCTGCGGCAATCTCGACAGCAGCCTGATCATAAACAGATTTCGCCGGAAACCGCTCAACCCGCATCGGCACGATGATCGCGATTTCCTTTTGATCCGGGCGCAAATATTGCGACACGATTGAGCGGGCAAAACTCTGCCCGTGGTCTGGTGCCGGATAGGCGATAACCTGCGCCACTTCCAGCAATCTATGGGCTTTCAATGTGAGCAATTCAGGATCACCTGGGCCAACACCGATACCGTATAATGTGCCGCTCATTCGCCACGACCCCCGCGTTTGACAACCGACCATTGAGTCACCGGCATGGCCGCGCGCCATCCCCGGTAGGGGCCAACCGGCTCTGCGATTTGCACCCCAATACGCACCAGTTCCCCACCGTGACGCGCGTGAAGAGCGGCTAACCGCGCCTCGCTTTCCAATGTGACCACATTGGCAACAAGCCGCCCTCCATTACGCAATGCTTCCCAACAGGTTTCAAACACACCTTCACTTGTCAGTCCGCCGCCAATGAAAATCGCATCGGGCACAGCCAAACCGCTCAACGCGCCGGGCGCTTTACCTTCAATAAGCTCAATCTTTTCGGTTCCCAATTGAACAGCGTTGGTGGCGATCATCTCGCGGCGGGATTGGTTGGGCTCAATGGCCAGCGCCAGGGCTCCACGCGCGGCGCGCATCCATTCAATGCCGACCGAACCGCACCCTGCTCCCACATCCCAAAGAACGGCATCTGGATAGGGCGCCAGTTTGGAAAGTGTCACCGCCCGCACATCTCGCTTAGTCATTTGTCCGTCATGAATAAATGCATCGTCGGGCAATCCGCCGGTGCGCGGATACCATGTGGCGTCCTCATCGGCGATGCATTCCACCGCGAGAATATGAAAATCCGGTATTGCGTGACGCCATGATTTTGCATGACCATCAAAATGCTGTTCCCGCTCTCCGCCCAATGCGGCCAGCGCCCACATACGGCTGTCGCCAAATCCCCGCTCAACCAGCAATTTCGCCACAGCGTCTGGACTTTCACTGTTTTGGGTCAAAATCAGCAGCCGTGTATTGGGAGCCAAATGGGAAACGATTTGACTATTCGCCCGCCCGTGGATCGTCAGCGTGGCCAGATCGGCCAGGCTCCAGCCCAACCGCGCACTGGCCCATTGGAAGGCAGATAATTGCGGATGAAACCGGATTTCGCCGGGGGGGATGGCACGGCAAATGCGTGCGCCCACCGAATACCAAAGCGGATCACCTGTCACCAGAACGACCAGATTACGGCCCTCATAGCTGCGGATCGTCTCGATCATGGCGTCAAAAGGCGATGGCCAGCTCACACGTTGAGCGCCCACGCTTGGGGCAAGCGTGTGGTGCCGGTCGCCGCCAATAATCACCTGTGCCGCATCCAACCGCGCCCGCGCCTGGGATGACAATCCATCGACACCGTCCTCACCAATGCCAATGATATCCAGCCATGGTTTCTTATCGCTCATGCGGCATCCAACGCCAGTGCGTTGAGCACAGCACTCGCCATCGCCGAACCGCCTCGGCGGCCATGAACTGTGATGAATTCGATGCCTGAAGAATTTTGAGCAAGCGCTTGTTTTGATTCAACAGCACCCACAAACCCAACCGGAATTCCAATCACCAGCGCGGGGCGCGGCCCGCCTTCTGCAATACGTTCCAGCAGGCGAAAAAGAGCCGTGGGCGCATTGCCTATGACTGCGATGGCGTCCGCCAGATCATCGTGCCAAAAGTCCACGGCTGCTGCCGATCTGGTATTGGCGATGGAGGCGGCATGATCCACAACGCGATCATCATTCAACGTACACAGCACCGCGTTATTGGCCGGCAATGAGCGTTGAATAATGCCCGATCTGACCATTTCCACATCGCAATAAACCGAACAGCCTGCACGAAGGGCGGCAATGCCGTTTGCCGCCGCGCGCGCTGAATACTCAAGGTCACCGATCACATCCACCATACCGCACGAATGGATCAACCGGGTGGCCACATTGGCCATGTCGCCCGGCAGCAGTTCCAATCCCGCCTCCTTCGCGACAATTGCAAATGATTGCCGGTAGATTTCTGCAGGATCGCGGATGTAGTCAAAACCGGCCACGTGGATCAGTCGCCCTTTTTCATGGAATTGGGTCCATGGGGATGATCGGCATGGGGATAGGGGTGGTGATGATGCCCATGGTCATGGTCATGATCATGATTATGGTCATGCGAATGGTCGTGCCCGTGAGTATGAACAGCTTCCAGGGATGCCGGAGAATCGTGGCTGTGAACCGGTGTCCAGGGCAAGCCATGCTGCTTACAAAAGGCTTCATCACGACATGATGCATCGCAGTCACCTTTACAGGGACACCCTTCCAGACCGCCGCCAACACCTTCCACATGGTGGTGATGGCTTTCCTGCGCCAAGCCAACCTGGTCTTCAAATCCCAACACTTGTTCGCGATATTTGCACATCTGGCAATTCATCACATTTTGACCGGCTTCAATCTCGTTGACCCGATCTTCAAATGTCGACAGCACCAGTGCGTGATCGTTGAGATAGGAGGCTTTTACAAATTCAATGTGGGGATGCCGCGCCGCCACTTCGTCGGTAAAGGCGTAGATGCGCTTAATGAGAACACCGGTAAACAGGAAATAGGGAAACACGATAATGCGCTTGTATCCAAGCTTCGCCGCATGCTCCAGGCCCGGCTCCACGAGCGGAAACGTGACCCCTGAATAGCACACTTCTCCCCAGCCAAATCCAAAGCCTTCCCACAACATCCGCATGATTTTGTTGATGTTTGAATTCGCATCAGGGTCCGAAGAGCCGCGCCCCACCACCATCAGCAATGTGTCATGCTTTTCAACTTCTGCCGCAGCCCCATCAATCGCTTCTTGAATGCGCGCTGCCGCTGCCCGGATCATCTTCAAATCAACGCCCAATTCCCGTCCATACAGAATTTGCATCTGCGGGTGCTGGGCCTGATAGGTGTTGAGCACGGAAGGGATATCGTTCTTGGCATGACCGGCAGCAAATAACATGCCTGGCACTGCCAGCACTTTGGTGCACCCCTGTTCGCGCAACTTGTCCAAACCGTGAGAAATCACAGGATTGGCAAATTCCAGATAACCATATTCAACAGGTACTGAGCCAAACCGCCCCTTCAACCCTTCAGACACGGAGGCGAATTCTTTCATGGCATTTTGATTGCGGCTGCCATGGCCGCAAATCATGATGCCCAGCTTTTCGGTATTGCTCACGCTGTCTCTCCCTGGGCTTCGCCATCCGCGTCTTCAGTTTCTTCCAACGACTGTTCTTTCCCCTTGCGGCCGGCGGCGAGCGCGGCGGCCAAAGCCGCTGCAGCAGCCCCCGCCCCAATAGCAATCCAATGCCCGTGTCCGGCCAATTCTCCCACATGGCCCCAATGGGCCAACGCGGGTGCAATGGGCATGACAAACAGCGCAATCGCGGTGAAGGAGAAGAGTTTCGACATCGTTGCGGCCTCGTTAAATTTCGTTTCATACAAACGAGGCCAGCCAGACATTGCCCAAAAGCAATACCCATTCTGTTTCGAAGGTTCCGGCCATGGCCCCCTAATTGGGTCAGCCGCACCGAAATCATTCTCAGCCCATCCCGGGGCACCATCGAATTCTAGAATGGGAAACTAGACGCCACTGCCCGGCGGTGCAAATGGTTTCGCGCCCTTTGGCACTCACAATGCGACATGAATGTCAGCTCACGTGCAAAAGCTTACGCACATGTTCCAGCAAATCGCTTTCAAGCGGGTGAAAATCGCCATCCGACCGGGCAAGATCATCCAATCGTTTGACCATAAGCTCGCGTTCCGATTCAGCCAGTTGCTGGTTTAAAATAGCCGCGAAGGAAAACAGGCCAGGCGCCGCCACGTCTTCGCGCGCAGCAGATGCAATAATGTCGTCCAGTTCTTCGCTCGACCAGGCGAATTGCTGCACCAGCATGCTGCGGAATTTTTCAGTTTCTTCCCGTGTCACCACACCATCAGCATTGATCATGTGGAAATACAAAACGGCAATGGCGAGCGACACATCCCGCTGGGTGAACCCAGCTTCCCCAGTGCCGGCTTTCAGCACTTCCACTACCCGGTCAAACATTGCGTGGATGCTCTGTTGAAAAGGCCGCCATCAACCCGGCAACATCTGGCGGATCTGTTCGGGCGTGTATCCCAGCACACCAGCCACCTTTTCCAGAACCGCCTTTTCGCCCTCTTTCAGCTTGGAATCGGCCATGGCCATCATCATCAAATGAGTCATCAACTCCTGCTTGCGGGTCGCGGACAGTCCATCAAACATGCCAGCCGCCTGCTCGTGATCGGTCTCGTAACTGACCTCTCTCAAAAAGCGGATCACCTCCGGCACATCCTCTTCGGGGATGTTGAACAGGGAAAGACAAAGCTGTTTGAACAGCGCCAGCTCTTCGGCAACCATTTCTCCGTCGGCAAACATCGTGCGAATGAGCAACAGAATTTCTGCCGACATCTGTGGGTCATCCGCCACCATTTGCACGGAAGATTTCTTATTTAGAAATTCACCAAGCGTATCAAGTATCCGCATGTTTCACTCAACCCTTCCCCGGTCTTTGGCTTGCGCCATCGCACTCATTGCGCAGGCCACCAGAACAATGTTCCAGAAACAGAATCAGAATTCTATTCCCACCTGCGCTTTTACACCATCGCGGAAGGGATGTTTCACCATCGTCATCTCGGTGACAAGGTCTGCAAAGTCCATCAACTCATCTTTGGCGTTCCGCCCGGTAATAATGACGTGTTTCATTTCCGGTTTCTGGCGCAGCACTTCCAGAATTTCTTCAACCGGCAAATAGTCATAGCGCAACACGATATTCAATTCGTCACACAGAACCAGATCGTGCTCATCATCCATGATCATCGCCTTGGCACGTTCCCAGGCGGCGCGGGCGGCATCAATATCACGCTGCCTGTCCTGGGTTTCCCAGGTAAACCCATCCCCCATGGCGGTCATGGTCACCTGATCACCCAATTTATCCAGAATAACCCGCTCGCCCGTTTGCCACTTGCCTTTGACGAATTGAACGACCCCCACTTTCATGCCATTGCCCAGCGCACGAAAAACCACACCAAAGGCGGCTGTTGACTTGCCCTTGCCTTTACCGGTGTGAACCATCACCAGGCCCTTTTCGCGGGTCTTTGTTGCAATAATCTTATCCCGCGCCGCCTTCTTCTTTTTCATTTTGTCGGTGTGGCGCGCGTTGAGTTCCTCTTCGCTCATCTTGCTGAGCGCTTCTGCTTTTTTAGCCATTGTCTCTTCCTCCTGATTGCACACTATAGTGGGTTGTCGGGCCGAACGGCCAATTGCTCCAGTTCAAATTTTGCCGAGTTTGAGCGCGGATTCCACAGGCCGCGTTCCTGCGCTTCGAGCAAACGGTCCGCCATTTCGCGCAAAGCGTCCGGGTTCTTTTCCATCAGAAAATCACGCACCTGATCGTCACCCAGAAATGCCTGATAGACCGCATCAAAATGCGGGTCGCGCACGGCACCGGTTGTGGCCGAGAAGGCAAACAGGTAGTCCACGGTGGCGGCCATTTCGAAAGCGCCTTTATAGCCGTGGCGCATCACACCGGCGATCCATTTTGGATTGACAACACGGGCGCGCACCACGCGCGCAATCTCTTCTTCCAATGTGCGGATGACAGGTTTTTCCGGGCGGGAATGATCATTGTGATACACCACGGGCCGGGCACCGGAGAGCGCCTCAACCGTTGCCGTCATCCCTCCTTCAAACTGGTAGTAATCGTCTGAGTCCAGCAGGTCGTGCTCGCGATTGTCCTGATTGTGAACCACCGCCTCAACGCCCTTCAGCCTGGATTCAAATTGGCTGCGCGCCGCATCACCGTCAGTGGCCACACCATAGGCATAACTGCCCCATGTGAGATAGGCCTCAGCAAGGTCAGCCTTGTCGGTCCAGCCTTTTTCATCAATCAGCGCCTGCAAGCCTGCCCCATAGGCCCCGGGCTTGGAGCCAAACACCCGGTAGCTCGCCTGCCTGCGCGCCTGATCAGGCGCCGCGCCGGATTGTGCCAACTTGGCCGCTTCGTCCGCCACGCTGGCGGCAATGGGGTTGTCAGCGGCGTCTTCATCAAGCCCTGCAACCATCGCAACAGCCTTGTCGAACAATTCGATTTGCGCGGGGAATGCATCACGAAAGAAGCCGGATATGCGCAAGGTCACATCCACCCGCGGGCGCGCCAGTTCGGCAAGGCTGATCACTTCAAAGCCGGTTACACGGCGTGATCCGTGGTCCCAGACCGGCCGCACCCCAATCAATGCCAGCGCCTGGGCGATATCGTCTCCACCCGTGCGCATGTTGGATGTTCCCCATGCGGAAAGCCCAAGCGATGTGGGCCACGCCCCGTGTTCCTGCCGGTGGCGGCGGATCAACAATTCGGCGGATTTTTGTCCCAGATGCCACGCCGCAGGCGTGGGGACGGCACGGGAATCCACGGAATAGAAATTCCGCCCGGTCGGCAAAACATCAATGCGCCCCCGGCTTGGCGCGCCGGAGGGGCCAGGTGCAACAAACCGGCCATCAAGCCCATCCAGAAAGGCTGAAAGCTCACTTGGGCCGCATGCATCAATATTGGGCAGAATTGAGCTGTGCAGCGTATCCATGACCTGGCGAACACGAGACCAGGATTGCGCAAGTTCCACCGCTCCATCCACAAGCGCGGTGGCCAGCAATTCCAGCCGCTCCACCGTATCTCCATAAGTGCGCCATGGATCATCGCAAAGATTGGCCAATATGGTCGGGCGTTGCCCCTGCCAGGCCTGCCCCATTACACAGTCCAGTGGATCAAAAGCCAGGTCCAGATCATCTGCCATCGCCCGCAACAGGCTGGCGTCTGCCCCCTCGCCCACGCCGCGTGGAGAACGCGCCAGCGCCACGGCAAGGTCACCGCGCAATCGCCCCTCCGGCGAAGCCCCAAAAATATGCAATCCATCGCGGATCTGCATTTCTTTAAGTTCGCACAAATAGGTATCCAGCCGCTCCAGCGCTTCATCACCATCGCTATCACCGACAATGCCCGCATCCGCGTCCAGCCCGGTGTCTTGCAACAGGTCGAGGATTTGTTTTTTCAAATATCCCAGTCGGCGTGGGTCTATGCCGGATGCATCGTAATATTCATCCACCAATGCCTCCAGTTGTTTCAGCGGCCCATAGCTTTCCGCACGGGTTAAAGGCGGAGTGAGATGGTCAATAATCACCGCGCTTGTACGCCGTTTGGCCTGGGTTCCTTCACCGGGATCATTGACGATAAACGGATAAAGCTGCGGCATCGCCCCAAGCACGGCTTCAGGATAGCAGGAGTTGGATAGCGCCAGGGATTTGCCCGGTAACCATTCCAGATTTCCATGTTTGCCCATATGGGCAATGGCATGAACGCCAGCCTCACGGCGCAAAAATAAATAGAAGGCGAAATAGCCATAGGGTGGCACAAGATCAGGCGAATGATAGGTTTCGCTTGGGTCAATATTGTACCCCCGCGCCGGTTGCACGCCCACATAAGTTTCGCCAAATCGCGCCAGCGGCAATGCAAATGCGTCTGCCGATTCCAGATAAAACGGATCATCCTGCGGGGCACCCCATCGCGCCCGCACTTCATCTTGAATCTGAACGGGAAGCTCACTGAACAACGCATTGAATTGATTCATGGAAAGGGTTTCGCGAATTTCACGCCCGTCCCTCGCCGCATTTGTTGGCCCGCGTTTCAAATGGTCGATCAGCGCGTCCCCATCAGCGGGAAGATCACCGGTTTGGTAACCGCCACTCGCCATCGCGCGCAACACGTTCATGGTGCCCGCTGGCGTATCGAGGCCAACCCCATTGGCAAGTCGGCCATCCCGGTTGGGATAGTTCGCCAACACAAGCGCAATACGACGCTCCGCCGGTTTGGTCTGGCGCAAACGCGCCCATGCGGCGGCAAGTTCTGCAACAAACGCCACACGATCCAACACGGCTTCGTGGCGCACAATATTGGCTTGCGTCACCGGGTCGTAATTGTCTGCATTCTTAAAGGCGACAGCGCGGGTTAGCACCCGGCCATCAATTTCCGGCAGAACCACATTCATGGCCAGATCGCGGGCCGAGAGCCCGTTTAAGCCCGCGCGCCAGGCCGCCTCATCCCCCCCAGCCAGCACTGCCTGCAACACCACGCGACCGGGTTCATCCAACACGGTTGGCACATGCGCATTACTGCCATTGCCAACGGCAAACCCTGTCAGATTGATGATGACAGATGGCGAAGCTTCGCTGAACACTTCACGCACAGTGGCCTGCGAGATCGCTTCCTTGAGGGACGATACAAATAGGGGCAGGGCGTTCAGGCCGGCATCGGCCAGTGCAGCCACCAATGCGGAAATCGGCTGCGTGTTCCCCGCCTGCACAAGGGCACGATAAAAAATGACAGGTACAATGGGTGCACCAGGCTGCCAGTTGGACTGAATATCACTCAGGCGCGGCATCTGATGATCAGGCCACCACAATCCCGCCCGCAAAAGTGGCGCAGCCGACGCGATTTCCAGCACTTCGTCTTGCAAAGAAGTGCTTGCAAGCTGCAACAGGTTTTGCATATTCGCCGGGCCGCCTTCGACAAGGTAGGACCAAAGCGCTAGGCCGATTTCCCTGGAACCGGTGGTAAACCGTTCCAGCGATGGATCCGGCTTGTCGTCCCCCGGCAAAACATAAAGCGGCACGTTATTTTGCACACAGGTCGCATGCAGAGTTTCCAGCCCATAGGACCAATAGCTTTCACCACCCAAAACACGGGCAATCACACATTTGGAACCGGCGATCGTGTTTTGACAATAAACATCAACCGAAAGCGGGTGAGCCAGTGCCATTAAATTGGCCAGACGCAGGCTGGGTGCTGCCTCTCCCGCCATCGACGAAACCTGCCCATGGGCATCACTTAGGGCCGCAATTTCGGTATCGGCAGCGGTCACATAGACAATATCTGCTGGGGACTGGCCCAGATCAATGGCCTCATCGCTGTCAGCAAGCGAACCTTTTTGAGCCAGCAGAAGATGCATGATCGCCTATTGGAAACTGCGCGACAGGGCAGCGCGAATGGCGGCTTCATCCATATCGTGCAATCCAATCACCACGAGCCGCGACGCCCGCGCCTCCTGCGGCTGCCAATCCCGGTCAAAATAATGGTCGATGCGCTTGCCAACAGCCTGAACAACCTGCCGCATAGGCTTGCCTTCCACATCGACAAAACCTTTCAGGCGCAAAATATCATGTTCGCCGATAACCGCTTCCAGTTCCCCCATCAGGGACGCAGCATCGCGCACCGGACCCATTTCAACCACAAAACTCTCAAACTCATCATGGTCGTGCTCATGCCCGTCAGCATGGTGCATCTCATGATGACTTTTACGGGCCTCCAGATCAGCTTCACTGCCAACACCAAGGCCAAGCAGAACATCCGCACCGGGCACTTTGTCCACTCCGGCCTGAATGATTTTCACCCGCCGCTCCGTGGCATGGCCCACTTCGTGTTCGGCCTTGGCAATAGCTTCCGCATTCACCAGATCGGTCTTGTTCAAGATAATCATATCGGCACAGGCGATCTGGTCTTCGAACAATTCTTCCAGCGGGCTCTCGTGATCGAGATTCTCGTCTTCTTCGCGTTGCACCTGCACCGCATGATGATCATGGGCAAAACGTCCATCGGCAATAGCGGCACAATCCACAACCGTGATCACGCCATCCACTGTTACCTGTTCACGAATGTCGGGCCAGTTGAACGCATTGACCAGCGGTTGCGGCAAGGCGAGGCCGGATGTTTCAATGACGATGTGATCGGGCCTGCGGTCACTTTCCATCAGCTTCGTAATTGTGGGAATAAAGTCGTCTGCTACCGTGCAACAGATGCAACCATTGGTCAGTTCAACAATATCATCTTCCGTGCAGGTTTCATCACCACATCCGGCCAGAACATCCCCATCGACGCCCAGATCTCCAAATTCATTGATGATCAGCGCAATGCGCTTGCCGTTGGCCGTTGCCAGCAAATTGCGGATCAGCGTGGTTTTTCCAGCGCCCAGAAATCCTGTAATTACTGTGGCGGGAACCTTTTGTGCGTCCATCGTCTTTTCCATTCGATCAAGAGACATTTATTTCAGTTTTTGCGGCAACCCGGCCGTTACGAACCACACATGGTCGGCTTGTGCAGCCAGTCTTTGGTGCAACCGGCCAGCATGATCGCGAAAGTCCCGCGACAGCTTCTCCATCGGCACAATCCCCTGCCCCACCTCGTTGGAAACGAAAATGATGTTGGAACGGCGCATGCCATTCAGCGCTTCAATCAGACGGTCAAATTCCGGCTCCACCGGCTTGTCTGCCATCATCAGATTTGTCAGCCAAAGTGTTAGACAATCAACCAGAACACAATTGGCGCCATGCCCCACCTGCGCCAGCGCGTCTACCAGAGCAAGCGGCTCTTCCACCAAGGACCATTCGCGGCCACGGCGTTGTTTGTGCTCCAATATTCGGCTTTCCATCTCGCCATCAAACGCCTGACTCGTGGCGAGATAGATTTTTTTCAGCTGGCTTTCATCCGTCAGCCGTTCAGCAAATGCGCTCTTGCCCGAACGTGCGCCCCCTAAAACCAAAGAGACACCAGGACGAAAGACCGCCATTACAAACTCCAGTGAACCGGATCAGGCCCAGATCAGGCGACGCTGAATGTCATGGCGATGACTTTTTCACCCACCAGCATAAACCCGGCACCGGCAACCATGCCGCCCGCAACCCGTGCTGGAATGTTTTCGGCAAACGCCCGGGCTTTGCCCAGACCAGCGAAAATAGCCGTACCGGCCAGCACTGAAATCGCAAACTGGGTCATGCCAAATCCGGCCAGATAGGCAACAACCGGCGTTGTTTCCGCACCGAATATGGCTTCACCATAGGCATGGCCATGAAACAGACCAGCCACAGCAAACAGCACTGCAAAGATGGCCAGCGGCGCAGGACGGGCAGCAATCAACAACACGCCAACGGCAGCGACAGAAAGGGAAATCACTAATTCCACCATCGGCAGATTGATCGCCATCAGGTGAAGACCTGTGCCCAGCAGCGTTGCGGCAATGAACAGCAAGGGCAGCACAAAGCGTGATCCCAGCGCTACGGCGGCAATGCCAACAGCAATCACAAAGGCAAGATGGTCCAATCCCAGAACCGGATGGCCGATACCTGAAAGCAGACCCTGCATCATTGTGGCAGGCGTTTCACCGTCCATTGGATGGTGAGCCAATGCCGATGTGGCAAAAGATGAAGCAAGCGCAACAGCGCCAATACGATAAAAATTTCTCATTGGGTCAAACAACTCCCGTGTCGTGCCACTTAATGACAGGGAGGATTTGCGTTGGCTCTTCCAGCCCGCGCGACAATTCGCGGACCAGCAGAATTCCACCAGCGCAAACGGAACACCCCGTCCGTTAAAACTATTGGGACATTTGTCCCATCACAAACGGCAGGTCTCCTGGCTACGGATCATCGACACTCTGTCCGCCTTCCCGTCTTGCGCCCCAAGGGGTCACAAATCAGTGGCATATGAACAGCGCCTCACCGTTACAGTCGCGGGGTCGGCTGTGGTTCAGGTTCCCGAATTGGGTCAACCCGTCACATTCCCTTTTGCTTTTCGAATCCGCTCGGGCGGATAGGACGAAAACCATTTGCACCTGTGACTAAATAGCCCACATGGCTCCAAGTCAATCGGGAATACGACATGCCGTGGCGCATTGGCAGTCGACCGCCACTGCATCCCCTAATCTTCGACCGTAAGATCAAATATGGCCGGGTCCACAACCTGGTCCAGCGCGTCTGCCAGTTCATCGAGCGCACTTTCCACCATGCCACGATAATTGGTCAATTGAGGGGTAATGCCCAGCGAGGTCAGATAATGCACCCGCCAGGCGTCCGATCCAAAAATGCCGTGCAGATAACACCCGCGCACCGCGCCCGATGGGGAGATGGCCCCATCATCAACGCCACCCAATTGCACCATGGGTCTGGCACATCCCGGCCCCTGCGTGCGTCCCATATGAATTTCATAGCCGCGTAACGGCAGCCCGCTTTCCACATCGGTGGCATCACGATTGAGAACGGTTTTGGCCTTCACGAGTTCCGTTTCCATATCCAGCAAACCGAGACCAGCGGCTGATGTGTCGTTTCCTTCAATTGCCAGAGGGTCACGCACAGCGTGGCCCAACATCTGATATCCGCCGCACAGGCCCAACACATGCCCGCCGCGCTCCACATGATTCAAAAGCTCACGATCCCACCCCAAAGCATTGAATTGATTCAAATCTGCAATGGTAGACTTGGAGCCGGGCAGGACCACCAATTTGGCATCCTGCGGCCAAGCCTCACCCGGCCTGACAAAGATCAACCGCACCGCCGGTTCCAGCCGAAGCGGATCAAGATCATCAAAATTGGAAATTCTGGAAAGAACAGGAACGATGACTTTTGCCCCCTCCCCGTCAATTTCCTGGAAACGCTCAAGGGTGACGGAATCCTCAGGTGGCAATCGGTCAATCATCGGCAGATGTGGCACAATGCCAAATCCGGGCCACCCGGTGAACTCGGTAATCTGCTCCAGACCCCGGTCAAACAAAGACACGTCGCCTCGAAATTTATTGATCAAAAAGCCGCGGACCATGCGCCGGTCCCGGGGTGGCAAAATCGTGTGGGTGCCCACCAGGCTGGCAATTACACCGCCGCGGTCAATATCTCCAACCAGCACCACCGGCACATCTGCTTGAGTGGCGAACCCCATATTGGCAATATCACCGTCGCGCAGATTGATTTCTGCGGGCGATCCGGCCCCTTCGACAATCACCAGATCAGCTTCCTCTTGCAGGGAATGGAAGCTCTCCATTACAGCATCCAGCAATTGCGGTTTCAGCTTTTGGTAGTCGCGCCCTTTTGCAGCCCCCCAGACCCGGCCATGGACAATTATTTGACTGCCGGTCTCGGACTGGGGTTTCAATAATACGGGGTTCATGTGAACACTGCTGGGCACCCCGCAGGCCAGCGCCTGTAACCATTGGGCACGCCCGATTTCTCCGCCAGAACCGTCCACCAAAGCAATGTCAGCAACAGCCGCATTATTGGACATATTCTGCGGCTTGAACGGGCGCACTTTCAAACCCTGACGCATGGCCAACCGGCACAGGCCCGCAACAAGCACGGTCTTGCCCACATCGGAGCCCGTGCCCTGCAACATGATTGCGCGTTTATTTACCGGTCGTGTAATCATCCCTTCCGATTAGAGATGTTTTGGAATTGAGGGAAGCGTCAACTGCCCTTCCCGGCAAACAATGCCCTGCCGCTCATACCCGCCAGCACCCCATTGGTCTCGCCAATCAAACGGCCATAGGCCTTGATCGTTTGACTGACCGGATCAACCTCGGCCCCCAGCCTGTCTATGCGGGCACGGTGGGTGTGTCCGGTTTCATCCACACGAAAATCAAATTGCGCATCCGCTTTCAACCACCGTAACCATTTGGACGGCACAACCAGCTCCAGTTCCAAAACACTGTCATCGAGCACAATGATAACAGGCTCACTTGGGGTGGCGGTTTCATGTTGGCGCGTGTTGAGCACAACAACGCGGCCCGAAAACGGGGCAAACACGCTGCATTGCGCCACCCGCGCCAAACGGGCACGCACATCGGCACTGGCACGACCTGCTTCAGCGCGCGCCAAATTCACTTCACTTTTGCCCGCAGCGCCATGCTTGTGCAATTCACGCTTGTTCTTCAACTCGATGGCAGCAGCATTGGCAGCCGCCCGCACACTTTCCAGTTCCGCACGGTGTTGCCGGCAATCAAACTCAATCAGCAGATCGCCTTTCTTGAAAGGCTGGCCATCGCCAAATGGCGCATGGGCCACAGGAACAGAAAGATCGGTGCGCACTTCAACCCGGGCAGACGAGCGCACCAATCCCCGCGCTTCCTGCCCTGCAACAGGCGCAAGGGCGGAAATTGTTGCCGTCTGCGCCCACCCGGCTGATGCCAGGGCAACGCCGCCAATCAAACCCGCCACCAAAGCCAATAATCGCGGTGAGATAATCTGTTCCATGATGGATTTCCGAATCACTGGGTTGTTGAAATTCCACTAATACAACTTATTAGTGTGCAATTGGTCAATAAAAAACGCGACTGACATCTCGAACTCAAGAGATGGCAGCCGCGTTCTTCAACTCAAAATTTTACTTGCCAGCAAAAACGCACTGGCGAATTTCACCCCGGTACGCAAAACCTGATCCGGGAAACAAGACGGAGATCAATCTGTCTTGCCCCCATATCTAAACTGCGTTTCCTAACAGGCGGCTAATGAGTGGTTAAGCAAAAGGAAATTGAGCTGGCAAATATTGCCGCATTACCAATATGTTAAGCGACAAATTAAGATTTGGCCCTGGCAATTGGCACATCTTGGCCAGCTTCCTAACGACAAAGCTGTGCCAAAAAAATTTTATTTTTTTGCCGATTGCATCATTTTTATGATGCCTGAGAAATCAGTGTCCCCAAATCCTTCATCACAGAACTGCCGATAAAGCTCAAAGGCATGTTTACCCAGCGGCGTGTAAGCAGATGCACCTTCGGCGGCCTCCTGCGCCAGTCCCAGATCTTTGACCATGAGTTGGGCAGCAAAGCCGGGCTTGTAGTCGTTATTGGCTGGTGATGTGGGCACCGGGCCGGGCACCGGGCAATAGGTTGTTGTCGACCAGCTCTGGCCGGAAGCCGTGGAGACCACATCAAACAGAGCCTGATCTTCCAGCCCCAGCCTGCGCCCCATCTCGAACGCTTCCGCTGTTCCAATCATGGTGACAGCAAGGATCATGTTGTTACAAACCTTTGCCGCCTGGCCTGCGGTGGCCTGACCGCAGCGCACCATGCGGCTGCCCATGGGGTCCAGCAGTGGTTCAGCAGCGTCCAGCGCAGCCGCGCTGCCACCGGCCATAAAGGTCAATGTGCCATTCACAGCCCCCATAATGCCGCCGGAAACCGGGGCATCCACTGACAGCGCACCGACACTAGCAGCAATTTCATGGGCCTTTGCAGCAGACGCAATATCGATGGTTGAACACTCAATCATCAGCGCGCCCGCACCAATGGCATCACGAATTTCCTCGTAGACCGAAACCACATGCGTGCCAGCAGGCAGCATGGTCACAATCACATCCTTGCCGGTAGCTGCCTCCACGGCAGATGCGGCAATTGTGCAGCCGCCTTCACGAGCCAGTTCTACGGCCTGCGCCGACAGATCAAACCCTTCAACCTGATGCCCTGCCTTGGCCAGATTGATGGCCATGGGACCACCCATATTGCCCAGGCCAATAAATCCGATAGATGCCACGCTGCGTCCTTCCCCTGTTAGGCTGTCATTTACGCTGCAAGCGCGCGCGCGATGATCACCCGCATGATTTCGTTGGTGCCTTCCAGTATCTGGTGGACACGCAAATCACGCACAATCTTTTCCACGCCATAGTCTGCCAGATAGCCATATCCACCATGTATCTGAAGTGCTTCATTGGCCACATTGAAACCCGCATCAGTGGCAAAACGTTTGGCCATGGCGCAAAACCGGGTCGCGTCCGGTGTCTTCGCATCCAGTTTTGCAGCCGCCGTATAAAGAAGCGCCCGCGCCGCTTCGAGTTCCGTTGCCATATCCGCCAGCTTGAATTGGATAGACTGGAACTGCCCGATGGCCTGGCCAAAAGCCTTACGCTCACCGGAATAGTCCTGCGCCATTTTCATGGCTGCCTGCGCACCGCCCAAAGAACAGGCAGCAATGTTGAGCCGTCCCCCGTCGAGGCCTGACATGGCAATTCGAAAACCCATGCCTTCATCGTTGAGACGGTTGGCGGCGGGCACCCGACAATCATCAAAAATCACTTGCGCCGTGGGTTGAATATTCCAGCCCATTTTGACCTCATCAGCCCCAAAGCTCAGCCCCGGCGTCCCCTTCTCAACGATGAAGGTTGAAACCCCTTTGGGCCCCTCGCCGCCGGTGCGTGCCATGACCAGATAGAGATCATTCACACCAGCGCCGGAGATGAACTGTTTGGTGCCGTTGAGCACATAGTCATCACCATCGCGCCGGGCGGTTGTTTTCATCGCCACTGCGTCGGAACCGCTGCCCGGCTCCGTGAGACAATAGCTGGAGATCCGCTCCATGCTCATCATGGGGGGCAACCAGTGCTTGCGTTGCTCGTCACTGCCATAGGTGTCGATCATCCAGGCAGCCATATTGTGAATGGAGATGAACGAGGACACGGCAGGACACCCGGTCGACAGAGCTTCAAAGATCACCGCCGCGTCCAGGCGCGACAGGCCGGACCCGCCCACATCTTCGCGCACATAAAGTCCGCCCATGCCAAGCGTTGCGGTTTCGCGGATCACGTCCAGCGGCAAGTGCCGTTTTTGATCCCATTCAACCGCATGGGGCGCAATTTTCTCAGCCGCAAAATCCAGCACCATGTCCCGCATGGAACTCTGATCCTGATTTAACGAATATGGGCCGGTTGCCTGTGCCAGGGTGTCCATTGGTCTATCCTTGAATTTACCTTCATTGGAGTGCGCAATCACGTTATTGCCAAATGTCAGGCGGTCAGATCCGCCTGCGCTTTATCCAAAGCAATCTTTACGATTTCCGCCGCCTCATCAATGGTATCTTCCGTCCAGGTCAACGGCGGAGACAAGATCATCGTATCACCGACAGCCCGCATCATCATACCGTTATTGATAGAATGATCCCGCACCAGCGCCGCGGCACTGCCTGCAGGTTCAAACCGCTCACGTGTTTCCCGGTCTTTCACAATTTCGATAGCAGCCAACAGGCCAAAACCGCGCACATCTCCCACCAGCGGGTGATCGCCAATCGTTTCCTGCAATTTGCTCACAAGATATGGCCCGGTCGTTTCGCGCACCCGCTCCACCAGTCCCTCACGCTCAATGATGTCAATATTGGCCAGCGCAACGGCACAGGCAACCGGATGGCCGGAATAGGTATAGCCGTGATAATATTCGCCATGGCTGGCAAGGGTCGTCGCAATGCGGTCTCCCACCAGAACCGCAGATAAGGGCTGATATCCCGATGTAATGGCCTTGGCCACCGTGATCGTGTCCGGCTTGATGCCCATGCTTTCACAGGCGAACCACGTCCCCGTTCGGCCAAAACCGGTGATCACCTCGTCCACCATCAGCAGCACGTCATACTTGTTACAAATGCGCTGAATCTCTGCCCAGTAATTTGCGGGCGGAATTTTTACGCCGCCTGCCCCCTGGATCGGCTCGCCCACAAAGGCAGCTACATTTTCTGGCCCCGCCTGTAAAATAGCATTTTCAACAGCTTGTGCTGCGCGCAGTCCGAAGGCTTCATCACTCTCATCCGCCTCAGCAAGTTCAAACGCATAGGGCGCCATCACATGCACGAAGCCGGGAAGCATGGGCCCAAGCTGCGAATGCATGGCCCCCATTCCCCCCATCGATGTGGCAGCAATCGTTGAGCCATGATAGGCATCGTGCCGCGAAATGATGATGTGTTTCTCAGGCTTGCCCTCCAGCGCCCAATAATGCCGCACAGTACGAATCGCCGTATCATTGGATTCCGAGCCGGACGCACCGTAAAATACCTGATTGATGTGGGCAGGTGCCAGTTCAGCGATGCGCTTGGATAGCAGAGCCACCGCCGGATGCGTGGTTTTGAAAAACGTGTTGTAATAGGCCAGTTCACGCATCTGATCATAGGCGGCCTTGGCCAGTTCTTCACGGCCATATCCCACATTCACGCACCAAAGACCGGCCATTCCATCGAGAATGCGATTGCCTTCACTGTCATAAATGTAATTGCCGTCCGCCGTGGTCACGACCCGCACACCGGCGGCGCGCAATTCATCATGATCAGTAAACGGGTGCAAATGGTGGGCGTTATCGATTGCCTGCAATTGGGCGGTGGAGAAATTTTTGTAAGCCATATTCGGGTTCCAGACTGCTTCAAACCAGGACAATTACACTGTCCCGCCAATAGATGGGGTGGGTTCAGATGCCAGTTGGACGGGGCGGCGAATAGCCAATGCGCGCGCATAATTGCAGCAAAATGCTGTGGCGGCTCACCGAAGAATCGGTTGTTTCAAGATTAAGACATGCAAACATCATGGGGCATATTACAGCGGTTGTGCCGCCCCCCGGTCAACCTGTTCCCGCTGTTCGTAAAGAGTTTCCAGAAAACTCCACAGTTCCGCCTTCAGTTCAAACGGAAATTGCGAATAACCATCAGCCACGAATATATCAAAATGGAAGTCCACATGTTCCAACATGCCCAGGGCAACGGGTGACAGGTCCGGCAAAATGATTTCACGATCAACCCGCATTTCTGCATATAGTTTTGCCGCTTCCGGCTGTTCCAAAGCATCGCCCACAGCCGCATTGCGCACGACAACAAACCGCGTATCACGCAGGCTTTTGTGAATGTCCCGTGCGGCCTGGATGGAGGATAATTCCCGGTCGATCACAAAAAAGATGGTCACATCCAGCGCCGCTTCGCGGGCACCCTGTTCAAACCCTGTATCGCGGTAAATATCAAAAAACTTCGAATGGTGGCGAGCCACCAGATCAATGATATAGGCCTCACCTTTCGAGTTCAGCATACCATCAAATATCTTCACCTGATCGGTCGTCCGGTTCAGATCGACAATCTGGCTGGTGTTTTCAAAATGGGCCGCCAGGCCACCGGCAGGGAAATCCGTATCAAAAATCTGTGGCGCATCACCGCGCCGCAGCGTCAGCAAATCCGCCATCAATTTCGAAAACAGCGTTTTGCCATTGCGCGCGCAATCGGACGTCACAATGGCGACGCTGGACAGCGTCTGATCAATCTCGGCAAGCGTTGCCACGCTTGAAGGATGATTTGCCGAACCTGCCGTCAAATCATCACCCTCCGTTCCCGGCTTATTTGCCGCCGGCGGCGGCCCGCTTCTCGGCCATTATGTTTTTCACCATGTCCAGCTGTTCGATCTGGGCATCAATGTCCGACATCCATTTGCGCACATAGCCGCGCAGCACAAAGGAAAAATCAGCGCCTTCGCCGTCAGCCGACTTATTGGCCACAAAATCCGAAAAGGTCACACCAGCAAGGTCTACCTGTTCATAGGCCATTTCATTGAGCTTCGGCACTTCAATCTCGCGGGCATTGGGCAGCCGGGCAAAATATTTCGAATATGTGGCCTCGTCCCATTCAAAGAAATTGGTTTCATTGATGAAGTTACGCGCCACCACATAGCCAAGACCATTGGTGTATTTGGCAACTTCATTCATTTCATCAAGCGAAGCGATAGAGGGGCCAACAACATGCAACAGGCCCATATCGAACACGCCATCGCGCGCCGCCTGCAAGACACCAATTTTCTCAAAAATCTCCAGCGCATTCGACAGATTGCCCGCTTTCAGATCGACCACAGTGACCGTCTCAGAAACCTTATCCATCGTATCGAGAATTTTCATCTGATCAGCCACATTGGACAAATCAATAATCTCAGCTTTGCCGGGATAAAACCGTTTGAGCGTGCCGCGGGGATTCTCCGTATCGAAAGCGCGGGCAAGCACATTGTTGCGCTCCAGATAATCAAGCAATGCTCGTGAAAGGGTGGTCTTGCCAACGCCGCCTTTGTCTGCACCGACAAGAATTACTGTATGCTTCATGATCCAACCTTTTTCACCGCTGGCTTTCAGTTGAATTCCACTTATCAAGAAACCTTCAGCTTCACAACGCGCGTTTTCACCAATTCAGTCACACCAAAAAGGACGCCCCCATGCAATCCGATACGGAAATTAGGCAAAAAATTATTGAACTCACCGCCGCAGCCGGCCCGACCAAATCAATCTGCCCGTCCGAAGTTGCCCGCGACATGGTCGGCAAAGACGAAAAACAATGGCGACAATTGATGAAACCAATTCGTGCCGCTGCCGTGGCTTTGGCCCGCGAACAGGAAATCAACATCACTCGAAAGGGCAAAATCGTGGACCCGAATGATTTCAAGGGTGTTTATCGTCTAAAATGCCCGCCAAAAGCCGATTCCAACGTCTAAATCTCTTAAATGCGTCCCTTGCGCTTCTCCCTGCCCAATTTTTGACATTGCCCCCTGCGTCAGATTGACTGGTGGTCACACGACTTCACTGAACATCACGGACTTGCGGGAGAAGACCATGAAGACAGCATTGATTGCCGGAATTATGAGCCTGGGACTGTTATCTCCCATGGGGTTAACCAGCGCATCGGCCCAAACCATCGAGATTGGTGGCGACAACATGGTCTATGGGGTTCTCAATAATTCCGGATACGACCAGATCAAGATCACCAAACGCTCCTTCACCATCATTCGCGCAGAAGCCTGCAAGGGCCGCAAGAAATACCGCGTGAAAGTGAGCATATTGGGCAAGATCACGAGTGCTTCGGAAATTGGCTCATGCCGAAGGGCACAGGCCGGGCTGGATGTGAATGAACTGCGCCGCATCATTCGCCGCGAAGGGTATCGCCGGGTCGATGTGATCAACGATACACCGCCATTCTACACCGCAGAAGCCTGCCGCGAAGGCCAGCGCTATCGCCTGCGTTTGAACAGTCGTGCACGCATCGAAGCCGCCCGGCCGGTTGGACGCTGCCGCAGCCAGATCACAAAACAGGGGTTGAAAACTGCTCTGGAAAACAGCGGTTACACCCGCATTGAAATCGGCAGTCTTGAACGCGCGCCTTATGTTGTAAGAGCCTGTAAGGATGATGATCTGATGGAACTCGCCATCGGTGAGCGCGGCAACATTCGGCGTCAGCAACGCATTGAAGCCTGCCGCCGGGAGATTGCGCCAAACCGTGTGGCCAGAATTCTCGAACGCGCCGGTTACAACAGGGTCAATATGCTGCGCAGCAACCGCGCCCCCTATCTGGCCGAAGCCTGCAAAGGCGCTGATTTGATGGAAGTGCGCATCAACCGGTATGGCGATATCGTGCGCGATGAGCGTGTGGGCAGGTGCAATATTGAGATCACCGAGCAAGACCTGCTGGGCAAGCTTAAAGAAGCGGGCTATTTCGCAGCCAATGTCAGCCGTAATGGCAAACGCTGGCAGGTGGAAGCCTGTCGCGAGGACAATCAGTATCAATTGATCTACAGCGCATTTGGCAAACAACTGAACGCCCGCCGCCTGGGAAATTGCCGCTCGGCAACCGCACTGGAAATTCTGTCAAACCTCGAAAAGCGGGGTGCGCGCAACACCCAATTATTCGTGGAAGGCTGTTTCCGCAACAGCCGTTTCCGCTGGTCGTTCGATCGCCTGGGCAACCGGACAGACCGCCGCAAAGTCGGCAATTGTTAACCTGTTCAGGCAGCCAGCGTTAGTTCCGCAAGATATTTCGGATCACTTTCGCTGGCGTCCCGCGCCGTTGATTCCAGCATGGCAATATTGGCATCGGCAACCATGTCGCTGGCCAGTCTTTCCACGCCAATGGCCTGCTTTTCATCGTCTGTGAGAGCGAAATCATAGCCACATTGGGCGGCCAGGTCTGTCAGGATGGGTCTTATGTCCTGGCCGGATTTTCCACCCAACAATTCACCAACACGGTCAAACGCCCGTGGATTGCCTTCCATCGCCCAGTCCAGCGTTGCCATTAATGCAACGGAAACCGCCCTGCCATGGGGCACTCCGGCAATTGACCCCAGCGCATGGCCAATATTGTGCGCCACAGCACAGCCGGTATTGGCAATGGCCAATCCGCCATAGGCGGCCGCCTGCATCATCCCCGCCCGGGCAGAAATATTGCTGCCATCGGCAACGGCATCAGCCAGATGTGCAATCGCGTGGCGAATGCCCGTTTCAGCAAGGACATGGCTTTGGGCATAGCCAAATCGGTTCGTGCGCGACTCAATGGAATGAACCAAGGCGTCCATGCCGGTAAAAAATGTCCAGAAAGCGGGCAACCCGACAGTCAATTCCGGGTCCATCAGCGCCATATCGGCAATCAACGCAGGCGACCAGAACCAGTTTTTCACCCCATCGGGTTGGGAAATTATGCAGGTGGGCGTTGTTTCTGCCCCGGTTCCTGCCGTGGTTGGCATGGCGATCATGGCCGTCTGGCGATAGAGAAAATCCGTCGCGCTCAGTCGGTAAGGTTCGCATGCAGCCCCCGTTTGAACCAGTGCAGCCACAAGCTTGGCCGTATCCAACGCAGAACCGCCGCCTAGACCAACAACACAATTGATCTGCTCATCTGCGCCTAAAGCAGTTGCAGCATTGACCGCACTCTCTTTTGGGTCGCTGGTCAGATCGTCAAACTGCACAACCTGGTGGCCGCCTTCGCTAATGGCATCTGCGACACGCCCTGCATGTCCAAACTCGTTCATCGCCTTGTCGCACACCAAAAGCACACGCGAAGCCGCGCCTGAAATCTCGGTGACATATTGACCCGTTCGGCCCGCCCCGCCCGCATCAAGCACCAGTGAGGGCTGTTTCATCAGTTTGAAGTCGACCATTTCAATGCTTTCAGGAATCGAACAATTTAGCCGACAATCTCAATTGCGTTTCAAATTGCCAATCCAGAAAATCCGACATTCCGCAGACAAAATTCGCAAATCTGACAATTCTTATGCAAAATGTCGTTTTTCCGTTGTCCCGTGTCGTGCCCGCATTTGCGCCAGAACAGGGGAATTTCACTATTGAGAGATCCAGGACATGTCTGACCTGGAAACCTGGAAAGAACAGTCACGTGAGCGAAACCGAAAATACGCCCGCCCCAGCCCGCAGATCCCGCAGCGGCGGACGCCAGGGCAATTCCCGGCGCGGTGGCCCTGCGATCCGCCAATCGGACTGGCGCATTCCCGTTAATATTGACCGTCCAACGGAACCCGTGGACGCCGAGGGCGTTGAACGCATCCACGACGCCACCATGCGTATTCTCGAAGAAATCGGTATCGAGTTTCTAAATACAGAAGCGATTGACGTGTTGCAAAAACACGGCTGCACCATCAACGGCACCAATGTGCGCATGGGCCGCGACTTTATGATGGAGAAGATTGCACTGGCACCAGACCAGTTCACGCTCACCCCGCGCAATACAGACAGGCAATTGACGATTGGCGGGCGCAATATTGTGTTCGGCAATGTCTCAAGCCCGCCAAATTGTTCCGATCTCGATACGGGTCGGCGCACCGGCACCCATGTGGATTATCAAAATTTCATCAAACTGACCCAGCACTTCAACTGCATTCATTTCGCCGGCGGCTATCCGGTGGAGCCGATGGATATCCACCCCTCCATACGACATCTGGATTGTCTCTACGACAAGCTCACCCTCACCGATAAGGTCGTTCACGCCTATTCACTGGGCAAAGAGCGTGTGGAAGACGTCATGGAGATGACCCGCATCGCAGGTGGCCTCACCCACGACGAATTTGACGCCACGCCGCGCATGTACACCAACATAAATTCAACATCGCCACTCAAACACGACGAGCCGATGTTGGATGGGTTGATGCGGCTGGCCCGGCGCGGACAGCCCACCATCGTCACACCATTCACGCTTGCTGGGGCCATGGCTCCGGTCACCATGGTGGGCGCGGTCACCCAATCCCTGGCGGAAGGTCTGGCTGCGATTGTACTGGCCCAATGCATCAAGCCAGGCGTGGCCGCCGCAATCGGCACCTTCACCTCAAATGTGGATATGAAAACCGGCGCGCCCGCGTTCGGCACACCAGATTATGTGCGCGCCACCCAGATCACCGGTCAGATGGCGCGCTTCTACGGATTGCCCATGCGCTCGTCGGGTGTATGCGCCGCAAATGTGCCCGATGGCCAGAGCATGTGGGAATATATGTTCTCCATGTGGGCGGCGGTCACGTCCGGCACCAATGTCGTCTACCATGCCGCAGGGTGGCTCGAAGGTGGCCTGTGCGCATCTTATGAAAAATTCATCATGGATTGCGAAGTGCTGCAAAACTTTCAGGCCTATTTCGCCGAAACAGTCGTCAATGACGACACACTTGCCATCGAGGCCATCAGGGAAGTCGGCCCCAACGGCCATTTCTTCGGCATCCAGCACACCCAGGACCGATACGAGACCGCATTCTATTCGCCGTTCTTGTCCGACTGGAGCAATTTCGAAAACTGGCGCGACAAGGGCGCGGTGTGGACACCGGAACGTGCCAACAAGATTTACAAACAGATCATCAAAGAATTTGAAGCGCCACCCATGGATGACGCCATCAAAGAAGAACTCGCTGCCTTCGTTGCCAAACGCAAAGAAGAGGGCGGCGCACCCACGGATTTTTGAGCAATGGTCTGCTCAGTTATGAATAACCAAAACCCAAGCAGATGCCGCAAACTACGGAAAGAACAAAGATGAAATCTCACGCACAAGCAGTTGTTATCGGGGGCGGTGTTGTTGGCTGTTCCGTTTTGTATCACCTCACCAAGGCAGGCTGGAAAGACGTTGTCCTGTTGGAGCGCGATGCCCTCACCTGCGGCTCAACCTGGCATGCCGCTGGCGGCTTCCATGCGCTTAACGGCGATCCCAATGTGGCCAAGTTGCAGGATTACACGGTCAAACTTTATCAGGAGCTTGAAGAAGTGTCTGGCGAGACCTGTGGCCTTCATTTGACCGGCGGGCTGGCGCTTGCAGACACGCCGGAGCGTCTGGAATGGCTAAAAATGAGCCACGCGCGGGGCAAATATCTTGGCATGGAAACCGAAATGATTTCCATGAAAGAGGCCAAGGATATTTTCCCGCTGATGGATGAGAAATATTTTGTCGGCGCCATGTGGGATCCCATCGAAGGCCATCTCGACCCCTATGGAACCACCAACGCCTATGCAAAGGCGGCACGCATCGGTGGCGCGGAAATTGAACTGAAATGCAAGGTCGAAGACCTGCAATGGGATGCTGCAAAAAATGTCTGGGTAATCACAACATCAAAAGGCACCATGACCGCCGAACACGTGGTCAATGCAGGTGGCCTGTGGGCCCGTGAAGTTGGGCGCATGGTCGGTGTGGAATTGCCCGTTCTTGCCATGGAACATCACTATCTGCTCACCGAAGGCATTCCCGAAGTCGCCCAGGTGAACAAAGACACCGGCAAGGAAGTTGTCCATGTGATCGATTTCGAAGCGGAAGTTTATACCCGCCAGGAACGCGATGGCATGTTGCTGGGCACCTATGAGCGGGCAGCGACGCCCTGGTCGCCCAAGGACACGCCGTGGGATTTTGCACAGGAATTGCTGGAACCCAATCTCGACCGTATCGCCCCCTCGCTGGAAGTCGCCTTCAAGCACTTCCCCTGCTTTGCCAATGCGGGCATTCGCCGTGTGGTCAACGGCCCATTCACCTTTGCCCCGGACGGCAATCCCCTGGTTGGCCCCGTTAAGGGCATTCCAAATTTCTGGTCGGCATGTGCCGTCATGGCGGGTTTTTCCCAGGGCGGTGGCGTTGGTCTTGTCCTGTCTGAATGGATGGTCAATGGCGATCCGGGCCATGATATCTGGGGCATGGATGTGGCCCGCTTTGGCCCCCACATTACCCGCGACTATACCAACGCAAAAGTGCGCGAGAACTACTCTCGCCGCTTCCGCATTCGCTTCCCCAATGAAGAGCTTCCTGCGGGCAGACCGCACCAGACCACGCCGCTCTACGATATTCACGTGGCAAATGGCGCAGTCATGGGTGATTCCTGGGGGCTTGAGACGCCGCTCTGGTACGCACCAAAAGGCGTGAAAGCCGAGGACATATTCTCATTTCACCGGTCGAACGATTTTGAACATGTGAAGACAGAAGTTCTCAATTGCCGCACGAATGTTGGTGTGACTGAAATCTCCAACTTTGCAAAATATCAGATATCCGGCACCGGTGCGCGTGAATGGCTGTCCAACATCATGACCAATTTCATTCCGCGCGAGGGCCGGTTGGCACTCACCTCCATGACCAATGAAAATGGTAAAATCATCGGTGACTTTACGATTGCCTGCGCCGGAACGGACAGTTCAGGCGCGGAACGCTTCCAGATGTGGGGATCGAGCCAGGCACAAATCTATCACATGCGGTGGTTCGAGGCGCATCTACCCGATGATGGTTCTGTGACGCTCCAAAACATCGATTTGGGTTTGACCGGGCTTTCCATAGCCGGACCAAATGCGCAGAAAGTGCTGGCCAAACTCACTGACGAAGATGTTTCAAACGATGCCTTCAAATTTATGGATTACCGCGAGCAAACCATCGCCGCCGTGCCGGCCATGATTAACCGGATCTCCTATACCGGCGATCTGGGATATGAAATCTGGGTCAAGCCGGAATTCCTGCGCCGCCTCTACAACGGCATTATGGAGGCGGGCGCCGAGTTTGAAATCAAGCCATTTGGCATGCGCGCCTTGCTGAACATGCGGCTGGAAAAACACTTCGGTACTTGGTTCCGGGAATTCCGCCCCATTTACACCCCCTTCGAAGCGGGTCTGGACCGCTTCGTCTCCAAGAAGAAAAATACATTTGTGGGCCGTGAGGGCGTTTTCGCCCATGCGGAAAATCCACCATTGACCCGCATCTGCTTAAATGTGACCGGCGCTACCGATGCAGATTGCATTGGCGACGAGCCGATTTTGCTGGGCGATGAAGTTATCGGCTGGATCACGTCAGGGGGATATGGCCATTTCGTCGAGCAATCACTGGCCACAGGCTACATTCCAACCAACCGATTGGACGAAGCCCGTGATAAGGGATTGCAGGTCGAAATTATTGGCCAAATGTGCACGGCAACGATTCAAAGTGAGCCCCCCTTCGACCCCCAGGGCAAACGCATGCGTGGTGATTTTTCTTAAACCAGCGAACGGGACAAGCGATTAACGGGCCAATATGATTGGCCCGTTTCAGATGTTAAACAATCGATCTGGACTGCGGGCGGAACCCTCACGCATGTGGGTTCGCCAAACGATCACTTCGCGTAACGTCAGGCAGCTTTTGCCTGACCGGCGGCAAAGAAACGTGCATTGTCGCGGAAAGACACAAGCCGCTTGCGCTCTTCGTCCCACAGTGTCAACGGGATGCATTTAATGCTTTCCCACAACGTCAACCGGCCAATTTCTTTCAGTTCCGGATAGTCCTTCACCACCCGCGGCAACACGTGGAACGGTATCTGGCTGGATATGTGATGCACATGGTGGATGCCAATATTGCCCGTAAGCCACATCAGTGGCTGCGGCAGATCATAGAAGGAACTGCCGTGGAGTGCGGCGTGTTCACGCTCCCAGTCACCGCCGTATTCCCAGTGGGTTTCATCAAACTGGTGTTGCACATAAAACAGCCAAACGCCCGTCGTTGCGGCAAGAATCGTCAACGGCAACTGGATCATCAAATAGGCCTTCCAGCCGATCAGCCACATCATCAGCAGGGAGAACACCACGATACCGATATTTGTGGATTGCGTGCTCAACACAGGCATCAGGCTCTTGGCCCGTCCGGTATGCCAGCGCTGGCGCAACAAAAACTGATAGGCCGGGCCAATGATGAACAACACGACCGGCTGGCGGTAAATCCAGTATCGCAACTGCTTGTTGCGCGGTAACGCATTATATTCCGCCACAGTCAGCGTATCGATGTCGCCAAAGCCGCGCCTGTCTAGATTGCCAGAGCCAGCATGGTGCAGGGCGTGTTCGCGACGCCAGTCGTCATAGGGTGTGAATGTCATCACGCCAATCACCCGCCCAAGCCAGTCATTGGCCTGTTTGCTGGTGAAAAATGCGCCGTGGCCGCAATCATGTTGGATCGCAAAAAGGCGCACCAACATGGCCGCACCGGGCAATGCCAGCAACAAAGTCAGCCAATAGCCGATGGAAAGTGCCCACCACATGGCCGCATACAATGCGATGAACGGAACAAGTGTGACAACAAGTTCAAGGATCGCCCGCCCATTACTCGCAGACTTATAAGCCGCCAAACGGCGGCTCCACAATTTCTCATCTATCACTGAAACCCAGCTCCCTTAGGCACCCAAACGAAACAACGGTCGAATCAACCGGCGATTTCTGTTTGTTGAATAGCACGTGGCCGCGTTTCACCAATGACTTAAATGTGGGCAAAGCAGCGCATGCGGCTCTATCCCAACCCGACCTTCTACCCCACAGCCAGTTCTTCGATTGGGGGACACGTGCAGATCAAATGCCTGTCCCCGTGCAAATTGTCCACCCTGCTGACAGGAGCCCAGAATTTCGAAGCGATATCGACGCCTTTTGGATAGGCCGCCAGACTGCGCGGATAGGGGTGAGACCAGGCATCGCCAGTCAGTTCCTGGGCCGTGTGGGGGGCATTGCACAACGGATTATCGTCGCGCGGCCATTCCCCTTTTTCCACCCGGCTTGCTTCGCTGGCAATTTCCAGCATCGCGTCGATGAAACGGTCAACTTCCGCAAGCGGTTCCGACTCCGTGGGTTCCACCATCAGCGTTCCCGCCACAGGCCAGGACATCGTTGGCGCGTGGAAGCCATAATCAATCAACCGTTTCGCCACATCGTCCACCGTGATACCGGCACTGTCTTTCAGCACCCGCACATCAACAATACACTCGTGGGCGCACAGTCCATTGCTGCCCTTGAACAATATGGGGAACGCCCCGCTCAAACGCTTCGCGATATAGTTGGCGCTCAATATGGCCACCTCGCTGGCGTGCCGCAAACCGTCTGCGCCCAACATACGGATATACATCCACGAGATCGGCAAAATAGAAGCCGACCCCAAGGGCGCGGCCGAAACTGCCCCTTCACTGCCCTGCGCCACATGTCCGGGCAAAAACGGCACAAGATGGGCTGCAACCCCAATCGGCCCAATGCCCGGACCACCGCCGCCATGGGGAATGCAAAACGTCTTGTGCAGATTCATATGGCACACATCAGCGCCAATATCGCCAGGCCTTGCCAGCCCGACCATGGCATTGAGATTGGCCCCATCGAGATAAACCTGACCGCCATGGTCATGCACAATCTGGCAAATTTCTTTCACGCCCGGCTCAAACACCCCATGCGTTGATGGATAAGTGATCATCAAAGCGGCGAGATTGTCGCTGTATTTCTCCGCTTTCTGGCGCAAATCTTCCACCGACACATCGCCATTGTCCGTGCATTTCACCACCACAACGTCATATCCGGCCATCTGAGCCGACGCGGGGTTTGTGCCATGGGCTGATGAGGGAATAAGACAGATATTGCGATTCGCCTGCCCGCGGCTGTTGTGATAGCCGCGAATGGCCAGAAGACCGGCATATTCGCCCTGGCTGCCCGCATTGGGCTGCAGGGAGACCTTGGCAAAACCGGTAATTTCCGACAGCCAGACATCCAGATCATCAGCGATCGCCGCATATCCCAGCCGGTGCCCTTCCGGTGCAAAGGGGTGAATATTGCCCGTCACTTCCCAGGATACCGGCATCATTTCAGCAGCCGCATTGAGCTTCATTGTGCAGGAGCCGAGCGGGATCATCGCCCGGTCAAGCGCCAGATCCTTATCCATCAACCGCCGCAGATAGCGCATCATCTCGGTTTCGCTGCGGCAGGAATGGAATACTTCCTGGGTGAGAAACGTATCAAACGACCGGGTTTTCGGCAGCCGATCTCCAGCTTCTTCAACAACGGGCACATCAAATATGGTGCACAGGCTCTTTAAATCGGTTTCATTGCTGGTCTCGTCAAAAGCCACCGAAATCGTGTCTTCGTCCACCACACGCAACAAAAGGCCCCAGCCCAATGCTTCATCGGCAAGGGCACCGGCCCGGCCCGGCTCACGCACGGTCACGGTGTCAAACAGATGTGCTGCCACCGGATAACCATTGCCTGAAAGCGATTCAGCAAAGCGAGCGGCAAAACTGTGCACCCGTTCTGCAATGGCACGCAAACCTTGCGGCCCATGCCACACCGCGTAGGCTGCTGCCATATTGGCCAGCAAAGCCTGGGCTGTGCAAATGTTGGAAGTCGCCTTGTCCCGGCGAATATGTTGTTCGCGTGTCTGCAAGGCCAGACGGAAGGCCGGGCGACCATGGGCGTCAATGGATTGGCCCACCAAGCGACCCGGAATCAAACGGGTTAAAACCGTTTCGGCTGCAATATAGGCCGCGTGCGGGCCACCATTGCCCATGGGCACACCAAACCGCTGCATGGAACCCACACAAATATCTGCACCCCAACTGGCAGGCGGTGCCATCATCACCAGCGAAAGCGGATCAGCCACCACGATCACCAACGCATTCACCGCCTTGGCCGCCGATACCACACTGCTGACATCATCAATGACGCCGAACGTATCCGGCATTTGGATAATCACACCGGCAACATTTTCGTCCACGGCGTTCTCGTCAATATCAAAACCCACCGTATCGCCGCGCGTTTCCAGCAGATCGCGGCTTTGTGGGTGCAATGAATTGGCCAATACGATGCGCTGGCGCTTGCGGTTGTGATGGCGAAACGCCATGCCTGCGGCCTCGGCAACGGCGGTTCCTTCATCCAGCAGTGACGCATTGGCCACCGGCAGTCCGGTAAGTTCAGAAACCAATGTCTGGAAATGAAACAGCATTTCCAGACGGCCCTGGGAAATCTCCGGCTGATAAGGCGTATAGGATGTATACCAGCCAGGATTTTCCAACAGGTTGCGTTGAATGACAGGGGGCACATGTGTGCCGTGATAGCCCTGCCCGATGAACGATTTTGCAACGGTATTGCGACCCAGTTTCTCCGCAATCTCTTCGAGCGCCGCTTCTTCGCTCACACCTGAAGGCAAATCGAGATCGCCGGTCATGCGAATGGTATCTGGCACGGTTTGCGCGATCAGCGCCGCCATCGATGTCATATCAAGCGTGTTCAACATGTGGCGCTGATCGGCTTCATCAGGTCCGATATGTCGGAAAAGAAATGGAGACTGGGTCATATCGATTACCCCACCAACTTGGCATAGCCGTCTGCATCGAGAAGGCTTTCAAGTTCAGACGCATCACTCAATTGCAGCTTGTAGAGCCACCCATCGGTTTCAGCACCGGCATTTACAATGGCTGCATCGCCCGAAAGCGCCTCGTTAACTTCCAACACTTTGCCCGATGCCGGGGCATAAACGTCTGATGCTGCTTTGACCGATTCAACGACCGCCGCATCATCGCCTTGCGACAGTTCGGTTCCAACGTCTGGCAGATCGACAAACACCAGGTCGCCCAATTGTTCCTGGGCGTGATTGGTGATGCCCACAGTGGCCACATCGCCTTCGACTTTCAGCCACTCGTGCTCGTCGGTGAAGTAAGTTTTGCTCATGATCAGCTCCCGTTTTTTGTTCGTAAATTCAGCGTTTGTATGAATGGGGATGGAAAGGCAGTTTGGTCCGTTCCATGGCGATGTGCTTGCCCCGCACATCGGCGAAAATTGGTGCGTCGGCAGCGGTCACATCCACCAGGCCCAGGGCAATCGGCCCATCGACAGAAGGTCCAAACCCACCGGATGTGACACTGCCAATTGTGTTGCCTTCGCCATCAACCAGCGTTGCCCCACCGCGCACGGGGCGTCCGTCCGGCTTGAGCCCAACGCGCATGCGTTTGCGACCGCCAGCAATTTCAGCCGCCAGCGCATGGGCACCGACAAACGGACCGCCTTCGCGCAAATCCTTGGGCACAGCCCAGATCAACCCCGCTTCGGTCGGCTTGATATCTTCGGATAAATCCTGGCCATAGAGCGGCAATCCGGCCTCCAGGCGCAGGGAATCCCTGGCACCAAGGCCAATCCAGGCCACCCGTTCATCGGCCAGCAATGCGGTTGCAAACTCGGCGCATTCTTCAACCGGCATGGCAATTTCAAAGCCATCTTCGCCGGTGTAGCCACTGCGCGACACGCTCCAACTGCCCTTCGGTTCTTCTGCTTGTAGGAACGCCATGTCGGCCACATCAAAATGCGTCGCCAAAACACGTTCCGCGTCCGGGCCCTGAAGAGCGAGAAACCCCCGCGGCACCTGGGTCACAAGGGCATCAAATGCAGTGCCCACAGAAGCAATATGTTCAAAGTCTTTTTCAGCACAGCCCGCATTGGCGACAATCAGAAACCGGTTTTCGCCCAGACGTGTAACAATCAGGTCATCGATAATGCCCGCCGTTTCGTTGAGCATGAACGTATATCGACCAACCCCAACCGCCTGTTGCCCCGCATGATAGGGGCACAACCGGGACACCAGATCCACAGCCCCCGCCCCTTCAATCATGATGTGGCACATGTGGGAAATATCAAACAGGCCCGCATGGGCGCGCGTGTGGCGGTGTTCGCCCATCACCCCAAGCGGATAAAACAGCGGCATGGCATAGCCTGCAAATCCACCCATTTTAGCACCGGCATCAAGATGCAACTGGTGCAGGGGCGTTTGCGAAAACTGGCTTTCAGATGGATCGTCAGACAAAACTGGTCTCCGGGCAAAAGGTATCATTGCCAGAACATCCTGGCGATGACCCCTCTGTCTTTGGCCTGAGAGACTCGCTCACGCGCCGCCCCAAGGAGGCATTCCCGTGAACTTACACCTTCGGCGCGGACCTGCCGGTCCGACTTTCCAGAGTGCATTCCATCAGCGGTCCTTTTGCCTGAGAGATTATGGGTGTTTTCACCTTCGGCGGCAGTTCATTTTGAACCACGCTCTCCCGCTGACGGCCCAGCTTGCGCCAGACTGCGCGGTGACGCTAACCGAGCAAGAGGCGGCTGTCACCCCCAAAAAAATGCCATTGCCCGCCTGTGCCCAGGTTCAGGCAAGCTGGCAAAAATTTTTTTACCCATGGCGCATTTTCGACAGCGCCCCAAAAGCAACGAACCGAAACTGAGATTCGACAATTTCGCTGGGAAAGCTTGGTTGGGGAGATACTGGATCAAATGAACATTCACACTCCATTTGGCCGCCACAAGCGCAAGATCGCGCCCTTTGCTGTGCCTGAACATCCCGGCAATGATGCAGGTTTTGAAGCACTGGAAAGCTATGCCCGCGCCAAGGCTGCGGCCATGAATCAACATCTCATCGGTTATGGCGAACTTGCTGAAAAAGAATGGGAAAATGCAGGCATCCCTGCCCCCGACCTGGACGCAATGCGCCGCTACAGGCTGGACCGCATTCGCAATGAATTACGCAAGCGCGATCTGGCAGGCATTCACCTTTATGACCCGCTCAACATTCGCTACGCCACCGACAGCACCAACATGCAATTGTGGACGACACACAATCCGGCCCGGTGCGCTTTCATCGCCACGGATGGTCCGGTCATCCTGTTTGAATTTCACAATTGCGAACATCTGTCCGACCATTCAGGGGTTGTGGATGAAGTTCGTGGCTGCACGGCGTGGTTCTATTTCGAAGGCGGAAACCGCAGTTTCGAATTTGCTGAAAACTGGGCGAATGACATCGCCGCCCTGTTGCGCGAACATGGCGGCGGCAACATGCGCTGCGCCTTCGATCAGGTGGACAGCCACGGAATTCCTTATCTGCAACGCGCCGGCGTTGACGTGATCTATGGCGAAGAAGTTATGGAAGAGGCCCGCAAGGTCAAATCTCCAGACGAACTGATTTGCATGAAACGCGCCATCATTTCTTGCGAAGCGGCCATGGCTGAAATGGAAAAGGCCCTGGTTCCCGGCATGAGCGAAAATGACCTCTGGGCCGTACTTCACGCGGAGAATATCCGCCGGGGCGGCGAATGGATCGAAACACGCCTGCTCGCATCAGGTCCGCGCACCAATCCGTGGTTCCAGGAATCCTCGTCCCGAATTATCGAAGCCGGTGACATCGTTTCATTCGACACCGATCTGATTGGCCCCTATGGATTTTGCTGCGACATTTCCCGCGCATGGCTTGCAGGCGATGGCCCCGCCACGGATGAACAGCGCAGTCTCTATCAATTGTCGGTGGAGCAGATGGAAGCCAATGAAGCAATTTTGCGGCCCGGCATCTCGTTCAAAGAATTGTCGACGACCGCCCGGCAATTGCCCCCGGACTGCATGCCCACGCGCTACGGCGTTTTGTATCATGGTGTGGGGCTTTGTGATGAATACCCATCAATCCGCTATGCGGTCGACTACGAACATCACGGCTATGATGGCGAACTGGAACCGGGAATGTGCATCTGCACTGAAAGCTATGTGGGTCGCCATGGCGGCCATGAAGGCATCAAACTTGAAGACCAATATGTCATCACGGAAACTGGCTATGAAAAGCTCTCCAGCTACCCCTATGACGACCGGCTGATGGGCCGCGCCTGATAGTCTGAATTGCCAAGACTGTGGGATTGGCGGGGATTTTTCCAAATTATGGTTTCGCCGCGCGGTTGTCCTCCCGCCCGCGCGGCGCCTACCCAACCAGAAAACTGGCGAGCAGCCGGGGTGCTCCATAAAGCCACCGGAAACCCACGCTTTCGTGCCACGCTTTTTTTCTCCAGGCAAGTTACTGAACGTGCTTCAAAGCGCCTGAAAAGTCAGATTTGATCACATTTTCAGGTAAAAAGCGCGCGATGCCGGAAAAAATTTCGTCCTGCATACCTATGCAAGGGTTGCTGGGAATAATGATACAGCATAAAGATATGCTTATATCGTAATTTCAGGTGTTTTATGATGAATACTCCCCTTGCTGATTTGCTCGCTGAAAGAAGTGTTCTGCTCGCCGACGGGGCGACCGGCACCAACTTCTTCAACATGGGTCTCGTCTCTGGCGATGCACCGGAATTGTGGAATGATGAGGCCCCTGAAAAGGTCGCTGACTTGCATCGTGGATTCATCAACGCAGGTGCAGACATTATTCTCACCAACACGTTTGGGGCCAATGCCAGCCGCCTGAAATTGCACAATGCCCAGGACAGGGTTCATGAGCTGAACTACAAGGCGGCTCAAATCGCGCGCCGCGAAGCCGCCAAGGTCGGCAAGACGGTGCTGGTGGCCGGTTCAGTTGGCCCCACGGGCGAATTGTTCACCCCCCTGGGCGAAATGACCCATGATGTCGCCGTGAGCATGTTCACCGACCAGATGGAGGGCCTCAAAGAAGGCGGCGCGGACGTGCTTTGGATTGAAACCATGTCGGCCCGCGAAGAAATTGAAGCCGCAGCACAAGCTGCCCGTGCCTGCGATATGGAATATATATTCACCGCCAGTTTTGATACGGCTGGACGAACCATGATGGGGATCACGCCCAAGGAACTGCCCCAGCTTGCCTGCCAGATGGATCCGCCGCCTGCGGCTGTCGGCGCAAATTGCGGCGTGGGTGCAACAGACCTTCTCTATTCCACCCTCGACATGACCAAGGAACAGGCATCCGTGGCCATTATTGCCAAAGCCAATTGCGGTGTGCCGCGAGTTTCCGGCGACAAGGTCATCTATACCGGGACACCTGAATTGATGGCCGACTACGCAAAACTGGCCATTGAATCCGGTGCGCGCATCATTGGCGGTTGTTGTGGCACATCCTATGAACATCTGGCTGCCATGCGCGTCGCCATTGATGAAACCCTGCCCGATGGGCTAAGCGCACAACGCCCGGAACTGGCAGCTATTGTTGCAAAAACCGGGGAATTGGTGAACCAGATTTCAACCGCGGGCGAATCCGGCACTGCCGCACGCAGCGGTCGTCGCAGGGGCGGCCGCGCCCGGTAACTGCGTTTCAAAGAAACCAGCTACCCAACATTTCCAGGCGCAAACGCCGCCATGTGGAACGCCTGCTGTTCGCCCACATATTGATGCGCCTGCCCCACGGGACAGGACAATCGGGCGCGGCATCCACCGGTGCGGCATTGGGTGCCTGCCGACGATCGCACATGGGAACGACAGGCATCAAGCAGATAGCCGGACGCAGAAAATGCATCGACCGGGCAACTTGAAAGACAGGGTTTGTCTTCGCAACTGTCGCAGGGATGGACCACACGCGGGCTGACCGGCGCATCAGCCGCCAAATTTGGCATCATCAATGCCCCGCGCAAGGCCACCCAAAGTCCATATTCTGGATGGATGAACAGCCCAATCGGCGATTGCTTGATACCCATGGCAGCCGCCGCCCAGCGCTGAAACGGCCACAGGGTTTCGCCAAATGGGTAGCGCACTTCGCATGACAGCAAGTCACCGAGTGGGTTGAGTCTGTTGTGAGTCCAGCGATTGAGCGGATCAGGCGCACCATCTGAATATTCGCTGGATGTGGAAAACGCTGGCCATAGGCTGGAACCCACATTGCCAATCAGTATGCCATCACACCCATCCTGATCGCGAAACTGCCCCAGTGGCATCAGCCCATCGCGCTTGAGTGTTTGGGTCACAATATCCATGACAGGTGGTGTTTCGTGCATCATTCACCCCTTCCCCAGGATTTAAGCCCCCGCATCTCAAGATACATCACAATTCAGCGCGCAATCGTGCATCAGAGGCACCCATTTGCTCACTTTTTGAAAGCAGATCGCCAAACTTCATTATGTATGAAAGAGGCGATTTTCTCCCGGCCCTGCACTTCAGGGTTATGTGGTGCCCTGACCTCGCGTGTTCATGTGAAGGCATCCGGCATGGATTCTTTCTTGCGCGCCACATAGGCATCCAGTTCTTCGCGCACCGCCGGGTCCATGGCAGGCGCTTCATGCTCTTCGATCCAGCGGCGGGCAATGTCATTGGCGCGCTGGGGTGCCGATTTTTCACCCTCCACCTGCCATTGTTCGTAGGAATTATTGTCCGCGATGGTGGAGCGAAAAAATGCCGTTTGGAAGTTTGCCTGAGTATGATCGCAGCCCAGATAATGATTGCCCGGTCCCACCTGTTCAATCGCGTCATAGGCAAGACCGTGCTCGCTCACATCCACACCGGCTGCCATCTTCTGCTGGGCCGCCAGCTGATCGCAATCCATGACAAATTTTTCGTATGAACTGACCAAGCCACCCTCCAGCCATCCAGCCGCATGGAGCATGAAATTCACCCCGCCCAGCAAGGCTGGTCCAAGTGTGTGGGCGCTTTCATAAGCGGCCTGGGCATCGGGCAATTTGGAGCCTGTCAAAGAGCCGCCGGAACGGAAAGGCAAATTGAACTTACGGGCAAATTGAGCCGCACCGAATAACACTTGGGCCGGTTCCGGCGTACCAAAGGCAGGCGCACCCGACTGCATGGAAATCGATGTGGCAAATGTGCCCATGATCACCGGCGCACCGGGCCGGCATAATTGTGAGAACGCAATCGCCGCCTGAGCTTCGGCCAGAACCTGGGTCAGCGTACCGGCAACAGTGACCGGCGACATGGCGCCGCCCACGATGAATGGCGAAATAATGGTCGCTTGCCCGGCGCGGGCATAGGTTTTCAACGCGCCCAACATCGTATCATCCATCACCAAGGGTGAGTTGATGTTGATCAGGGACGTGACCACGCAATTATTGTCGACGAAATCACTGCCAAACAGAATTTTTGACATTTCCACTGTGTCCGCTGCCCGTTCCGGCGCGGTCACAGAGCCCATATAGGGCTTGTCGGACAGCGTCATGTGGGCGTGCACCATATCAAGGTGCCGCTTGTTCACCGGCACATCCACCGGCTCACAGACCGTGCCGCCGGAATGGTGCATTGCCGGTGCCATGTAAGCCATTTTCACAAAATTGCGAAAATCCTCCATGGTTGCATAGCGTCTTTCGCCTTCAAGATCGCGAACGAAGGGCGGGCCATAGACCGGGGCAAACACGGTGGCCTTGCCGCCAATTTCCACACTGCGCTCCCGATTGCGGGCGTGTTGGGTGAATGTGGCAGGTGCCGTCTTCATCAGCTCACGGCAAAGACCCTTGGGGAAATGAACCCGTTCGCCACGCACATCGGCTCCCGCGTCCTTGAGCATAGCCAAAGCTTCTGCGTCATCGCGAAATTCGATGCCGATTTCTTCCAAGACACGGTCGGCATTGCCTTCAATAAGCGCCATCGCTTCTTCGTCAAGGATTTCATATTCCTTGATCTTGCGCTGAATATAGGGGAGCTGAACATTATTGCTGCCACTTCGCGCCGCACGCCTTGCAGCAGCTCCACCGCCAGCACGCCCACCGCGAGACCGTCGACCAGTTTCCCCATCACTCATGTTTCTGCTCCCAGATACAAGTGCCCGGCGTTTCGCCCTGGCACCACGTCAACTCATTTTCGCGCACACTATCCAATTGCAATCGGCAAAACAGGTGCCTGCAAACGTCCTGACACGTCGCATATTGCGAAGTAGGCAAGCATATGGGCGGTGAGTTAAGTCACTTCTTCTTTCTAAAATCGGCATGACAGGCTTTGCAGGTTTCAGTGACGCGGGAAAGCGGGCCTGAAATATCCTGGCTCGTTTGTGCAGCAGGTGCCGTGCGTTCGATCTCGTCAGCCGCATCGGACAAAGCCTTCGCAATTCGGGCAAACTCATCAGGCTGGTCCCAAATCGCACCAATGGCTTCGCTTGGACCATGAACGCTTCCCTTGGGAAACAAACGCACCATATCCCGCCCGTGCACCGAAAGTGCGCGCGCGTTGGCGATCGTGGCCCGGCGCGCAGCTTCCAGATTGTCCCATGACTGGGTGGAAAGCCCTTTAGTCGCTTTCGCGATGGCCTTCATCGCATCCATGCGCTCTTTGACAATGCCAGTGGCACCACTATGGGCACCCGCCAGCCCGTTTAGAGCAAGACCGGCGGCCAATATGCCGAGCACCATGATGCCCGCGCAATGGACAAAGCTTGTGCGGCTCACAACAGCAATCCTGCCGCCATAAGCACCATGGCGAGATCCTCGGTGAGTGTAACAGTCGACAGCGGCACCGACAGGATGCTGCCCATGCACGGGCAATCAATATCCAGTCCGCGCCGCAATGCGGACACAACACCCAATGTGCCAAAGCTGAAAACAACAATTGTGACCCAATAGGTCGCGATCGGCGCAATGTGACCAAGATAGGCCAGCCCCAGACCCAACTCTATGAAGGGATAAACCAGCGCGTAATTGCCCACCCGGCGGGCCAGCAAATCATACATCGTAAAGCCACGGCGAAAGCCGGACAGATTGAAAATCTTCAACAGGGCAAAAACGACAAGGAACACGCCCATAAATCCGTGCATGAAACCGGTCATGGTAAGCTCATTCCACCCGCCACCGGGGGGAAGAGCAATGGCAATCCCGGCCAATGCTGATACGATTACCAAACTGAAAAGCGGCCAATAATCCGACAGTTGGGAGCCGCGCCCTTCCCGTCTCACGTAGATGTCAGAACTGCTCATTGGGCTGTGCCTGTGCTGATAAGATATTGCATCACAAAGATAGCAAGTTTGTATATGATGCACAAAGCACAACTTTCAAACAGCCCTAGGTCGCAATCGTGATTTTGTTGGTCGTTTTAGGAAGCATTGACTATTAGTGTGCATGGATAAAGTTCTGTAGCTACCCAAGGCCCCGCGTGGAGTGCGCCCTATGTCTGAAGAAGAAATTGTCCTCTCTGAACTTTCAACCGAAGAACTTGTCCTGCAAATGCATGACGATCTGTATGACGGCCTGAAAGAGGAAATCACCGAAGGCACCACAATCCTGCTGGATCGCGGCTGGACACCCTATAAAGTGCTGACCGAAGCGCTGGTTGAGGGCATGCGGATCGTGGGCGAAGATTTCCGCGATGGCATCTTGTTTGTGCCGGAAGTTTTGTTGTCTGCCAACGCCATGAAGGCGGGCATGTTTATCCTGCGCCCGCTTCTTGCAGAAACCGGCGCACCTAAACAGGGCAAGATGGTCATTGGCACAGTCAAAGGCGACATTCACGACATCGGCAAAAACCTCGTCGGCATGATGATGGAAGGTGCCGGATTTGATGTCATCGATATCGGCATCAATAATCCGGTGGAAAATTATCTCGATGCCATCGAGGAACATCAGCCGGACATCCTGGGCATGTCTGCCCTGCTGACCACCACCATGCCTTATATGAAAGTGGTCATCGATACACTGATCGAAAAAGGAATGCGCGACGATTACACCGTTCTCGTGGGCGGCGCCCCACTGAACGAAGAATTCGGCGCAGCAATTGGTGCAGATGCCTATTGCCGCGATGCGGCGGTCGCAGTGGAAACCGCAAAAGACTACATGACGCGCAAGCACAACCAACGGGCATCGGCCTGATACATCACGCAGATTGAGCGGTCGGGCTGACAGATCCGCCGCTCAATCTGCACATCACACTCATATGGTTCGCGTTTGATTACAAAATGTTAGACCAATAAAATGACTCAACCTGGCAAGCCGGCAAACCTTTCCATCCATAACAAAGCACCCGTGCGCGTAATCGCCTGTGGCGCGTTGGCGCGGGAAATTTTAGCCATCAACGAGACCAATGGTCTTGCCCATATTGATCTCACCTGCCTTGCCGCCAGCCTGCACAACCATCCCGACAAAATTCCCGCTGCTGTGGAAGCCGCCATCCTTGAGGCGCAGGCCGATGGGTTTGAACACATCTATATCGCCTATGCCGATTGTGGCACGGGAGGGCTGCTTGATGCGGTGTGCCAGAAATACAATGTGGAGCGCATTGCTGGTCCCCATTGCTATTCGTTTTTCTGGGGCAATGAGGCCTTTGCCGCCCGCGACGAGGACGACATTTACACATTCTTCCTCACCGATTTTCTGGCCCGGCAATTCCGCGCATTCATCGTGGAACCGCTCAAGCTGGAACAGCATCCCGAACTGATCGAGATGATGTTCGGCCGCTACAACAAGCTGGTCTATCTGGTGCAGGAACCCAATGCAGAACTCGACAAGCGCGCCGAGGACGCCGCACGGTTTCTCGGTCTTGAATATGAGCGCCGCGAAACCGGATATGGCGATCTTACTACCGCAATGACGCGCCTTCACTAGCGCGGGCTTCACGCCAGCTCTCAATCCTCTTGGTTGACCCGTGGGCACCTTTGCCCGCACTCTTGCCCCTCAGTCACGCCTTTCCCGACATAAGGCGAAATGGGAAGGACACCAGATGCGTTTTGACTATGTGGTTATCGGCGGTGGTTCTGGCGGTTGTGCTGTGGCAAGCCGTCTGAGCGAAGATCCCGCGATTTCGGTTTGCCTCATCGAAGCAGGTGGCGAAGGCAACAGCGTCTTTGTGCGCGCCCCCGCTGCAGTTGCCGCCATCCTGCCCACCTCCATAATGAATTGGGCCTACAAAACTGTGCCCCAACCAGGCCTCAACGGCCGCAAGGGTTATCAGCCAAGGGGCCGCGCATTGGGCGGTTCCAGCGCCATCAACGCGATGTTGTATGTTCGCGGGCATCGGGGCGACTACGATGAATGGCGCGATCTGGGCAATACCGGCTGGGGCTTTGACGATGTGCTGCCCTATTTCCTGAAATCTGAAGGCAATGCCCGTGGAAACGACGATCTGCACAATTCCAGCGGCCCCTTGAGTGTGCAGGACATCCGCTCGCCCCACGAGATCACCCAGGCGTTTATCGAAGCGGGCCAGCAGACTCAGGTGCCATTGAACGAAGATTTCAATGGCCCCCAGCAAGAAGGCATCGGACAATATCAGGTCACCCAACGCGACGGCGAACGCTGCAGCGCTGCTGCAGCCTACATCCACCCCCATATGGACCGCCCCAACCTGACGGTTTTGACCAAGGCCCGCGCCGAAAAAATCCTGTTTGAAGACAAACGCGCAACCGGTGTTCAAATTCACCATCAGGGTTCGTTGAAAACCGTGAACGCCGACCACGAGATCATTCTAAGCGGCGGCGCATTTGCTTCCCCGCAACTGCTCATGCTGTCCGGCATTGGCCCGGCGGCACATTTGAAACAAAACGGCATTGAAGTCATACATGACGCTCCGGAAGTGGGCGAAAACCTCCAGGATCATGTGGACTATGTAACCGCCTATAAATCAGCACGCCGCGATGTTTTTGGATTGTCCGCCGCAGGCTCAATCGATCTGATGAAAGCAATTTTCCAATGGCGCAAAGATGGCAGCGGCATACTGGCCACACCATTTGCAGAAGGCGGAGCGTTTTTGAAATCCTCGCCGGAGATTAACCGACCCGACCTGCAATTGCATTTCGTTGTTGGCATCGTGGATGATCACAATCGCAAAATGCATCTGGGCCATGGATTTTCCTGCCACGTATGCGTGTTGCGCCCTGAAAGTCGCGGCACCGTGCGCCTTCAATCTGCCGATGTGAGAAAAGCACCCGCCATAGACATGGGCTTCTTCTCAAAACGCGAAGACCTCGACGCCATGATGACCGGCTTCCAAAAAATGCGACAGATACTCGAAGCACCAGCGCTGGCCCCCTGGCGCAAGAAAGAACTCTATACTGCGGGCATTGAAGACCCTGCCGCTCTGGAGAAAATCATTCGGGACCGGGCAGATACCGTCTATCATCCCGTCGGCACCTGCCGCATGGGGGTCGAAGACACAGCCGTGGTCGATCCAGAACTCAAAGTACGCGGCGTCGAAGGGCTACGAATTGCAGACGCTTCCATTATGCCGCGCATTATTGGTGGCAACACCAATGCGCCCACGATCATGATTGGTGAAAAATGTGCCCACATGGTGGTACAGTCACGCCGTTGAAAGGGCCATTGATCGCCACCAAGTCGTATTTGGAGATGTCTCGTGTCGCGCTTGCAAAAGAGCCAGGCGTTGCTTGGGCGCAATTTCCGCCTGAAACAGGAGAACACCATGGCGCAACTACAGATTGTCTATTGGCGCGATATTCCGGCCCAGATCATGGTCAAGGCCGGACGCCGCAATCAGGCCAAGCGTGAATTGTCACTGCGCTTCACCGAAGCCATAGACATGGCAGCCATGCGCGATGGTGCCGCGGAAACAGACGATTATCTGGCCGAATGGCGCCGGGGCGACCCGGTGGAAGTCGGTGATGATCTGGAAGCCGAAGCGGATGCCGCACTGGAACGCATTGAGCGCGACTACGACAAGGATCGGCTCGTTGCGCTTGCGAAAAACGGAGGTCGCGACACATGACCCGGATTAACGCCTCCATCGAAGTCTCGGCAAAGCACGTCCATGACGGCAAATTGACCGCAGGCATGCTGCCAATGGGCACCCGCGTATATGTGACCGATGTGGGCGTTGATCCCGTGGCCGACATCGTGGCGGCAGCAAAAAAGATTGGTGAATTGGGCTACAGCCCCGTGCCCCATATTCCCGCGCGCCGCATTGAAAGTGAATCGGCACTCAACGCCCGCCTTTCTGCACTGGTGGGTGACGCGGGCGTCGACGACATTCTCATCATCGCCGGTGAGGCAGACAGCCAAATGGGCCCCTATTCCCAAAGTCTGGAAATCCTGCAAACCGGCCTGATTGATAAACTGGGTATCCAACATGTGGGCGTTGGCGGCCACCCGGAAGGCAACCCCGCTTATTCCGGCCGCGATGTGATGCAGGTTCTCAAGGACAAAATCGATTTTGGAAAAGACAGCGATGCCGATTTCCGCATCGTGACCCAATTCGGCTTCGACGGACCAAAATTCGTTCAATGGGCAAATGATGTCCAAGAAGCTGGCATCAATGCGCCCATTCATCTGGGTGTCGCCGGTCCGGCAAAAATCACCACGCTGATCAAATATGCGGCCATGTGCGGCGTTGGCAATTCATTGAATTTCTTTAAAAAACGCACAGGCGCCATTGCGCAGCTTGCCACCAAACATTCACCCGAAGAGGTGGTCACACCCATCGAGGCGGCATGGGCAAGCGGTTCAAGCAACATCGCACAATTGCATGTCTTCCCCTTTGGCGGGCTGCAAAGCTCAGCCGACTGGCTCAATGAACGCGGCTCATTTCAGTTTGATGCCCCCACGCCCGAGGCCTCGCTGGCATAGTGTACCTTCCGGGAGCTTTCGCTCGCGGCAATGTAAACTGTCACGCGGCGTTACGGCCTAACCCGCAAGCGCGGGTTGAAACACGTCAACCGGGTTGCGCGAATGTGCAGCATAGAAGGCGCGAATTGTATCGGCTGTCAGATCCGCCCGGTTCAAACTATAGACATGAATGGCATTGACCCCATTTTCCGCCAGATCAGACACCTGATCTTCCACAATTTCACGCGCGATCTGAGTGTGCACGGATCGGTCTTCACCGGCTTTCGCAAACTTGTCGAAATATGCGCCAGGAATGGACGCACCGCACGCCTTTGAAAATTCGACAATCCTGTCGAAATTTGAAATCGGCATGATTCCAGGAATGATCGGCAATCGCACACCGCGCTTTGCCGCCCTTTCGCGGAACCGGTAGAAGTCCTCGTTGTTGAAGAAATACTGGGTTATCGCCCGTGTTGCCCCGGCGTTCTGTTTGGCCAGCAACACCTCTAAATCCGCCACGTCATTTGCCGCTTTGGGATGAATTTCCGGGTAAGCGCTGACACTGATATCAAACGGATGCACTGCCAAAATTGCAGCCACCGCCGCAGGCACAGACCCATATCCTGCACATTCCAGCGCCCCGGTTTCTGCCGCATCCCCATCACCGCGTATGACCACCAGGCTGCGAATGCCATGGGCCCACAGATCGTGCGTAAATTCCAGCAGGCTGTCGCGGTTGAACCAGCAAAGCGCCACATGGCAGGCGGTGGGCACTTCATTGAGGGTTTGCAGGCGCACCGACCAGTCATCGGCCCCATCATCTCCGATTCCCCCTGCCCCAAATGTCACTGACTGGAAGGCGGGCTTAAACCGGCGCAACGCATGTGCCGCTGTCATCAATGACCGCTCGGCACTCAGGCTCTTGGGCGGGAAATACTCAATGCTGACATCAACTTGATCACTTGGGGGAAGGAAAGACATGAGCACTCCAATCAGACTTGAGTTCCGTTTGATGGGCCAATGCCCGATCGCGACAATTTTTGTCGTGAAAAATACAATAACCTTATAAATCATATAAAGCAATCTTGATATAAAGAAATTGTTATGTAATTAAACGTGCATCAACAATGCACAAAACAACGCCATTTGCGTGTCGCATTTGGCATCGCCAAGCCCGGCACGAACGACCAATAATCGTACAACAAAAGCGTTGCAGCCCGGCTGCCCGACCACGGAGATTCCCCACGTGACCAAAACTATTGTCGCATCCGCAACCCAGGAAATCATCATCGGTTTCGATCAGAAATTCTGTGTCATTGGTGAGCGCATCAACCCAACGGGGCGCAAAAAACTGGCCGCAGAAATGCAGGCCGGTAATTTCGAAACGGTGAAAGCCGATGCCCTGGCCCAGGTTGCCGCCGGTGCCACCATGCTGGATGTCAATGCGGGCGTCACGTCTGTTAATCCCAATGAGACCGAACCTGCCCTGTTGGTTCAGACCCTGGAAATGGTTCAGGAACTGGTGGACGTTCCCTTGTCCATCGATTCTTCTGTCACGGCCGCCATCGAAGCCGGTTTGAAAGTCGCCAAAGGCCGCCCCTTGGTGAATTCGGTCACCGGCGAAGAGGAAAAGCTGGAAGCCATCCTGCCTTTGATCAAGAAGTACGATGTGCCGGTTGTGGCAATCTCCAATGATGAAACGGGCATTTCTGAAGACCCTGATGTGCGCTTCGCCGTTGCCAAGAGAATTGTCGAACGCGCAGCGGATTTTGGCATTCCCGCCCATGACATTGTGGTCGACCCCCTGGTCATGCCAATTGGCGCCATGGGCACCGCTGGCAAGCAAGTCTTCGCCCTGGTGCGCCGCCTCAGGGAAGAATTGGGGGTGAACACAACATGTGGCCTGTCTAATGTTTCATTTGGCCTGCCCCATCGCCACGGCATCAACGCCGCATTCATTCCCATGTGCATTGCATCTGGCATGACCAGCGCCATCATGAACCCCTGCCGCCCCCAGGAAATGGAAATGGTCAACGCGGCAAACGTGCTGGCGGGTAATGATCAGGACTGTGGCGAATGGATTATGAAATACCGCGATTACGCACCCGCTACCGCTGGCGCACCGACAGCAACTGCCCCCACGGGCCGCTCTGGCGGACGTCGCGGTGGCCGCGCCGCGCGCACCGGCACATAACCAAACGAATGCAGACATTGGCTGGAAACCGTTCATGACCACCGATCCCCTCATCATCTTCACCCCGTCGGGCAAACGCGGGCGATTTCCCGTTGGAACACCCATCCTCGACGCTGCCCGTGAACTGGGCGTCTATGTGGAATCGGTGTGTGGCGGGCGGGGCATTTGCGGGCGCTGCCAGGTGGAGACTCAGTTTGGCAAGTTCGCCAAACACGGCATTGAATCAACACAGGAAAACGTTTCCGCCTGGTCCCCCAAAGAGGAGCGATACACCGACAAGCGCGGTGCGCTAAAAGACGGGCGACGGCTTTCCTGTTCAGCGATGATCGAAGGGCCGCTGGTTGTTGAGGTGCCCGCCGACACGGTGCTGAATCAACAGACCATCCGCAAGGAAGTCGATGGTCGTACCATCGAACGCAATCCGGCAATCCAGATGTGTTACATTGAGGTTGAAGAGCCCGATATGCACAAACCTCTCGGCGATCTCGATCGCTTGAAACTGGCGCTGGAAAAAGACTGGGGCTATGAGGATATTCTGGTTGCCCAACAGATTTTACCGGAAGTCCAGTCCACTCTGCGCAAGGGCAAATGGACCGCAACCGCCGCCATACATCAGGATCTGGAAAGCTCACGACCCACACTCATCGCGCTCTATCCGGGCTTGAAAAACGAAGCTTACGGCATCGCATGCGATATCGGTTCCACAACCATTGCCATGCATTTGTCTTCTCTTCTGTCGGGCCGGACCCTTGCCTCAGCAGGCGCACCCAACCCACAAATCCGTTTCGGCGAAGATGTGATGAGCCGGGTGTCCTATGTGATGATGAATCCGGATGGCCGCGAAAGCATGACCCGTGCCGTGCGCAATGCTGTAAACGGCCTGATTGAAGAAGTGTGTACCCAGGCAGGTGTGGAACCCAAGGACATTCTCGACAGTGTGTTTGTGGGCAATCCCATCATGCACCACCTGTTCCTGGGAATTGATCCAACGGAACTGGGCGGTGCGCCTTTCGCTCTGGCGGTATCTGGTGCGGTTCACACATGGGCCACGGAAATAGACCTGCAGATGAACGATGGCACCCGTGTTTATATCATCCCCTGCATTGCCGGGCATGTGGGCGCTGATGCCGCTGCGGCCACCCTGTCGGAAGCACCTTACAAGGGTGAGGAATTATCGTTGCTGGTGGATGTGGGCACCAATGCCGAAATTGTGCTGGGCAGTCGTTCGCGCAGCCTCGCCTGTTCATCACCGACCGGCCCTGCATTCGAAGGCGCGGAAATTTCCTGCGGCCAGCGCGCCGCGCCCGGTGCCATTGAGCGTGTGCGCATTGACCCGCAAACCCTGGAGCCGAAAATCCGAATCATCGGGGTCGATATGTGGTCCGACGAACCTGGTTTCGAACAGGCAGCAAAAGCAACCGGCGTGACGGGCATTTGCGGTTCAGGCATTATTGAAGTCATTGCGGAAATGTTCCTGGCGGGCATCATCAGCGAAGATGGCGTGCTCGATGGCACCAAAGCAGCGGTTTCATCGCGCATTTACGAAGACAAACGAACCTTCTCCTACAAATTATGGGACACCGAGGACGGTCCTGACATCAGCGTCAGCCAGACGGATGTGCGCGCCATCCAAATGGCCAAGGCCGCTCTTTATGCCGGTGTGCGCCTCCTAATGGACAAGTGCGAAGTCGAGACCATTAGCTCCATCAGTCTTGCAGGTGCGTTTGGCACGTTCATCGATCCCAAATATGCGCTGGTGCTGGGCCTGGTTCCCGATTGCGAAATCGCTTCAGTAAAGGCCGTCGGCAATGCGGCGGGAACCGGCGCACGCATGGCGTTGCTTAACCGCGATCATCGCCGCGAGATTGAGGAAACCGTGCGCCAGATTGAGAAAATCGAAACCGCCCTTGAACCAAAGTTCCAGGAACATTTCGTCAATGCCATGGCTTTCCCCAACAAGGTGGAAAAATTCCCAAGGCTGGAAGCAGAAGTCACCTTGCCTAAGCGCAGGGCCGGTGAAGCCACTGGGGATGCCACCGCCCCCAGACGAAGGGGCGGCCGCAGACGGTCAGCCTAAGATCAGGACCACCGGATTTCCATCGACTGACCATTCAAATCGCTGCGTTGATCTTTGCCTTGAACAGCGCGGCAATGTCGGCATATTTCTCACTTGTGGCGTGGATTTCATCATTCCAGTGAGATTTCTGCGTCAGGGTGCCGCGAACATTGACCACATGCACACCCGAATGCGATGCGGCCAGGCCATCCATCATGTCGTAAAGCGCATCAATCATAATGCGCACGATTGCCTGTTGTAACGGAGGATCAACAATGCCCAGTTCAGCCATCGGCCCACCCACCCATTCATCAGGCTTGGCATAAACCGGGTCACGCTCGTCGGTCTTGGAGCCGGGTATTGTGTAGTCATACCCGTGGATAATAATCGGCAGGCTGACAAAATCCGGGTCCGCACGAACCATTGTAATGAGCTTTTCATAACCGGTTTTCAAACGCGCCAGCACGGCAGCAAAATTGGCCTGATGGATGTGCCCCTTGGCATCCTTTGCAGGATCAAAAGGCAGCAGCAATTTTCCGATGACCGGCACATTGTCGGCGTCCAGTCCCAACACGTCATTGCCTGCACCGGAAAACAAGAAAGCTTTCACATCATCGCGTTGATCATCCAGCGCCTCAAGATATTCGTTCATCTGGTCACCCAGGGGGCCGAACACCATATTATCAAGCGTGTCGCCCGCAGCGCCCCGGCTCCACACATCGAAATCATCTTCCAAATGGTCGATCACATCGTCAATCAACAAGGGAAACTGAAACCAGGAATCCCCTTCCGAAACGATTACAGGTCTGCTCGACCCAAGCCGCCGCCGCCGTTTGAACCTGCGGCCACGGCGCCAGCGCTCCAGACCATTGCCAATCGACATGCCGCTTTCGCGCTGGGCCTGTTCCGGTGGAATATCCACCAATTGCCGGTTGGCGCGGAATATGGGGGAATCCGCACGGGTCAAATCCCGGTCAATAATCAGATATTTGCGGATTGTGGATGCGGGCACATCTGGATCGCCCAGCATCTCCTCAAACTCGTCAAATGTAATTTTTGGTGTCGTATCCATGGGCTGATCTTCCTCTGCACCATGCCCCTGAACGTTGAGCGTGGACCGGACAGAGAAAAAGATCAATGTTTACAAGCAATGCCGCTAGCCTTCCCGGGCAGGCCGGATGAACCACGCAACGAGAAACACAATCATAACCAGCAAAGCCGGCACAATCGCAAACAGGGGATTCAGCAGGGCCACACCGGCTGCGGCGGCCCATAGGATGGACACCAGCGCTTCGCACAGAGTTGCTGCACGTGAAGAAACCTGACGCCTGCGAAACAGGCTGCGATTGGCCTGACTGCGGAACCACAATTGCACAACCACAGCTGATCCGGAGGCAAGCGCTGCACCTATAATCAGTGTTACGGCAATTTGCGCGGAGAAAAACAACATGGCCAACGCAAACGGTGCCACCACCAATGCAATCACAACCAGAACCGCCTCCACCTTGGCCCACAAAATGGTGCGCGGCGGCACCGGCGCAGTTGTGATCAACTCGTGGGCGTCTTCGCCGGAAATCGTAATCCAGGCAAGGCCACCAGCCAATTGCCCCGTTGCCATCACCACGACAGGGACAACAACATAGAACATGCCCCCCTCCCCATAGCTGAACCATAGCATCACGGCGGGCGGCACCAGATAGAGAATTTGTTGCAGGCTTTGCGACAACAGCCAGGGATCCCGGCGCAACAGGGCCCATTCCTTGCGCCGCAATCCTGCGCGCACAGAACCGCTTACCCGAAACCCTTTGAACTCCTGCGCCTTGCCGGAATGTTCACTCACACCTGCCGCCGCCAAAGCGTCCTGAGCAAAGCGCCGCGCCGAAAAACGTGCCACCAAAACCAGTGTGAGCACACTGGCCGCAACCAGAGCAATCCACTCCCACACACCACCAAGCGCTGCTTTTGCAAACATCCAAAGCCCGCTGGCTTCCTTGGGTGCAGCAGCTAGCGTTTCAGGCGATAATAACAGGGACAATCGTGAAGTTCCCTGCCCGAACATGATGCCGATCAACTGCAAGGCAATCACAAACCCCGCCCCCACGACTGCCGCCATTATTTGCGCCGTCAGTCGGGTTTTTGCCATGCCAACCCAACGGAACAAGCCAAGGGTCAGCAAAATGGAAAGGGATGTGGCAATCACCCCCAAAGCCGCCAGCACACCATAGGCCGCAAACCAATGGGCACCATCAAGCCAGGCCAGGGTATTGATCACCGGAGCCGCGATAAAGGCCGACAACATCACGGTTTGAAAAGCCAGCACCACAGTACGCACTTCAAACAATCTGTGCGATGGCGCGGGAGAAGAGAGGATAAGATCAAGGTCAGAGCGGGTATAATATGCCCGGGTCACGGATTCTATTGCCTGGCTGAACATCAGCGAAAACAACATCAGCAAGGCCGCAGAAATTGTCAGATACAGCGACTTCCCAGCAACCAGGCCTTCCGCGACAACCGGCCCTAGCAGATAAGCTGCAAACACATGCATGCCCGCGATAAAACACACGATGATGAGACCCACCACCGCCATGCGGCCAGGCTTCCCGCCAGTGACCAAAGAGGCAAAATCGCGCCAGATCAACCTGGCTTCATGATTGGCAAACCACCGCAATCCAAATCGCGGTTGTGGCGTGACAAGACCGCTCATGCCGCCAGCTCCGCGTTCGCCGCATCGTCTTGCTCAACCAGATCAAGAAATACTTCTTCCAGCGTTTTCTTGCCCTTGCCGGTAAGTTCCTGAAGCTGTTCGAATGTGCCTTCAGCCACAAGCTTTCCCTGAACAATAACGCCGATCCGCTCAGCCATGCGTTCCGCCACTTCGAGAATGTGCGTGGTCATGATCACGGTCGTGCCTTGCGAAACTTTCGACAACAAAACGTCCTTCACCTGCCGTGCCGAACCGGCGTCCAGCCCGGTCAACGGTTCATCAAGAATGATCAATTGCGGCTCGTGAACCAACGCGCCTGCCAGGGCCACCTTCTGCCGCATACCCTTGGAAAACCCGCCACACCTCTGGTTGGCCTGCTCCTGAAGGCCCAGCCAGTCGACCAGTTCCATCGACCGTTTCTCGGCAATTTCCCGATCAATGCCCCACAGTCCGGAGACAAATTCCAGATATTCCATCGGCGTGAGCCGGTCATAAATCATCGGCTCATCGGACACCCAGGCGACTTTCTGGCGCGCCGCGATAGGGTCTTTAAGCACGTCGGACCCAAATACGGATATTTCACCGGCATCGGGCTTCAGCAATCCCGCCACCATGCGCAATGTCGTCGTCTTACCGGCCCCATTGGGGCCCAACAGGGCATAAAATTCCCCGCCAGCGATATTCAGATCCAACCCACGCACCGCAGGCTTGTCAAAAGCCTTTTCCAGTCCACTGATTTCCAATGCGGTCGTATTTTGTGAAGCCATGTGCCCAAATCCCGTTCCAGATCAATCCAGTTGAGGAGATAATAAGGGGCGTCGCTTTAGAGGCCGTGAAGCGGTGCGGTAAACAAACAGTCAACGCAACCGTTCAACACGCTTCCCAATTGGAACCAAAATTGTTCTCTATGCGACACACATATTCTGTGCTAGCGGTCATAAACTAAGGTTCCCAAGGGGTAGGATTATGGGCAGAGACCTTAAAGAAGTGGCGCGCATGATCGATTCACAAGACCGGCATGGCAATCCTGACGCAGATGTACGGCGTAGCTTCGTTTTCTTTTTAGTGCCGGACTTCTCCATGATCGCGTTTGCGACAGCCATTGAAGCCCTGCGCCTTGCCAATCGCATGTTGACCTACACCAGTTATAAATGGCGACTGGCCTCGCTGGACGGGCAACCGGTGCGGGCATCCAACGGGGTAGAAGTCTCCGTCAACACATCCCTTGCCGACGAACGCAAAATGCTGGGCGGCAAAGATCGGCCTTCAATGGTGTTCATATGTTCCGGCATCAATGTGGAACGCCATAACAACAAATCGGTCAATGCGTGGATCAGGGAAGAACACAATCGCGGTGTCGCCGTGGGTGGCCTGTGCACCGGCGCCCATGTGTTGGCCTCAGCCGGATTGCTGGCAAACCGGCGGTGCGCCATCCACTGGGAAAACCTGCCGGGGTTCTCCGAAGCTTTCCCCAAGGCGGACGTATATGCCGACCTGTTTGAAGTTGATGGCAATGTTTACACCTGCGCAGGCGGCACGGCAGCGCTGGATATGATGTTGTCGCTGATTTCAGAAGACCACGACGACAATCTCATCAATGCCATTTGCGAACAGGCACTGACCGACCGGGTTCGTGGTCCCCATGACCGCCAGCGACTGCCGCTGCGGGCACGGCTGGGTGTTCAAAATGCGCGTATATTGTCGATCATCGAAATGATGGAAGCCAATCTGTCGGAACCGCTGACGCTGATCGAGATTGCCGATTATGCGGGCCTCTCCCGCCGCCAGATAGAACGGTTGTTCCGCCATCACATGGGCCGCTCTCCCGCCCGGTACTATCTGGAAATCAGACTGGACCGTGCGCGGCACCTGTTGCTGCAATCTTCACTGCCCGTTGTGGAAGTCGCGGTTGCCTGCGGATTCGTTTCCGCATCGCATTTTTCCAAATGCTACCGCGAACTCTATGGCCGCTCACCGCAACAGGAACGCGCTGAACGGCAATTGGAAACCCTTGAATAGACGAGCAAGCGCCCGTCCAAGGCTAACCGTCAGCGCGCAACCGTTCGTTGGTGGGATCGAATGGCGCTTCCTCGATCACCACTGCCCGGTGAACATTGCCGAGCAATTTGATCTCCATTTCCGTACCGATGGCCTCATTGCCCGGCTTCACCATGGCCAGCGCCAATGATTTACCTGTCCGGTATCCAAATCCGCCATGAGTGGCACGGCCAATGAGACGACCATCCCGGTAGATCGCCTCTGAACCGCGCGCGTCATTGTCCTCAATGTCGAACACTTCCAGGGTGACAAACTTCCAAGCATCCCCCGCCTCATGGCGTTTCACCAGGGCATCCTTGCCCACGAAATCCTTGTCCAGTTTGATAAACCGGTCCAGTGCGGATTCATAAGCAGAATATTCAATCGACAATTCACGCGGAATGAGGCGGTAGGACTTCTCAATCGCCATCGCTGTCATGGCACGAATGCCAAACGGCTTGATGCCAAATTCCTCACCGGCTTCCATGACGGCATCCCAAACTGCGTTTTGCATTTCAATTGGGTGGTGCAATTCCCAGCCCAATTCACCAACGAAATTCACCCGCAGCGCATGGGCGGATGCCGTGCCGACCGATATTTTCTGGCCCGTCAGCCAGGGGAAATTCGCATTGTCCAGTTTGGTGCGCGTGAGTTTTTCCAGCACTTTGCGGCTGTTGGGGCCAGCCAGAACCAGCACGCCCAAACGTTCAGTCATCGGCGTCAAACGTACAGAACCGTCTGCAGGCAGATGGCGGAACAACACATCATGGTCATGGGTTTCATAGGCACCGGCAGAGACCAGATAGAACGCCCCGGGGCGATGTTCATAAACCGTGAACTCGCTCTTCACACCGCCATGTTTGGTCAGCAAATGGCAAAGCGCAACGCGCCCGCGTTTTTTTGGAATCTTGTTGGCAAAGATCGATTCCAGCCACTCCCGTGCCCCCGGTCCAGACACATCCATCTTGGCAAAGGCTGACATGTCCAGAAGGCCACAGCTCTCCGTCACCGCACGAACTTCATTGCCCACATGTTCGAAATAATTGGAACGGCGGAACGACCATTTCTCGCGAACCCGGCCTGTATGGTCCACACCGGCATGGTTTTCATTGATCAGCACATCTGCGCCGACACCACGCTCGCTTTCGGGCAATTCATACCCCTCAGGGGCATACCAATTGGCCCGCTCCCATCCGTAGACACTGCCGAACACGCCCCCCAAGGCCTTTTGCCTTTCATAGGCAGGGGTGGTTTTCAGCGGACGGGCCGCGCGCCGTTCTTCATCGGGGAAATGCAACGTAAAGACATTGGCATAGGCTTCTTCGTTTTTCTCTTTCAAATAACCTTCATTCGCATATGGGCCGTAGCGGCGCGGATCGACACCCATCATGTCAATCGTGGGTTCACCATCGACAATCCATTCAGCCAATTGCCAGCCCGCACCACCGGCTGCGGTTATGCCAAAGGAATGACCTTCATTGAGCCAAAAACCTTTTCTGCCCGGTGCTGGTCCAATAATCGGATTGCCATCGGGCGTGTAGGCAATTGCGCCATTATAGACCTTCTTGATTCCAGCCTCTGCGAAATAGGGAATCCGCTCAACTGCGGTTTCAATATGCGGCATCAACCGGTCCAGATCCTCCTGGAACAATTCATATTCGCTGTCGTCATCCGGGCCATCCATATAGCAGCAAGGAGCCCCCTTTTCATACGGCCCCAAAATCAGACCACCTGCCTCTTCGCGCATATACCAGGCGCTGTCACTTTCGCGCAGAACACACAATTCAGCGCCACCCTGGGCACGAAATTTCTGAATTTCCGGATGCGCTTCAGTGACTATATATTGGTGTTCCACCGGTATGACGGGCACATTCAGCCCCACCATCTCGCCGGTTTTGCGGGCAAAATTGCCGGAACATGAAACAACATGTTCACACGCAATATCCCCTTTATCAGTCTTCACAATCCAGGTTTCGTCGGCCTGCTGTTCAATCGCAATCACGCTTGTATTGCGGTGAATGGTGGCACCCCGGTCGCGTGCCGCCTTCGCCAGAGCCTGGGTCAGGTCCGCCGGTTGAATATAGCCATCATCGGGATGCTGAATCGCGCCCAGCAAGCCGTCCGTATTCACATAAGGCCACTTTTCAGCAATCTCTTCAGGTGTCAGTTTCACCACGTTGATGCCGATCGTCTCCGCGACACCCATATAATATTCGTATTCGTCCCACCGGTCCTTCGAACGCGCCAACCGAACATTGGTCACATTGCGAAAGCCCGTGTCCATGCCGGTCTCTTGCGCCAGTTCCTGATAGAAGCGCACAGAATATTTGTGCACCTGCCCCACCGAATAGGACATGTTAAACAGCGGCAACAGTCCTGCGGCGTGCCAGGTGGACCCAGAGGTCAGTTCCTTGCGTTCCAACAGGACACTGTCGGTCCATCCCTTTTTGGCCAAATGGTAGAGTGTTGATACGCCAACCACCCCGCCCCCAATGACAACCGCACGCGCTTTATTTTGCATCGACACACCCAAAGGTCTCATTCACGGCTTGGCGCCGCATCCATCATTATCGCGAACTTACCCCGTCACCCCCCAATTGCCACCATACTGTTTGCGACATAGGTTCCGATGGCCGCGACCAGACACAGATTGTTGGCTCTTTTGGAAGTTAACAAAGCACTACCCAACCCGCTCCAATTTAAGTCAAAACCGGTTACAATCGTAAATATTATCTGAAGCATTTTCCGCCAATCTCAGCGCACTGGGATGGGGAAACTAGCCAAGATGACCTACATAACTGAAAGTTCGGCTTCCGACCTTCCGCTATGCGTGGACCTGGACGGCACCTTGATTAAAACGGATTTGCTGTTTGAGGCCATCTGCCTGCTGGCGCGCCAGATGCCCCTGGCTCTGTTTCTGCTTCCCATCTGGCTGTTGCGCGGCAAGGCGCATATGAAAGCCCAAATCGCCAAGCGCGTAATGCCCGATGCCGCTTTGCTGCCTTACAACACCGATGTGCTCAAGTGGCTGACCGCGCAAAAGAACGCCGGTCGCAGCCTTGTTTTGGCCACCGCTTCTCCGTTGCGCTATGCCCAATCGGTCGCACGTCATTTAGGCATATTCGAGCGGGTAGAAGCGTCCGATGACACCATCAATCTGGCATCCGATAAAAAAGCCCAGCGCCTCGCTGCCAAATATGGCGAACAGGGCTTTGACTATGCCGGAAATTCAAGCGCAGACATCAAAGTGTGGAACCGGGCCCGCACGGCCTATGTGGTGGGTGAAGAGGCTTCGGCAAAACGCTACCTGAACAACGAAAATGCCCAAAAGATCATCAACGAAACGCCATTGAAGCCACGATGGCGGGTCTGGCTGAAAGCCATTCGGATACATCAATGGCTGAAGAACACTTTGCTGTTTGTCCCGGCCATTCTGGCCTATCAGTATTTTCACATCTCGGTTGTCGTCGATGCTCTCTTTGCCTTTGTGGCATTTGGCATGTGTGCATCAGCCGTCTACCTGATGAACGATTTGGTCGACATCGAGGTCGACCGCAAACACGCCACAAAACGAAACCGCCCGATCGCATCTGGCCTGTTGCCCGTGCCCCACGCGGTTGCCGGCGTCGCCGTTCTGCTTTCCGGCAGCGCCATCGTGGCTCTATATCTCCCACCGCTATTTGCGCTCGTATTGGGCACTTATTTCGCCACCACCTGCGCCTATTCGTTTCTGCTCAAACGCCTTCTGCTCATTGATGTACTAACGCTTGCGGGCTTGTTCACCATTCGCGTGGTTGCCGGTGCAGCTGCCGTTGGTGGCGATGTCTCCACATGGTTGTTGGCGTTTTGCATGTTTTTCTTCCTCAGCCTCGCGCTGGTGAAACGCTTTGTCGAGCTGGACATGAGCGACATGAATGTGGGGCGTGAAAAAACCGGGCGCGGATATCAGCAAGCTGATCTGGAAACGCTCAGCCAGGGCGGCATGGCATCAGGATTTGCCGCAGTCGTTGTTCTGGCCCTGTTTATCGATTCACCCGAAATCGCCACAAACTATGCGAGGCCAGACATGATCTGGCTGGTCTGTCCCCTGGTTCTCTATTTGATATTCCGCATCTGGATTTTGGCGCGCCGCCAGGAAATGAATGACGACCCGGTCGTTTTCCTCATGACCGACTGGCGCAGCCAAATCATGATCGCCGCCGGGGCGGTTGTGATGATCGCATCGAAGATGATGTAGCGCGATGGCTCAAACCACCAATTCATGGGGCCGCATAGATCCGCGCCAGCGGCATCTGCTTCCCCTGTCCAAAGACGCTCTCCACGAGGACTGGACATGGCTGCCATTTGGCAATGGCCGCTCCTATGGCGATTCCTGCCACAATGATTTGGGCACGCTGGTCCAGGCACCGCGCCATGACACGATAAGCGCGTTTGATGCCAACACAGGGATTGTGCGCCTTGGCTCGGGCATGCTGCTGGCGGATTTGCTGAATTTCCTCGCCAACATCCAATCCAAACAACAATGGTTCCCGCCGGTTGTGCCCGGCACCCGGTTCGTCACCCTGGGCGGTGCGCTGGCCAATGATGTTCATGGCAAAAACCACTCAAAAATGGGCACTTTTGGCCAACATGTTCGCAGTTTCACCCTGTTACGATCTGATGGCAGCGAAACCACATGTTCAAGGGAAGTAAACGCGCAATTGTTTAACGCCACGATTGGCGGCATGGGACTGACGGGCTTTGTGCGCGAGATTGAATTGCAATTGATGGTGGTCCCTTCCCATCACATTAGTGCACAAAACACGCCCTTTTCCGGCCTGCACGAATTCATGGAACTGACCGAGCATGTGGAACGTGAGCACCATTACAGTGTTGCCTGGGTAGATTCACTTGCCACCGGCAAACACCTTGGCCGCGGGATCATGATCACCGGCGACCATGCCCCATTTGATGGTGTCACCAGCTACGATCATCCGCGTCTTTCCATCCCATTCACACCGCCCTTCCCGCTGGTTGCGGGCCTGCCCCTGCGCCTGTTCAACACAGCCTATAACTGGTCCAAATCCCGTCAGCGGGCAAAGACGATTGTAACTCCGCAGAGCTTCTTTTTTCCCCTGGATGCAATTGGTGCCTGGAACCGCCTATACGGCCCCAGAGGCCTTTATCAGCATCAATGCGTGGTGCCTTATGAAAATGCACAATCGGTCATTGGTGAACTGCTCACCGCCAGCCAAATGGCCGGTGCCGGATCGTTCCTGACGGTACTAAAGCGATTTGGTGCCGCCAATTCACCTGGGATCCTGTCTTTCCCCCAGCCTGGTTATACGCTGACACTGGACTTCCCTAACCGGGGGCAAAAAACCGCCGTGCTGCTGCAAAGGCTCGACGAAATTGTCACCGCCGCGGGTGGTCGGGTAAATCCCTATAAAGACCAGCGAATGAGTGCTCAGACATTCCAGAGCGGTTTTCCCCACTGGGAGCGCCTGGAAGCCCATCGCGATCCATCGGTATCTTCAAATTTCTGGCGGCGCACCACAGGCCTGAAAATCGTGACACCACCGCCACTGGCACCGGGGCCAACCCGGTCAACCGTTAACCAATCACCTAAACACAGCCTTCAGGAAAAGCAGGTAAAAACAAACTCGTCCAAATTGAAATCGCCCCAAACAAGCGGACAAAAATGACCTATTTGCCTTTCATACTGTTTACGGTTTTCACCAATGCGGCTGCGCAACTCCTGCTGAAACAAGGTATGTTGACGCTTGGCCCGCTGGCAACAGATGGGCCAACGACTGTGCTTTCAGTGGTCACCATGCTGTTCAAGATCGTGTTCCACCCATGGGTGTTCATCGGGCTTTGCACATTCGTCATTTCCATGGCTTCTCACCTTTACGTCCTGTCCAAGGTGGAATTGTCCTTTGCCTATCCATTCCTGAGCCTTGCCTATGTTTTCGTGGCTGTGGCGGCATGGATGCTTTTTTCCGAAGACCTCAACGCCTGGCGCATTGCCGGCATTGGCCTGATTTGCATCGGCACGGTCTTCATCGCCCAGGGCGGCAGTACATCAAACGAAACAACAACAATAGAACAGGCAGCGCTTGCAAGCAGCAGCAATTCAAATGAGGGAACTATTCAATGAAACACATAATTTTTGGCGGGGACGGCTTTGTCGGCCGTGTACTGGCAGCAAAACTGGTCGCTGAAGGCGCCCAGGTGGTTGTTGCAGATATCCACAAGGGCAACTGCCCCCATTATGCCAACTGCGACTGGCTGCACCTTGATGTGACCAAGGAAGAAGACTTTGCCCAGTTGAAGATTGGCAAGAAGGACGCCGTCTACAACCTATCTGCAAAAATGCTCTCCCCCATCGTCACACGCGCCGAGCGACACGATTTTTTCTGGCCGGTCAACTATCACGGCACGGTCAATATTCTAAACGCCATGCTGAAGGCCGGTGCTAAAAACCTGGTACATTTCACAACAGACATGATCTATGGCCACACCAAAACTGTGCCCATGTATGAAGATCACCCGGTTGCCCCCCTTGGCGAATATGGGGAGAGCAAGCTGGAAACCGAACATCTGGCCCAGCAATGGCGCGATGAACACGGCTTCAACATTTCCATTTTCCGCCCGCGCCTTATCATCGGCCCGGGCCGTCTTGGAATTCTCGAAAAACTGTTCAAGCTGGTGGATATGAACCTCCCTGTTCCCATGATCGGTTCGGGCAAGAACCCCTATCAGTTCATTTCGGTTTTTGATTGTGCCAATGCCGCCTATCTGGCCTGGAAATCCGGCTTTCCCAACGAAGCTTACAATCTTGGATCAACCAATCCGCCCTCCGTGCGCAAATTGTTGGGCCGACTGATCAAGGAGGCCAACAGCCGATCCATCCTGTTGCCGACACCCGGCTGGGCGGTCAAACGCACACTCGACGCATTGGATATGATCAACATGCCGATCATGGACCCGGAACAATATCTGATTGCCGATGAAGAATGCCTGCTCGATTGCTCAAAGGCTGAACGCGAACTTGGCTGGAAAGCCAACTATTCCGACGATGACATGCTGGTCGCCGCTTACCGCGAATACCGTGCAGACAAACAAAAACAGACTTACGCACGCCAGGTGGCACGAACTAGCTAAAGCAAAAAAAGCCGGGCGGCGGGTCCGGCAAAACGAATTTACTTTAAAGGTGGGACCATGTTTGGACTGAAAAAACGTACCGTAAATGAAACGCAGCCTACGCCGGTAATGACCGTTACGCCGCCTGCGATGGCCCCGGACCTGGTGCGTCCCGATCTGTTGACGGTGGAGCAATCCAAAGACCTTTCGATTGAAAAGACGGCTGAACTGTTCAACCAGCACCTCAATCCCGGCCAGTACCATTTCATGAAACTGCTCGGCTTTCACAGAATAAAAATCGAAAGCGCCAAGGGCATTTGGTATACCGATCAAAACGGGCGAAAAATTCTCGATTTCTTCGGCGGTTTCGGCTCCCTGTCATTGGGCCACAATCACCCCCGCATTTTGGCGGCCCGCAAGAAATTTCAGGACGAAGACCGGCACGAAATTGCCATGGCCTTTTTGTCACAATATGCCGCTGCTCTGGCACATAACCTGGCGACGATCGCCCCCGGTGATCTTGACATGGTGTTTCTCGGTTCATCCGGCTCCGAAGCCATGGAAGCGGCAATTAAGGTTGCTGAACGTGCCCAGGGGCCTGAACGTTCTAAGGTTCTGTACGCACAAAATTCGTTCCACGGGAAAACCAAGGGCGTTTTGTCGATCACGGATTCCCAGCTTTATCAGTCCGAATTCAACTTGCTGGAAGACAAGGTCAAAGTACCATTTGGCGATCTGGAAGCCATCAAAAATGCACTTGAGACGGATCCATCAATCGGGATTGTCTGCCTAGAAACCATCCAGGGCGGTGGCGGCATCATCGAAGCACCCGCTGAATTCTGGCAAGGGTTGCGGGCTCTGTGTGACGCAAAAAACGTTCTGTGGGTCGCCGACGAAGTGCAAAGCGGCACGGGCCGTTCTGGCCGCTTCTTTGCGTTTGAACATTATGGTGTCATCCCCGATGTAACTGCACTTGCCAAATCGCTTGGCGGTGGCAAAACAGCCATGGCAGCCATGATTGCACGCCGTGAAATTTACATGAAAGCCTATGGCAAACCCGCCACCGCGCTCATTCATGGCCCGGCAACTTTCGGCGGCATTGGCGAATCCTGCATCACGGCCATTGAGGCGCTCAACGTGATGTATGATGAGCAATTGATGGAAAATGCCGAGGCTGTGGGCGCCTATATGAAGTCTGAATTGCAGCGTTTGCAGGCCAAATATCCAAAGCTGATCAAGGATGTGCGCGGCCGGGGCTTCATGATGGGTCTGGAGTTCCAGGATTTCTCTCAAACCATGCCAGTTGCCGTGCGCCCTGCCCTGTCGATGCTGGACGAGAAATTGAAGGGCTCGCTGTCCGGGTTCATCGGCTCTGCGCTGCTGCGCGACCATGATGTGCTGGTAGCGTTCACCGAATACAATCGCAACGTTGTACGGCTGCAACCGCCTTTGATCGCCACACGCGAAAATGTCGACATGTTCATCACCGCATTGGACAAGGTTTTGTCCGGTGGCGTGATCAAGATCGTGACCGATTTCATCAAATCCCAACGCGGGTAATGTGTTGTGCGCGCCGAAGCTCCAATTGACCGCATCTGGCATTGGCTAACCGGCGGCGGGCGGGCCAGCACACAATTAGGCTGGCTATCTTGCATATTGGGCGTTGGATTTGCCGCCTTTGTGCTGGGCATATTTTTGCTCGCAATTGCGATGCCCGTTTACGTCTATGACCAGATCCCTTACATCGGTGCCGCCCTTGCACAGTCCGGAGTAGAGGCGGCAAGTCTCCACGAACAGACCTGGTCAACCGCAAAAGCGCTGACCAGCGAAGCAGACTATCTGGATTTGTCGCAAGGCTATGATTACCGCAAACGACAATCCAGCGACCCGCAGGCATTTGCCTCGGTGCTGCCCCTGTATTCGGCCAAACTTGGCTACATAGCCCTGCTTCAATTGGCCCCCGGCGCGCAGGCCATGGCTAAACTGGCCCTTTGGGCGGGGCATTTAGGTGCACTCGCTATTGGCATCACATGCCTGTTCTGGATGGTGGCAAAACGCACCTTATGGGCCGCACCAATTCTTGCAGCCGTGCTTGTGTTAGGCAGCTATTTTGAATCCGCACGGGGTGGCGGGCCGGACATCATTGCATCGGCCCTGGTGCTGATTGGCGTGTATGTGTGGCTTCAACAACGCGACTGGCTGGCCAACGGGTTATGGCTCGCCGCATTCCTGTTTCGGCCCGACACCATCATATTGCTGCTGGCGCTGATCATCACCAGCTTCCTCTTTGGCCACCGCAAGCTCCCTACGCTGTTGGCCTTTGGGGTTGCGCTGGGATTATCTGTCATCATCCAAAAATCCACGGGTCACCCCGGCTGGTGGGTTCACTACTATTTTTCCAATATCCGTATTCAGCCAACTTTGGTGGGATTTGACCCGGCGTTTTCAGTTCAGCTTTGGGCGCGCGGCATGGGTCGTGGCATCTATCAATCATTGCTGGAGTTCAACTGGCCAGCGGTTTTGGTGCTTTTGTCCGGTATGACCGTCTGGCTGTGGACAAAGAGGCATTATTTTGCGGATCGGCAACGCGCTGCGCTTGGCTTTCTGCTGCTCACCATCGGTGGAAAATTTGCGCTTTTTCCCCTGCCCGATGACCGTATTTACAGCATCTTTCTTGTCGCCGCTGTTTTGATATTGGCGGAAATCGCGATCCACCAATCACCGGCCCGAAGCTCATCGTCACCCGATCGCATCTAAGCAGTCCGGCCACGGGCTATAATCTGCAACAAGTGCCTAGCTTTCGTTCTTCGGTGGTTCACTCCAGGCGGTATACACCATCTGTGTTGGGTTAGGCTGCGGCGACGCCTGCATGTAAACCGGTTGCATCATGGGTTGGCCCATCATGGGAGGCTGCATCATCACAGGTTGAGGCTGCATCATTGCCTGTGCCTGTGCCTGAGCTTGAGCTTGGGGGTGGGCCTGTGCAGGCGCCGGCGCCATACCGGCCATGCCCTGTGCAAAGCCAGGAAACACCATTTGCTGCGGCACCATCTGCATTTGTGCAGGCTGCGGTTGAGCCTGTGCGACAGGTTGTGCCGGTGGAGCCGGGTCCAGGTGTGCAGCTTGTTGTGCCACGGGTGCTGGAACCGGTGCTGGCGGCTCAGATTGCACCATTGGCGCTTCCGCTACGGGCAATTGTTGTACCGGCTGGTGTGCCGGCTGATTGTCATACAAATCACCACCTGTTGCCTGAGCCTGTGTCGGTGCAGCGGCAGGCTCAGGCTGGTAATAGGCCTGGCCGCCAGCGGGCGCATTTTTGACCTGATGGCCCAATTCGCGCAGCCCGCCAATCATCAAGGGAAGCAGCGACAACAATGCCCCTAAAATTCCTCCAGCCGAGCCACCAATGGCGGTGATCAGTTTGCGACTTGGCCCAATTTTCTCTGAAATCGGTACAGCTTCAGAAATCAGACGCACATTATTAGCCTGAATATTTTGTTGCTCACCGGTTTCGCGGGAACGCAGCAGGAAGCTTTCATAAACCCGACGGTTGGCTTCAACTTCGCGATTAAGCTCCCGCAGCTTGACCTTGGCTGCATTGTCGACAACTGCCGACGACCTCAGTGTATTGAACCTGGATTGCAAATCATCTTCACGGGCAATGGCACGTTTGAAGTCTTCCTGGGCAGAACTGACGATGCGGCCAATTTCCTGGGCAATAGCGGTTCGCGCACTGCGCAATTCAGCTTCAGCCGCAATCCGGTCCGGATGGCGCTCGCCCAGTTTGGTGGCAATGCGGTCCAGGCGAGATTTGGCCCTCGAATATTCGACCCGCAATTGCGCGCTGGCCGGGGACGCAATAGCCGAAGGCAAGGAACCGGAGATAACGTCTGCAAGATCCGCGTCAGCCGCCAGTTCGGCGCGAATTTTTGCGTCTCCCGATTGCACCTTGGCAAGTGCCAATTGTTCATTCAGGCGAGAAAGCTGGACTTCGCTGATCAACTTGCCGTCGGCATCCAGCAATCCATTTTCCGCGCGATAGGTTTCTACCTTTTCTTCTGAACGGCGCAACAAGTCACGCAGCTCATCCAGCCGGGAGGTTAGGCCCTTATTGGCGTCTCCAGCTGCCGAAGAACGCGCCCCTGTCTTTTCATCCATATAGGCCTGGGCAATCGCGTTGGCGATGCGTGCCGACTTTTCAGGATTGCGCGTCGATACACCAATACGGATCGTGAAGGTCTGGTTGACCCGCATGACAAAGAAATTCTCATAGAGATATTTCTTGGCCGATGCACGATCATCAGAAACATTCTGCTCATCGCCAACCAACAGGGATTTCAGCAGCGTAAACGGCCCAAGGCCTGCGTCACGGCCATTGAATTCCGGATCGTTATACAATTCCAGCTCTTCGATTACGGGATCGATCACACTGGACGAACTGATAATCCGCACCTGGCTTTCAGCGTCCGCAACCGTGGCTTCCCGGTTGAGCCCGTCCTGCATCACCGCATTGTCGATGACACGCTGCTCACGCGGCTCAATGAGAATTTCAGCAATAGATTCATACTTGTTCGGCAAAGAAAGCGAATAAAGTGCCGCAAGCACCAGCCCGGCCAAGGCGCAAAAAATGATAAGCCACCAGGATCTCAGGAGCTGTCCAACGATTGCGTTAAATGACGCATATTTGGCCAGCAATGATGGTTCCGGTGGGGCATAGGAATATCCAGAAACCGCTTGCCCATGGTGAGGCGCAGACGCCTGCACCATTGATTGGTTAGCTGCCTGGGCTGTCGCGGGTTCAACGGGTGCTGCCGCCGAAGTCATTTGTGATTTCAATTGCGCCAGTGCATCGGCAAGCCGGTCAATCTGGGCCGACTGGTTCCGTGATGAATTCTCACGCCTTGTAGCTGGTTGTGCTGATGCCTGGGGCGGCTCGTCTCTATATTGAATTCCGGCGCGGGCCTGTGCGGGGGCTTGCTGGGCAAGCATGGCTTCTCGTTGGGCCGCCATTTGCACGTCAGAAATTGAATTCAGCAGCGAATTGTTTTGTGGCGCAGCAAATGACATCGCTGCCGCCATGGATTCCACCATCGGTTCAAAACTGGACTCCGGCTGAACGGCTTCAGCGGGACTGTCATCCTGGGAAGTCTTATCTTTAAAAAGGCGCGATAGCATAAGGGCGACTGTGAACCATGGCGTTGCGGAAACGATGAACAGCGCAGGAGGAAATTCAATTCCAACGCCTTATTCATCTATTAAGGAACATGGATAACAAAGGATTAATTACCGCCCTTTTGAGCCCAATTTTGTGCTGCTTATCCGGTAAATTTTTTGATTTCATGAAACATGGGTTTTGGCTGCCAATTGGCATCAAATGGCAAAGGGCGAGCAATCGCTGAATCCTGGCGTGGAAATGTTTCTTTAACCCAGCTATTGGCGTCGGAAAGCCCCCAGGTTGTCACATTGCGGGGTTGGCCCGCACTTGTCAGAGCTTCAAGAAATTCACGCACCGTTGCCGCCACCGCCCGGTCCCGTCTGTCACGATCAGCAGGCAGTTTCCAGTCGATCACATCAAGTTCGGTCACGGCCACTTCCAGGCCAAGGGCATCCAGCGAACGCACAAATTTGCCGAGGTTTTCCCGGCCAATGCCCCGCTCGGCATAAAGATGCGCCTGGAGTCCAACCCCATGGATGGGAATATTCTTGTCCTGTAACCGCCGCACGATTTGCAGAATTGCCGTCTGGCGCGCTTCCGTTCGAAGACTGTCATCTTCCAGATCATAATCATTGATGAACAACCGCGCGCTAGGGGCCGCCCGCGCCGCAGCGGCAAAGGCAAGCTCCACATGCCGGGGGCCAAGAAGGTCATACCAGATGCCCCTGCGCCATTTTCCCTGGGTCAACGGATCATGGGCCACCACTTCATTGACCACATCCCAGGTCGCGATCTTGCCCTCATAGCGCCCGGCAACCTGTTCAATGTGCTGCGCCAGCAATCTCTCCAACTCGCGGGCAGAACGAATTGCATCCAGCCATTTTGGGTTTGCGTGATACCACAGCAGCGCATGGCCATGGATCGATTTGCCATGTTGCAGGGCAAAATCAATAATTTCATCCGCACCGGTGAAATCAAACTTGTCACGGTCATAACGCAGACTGGCCCATTTCAGCGCATTCATGGGCACAATCAAATCAGCGTGTTTTTTCAGCAGATTTCGAAATCTTGGTTCCTGGCGAAACGGGTCGAGATGCACCGCCACGCCAAACGGGATTTTCGACGCTGCAATCGCGCCGCCGGTTGCAAATCCATTTGCCACCATTCCTGCCGCAATCCCTTGCAAGACACAACGGCGCGTTAATCTGTTCGATGTTAAATTGACCATAGGTGAGCACCCTCATGCATGCCGCAACGACTGCTCAAACATATATAGAAACACTTGTGAATTTTCATGCCCCTAGCAGCGCTAACACATAGTTTGGTAAACATGTCCACGCGCGCAGGGCTCACCCGCCAGCGCGTCATTGACTATGCGTCCCTGCTCAGCGGCCAGATCGGTCGTGTGATTTTCTCCATGGCCTATTTTGTGCTGCTGGCGCGGGCATTGAGCCTGGGTGAATTTGGCGTATTTGCCTCATGCTCAGCGATGGGAATAGTGTTGTCGCGCCTGTCTGGCCTTGGATTTGTTTCCCCGCTTTTCCGGGTAGCCACGGTGCGGCCACGGCTGATCGGCATATATACCGGCGGATTCCTGCTGGCGACGCTGTTTACCCTGCCCTTCCTGGTGGGCATTGCCCTGACCGTTCACTACCTGCTCTATAGCGACCTCATTTCCGTTCAGGCATTCTTGGCAATCATACTGACGGAAGTCCTGTTATGGCGCGGCGTTGAAGCTGTCATCATCGTCAATAACGGGTTGGGCCGTTACGCGCTGGGCTCCTCAATTGCCATCGCCGGTGTGGCCGTAAAAGCCCTGGCTGCTGGCATATTCTGGTATCTCGATGTGAAAATGCTGGAACATTGGGCGCTCTATTATGTGGTTGCGCTGGGCACCGTTTTGGTGGTCTCGGTGGTGTTTTTCTATCCCAAACAACGCCTGCGCTGGAAGCCACGTGCCTGGGCCGGCAGGCTGCGCGACGCGCTGGGTGTCTCGGCAGCAGAGGCCTTGTTCTACACCCAATCAGAACTGGACAAGGTACTGGTCCTTGCCCTGGGCGGAGAAGTTCTCGCAGGTCTTTATGCCATTGTCATGCGCCTGATTGACCTGACCGCAATTCCCCTGCGGGCACTCAGCACAATGCTGACCAAGTGGATCATGCGCGCCCGCCAGGGCGGCAATTCCAGCAGCACCGGCCTGAAGCTCGATGTGGCCATCGGCGCAACATCAATCGCCGGGCTGGTTGGCATGTACGTAATCTTGTCCTTCGTTCCCGACATTCTTGGCAAAAGCATTGCAACTGGCACGTCTTATCTGTTGCTCATGCTACTCGTGCCGGCATTCCGCAATGCCATCGAACTGCACACCGAATTGCTCTATGGGCATGAACGGATGAAGGAACGGGTCGTTTTGCTGATCTATCTAACAGCCGTGAAAGCTGGCCTCATCTCCATTCTTCTCGCGCTGTTGAATGACTTCAATGCCATCGCATTGTGGTTAAATGCGCTATACGCCGCCTTGTACATTGTCTCAGCGTTGGTCACCTATGTGAGCGTATTGGGCAATCCGCCAAAGGCTGTTCAGGCTGCCAGCAAATAGCGCAAGTCATCGGGCGATGTCTGGGTAAATGACTGAATACCGATAGCCACCTGACCGACCAGCATTTTACCGACAAATGTGTCAATCGCCGCACGGTTCATGGCTTTGCCCGACCAATAGGTGGCGCACAGCCCCTCAGGCGCATGCCAGTGACCGTCCCCCTGTTTCACCCCATCAGCATAAGCGCCATAAATCTGGCATTCCGAGAATGTTCGGTTGCGGCCAATTGTGCTGACCCAGTTACGGCCAAACCGGCTTTCTATGCCCGCACACATGTCCACCACCCACTCGCGTCTCCAGCTCACCAGATTGTTGATATAGTCATGCGCTGGAAAAGCGGGCATGGGCAATCCGTTCAGCCGGGCCGCAGACTGGGTCCACTTCCTGTGCATCACGCCGCCATCTGGCAATTCGTCATTGATCCCATTGGGTTTGCGATACAGGCGCAGATCATCCCCCTGCCAAAGGGAGGTCAAATCAAACGGACGCACAAACAGCATATCGGAATCGCAATATAACAAGCCCGAATGGGAAACATGTCTGGCAATCGCCATGCGCCTCAATTGTTGAACATGCCAACCGCGCAGGGGCCATGTGCGGGTTGATACCCACATCTTGCGCCTGTTCGCTCCCACACCCGGCCTGATGCCGTGCAGCCATGGCGGCAAAATATCGTTCTCATTGATGATATGACGGCGCGAACTGCGAAGTGGTTCGAACAATTCGAAGTCTTCATCATCAACCAAAATATAATGGTCTGGCGATCCTTCAACGAAGCGTTCAACGCTGTCACACAACAAACGGCATCGGTCAAAATCAGCCTTGTAGCTGGGTGTAATCAGAGCTGTTGAGCGCGCATCTGCCATGTCAATTGCTCCGGCGGGAGCCAAACAACTTCTGGCGTATCACACGCTGCACAAAAGTTGGGTTGCCCAAGACATATCTTCGCCACATGCGCTTGGGTTCCAGCCACAGGCGGTAGACCCATTCAAGGCGCAGCGATATCAGCTGTTGCGGTGCCCGGCTCACCCGGTTGGCAGCAAAATCGAACAATGCCCCAACACCAAAAACAACCTTCCCATGGGAAGGCCCAATATGTTCGGCAATCCAGTATTCCTGTTTGGGGTTTCCAAACGCCACCAGCAAAATGTCCACCGGATCATCAACCAGCCTCGCCAGGATCTGGCTCTCTTTCTCACCATCAAAATATCCGTGACTGATCACGTCAAATTCGTGTTGGGGAAAGCGGCGCGACCAGCTGGCTGCAGCCTCATCTGCAACCCCTTCCATGCCACCCAACAAACCCACTTTGAGTTTTTTCGGTAAAGACGCAAAGAGATATGGAATAAAGTCCGTGCCGTTTAGGTTTTCGGGAAAAGGCGAACCGTATAAAATACGCGATGCCAGATCGACACCAACCCCGTCGGGCAAAACTGTAAATTCATCCAGACATTTACGGTAGTTGCTGTCGTTGAAGGCAATATTGGCGCCGTTTGCATTCAAAAACGCAAATTTGCGGTGCTCATTCGCCTGTAACATACCCTCGATCATGTCGACGGCGGCGGCTCCGTCGCACACACAAACAGACACCCCAAGAACTTCGCGTGTGGAAAATCCAGGTGCAGTCGCGGGATCGGTGTCCCGATGGGTAACCTGACAGGTATCCATATCTGCGACCATTTTTGCTCTTTCAATCTGCTTTTCGGATTTTGATTCAGTCGTCTGGAAGTCTTGGTAGATAATTTTAGTTCAATTTGAGAGGCTTTTTATATTTGAATTGAATTAGGGTTAAGCCAGCGCAAGCAATCCTTCTTCCAGCGCCGCGTGCATGGCGGCCTCCTGGGTTGCGCGAAACCGGGCTCCGTCCTGCCTGCTAATTTTTCCAGCCCTGGATTCTCCAATCAATTCAACCAGCGCCGCGCCATAGGCCGCATCGCTGTCAGCCACACGGCAATTGGCGGGCACATGCGTCACCCCACGCACGGAAGATCGTGTCGCCACACAATTCAAGCCGGACTGGAAGGCCTCAATGGTTTTCAATTGAACCCCGGTTCCCCCCCGGCTAATCAAAGGCACCACGCGGACCGATTGCAAAAACCGTTGCGCATCGGCAACCCGGCCAACAAATTTCACGCCGGGAAAGGCCTTATCCATGTTGGATGGCGTTTGCCCCGCAATGGCAATCTTTATGTCTTTGGGCAGTCTTGGAACGATCTGCTCCAAAAACCACACAAGCCCCACACGGTTTGGCTCCCACGACCATGTGCCAATCAATCCAATATCAAACGCCGCATCCTGGGCTTTGGCCCGCGCGGCGGCTGGATCAATAGCGGGATTAATCAACGGCAACACCTGCGCCTGGTTTCCGGCAATTCCCAGCGTATCAATATCCTCTTGGGCCAGCGCCCATACATATTTGGCTTTGTTGCAAAGCCTGGCCTCAATTTTTTTCAGCAACCGTGCATCACGGGCAAACAACAAGCGCTCAATCGCGCCGCCCGCATTTCGCGCATTCTCGCTAGCAGATATGTGTTCCACATTATGGGCAATAAAGCCGAACCCGTTTTCCAGCAAAGAGGGAAACGCCGCCCCCATCTGATAGGAATTCAGGATATGTGCATCAATGGGATCCAACTCCGCCAGAACGCGGCTTAGTTTGTCTTCGCCCACAATTGTCAGCTTTGACGCCGATACCGGCAAGCCTGACCGCAGCGCACGCAAGGCCCACAACGCCTTACCCTTAAGTCCCAGCCCCGCGTTTTCCAGATTAACAGTGGCAAGCACATGGACATCTTCAAGATCGACAGCGCGCTGTCGAGGAAGGCGAAATCCAATCACGGAGACCCGGTGTCCCATGGCTTTCAGCGCAGCAACAATGGCTTCATTCGCCACTTCATATCCAGACGTGGGAGCGCCATCTGTAACCAGCGAAGAATAAAAGGCGATGTGCATAGGATGACCAAAATGATGCAAGTGATCGAATTTTAGGCCCTGCGATTGGATAATTCGTTAAATGAAACAGGGTAGAAACGTTAATTACCATCAATTTTTGTTAAGCCTTGCCCTGCCATGCCCACCGATTCCCAACAAACCCAACAAGCAATCACCCGGCATTGGCATCAAAACAATGGTGCGCGCGATGATGTTGAGATTGTTGTCATTCTGCCAACCTTCAAACGCCCCGATCATTTGCGCATCACACTGAATTCGGTTCTGGCGCAAGTCACAGACAGGTCTTTCGCAATCGTTGTGATGGACAATCACGCAGCAGACCATGAAGGCGCTTTGGCCAGCGAAGCGTTGCTGGGCACCCATTCCATCGATGCAGAAGTGATCATCGCCCACCGGCAGGGCAATTGCGCCGCCTATAATGCCGGCATTGAAACAGCCCTGACCCACTATCCCAACGCCCGCTGGCTGCAAATTATTGACGATGATGAAATCGCCCCTGTCGATTGGCTGGAAAAAATGGCGCAAATGGCCCACGACACCGATGCCGATTGCACAGGCGCGCCCCAGCATCCCATATTCCCGCCGGACATAGACCCGAAATGGGCCGACCATCCCGTATTTCAGCCGCCTTATATCGAAAGTGGCGCAGTGCCGATCCTCTATTCATCGGGCAATGTGATGATTGCAACACGCCTGTTGCGCGCCCATGGCAATCCCTGGCTCGACGAGCGCTTCAACTTTTTGGGCGGCGGAGATTCAGATTTCTACGCCCGCTGTAAAGCCAGGGGCAGCACATTTGCCTGGCAATCCCACGCAGGCGTGGATGAGACAACACCGGGACGCCGCACCGAAATGTCCTGGCTCAATTCCCGAAGCCTTCGAAACGGCTCCATATCTGCCCTAATTCAACGCAAGGCAGCCTTGGGGGCAGGCGATCATTTACGCCGGATTGTTAAGACCTGCCTGTTGCTGGCCGCCTCTCCTTACCGTTCGTTAATACTGTTTGTTAAGACCCGTTCGCTTATCATGAGCCTCAACCCGATGCTTGTGGCGCTTGGCCGCCTATTGATGGAGTTTGGTTTTGCCAACGAGCAATACAGGCTGGCTGACAAGAACTAACGCCCGCGTTTGCAATTGGACGCTGGCCCCATGAGTTATGTGCCCACACCCATGGTGCAAACACCTATCGCGCACACACCGACCATGCCAGCACAACGTGTGCCTGGCCATGCGGGACACTGGCCCTCCGCGTTGCTGATCGCCATTATTTTTGTATCCTTTCGCCCGTTCCAGGGCAGCACCGACCCCTTGGCCCAGCCCGCTGCTGCCGGTGGCGACATCGTCAACCAGATCGGCTTTGCTTCTATCGGTTTGATTTGCGGCTATCTGTTTTCCAAATTTTCGCCTGCACGCACAGGCGGGGCATTTCTGAAGATAAGTTGGGTGTTGATGGCCGGCGTTTTGCTGATGTCCGTATTCACCGCTGACAGCCCCTCATCCGCCGCCCGGGCCATGATATTTGCCCTCATTGTCATATTCGCAGCCGCCTGCGCCCTGTCCATGCCACGCACTTTGGCGGAAATGGTCAGTGCCCTGTTCAAGGGCACAGCCATCGCACTGGCATTTTGTTATGTGGCTGTCATCTTTTTTCCATCACAAGGTGTCCATTCCGGCGGTGGGTTTGAACCCCAACATGCGGGCCTGTGGCGCGGTGTTTTCGATCACAAGAACGTCGCGTCCTATGTGATGGGCGTATTTGTGATGATCGGCCTGTTTGTCATGCGCAATGGCCGCCCCTGGGGTGGATTTGCGTTGATGATCTTTTCGACCATCTTCGTAGTTTTTGCAGGTTCAAAAACCGTTCTTGGCATCCTGCCCATTGCCATATTTTTCGCCAGTGTCGCAGGCTGGATCACCTTCGCACCCCTGCGTCTGCTGGTCGTGCTCACCCCTGTTGTGGTGTTGACCACAGTCACGATTGGCGCCGTAATTTACGAGCCCATATTGGAAGAATTACAGCTGCTCATTCCCGGCCTCACCTATACCGGGCGAACGGACCTATGGACATTTGGCTTGCAATTCCTGGGTGAATCGCCGGTGTTTGGCTACGGATTTGAGAGCTTTTGGGGCACCCAACGTGTGTCTGGCCTGGAACAACCAATCGAGCTGAGTTGGGATGTGCGCGGCATCGTCCATGGCCATAATTCATGGCTGGACGCGGGCATTGGCTTTGGCATACCCGGCGTGGTTATTGTATTCCTGACCCTGGTTTTCGTCCCTGTCATCGACTATTTGCGCATTCCCCAATCTGGCAACGCAGCCCGGCTGGCGAGCCTCTATATTGGCATTTGGATTTTCGCCGCCATGGGTGCAAATCTGGAATCCTTTTTCTTTCGCCGCGCCGACCCGGTTTGGTTCTGCATGTTGCTGGCCGTGATCGGGTTGAGGCTATGTGCGCATATGAGCCGCAAACCGCGATCTTCACCCATCCCGGCCCGTTAACCAACAGCTTCAAAATTGGCTCACGATCACTTCAGCCTGATTGACTCCCAGGCACCAATCCAGTGTTGTTAAGAAAGTATTAACCTTGCCAATGAGCGGGCGGCGAGTTGCGTATTATCTTGAGTATCATTGCATCAGGCCTGATGCAGGTTTCGGCCATGGCCGCAAACAACCACACCATGCCAACCCTTGGGCGCACGTCACAGCCTATCGGCCATTTATGGCTGTGCCAGCAATTGCCCAATGAATGTGCCACGAAAAGCCGGTCCACTGCGGCACCAAAGCTCACCCGCAAAGCATGGCGTGATCTGGTCGAAATCAACACCTATTCAAATATGACGATTGAACCTTTCACCGATCACGAAATTTACGGGGTCGAGGAACACTGGACCTACCCGGTTAGCTATGGCGATTGCGAAGATTATGTGCTGATGAAGCGCAAAATTCTGATGGACCGTGGCTGGCCACCATCCAGCCTGCTGATCACCGTTGTGAAACGCGAAGATGGCGAGGGCCATGCGGTTTTGACCGTGCGCACCGACAAGGGCGACTTCGTTCTCGATAATTTACAACCCGAAGTGAAACGCTGGCACAAGACGCCCTACCGGTTCTTGAAACGCCAGTCTGAACGCCATTCGGGCCACTGGATCACCATCGATGACCCGCGCACACAGGTCGCCAGATATTGAACCAATATAGTCTTCTGTGAAGTTAGCAGATCAATTCGCGGGCACTTGCACTTCATTTTTGACCTTCGGCACGACCGAACCCGTCAACAGCGCGCCGGGCAGCAGTTGGTCCAGCAGATCATCATCCGGATAGGGCTGGGTTTCAAAACAGGCTTTGCACTGACGGTAGAGTGCCCGGTCGCGGGCCCATTTTTGTCGGTGTTTCAAGCTGATTGCCCCGCCGGTCACAATGGGTGCCTGCCCTGCCCCAAGCTCGCGCGCCGATGTGCCATAGTCGGCCAAAGCGCTTGTGCGTCCGCCATCGACAAACAGCGCAAGCGCAAGCGCACAAACTGGCAATGGGGATCGATGCGGCACGGGCCAATGGTCCAATTTCAACTGGGCGGGCAACCAGTGTCGTCCCCATTGCGTTAAAACCAGGTTAACAGGCGGTTAATCGCGCAGGGCTGGAAGCCCAATTCCCACCGCCTCAAACCCACCATCAACGGCGATGGTTTGTCCGGTGATATAGCTGGCTTCCGGCGAACACAGGAATGCAATGGCCGCTGCAATTTCGTCTTCACTGCCATAGCGGTTGAGCGGAATGGCATCATGATAAGCCGCTCTGATTTCCGGTGAATGCACCGCAAGTGCAAGCTTCGTGTTCACCGGACCAGGAGCAACGCAATTGGCACGAATGCCCAATTCCCCAAGCTCGGCCGCCTGTTGCAATGTCAGTTGCACCACGGCGGCTTTCGATGTTCCATAGGCCACCCTCAGCGTGCTCGCGCGCAGGCCGGAGATCGATGCAATATTCACAATAGCGGCATGGTTTTGCGCAGCCGCCGATCGAGCCAGCAATGGCGTTATGGCCTGGCTCATCAAAAATGTACCGTCCAGATTAACGCTCATCACCCGCCGCCAGCGCTCAAAACTGGTCTCCGCAATGGGGCCGAAATCTGCAACACCGGCATTGTTGACCAGCGCATTGCAACCGCCAAACTGTTCCAGAACCTGTGCCGCCATTTCAGCCACCTGTTCGGGGTCAGAAATGTCATGAGCCAGAGGCAGAACATCATCTCCCAGTGGAGCTGCCGCCGTGGCGAGCTCAGCGCCATCCCAATCCACCATGGCCACACGATAGCCGGTCTCAAGAAAGCGCCGGGTTGTGGCAAGACCAATACCCCGGGCAGCGCCCGTCACAATTGCGCTCTTCAATAAACTCACTCCCTCAGCCAGGCTGCAAAGCCATCCGTAATCCGCTCAATCTGGTCTGCCGCCACATCAAGATGCGTCACCAGACGCACGTTATTGGTGGCACCATACGGGTTTGAGATCACAATGGAACGTTCCGCCATAAAGTCCGCCAGCGGTGGCGCCACCGGTTTGTCCACATTGAGCCAAACCATATTTGTATGGCAGTCTTCAGTATTGACCCGAATGCCGTCCAACTGCGCCAGGCGCTCGCAAAGCAGCCGCGCATTTTCATGGTCATCATCAAGCCGTTCCACATGGTGATCGAGCGCGTAAAGCCCGCATGCAGCCAATACACCCGATTGCCGCATACCGCCGCCAAGCAGTTTTCGCATCCGTTTGGCCCGCGCGATAAACGCGGCAGGTCCGGACAGCACACTGCCCACCGGCGCGCCCAGCCCTTTGGACAGGCACAGCGATACCGTATCGGCAAAGCCTGCCATACCAACAGGCGAACCGCCGGTTGCCCGCACCGCATTCATCAATCGCGCCCCATCAAGATGGACCATCAGCCCGTTTTCGTGGGCGACCTTGCCCACGTGTTCCAGCGCTTGCTGGGGAACCACGCGGCCATGGAATGTATTTTCAACACAAACGAGACGCGACACGGCGAAATGCGGGTCATCCGCCTGAACAGCTTGAGCCACGGCGGCGGCATCAAGGCTGCCATCTTCGTTTGGGGTTAAGTGGCGCGGGGAAATACCTCCCAGCACAGCAGCGCCCCCCTGTTCATAATTTGATATGTGGTAACCCGCTCCGCCAATATATTCATCGCCGCGCCCGCAATGGGTCAATAACGCAATCAAGTTGCTCTGGGTGCCCGACGCCACAAACAGAGCATCCTCTTTGCCCAGCATGTCGGCCACCCGCTCTTCCAGCGCACGGACCGTGGGATCATCGCCATAAACATCATCGCCAACTTCAGCACGGGCCATGGCGGCACGCATGGCGCTTGTGGGCTGCGTTACCGTGTCGCTGCGCAAATCAATGAGACTGTTGGATTCCTTCACACCGCCCCCTTTCATACAGAATTTGGATCAATCCAAAACGAGACTGCTCGGCACCTCTTCCGGTTTGCCCAACCGCCCCCGCGCTCCAGCCTCATCGCTGGTCGCTGACAAAAACGCAATGAGATCATCAATAACCGGGTCGAGTTTCCCCTCCGCCGCCAGGCCCTTCAGCGGTGATACAGCAATTGAGCGGGACTGGAAGACGGATTGGGCAATTTTTCGGTCATCCGCGCTCCAGCGCTGTTGCTGCTTTTCGATCAAGGCCACTTTTGCATTATGGACTTTTTCAGGATCAACATGCGCTTCAATAACTTCTTTCAGCGTTTCATATCCACCCGCATAGCCATAGGGCGCGCTGAACGCCACATTGCGCAGGGAAGGTGTTCGCATCTTGAAAGCATCTGATGCCTTGCCGGTGACATTGATACGCCCGGGCAGCACTTTGGGCAGATCATCGTTGAAATCTGCATCAAACCGCCAGGGCCAGGCACCAATGGAATGGTAATCATTGTCGCTCATCAGCGGCCCGGAATGACATTGAGCGCATCCCGCATCCCCATAAAACCATTTCATGCCACGCAATTGGGCAGCACTGAGCGCTGATTGATCACCCCTGAGATAGCGGTCAAACGGGCTTTGGTCTGAACGCCATTCGGTCCCCACAAAGGCGGCAATCGCATTGGCAATGCGGGTGACAGTAATTTGCGATGAAGATGTCACCTGCGGGTAGGCGGCGCGGAAATGCGGCAGATATTCCGGCAGATCGCGCACCCGTTCAGCCAGGGCCGCCCAGACTGCAGCATCACCATTGTGGGCCGCAATGCTCAAATCGGACTCAACCGTTCCCACCAACTCATCGCCGGTGACAGCCGGAAACAAGGACTGCACTGCCAGCACATCGCTCAAGCCATCCGGCAGCGGGTCTTTAGAAGGCGAAATGAAAATACCTTTGCCGGTTTCAGCAACCCGCCCATCGGAAAACATCGCCACAAACTCTTTTGCACCCAGGTTGAAAAGGGGCGGTGCATGGCGCGAGGAAGGGCGCAACGGGTCATAAAGGGGCAGCCCATTGATGGCCAAATCGTCGGGGGCGGTATCCGGCAATTCAACAATGGGAAACCCATTGGACGACGCACGGTCATGATTGTGACAGGTGGCACAGGATACCCGGAATGTCCCCGAAAGCACCCGGTCATAAAACAGCAACCGGCCCAGTTTGGCCTGCGCCGGTGCATATTGGCGAAAATCTGAATCCGTCAGCGGTTGCGGCAGATTTTCCTGGGCGGCGGCGCTTCCGGTCACGCCAGCAAAAGCCAACCAAAGCAACCAGCCTAGTCTAGGATATTTCATGCGTGAATAGTTCCACTTGCAAATTCAACTGCGAACCCGCCAATGCGACCGGCAACAGCCGCCTTGCCCTGGATCGTCAGGGTCAATTCGATCAGGGACGGACGCCCCATTTCGAACCCCTGCTCTATGTTGAACACATGTTCACCATCATCAAGGTTTTCAAACTTCACGATTGCGCCAACCATTGAAGCAACGGCCGAACCGGTGGCCGGATCTTCGGGAATGCCTGCATCCGGCGCAAACATGCGGGCATGGAAATGATTGCCTTCGCGGGCGGTCTCACGGCAATAAACATAAGCTGAGGAATGTGACCCCGCGCCAAAGGCATTGCGCCAATGGGCCATGTCCAGGATCACCCTGCCAACCGTCTCCAGGTCTTTCACCGGCACCAGTGTATAAGGCAGTCCACCGTGAAAATTCGCAGGCAGGTGATTGTCAAACCCAATGTCATCAAGGCTCAGGGACAGGGCTTTTGCGATGTCGTGATCCGTGCTGATGGCCTGTGTTTCTTGCGCGATCACCGGCAATTCAAAAGATGCAAATGGCGCATGGTCGGCAGCAATGCGCACCTGACACGCCACCGGGCCAACCTGCTCCTCCAGCACCACGGCATGGTCGCCACTCTTGCCTTGAGCCAACGTGATCGCCACTGCCGCGCCAACCGTTGGATGACCGGCAAATGGCAATTCGTTCCTGGGCGTGAATATGCGAACCGCGCTGGTGTAATCTGCATTTTGAGGCGGGGAAAGAAAGATCGTCTCCGCAAAATTGAACTCCCGTGCGATCTTCTGCATGGACGGGCCATCCAGCCCTTCGCTGTCAAAGACGACCCCCAATTGATTACCCGCCAGAGCAACGTCCGAGAACACGTCAAATATTGAAAACTTGCGCAACATGGACATTTTCCTAAACCAGCGTTGGATCCACGGTGCTGTTGACCACCCTTTTAACGGTAAGCCCTTGCACGATGATCGAGAACAGCACGACCGCATAGGTGCAACTCAACAGCAATGACTTGAATTCCACCGCAGGCAAGGACAGGGCCAGCGCAACGGAAATCCCGCCGCGCAATCCACCCCAGGTCAGAACAGGTATCGCCCCGGCAGAAAAACTTTGCTTGACCGACAACAGCAGGATGGGCGCACTCACCGCACACAAACGCGCCGCCAGAACCAGTGGGATTGTCGCCACGGCAAGCCAGCCAAACGAAGGATCGAGCGAAATCACCAACACTTCCAGCCCAATCAGCAGGAACAGTACCGAATTCAAAATTTCATCAATCAATTCCCAAAAGGAAAACAAGCTGGTCTTGGTGTGGTCGCTCATCGCCATACGGGCCCCGCGATTGCCAACCAAAAGCCCGGCAACCACTACCGCAATGGGGCCGGAAAGATGCAGCCGCAGCGCAATCGCATAGGTGGCCGCGACAATGCCGACACTCAACAGAATTTCCAGCATATGTTCGTCCATAGTCGACATCGCGCGATAGGCGATCCAGCCGGTGATGAGGCCCAATACGGCGCCGCCAAGCGCTTCAACGACAAACAATTCCATCACCTGGAACGCGGTAACCTGTGCACCGGCTCCGCTGGTGGCGATTGTCACCATAATTGCGAAGACCACCACGCCAACCCCGTCATTAAACAGGGATTCTCCCGCAATCTTGGCCTCCAGCGAATGGGGCACATTGATGGATTTCAACAGGCTCAACACCGCCACGGGGTCCGTGGGCGAGATCAAGGAACCGAACACCAGCGCCCAGATAAGCGGTATCTGATAGCCAAATACCGGTGCGATGAAGTAAAGGCCAAACCCCACGATAAACGTTGACAGGATCACACCCACCGAAGCCATCAGCCCAATCGCCCAGGCCTGGGAGCGCAAATAGGAGAAATCCACATGCAGGGCACCTGCAAATAACAGGAAGGCCAGCATGCCCTCCATCACGGTCGCATTGAAATCAATCTGCCCGATCGCGGACTGCAAGGTGCCGGTAATGCCCAATTGCGGAAATATCCGCTCCAGCATTAACAGGGCGATGGAGGAGACCAGCGCCATCACCAACAACCCAATTGTGTGGGGCAGCTTGAGCAGGGTGTGATTTATCCAACCAAATGTTCCCGATAACACAAGCAGCAATGCCGCAATCTCAAACAGCGAAAGGGTCATGATTGGTCTCTTGATGGAGGTAAGAATCTATTCGTCAGTTCAAACCATCTTGAGCGTGACTGCAACAGGACAATGGTCAGACGCCTTTGGCCTGTCCCATCCGGTTCGCGGATAGCGGTCCACATCCTGGTCCGGGGGAAAGACGGTGCGCACGGGCTGGCCCTTGCGAATGATATGCGGCAGTGCAGACGCATTGGTTGTGGCCAATGCGGGAGACGCCAGCAAATAGTCCAGTTGAACCAGGTGGTGCACAGGTCGGTTGTCGGGATCTTCATCATCCGGCGCGATGCCTGAGGCAAAATACAGCGTCCAACGATCATCAGCGTCCCGGCGGTTCATCAGGTTCTCGCTAAACCCGTCTACCAGCAGAGGCTCCAGCCCCGACGTGGGTTCGGGCACGTTAGAAAACCGATAGCCCTGCCGCGCGCTCCCTTCAATAACCAGGCGTTCTGTATAGTCATTGAGATCGCCACACACGAGCCAGCGCATATTGGCGACCCGTTCGGTGCCGAATTTCTGTTCGATGATCTGTCGCACACAACGCGCTTCAGCCATCCGAACCGGCATTGTGTACAACCGCCCATCCATGCCCGCTTTGGAAGAACCCATCGATTTAAAATGGCACACAAATACTGTCAGCCGCTTGCCGCCAATGCGCAGATCAACTTCCAGACAATCACGTCGAAACACCCGTTCGTTCTTGTTCACACCCTGTTTTATCAATTCCTGGGTCAGGACACCCATTTCACCAAATCGCACATCGTGGTGGGATTTGGCACTGAGCAACTCAATCTTTTCACCGTCACGGGTTGCCCCTTTTGCCATCAACGCCACGTCAATTCCGCGCGTGTCATTGCCTTCAATGCAGATCTTTTGTGGATAGGCCAATCCGGTTGTGGGGGTGAGATAGTCTTCTTCAAACCGCTCCAGTGCTTGCAAGCTCTCCACTTCCTGCAGGCAAACAATGTCGGCATGGCAATCGGCAATGGCCAGAGCTGTCATCTGCCGCGCATCATCTTCGTGGGCCAGCATCCGCGCGCGATGGCGTTCACGGGCAAGCTCGCTGCCCCCTTCCTTGCGCCAATGGCGAAAGTCGAGACGCTCCATCAGGTTCTCGGCATTGAAAGTGGCAATTCGCAAAGACATTGGGGAGGATCAACTGGATGAACGTCCCGTTTTCTATGCGACGAAGTACCCGTTGCTGCAAGCGCAACCCGTTCATGCGCCATTCAGGTGCGTTAGATTAATTTACTGATACCGCCCAACAATTGCCCCATCGGGCAACAACCCTGTTGGAGCAAACGCCACAAAAAGTGCAGTTCACACAGGAGGCTACGATGAAAAAAACACTCACAATGGCCGTATCAGGATTAATTGCAGCAACGATTGCCGTTGGCACCCTGGCCACGCCCGCCGAAGCGGGCAAACGCGAACGCCGCCTTGCCGCAGGTATTGCCGGCGGCGCCATCATTGGCGCAATCATTGCCAATGAGGTGCACCGCAATCGCAAGCATCGCCGGGCCGACCGCCATTATGGCCATGTGCGGCATGAAAGACGCCGCCACCGGGAATATGACGGTTATGAGCCGCGTTATTATGAAGATGATCGCAGATTCAACGAATATGAAAGATATGAGGAAGAACCTGTCGTGCGACGCGATTTGCGCCGGGTCGGCAGTATCAGTGCCGATAATGCCCATATCAGTTGGTGCTATGACCGCTACCGCTCCTACCGCGAACGCGATAACAGCTTCCAGCCCTATCACGGGCCAAGACGCCAGTGCCATTCGCCATATGATTGATCTGTACTGGTGTTCCTAATGCAAAAAGCCCCGTTCGTTTGAACGGGGCTTTTTTTCTTCAATACGTTCGGCAATCAGTTGTGTCAGTTCTTGTCTTTGTCGACCAACTGGTTGGATTTGATCCACCGCCTCGCCCGCAGCGCAGCGAGGACGGGCAGTCCACAACAAGGCCGTGGATCGCCCAAAACCCGTTGTGTCAGTTCTTGTCTTTGTCGACCAACTGGTTGGATTTGATCCACGGCATCATGCCGCGCAGTTTTTCACCAACTTCTTCGATCTGATGGCTGTCATTCATGCGGCGCGTGCCTTTAAAGCGCGCAGCGCCAGAATGCCATTCCTGCATCCACTCGGATGTGAAGCGACCGGTCTGGATGTCCTTGAGAACCCGGCGCATCTCGTCCTTCGTTTCATCGGTGATGATGCGCGGACCGGAGACATATTCGCCCCACTCTGCCGTATTGGAAATTGAGTAGTTCATGTTGGCGATGCCGCCTTCATAAATCAGATCCACAATCAGTTTCACTTCATGCAGGCACTCGAAATAGGCCATTTCCGGCGCGTAACCGGCTTCCACCAGCACTTCAAAACCGGCGCGAATGAGTTCAACCAAACCGCCGCAAAGGACGACTTGCTCACCGAACAGGTCGGTTTCACATTCTTCCTGGAACGTTGTTTCGATAACGCCGGAGCGGCCGCCACCCACACCACAGGCATAGGAAAGCGCCATGTCGTGGGCGTTGCCAGATGCATCCTGATGGATCGCGATAAGGCAGGGCACGCCGCCGCCCTTGAGATATTCACCGCGCACGGTGTGGCCGGGGCCCTTGGGTGCAATCATCACAACGTCGATGTCTTTGCCCGGCTCGATCAGGTTGAAATGCACGTTCAGGCCATGGGCGAACGCGATTGCCGCGCCGGCGCGAATATTGTCCGCAATACTGTCTTTCCAGATACCAGCCTGCAATTCATCAGGCGCAGCCATCATGATCAGATCGGACACTTTTGCAGCGTCGGCAACCGACATGACCTTAAAGCCATCGGCTTCCGCTTTCTTGACAGTTGCAGAACCCTCACGCAGGGCGATGACAACGTCCTTTGCACCGGAATCTTTCAGGTTCATGGCATGGGCGCGGCCCTGTGAGCCATAACCAACGATGCAAACCTTCTTGCCTTTGATCAGATTAATGTCCGCATCGCGGTCATAATAAACGCGCATGAGCGTTCCCCTTGAATTCGAATTTGTAAGAAATCAGTGGCCACTGGAGCCAAAACTCGCGGTGGTTTAGCGGGGTGAGATGGAAATAGCAATTATGATGATGCCGAAGAGTGAAATCACACCCACATCTCATCACCCCAATTGAAGAAAAATCGCCGGCAGAAGCTGCCATTTCAGCACTATTGCCCCATCAGCCAAAGGAGTCTGCTGGTCATTGGGTAAGGTGCCGACATAATTGTGAGGACTTTTGTCTCGACGCGGCACCCAATCGGCGATACCCAATTAGCGTTACTCTTTGGCGCACAAGCCAGACTTGAACCAAGAATATGGATCAACGTGCACAATAGACTGCCTAAACAGACCAAAATGACGGCCCTGATGGTCTTGCGCGCATTGCGTGAACCATTGGCGACGCTCTCAGTTCTGTTGCTGGTATTCAACGTGTTGTTGCCCCAGTCCTCTGCACAGGCTTTTACGATTTTATGTGCCGGGAACAGCCCTGGCGGCATATCGGTTGCCCTGACCGCTGACAGCGAACAAACGCCCCCAACCCACCGCCCCCATTGCCCGCTGTGTACGCCACCGGAATCGACACCTGATATTTTGCCACCTGCGATTGCCACACAAGCTTTCGAACAACAGGCAATTGCGGTTCGCTTCGCACATGTGCAGAAAATCCTTGCCTCATCCAAACGCGCACGTTCACGCAATGCACGGGCACCTCCCACTGTCTGAAATCCATGAACACCGGCGCTTCAGCGTCAGATTTTTCAGACAAAGAGAACAACCCATGTCCTATTTCCAAAACGCGCAGATGCGCACAACCGCCTTAAAACTGATGGGCGCTCTGCTCATTTCATCTCCGCTGACATCACCTGCGATCGCACAGGCTATTTTGAAGGCCGCGCCAATCTCCACCACTCTGGTTCACAGCGTATCAGGGGCAAAACACACCGCCCACAAGGCGGGGTCCGCCAAGATCGGTGAAATCACCATCGAGCAGGCATGGACCCGACAAGCCCCTCCCGGTGCAAAAGTTGTCGGCGGTTACGCCCGCATCACCAATTCGGGCAAGGCGTCAGACAGTTTGGTTGGCGGGTCGGCCAGCTTTGCCGAACGGATTGAAGTCCACGAAATGAAAGTGGTGGACGAAGTGATGCGCATGGCCCCCTTGTCCAATGGCCTGGAGGTAAAACCCGGAGAAACCGTCGAACTAAAACCCGGTTCATTCCACCTCATGTTCATGGGAGCAACCAGCCCCAAGGCTGGCGACATTGTACCGGTTACGTTGCGTTTCAAAAATGCAGGTGAAGTTAAAGTCATGTTTCCCGTTGGCCCCATCGGTGTGAAATCCGCCCCTGCCCATAAGGACGGCCACGGCGATCACGGCAAGCATGGGAAGAAAAAGCACGGAAGCTGACAGGATTCCCGGGCGGTTGCGCAACATGCGCGCCGCCCGCAATTTTGGTCAGCGATCCTCTACCCGTGCCCACAGGCGTTGAGAAAGCGCCGCACCGTTTCAGCCATGCCATATTCAAGCGCATCAGCGGTTAGGCCATGGCCAATGGAAACTTCCGCAAGACCCGGAATGCGCGCCACCAGTGCGGGAAGATTGGCAACCGTCAAATCATGCCCGGCATTGACCTTCATGCCGAGCGCATGGGCTGCATCGGCGGTACGCCCCAGTTTCTCCACTTCCGCCGCCGCAGCGTCCGGATAATCATATGTCCCGCCATAGGGACCGGTATACAATTCGATGCGGTCAGCCCCCGTATCAGCAGCCCATTGAACCGTATCGGGATCGGCATCGGCAAACAGCGATACGCGAATTCCGGCATTTTTCATTCGTGCCACAAGCGGCGTGAGAAAATTATGCTGGGCTGCAAAGTCCCAGCCATGGTCTGATGTGGCCTGGGCGGGATCATCTGGAACAAATGTCACCTGCTCCGGCTGGGCATCTTCCACCAGATTCAAAAACTCATCCGTGGGATAGCCTTCGATATTATAGTCAGCCGCCGGAAACTCATCATCGATCAGTGCCCGCAATTCCGGCACATCGGAAAACCGAATATGTCGCTGGTCCGGGCGCGGATGAATGGTCAATCCCTGTGCACCCGCTAACAAGGCGATCCGGCCAAAACCAACAACACTGGGCCATGGCAAATCACGCCGGTTGCGCAATTGTGCAATCGCATTCAAATTGACGGAAAGATCGACCGGCATGGCACCGCCTGCAAACATATTCGAGATTGTGCGAACATGAACCAACAAGCCAGTTGCCGCAACCGGATTGAGCATGATCAAAACCGCCCAACGGGACACAATTGATGTTCCAGCCGATCTGCGATCTCCCTTCTCCCTTCAAGATTGGCCTAAAACCCATTTCCCACGAAAATGGGTTTTTCGTCGACGCCGGTCTGCCCAATTACATTCGGCAAAAACGCGCCCTTTTTGCCACCTGTTTTGAAGATGTTTTCAGGGCCGAGGATGCAACGCTGGACGCGCAAGGTGAGGCCGAACATTGTATCAAAAATGCAGTCGCGAACGCCCAATTAGCGGCCCACGAACTCAAGCTGCCGCCCTTGGCCAGGGCAGCGCTTTACGTGCAGGATGATCTGGTCATCATGCGCCACGGTCCAACCGGCTGGCGGCTGGCGGCAGGGTGTGTGTGCTTTCCTTCTTCCTGGGATCTTGGGGAGAAATTTGGCCGCCCCATGCAGGAGATTCATGCGCCGGTGCCGATGGATGAAAAAACCCATGCCCGTATCGAGCGCATATTCGATGCGCTCAAACCAGAAACTCCGGTGTGGCGTGAAAACTGGTCATTGGACAAAAATGCCGAACTGCGACAACCCAAGCCGGAAACCGCGCGCAAGAAAATCAGATATTTTGACGGGACTTCGGTCTTGCGCAGCGAATACCAAACCCTGCGCAAACTTCCGGTCAGCGGCGATATTCTGTTCACAATCGGCGTGCGCAACTGGCCCCTCAGCCACATCGCAATCCACCCGAAAAAAGCTCACCTGCTGGGCCAATTGCGCGCGCAATTGGACGGGTTTTCCAAGGAAGAACTTGCCTATAAAGGTTTGCAAAATCCGGCTGAATTGCAAGCCTGGTTGGAACAGGCCAATACCGGCCATGGGGAGACGGCACCTTGAACCAGACATTGGACACAACGGCCCTGCGCGACTGGATCGGCAGGTCGAAATCCATAAGTGAAGTCATTTCGCTGGACCGTGCCCATGCCATGGCCGCGACCATGGACAAGGCCGAAATCCTTGCCGAAGGCACCGCATTGCCGCCCGTTTGGCACTGGATCTATTTTCTCGACAGGGTTGCCACCGCTGGCCTTGGTCGCGATGGCCACGCCGCCAAAGGCGAATTCCTGCCGCCGGTTCCCCTGCCCCGCCGTATGTGGGCTGGCGGGCGACTGAGCTACAATCGCCCCCTGCACATCGGCGACAGGGTTGAGCGCATATCCACCATCAGGGATGTGACCGTAAAACAAGGCGCCACCGGCCCCTTGTGTTTCGTCACAGTGCGCCATGAATTCATGGAACCCGGCGGGGAGACTTTGTTCAGCGAAGAGCATGATATTGTCTACCGCGAAGACCCCAAACCCAATGCCCCGGCGGCCCGTCCGATAGCGCCGCCACAAAATGCAGTATCAACGGAAACCATCACGCCCAGTCCTGTGCTGTTGTTTCGCTATTCCGCGCTCACATTCAACAGCCACCGCATCCACTATGACCGCAGCTATTGTCGCGATGTGGAGGGCTATCCCGGCCTCATTTTCCATGGCCCCCTCACCGCCACCCTGTTGGCCGATATGGCAATGGACAATAGCAAGGGCCGCCCGCTGAAACAGTTCAGCATCCGCGCCACAGCCCCGCTATTTGACACCGCACCATTTACCATCAACAGCGATGGGGACACGCTCTATTGGGCAAACACCCCCCAGGGCGATCTGGCGATGAAGGCCGAAGCGGTATTTGGATAACCCAGGCCAAGCCAGCACAGGCAGGCGCAATATTTCACCTGCTATTCGACCGTTTGACTATTTAACGATGGTAATCTTTTCCGCAGCCCTTGTAATCGCTGTATAGAGCCACCGCTGGCTGTGCTCACGAAACGCCCAGCTTTCATCAAACAGATAGACATCGTCCCACTGGGAACCCTGGGATTTGTGGGTGGTGAGCGCATAGCCATAATCGAAATCATCATAGCGCCGTTTCATTTGCCACGGCACTTCCTCTTCCGGGTTTTCAAATGCGGCCTTTAAAACTTTGATCTTGGCAGATTCCCGCTCCATCCCATCATCTTCGGAGGCCACCAGCAGGTTCATGAACGCCTTGGACGTGACGGGGGCCGATATCACCTGCCACAAGGAACCATTGAGCAACCCCTTGGCCGGATCATTGCGCAGGGCCACAAGCTTGTCGCCAGACGCCGGCAAGGGCCCCTGAAATTCCTTTAAATCGCGCAGCCGTTGATTGTAACGCCGCCGCGTCTTGTTGGTGCCCACCAACACCTGATCGGCGGCCAGAACTTCGCCCTGATCCACCTCATGGCGGCTGATCACCTTGCTGTTGCCATAGGTGCCATGGGTCAGCGGCTGCCCTTCGCGCACCAGTTGAGCCAGGTCAATGATCGGATTGTCCCGCGCCTGGCGGTGGATCGTTTCCAGCAAGATATCCGGCTCATGTTCGGTGAAAAACCCGCCCCCGGAGACCGGCGGCAATTGGCCGGGATCACCCAACACAAGTACCGGCGTGCCAAAGCTCAAAAGGTCTTGCCCAAGGCTTTCATCCACCATCGAACATTCATCAATGACAATCAGCGCCGCATCGGCCACCGGGCTTTGCCGGTTCAAGGTGAACAACGGCGTCATGGCAGATTTGCCGGTATCCTCGTCCTCCACCAGTTCTTCGCCACGGGGGCGATAGATCAGCGAATGAATGGTGCTGGCCTTCTTCGCGCCCCGCGCCCGCAAAACCATCGCCGCCTTACCGGTGAAGGCGGCAAACAGCACGTCCCCATCCACACCTTCCGCCAGATGCCGCGCCAAAGTGGTCTTGCCCGTTCCGGCATAACCAAACAGCCGAAAAACCTGCGGATAGCCCTGCTTCAGCCAAGCCGAAACCGCCACCAGCGCCGCATCCTGTTGCGAAGAAAACTGCACCTGTCGCGCACTCACATAAGGGAAATCAACAAGCCCATGCTTAGCGGCTGGAGTAACGGAACACAACAGGAACGGGAAGATTGGGAAAGGGATGGGGTGGCGTCAGGTGAGAGGCCTGAACGGGCGGTTGGGGATTTGTTTGAGGATTGGGGTTTGCGATCTTTATGGGTCATTGGATAGCGGTTCAAAATTGTTGTTCGACTTCACCAATGTCGCCAATGGTTGGGCCAATATCACTTCGACACGCTGGAACAGGTTCAGGATCACGCCACACGATGGCTATGGACATACAACAACCAACGACCAAACATGGGAATAGGAGGAATAACGCCAGCGCAAAAGCTCAAACAGGCAGCAT
>CALHBJ010000011.1 GCA_937930845.1 uncultured Rhizobiaceae group bacterium
TTCAACAATCGCCGTCTGCTTGAACCTGTAGGCAACATTCCACCCGCCGAGGCCGAACGGAATTACTATGCAATGCTGGACGAAACAAAAATGGCCGCATAACTTAAACCAAAATGCCTCCGGTAAACCGGGGGCGGTTCATACCCACCTATCAGCAATTCATCATTGTTTTGCTCTTCGCCGACGACCATTCCAAAATTACATTCAATTGCGAGTGGATGTTCTTCAACAATATCTTTCACCAACAGATTTGTGTCCGACCAGCCAAAATCGTGATTGACGATCACATCCGCGAATAATCCATCATCATATGGCGGGGAACCACTGCGTAGCACTCCCACGAAACTTTCGTGCTCACCTAGTATTTCTTTCAATGCAATTAGAACGCAGTCTTGCGGTTCGATGCCATTGTGCCTGGCCTCTTTGATCAGCACTTCTCGCAGTTTGATCGACAACCTCCAAACGTGTTTACAGTCCATCTCAACCGCATTGCTGCAAAGGATCAGCTTAATGGGATCCGGCAATTCGTTCCACGTAATCGAGCGCAACGCTAAGTGGTCGATAAATTCCGTATCGTTCACCAGTTGTTTGTGAGTTTCATTGTTCATTTGAACCATCTCCCCCGCATCGACGGGGCCTTTTCTTCTGTTCGGGAGTTGTGCAGCTGACTAGGTTTTTTTCGTAGACAGCTGCATAAGACGAAAGCGAGCCGCTGACCGTAACAGCCAGCCTCGCTTTCTTTTCAATCAATAAGCTAGTAGCGCAGCAATTTCTGCTGGATCAGCCATGGTGGCAAAGTACACAGTTTCAACGCGTTTCGCCTTTTTGTCCTGAAAATCATGAAGGTCTTCCAAGCGGTAAAAACACCGATTCCGTAAGACGTGGTAGTTTGGACCAGTGCCATCTGATCTCCAATTTTGAAGGGTCTTCGGCGCAAAACCCAGATAGATCGCTGCTTCTTCTGTAGAAAGCCATGTTCGTCTGTCATTCATCATATCTAGTTCCTTTGAATTAGGGGCAAAGTGCTCCCTTGATTTCCCAAAGGATAGCTGTCAATCATATGCACGTCAAATTTGACGTGCATATTTTGCAAAAGGAATTACATCATGGTTAAATCCGAAAAGCCTAAGAGATTTTACGCCCCCAACATTACGGTTAGAGTTTCAGAGCCAACGAAGAAAAAGCTTGAAGCGTCGGCTGCGGCGCACGACCGGTCGCTTCGTCAGGAGATAGAGGCGAGAATACAAGCATCTTTTGAAGCCGAAGATTTGGCTGCAATTCTGGTGAGTGATCGATCCCTGCTTGCCCCTTTAGTGATCTTTGCACGTCACTACGGACGCATACTCAAAATTGCCAACGTTGCGCCAGAGTCAAAGCTAGCATTGGGTCTTGCCGGAGAACTCTTTCGACACACGGCACAAAGTTTTATTGGAGGTTCCATGCCGTTGGGATTGGCTGATTCGTACGAATACGAAAGCCAAGGACAAGTTGATCATACGGTCTCACAGGAAGCCGTATATGCTCTATCTCGTCTCATTGATGACAATCCCCTCGTAGCGGATATGAAATCGTCCAGTATAGCTATGACTATCGTTGAGAAATGCCGCGATGCAATCGCTCAAGAGCGAAACACTGCGCCGCAAGTCTTCGACAAGACCTATCGCGCGATTCACTCATTCAAAGAGGCCATGGACGAGGCGAGAAGCGCTGAACGCATTTCCGAACAAATGTCCTGGTTAAATGACGCTGTTTTGCGCACTACGGCAAATCAAGGTAATATCAATGATGCAATCAGCGAGTAAACGAATTGCTTACTATTTGCTTATCAGGAACGAGAGGTGAAATCGCACATTTTCTAAGTACTTGAAATCGTTTAAGGAATGGTGGGCGATACTGGGATTGAACCAGTGACCCCTACAATGTCAATGTAGTGCTCTCCCGCTGAGCTAATCGCCCGTCATTTATACGGAAACCGGTCAAATTAGGCCGGGTTTCGGGATAGGTGCATGCGGTGTGCTTGCCGGTTGCATACATCACACAAACGCGCCTGCCGTCAACTGTTTATGGTGCAACTTATTGGGCGAATTGCCCAAAAGCGCTCACGCAGCGAGCATCTTCTCAACTTCATTGACCAGATCACGCAAGTGGAACGGCTTGGACAGAACCTTCGCGTCTTTTGGCGCGTCGGATTCCGGGTTCAGCGCAACTGCGGCAAAACCGGTGATGAACATGACCTTCAGGTCAGGGTCCAGTTCCGTGGCGCGCCGCGCCAGTTCGATGCCATCCATTTCGGGCATAACGATATCGGTCAACAGCAAGGTAAACGGCTCTTCACGCAGCCGCTCATAAGCGCTCGCCCCGTTATCGTATGAAATTACATCATACCCGGCATTGGCCAGGGCTTTCGCCAGAAAGCGGCGCATATCATTGTCATCTTCGGCAAGGAGAATCTTGTTCATTCGACACTTTCAGCTTTGCAAACACCATAGCTGCCGGAACGCCCAAAGGGCAAACCGATCCTATTGCGACCTGTTATGCCCGCCCAAGGTAAAGTTGAAGTAAACTTGATTCAATTATGCAGCTCAAGGGCAAATTGGAAGGGCCTGGTGCTGGACTTGGTCCATTCGACCTGACAATCTTGCCCGCTATTGAGAGACACAAGGCAACAGGTTTGGCGGGTTGTGACATTGGCGCGCGAAGAATTCAGTTCGGTGGATTGTCCCCCTTTCAGCGTGTATGCGCCGGCTCAACAACGTGTCCCGTTCATATTCAATTCGCCCCATAGCGGGCGGCTCTATCCCAAATCCCTAAAAGATGCGTCGAACCTGAGCGACACCCAGCTGCGCCGTTCCGAGGATGTTCTGGTTGATGAATTATTCGCCAGTGTCGTTAAGCTGGGCGCGCCTCTGCTGGCCGCCCATTTTCCCCGTGCCTGGCTGGATGTGAACCGCGAACCCTACGAACTCGACCCAAAGCTCTTCAAACAACGGCTTCCAGCCCATGCCAATATTCGCTCCATGCGGGTGGCCGGCGGGTTGGGCACAGTGCCGCGTCTGGTGGCAGAAAATCTGCCGATCTATCACACGCCACCCACTTTGACACAGGCGCTCAGCCGCATCGAGAACATCTACCGCCCCTACCATGAAACACTGCGCAAACTGATGGCCCGTTCGGCCGTGGACTTTGGCTATGCGGTCCTCGTTGATTGCCATTCCATGCCCTCCATTGGCGGCAAACAGGAAGGCAGTTCGCGTCCAGACATCATTATCGGCGACCGATACGGAACCTCTTGCCATGGCGAGATTTCCCATGAACTCATTCGCGGGTTCTCCGCCCTTGGCTATTCGGTCACACGCAACAAGCCCTATGCGGGCGGCTTCATTACCGAACATTACGGCCGCCCTCTCAAGGGGCTTCATGCGGTGCAAATCGAGGTCAACCGCGCCCTGTATATCGATGAAGCCAGCCTCAAGCCGACCTCCGGATTTACCACCCTGCAGGCCGACATCGCCAAGGTGATCAACAGCCTGGTCAGCCTGCCCGATTCACAATTTCCCGCCATTGATATTGCAGCAGAGTGATTTTTTTTAATGCCTGACCTCCCCGTTGATGATGAGCTGACACAGCTGTTCCACGCCCTGTGTGACGCATCTGCGGTGGAGACTTTGTCGCGGTTCCGCACCAATACCAGCGTCGACAACAAGCTGGATCAGGATTTCGATCCGGTCACCGAAGGTGACCGCGAGGCCGAACGGGCCATCCGCGCCCATCTTGCAGCCCATTATGGTGATCACGGTGTGATCGGTGAAGAGTTTCAAAGGGTAAACGAAGACAGTTCCATCCAGTGGATTATTGATCCCATCGATGGCACTCGGGCGTTCATTTCCGGCCTTCCGGTGTGGGGCACCCTCATCGGGCTCTATGTCGACAATGTGCCGTTTGCCGGTGTGATGGACCAGCCTTTCACCCGCGAAAGATTTATGGCTGTGCCGGATCAATCGGGAAACCTCACATCCCATTTATACCGAGGGTCAGAACAACCTGTCACACTGAAAACCGGCAACATCGACAGTCTCCAGGACGCCACGTTGATGACGACCTCTCCCTATCTGCTGCAAAATGACGCCGACCGCAGCTATTTCAACCTGGAACAATCCGTAAAACTCTCCCGCTATGGGTGCGACTGTTACGCCTATGCCATGGTGGCCTGCGGGCATGTGGACATTGCCGTGGAATCGGGGCTGAACATTTACGATATTGCTGCACTCATACCCATTATCGAAGGGGCTGGCGGAGTGGTGACAGACTGGCAGGGAAATTCGGCACATGAAGGCGGGCAAGTAGTTGCCGCTGCCAATTCACGTCTCCATGGCCTGGCGCTGGAGCGGCTTAATCAGCCTTGATTTCAAGCTTTTCGGGCGGTTCTACATCTTCGGCATTGGGGGATGCCCCAAGGAAAGTCCCAATCGCAGACATGGCCTGGGCGCGGAATGCATCACGCTCTTGCATGATTTCATGCCTTGCACCTGAAATGGTCAAAAATGCACCGGATCTGAGCTTGCGCGCAAACCGTTCAACCGCACTGGTATCCACGACCTGGTCATCGCTGCCACCAATTATCAGTGACGGCACGGATATGGAATTCACATATCCAGGTTCATGCACACGGGCCATGGCCCGGCACGCTGCGAAAACCCAGGAGACCGTGGGCGCGCCCAGCCCCAAAAAAGGGTGTTTGGCAAAAATGGCCTGATTTCTGGCAAAACGGGCCGGGTCAGACGTGAGCTTATTTCCTTCGAATTTGCGCGTCATATAGGCGAGAGGATTTTTTGCCAGATATGTGCGTGAAAACCCAAGGAACGATGCGATCCCCAGCGCGCGCTGCAGAGTTTCCTGACGAAGAGGCAGATTGTTCAGGCGCAAAAGCGGCGTTGCCAGCACCATGCGCTCAATCCGATTACCCAAAGCCGGTGCGGCCATAAGCGATACCAGCGCACCGGTCGAATGGGCGACAATATTCAAAGGCGGCTTGCAATCGGGCAAGGCAACCTGAGTCAAAATAGCCTCAAGATCCTCCAGATATTGATTGAAATTTTCAATATGCCCTTTTTGTGCATTTGGCAGCAGTCGTTGAGATGCCCCCTGCCCGCGCCAGTCAAAAACCAGAACGCAAAAGCCCCAGGAACGGAACTCATCGATAGTTTCATAATATTTTTCAATGCATTCCGAACGACCTTGCAACAATATGATCGTGCCCAAAGGCCGGTCCGTCTTTACATCCTTGGCTGCGCGCCACCTGGCATACCGGATGGACGCCCCATCGGCGGTCTCGACCGTGCCCACACGGGCGCCCTTGGGAATCGACTGACCCTCAATGGCATATAATTTTGCACGTTTTTTCACTGGGTCAAGCATGGGGCTTTGCTAGCGGTTTATTTACCGCGGCTCAAGCGAAACACGCATCCTTGATCCAATCTTGAATCCATCTTGAAACCATGAAAACGCCACCCATATCTTCCCTGTGGACGCCAATATTGGGTCCACAGAAGACCGGTTTGCCATCGGTGCCATCAAAGGCTGGTGCGCAAATCAACATTCACACCATCGCTCTTGAGAGGATCGCAAAATGAGACATGTAGATTTTAGCCCACTTTACCGCTCCACCGTTGGGTTCGACCGCCTGTTCAACCTGTTGGACGCCATGGGGCAACCCGAACAGAACAGCCCAAGCTACCCCCCTTACAATATTGAGCGCATGGGCGAAAACGCCTATCGCATTTCGATGGCCGTGGCAGGGTTTGGCGAAAGCGACCTGGATATCGAAGCCAAGGAAAACACTTTGGTCGTGAAAGGCCAGCAGGCCAAGGACGAGGAAGAAGAAAACGAAGTTCTTTTCCGTGGCATTGCCGCGCGCAATTTTGAACGCCGTTTTCAACTGGCGGACCATGTTGAAGTGCGTTCAGCCTATTTGAAAAATGGCCTGTTACACATTGATCTGGTGCGGGAAATTCCCGAAGCGATGAAGCCGCGCAAGATTGCGATCGGCGATCAGGCCTCCAAGCAGATCGAATCCAAAGCCACAAAGGCGAAATAAGGCGGCAATCTCATACAGGGCATCCGATGCAGGCCATCGGATGCCAGTCTAATGTAGAAAGTCTTCTGTAGATTAGGCCAATTTTGATTGTGTAAAAAATAGTGTCTCGGACTCCTGTTGAGGGAGCCCGAGACCTCGATCCGTTCCAACATCGCTTCGTCTAAGTGCATCACCGGGGGCGACGGTGGGATGCACATCAAGTCACAACGCCAGTTCGAACCAAGCAATTGGGCAAGTTATCTTGTCTGATGGTTTCCAACGCCCTTAGGAACTATTTATTCCCTAACGACATTTTGCACAAGTTCTTCCACACTTTGGCGCGAAATCGAGGCTTAAAATCACCTATCAATCCTCAAAAAGCCGACAAAAATAGGACAGTATTGCTTACCCTTATTGCATTGTCCGACACGTTTTTGTAGGAAGAACCAGATTTCAAGGCATCTCAATCAGGTGCTACACATAGTGCTGCCCGGATCCGCGTCGGCTTTGGGCAAACTGGCGGCTGCGGCATTGTGATACGACAATGCTCCGCATTTCATACGCAACCAGTCCACAAATTTAACGGCGGCCTCCGTTTGCGATGGTCGCCGATGTTGGTGAGGAGTGCAAACATGTCTACGATTGATACCGCAATACACAACGGGTCGACGAATTCTCGCACCAAGACAAATGCGCCCGGCGCTGCCCATCCTGGTCTGTACAATCCCGCCTACGAGCATGACGCCTGTGGCCTGGGCTTTGTTGCCAATATGAAGGGTGTGAAGTCCCACAAGATTGTTCAGGACGGCATCTGCATCCTGGAAAATCTGGAACATCGTGGCGCCACCGGTGCCGACCCGTTAATGGGCGATGGTGCGGGAATGCTGGTGCAAATTCCCCATGATTTCTTCGCCGCAGAATGCGCCAAGATCGGTTTTGAATTGCCCGCAGAAGGCCGTTACGGGCTGGGCTATTTCTTCACCCCGCGCGACAAGAAACAATCGGCCCAAATTCGCAAGACGGTTGAAGCCGCAGCCGCTGACGAGGGTTTTGCGCTCATTGGTTGGCGTGAAGTGCCGACAGACAATTCCATGTTGTCCAAAGACCCGGAAATTGCCGCATCTGAGCCGGGCCACTGGCAGGCATTCTTTTCGTCAGAAAAAGAGTACGAAGGAGACGATTTCGAGCGGGCGCTCTATCTCATGCGCCGGGTTGTTTCCAACCGGGTGATCGAGGAATGGAACAATCCGCAGGATTTTTATGCGGTTTCCCTGTCTTCGCGAACTGTTGTCTACAAGGGCATGTTCCTGGCCGACCAGCTGGGCCCCTATTTCCATGACCTGCGCGATGAGCGGTTTGTCTCCGCGCTTGCCATGGTTCATCAACGTTTCTCGACCAACACCTTCCCTTCATGGAAACTGGCCCACCCCTATCGCATGGTGGCCCATAATGGCGAGATCAACACCCTGCGCGGCAACGTCAACTGGATGGCCGCGCGCCAGGCCACCCTGTCTTCGCCCCTGTTCGGCGAAAACATCGAAAAAATCTGGCCGGTTTCCTATGAGGGCCAGTCCGATACAGCCTGTTTTGACAACGCGCTCGAACTGCTTTTCCAGGGCGGCTATTCCCTGCCCCATGCAATGATGATGCTGATCCCCGAGGCATGGGCAGGCAACACATTGATGGACGACGAACGGCGCGCGTTTTATGAATATCATGCAGCCTTGATGGAGCCGTGGGATGGCCCCGCCGCAGTTGCCTTTACCGATGGCCGCAAAATCGGCGCTACCCTGGACCGCAATGGCCTTCGTCCGGCCCGCTATTTTGTGCTGGACGATGACACCGTGGTTCTGGCCTCCGAAGCGGGCACGCTTCCCTTTGACCAAAGCCGTGTGTTGACCAAATGGCGGCTGCAGCCGGGCAAAATGCTGCTGCTGGACCTTGAAAAAGGCACCATCGTCTCCGACGAGGAAATCAAGAAAGAATTATCGACCGCCCAGCCCTATGACAAATGGCTTGAAGAAACCCAGATCGTTCTGGAAGAACTGCCCGGAGGCAAAACATCCCCACGCCGCTACCAGGGCGAAGCCCTGCTCGATGGCCAACAGGCATTTGGCTATACCCAGGAAGACATCAAACTTTTGATGACCCCCATGGCCACAACCGGCCAGGAAGCATTGGGGTCCATGGGCACCGATACGCCAATTTCGGCGATCAGCTCAAAATCCAAATTGCTCTACACCTATTTCAAGCAAAATTTTGCCCAGGTGACCAATCCGCCGATCGATCCGATCCGCGAAGAATCCGTGATGTGCCTTGTTTCGTTTATCGGCCCCCGGCCCAACCTGCTCGACCATGCCCATGTGTCCGGCGAAAAACGTCTTGAAGTGCGTCAGCCGATCCTGCGCAATTCTGATTTGCAAAAAATTCGCGATATCAGTGACATGGGTGACAATCAGTTTGTATCCCGCATCATCGACATCACCTACAACGCTAAATACGGCGCTGACGGGATGCGCGTGTGCCTGCAACACATGTGCGAACGGGCCGAAAAAGCCGTCCTCGCGGGCGAAAACATCATCATCCTGTCAGACCGGCAGTTTAGCGCCCAGCGCATCGCCGTTCCGGCACTTCTGGCAACCGCTGCTGTGCACCACCATCTGATCCGCAAGGGTTTGCGCACCTCGGTCGGGCTGGTTGTGGAATCTGCGGAACCGCGCGAAGTGCATCATTTCGCCGTTCTGGCCGGTTATGGTGCTGAAGCCATCAACCCCTATCTCGCATTCGAAACCCTGGCCGAAATGCACAAGAACAACTACTTCCCGCCGGAAGTGGATGAGTTCGAAGTCATCCAGCGCTACATTAAATCCATCGACAAGGGCCTGCTCAAGGTCATGTCCAAAATGGGCATTTCCACTTACCAGTCCTATTGCGGCGCGCAGATATTTGACGCCATCGGCCTGTCGACCAAATTCATCGAGGAATTTTTCACCGGCACCGCAAGTCAGATTGAAGGCATTGGCCTGGAGGAAATCGCCCAGGAAACATTCCAGCGCCATCGCGAAGCTTACAGCGACGTGCCCGTACTGCGCAGCACTTTGGATGTGGGCGGGGATTATGCCCTGCGCCAGCGCGGCGAAGCCCATGCCTGGACATCCGATGAGGTCACCAATCTCCAACACGCAGTGCGTGGCAATTCCCAGGACAATTACCGCCTGTTCGCCGACTCAATCAACAAGCAGTCTGAACGCTTGCTGACCATGCGTGGCCTGTTCCGTTTGCGCCCCGCCGAGGAAACCGGGCGCAAGCCTGTACCCCTCGATGAGGTGGAAAGCGCAGCCGATATCGTCAAACGCTTCGCAACCGGTGCCATGTCCTATGGCTCCATATCCGCAGAGGCCCATGAGACCCTGGCCATCGCCATGAACCGCATCGGCGGCAAGTCCAACACGGGCGAAGGTGGCGAGGAAATAGAACGCTTCACCCCCATGAAAAACGGTGATTCAAAGCGTTCTGCCATCAAGCAGGTGGCGTCCGGCCGGTTTGGTGTGACAACTGAATATCTGGTGAATTCGGACATGATCCAGATCAAAATGGCCCAGGGCGCAAAGCCCGGCGAAGGCGGCCAGCTGCCTGGCCATAAAGTGGATGCGGTCATCGCCAAAGTGCGCCATTCAACCAAAGGCGTGGGTCTTATTTCCCCACCGCCCCACCATGACATTTATTCAATCGAAGATTTGGCCCAGCTGATCTACGATCTGAAAAACGTCAATCCGCAAGCTGACATTTCCGTCAAACTCGTTTCAGAAGTGGGTGTGGGAACTGTTGCCGCCGGCGTGGCAAAGGCGCGCGCGGATCACGTGACCATATCCGGCATGGAAGGCGGCACGGGCGCAAGTCCCCTCACCTCCATCAAACATGCCGGTTCACCCTGGGAAATTGGCCTGGCTGAAACCCATCAGACCCTTTTGAAAAACAAGTTACGCTCCCGCATCGCCGTGCAGGTGGATGGCGGATTGCGCACTGGCCGCGATGTGGTCGTTGGCGCATTGCTGGGGGCAGATGAGTTCGGTTTTGCAACCGCCCCACTGGTCGCAGCCGGATGTATCATGATGCGCAAATGCCATCTCAATACCTGCCCGGTGGGTGTGGCCACCCAGGATCCGGTTTTGCGCAAACGCTTTAACGGTGCGCCCGAACATGTGATCAACTACTTCTTCTTCATCGCCGAAGAAGTGCGCGAACTGATGGCCGAACTGGGCTTCCGCAACATGAACGAGATGGTCGGGCAGATTGATGTGCTGGACCGTGATCAGGCAATTGAACACTGGAAGGCCCGCGGCCTGGATTTCTCACGCTTGTTCTACAACCCAAAAATGGGCGACGATGTCCCGATCTATCACTGCGAAACCCAACTCCATCATATCACTGATATTTTGGACCGCGAGCTGATCAAACAGGCCGCTCCCGCGCTGGAAAATGGCGAGGCTGTGAAGATTGAATTGCCGATAAACAACGTCAACCGTTCGGTCGGCGCGATGCTGTCGGGCGAAGTGGCCAAGCGCTACGGCCACGACGGCCTGCCTGACGACACGATCCATATCAAGTTGAATGGCACCACCGGCCAGGCATTTGGTGCCTGGGCCGCCAAGGGCGTAACGCTTGAGGTCAACGGCGAAGCGAACGACTATGTGGGCAAGGGCCTGTCCGGCGGCAAGATCATTGTTTATCCACCGGCGGAAGCCACAATGATCGATTCATTCAACTCGATCATCGTGGGCAACACGGTGCTCTACGGCGCAATTGACGGGGAATGCTATTTCCGTGGCGTGGCCGGTGAACGTTTTGCCGTGCGCAATTCAGGGGCCATTGCTGTTGTTGAGGGCGTTGGTGACCATGGCTGTGAATACATGACCGGTGGCATTGTCGCGGTACTGGGCCAAACGGGCCGTAACTTCGCCGCAGGCATGTCTGGTGGTATTGCCTATGTTCTCGACGAGGATGGTACATTTGCAAACCGATGCAACCTGGCGATGGTAGAACTTGAGCCGGTGCCGGAAGAAGATGATCTCATGGAATCAGAACATCACCACGGTGGCGATATCGAGCATCACGGACGTGTGGATGTATCCTCTGATATGACACGTCATGATGACGAACGATTGCGCCAACTGATCGAAAACCATCTGGAATATACCGGTTCAACGCGCGCCACCGAAATTCTCGAAAATTGGGAAGAGTTCCGTCCAAAATTCGTGAAAGTCATGCCCACCGAATATCGCCGGGCATTGATGGAAATCGAAGCAGCCCAACAGGCTGCCGGTGTTGCAGCAGAATAATTTTTTAAGCGGAACAGCAAAGCTGCACCGCAGGAGATAAGTCTATGGGTAAAGTTACCGGATTTTTGGAAATCGACAGGCAGGACCGCAAATATCGTCCCGCCTCAGACCGCATCCGCAACTACAAGGAATTCATCATTCCGCTGCCGGAACAGACATTGCGAGACCAGGCAGCGCGCTGCATGGATTGCGGCGTTCCTTTTTGCCATGATGTGAAAGGGCAAAAGGGCTGCCCGGTAAACAACCAGATACCTGACTGGAATGATCTGGTGTACCGCAACGAATGGGAAACCGCCTCTCGCAATCTGCATTCCACCAATAATTTCCCCGAATTCACCGGGCGCATCTGCCCCGCGCCCTGCGAAGCATCCTGCACGTTGAACCTCATCGACAGCCCCGTAACGATCAAAACCATCGAGTGTGCGATTGTCGACAAGGCCTGGGAAAACGGTTGGCTCAAGCCCGAACCGGCCGAACGCAAAAGCGGCAAAACCGTTGCCGTCGTCGGTTCCGGACCTGCCGGTATGGCGGCATCACAACAGCTCGCCCGCGCCGGACACGACGTTCATCTCTACGAGAAAAATCAAAAACCAGGCGGCCTTCTGCGCTACGGCATCCCCGACTTCAAGATGGAAAAGCACCTTATTGACCGCCGGGCAGAACAGATGGAAGCCGAGGGCGTCACCTTCAAAACCGGGATTCACATCGGCAAAGACAAACCAGTCGATGAATTGCTCAACGACTATGACGCGGTGGTTCTGTCGGGTGGCGCAGAAAAACCCCGTGACTTGCCAATTGAAGGCCGCGACCTCCAGGGCATTCATTTCGCAATGAATTTCCTGCCACAACAAAACCGCCGGGTTGGTAATGAAAATAATGCCAATGCAGACCCCATTCTTGCAGGTGGCAAACATGTGGTGGTGATCGGTGGTGGCGACACGGGCTCCGATTGCATTGGCACGTCGATCCGCCAGGGCGCTATCTCTGTCACCCAACTAGAAATCATGCCAACACCACCAGCCAGTGAAAACAAGCTGCTCACCTGGCCCAACTGGCCGCTGAAAATGCGCACCTCATCCAGCCAGGAAGAGGGCGCGGGCCGCGAATTTTCGGTCATGACCCAACGGTTTGAAGGCCGCGATGGCAAGGTTGAACGCATTCACTGCATTCAGGTTGACGAGAAATTTCAGCCCATAGAAGGCAGCGAATTCGTTCTCAAGGCCGATCTGGTGCTTCTGGCAATGGGCTTCGTATCCCCCGTCACAGAAGGCATGCTGGAAGATCTTGGCGTTGAACGCGATGCTCGCGACAATGTATTGGCAGACACCAATGCCTATAAAACCAGCCACGAAAAGGTCTGGGTCGCTGGTGATATGCGCCGGGGTCAGTCGCTGGTTGTGTGGGCCATTCGCGAAGGCCGCCAATGCGCAAGAGCGGTGGATGAAGCACTGATGGGCAGCACCTATTTGCCCCGCTAAAGCGCGTTTCGTTTCATACGATTCACAGGAATGCACTTGAGCGGTTTGTTTGTGGGTCTGTTTCACTCACTCGTCACGACGAATAAGCGCGACACGCATGAGCACATGAGCACGCAGCGTAATTGTCAGAAAGTCCAGCGCAGGGTTTGGTCTAATTGGTCGCCACTGCCGTTGGCTGTTGTGCCACGTCCGGCTCAGGCGGCCACACGTAATTGTCGACCCGGCCATATCGCGATCCGCTGACCGGGTTTGCCGATGAAACAGGTGCGGGCACAACAACCGCCGCAACCGGCTTCGGGGCCGCCAGATCACCGGCAAGCACGGCATCACCATCGGCAGAAGGGTCGTTCAACCGCACGACGATTGTGCGCCCGGTTTTGGCCGGGTCATAGGTTTGTTTTTCCGGCTGTGCCTCGGATTCAACGTCAAATGCAGACGCCAAAGAAGCCGATGAGGGCTGACCATCAAGTGCCTTGCGCACCGCAGCTTCCACATAAAACGACAATCTGCGCCGCCCGGCCTTGGTCAGATTGATACCGTCCTTCGACCGCAACAAGGTGATTTGGCCCTGCACATCGGGGCCGGAGCGGGTGTAGTTTCCATCTGCATCGGAAAAGCCATCCCACACATCTACAAACTGGCCGGTTTGCGAGGCTGCAGCCTTTCCAAAGCTCTCGTTGAAAAACAAATAATCCTGGTTCATCGTCTTGAACCGTACCGGGGGCAAACCAACCCATGAATAAGGAATACCAGTCGCCTTGAGGGCAGCACCCAATGCGTTGACGCGGCTGAGATAAATGGAATCCCATTCCGGCGTCCGTCGTTTCAGGCTCTTGCCATTCTCGATCAGCAATTGCCGGTCGTTGGAACCCAGCAGGTTAACGATATAAGCAGGCTTCACCTCCTCCACCAGACCAGCAACCGCCTTTGGCCAGTCAATAATGTCATTGCGTATAAAGCCTGACAGACCCTTGGTGCGGTCCACCACGACCACATTGGCCGTATCGGCCAGCCCAATCTGCAACCCATCGGCCAATCCACCGGCAAAGAAGTCACCAATCACCAGCACCTTTTGGGCATCAGCAAGTTTTTCCGGGATTGCGGCGGGTAATTTTGCCCTGGAACTGGATGCGCTGCGTCTGCTGCGATTGCGCTTTTTGCTTCTGGCTGTCCGCTTGCGCGATTTGGTGCGTCGACTCTTGGCGCGCGTAGTTCGACGCTTGCGTTTGACCACCTCCTGTTTGGCTTTCTTGCGACCAAACAATATCCGAAACAGGCTACGGCGTTTCTTTTTATTGGCCTCTTGTGCCTGGACCTCTCCCGTTCCCACAAAAGCGGTCAGAAAAGAACTGTTTCGGCTGGATTGTGGCAGCACAAATGTGGCTGCCAATAACGCCAGCGCCACCACACTAATCTTCAACCATTTTACCACAGCGACGGTCCTGAAATGGGCCGCCCGACAACTCCTTAGAGCGCACGCAGCCGTTTGAGCAATTTCGGCGATTCAAACCCGTTGGGATTCATCTTAAGCTTGATCTGCGCTTTACGAATGGCGCTACGGGTGCCGCCGCCGATTTTCCCATCAATATCGCTTTGGTACAAGCCCATTCGCGCCAACAAGGATTGCAATTCGATGCGCTCATCAAGGGTGAGTTTCCTGAACGGACGCGGTATCGCTTGCTTAAACCCTCCATAGCCGGCGATTTGGTCAGCAAGATGACCCACCGCGAGCGCGTATTTATCGGAATTATTATAGCGCTTAATCACGAAGAAATTCTTGGTCAGCAAAAAGGCCGGGCCATTTTTTCCCGCTGGAAATTTCAAGACACCCTTTTGCCCGCTGCGCGGAAACGGTTTGCCATTAGCCCGCCGCACGCCAAGCTTTGACCATGAGCCAAGTGTTCGGCTCTTACCCGCCTGCTTCGCAATCCGTCGTGGCACCTTGACCTCATAGCCCCAGCTTTCGCCCGTGCGCCAGCCATTGCGGCGCAACAAATTTGCGGCAGTCGCCAGGGCATCGGGAATGGAGTCCCAAATATCCTTGCGACCATCCCCATCAATGTCCTGGCCATAGGCAATGTAACTTGTGGGTATAAATTGCGTATGGCCCATGGCCCCGGCCCAGGAGCCGCGCAATTTATCCGTGCCAATTCGACCGGACTGAAGTACTTTCATCGCTGCAATGAGCTGGGAACGCGCAAACTTGCGCCGCCGCTTGTCCGCATAGGCCAGAGTTGCCAAGGACCGGATGACACTGCGCAAACTCTTTTGCTTTTTCATCGCCTCGCCGTAGCCGGACTCCATCGACCAGATGGCCAGCAAAACATGGCCGCTAACGCCATATTTGCGCTCAATGCGCGTGAGCCAGCGGTTCCAATTGCGCTTCTCTTCCTGGCCCCGTGCAATGGTTTGTTCGTTGACGCGACTGTCAAAATACATCCACAATTGCTGCCTGAATTCCGGCTGATACCGTGCCAGTTCCAGAACTTCCGGATCCGGCGAGGTGATGCCCGCAAACGCCTTGTTATAGGTTGCACTGGAAATGCCGTTCTTGCGGGCAACGCCACTGAATCCCCGCACCCATTTCTTGAACCCGGCATTGGCGTCAGCCGTTTGGATTTCGAATACAAGAAACCCAACTGCCACCAGCGCCATCGTCGCCACACGTAGTAACTTTTCCCAAATTGCCATAGTCAATCGCACCCATCTGCCTAACTTCATTTGGAAACCGAAAGAGATTCCCGATTCTCCCACTCAAAAGCAAAGCCGTTAACGTTTGGTTTACCATGTTCACCTGGATCGGCCCAATTGAACACATTTGGTAATCAAAGGATGTCAATCGTGATGAAAATTTGACGGATCGATCTGTAGACCTGTCGAAATGCATCACACTTGCAGGAGCTTTTTTTTATGCCTGATTCAAATTCCGCCATTCGTCCTGTTCGAAAAGCCGTATTTCCAGTTGCCGGATTGGGCACACGTTTCCTGCCTGCGTCCAAATCCGTTCCCAAGGAAATGCTCACGGTCGTCGACATGCCGGTCATCCAATACGCCGTGAATGAAGCCCGCGAAGCGGGCATTGAGCATTTCGTATTCGTGACAGGCCGCAACAAGGCGGTCATCGAAGATCACTTCGATCTGCAGCCTGAACTGCTGGAAACGCTGGCCAGCCGCAACAAAACCGAAATGCTTGAAATGTTGGCCCGTCAACAGCCGGAAGCGGGCCGCACAAGTTTCACCAGGCAGCAGGCACCCCTTGGACTTGGCCATGCAGTGTGGTGTGCCAGAGACATTATTGGCGATGAACCTTTTGCATTGCTTCTGCCTGACATGGTCATGAAGGCTCCGGCAAACGGCACCGGTTGCCTGGCATCGATGATGGACGTTTACAATCAAACGGGTGGAAACATCATCGCGGCGGAACAATGCGACTCCGCACAGGTTTCCAGTTACGGAATTGTGGCCCCTGGAGACCGCGCGGCGGGCGGGTTTGAGATCAAGGGCATGGTAGAAAAACCCAACCCGGAAGACGCACCTTCAAACCTGATGATCAACGGGCGCTACATTTTGCAGCCGGAAATTTTCACATTGCTGGAAAATCAGGCAACCGGCGCGGGTGGCGAAATTCAATTGACCGACGCCATGTTGCGGCTCTTGGACGCACAATCCTTCTTTGGCTATGACTTCAAAGGCAAGACCTTTGATTGCGGTTCAAAGGAAGGCTTCATTTCCGCCAATGTGCATTTCGCCCTGGATAATGAGGAGATCGGCCCCATGGTGCGTCAACTTCTCACCAGTGCTTTGGCCCAATAATTTCCGCAATCGTGCGGGCTGCGCCTTGTTGCGCGGCCTGCATCAACGTTGGAAGCGCAGACCGGCGCGGGCGGTGAAGGCATCAAAGCTGGACCCGTCCTCATTGCTGATCGCCTGTTCATAGCCCACACGGCCAATGAGGGAGACCGCGCGGTTAAACCGCCATTCGGCGCCCAATTCGGCCTGCAGGAACATGTCTTCCCGGTCGCTGGTATCATAGACGCGATATGATCCAAACAGACGCGCATTCACGCTGAAATCCGGGCGGATTTCTCGCTCGGCGGTGATGCCCAGGGAATGAACCGCCGAACCGTTTTCATCTTGCACGGCCGAACCGGCCAGTGTTGAGGCGATGTCCGTGGTGATCGTTGTAAAGCGTTCCGGCGACCAGATGATTTGGGCATTCACCAGCGGGCTGGCCAGCGTATCCAGTGCCTCATCATCAAAATCTTCCGCGCGATAGCCCACGCCCAATGTGCCGTTCAGTTTCTCACTCAGATTGAATGAGAAACCTGCCTGGGCTTCATAGATCGCACTGCTGCGCCTGTTGCCACCGCGATCCACTTCCTTGTCATAGGAGCGGCCACCCACGGAGATCTGGGCAAAAGGCTGGAATGCCGGGCTGACTTCATAGGCCGCCTGTGCGGTGGCCACGTAAAGCGTGTTATTGCGGTCTTCCTGATCTGCTGATGCACCGCTCACGACGCTCACATCGCCAAATGTTGTGCGGGTAATCGTGCCGCGCAGTCGTGTTGTCAATCGACCAGACGTGCGGCTGATTTCAGCAAATGAAGCCAAATCATTAATGGTCGGCCTGCCGTCCAACTCTTCGCCCACGGGCAAATCCAGATTGTCACTGGAGGGACTTTCTGTGGTCAAATTATAGTCAAATCCGGCACGCGCGGTGAGTTCGCGCGAGATATCCAGCCTTAGATCCGCACTCGCATTTGCGGTGGGCAGGTTTTCCGTCTCGCCGGTCAGAAATTTCTGATAGCTCCCGCCGATCTGGCCGCGCAACTCGTGGCGGGCCCAATCGGATATGAATTCCAACTGAGCGTCAGATTGGGAAAAAGCTGAACCTTCGCCATTTTCAAGACTGTCCGCGTTTGAACTCCAACCCAGTTCCTGGGTTAAAACCGGAAAAAGGGTAAAACTGCCAAGCCGTATTCCCAATGCTGCAAAAGGATCCTCTTCTGGATCATCGCGTTCGCGTTCAATCGGCAATGCGGGAAGCTGCGACAGCGGTGTTGTGTCACCAGACGCGGTGATAATCCCCACCTGGCGGGCACGCCGTGCCCGATTGTTTCCGCTGCCCTGCCCGTCATTCTCCGCTGCTGCTGACTGATTTTGCCGGCCTGCGGGCCGCGCCGCTCCCGAACGCCCATCATCATTGGCAAATGGGTTGCGGTTCTCACGCTGGCGAAACGAATCCTCAGAATCACGATTGCGGTCATCGGAAAACGCATCGGAGTCCCGCGCCCGATTGGCGTCCGCCTGTTCAATATCATCGGTGAAAATAACTTGCGGCGCGTTGGACCTCACCAGCGGATCACCGCTATCTGGTGAATTGTCATCGCGACCATCCAGGTCATCGTCTGACAAAGGTACATTAGCATCCAGCGTACGACGCAATTCATTTGCCTGTTGAGCCTGGACCCGTGACCAATTCGCAACAGCCGACAGACACAGGGCTGCGCCTGTCGTGACAATCAGCAGTTTTTTAGGCGTAAGACGCATCAACCGGTCCGGAAGGGCAAGAGACAAGGCTCACGGCAAGGCTCACCGCAAGACAATTACCGAAATGTAAACAGGCATGGTTAATGCTTCCTTTCAAACCGGCCGTCTCAACGGTGTTCAAAGGGAATTTTTTGTTTCAGCCTGACATGGGATGGTTTAGGGAGAAGCATGAGCCAAAATACCACCCCCTCAAGCGCAATCCAGTCGGCCATGCGCACGCTAAAAACCGAAGCCAATGGCCTGTTGGCTTTAACAGAAGCGTTTTCAAATGGCCTTGCCGGTCCGTTTGAGGCTGCCATTACCGTTCTGCAGGGAATTACCGGGCGGGTGATCGTCACCGGCGTGGGTAAAAGCGGCCACATCGCCACCAAGGTAGCCTCGACCCTTGCATCCACCGGCACACCGGCTTTCTTTGTACATTCCACCGAAGCCAATCACGGCGACCTGGGCATGATCGCCCGTGATGATGCGATCATCGCGTTTTCCTGGTCCGGTGAAACCACAGAACTGCGCGGCACGCTGGATTATTCAAAACGCTTTTCAATTCCGCTGATTGCAATCACGGCAAATGCGAATTCCACCCTGGCTCAACATGCCCACACGGTGCTGGCCCTGCCGAAGGAAGTGGAAGCCTGCCCCCACAATCTGGCACCCACAACATCGTCCCTAATGCAAATGGCACTGGGCGATGCAATCGCGGTGGCATTGCTGGAAAACCGCAAGTTCACCGCGGATAATTTTGGCGTATTTCATCCCGGCGGCAAGTTGGGTGCCCAATTGAGCCGGGTCGCGGAGATTATGCACACGGGCGCTGAAATCCCGCTCATCGCATCGGGTTCCATGATGACGGAAGCGATATTGACCATTTCCAACAAAGGCTTTGGCTGTGTCGGCGTTATCCAGAATAACGACCTGATTGGCATCGTGACGGATGGTGATCTGCGCCGGCACATATCCACGTCACTGCTTGGCGAAAAGGTCGATGATGTGATGAACCCCACGCCCAAGACGATTTCCCCGGACATGCTGGCGGTGGAAGCTCTCGACATTCTCAACAAGCAAAGCATCACCACATTGATGGTCACCGACGGCCCCAAGCCCGTTGGCATTATTCACCTGCATGACCTGCTTAGACTGGGCGTTGCCTGAACCTGTTCTGCCCAAGGGGTCAGGTGTCTGGCTGAACCTGCAATTTGCCATCCGCGATTCCCGCCACAATTACCGGCGTTCCCTTGGGCATATCAGGGCCAACAACCAGCCATACGCTATCACCCAAACGCACCCGGCCTGTGCCGTTGGCCAGTGCTTCTTCCAGCACAGCCCGTGCGCCCACATGCCGCCCAAGCGGGTCATTGAGGCCATTTTGCTCTCCGGGCGGACGGTCCGTTGGAAACAGTCGACGCCCGACAAAGACAAACACAATCGACAACACCGCAAAGGCAACAACCTGTGACTGCCAGGGCCACCAGGAAATCGCAGCCATGCCGGTCATCGTCAGCGTTCCAATTACCAGCGCCGACAATCCAAACCAGACCAGCACGGAACCGGGAATGAAGATTTCTGCCAGCAGCAGCACCAAACCCAATATGAACCAGAACCAGGGGCCGATTTCACTGATCAATTGGAGTATCACTTTGTGCCCCCCGTTGAACGTGACGAGGGAACCGAGCGCGAGGATTTTGCTCCACTGTCCGACTTGCCACCATCGCCAAACACATCCTTGGCGATCTCGCCAATACCGGCCAATGAACCGATCAAAGATGAAGTTTCCATGGGCAGCATAATGACCTTTTGATTATTGGCCGACCCAATAGTCTGCAGGGCCTCGGTATATTTTTGCGCAACAAAATAGTTGATCGCCTGACTGTTGCCCGAACCAATCGCTTCCGACACCATGCGGGTTGCTTCCGCTTCAGCTTGCGCCTCCCGTTCACGGGCTTCCGATTCACGGAACGCGGCTTCTTTCAAACCCTCAGCCTCAAGAATTTGCGCTTCCTTTTGCCCCTGCGCGCGCAAAATCGCGGCCTGACGAGCACCTTCAGCTTCCAGAATCTGCGCACGCTTTTCACGTTCAGCTTTCATCTGACGCGCCATGGCATCCACCAGATCTGTTGGCGGATTGATGTCTTTCACCTCAATACGGGTCATCTTGATGCCCCAGGGCGCCACCGCATCGTCCACCACATGAAGAATACGTGTATTGATTTCATCGCGTTTCGACAGCAATTCATCAAGATCCATCGATCCCATCACGGTACGCAAATTGGTCATGGTGATGTTGAGAATGGCGTTTTCAAGACCGCTCACTTCATAAGCCGCCTTTGGGGCATCCAGCACCTGAAAGAACGTTACACCGTCCACGCTACAGGTGGCATTGTCCTTGGTGATCACCTCTTGTGTGGGCACATCAAGCACCTGTTCCATCATGTTCATGCGCGCACCAACGCGATCAATGAAGGGCCAGATAATATTAAGGCCGGGACGCAAAGTGCGCTCAAACCGGCCAAACCGCTCGACTGTAAAATTGAACCCCTGCGGCACAATTTTGATCATCGACAATATGACGACGATCAGCAGGACACCCAGAACCAGGATTGTAATATCGGCTATTTGCAGAATCATAGAAATTCCCCTCTCATAACCCCCATGTGGGGCTATAAGAGCAAAAATTCAATCAAAACCAGCAGATAGTGGTCAGACCGATTTGACCTTAGATCCAGCCCTGAAGTTCGCGCCGCACGATTGTTTCAATCAGCGCCATGCCATCGGCACCATCATTGAGGCAGGGAATATGGCTGAAATGTTCGCCGCCATTGTCCTCAAATTCCTCACGCACTTCTCCGGCAATTTCTTCCAGCGTTTCAAGACAATCCGATGAGAAACCCGGATTGACAACGCAGATGCGTTTTATCCCCTCATGCGCCAACCGTTCCACGGTCTTGTCCGTATAGGGCTGCAACCATTCTTCTGGGCCAAACCGGGACTGGAATGTGGACAACAGAAAATCATCCGACCAGCCCATTTTCTCGCGCAGCAAACGAGACGTTTTAAGACACTGGCAATGGTAAGGGTCGCCCTTGTCGAAATAGCTTTTGGGGATACCGTGATAGGAAGCCACGATATGCTCAGGTTCAAAATCCAGGCCTTCCAGATGGGTCGTGATCGACTGCGCCAGAGCGTCGATATAGGCTGGATCATCATGATAGGGCGGCACAGTGCGCACGGCTGGCATCCAGCGCATTTTCATCAGCGCTTCAAAGGCCTTGTCGTTCACCGTTGCCGTGGTTGCTGCACTGTATTGAGGGTAAAGCGGGAATATAAGAATCCGCTCACACCCCTGTTCTTTCAACACCTTCATCCGGCTTTCAATCGACGGATTGCCATAGCGCATCCCCCAATCAATGATCAGATGTGGGTGCGCCTCAAGCCGTTCAGCCAGTTGATCACTTTGCGAGCGCGTGAATGTTCTCAGCGGCGACTCGTCCAGTTCTTCATTCCAAATTGAGGCATAAAGTGCACCGGACTTCTTTGGCCGCGTGTTCAAAATGATCCCATTAAGCAACGGCCACCAGATAATTCTGGGTGTCTCAATCACCCGCCGGTCCGACAGAAATTCCTTGAGATATTTGCGCATATTCTTTTTGTCGTGGCCATCGGGCGTTCCCAGATTGACCAGCAGAACCCCAACCTTGCCAAAATTCACTGCCGGATGTTTGTCGGGGAAATGCTCTGCAGAAACATCTCTTTCAAACGCGCCGTTTGGTGGTGCAATCGTCATGGGCTGGCCTAACTTCGTCATGAAATTTCGCGTGGCGATGCCATAGCGCGTCCCCACAGGCAAACGCAAATAGCGGCTGTGTTACCAACAGTCGCGGGGCCCCGATTTCAGTGCAGAATCGGCCCACAACGCACATTTCTGCTCCCAGCGGGGTGACGAAGCTGTGTTTCAGTGCAAGAATTTCAGTCCAATGCGTTTCGCATATATGCGCTCGACCGAAATTCTTCGTGCGAAACAGGCATTAGCACAGAACCGACAATTTTTACGTACACAGTAATCGGGAGAATTCCATGCGAAATCTTAAACTGAAACTGGCCAGCCTCGCCCTGGGCGCCGCACTCTCACTGGGTGGCGCGTTGCAGGCCCTGGCCGAAACAGTCAATGTGAGCTTCATCGTTGCCAGCGACATGGACACCATGTCTGGCAAGGAACGTGGCGGCGTTGCCCGACTTGCCGCCGTTGTGAAGGCCGAGCGTGCAAAAGGCGGTAATTCCGTATTTGTATATCCCGGCGATTTGCTCTCCCCTTCCATTCTGGCCGGCTTCGACAAGGGCGCTCACATGGTGCAGCTGCTCAACATGACACCGCCGGACATTCTGGTCCCGGGCAATCATGAATATGATTTCGGCCCGGAAATTTTCATCGAACGCATGAATGAGGGAAACTTCCCCAAACTGGCGACCAATACGCGCTACAAAGACGGGTCTAAAATCCCCGGATTTGAAGACACTATGATGAAGCAGTTTGGCGATGTGAAAATCGGCTTCATGGGCATTACAACGGCGGACACGCCGGACATTTCCAGCCCCGGCAACATCACATTCAGCCCCAGCGTGGAAACCGCCACAAAGACCAGCGCTATTTTGCGCGATCAGGGCGCAGATATGGTGGTAGCTGTGGTGCACACCACGCAAAAAATCGACTTCGACCTGCTGTATCGCGGCGGAGTGGACGTGGTTTTGTCCGGCCACGATCACAATCTGCATGTCTTTTACGATGGCCGCCGCGCTTTAGTGGAATCCAAGGAAGAGGCCGAATATGTGACAATCATGGATGTGGCATTTGACGTGGGCGAAAGCCGGGGAAAGCGCCGCGTGCGCTGGTGGCCTAATTATCGCATCATCGACACCGCGACCGTGACGCCGGACCCCGAAGTGGCCAAAATGGTGGCAGGCTTTGAAGCCACACTGTCGAAAGAACTCGATGTGGCCCTGGGTAAATCTGACATTGAACTGGACACGCGCAAGGCCAGCGTGCGCACATCGGAAAATGCATTCGGCAATCTGGTGGCCGATGGAATGCGCGACGCGGTATCTGCCGACATCGCCTTCACCAATGGCGGCGGCATTCGCGGCAACACCGTGTATGATGCCGGTCACACCCTCACGCGCCGCGATGTCTTGACCGAGCTTCCTTTTGGAAACGGCACGGTGAAGCTGGAAGTTACTGGCGCAACCATTTTGGCCGCACTGGAACATGGCTACGCCGCAGCTCCCGAAGCCGCAGGCTCTTTCCTGCATGTGTCAAACATGAAACTGACAATCGACACCACCAAACCGGCCGGTTCACGCATATCCGATGTCACAATCGGCGGCGCCGCGCTTGATCCTGCCAAGTCTTACACCCTGGCCACAAACGACTTCATGGCGCGCGGTGGCGATGGCTATAAAATGCTGCGCGATGGCAAGGTATTGATCGATGCGGATTCCGCCAAGCTGATGGCCAATGATGCCATGGCCCGCGTTCGTAAACTGGGCACTGTCACCACAGGTATCGATGGGCGATTGACCATCAAATAAGGCGTCAAGCGCAACAGGCGGGCGCCCTGAATAACAGTTCTGAAATAGCCGGGTGCTCCGCATTCGGCTATTTTTTTAACTTTCGTAATCGCGCTCGTCTGAAATGACTTTGCCATCATTGGGCAGGTTGTCGGCCATTTCCACACGCCCGCCCAGTTTTGTGACATCCCGCAACGTTACTTCCACTGCATTGACATCCACCCCGGTGCCGGTGACCAACAGGCGCATGGCGTCTTTGTCACCCTCACGTTCCACAACAAGGCGTGCGCCGGTTAGTTCACTGTGGCGTTTCATGAGTTCGCCAATTTGCTTGGGGTCAACAAACATGCCCTTGACCTTGGTGCGTTGGTCGGCTCGTCCCATCCAACCAGCTATGCGCATGTTCGTGCGCCAACAGGGCGAAATGCCGGGCACCACAGCGGACAAATCCCCCGTGCCAAACCGCACCAGCGGATAGGCCATGGAGAAATTCGTAACCACCAGTTCCCCCACTTCGCCTTCTGCAACGGGATCATCCGTTCCGGGCCGGACAATCTCCACAATCAAGTCTTCATTGACCACCATGCCGGGAAGCAATTGCCCCTCATGCATAGTTTCAAATGCGATCGCCCCAAGGTCCGCCGTGGCATAGGCCTGCATCACCTGCACACCACGATTGGCATAATCTTCGCGCATGGACGGGAACAGTGCACCACCAGAAACCAGCGCTTTCTTGATGGAAGAAAGATCGCGCCCCATCTCATCGGCTTTGTCCAGCATGACCTTCAAATAGTCCGGCGTACCCGTATAGCCCACCGGCCTGAGCGCCTCCGCCGCTTCCACCTGAATTTCAGTATTGCCCGTGCCGCCTGGAAACACAGTGCATCCAAGCGCCCGTAATCCTTCGTCCAGCAAAAAACCGCCCGGCGTCATGTGATAACTGATCGCATTGTGCACCACATCGCCAGAGCGGAACCCGGCTGCAAACAGGGCGCGCGACGCAAGCCAGGGATCAGCGCCGAGCCCTTGTGGTTCCCAAATCGGGCCCGGCGACATGAACACCCGTGATCCGGCCAGTGCATCAAGGTTTGCAAACCCGCCAAATGGCGGCTTTGCAGCTTGCGCTTCCATGAGTTCGTGTTTGCGCAAAACCGGCAGCTTGGCCAGCGCGGCGCGGGAACTGATCGCCGCCACATCAACACCTGCCAGATGCGCTCTAAGGCCGGGCGATGCTTCAACCGCAGCGGTAAGATGTTGCGGCAGCCGCTCAAACAACGCCGCCTCCCGCGCATCAGAACCGCGGGTTTCCAATTCGTCAAAATGATTTTTCATATTCTTGTACCCGGTTCTAACTGTCGTCGAGGGCTGTGATTGGCTTGTAAGCCGACAAGGCTTCAATCACCCGTTCAACACTGGCGTCCAGTGGTGACAAATCCACCATGAATGTATTGCGCTTGGAAGTCTCACCTTGTCTTGCCGGCCAAAGCGACACTTCAATCAGAAAATCGTTTTCAGCCCGCCCCAATCGCAATTGCTTAATGTTATCCCAGGGCACTGCCTGGGATGAATGTCGGGCATAAAACAAGCCGTCCGGTCGGATGGCAAAAACGACTTCCTGGCGCAAATAGCGCCAGATCATCATGGCCGAACAAAAGCTGAAAAACACACAAGCAGAAATCCCGGTGATCCAGTTGGGATGGGCGACGCCCAAAAGCCGGGCAAACAACCACACCAGAAAACTGACAATCAATGTCAGCCCAATCGATGTCACAACCGAGTTACGAAAGGAGTTTTGGGAATAGCGGTATTGATGAGCCATCGGTTTTCTTGCACCGCCACCTAACGGGTGCCGTCTCCATTCAAGGTTCGGCGCACAAGCGCCCTCGCCCGCCCGGACCCATTCACGCCAGCCAGCGTTTGCGGCGCTTATAGTGTTTCACGTCTTTGAACGACCTGCGCCCTTCGCCACCAACGCCGAGGTAAAATTCCTTCACGTCTTCATTCTCACGAAGCACACTGCCAGCACCATCCAACACGATGCGCCCGGATTCCAGGATATATCCATAGGTGGCGTAGCGCAGGGCAATGTTGGTGTTTTGCTCAGCCAGCAGGAAAGAAACCCCTTCCTGCGTATTCAGTTTTTTGACGATCTCAAAAATCTCTTCCACCAATTGTGGAGCCAGACCCATGGAGGGTTCATCCAGCAGAATCATTTCAGGTTTCGACATCAGCGCACGGCCAATGGCGCACATTTGCTGCTCGCCGCCCGACGTATATCCGGCAAGGCTGGAACGCCGTTCGCGCAAGCGCGGGAAATAATTATAGACCAGTTCCAGATCAGCACGAATTGCCGCCGCACCATCTTTGCGCGTGAATGCGCCGGTCATGAGGTTTTCTTCGATGGTGAGGTGGCCAAAACAATGGCGGCCTTCCATCACCTGAATGCACCCGCGGCGCACCAGCTCGTTTGGAGAAAGCGACTGAACTTCTTCTCCCTTAAACAAAATATTGCCCTTCGTCACATCTCCCCGTTCTGCCCCAAGCAGATTGGAGATTGCCTTCAGGGTTGTGGTCTTGCCAGCACCATTGGCGCCCAAAATGGCGACAATACCACCGCGCGGCACCGTCAGCGAAACCCCCTTCAATACCAAAATCACATGATCATAGATCACTTCGATATTGTTGACCTCAAGGATCGTTTCAGCAGGTTGCATTTCTTCAGCAGCAGACATGGGTGGAACCTATGGGGTTTCTGGCAGTCGTCGGGAATAGTCAAAAGGGCGCGGCCAAAACCGCGCCCTTGAGATGTTAGCGGATTAACCGCAGGTCTGGGATTTCCAGTCTGGCTTGTCCGAAACGTATTTTGCAGCCGCATCTTCAAGCAGCGGACCGACGATATCCGTCATTGGCGCGATGAGATCGGTGACCCGTTCCCAGTCATTGCCATTCCACTGCTGAATGAACACGGAGCCACCGCCTTCATGGTCCTTACAGGAGCCTTTCACAGCACCAGTAAAGCCCTCAAGGCCAAGCTCTTTCAAACGCGCATCCGACAAGTCAAATGCTTCAAGGCCGGCACGCATGTCTTCACCGGTGATATTTTTCTTACCCGTAAGTTTTTGCGCCGCAGCAATTGCTTCAGCCACGATCACAGCGTTGAAAAGGCCACGGTTGTAGAGAACGTCCCCAACCTTATCAGGGTCAGATTGGCTCTTGCCTGCATCCACCACGTGCTTCTTCACGTCCTGCAACGCAGGGAAGCCCATGCCGATGCCGGAGAAGTTGGCAGCAAGATACCCCTTGCCCGCATCTCCCACACTGTCCAGGTCCGCATGGGCACCTGACCACCAGTTGCCGATGAACTTATCCAGTGGGAAACGAATTTTCTTCGCTTCTTTCACCGCAGTCGCGTTCATCGCACCCCAGCCCCACATGATCATCCAGTCAGGACGTTCCTTGCGCACGTTCAGCCACTGGGAACCCTGATTCTGCATGTCTTTGCCTGCAACGGGGAAACCGACCCATTCAAAGCCAAGCTTAGGTGCAAGCTGCTCCAGAAGCGGGATTGGCTCACGGCCATAACCGGCATCAAGATAGATGAAACCGATCTTCTTGCCTTTCAGACCACCATTGGCGTCGATATATTTGAGAATTGAAGACATCTGGCTCCAATACCCGGTGGGATATGTGAATGTATAAGGGAACTTTTCCCCCACACCCGCAGCGGACAGGCCATAACCCATGGACAGAACCGGTATCTTGTCGACCGGCGCTTTCGGGATCAGCTGCAATGTGATGCCGGTTGAAAGCGGGTTATACACCAGGGCGCCTTTGCCTTTGGTCGCTTCGTAGCACTCAACGCCTTTTTGGGCGTTGTAGCCGGTTTCACATTCTTCAACCTTGATCTTAATGCCGCCGATGCCGCCATCACGCTCGTTGAGCATGTTGAGATAATCAGCAAATCCATTGGCAAACGGAATACCACCGCCCGCAAACGGTCCGGTACGATAGCTCAGCGATGGAACATAAAGCTCCTCTGCCTGCACTGCAGTAAGCGTACCGGCGCTTGCCAGTGCGGTCGCTGCGACGCCCAAGATTAGCGATTTTAGCTTCATTTCAATTTCCTCCAATAATGGCGCCTTCGGCACCGGTTTTTTTGAAACCCTCAATTTATCTAGACTGAACACGGTTCCTGTTCATTCAGCCCAACCGCCCATAAAAACGGCCTATTCCCCCAAAGCCTTCCCTATCCGTAAGGGAATGGCCAATTGCGTAATTTCTCCTTTGTGATCTGCCACAGCCGGGCAAACCCGTGGGGTTCCAAAATAAGAAAGGCGATGATCAGGGAGCCGATCAAGACGGACGTAACGTGCTCCATCGTTGCCGCATTGATGCCGAGATTAAAGAACCCTGGCAAAGCACGCATGATGATCGGCAATACGAAAATGAAAAACGCGCCCATGAAACAGCCGATCAGGCTGCCCAGCCCACCAATGATTACCATGAACAGAACCAGGAATGATTTGTTGATGTCGAAGCTTTCAACCTCTGCCGAACCCAGCCACAGGAACACCATCATCGCACCGGCAACACCGCAATAGTAAGACGACATGGCAAAAGCGGAAAGCTTGGCATAGAGCGGGCGAATGCCCATCAGTTCCGCGGCAATATCCATGTCGCGGATCATCATCCAGGAACGGCCAATGCGACCGCGAATGACATTGGAAGCGATCCAGGTGAGGAACACGACAATCGACAAGACAATCAGATATCGGTGTACCGGATCACCCGATGCCGGATCAATGGGCAGGCCAAACAGCTTGGGCGTGGTGGAATCAATCGCCCCGGAATCGTTGTAATTGTAGAGCCAGGGAATGCGAATAAACGACCATTCCAGAAAGAACTGGGCAGCCAGCGTGGTGATCGCCAGATACAGACCTTTAATGCGCAGCGACGGCAGACCAAAAAGAATGCCAATACCCGCCGCGAAAAACCCCGAAATGAAGAAGTGAATGATGATGTTCACATCGGGGAAAATGGTCACCAGCTTATAACAGGCATAGGCCCCCACGCCCATAAACGCCCCCGTGCCGAGGGACAATTGCCCCGAATAGCCGGTCAGGATGTTCAACCCAACAGCCGCCAGCGCCCAGATCAGGAAGGGGATCATGATCGAGTTCATCCAGAAATCATTGGCCAGAAGCGGCACCCCGATAAAGGCAAATGCGATGATGATGCCCAGGCCAATCCTGTCCTGAAGGATCGGAAAGATCGCCTGATCGTCCCGGTAATTGGTCTTGAATTGTCCAGCTTCGCGATAAAACATTAGGAACCGAACTCCCCGGAGTAAGTCTTCATACGCATGTCAGATCACACCCGCTCGATAATTTTTTCGCCGAACAATCCTTGCGGACGGAACAGCAGGAAGATGAGAGCCAGCACATAGGCAAACCAGGCTTCGACACCGCCGCCCACAAGGCCACCCCAATAGACTTCGGCCAGTTTTTCGCCGATGCCGATGATCAGTCCGCCGACAATGGCACCGGGGATCGATGTGAACCCGCCCAAAATCAGCACCGCCAAAGCCTTGAATGCGATGATCTCCAGGGCAAAGGACACATCAGATCGTGCGCCCCACATGATGCCTGTCACCAGCGCCACAACGCCCGCAGCAAACCACACGATTGCCCAAATCTGGTTAAGTGAAATGCCCACGGACAGCGCCGCATTATGGTCATCTGCCACGGCGCGCAGGGCACGACCGATCCGGGTCTTGGAAAAGAAAATCGCCAGCGCAATCACCATCAGCGAGGCGATCACCACAGCCGCAATGTCCAGGTGTTGCAGCGATACCAACCCGCCCAGAATATCAAAATCGGTAACACCCGTTGGCAGGCCCAGTTCCTCGGTAATCATGGATTTCGGCTCACCGCCGAACACCGTTTCGCCCACGCCTTTGAGAAACAGGGTCAACCCAATCGTGGCCATCAGCAAGATTGCATCATGTTGCCCAACCAGCGGGCGCAACACGACCCGCTCAATACCAATGGCCAAAATGGCCATCACACCAAGTGTCAGGAACAGGGCAATCCAGGCGGGAATGCCCAATGCGTGCAGGCCCACCATGGTCAATGCCGCAAACACCACCATGATGCCCTGGGCAAAATTGAAAACGCCGGAGGCTTTGTAAATCAACACGAAACCCAGCGCGATCAGCGCATAGAGCGTGCCGGCAACAAAGCCTTCCCAGATCAGTTGCACAAAAAAGTCCGGCGCCGATGCCATATCAACAAACGGATTGATAAAAATGTCATGCAACATGATGGCTTATCTCCTGTGTCACCGGGAATATCATGAAGGGGCTTGCACCAGTTCCGGAAACAGGCCAGCCAATCCCAGCGCAATCATCAGCACCGCGATGGCAAATCGCATCCAGCGCGGCACCATGATCAGCGCCACTCCGGCGGCCAGCAAAAAAATTGATACGGCCTTTGGGTAGTCGGTCAAAATATCCATCTTGATCCACCATTAATGGGGCACCCCCAGATAGGCATCGATAACTTCCTGGCTGGATTGCACTTCCGCCGGTTCCCCGTCCGCAATCTTCTTACCATAGTCCAGCACAACCACCCGGTCGGCCAGATCCATCACAACGCCCATGTCATGTTCAATCAGCGCAATCGTGGTGCCGAATTGCCGGTTCACATCAATGATGAACCGGCTCATATCTTCTTTTTCTTCCAGGTTCATCCCGGCCATGGGCTCATCCAGCAATAGCAGGTCAGGCTCCAGTGCCAGCGCCCGGCCAAGCTCCACACGCTTTTGCAATCCATAGGGCAACTTACCCACCGGCTGGCGGCGGATATGAGCGATTTCCAGAAAATCAATAATCTCTTCGACCCGACGCCGGTGCTCAATTTCCTCGTTCCGCGCGGGACCGAAGTAAAACATCTGGGTCAGAAAATTCTGTTTCATTTTCAACGACCGGCCCGACATGATGTTGTCGAGTGTCGACATGCCGGTAAACAGGGCAACATTCTGGAATGTTCGCGCGATGCCCGATGCCGCCGCCTCATAGGGCCTCATGCGTGACCGCTTTTCACCGCGAAATGTAATCGAGCCTTCCTGGGGATGGTAAAAGCCGTTGATCACGTTGAGCATCGACGTTTTGCCAGCGCCGTTGGGCCCAATAATCGCCCGCACTTCGCCTTTGAGAATGTTGAACGAAATATCTTCAATTGCCGTGACACCACCAAACCGCAAGGTCACATTCTCGACTTTCAGCAACTCATCGCCCTGCGCAATGCCATCATTGCGACCGGAACTAAGATCCATGCCATGGATTTTTGAATCATGAGCGTTCACTCCGCAGCCTCCAGTTCAAGTTGGTGTTCAGGCGGCTCAAAACTAAGAATTCTAGGGGTAAAACACTCTGCAAATGCCACAACTTTGTCAGCAAGCCAGTCATGCTGCTCTTGCCAATTACTTTCATCTTTCACAATTACATCATTGAGTTGATGGAAAATGCGAGAGGCCTTCTGTTCATCCATTCTCATCCAGTGCAAGTCGAAGTCAAACGACTTCTCAATTTCGCGTCTGGACAGTTGCAGTTCATCAAAAGTTTGCTTTGCATGAGAACCGCCAAGATAACATTCAACAGCCAGATAATTGTCACGCCGTCCTGCTTTGGCAGAGATTGAATAACCAGATTTACCGATGGAGAAGCTATTGTAATAGCCCTTCGGCGCGCTGGTAATGGAAAGTCCGCTCTTCTTCTTCGCCAGCACCTCGTGGAAAGCTTCCCAATAGGTCACATAGAATTTGTTACGTTCGCTCATTTCTCGATTGAATGTATTTGCACTAGATATTTTAGACCATTCATTGGGTCTCGCGACTACATCAAACCGGGGCGCAGGTAAGCTATCGCCAATTTTATAAGCTTCGAGTTCGATAGCGAAAAAACTATGATCTACAGTTGTATTACGATTAAGCCAGTCTATCGCAGCACGGTGATCTTCCCGCACTTGAGCAGATATCCAGACAATTACAGCTCTCTCATCCAGACCAGCAAGGTATGTAATAATCTGACCAAGGTGGCCATGGTCTGTCGCACCTAATTGATTCTCTATGAGTACCAATCGATCTTCCGCATCACGCGCAACGATATCGGCAATAAAATTACCAATACGTTTTTCAGTATCTTCAAGTTCAATATCACCCAGCCAGATTGCCTCACCCAATAAATTGAGATTCTCGGTCTTGGCCAGCCATGGCGTGAAGCCATGGGCTTCATGCTGCCAAATCTCCTTAACCGGCACAGATTGAAGCCTGCCTAAATCGGGAATCACTCCGCAGCCTCCTTCATGCTTTCGGCTGGGTAGGTTTTTGCGTCGGCGATTTTTACTGTCGCTGAGATATTACCTTTGCGGCCATCTTCGAAGACCACTTCTGTGTTGACGAATTTTTCTTCCGATCCGTCATAAAGCGCATCGATGAGATCATCATATCGCTCATTGATCAGGCTGCGGCGTACTTTCATGGTGCGCGTCAGTTCGCCATCATCCGCGTCCAGTTCCTTGTGCAAAACAAGAAAACGGTGAATTTGAGCCCCCGCCACCCGCTCTTCCGAGGCCAGATCCTTGTTCACCTGATCCACATGTTCGCCCATCATTTTGTAGACCAGCGGATGGTTCGCCAATTCCTGATAGGATGCATAGGCAATGTTGTTGCGTTCCGCCCAGTTGGCGACCGGTTGCAAATCAATATTCAGCATCACGGCCGCATAATCACGCCCGTCACCCAGCGCCACGGCTTCTTTGATATTGGGGAAGAATTTCAGCTTGTTCTCAATATATTTGGGCGGGAACATTGAGCCATTATTCAGCCGACCCACATCCTTGGCGCGGTCGATAATGCGCAAATGCCCTTCGGCATCGAGGAAACCGGCATCGCCTGTTTTCACCCAGCCATCCTTGGACTTGGTGTCTTTGGTGGCTTTGGCGTTCTTGTAATAGCCCATAAAGACGCCCGGCGAACGGTAAAGCACCTCACCGCTGTCGGTGATTTCGATTTCCACATCCGGCGAAGGCGTCCCAACCGTGTCAGCGGAAATCTGTCCGTCCGGTTGGGCGGTGATGTAAACGCTTGCTTCCGTCTGGCCGTAAAGCTGCTTCAGATTAAGACCCAGCGACCGGTAAAAGCGGAAAATCTCAGGCCCGATGGCCTCGCCCGCCGTATAGCCCACCTTCATGCGGGTCATGCCCAAACGGTTTTTAAGCGGCCCATATACGAGGAAATCGCCAATGCGATACAACAGCCGATCGATCAATGAGATATCTTTTTCACCATTCAAGATCCGCTCGCCAACCCGGTTGGCCACCCCCAGAAAATAGTGAAACATTTTCTGTTTCAGTTTTCCCGCATCTTCCATACGCACCATAATATCGGTGAGCAATCCTTCAAACACCCGCGGTGGTGCGAAAAAATAGGTTGGCGCAATCTCGCGCCGGTTCTCGGTCACCGTGTCCGGGCTTTCGGGGCAACACACACAATATCCTGCGGTTAAAGACTGGCCATAGGAGAAAATATGATCCCCCACCCATGCCAGCGGCAGATAGGCGATGATTTCATCGCTATAGTCAAACCCGTCAAACTTGTTGGCATTCAGCGATGATATGACCAGATTGTCATAGGACAGCATCACACCCTTGGGCTTGCCCGTGGTGCCGGATGTGTAAAGCATGACCGAAAGGTCTTCGCCTTTTCCCTTGTCGATTTCCGCCAACCACTTTTGGCCTATCGCCGGATCGGATTCCAACAAAGCCTGGCCATCGCGTTGCAAGGCCTGAACATGGTGGAGAAACGGCTCATCATAATCGCCCAGTCCGCGCTGCCAGTCGTAAATGATGTATTCAAGTTTCGGCAGCTGGTCCTTGATGGAAAGCAGCTTGTCCACCTGCTCCTGATCCTGAACAACGGCAAAACGCACTTCCGCATGTTGCAGAACATAAACCATCTCGTCGGCAACCGCGTCCGCATAAACAGGAATGGGCACACCACCGAGCGCCTGAACAGCACAAAAGCTCCAATACAAGACGGGGCGATTGCCACCGACAATGGCGACCTTGTCGTCGCGCGTTAAGCCAATGGATTGCAGCCCCACAGAAAGGTTGCGGATTTCCGCCAACATTTCCCGCCAGGTCCAGCTTTGCCAGATGCCAAAATCCTTGTGGCGCATCGCGGGCCGTTGACCGAATTTCTCTGCATTTTCCAGCAGGAATTTCGGGAATGTATCACATCCTCCGGTGGCGTTTGCCATGTCCAGTGCGTCCTCCCAAACGACTAGCAGACCAACACACTGTGCGGCCCAATATGTGCGGGGACATTGCCCCCTTAGTTATTCTCATTTTTTAGCACGGCAGGCGCGAAGGCAAGCAATTGTTTGAATAACTTTAGTTCAAGTGCACAACCTGTGCTCACCCAAGCCAATTCACCCATCTACCGTGATAATCCGCCCGGCCCAGGGCGGTTTCGATTGCGCCCGGCCATTGCTTCATTTTGATCCCGGCACCGGGGGACTGCCCATCGGCCTCAAATTGCAACCACACCAGGGGTGCCTGGTGCGTTGCCTGCGCACCGGCGGCGCATATCAGTTCCTCGCCGCGCGCTTTATCTTCATCCGCCAAATATTGCCAGGCAATCGTTGAATACACCAACGTACATTGGCCGGGGGTATTGCTGTTCAAATTCTGGTCCAACCATGTAACAGCATCAGCTATGTCCAATTGGGCAGGATTGGCACGGGCCAACATAACAGCAGCATCAAACCGGGCAATACGTTCACTTTGATCCGGCCACAGATAAGAGCGAAGCCGCAACAGTTCGCCATCTTTGGTCACATCCAACGGATTGATGTCACAGCCCGCGCGTGATGCGATATGAATGTCAGCCAGCGCAGGGGAAGGCCCGGACCAGTCTGGCCGCAGGTGCAATGCGCTTCTCAAATCACCGGCACTGGTTTTGCCCAATGTGTAACGGAACCGGTCCAATTGAAGGTTTAGCCCTGCCGAAGCGCCAATTTCCAATAGTCTAAAGGGCAGTTCATACTGGTTCGCTAATCGCATCAATGCTGGCATCAGGACGCTGGACCGCTGCACCTCATTGGTTTGAGGCGGCGATTTCATCCACTCCAGCAAGAATTGGGCATTGATCTCCAGCGCGTCGGCAATATGTTTCCACGCCGGAGCCTCACCGGATTTGGGGTCATACGCGGCTGCAAATTCATCATCAGCCCGGGTCAATACCAGAGCCTGAAGCCCGCCACACAATCGCAGGGGCAAATTATCACCTGATGCATCGGCCTTGCCCGGCCAGTTCAAACAAAGCGCCCCAACTTCACTTGTCTCATCAAGATGAGCGCCCAAGGTCCGGCACAGGGCCGCAGTGAACGGCGATCCCAGACTGTCACATGCCTCAGCCTGGCCCATGAAGATATCACGGATCGCCAAGTGTGTGCTGCGCGACACCTTACTCAGCTGCTTCCAGGGTTTTGAGCCCATCGACATTTTTCAAGCCGGCCCGCAGGCGCATGCGCTCGGCATTTGCCTTTTCCACATTCGCCTCTTTGACATGGCCGAACCCGCGAATGAGTTGCGGATAGGTCGCCAACCGAATGGCCGCATCGAGTGTCTTGGGCTTCAACTCGGTTTCGATCTCGTCCAACACGTCTTCGTATTCAGCCAACAGATTGCGTTCCATTTTACGTTCCGCAGTGTAGCCAAAGATGTCAAAAACGCCGCCACGCAAAAACCGCATCCGGGCGAGCCAGCCATAGGCCTTCATCATCCATGGTCCGTATTGCTTCTTGATCAGATGCCCCTTGGAATCCCGATTTGAAAACAGCGGCGGAGCCAGATGGAATTCAAAAGAATCCCAGCTTTCAAACTGTGTTTTCACCTGTTCCAAAAACGCACCATCGGAATATAGGCGGGCCACTTCATACTCGTCCTTGATCGCCATCAGCTTGAACAGATTATGTGCCACGGCTTCGGTCAACGCACCCTTGCTGGAACCGGACGCCTCTTCTGCGGCACGAATGCGCGCGACACGGGCTGCAAACCGGGCGGCGTAATTCTTGTTTTGATAGGCGGTCAATTGTTGAACCCGGCGTTCAATGGCTTCGTCCACCGTTTCAGATTTTTTGCGATGTTCCAGAACATCTGCCACCGGCGTTTCGCTAACAGGCAACAGGCTCCTGTCATGTGCGGCAACCCGCCCCCACTGAAACGCCATCTGGTTCATGGGAATTTGCACACCGTTGAGTTCAATGGCGCGCATAATGGCTTGTTCGCTCACCGGCAGACCGCCATTTTGCCAGGCAAATCCCAACATGAACATGTTCGACGCAATGGCATCGCCCATCAGCGCAACCGCCAGTTTTTCTGCCTCAACGACATCTGTACGATCTTTGCCCGCCATCTTTTCCAGCGTCTTGATAATCCGCTGAGTCGGGAAGGAGAAATCCACATTATGGGTAAATTCACCTGAGAGTTTCTCGTGGCTGTTCAACACAACTTTGGTGCGGCCTTTTTGAATAGAGCCAAGCACTTTTTGAGTTGAAGCGGTCACCATATCGCACCCAAGGATGAGATCGGCACCCGATGCTGCAATGCGAATGGATTTGATATCTTCCGGCGTTGGCGCGATGCGCAAATGGCTGGCCACTTCCCCGCCTTTTTGAGCAAGCCCGGCCATATCGATAATGGCAGAACCTTTGCCTTCCAGATGCGCCGCCATGCCCAAAACGGCACCAACGGTAACAACACCTGTTCCACCAACACCGGTAACGATGACCCCATATGAGCCAGTAAGTTTCGGCAATGTGGGCTGCGGAACAGTGGGCAATTCAGCCGAAAGGCCCGGCGCGCTTTTGCCTTTTTTCAACTGCGCGCCATGGACGGTGACAAAGCTGGGGCAAAAGCCATTGATACAGGAGAAGTCTTTGTTACACGAAGACTGGTCAATCTGGCGCTTGCGGCCAAACTCGGTATCGACGGCACCCACCGCGACACAGTTGGATTTCACACCGCAATCACCGCAGCCTTCACACACCTGCTCGTTGATCACAATGCGCTTATCCGGGTCCGGGAATGCGCCGCGCTTGCGGCGGCGGCGTTTCTCGCTGGCACAGGTCTGGTCATAGATCATGACCGTCAGACCCTTGGTCGCGGCCAGTTCCTTTTGCACTTCATCCAGTTGTGAGCGGTGGTGAATCGTTGTTCCAAGCGGCCAGGAAATCTGGCTGGAATATTTCTCAGGTTCATCAGAGACAATGACCACCCGTTTAGCACCTTCGGCAGCGACTTGCGCCGCAATATCCCACGGCGTCAATGAACCTTCATTGGGCTGGCCACCGGTCATCGCCACCGCATCATTGAACAATATCTTATAGGTAATTGAAGCGCCGGATGCGGCGGCTGCGCGCACTGCCAGATAGCCGGAATGGTTATAGGTGCCGTCGCCCAGATTCTGGAACACATGATCGCGTTTTGAGAAGTGATGTTCACCAAGCCAATTGGCCCCTTCCCCACCCATTTGGGTAAATCCTTCGGTGCTCCGGTCCATCCAGATCGACATGAAATGGCACCCGATGCCAGCATAGGCGCGGCTGCCTTCCGGCACATGGGTGGACGTGTTGTGGGGGCAACCGGCGCAAAAATAGGGAACCCGATTTGCCACGCCCTTGGTAGCAGCCAAACCGGCCTGGGCATCTTTCAGCGCCTTCACATGGGCCGATAACTTGCGGTCCTTGGCAAATTTGTTCAGCCGTTCGCCAACCGCGATTGCAATCGTGTTCGAGTCCAGTTGGGCCTTGGCCGGGAACAGCCAATTCCCCTTCTCGTCCTTCTTGCCGATGATCAAAGGCGGTTTGGCGATGCCATAAAGCGCCTCGATCAACTGGCTTTCGATCAATGACCGCTTTTCTTCAACAACGATAATCTGATCGAGCCCTTTGGCGAATTTACGCAACTCAGCCTGGGACAATGGCCACACGCACCCAACCTTATAAAGCCGCATGCCCAGATTGTTGGCGCGCACCTCATCCAGGCCCAGATCATCCATTGCCTGGCGCACATCAAGATAGGATTTACCGGCGGTGATCACGCCGATGCGTGGCTTGCGCCCTCCGGCGAGGATGGTCTTGTTGACGTTGTTTGCTGCAAGCCAGTCGAGCACTGCGTTGTGCTTATGCTCCACCAGCCGCTCCTCCTGGGGGAGCATTGTGTCACCGGGGCGGATGTACAATCCGTCCGCCGGGCGCCGGTCGACCTTCGGATCCACCAGCTTAATTCGGTCGGGGCGACCATCGATAACAGCCGTAGACTCAATCGTGTCTTTGACACATTTAATGCCCACCCACACTCCGGCATAGCGCGACAAGCCAAGGCCAAGCACACCGTAGTCGAGTATTTCCTGCACCCCGGCAGGGGACAGGACGGGCATGCCATAATTGACAAAGGTAAATTCGCTTTGGTGAGCAGTGGTGGAGCTTTCCGCCACGTGATCATCGCCCATGAGCGCCAGCACGCCGCCATTTGGAGATGTTCCAGCCATATTGGCGTGACGGAACACATCGCCAGACCGGTCTACACCCGGCCCCTTGCCATACCAGATGCTGAACACACCATCATACTTGCCTTCGCCGCGCATTTCGGACTGCTGGGCACCCCAGATGGCCGTGGCAGCAAGGTCTTCGTTCAGCCCTGGCTCAAACACGATATCGCTTTTGACAAGACGATTTTGTTCCTTCCACATCGCCAAATCCAGCCCGCCAATAGGCGAGCCGCGATAGCCCGTAATATATCCAGCCGTGTTGAGGCCTTTGTTTGCATCACGCGCTTTCTGCATCAGCATCAGCCGCACTATTGCCTGGGTGCCGGTGATGAACACCTGCCCCTTTTCAAGGTCATATTTATCGTCGAGATGAACGGGCTTCAGCTTTGCAACACCATTGGTCGCCGCAACAAGCTTGCCGGTCGCTGTTTTCGAAACAGACTTTTTCGAACCGGTTTTCCTGTCTTTCGTAGCCATACCAAATCGCTCCATGGTCGGATTAAACCCTCGCCTGATAGGTAAGGATTGTTGACCTTTATTTCTTCCCCGTCAACAATCAGCCGGCATTGATTTGCGCCTATCTTACTGCCCAAACACCGCTCTTGGCAAAAAAGTAGCCAATTGAGGAAATGCTACCACAATTCCCAATGCCAGCAATTGCAGCACGACAAAGGGTGCAACCCCCCGATAAATCTGCGGAGTGGTGAGGCTTTCGGGCGCAACACTGCGCAGGTAAAACAAGGAAACGCCAAACGGCGGCGTCAAAAAGGATGTTTGCAGATTAAGCGCGATGAGTATGCCCAGCCACACCGGGCTCATGGCCGACCCATCCGCCATGGGCATGGCCAGCAATACCGGCGCAACCAAGGGCACGACCACATAGGTGATCTCCAGAAACTCCAAAAAGAAGCCCAGCAGGAAGATCAGCCCCATCACCAGCACCAGTGCCGACAATGTGCCCCCCGGCAGGGAATTGAGAAAAGAGGCAATCGTCTCCTCCCCACCAAGCCCGCGGAACGTGAGGGAAAATAGTGAAGCGCCCACCACGATTAGCATAATCATGGCGGTCAGATGCGCGCTTTCCTGAACCACCTCATTGAGCTTGCCCCATGACAATCTGCGCCCGGCAATCAACAAAGCCCCAAACGCACCAATGGCCGCCGCTTCGGAAGGGGCGGCAATACCCGCCAGAATGGAACCCAATACGGCAATGATGAGCAACAGCGGCAACACAAGCACCAAGCCGGTACTGCGCGTAACATCCTGCGCCACGGCTTCATCTTCAATTTCCGCTAAATCTGCGTCCGTTGTTCCACGATGAAACAATAGAAAATACGCACAATAGAGGCCCACCAGGAGCAGCCCTGGCAAGATGGCTCCCAAAAACAAATCGGTCACCGTCACCGTGTCGGGGGCAAAGTTTCCTGAATCCAGTTGAGATTTTTGCCATGCATTGGAAATTTGATCCCCAAGGACAATTAAAACGATAGACGGTGGAATGATCTGACCCAGCGTCCCGCTTGCCGCGACCGTGCCCGCTGCCACATGGGGAGCAACACCGCGCGCGAGCAAGCTTGGCAGGGCAAACAGCCCAAGCGTCACCACGCTTGCGCCAACGATGCCCGTGGACGCGGCAAGCAATGTGCCGACAATCGTGACACTGATGCAAAGTCCCGCTCGGCTTCGTTGAAACAAACGGGCAGCAGCCCCCAGCATGTCCGCGGCAAGATTGGATTTTTCAAGCAGGTAGCCCATCACCACAAACAGCGGGATCGACACGAGGATTGGATTGGTCAGAACGCCGAATATGCGCGAGGGAATTGCATGAAACAACGCCCCGTCAAATTGCCCGCCAGCCCATACAATCACTGCCATCACGATGCTGGCACCACCCAATGTGAGTGCAACGGGATATCCGGCCAATAACAGGCAAAACGTAAAAATCAAAAACAGCAGATCGATGCTCAAGAGCCACCATGCCCCTCATTTCGGCCTTTGCCAAATGCCTGAACAAACCCGCCTGCCAGCAGCAATACACCCAATACCGGCACCAAAGTTTTGATCAGAAAGACGCCAGGCAAGCCGGACACTTCCACGGAGCCTTCAAGCACACCCCAGGCACGCATTGCGTAAGTGAAGCCTGCAATTGAAAGGGCCAGCGCCATGGGGACCAGCAGCGCGATGAGACCAGCCCTGTCGCGCCATGCACCGTATCGCCCCCGGCGCGCTGCGCCGATCAAATCAATGCGCACATGGCGGTCGCGCGCAAGCGTTGAACCCACAACCAACACGAACAGGAAGGCCTGTAGGGCAATCACGGCTTCCTGCATCCACACATAGTTCACGGCAAAGAGATATCGACCGGCAACCACCAGCACCTGGATAACCACCATTAATGCGATCAGCCAGGCACATGTGCGCCCGGTCACATCTATCCACTTTGCCAACCGGTTCATGATTCCAATCCAGCCTGTGCGAGCGCGTTTGCCCCTAAAGGAAGAGTGAAGGGCGCTCATGCGCCCTCCCCAATTCACAGCTGTATCAGAAATTCAGCGAAATATCGCGATGAACAGCCCGGCACGATGCAATCGACAAACCCTGCTCCCGCGTGACCCGAGATTGCTGGCGCATGCCAATGGTATCGCGCAATGCCAGTTCATAATCAGCCACAACCTGGGCCACCTGGCCTTCGGCTTTGGTGCGCCACTCCAATTGGTCTTCGTATAGAGCCTTCGCCTTATCAAACTCCGCCAGCGCTTTTTCCAACTCCGGCGTTTTGCGCCGCAAGGCACGGCGCACTTTGGAGAGGCCGGATTTGACCTTTGAGGCACCTTCAATATCGCCCACACGGCTGGCAAAATCGTTGACGGTTTTTTCCATATCAGCGGGTGGGTTGGTCTCGATCTGCGCCCGTAGGGCATCAAATTCTGTGGCCAATTCCTTATAGGCCGCCGTGGATTGCAGCGTCGCGGAGGCTTCCTGAACACCTGCGTAAGTTTCATCAGCGGTACGGCGGAATTGCGTGCGCAGCTTCGCTTCCGCCTTGGTCAACTCGGCAAAAGCTGCCTGCTTTTCCTTCCAGTCATCTGGAATGGTCGCCAGCAGCGCTGCCCGTTCAGCCTTCAGTTTTTCGACCCGCTTCAGCATTTCTGCCTTACGTGTCTCAACATCATCACCACGAAGCCGGGTAACAGCCGTTTCCAGAGCAGTAATTTTTGGATCGAACACACGGGCATCGCGTTCAATGCCACGCACGGTCACATGCAAGGGGCGAAACGCAATGGCAGCCTCATCAACCACAGCCTCGGCTGCCTTGGATTCGACCAGCAATGCCTTGGCTTTTTCCACGCCGTCAAAGCTTGAGGTCAAATCCTTGGCCATCGCCTTTGGCAGGAAACTCACATCAATCGGCTTCAACCCGGCGATGGCACGATCCAGTGTTTCATCACCATTGATGAGTTTTCCATGCACATATTCTTCCACACAATATTGCAAACGCGGGTTGCGTGGTGGTGGTGCCGTATCAGACAGCATGGACACGCGGTTTGGCAGATAGTTCACCAGGGGCGGATAATTCGCCACGATAATCAATGCAGCGATTTGCAGGATGATGAACGCAATCACGCCTTTGTACATGTCAATAGTTTTGACCACCGCTGGCGCCACGCCACGCAGATAGAACAGCGCAAAACCAAATGGCGGGGTGAGGAATGAGGTTTGAATGTTCAAACCGATCATCACACCCAACCAAACAGCGGTGATGTTCGCCGATGGGTCTGCCAAGAGAATTGGCGCCACAATCGGCACCACCACAACGGCGATCTCAATGAAGTCGAGAAAGAAGCCGAGGATGAAGATCACGGCCATGACGGTGATGAACTTTGCCCAAAAACCGCCGGGAATACCTTCCAGGAAATGCTTGACCAGTTCCTCGCCACCAAAGGCGCGGAACGCCGCCGTCAACATGGCCGCACCCAACAGGATGATGAATACCAGCGATGTCGCCTTGGCAGTCTCGATCATCACTTCCTGCAGGGTATTGTCGATCTGATAGGCGCGCTTCGCACTCCAGGCCAGGGCACCAATCAAGACCACAACCGCCGCGATTGAGATATAAACCCCGGTCAGGTTTTCAGATGTGGAAATGTTGCGAATATTTGTGTCGTAATTGCCCAGCGCAAACGCAATGACCAACAGGGCAATCAGTGACAATATGGCAGGCGTAAAACTGCCCTTTTGTCCATCTGTTAATCGGTAACCGGCCATCAACAATGCACCAGCAGCGCCAATGGCACCGGCCTGGTTCACAGTTGCGATGCCGGAAATGATAGAACCCAGAACAAGAAAGATCAGCGCCAGCGGTGGCACCAGCGCAAGGCCGAGTTTGAAGAAAAACTCACCATCCAGCTTGCCTTCACTACGCACCGGTGGTGCCACATGGGGGCGCAGGAACGCATAGACAAGAATGTAAACCATATAGAGACCGACCAACACCAGGCCGGGCACCAACGCACCAAGAAACATTTCACCGGCAGATGTGGACGTCACATCAAAGGAGGACGGCATCGATAATTCGCCGGTGGATGCCTTGTGCAATGCTTTACGCGCGGTCGACGCCTGATCGGTCGCACTTGCCAGCTGATCGGCCAGAATGATCAATACAATCGAAGGCGGGATGATCTGTCCCAGAGTGCCCGAAGCCGCAATCGTGCCAGTGGCCAGGGATTTTGAATAATTATTGCGCAACATGGCCGGAAGCGAAATCAGGCCCATTGCGACAACGGTTGCACCCACAATGCCCGTGGTGGCAGCCAGCAAGGCACCCACAAAAACCACTGAAATACCCAATCCACCGGGAACAGGCCCAAACAGCTGAGCCATGGTGATCAGCAGATCTTCGGCGATTTTGGACCGCTGCAGCATAATGCCCATGAAGATAAACAGGGGAATCGCAATCAGCGTGTCTCGTTCAACTTCCCAATACACCCCTCGAAGGTTTGTCACCCCCGCCGAGGTCCACTGGCTCAAATTGCCCTGAGCAAAATAGGCACTGGAATCACCAGCAAACAACCAGCCACAAAGTGCAGCAGCAGCAAAGGTCAGGATGGCGGAACCAGGCAACGCGAATGCCACCGGATAGCCCGAACCCAACCCGATCGCCATCAGGACGACCAGCAGTAGAAGAAATACGAGTTCCATTATTTCATAGGCCCCTAATGAACTGTTTCTGCTCGGTCGAGCTTCGATCCGGGTTCTTCCCGAAGATCAGCTACCGCTTCCAGAAGGTAGGATACAAACTGGATCAACATGGTGATCGCAAAAATGACGAGGAAAGACGCCATGAGATATTTCACATACATGCCAAAGCCGGACTGCGAGACTTCAAAATTGGTGACAGTGCCGTAAACAATCGCGTTCTTGCCGCCCAGGCTGACGATGATAATCGCCCAGCACAGCGTCATGCCCAGCAACAAAGAGCCCCAGGCATTGACGAATGCCTTGGTGCGGTTTTGCATCCCGGCATAAAAAACATCGACCCGCACATGGCCTTCTTCCAGCAATGTGTAGGCAGACGCAAAGAGGAACAGCGCCGCATACCAGAAGCGCACCAGATCGCCCATGAAGGCCTGTTCGTAGGAAAAAATGAACCGGGTGAACACGATCAGCAATTCTGCGATCACGATCATAAGCGTGAGCCAATGAAAGCCCAGAGTGCGCGCCCGAAGGGCAATAAGGCCCGAAACCAAAATCAAGGGAATATGGACATAGGGCCCACGATAGGCAGAACGTCCCAGCTTTTGAGACATTTCCTTGCCAAACCAGGGCTCCAACATGCCTTCAACCCGAATGAAGGAAATCGCCGCATCCACAAGCCCCACAAGCATGACCGCAAAAAATGCCCACCTGATGAGATAGGCATTAAAGTCGGAAATCCGCTGCGCATCCTTGCGCAGGGATATTCCTGCGGTGCGCGACACATAGGCAAACACAAGCGCAAAGCCCACGGCATATAGTCCAAGTTGAACAATGGCCGCCAGACCACCTTCGCCACCAATCAGGCTTGGCACGCCTGGCCAGCCATAGGACAGCGTCATGACATTATTAATCAGCCATACGGCCAGCACACTCAACATGCTCCAGCCAAAAAGGCGGGTAAGGGTGGCGCTCGTTTGACTTCGAATCCCAGTTGATGCCGGAGCAGTGGTGACTTGCTCAACGGCGTCTGCGTTTGTTGACGCGGTATTCATGCGGCGCGTTCTCCCCGAACCAATGCCCAATCCTCTACCCAATTCCAGGCCCATCGACTGGCCCGGTCCTTGCCCCGACCAAATGTCTGGCGAACGCTGCCAATTCTAATGAGCAACGCCATCGCTTCCAACCCCGATGACGCGATAGTCAGTGCACAATCATCAGTTTTTAGCCAGTAGGAAAATTCGTTTTCGGATTGAACAAACGGTTTGCACCCATCATGCCAAACGCAAATGTGCAAGCCCGCCCTCATATCCTCAATGCAGATCGGGCGAAGCAAGCGCCTCGCCCGATCCAGAAGTCATGCGACTTAGGTAATTCCAAGAACGCGGTTGCGCTGGTTGGAATATTCAACTTCCGCAAGAGCGCGGTAGCCACCCATTTCGCGAAGTGCTTTCTGGTAGCTGGCGTCGATGCGCGCAGCCAGATCAGAATGCGCCCGTGTTTCTTCGAACACTTCTTCAGCAGCTTCACCAAATGCATCCCATGTATCGTCGGTAAACGAACGGATCTGCACACCGTGATCGGCTTTCAGCTTGGCAAGGTATTCACCGTTTTTGGCGATAGCCTCTTCCGGCTGAGCTGCATTTTCTTCGTTACAGGCAGCTTCGATGACGGTTTTTTCCCAAGCAGTAAGACCTTCCCACCAGGACTTGTTCATGCCGAAGGCAAGACCGCCCCCTGGCTCATGCATGCCTGTGGTGTAGTAGAATTTGGCCGCTTCGTAGAACTTCATAAAGAAGTCATTATAGGGACCAACCCACTCAGTCGCGTCAATCGCACCAGATACGAGGTTTTCGTAGATCTGACCGCCGGGAAGCGAAACAGGTGAAGCGCCAAGCTTGGCCATCACGTCGCCACCGAGACCCGGAATACGCATTTTCAGGCCCTTGAGGTCTTCAGCAGATTCAATCTCCTTGTTGAACCAACCGCCGGCCTGGGCGCCAGTACCGCCGCAGCTGATGGATTTGATGCCGAAACCGCCGGACAATTCGTCCCACAATTCCTGACCGCCACCATACTTGACCCAAGCATTCCACTCAGGAGTGGTCATACCGAAGGGTACGGAAGTGTAATAAGCAAGACCAGGGTGCTTGCCTTTCCAGTAATAGTCAGCGCCGATGTAAGCGTTGGAATTGCCATTAGCCACATCGTCGAAAACGTCAAATGCACCGACTTTTTCGCCAGCAGAGAAATATTTTGTGGTCAGCTTACCATCGGACAAAGCCGTGATACGGTCGCACAAACGCTGGGCGGAAATGCCCAGACCAGGGAAGTCACGTGGCCAAGTGGAAACCACTGTCACTTCTTTGATGCCCTGCGACAAAGCAGGCGTGGCGAGCGTTGCTGCTGCACCAACGGTACCGGCTACACCGGCCTTTTTGATAAATGAACGTCTATCCATGGATATCCTCCGAGTTCGTTCACGAGTTTTACTGCGACTGGAAAGCCCCGTCCCAGCAGGCTAATTTACACGTCCTCGTTACACCACGATGCAAGCCCGGATAAAATCGGTACTTATACCTATGTGGCTAACTTGTCTTTTGGCGCTAGATTACCTCAAACAAAACGTATCCAGATAACAGAGGATATCGGATTGAACTTCAAGACAAAATTACTGGCAGTGGCCGTTTTACCCGTTGCGCTGATTTCAATTGCCTCATTTTGGGTCATCCAGGCCCAAACTGAGCAATTGGCCCAAACCCAGATTCAGGAGATGGAAGCGCGCACCTTGAAGGAGCGCCGTGCTGAACTTCAAAAAATGAACAAGCTCGCCATCAGTTCATTGCGTGGCCTCTACCAGGATTCCAGCCTGCCCGAACCCATCGCCAAAGAGCGCGCCAAACAACGCCTGCACGACATGGCCTTTGGCGAAGACGGCTATTTCTTCGTCTACGACCAAACCGGCACCAATCTCGTTCACCCAAGATTGCCGGAACTTGTCGGCAAGAACTGGTGGGGGTTGCAAGATCCTAACGGCGATTACGTCATCCAAAATCTCATCCGCGTGGCCAAAGCGGGAGGCGGTTTTCACACCTATGTCTGGAACAAACCGTCCACCGGCAAACTAAGCCGCAAGATCGGCCATGCGGTCTATCTGGAAAAATGGAACTGGATGATCGGCACCGGCCTCTACATTGATGATGTGGAGGCGGAAGTCGCAGCCATGCGTGAAACCCTGGGAGGTTCGATCAACCGCACCAAACAGGTGGTGTTGAGTTTTTCCATTGCCGGCGTATTGCTGGCCGGTCTGTTCACCTGGGCCATTCGCCTTTCCGAACAGCGCTTTGCCGACAAGCGATTGAAAGAACTGACCCACAGGATTGTTGAAGTTCAGGAAGATGAGCGCAAGCGTGTGTCGGGTGAATTGCACGACGGCATTTCCCAGCTATTGGTTTCTGCCCGCTATGGTCTGGATCAGGCAATGGGCGAATCCGGCAAACAGGTCAATGCCAATAGGGCCGTCCACAAATCCGCGCGTGCAATCGAAAATGCGATTGCCGAGGTGCGGCGAATTTCCATGGCTTTGCGGCCCTCGGTGCTGGATGACATCGGACTGGCCGCAGCGCTTAAAAGTCTTGGCCGCGATTTTGGCGACCAGACCGGGCTGCATGTTTCGGTCGCCGCCCAGCGCACCAGCAAATTGCTTTCCAGCAAACCACGCACAGCATTGTATAGGGTCGCACAGGAAGCGCTCACCAATGTGGCGAAACACTCCAACGCAAAAAATGTCTGGATATCCCTGAAGCTGAGCGATCATTCCATAACCCTGCGCATCGAAGACGATGGAAGCATTGATTTAAAGCCCGATTCCCACACCCTGCCCAAGGGCATGGGTTTGAGAAACATGCGCGAACGCATGGATGCTTTTTCCGGCAGTCTTGAAATCGAAGCCTCCCAATCAGGTGGCCTGTGCGTCACGGCCAAACTGCCCCTGGAAATCAACGAAATGCCAACCCAGGGATTGCCAACGCCCGAGGCACCTTCCATTGCCTGATCACTCCAGTCCCGACAGCACCATCAAACTCTTGATCGCCGATGATCACGAACTTGTCCGCGATGGCATCCGCGCCCGCCTCGAATCCGAACAGGAAATATTCATTGCGGGAGAAGCTCGCGATGGTTCAGAAGCCGTCACGCTTGCCCGCGAACTCAAGCCCGATCTGATGATGATCGACATCAACATGCCCAACATGAACGGCCTTGATGCGGTGGCTGAAATCCGGCGTCAAAATCTGCCGTGCAAAATCTTGATGTTGTCACTCTACGATAATGCGGAATATGTCCGCCGCGCCCGCGCCTTGGAAACTAACGGCTATATCCTCAAAGATATCTCTCAGTCGGAAATGATCATGGCCATCCGCACCGCCTCCAAGGGTGGCTTTTATATGAGCGCAGATCTGGCCGCGCGCCTGTCCGGTCAGGATGAAGCTGATGACACCTACAATCTCACCCACCGGGAGCGGGAAGTGCTGGCAGCCATCGCCAAGGGCAAACTCAATAAACAGATTGCTGCTGAGCTAAACATTTCCCAGCGCACCGTTGAAAGCCACCGCTCGGCCATTCGCACCAAAACCGGCGGCGGTAATGCCGCATCGCTGGCGAGGATCGCAAGCGAACTGGGCCTCGACTAAACGCGCCCAAATCGGGCTGATGCGCAAAAGCCTGCCAGTCGCCCAGTCACCCAGTCACCCGCTGAGTTCAGCGCGCCAGATAGCGCCCATTCACCCAACCCCGCGTACCGCGATAGGAAATGCGCCGCCATTTACCGGATCGGCCAAGAACTTCCACATAACACGCATTGCGGGGAATATAGCCGCGCACCGACGATGACGCATTGGGCCGGGAGCGAATGTTGAGCACGTCGCCCGATGCCACGCCGCGCACACAGCGAAGGTTTTCGCGACCAACGGAATCATCTTCTGCCGACAGGAAACGGGCATTCACAAAGCCACCCCGACCATAATCGACCCACACCCAGCGACCCTGCCGCTGGCCGGTGGAAACGCCGCAGGTGCGCGGACGAATAAAGCCAACGATCCTGAACTTGGCGCCCGGGCCGCTGCGGATGTTCAGCACATCGTTGGAGCGCACACCACGCACACACGCGGCGTCCGATTCTGACACCAAATGGGGCAGAAGCGGTGAAGCCAGCGTCAAAAATGCCGCCCCCACCAACGCAATCGAAAAAAGCCGGAAGGTCGCAAAAAATTTTATCAAATGAAACATGGGCCCAAACTCCATCTAAACCTGCGCAAAATTGAACAGGTAATTGAAACTGTGCCCCTAGTTCACCAATTATTGCATTTGCCGAGGCCAAGATAAATATGCAAAATGAAAGCCCAAGATTAAGCGACATATGCGCGCCGCGCGCTTTATCTCAAACCATCAAAGGCGAGCATCTGTCCGTTCGTTCATCACGTCACCCAATCATTTGCCGCCCCCGTTGATATTACACCCATATGCCACAAGGAAATTCGATGTCTTTACCACTGATCGCCGTCACCACGGATATCAAAACTGTAGATCCTTATTTGTGGCACGCCGTGCCAAGCGCCTATGTGGACGCGGCCGCCGATGTGGCGGGCGTATTGCCCCTGTTGGCTCCCAATCTTGGTGACCGACTTGACGTTGACACGCTTCTGGACCGGGTGGACGGGGTGCTTGTCACCGGGTCACGATCCAATGTGCACCCGTCCCACTATGGCGTTGAACCCACGAAAGACCATGAGCCTTTCGACCCTGATCGCGATGCGACAACCCTGCCGCTGATACGCCGCGCCATTGAGCGGGGAGTTCCCCTGCTCGCAATCTGCCGCGGCATTCAGGAACTCAACGTGGCGCTCGGCGGTTCAATCACGGCGGCCTTTCAAAAAACCCGCGCCATCGAAAACCATGGATACCCCTGGGAAGGCACATTGGACGAACGGTTTCGCCTTGCCCATGCCATCGACATCGCGGAAGGCTCATGCATTGCAGACATTTTGAGCGAAGACATGGCCGCCGGTCCGGTGAAGGTAAATTCACTGCACACCCAGGCGCTCGACCAATTGGGCAAGAATATTCGCGTCGAAGCCATTGCTGAAGACGGCACCGTTGAAGCCGTCTCGGTGGACGGCGCTGCGGGATACGTTGTTGGCGTGCAATGGCACCCCGAATATTGGGCCGCAACCGACAGTCCGTCCAACCGTATTCTGAAATCATTTGGCGCAGCAGCCCGCGCCTACCTCGCCAACAAGGCCGGTCTGGCGGTCGCAGCAGAATGAGCAACGATCACCACCACGATCATGATCATGATCATGATCACGACCATTCCCACCTCAGCGAAATGGATGCGCGGGTGCGGGCACTAGAAAGCCTGTTGGCAGAAAAGGGATATATCGATCCGGCTGCACTGAATGAAATTGTCGAAATTTATGAAACCCGCATTGGCCCCCAAAACGGCGCAAGCGTTATCGCCAAAGCTTGGGTCGATGAGGGCTTCAACACCTGGTTGATGGAAGATGCCACGGCGGCCATCCATTCGCTTGGATTTACCAGCCGTCAGGGTGAACACATGGTGGCCGTGGCCAATACCGAACACACCCACCACATGGTCGTTTGCACACTTTGTTCTTGTTATCCATGGTCGGTTCTTGGCCTGCCGCCCACCTGGTATAAATCTCCCCCTTACCGGTCCCGCGCTGTCATCGATCCCCGTGGCGTGTTGGCCGATTTCGGTCTGGTACTGCCTGATGATGTCGCCGTGGAGGTGCATGATTCAACCGCAGAAACACGCTATCTGGTTGTTCCCAAACGGCCCGATGGCACGCAAGGTTGGGATGAAAAGCAACTGGCCAGACTGGTGACACGAAATGCCATGATCGGCACAGGACTGGCCTTGAATCCGGCGGACCTGACATGAATGGCGGTGCTGATCTTGGCGGCATGCAGGGCTTCGGCCCCGTTATTGACGATGGCGATGGTCCCCATTTTCACGGCGATTGGGAAAAGCGTGTCATGGCGATGGTTGTTGCCCTGGGGGCCTGTGGCCAATGGAATATTGACATCTCACGCCATGCCCGCGAAAGCCTGCCACCGGCGGACTATCTGACATTCTCCTATTATCGCATTTGGCTGGAAGGCGTTGAAAAGCTCCTCTTGGATCGGGGCATGATCACGCCCCAGGAACGCGATGGTCAAATGCGTATCCCGGCCATTCCCGTGCGCGGCACATTGGAAGCTGATAAAGTCTGGCAGGCTTTGCATTCTCTTTCGGGATCAGCTGAGCGCCCCGCCAGCTCTGATCCTGCATTTGCCCAAGGCGCACAGGTGCGCACAGCCAACATTCACCCCGAAAGCCACACACGCCTGCCCCGCTATGCCCGCGCCCGCACGGGCACTGTGACAAAAATACTGGGCCATCATGTTTATCCAGACAGTGCTGGAAACGGACTGGGTGATGATCCAAAATGGCTTTATCAGGTCCGCTTCACCGCCCGCGAATTATTTGGGCCAGACCGAAATCCCCACGATTCAGTAACCCTCGATCTATGGGAACCACATCTTGAACAAGCCTGATCTGACCGCCCTTGAGGGCATGACATTGCGCCAGGGCGAGCCGGTTTTTGCTGAACCCTGGGAAGCCCAGGCATTTGCCATGGTCATCAATCTGCATGAGCGGGGTGCATTTTCCTGGGATCAATGGGCAAACGCCCTGTCCCAGGAAATTCACTCTGGTATCGACCGCCCCTATTACCGCCACTGGCTGGCCGCACTTGAAGATTTGGTTGTCGAACTCGGCCTGTCGTCGACTTCCGCAATCAAGGACCGCGAACAAGCCTGGCACGCCGCCGCCGCCCGAACACCCCATGGCGAGCCGATTGAGCTATAATGATCGATACGTGGCTTGAGATGCTTATCTGCCGTCTGAGATATCGATGATTTCTTTTGCCCAATAGAGCTTCGGGTTTTCATAACCCTGAACCTGTTGAAGGACACCCAACCGCACTAAGAGATCAACGTTCTTTTTTGCGGACTGATAACTGGTGCTGCAAAGCTTTGAGACATCAGTAATTGACATGACAGGGCGCTCAAACAAATGATCTGCAATCAGCAGAGCAGAGGTCGACTTGGACTTTTCATGGATCAACCCCCGGTATCGCTCCTGAAGCGCGTTCAGTTTCGCGATTGTCTTGGTCGTTTCAATGCATGATTCCTTGACCGCGATAAGAAAATATCTCAACCACCTTTCCCAATCTCCTTGAGCAGATACGGCAAACATCGAGTCAATATATTCGTCTTTGTTCGCTTCAATATACGAGCTTACATAAAGCAATGGACTGCTCAATAATTGGCGACTTAAGAGTTGGAGTGTGACCAACATGCGGCCCACGCGGCCATTGCCATCACCAAATGGATGGATTGTTTCAAATTGATAATGGCTTAATCCGGCGACAATTAGGGGCGGAATGCCATTTTCTTCGTTGTTGATGAACTGTTCCAAGTCATCCATGCACGAGTTTGCCTGATTTGGTGGAGGCGGAATGAAACGGGCATTTTGAATATTTCTGGCACCAATCCAGTTTTGATACTGCCTGTATTCTCCTGGATGTTTGTTGCTGCCGCGTACCTTGGTCGATTGATCCAATAATATGGCATGCATTCCTCTAATGAGCCGATGGGATATTGGTAGCGTTCGCACCTGCTCAATGGCATATTCTATGGCACGAATGTAATTGCGCACTTCCAATGCCGCATCGTTTGAAGAAGCGTCATCCAGCGCCTCCACCAAAGCAAGCTCATCTGCAGTTGAGTACGTACCTTCCATCGCCGAGGACCGCAAAGCCTCATTCCTCTGAAGAGGACGGATAACCATGTAAGGGTTGGCGATAGTGCTTCCAATTTCACTAAGCCCTCCCAAGGCCGCTGAAGCCTCACCAAATTCAGCAATGATATTTCCCAAGTTCAGTTCAGGCGGCAGCCCGTGCGGCACAAATGCACGAGCTCCTTCAATGGTGGGCACCAAATTTCCGCTGTCTGTTCCCCGGAATTGTGATGTATCCATTGGTGAACTTTCATTCAACGCCAGCGCGCTTTATTTAACCTTGCATGCCCCAAAGTTAAATAGACTCTCTTTGCGTTGAACTGTCAATTGAACGCATATTCAATCTTCAACACCTGCAAAAACCGCGCTATCCCAGCATTTGCCGGGCGATTTCGATTAGGCGGCGGTCGCTGCCGCGGGGGCCCATCAAGCTGATGCCCAGGGGCGCTCCGTGGACTTGCGCCAGCGGCAAGGTGATTTGTGGCAAGCCGGACAGGCCCGACAAACACAACAGCACCAGAGCTTTTTCGCGGAACTCCTGCAATGATTCATCCGGGTCGCTTTTCAGCGGCGCGCAACTTGGCATGGTTGGGAAGACCAGAAGCCCATCATCCCCGATGAGATTTTCCAGGATACCCGTGATCTCAACCCGCTCACGCGAAGCATCGTCGAAATCCGCCTGTGTGAGCGACTTCCCAAACTCGAAACGTTCTTTTATCCCCGGTCCAAGCGCCGGCTTTGTTCGCTCAATCCATGGTCCAAGTTCTGCCCAGGATTCAAACGCCTGACATTTGCGGAATGCCCAATAGGCTTTTTCGAGATCAATACCCAGGCTGACAAGTTCCCGCTCATCCTGAAAATGCGCATCCACCTTTTCGCAGGCTGCGGCATAGGCACGGTATTCCGCATCGCCAATCAACTGCATATCCAGATCCGGGCTGCCGATGAGACGCCGCAACGGCGTGGCACTATCGTCCTCATCCATCACGACGTTAGCAACGGCGCTGTAGGTTTCCGCATCCTTGGCAAACCAGCCAAAGCAATCAAAGCTTTCCGCCAGGGCCATGGTTTTATCAAGCGACAGACGGCCATGAGTGGCGCGCAGGCCGATCAATCCGCAATAGGAAGCCGGTCCACGCACGGAACCGCCCGTATCTGATCCGGTTGCCACGTCAACAATGCCCGCGCTCACAAGGGAGACCGATCCCGATGACGACCCGCCGGTCACCCGGTCCGGGGCCGCGGCGTTCACCGGTGCTCCATAATGGGCGTTGATCCCAGTGAGCGAAAAACACAATTCCTCACACTGACTTTTGCCGGTTATTTCAATGCCCGCATCGAGCATTTGTTGCACCACGGGCTGGGTTTCCGTGTCCGGCTCAGCCTCAGCCAAACGGGTGGGCGACCCCCAGCCATTGGGATAGCCGGCCACTTGAAAAATATCTTTGACCGCAAGTGTAAGGCCCGCCAACGGACCGGATTTTGCATGGGGGACATCAACTGGTGGATAGTCACACCAGGCATTCAGTTCTGCGCCCGGACGGTTCATCGCATGGCTCCTAGAAATCAATTATTGCGGCAACGATATCCGATCGCGGAGCCTGCACAAAAGAAAAGTATAAAATATTTCGTGACTTTAAGAGATGGCAATAATGCCTGCCTCACCTTCCCCGCTGCCAAATGCCAGGCGCGTGCCTTGCCTGTCCCACGCCAATGAGGAAATTTCGCCTTTGCCGGGGCGGCGCAGCACGCTTTCAGCCCCGTCTTCAATGCGCACCGCCATCACCATGCCATCGGCAAAACCAATGGCAACCACATCTTCTGTGGGATGGCAGGCCACCTGTGTGACCATGCTGTCGCCGCGCGTGCCCAATTCCTTGGGCGCTTTGCCCATGGGACCATCCTTGCCGAAAAACGGCCAGCAAATGGCGGCCTGCGCACCCGAAGAAGCCAACCATCGCCCCTTTGCAGACCAGGAAAGACTTTTGGGCTTGGCGGGATAGCCGGTCATTCGCATATGTTTGCCATCGCCGGTTTTCTTATCGTCCAGCCGCCACCCATGCAGGGCATTTTCTACCATGGATGTGACAACATATTTGCCATCGGGCGAAAACAGCACCCGGTTGTGCGCACCGTCCCAGTGGAGATCAACGGGCGGTGCGGTTGCTGCTGCAAAATGCAGTGAAACCCCGTTATACCGCGCCAGCGCAAGCCGCATGCCCTTGGGTGCAAAGGCGAGACCTTCGACCGCCCGTTCGTGATTGATTTCCCGCACCGTGTCGGCGGTTTTTATCCAGACTGTGCGCCCACTGGCATAGGCCACGGCCCCATTTGGGCCACAGGTCACCACATCAATCCACTTGCGTTCATGGAGCGCCAATTCAGTGACGGAACCATCTGCAGCCGTTGCCACAACGCGCCCGTCCTCGCCGCCGCTCACAAGGCTATTGCCATCCAGGGAAAGTGCAGCGCTCAACAAGCCATCATGAGCAAGTACTGAACGCCGCTCGCCGGTGGGGAAATCAATGGCACCATCCACCAGCGCGAACGCGGGCTGATCATCCACAAATCCCGCCCATTCCACATGGGCATCAAAATCATACGGAGCAACGGTCGCCATGGGTTATGCAGCAATACAGGCGTTGAAAGTGCGCTCGATTTTTTCACGGTCCAGCCCGCGACCGATAAATACCATGCGGGTCTCGCGTTTTTCATCATCGCGCCAGGGCCGCTGATGGTCGCCTTCCACAATCATGTGAACACCCTGCACAACGAACCGGTCTTCATCCCCCTTAAACGCCACAATGCCTTTCAGGCGCAGAATATCCGGTCCATCAATCTGGGTCAGCTTGTTGATCCAGGGGAAGAATTTTTCATGATCCATGTCGCCTGCCCGCAAAGAAATTGATGTCACTGTTGTGTCATGAGTTGCTGCATCCAGACGAGATTCATCGCCATGACTATGGTGGTGGTCATGGGCGTGGCCGTGGTGATCACAGGCCGGGCCGCATTCATGGTCAGGATGGTCATGGTCGTCTGCAAGAAGAAAATGCGGATCATTTTCAAGAATGCGATCAAGATCAAACGCACCGCGGTCGAGCACATCATTCAGCGCAACGCCAGATCGCTCAGCAGTTGAAATGACCGCATGGGGATTGATCTTACGCACAGTTGCTTTCAGCCGTTCGATCTCATCGGCCTCAACCAGGTCGGTTTTGTTGATAATCACCACATCGGCAAAAGCGACCTGGTCTTCAGCTTCGGGCGCATCTTTCAGGGTCTGGGGAAAATGCCGTGCATCCACAAGGGCAATCACCGCATCCAGCCGTGCCTTGGCGCGCACATCTTCATCCATAAAAAACGTCTGCGCCACCGGGGCGGGGTCGGCCAATCCGGTGGTTTCCACCAAAATGCCGTCAAACCGGCCCTTGCGTTTCAACAGCCCCTGCACTACCCGCACCAGGTCTCCCCGCACGGTGCAGCACACACAGCCATTGTTCATCTCGTAAATCTCTTCATCGCTTTCCACGATGAGATCATTGTCGATGCCAATCTCGCCAAACTCATTGACGATGACCGCAAATTTACGCCCATGGTCTTCCGACAATATCCGATTGAGCAGCGTTGTCTTGCCCGCACCAAGATAGCCGGTCAGCACTGTTACAGGGGTCAAATCGGTCATACTCACATTATCCAGCTTGTTTAACAGGTTTCATATGGGGGCTGTCAGTTCGACCAGCAAGACAAATCAAACCGGTGCACATCATCCAGCAATTCGCATATTCCCCGACTGGCAATTTCCAGCAATTGTTCGCCTTTTTCTGCTGAGGCGGCGGCCGCATTTCCCACCACTCCTTTCGGGTTGAGGTCTTGCATTTTCCAGCCAAATCCATGGGGGCCATAGGCACGAAGATGGGTGTAACGTTCCATAAAGCCCGCCTGCTCACTCGCGAAATTCTCAGCCCGTTCCAGATCAACCGTATCTGGGGCCAGGGCCAGCATCACCGATGTTTCGATATCGCCCCCATGAATGCCCAGCATTTCCTCGTGGTCGGATACAATGCCCGAACCTTTGATAAACCGGTCCCATTTGGTGGCAACCGCCAGCATCGCCCGGCGCACCCGCAATTCCTGGCACACAATCGCGGCGATTGGCGAATTGCCCCCATGGGCATTCATCAGCACAATTTTGCCAAGACCCGCATCCGCGCAGGCTTCACCAATTTTGATCCAGCGCGACAAGGCAGCGTCGAAACTCAAGGTCTTGCTGCCGGCAAAATCCATATGCTCGGTGGAATATCCAACCGGCTCAACCGGTAAGATCACCACATCAATTTCAGCGGGCAATTGGCGCGCCATCGCCATGCACACCCCCTCGGCGATTATCGTATCGGTTTCCAACGGCAGGTGCGGACCATGTTGCTCCGTTGCTCCAAGGGGCAAAACCGCAATGGTGTTCATTGAAACCGGCACATCATGCAATGCCGCCATCGATGATAAGAACCGAACAGGCATCAGATATTTTCCAAAAACGCCTTGGCCGCTTCTCCGTGTTCATGGCGCAGTTTTGCCACATCCATGTTGACCGGCATTGTGTCTTCAACCTTCCACGCCCCGGCGACCATCACCCGGTCCGCCTCATGCGCACCACACAACACAAGCGCGGCCAAAGGATCACCTGCCCCGGAAAAGCGCAACTCATCCAGTGTGAACATCGACAGGTCTGCCTGCTTGCCAACCGCAATCTTGCCAATATCATCACGGCCAAGACAACGTGCGGAACCTTCCGTTGCCCAACGGAAGGCATCGAAATGCGTCACCGAAGCCGCATCATAGGTCAACCGATTGATCATCAGCGCATGGCGTACCGCTTCAATGAGATTTGAATTGTCGTTGGACGCGCTGCCATCCACGCCCAGACCAACCGGGGAACCGGCAGCTTCCAGTTCCAGTGTGCGGCAATGCCCAGAGGCCAGCACCATATTGGAGGTTGGACAATGGCAAACGCCCACCCCCGCATGGCCAAGGCGGCGCACTTCATCATCGTTAAAATGAATGCCATGGGCGAGCCAGACCCGGTCGTTCATCCACCCAAGCTCTTCCAGATAGTCAACCGGACGGCAGCCATAATTGGCAACGCAATATGCGTCTTCATCGAGCGTTTCGCCCAAATGGGTGTGGCAGGTACAATCATGGCGATGCGCCAGTTCCATCGTTTCCATCATCAAATGTTTGGTCACGGTAAACGGTGCGCACGGTGCAAGCGCCACCTGCAACATGGAGCCGTCCGAACGGTCGTGATATTTGTTCAGCACCCGCTCGCAATCGGCCAAAATGGCATCATCATCTTGAACAATCGAATCCGGCGGCAAGCCACCGTCTTTTTCAGACAGGCTCATGGAACCGCGCGTCACCGTCATGCGGATGCCAAGTTTCTCGGCTTCCTCCACCTGAATATCCATGGCGTTCTCAAGGCCCGCTGGATAAAGATAGTGATGGTCTGAAACGGTGGTACAGCCACTCATCATCAGTTCGGTAAGCGCAAGGCGTGTGGCCAGCCGGAACGCATCGGGTTTCACATTGCGTGCCCAGATCGGATACAGGGCCTTCAACCACGGAAACAGTTCCTTGTTGATTGCCGATGGATGTGCCCGTGTCATAGTCTGAAAAAAGTGGTGATGGGTATTGATCAGCCCAGGCAAAACCACATGTCGGCTGGCATCAAAAACCTGATCAACCGGCATGGTCGGCTGGCCGCCGGATGCAACAAGCTCGACAATTTTCGATCCATCGATGACAATTCCGCCACCCGCCCCCGCATTGGCCCCGCCACTATTATTGTCGGCCAGAATAGCGAGGGGATTTTTGATCCAGGTTTTCATGATTTTCCGATCGTGAGCACTTTTTGTACGTCAATAAGTCTTTGCAAATCACACTATCTCTCCCTGATCAAAACGGGCAAGTTATGTTCTTGAGTTTCAATGTTTGTTGCCCGGATATCCACATTCGGGAAACTCAGTTGGGAGCCCCATGAGTTCTGCATCAAAAACGACCGTGGCAACAAATCCCCATGCCAATCTGGACAATGTCGTCACGCCCATGGCCGCATGGGCCGCAATCCTGCCCGCCTGGTTTTTGTTTTCGGTTCTTGATGCGAGCGCAAAATATGTGGTGCTTGCAGGCTTTGCCCCCCTGTTTGTTGCCTGGTGCCGGTTCACCGGACATGCCGTATTTATCTGTCTTGCCATGCGCGTTTGGCAGCACCCGGAACGATTGAAATCCAATCACCCCTGGCTTCAGATATTGCGTGGCGCGCTATTGGCCACCGGCACAGTGACTAATTTTTTAGCCCTGCAACATCTGCAATTGGCACAAGTCATGGCCATCATACTGGCCGTGCCGATGGTCGTGACAGCCCTGTCAGGCCCGTTGCTGGGAGAATGGGCTGGTTGGCGCCGTTGGTTCGCCGTGATTGTGGGTTTCATCGGCGTATTGGTTGTGGTCAGGCCGGGAACCAGCATGTTCCAGTGGCCCATTTTATACTCCCTTGTGACGCTCCTTGCCGCGTCCCTGTATTTTGTCATGACCCGCAAAATGGCAAGTACCGAGACCGATGAAAGCATGATCACCTATTCGGGCGTTGTGCCCGCATTGATATTGTTGCCCCCCGCCATGGTGCTTGCACAAATACCCACCAGTTGGGATATCTGGCTGGCCCTGCTGGTTACCGGTGTGTGTGGCGCTGTGGGTCATTTATTCCTCATTCGCGCGCACCGCCTTGCCCCCGCACCGCTCATCGCTCCAGCGGTTTTCTCCCAGATTTTATGGTCTATCTTGATTGGATATATCGTATTCTCCGACCTGCCCGACGGTTGGACGGTGTTTGGAATTGCCATCATATCCATGAGTGGATTTTATATTTTCAACCGAGAACGCTCGCTGATTAAGTCACTTGCGGCGGCGCACGCTTCCTGAACGGAATTTTCGTCCACAAACCCGTGATACGAAGGCTTTGGCAGACGGCCATTGGGCATGTTAAGGAATCCTGTCTGAATGTGGAGCACCCCCTCTCGTGGTCGCAAAAATTACCCTGGCAACAATCGCCCATGACCTTGGCGTGTCAACAGCCACCGTTTCACTGGCGTTGCGTGACTCGCCCCTTGTGGCAGAGGGCACCCGCGTGCGCATCCGCGACCGGGCCAAGGAAATTGGCTATGTTTACGACCGCAGGGCGGCAAGCCTGCGCACCCAAAGATCCGACATCGTGGGCGTGCTGGTGCGCGATATCATCAATCCGTTTTTTGCTGAAATCCTGCGCTCAATCGAAGCGGAGCTTGGCACAAACCGCCAGACATTCCTCTTGTGCAATCATGGCGATGATCTGGAACTGCAAAATAATTTCATTTCCACACTCATGCAGTTTGGCGCGGATGGAGTGATCATGTCCCCATCTGTGGGCACCGATGCGGAAGACATTGACCGCATCGAGGCGGCGGGTCTGAAAGTAACGCTGGTCGCCCGCACGGTGGAAAACGCCAATGTGCCCGCCTTTCTTGGCAATGACGAGGCCGGGTTTCATCTGGTCACCCGCCACCTGATTGAAAATGGCCACACAGATATCGCCCTTGTTGGTGGCACCCGCCTCACATCCACCGGGCGCGCCCGCCGCCGGGGCTTTCACGCCGCATTCAAGGAAGCGGGACTGCCTGTTCCCAGCCGCGCAGACATTGAAACCCCCTATGACCGGAAAGCCGGTTTCGAAGCGGTTGAGAAAATTCTGGCATGCGGCAATCCACCAACGGCGATCGCCTGTTGCAGCGACACCGTAGCGCTTGGCGTTATGCATGGATTGCGGGCAAAGGGAATTGAACCGGGCAAAGACATCGCAGTCACCGGATATGATGACATCGAAGAAGCGTCGATTTCCAGTCCGTCACTCACCACCGTCGACGACGGGCATGATGAAATCGGTCGTTTGGCCGCACGCACCCTGTTTCAAAAGATCAAAGGCGAGGCACCCAACACTGAACCGGTGCTCATTGCCCCAAATCTGCGCATTCGCGAATCGGTCTCAAAAATCTGATTGCATACCGCCTCACGCAGGTAATTTACCGCCAAGCTCATCATCGATATGGGCCTGAATGACATCTTCAAACCGGGTTTCGCTCACGAAGCCCAATCCAAGTGCACGACTGGCATCGAACTGACGCGGCCAATTGGCCACAATGGCCACAATCGTTGGGTCTTCACGCCGCTCAATCCGCTCAACTGCTGCAGGACCCGCAACCTTGCCCAGGGCCGTGATCATTTCACCCACGGTAATTGCCAGGCCCGGCATTGTCAGATTGCGCCTGGGGCCAATTTTTTCACCATCCATATTGGCCGCATGGAGACAAAATCCAATCGCTGATCGGGGGCTGGCCACCCAGTGCAGAACATCGTCAGACACCGGCAAGATCGCGGGTTCCCCGGCCAGGGGTTCGCGGATGATGTTTGAGAAAAAGCCGGAAGCTGCCGCATTTGGAGCACCAGGGCGAACAACAATCGTTGGCAATCTAAGACCGACACCATCCATGTGACCCTTGCGGGTATAGTCCGCCAACAACAATTCGCCGATGGCTTTTTGTGTCCCATATGAGGTGAGCGGCGTGGTGTGAAACTCATCACCAATGCGCTCTGGAAAGGGCGCACCAAATACGGCTATCGACGAGGCATAGACAACACGCGGGCAATAATCGCGCTCCTCGATGATCGCGTTAAACAGGTTCTGCGTGCCGTCGAGATTGATCCGGTAGCCCTTTTCAAAATCGGCCTCCGCTTCACCGGAGACGATCGCTGCAAGGTGAAATATCACATCCGGGCGGGTGCCAACCATGGCCGCAACCGTTGGCGCATCGCTAATGTCACCCGCCTGTTTAGTCACCGCGATATCATCCGTGCTGGAAACTGCGGCCTCAACAATATCGAATGCATAGATTGCCGTAATCGGGCTGCCGCGCAATGTGCCCTCACTCAACAACCGCTCAATCAGCTTGCGGCCAATCATGCCGGCTGCGCCCAATACAAGAATTTTCACGTCACCTACTCCCAGCAATTTCGATCAGAGCGTCCATCCGCCATCAATTGGAATCGCCGTTCCTGTGGTGAAGGCGCTTTCATCGCTCGCCAGATAGGTGGCAAGGGCGGCAATTTCATCGGCCTCGCCCACGCGCCCCATAGGTTGGCGGGAAACGAACATTTCCATGGCCTTGTCCTTGCCACCAACCTCTTTACCCAATTCTTCCACACGCTGTTCCCATGAAGGTGAGCGCACGGTGCCGGGACAAATCGCATTGCAGCGAATGCCCTGGCTGATGAAATCCACAGCCACTGATTTTGTCAGCCCAATCACCGCAGCCTTGGTGGTGCCGTACACATATCGGTTCGGTGCCCCTTTGATGGAAGATGCTCCAGAAGACATGTTGATAATGGAGCCACCGCCCCGCGCCAGCATGCCGGGCAGAAAGCTGGAAATAGTGTTGTGCATGCTTTTGACATTGAGATTGAACGAAAATTCCCAGGCAGCCGCATCGCATTCCAGAACCGACCCGTGATGCACAAATCCGGCGACATTCGCCAGGATATCAATGCCGCCAATTTCATCAGCCAGTGACTTAACCGCATCAGCATCTGTGACATCCAGCGCCCTGCCGCCAAGATCGCTGACCAGATCAGCGTTCAGATCGGTGGCAATAACGGTCGCCCCCTCGCGCGCAAACATATCGGCAATCGCCCGACCAATTCCCTGACCGGCAGCTGTTACCAATGCAATTTTTCCGCCAAGACGTTCGCCCATAATTCTATTCCCTGAATTCTGCCAGCTTTTTGATTTGCTGACCTTTGCTGTCAAAATTCTGCGGGTCAAGCCAGCTTTCAAATGCATGGCGCATGGAATGCCATTCATGGTCGAGAATTGAAAACCACGCAGTGTCCCGATTGGCGTCTTTGACAATTGCCGCCTGCCGGAAAACCCCTTCAGGGGTCATGCCAAAACGTTCGGCGGCACGCTTGGATGGCTCATTGGCATTGTTGCATTTCCATTCGAACCGCCGATAGCCCAGATCGTCAAACACATATCTGGCGAACAGATAAAACGCTTCGGTGGTCACCGGCGTTCTGGAAATCCGACCACCCCAGAATATATGGCCCGTCTCAATGACCCCATTTTCGGCATCGATGCGCATGAGGGTCTGCCGCCCCTCAACCGTACCGCGCGTTTTGTCGATCACCGCAAAATAGAGCGGATCTTCGCTCGACTGAGCGGTTTCAAGCCACGGTTGAAATGACGCCCGATCCGGCGGCTTATAGTCTGGAAGGTAAGCAAATCTGTCATCAGCATCCGCAAAAGTTGATGCATCGAAAAGTTCATCCCCGTGCAGCTTTGCCTGCAAGGGTTCAAGCCGACAATATTGTCCCTCGAGCGAGATTCGCTGGGGTCGCGGGCGCGGTTGCCAATTGGATAGATCAGACAAATTGACCTCACATGTGATTTGTTAGGGTACAGTACAGACTATCGGCCAACACGGCTTGCGGTAAGGCCAAAAGCCATCGAAAATGAAGGCCAATTTGGCAAAGGGCATGAGTATATGGTTACGACAATTTCCGGCTTTGATCGCATCGGCGAAGAGAACGCATTCGCGGTGCTCGCCCGCGCCACCGAACTGGCATCCACAGGTATGGATGTCATTAATCTCGGCATCGGCCAGCCAGACTTTCCAACGCCCGAACATATTGTGGAAGCCGCCGTCAAGGCTTTGCGAGACGGCCACCATGGCTACACGCCGGCAACGGGGATTTTGCCCCTGCGCGAAGCCGTTGCCCGCCGCACCCTGGACACAACCGGTGTTGAAGTTTCACCCGAACGGGTGTGCATCATGCCCGGCGGCAAAGTCACCATGTTTGCCGCCATTTTGATGATGGGTGAACCGGGCGCAGAAATAATGTATCCTGATCCCGGGTTCCCGATTTATCGTTCCATGATCGAATTCACTGGTGCCAAGCCCGTGCCAATTCCTGTGCGGGAAGAAAACGGATTTGCCTTTTCCGGCGAAGAAGCCCTGGCACTCGTCAATGAAAAAACCCGCCTGATTATCTTGAACTCACCCGCCAATCCCACAGGCGGTGTTACCCCTCGCCGCGAAGTTCAGACCCTCGTCGATGGGTTAGAGAAATATCCCGATGCGGTCATCCTGTCCGACGAAATTTATGACGTGATGACCTATGACGGAGAAGAGCATGTATCCCTGCTGCAATTTCCCTCCATCCGCGACCGGTTGATCATCCTCAATGGCTGGTCAAAAACCTGGGCAATGACCGGCTGGAGAATGGGCTGGTCAATCTGGCCAGACTCGTTGTTTGAAAATGTGCGCAAACTGGCCGTCAATGCCTGGTCCTGTGTTAACGCGCCTGCCCAATATGCAGGCATTGCTGCAATCGACGGACCACAGGATGCGGTCGCTGATACGATGGCCGCTTTTGACCGTCGTCGGCAATTGGTGGTCGAACGGGCGAACCAGCTGGAGGGCGTCACCTGCGCCACGCCAAAGGGTGCATTTTACGCCTTCCCCAACATTGAAAAAACCGGATGGAAAGCCAAGGAACTGGCTTCATCCCTACTCGAAAACGAAGGGGTGGCAGTCATTGGCGGTCCGGATTTTGGCATATTGGGCGAAGGATTCATCCGCCTTTCCTATGCCAATTCCGAACAGAATATTTCAACCGCAATGGACCGGATTGAAGCTTTTCTCAAGAAAGGCTGAGACCGGAACCCGGCTACGGCGTTTGCGAAACCCGACGCAATACCGGCAGGAACCGCGCACCGGCAGGTTCTGAATAACTGGCCCAAACAGCCGCCGCCACATCAAGCCAACGCGCTCTCTGGCGTTCGCTCAGGGCGTAAACTTCCCTGCCTGATGAAATCAGCTTGTTGCGATCCCCCCGCGCACGGCGTTTTGTTTCAAAGTCGGCCTGTTTCGCCGCCCTGGAAATCGATTGCGCCAATTGGGTGCGCAGCGCAGCAGGCAGGCCATCAAACCAGTCCGCGCGGGCAATCAGGCGATAGCCGCGATACCGGTAATTGGATTCCAAAGTGTATTTCAACTTCGCCGTGAATTCCTTTCGTGATGCCCCCGCCCAATCGGTAAAGACAGCATCTATTTCGTCCTTCTCAACAGCTGCGTTCAGCGCCTGGGACTCTGTGCGTTTGGGAACACCCCGCAACTCACTGGAAATCGCCAAATCATTGGGTGAACTGCTCACATCAATCTTCATGCCTGCCATGTCCTGAGGGTTGATAACCCGCCGGGTCGTCACGGTTTGCACAAATCCGCGATGCAGATAAGACAGGCCACGCAGCCGGATTTCGCCAAGCTTTGTGTTCAAAACGTCCAGCTGGGCATCTGCCGCAAAAGCTTCTGCTGCGCGAAAATGTTTAAAGGCAAATGGCAGTTGAAAGATTGAATAGGCAGGCACCTGGCGTGCAAGCGTGGCAAGTTCCGGCATCGCCATGAGAACCTTCTGATCCGCCAGTGCCTTGAGAATCTTCCGTTCACCAAATCGTTGCGGATCTGAAAGCAGTTGAATACAGGCCTTGCCCTGCATGTCTTCATCCACAACCCGTTTGATTTCCGCCAGCGCGGCCGTGCGCACCGGATTGGCCGAACCTGTCACAGAACCAATGGTAATCTGCATCTCATCGGCATCACACTTGGCCCATGCGGTTGATCCCAACACAAGACTGAAAATCATACAGCTGGAAAGCCGTGCAGAACTTCGAGACACATTCACTGGCCAGTCCTTTCCAAAGCATATTCATTTGGCGTTCGCTCAGCCACAACCCGCCCGGCATCCATAACGAAGACAAGATCGGCCAAACGTTTGATTTCGTCCTTATGGTGCGAAACATAAATAATGGGAACATCCGTATCGTCCCTTATACGTTCCAGATAAGGCAACACCTGATCTCGCCGCGGATCGTCAAGACCAGTGAGCGGTTCATCCAGCAAAAGCATGGCCGGGTTGGACAGTAATGCTCTTCCAAGTGCCACCCGTTGAGCCTCCCCACCGGACAAAGTGAAGGGTCTTCGCTCCAGCAATCCGCCCAGGTCCAACAGTCCGATCACCGCATCCCAGGTCCAGTTTTTTTCCACACAACCATAGGCGAGATTGCGGGCCACATTCATGTGGGGAAACAGCAGGGCGTTTTGAAACACCACGCCCAGTTTTCTTTTATGCGTTGGCAAATTAATGCCAGAGGCTGGATCAAACAGCACAGTCTCACCGATCCGCACATGGCCTTCATCGGGCTGCCACAGCCCTGCAATTGCACGCAGGATGGAAGATTTTCCAGCACCCGAAGGACCAGCAAGCGCTGTCACACCAATACCGGCCTGAAAGTCCACATCGAGTACAAAACTGCCCACCGCTCCTTTTATTTTCACATCCAGCATCGCGCTACGTTACCCGCTTTCGTTCCCAACGCCCCGCAAGGATTTCGGAAATCAATATCGCAACAAACGAAATGGCAATGGCGACACCAATCAAAACCAGTGCCGGACTGTCCCCAGCTGGCGATTGTAGCAAAGTGTAGATGGCCAAAGAGAGGGTTTGTGTTTCGCCAGGAATGTTTGAGACAAACGTGATGGTCGCACCAAATTCTCCCAAAGCCTTGGCAAAGCCCAATATCGTTCCCGCGATCACCCCCGGCCAGGCCAAAGGCAAAGCGATGGTGAATAACCGCCGCAACCGGCTGGCACCCAGTGTGGCTGCCATCTCATCCAGCCCCGGTTCCTGTGCTTCAAAGGCCAACCGTATGGGACGCAAAATCAATGGAAAGGCCATAACAGCAGCAGCCAGCGCCGCCCCAAACCAGGTAAACGAGATACCAAGGCCCCAATTGTCGAGAACCGAACCAATGGCCCCGTTTTTGCCGAACACATTCAACAACACATATCCCGTGACCACCGGCGGCGTCACAAGCGGCATGTGAAAGAAAGCGCTGATGACTGCTTTGCCGCGCAGGCCAGGACGCGCCAGTAATTTTGCAACCAACAAAGCAGGAGGCAAAGACAATAAAACAGCCAGCCCGGCCACCTTCAGCGAAAGCAGCACGATCTCCCAAACAGCAGTATCGTTAAAGGCCTCAATCACGCCGGTCTACTTTTGTTGCGATGCGGAGAACCCGGCACCGGTGAGGATTTGTTGTGCCTTAGGTGTCAGCAAAAAGGCGATGAATTGGTTGGCTTCCAGCTTCGCCTGCGGTGTGACCGACACAAAATAGCGGATCGGCGAATGGCTTTCAGAAGGAAACCGCCAGGCAATTTTCGTGCGCGGCTCGACCAAAACGTCGGACCCATAAACGATTGCGGCCGCCACCTCACCCAGTGCCAATTGGCGCAAAGTGACCCGAACGTTCTCACCGTAAACCGCCTGTTTTTGTGCCGCTTCCCACCAGCCCAGATGTTGCAAGGCCTGTTTGCCATAGCGGCCTGCCGGGATGGCAACAGGCTCTGCCATGGCAAACCGTGACCGGGTCACCAATGCCTTGGCATCCGCCCAGTTCTCAACCTCATTGCGCACGGCAATCACCAATTCATTGCCAGCAAACGCCTGGCGTGAATCAGCCGACACCAATTGTCTTTCTTCCAGCCAGTTGATCCATGCAAGGTCCGCGGAAATAAAGATATCCGCCGGAGCCCCCGCCTCCAATTGCCGGGCCAATTGCGCGGTGCCCGCAAAAGATAGATTTAATTCGATGCCTGTTTCGTTGGTAAAATCGGTTGCCAATTGCGGCATGACATTGGTCATGCTGGCGGGCACGAATGCCAAAAGTTTGCCAGACGCCTCAGCCAGCCCGGCCCAAAGCCAGATGAAGGCTAGTCCGCATTTGGCCCACACGCCTGGCAACAGGATGCGCATCACACTTATCCCAGCGCTGCCGCAGCAGATGCGATTTCACTGATCCCATCCCAGTCGCCCGATTCAATCAATCCAGCAGGCGCAACCCACGAACCGCCAACACAAATCACATTATCAAGCGCCAGATAGTCAGGGGCTTTTTCTGCATTCAAGCCACCCGTTGGGCAAAAGCGAACATCAGGAAAGACCGCCGACATGGCTTTCAGATAATCTTTGCCACCCGCCTGTTCGGCTGGAAAAAATTTCAGATATTCATAACCTTCAACCAACAATCCCATGGCCTCACTGGGCGTTGCCACGCCCGGCAAAAGCGGGATGTCCGATTTGCGGTTGGCATCCATCAGCGGCTGGGTAACGCCCGGCGACACTACAAATTGCGACCCCGCATCCACCGCTGCATTGAATGTTTGCGGGGTGAGCGCTGTACCTGCACCCACGATTGCACCCTCCACCTGGCGGGCCACTGCCGCGATACAGTCCAGCGCCTGGGCGGTGCGCATGGTAATTTCAATCACCGGCAACCCGCCCGCCACAAGCGCACGGCTGGTCAATACCGCCTGATCAACATCGGTGAACTGAAGAACAGCAACGACTGGAGACAGCCCAAGAATTTCAGACAGTCTTTCACTTTTAGATTTCATGGATTTATTCGCCGCTGGCCTCATCTGAAACCGTTTTTATGCCATGTGCCGGGAAATTGAAAGCAGGCGGGCACGCAGATATTTTTCAACCCGGCAAATCACCACGTGCCCCCTTCCCAGTGAGCTTTTGGCTGTGCCAACAATCCCATGTCGCCCGGATTTGATTTTTCCGCCAAGTAATTTGCGCCACCGTGCCGAACGCCCTTCCAGCAAATTCATCTCAGCCTGTCCCAATATCCCGTTTTCTTTCAGCAGATGATCGCGCTGGAACTGGCGCACCACCCGGTCTGTGATCAGCCCAAACAATCCGTCAGCCAACAACATATAGCCCCTGCCACTCAACAGGCGTTGGGCAAGCCGCACATCGTTGCCCCGGTCACCAAATTGCAATTGGTCGGCTTCACGCCCGCTGGCGATTGGAAGGGCCGTTTGCCCCTTCAACTCAACTTCAGCCGAGGCAAACAAAGTGGCGGGTGGAAAATCAAGTCTCTTTGCAATGCGCAGGATCGCGGCACGGGCGATGGATTCAAACATAAAAAAATGCTCCTCGGTCAAGAACCGGGGAGCATCTTCACTTGATCATTCCTGGCGGGGATAAGCCGCCTTGGGATGGGCAATAGATTGCGCGATCAGCCCATGGTGGGAATGGAGAATTCCGCCCCATCCTTGATCCCCGACGGCCAGCGGGACGTGATCGTCTTCGTGCGCGTATAGAAACGGAAGGCATCGGGACCATGTTGATTGAGATCGCCAAATCCTGACCGCTTCCAGCCACCAAATGTATAATAGGCCAGCGGCACAGGAATAGGCACATTCACACCCACCATCCCGATATTGATCCGGCTTGAAAAATCCCGTGCTGCATCACCGTCGCGCGTGAATATGGCAACTCCATTGCCGTATTCATGGCTCATCGCCAGATCAAGACCATCTTCATAGTCCTTGGCGCGAACAACCGAAAGAACCGGGCCAAATATTTCTTCCTTATAGATCGACATATCGCGGGTCACATTGTCGAACAGACAGGCCCCCATGAAGAAGCCATCTTCATAGCCCTGCATGGAAAAGTCACGTCCATCGACCACCAGTTTAGCACCTTCAGATACGCCCGCATCCACATAGCCTTTCACACGTGTATGGGCCTCTTTGGTCACGAGAGGACCAAAGTCTGCATCGTCGCCCGCCGTGTAGGGGGCAATCTTGAGATTTTCCACCCGCGGTGTGAGTTTGGCCATGAGGCGGTCAGCCGTGTCTTCGCCCACGGGAACGGCCACAGATACAGCCATGCAACGCTCGCCGGCAGCGCCATATCCGGCACCGATAAGCGCATCAACCGCCTGGTCCATATCCGCGTCCGGCATGATGATCATGTGGTTTTTGGCACCGCCAAAACACTGAACCCGCTTTCCATTGGCGCACCCGCGCGTATAAACATATTCCGCAATCGGCGTGGAACCCACAAAACCGATCGCCATGATGTCTTCATGGTCCAGCAAGCCATCAACCGCTTCCTTGTCGCCATGCACAACATTGAGAACGCCGTCTGGCAGGCCCGCTTCGCTCATCAGTTCTGCCAGCATCAGCGGCACCGACGGATCGCGCTCCGATGGTTTGAGAATAAACGCATTGCCGCACACGATGGCCGGGCAAAATTTCCACATGGGGATCATGGCTGGAAAGTTAAATGGTGTTATCCCCGCAACCACGCCAAGCGGCTGACGCACCGAATGCATATCGATACCCGGCCCCGCACCTTCGGAGAATTCGCCCTTAAGCAGATGCGGCGCACCGATGCAGAATTCAGCCACTTCGAGGCCACGAATAATATCGCCTTTCGCATCAGGAATTGTCTTGCCATGTTCCCGCGAAAGCGCTTCTGCCAGCTTGTCCATATCCCGGTGCAGCAGATCGACGAATTTCATCATCACCCGCGCCCGCTTTTGCGGATTTTGCGCAGCCCAACTGGGTTGGGCGGCTTTCGCGTTTTCAATCGCGGCATTGAGTTCATCGCCGGACGCCAGTGGCACCTGGGCTTCAACTTCGCCGGTCGCTGGATTGTAAACATCTGACGAACGTCCAGATGTTCCAGACACACGTTTGCCGCCGATGTAATGGGGAATTTCGTTCATGGATATGATCTCCGCAGGTACTCTGTTTCTAGCCAGTTCTAGGACAGCTTAGATCGTTTCGAAAGGGAGCCAGCGAAGAAAGCCACAATGGGACACCGAAAATCGATCAGAGACCGTCCACCGGCACTTTTAGATATCGATTGCCCTTCTCATCGGGCTCCGGCAGATCCCCGGCACGCATATTGACCTGCACACTGGGGATAATCAGCTTCGGCATGGAAAGTTGCGCATCGCGCTCGGTGCGCATTTTGACATATTCAGCTTCACCGATCCCATCATGCACATGAATATTGTTGGCCCGTTGATCACCAACAGTGGTTTCCCAGGCAATATCACGCCCTCCGGGTCCATAATCATGACAGATGAACATGCGCATTTTTTCCGGCAGGCTCAGAACCTTTTTGATGGACCGGAAAAGCATTGTCGCGTCACCACCGGGGAAGTCACACCGCGCCGACCCGCCATCGGGCATGAACAGCGTATCGCCTACAATCACGGCATCACCCACCACATGGGCCATGCAGGCAGGCGTGTGGCCCGGCGTGGCTATGACAAACCCATCCAGCCCGCCAATTTTATAAGTGTCGCCGTCTTCAAACAGGGCGTCAAACTGGCTGCCATCGCGCTGGAATTCGGTGCCCTCATTGAAAATCTTGCCGAAGATATCCTGAACCTCAACAACCCTGGCACCGATACCCAGCTTGCCGCCCAATTTTTCCTGTAAATAGGGCGCAGCAGACAAATGATCCGCATGCACATGGGTTTCAATAATCCACTGCACATCAAGATTGTTCTCCAGCACATAAGCAGCCAGAGCATCGGCAGATTTTTTCGACGTGCGACCCGATGAGAAATCAAAATCCAGAACACTGTCATACAGGGCACAGGCACTGGAATTTGGATCTTTGACACAATAGGAAATGGTGCTGGTGTCCGGATCGAAGAAACCGGTCACCACAGGGACTTGATCCATATTCACAGGATAGTTCTGCATTTCATTCTCCTAAGCTGCACCAGTACGCAGCAAGGGTGCCATTCTCCCGGCCCACATGCCAATCAATAAAGCTGGCAAAAACGCGAGAATGCCGGTGGACATCAGCGGCAACGCCGTGAACGCCGGACCAGGGCAAAAACCTCCCAGCCCCCAACCCACGCCAAACAACGCAGCACCGGTGAGCATCTGTCCGTCCACATCGTTTTTAGTAGGCAGATGAAATACATCACTCAACACGGGAGATGGGCGTTTAAGAACGTAAGAATAACCGACAAAACTGGTCAAAACGGCACCGCCCATCACGAAAGCGAGGCTGGGATCCCAGGCTCCAAACAGGTCCAGAAAATTCAGCACCTTGGCCGGGTCACTCATACCGGAAACGACAAGCCCGACACCGAACATCAAGCCGCATAAAAAACCTGCCAGCGTTTTCATGTGCCTGCTCCCACAAGTAGATGACGGGTGATGTAGACCGTCAAAATTGCCGTCACCATGAAAGTGCATGTGGCGACGATTGACCTGGTCGACAAACGCGACATGCCACACACTCCGTGGCCGGATGTGCACCCTCCACCAAGAACCGCACCAAAGCCGGTAATAAGACCCGCAATAACCATCAGCCCCACATTGGACGATACCGTTTGTTGAACGGGCTGGCCGCTCACCAACGGAACAAGTAACGGTGCCAACAAGAGGCCTGCCAGAAATGCGATACGCCAGGACAGCTCACCGGCATCCAGCTTTTGAGTCCATGGCGGCAATACCGAGACTCCAATTCCGCTGATACCAGCGATACGGCCATTGATCGCCATCAGCAGCACAGCCGAAAGCCCAATCAATATGCCACCCAGGGTCGAGGCAAGAGGCGTGAATTCAGTCATTGGCCATTTCCAAGATTTGCTCTGGTCAAAACATATTAGAAATTGCTAATTTATCAATATGGAAAAGATAAGTATCGCCGACATGCAGGCCAATGCGGCAAATGTGGAAAATCTGCTCAGCCTGCTGGCCAACCGCCACCGGCTGCTGGTGCTGTGTAAATTAAGCGAGGCCGAATGTTCCGTCAGTGAACTACAAACAAGCAGCGGTTTGAGCCAAAGCGCACTTTCGCAACATCTTGCCAAACTGCGCGACGCCAATATCGTCAAAACCAGACGCGATGGACAATCAATCCGCTACAGTTTGAAAAGCCGCGAAGCCCGCACACTGATCGAAACCCTGTGCACGCTTTACAAGGACAATGTCTGAAACACTCACGCCATCGACAGGATGATCTTCGGCGGGGCCTTGCCTTCGTGAATATCGATGAAGCTTTGAGCCCCTTCAGCCAGCGGACGAATTTCAATCCAGTCCCGGTTGCCAATCAGGCCCCGCGACAGCAGTTTCAGCGCCGCGGCAAAATCATAGCGCGTATAGCAATAAGTGCCGCTGAACACGATTTCCTGCAAGGTAATGCGCCGTGTATCGATTCCATCAGCACTGTCCTGCAACCCGATGTGAACAATTGTACCGCCGGGAACGGCCAGCTCACACGCGGCCTTGCGTGTCGCTCCCATGCCCACCGCATCGAATATCACATCGACACTTTCTGCCTCTGGCCCGCCTTGCGCTGGGTCGTAAGCTTTAACCGCACAGGCTTTTTCCAATACGGCGCGGCGTTTGGCATTGGGTTCTGCAATCCACAGATCCTTGCAGCCCTGATCGGCAAGTACGAGCGCAGTCAAGACGCCAATCGCACCGCCGCCAAGCACCGCGATCCGGCTTTCTGAAAAGGGCCGTTTGGCTGTTTTCCGCGCCACTTCAACCGCATGCACACACACCGCCAGAGGCTCGGCCAATGCCGCATCTTCATTGGAAAGTTCATCCGGCAAGGGATAGAGATTGCGTTCTTCCGCCACCGATTGTTCCGCATAGGCGCCGGGCAATTGCATGCTCATCAGCCGCCGGTCCGGGCAGATATGGTCGTCACCGGCAAGGCAGTGGCGACATTTGCCGCAGGTATGGAGTGGATTAATGGCGACCCGCTGTCCGGCATATTCGCCATTGCGCGGCACACCAACGGCCTCATGCCCCAAGATCAGCGGCGGCACCCGGCGCGGGTCATGTCCATGCCAGGCATGCATGTCCGAGCCACAAATGCCGCAATGGGAAACATCAATATGGACTTCGTTATTGCCCGCCACCGGATCGGGTGCGTCGCGCAATTCTGACTGCATGGTGCCGGTATAAAATAATGCTCTCATACGATTGAACTCCGTTCACCCAATACCCAACGAACCACATCGATATAATCGAAAACCAATGCGACAGCGATTACCAGCGTCAGTACACCCATGACAAATGCAAATAATCCAGGCGGCGGGTCATGGCGCAACCGGCGCACCAGATACACCAGCAATGGCGTCCAGAAAATCACATGGCCCAGCCCAAGCAGCCGCACCAAACCCATTTGCGTGTGGAGAAACAACACCATCGCCACACCAGGTGCCGCCAGCAAAAACACAACAAGCGCGTCTTTGCGCGTCGACTTGCTGAACAGAAATATGATCAACGAGCCAATCAGCACAAAGCCGATCGCGTTGATCCAGATTTGCACCCATTGTGGCAATAACAGGATTTGTTCGTCGAAACTCATGGCGACAACCTCGTGCAACTGACGAACCGGCTTGGTTTAGCCGATTCCCAGATCGAAGTTCTCACCTTCAAAATATTTCCGCAAGCGTGCATCGCCGGCGCGCGCATGGCCTTCCATGCCTTCGAGGCGGGAAATGCGTGCCGCAGCCTGTCCCACTTCCCGGTTGGCTTCGCGGGTCATGCGCTGGGTTGTCACCACTTTGAGAAATTTGTGCACGGAAAGGCCGCCCGTGTAATGGGCTGCACCTTTGGTCGGCAAAATATGGTTGGTACCGGAACATTTGTCGCCATACGTCACCGTTGTCTCTTCACCGATGAACAAAGAGCCATAGGATTTTAGACGTTCCACATACCAGGCGTCATCGCTGGTCTGGATTTCCAGATGCTCGGACGCATACTGATCGGAAATTTTGCATATTTCTTCGCGCGTGTCGCACAGGATGATTTCCCCATAGTCACGCCAAGAAGTCGTAGCCGCTGCCTTTGCCGTCTCTGGCAGCGCATTGATGAGACCATCCATTTTCGCAGCCACTGCGTCAGCCAATTGCTGGGATGTGGTGAACAGCCAGGCAGGTGAATCCATGCCATGCTCGGCCTGTGAAACCAGATCTTCCGCAACAATCTGCGGATCAGCCGTTTCGTCGGCGATAATGCCGATTTCCGTTGGCCCGGCGAACATATCAATGCCCACACGGCCATACAGCATCCGTTTCGCCTCGGCGACAAACCGGTTGCCGGGACCGGCGAGAAAATTGGCAGGCTTGCCGGTGAAAAGGCCAAATGTCATCGCCGCAATTCCCTGCACTCCACCAAGTGCAAGAATATGATCCGCGCCGCACAGGTCCATCGTATACAAGATTGCCGGATTGATGCCTTCGCCGGGCTTGGGCGCAGAACAGGCCACCACATTCTCAACACCTGCGACCTTGGCCGTACCAACCGACATGATCGCCGACGCCACATGGGCGTATCGTCCGCCGGGAACATAACAACCGGCAGTTTCCATGGGGATGAGTTTTTGACCCGCCCACAGGCCCGGAGACAATTCGGTTTCAAATTCGCTGATCGATGCCCGCTGCGCCTCGGCAAATTTGCGCACCCGGTCATAGGCAAATTGAATATCGTCTTTCAGCTTCTGATTGACCTTTTTGGATACCGCATCAATCTCATCACGTGTGACAACGATATTACCGGTGAAATTATCAAGCTTCTCACCATAGGCGCGGGCAGCTTCCTCGCCGCCAGCTTCGATCTCAGCCACCATGGATGAAACGATATTGCGGGTTTCATCTTCACCGGTCGCGGCGGTCTTCTCTGCTTTTTTCAAAAAGGTAATAGCCATTGGAATCTCAATGTAAGGGAATGAACATGTCAGACGAGTGGCGGCACAAAGGCCGCCACTTTGTTTGTTACTGACCGTAACCTGGATAGCTGAAGAAGCCCGGCGAACCAGCGGAAGACAGATAGTCAGGCAGCCACAGGGCAAATCCTGGGAACAGGAAGATCAGCGCCAGGCCGATGACCTGAATAACCATGAACTGCATCATGCCCAGATAGATGTCCTTGAGATCCCATTCAGGCACCACGCCCTTGAGGAAGTAAGCCGACAACGCCACCGGCGGCGATAGCCACGCCGTTTGCAGGTTCACAGCCACCAGAATGGCAAACCACGTCAGGTTCACGTCCAGCTCAACCAGCAAGGGCACGAGAATGGGAACAATGATCAACACGATCGGCACCCATTCTAGCGGCCAACCCAACAGGAAGACCAGCGCCATCACCAGGATCAGCATCGCTCCGACCGACAGGTCAAAGGACAACAACAATTCGGTCAGGAATTTAGGTGTGCCCAGGTTAGAGAACACAGCACCGAAGAAGTTGGACGCAGCCACCAGGAACATGATCAATACTGAAATTTCCAGCGTCTTGATCAGCGCATCATAAAACTTGCCCCAGGTGAGTTTGCGATAGGCCAGCGAGAGCACAATGGACCCGAACGCGCCACATGCAGCCGCTTCCGCAGGCGTTGCCCACCCCGCCAGAATGGAACCCAGCGCAAATGCGATCAGTACCGTTGGCGGCACCAGACCCATGAAGAATTCATACCACAGGTCGGAGAAGTAGAAGCCGCCCGGCTTTGTGGCTCTGGCCCAGCGGTAGATCATGAACATCAGCCCCAACCACAGGATTGGAATGATCAACCCGCCCAGGGGAATGAACCCAAGTGAACCCGCTGCACCAAGGGTGATCAGCCAGAAGAACGCCACAATGGCAAACAGAACAGCGGCAACTTCAAGCAGATAGTAGGGCGAAGTTTCCGGCTGGTCTTCAGGTGGCAGGATCGGTCCAAGGCTTGGATTGATCATGCAGCGGCCCAACGCATAGACCATATACAGGGCGGCCAGAAGAACGCCTGGAATAATCGCAGCACGGAACAGGTCCGTTACCGGAATTTCCAGCACTGGCCCCATGACGATCAACATAATGGACGGCGGAATAAGAATGCCCAATGTGCCGCCCGCGGTAATAGTGCCGGCAGCCAGGCGCACATCATAGCCTGAGCGGTTCATTGTCTTTGCAGCCATAATGCCGAGAATTGTCACCGACGCACCAACAATGCCGGTGGCGGCTGCGAAGATGGTCGACACAAACAACACAGCAATGAACAACGCGCCGCGTGTGCGCGACATCATCATCTGAACCGCATTGAACAGGCGCTCCATCAGTCCCGCCTGCTCCATCACGATGCCCATGAGAATGAACAGCGGAACAGCGACCAGTTGGTCATCAAGCATGGTCGAGTTCACCTGAAGGGTCATCAGGAAGAACGTCACCGCGCTGCCTGCTCCCCAAGAACCAAAGGTAAAGGCAAGGAAAATCAGCGTAAACGAAATCGGAAAGCCGACAAAAATCGAAAACAGCATGGCGGCCAACATGAGCAGACCAATTGTCGACTTGCTGAAATCGAACAGGCCCGATCCACCGGCAAGCGACTGCCACCAATCGTCAAAGGGAACTGATTTTGAGAAGAACACACTGGCAAAAATGATGGCCAGCACGATCAAATAGATCGGAAGAAGCCGCACAAATATGGCTTCGCGTTCCTTGCCCATCTGGTGAAAGGCGCGGAACAATTCCGGCAGGCCCTGCAACAACAACAGGAATGCGCCGATCGGCATGAATATGCGCGCCGGTGCCAGATAAGGCGCCCAGGTGGAATCCCCGGCACGTTCCCAACCCGGCAGGTTGAAAATGTCTTTCCCGAAGGCATCCAGCGCATAGTCGCCCGACGACCAGAAAAAGAACAACATCGCCGGAAAATAGAAAACCAGATACAAGGACGCATCAACCGTCGCCTGGGTCTTTGGTGTCCAGTTGCGGTAGAGAAAATCTGCGCGAATATGAACGCCCCGCATCAGCGCATAACCGGCGGTCGCCATGAAAATGACCCCGCCAACCATTCGGCTGACATCATAATTCCATATGGTTGGCCCCAGCCCCCATGCGACCGCGACATCGTTCATGCCATAATCGGTCAGCACCGCGAACGCTTTGCGCGACACGACTTCGAAAACGGTTCCGGCAATCAGCGGAACAAGCAACAGGCAGATAATCCGACCCGCCCACAGGTTGAGCACGTCGATGAACGCCGTAATCGGGCGCTGCCATGGCGTCATATCTTCTGGCGTCTGGCCAGGCGCTTCGGAACGCCGTTCGGCGATCAACTCGTCGGTAATATCCAGTTCGCCTGGATCAACTTCCTCAGCCATGTGAACTCTCTCCCATTGCCCGCTTGGGGCACTTTTCATCCTGCCCTTCCCCGGGCAGAAATGTAGACTTGCCTTGATTAAAAAGCTCGTCGAATTTGGAGAAAAGTCGCTCACCCAACACCATCACAGGCGCAGGCTCCACAAACTTCTCTCCAAGGCCGACCAAATCTTCCCGGCGGCCCCTGGAGCGCATTGTCATTTTTAAAAACGACAAAGACCAAAAGGGCAAAGAATGAAGGGCGCCACTGCGGCGCCCTTCAAAAGAAGCGCTTACTTCAAAGAATCGGCAAATGCCTTACCCAAAGCAGCGTTTGATGCCTGTGCACCAGCCCAGAATGGAACTGCAATTGCTGCAAATTCTTTCTGGCTGTCATACACTTTCTTGAAGAACGCATTTTCCGCAGCGTTTTTCTCGAGCAGTGCTTTTGCGGCACCCATGTAAGCTGGGAAGTAGTCAGCTGGGGTGTCATGCAGGATGACACCATCTTCTTCGACCAGTTTCTTCAGCGCCTTGCCGTTTTCGTAAATACGGTAAGACATGGCTTTCGACAAAGAAGCGTTTGCAGCAACTTCCAGGGCTTTCTTCTGGTGGTCGGTCATGCCGTTATACACATCGCCATTGATGTACATGTCAGCGTTCACAACAACCTGGTGAAGACCCTGAAGGTAGTAGTGCTTCAGCACTTTCTGGAAACCAAACACGGAGTCAGGCTTCGGGCAGCACCATTCAGCCGCATCGATTGTGCCTTTTTCAAGCGCTGGCAGAATGTCGCCACCGCCCATTGCAACTGACGCAACACCGATGTCCTTATAGGCCTGACCGGGGATGCCGGGAGGCGTACGGAAACGGTATTTGCGGAAGTCAGCCATGGAATTGATCGGCTCTTTGAACCAGCCAAGAGCTTCTGGGCCAACAGGCTGCAGCATGAAGCCCTTCACGTTGACGCCCATTTCTGTCCAGAGCTGATCATAAAGCTCTTTGCCGCCAGCGAACTGGAACCAGGACAGGAACGCGATGTTGTCCATGCCGATACCACCGCCTGCGGGCGGAGAACCGAACAATGCAGCAGCAGGGTGCTTACCGGACCAATAGTGTGTCCAGGCAAAACCACCTTCAACCAGACCTTTGTCGACGGCATCCATAACTTCTTTGGAACCAACAACAGCGCCGGCTGGCAGCACTTCGATTTTCACCGGATCGTCTGCTGTCAGAGCAAGCACGTCTGCGGCGAAGTTTTTGAGCATCACAACTTCGTCTGCCTTTGCCGAAATAACCGACTGCACACGAATAGTGACTTCTGCTGCAATTGCTGCCGTCGTGACGGAAGCAGCTACTGCGGTTGCGGCAAGAGTTTTGCCGATTTTTGAAAGAACAGACATGGTTTTCCTCCCTTGTGTCTCTCTTCTTCCTCCGACGAATGCGATGCCATCATGTTATCCCGCCGAAGGCTCGGGATGATGTAAATTCACCACAATTATTCAGTTGGTCATATAACCTGAAAACCAACTTTCATGGACCGGCACCAAAGGGCACCCACCCATAATTTCTAACCCAGTCCGGGCAAACCTCCCGAACCATTGATATAAGCCAGTATGCCCCGATTGGGATCAAACACACCCTTATACAACATTTCCGCAGCCACATAGATCAACACGAATAAGCCAAGCCAGGATATCCAAGGATATGTCGAAAGCAGCCGCATGATCAGTGTGGCAAAAAAGGCCATTGCGATAATGGCGATAGCCAACCCTACGACAAGCTTTGTGGAATCGCCATCGGCGATGGCGGCAACCGCCAACACATTATCAATTGACATGGAAACGTCGGCCAGGGTGATCGTCCACAATGCAGAGGCCAGCGTGCGCCGGGGTGGGCCGGTATAGCCTTCCCCCATATCTTCCGCCGTTTCCAATGCTTCGGCAGCTTCTTCATCCAGATTTGCACGAATTTCCTTGTAGAGACCCCAGCACACCCAAAACAGCAACAGGCCACCCACCATAAGCAAACCGGGAACCGCCAACAGCTTGGTGGCAACAAGGGCAAACACGACACGCAAAACGGCTGCGACAACCATGCCAAAAAGGATGGCTTTCTTGCGCAATTCTGGAGCCAGGCCTGCGGCCGCCATGCCAATAATCAGCGCATTGTCGCCAGACAACACAATGTCCGCCACGATGATCTTGCCGTAGTCAGCAATCAAATCCCACATCACGCAGCATCCTCTAAAATGAAGTCGGAAGCGCGCTCACCAATCATAATGGCCGGCGCATTGGTATTGCCAGACACGATGATCGGCATGATGGACGCATCCACCACGCGCAGATTTCCAACACCGTGCACACGCAAACGCGGATCAACCACTGCGCGGTTGTCATTCCCCATCTTGCAGGTGCCCGTTGGGTGATAAATTGTCGTCGACGTGTTGCGCGCCCAATCCAAAATGGCCTCATCATCGTCATGGGCCACCGTCTTACCGGGCGCATATTCCTCAATAATCTCGGATCGCGCAGGTTCAAAACCGGCAATTCTTCGCGCCACTTTGATGCCATCCACAATCGTTTGCTGGTCCAGCCGGGTCGCCAGATAATTGGGGTGAATAATTGGATGGTCATCAATGCTGGAAGACCGCAGTTCCAAATGACCAGCACTTTCGGGCCGCAATTGCAGCACAGATGCGGTAAACGCATCAAACGAATGGGTGCCTGTGCCAACCTTATCCGTGGAAAACGGCTGTAGATGAAATTGGATATCCGGCGTCTCAAGCTCTTCGCGCGTGCGCAGATAGCCCGTGCCAAGGCTGGCAGCCATCGTCATGGGCCCCGTGCGCTTGAGCATATATTCAATGCCAATCAGCGCCTGTTTGAAGATCGAATTGGTTTCGGTATTGATCGTTGAAGAACGGCATTTAAATATGGGACGGGCCTGCAAATGGTCCTGCAAATTGCGCCCCACCCCTTCTAGCTCCTTGACGATTTCAATCCCATTGGCGGACAGGTTTTCCCCCGGCCCAATACCCGACAACATCAATATCTGCGGCGACCCGATAGCCCCGGCGCACAAGACAACCTCGCGGCGCGCTTTGACAATGACATCCCCTTCACCGCCCCGGGCCAGAATACCCGACGCTTCACCGTTCTCGATCATCACCTTGCGTGTGACCAGCCCTGTCAAAACCGTCAGATTCTGCCGGCTGCGAATGGGCTTGAGATAAGCGGTGGCCGAGGAACAACGGCGTCCGCCCATGGCTGTCATTTGAAAATAACCGACACCCTCCTGGGACTCGCCATTATAGTCTTCATTATAAGGATATCCGGCAGCCTGCGCCGCCTCCACATAGGCGTCAATGCTTCTGCGGCTCAATCTTGTGCTGGAAACCGAAAGAGGCCCGGAGCCACCGCGCACATCGTTTTCGCCACCTTCCCAGGATTCCGAGCGCTTAAAGCAGGGCAAGACATCATCCCAGCCCCAGCCCACATTGCCCAATTGACGCCACTGTTCGTAATCTTCTTTTTGGCCACGCACATAAAGCAGACCATTGATCGACGACGAACCACCCAGCACCCGCCCCCGGGGCCAGTTAATGGCACGTCCGTTCAGGCCTGGATCCGGCTCAGTCGTATAGGCCCAATCCATTTTTGGATTGCCCATAGTTTTGAAATAACCGACGGGAATGTGAATCCACGGGGAGCGGTCACGCCCACCGGCTTCGACAAGTGCGACCGTGTACCGACCGTTTTCAGACAGCCGTGCCGCAAGGGCACAGCCAGCGGAACCCGCACCCACTATGACGAAGTCAAATTCCAAATCGATCCTCCCGGCAACCGATTTCAATCGAAAAGCACAAAAAGTCTCATTTTTTGGGGTCAAAAGCCTGTTTGGGGCTTGACCAGACATATCAAAAAATGAGACTTTTTGTCTCGTTATTTATACAATCATGTTGCGGGATGCGTTGCAATGGCAAACTGCGACTTTTTGTACACAGCTCCCAAGAGCCTTGAAAGTTGCTGATATGACCAACAAAGACACCGCGGAGTCTCGCGTAGCAACCAATTTGCGAACGCTGCTGATTCTTGAAGAAGTCGCCCGATCAGCAGAACCCCTGTCGCCTACGGAAATCAACAAGGCAATTGGCCTTCCCAAGCAATCCATTCATCGCCTGTGCCAGACCCTTACCGATGAGGGATTTCTGATCCGCGACGAAAGCGGACGCAAACTTCTTGCAGCACCGCGCACCACCGCCATGGCCCAGGGCCTGCTCAGTTCGCGCCACTATGGTGCAGCGCGCCACCAGGTTTTGCTGGCGCTGTCCAACGCAACCCGCGAAACGGTCAACTTCGCCGTGCCGGAATCCGACGGCATGACCTATCTTGACCGCGTGGAGACCGACTGGATCTTCCGCATCGAACTTCCCATTGGCTCGCGCGTGCCGTTCAACTGCACAGCAAGTGGCAAGTGTTTCCTGGCCAGCTTGTCGGATGACCGGCTCAACCGCTTGTTGAAAACAATGCCCTTTGAGGCGCGCACGCCCAACACCATCACCTCCGCAGACGCCTTGAGGAAAGAGCTCGATGGGGTGCGGGCAAATGGGTATTCCATCGACAATGAGGAATTGTTTGAGGGCATGGTTGCCCTGGCCGTTCCCGTTCACAACAAACAGGGCGAATATTTTGCCTCTGTTGCCTTCCATGGTCCCACGCAAAGGCTCAACACCAGCAGCATGCTGGATCACCTGGCGTTAATGCGCGATGGCGCCCGCAAGCTTGCAGATATCGCCACGTAAACCCCACCGGCCTGCAACACCATTTAAGCTGGATCAGCGCCCGCGAATGCGTGGATCAAGCGCGTCCCGCAGGCCATCCCCCATATAATTGACGCTCAGCACGGTCAGCGAAATTGCCAGCCCCGGCCAAACTACCCACATGGGATATTGCGGCATGTAGTCAATCGCATCGAACAACAGGCGTCCCCAGGTGGGGAAGTCCGGCGGAAAGCCCAGACCCAGAAATGACAGGGCGGATTCTGTGATGATGGCATTGGCAATACCAAGAGTGGCCGACACCAATATGGGAGACAGGACATTTGGCAAAATATGCCGCGTAATCATGCGCCGGGGCGGCGTACCAATGCTGCGCGCGGCCAGTACGAATTCCCGCTCCTTAAGCGCCAGCACATCGCCGCGCACAATACGGGCGGTTTGCATCCAGGACGTGATCCCGATGGCCGACACCATGAGAATAAAAATACCGCCTTCAGGGCCAAATGAAGCCGCAAGGGGTTCGCGAAAAAGGGTCACGATCACGAGCAACAGCGGCAACAATGGCAGCGCCAGAAACAGGTCCGTGAAACGCATCAGCGGCCCATCCAGTTTCTGGAAGAACCCTGCCACAACGCCGATCAGAGTTCCCAGAAGCACCGCCAGCAACATGGCTGTAAGACCAACCGCCATGGACACCTGCCCCCCGGAGAGAATGCGCGCCAGCAAATCGCGCCCCAGTTGATCCGTGCCAAACGGATGGGCAAGCGACACGCCCTGATTGCGCGAACGAATGTCCACAAAGCTGGGATCAATTGTCCAGATAAAGGGGCCGATAAGCACGGCAATCAAAATTCCAAAGAACACGATAGCGCCGATCAAAGCGCCTTTATGGGTCTTGTATTGATCCCACACATCTCCCACCAGAGAACGGTGTTTTTTGTTCAGACCTGTGAGCCGCTCAGCAACAGCAGCCTCGTCAACTTTTACCGCGCGATCAGTCATAACGGATCCTTGGATCAAGCATGCCGTAAAGGACATCGGCAATCAGGTTAAACAGAACAATCAACACGGCAAAGATGACGGTCACGGTTTGCACCATCGGCACATCGCCCCCCTGAATGGCCAAAATGAGCAATTGCCCAAGCCCGTTGACCTGGAACACCTGCTCCGTGATCAGCGCACCGCCAAACACACTTGGCAGGTTCAGGGCAATCACGGTGACCACCGGAATCATGGAATTGCGCAACACATGGACCAGCACAACGGTCTGTTCCTTCACACCCTTGGCACGGGCGGTGCGCACATAATCCTGGGTAAGATTATCGAGCATCGACGCGCGCATGTAGCGCGATATCTGGGCTGCATTGAACAGGCCAAGCACCATGACAGGCATAATCATCTGCTTGATCTGATACCAAAACGACCCCCAGCTATCGACCACATGGGTCGTGTCATAGATCGACGGAAACCATCCCAGATTGACCGAAAAAATGAGGATCAACAGCACGCCGGTAAAGAATGTCGGCACGGAAAACCCGATCATCGAAATGAATGTGCCGATCTGGTCGAAAACCGAATATTGCTTATAGGCTGATATGATTCCCAGCGGCACAGCGATAATGATGCCAACAATGTAAGATGTGCCCACCACCCAAAGCGTCTGGGGAATGCGCTGAACAATCAGGTCCAGCACCGGCGACCGCGTTTGATAGGAAATCATCCGCTGGCCGATTTCAAACTCAGTGCCGAATTTCTGATTCATCCAATAGAGCGGTTCGGTGACAACCAATTGCTTCAGCCACAAGAAGAACTGAACGATAAACGGCTCATTGAAACCCAACGCTTCGCGAATTTTTTCGCGCACCTCCGGCGGAATCGTCAGCGGCAATCCCGCCGTTGGGTCAGAAGGTGAAAGCTTGATAATTGCGAAAATCACAAAGCTGATGAACAGCATTGTGGGAACCGCAAGGATCAGGCGTCTGATTGTATAATTGAGCATTGAATATCCAGCCCCGGCAAATCATCTCGCCTTTTACAAAATCAGCTATACGAACGTGTCGACCCGGCGGGCGGGGCAAACTTGAATGCTGAATTTGGAAAAAGGGAGAATGGGGCGGCAGTTGCCTGCCACCCCAAAATGCGAGTTACTTTTTACGGTACCAGTCGGCAACGTTCCAAAGCTCGGAATCCCAGGTGTTCAAAACAACACCACCAAGGGTAACCGATGCCGCTGAAACACGACCACGATCAACCAGAGGAACGATTGTCATGCTGTCTTTGGTCAACATGTCGTTCATTTTCTTGGCCAGTTCCTGGCGCTTGGAAAGCTCAGCCGTACGGCCCAGCTCTACGGCAAGCTTGTCATAATCGGCATTGCAGTAACGGTTGATGTTTTCACCCTGCCACTGTGTTTCAGGGCGCGGAGCCTTCTCACATGTGTACTGGGTCAGATACTGCTCAGGGTCGGTGCCATCAAAGTTGTTGGCGTACATTTCCACATCCGCATAGAATTTCTGGAACGTGTCCGGGGAAGCCGGGTCGCCACCAAAGAATACGGAACCGGAAATGTTGCGCAGCTCGGTATCAACACCGATCTTTGCCCAATCCTGCTTGATGATCGCCTGGAAATCCTGACGAACAGCGTTTGTGGAAGTCTGGTAAGTCAGCTTGAGTTTCTTACCGTCTTTCTCGCGGATGCCACCGGCACCAACTTTCCAGCCTGCATCTTCAAGCAGTGCCTTGGCGCCTTCGATGTCCTGAGTAAGGCAAGCCGTGTTGTCGGATGCCCATGCAGCAGGTGCAGGAACCAGATTACAGGTAGGACGTCCAGCCTGGCCGTAACCGACTTCCACCAGAAGCGGGCGATCGATCGCCATAGACAACGCACGACGAACACGCTCATCAGAAAGGATCGGATGTGGATGCTTGGCCGTTCCGCGCTCGCCTTCTGGCAGGCTTGGGCTTGGGTCAGTCATGTTCATTTCAATGCGCTCAACCAGCGTACCGAATGCGGAAATCGGCGTGCCTTTGCCGCCTTCAGCCATTTTCTTCAGCACGTCAGGTGCCAGCTGCATGTTCCAGGCGTAATCGAATTCACCGGTTTCCATCACAGCGCGACCGGCTGCAGCAGCATCACCACCGCCTTTGAAGGTGACCGATGCAAATGCGGGCTTGCCTTCTTCGCGGTAATTGTCATTGGCCTTCATCTGGATCACATCGTTGGGCTTGAAGTTCGTCACGACGAACGGGCCTGTGCCGATTGGGCCAAAGTTGGCGTCTGTGCACTCCGGTGCTTTAGCGCCCAGGCATTCCTGGAACTGAGCTTTTTGGATTACAGGGGACTGACCGCCCACAAACGCAGCATAAGGAACCGGCTTGGGTTCTTTGAATGTCACCTTGACGGTCAACGGATCAATGGCCTCAACCGTATCAACGCCATCAAACTTGGCAGACTGGGCGCAACCGCCTTCGGGGTGCATGCAATATTCTGCAGTGAATTTCACATCTTCCGATGTGAAGTCAGTACCATCGGACCATTTGATGCCCGGCTTGATTTTCCATGTGATGGTTTTCAGATCAGCAGATACGCCACCGTTTTCAACGGTCGGAATGCTTTCCACCAGAAACGGAACAAGCACGCCGTTTTCGTCAAAGCGTGCCAGCGGCTCAACAATCATGGAAGCAGACTCAATATCTTTCGTACCACCTGAAAGATATGGATTGAGGATTGAAGGCGCTTGCCAATAGATGATTTTGACTTCGCCATCGCGACCGCGTGGCCCTTCGTGGCCATCCGCCAGCGCGCCTGTCAGCGCAACCGCTGATGCGGCAGACGCTAACAATAGTGTCTTGAGGTGTTTCATATGAGAACTCCCGTTTGTGTTGCGGCCAACCAGGTTGACCATTTCCCAAAATTCTTGACAGCCGTGTTGTAGCGGCCATCTGTTTTTGCCATCCGGTCTTTTGACATACCGGCTGGGCTATCGCGTTCGCTATTCCACCAAATGGCAGGCAACGAACTGATCTGGATTAAGTTCACGCCAAACAGGCGGAACGGTAAAGCACTTTTTCACCGCCACCGGGCAGCGCGTGCAGAAAACACAGCCTTCTGGTGGGTTGGACGGATTGGGCACATCGCCGGTCAGGATAACCCGCTCGCGGCTGGCCTCGATTTCAGGATTGGCCACCGGAACCGCTGAAAGCAGTGCTTGTGTGTAGGGATGTTTGGGATCGTCGAACAGTTTCTCCACAGTCGACAATTCAACAATCTTGCCCAGATACATCACAGCCACCCGGTCTGCGATGTGGCGCACCATGGAAAGATCATGACTGATAAATAGATAAGTCAGCCCACGTTCACGCTGCAAATCTTCAAGCAGGTTCACCACCTGCGCCTGAATAGAAACATCAAGGGCAGCAATGGGTTCATCGCAAACGATAAAATCCGGGTCCAACGCAAGTGCCCGTGCGATACCAATGCGTTGGCGTTGGCCGCCGGAAAATTCGTGTGGATATCGATTCACATAATCCGCGTTCAGCCCAACGGCTTCCAGCAGTTCCATAACCTTTTCCCGGCGCTGCTGGCCACTCAAAGAAGTATGCTCAACCAGCGGTTCAGCAATGATGGATCCCACCGTCATGCGCGGATTAAGACATGCCTGCGGGTCTTGAAATATCATTTGCATGCGTGGCCGGGTCGCGCGCATTTCTTCCGCCGACAGGGCGGCAATGTCCCGGTCTTCAAATATGACCTCGCCCGCTGTTGGATCATACAATCGCAAAACAGCACGCCCGGTGGTGGATTTCCCACAACCGGATTCCCCAACCAGACCCAGCGTTTCGCCCTGCTTGATCTCAAACGACACGCCGTTGACGGCTTTGACTTCGCCCACCCGTTTGCGAAACAGGCCCTTGTGAATCGGAAAATGAATTTTCAGATCCGACACTTTCAAAATGGTCGCGGCCTTGGATTTTTCGCCAGCAGGGGCGCGGGAACCATCTTCCTTGTTTATGACTTCAGCGCTCATGCGGTGCCACCTTCACTTTCCAGCCAGCAGGCGGAAGAATGTTGCCCATGAATGTCGAACAATGGGGGGTTGGCCGCCCAGCACTTGGGCCCAACATGTTCGCAGCGTGGTGCAAAGGAACACGCCGCCGGAGGTGCATTGAGATTTGGTGCCTGCCCTGGAATACTCACCAACCTGCCGGTTCGGCCACCTTCCTGGGTTGGCAGTGTGCGCAATAATGCCTGCGTATAAGGATGGCGCGGATCGCTGTAGATGCTGGCCACATCCGAATATTCAACAATCTGCCCACCATACATCACCGCCACTTTGTCGGCGATGCCAGCAACCACACCCAAATCATGGGTAATCCAGACAATCGCCATTCCAAGCTTCTGGCGCAGTCCTTTGACGAGTTCGATGATCTGCGCCTGAACCGTCACGTCCAGCGCCGTGGTCGGCTCATCGGCAATCAGCACTTTCGGGTCGCACGCCAGCGCAATGGCAATCATCACCCGCTGGCGCATACCGCCGGAAAACTGGTGTGGAAAATCCCGCAACCGCTGACGTGCGGAAGGAATTCCCACCAATTCAAGCAATTCAACAGCGCGGTCAGCCGCCTGTTTCTTGTTCATGCCCATATGAATGCGCAGGGGTTCCATGATCTGGAAACCGATATTGAACACCGGATTGAGCGAAGTCATGGGATCTTGAAAAATGAATCCGATATCGCCGCCGCGCAATTGGCGCAGCTCAGCATCACTCAACTGTAGCAAATCGCGCCCGCCAAAATGCACTGAACCCTCGACAATTTCAGCCGGGGGCATGGGCAGCAATTTAAGCAGCGACATCATTGAGACGCTTTTGCCCGAACCGGATTCACCAACAACGCCCAACAACTCACCGGGAGCGAGCGTGAAACTGATCCCGTTCACCGCGTGAACGAGGCCATCCTGTGTGTGAAATACGGTGCGCAAATCCTGCACGGACAATACGCTGTCACCTTTTTGAACCACAGGCACTTCTTCTGTTGAATTACGCAATACGCCGCCACTCATGCCCAAAGCCTAGCGCCTTGCGCCAAGGGTGCAAGCGTATTTTTTCCAAATGATCAATTTTTGCCATTAATTCGACTTCTCCGCTCACACCCTTGGAAAATTGCAGCATATAATAGGCAAAATGCTTGATTTGTGGGCACTTTTGGTGAGCTATCATCAATCGATAGCCAAGATTTGGGAGCAATCCATGTCCAGCGACTTTTTCCAACCGGTATCGGGATTCGATTTACCCAGATTCGCCGGTGTCCCAAGCTTCATGCGATTGCCCACACTAACCTCTGCGCACGAACGTTATGACGAAGTCGAAATCGGCCTGATTGGCATTCCCTGGGATGGCGGGACAACCAATCGCCCCGGCGCGCGCCACGGCCCAAGGCAATTGCGTGATTTGTCGACAATGATCCGCGCTGTCCATCCGGTGTCGCATATCAACCCGTTTAAGCTGTGCAATTGCGCCGATCTGGGCGATGTGCCGCCCAACCCGGCAGACCTGATGGAAACGCTCAACCGCACCAGCGCCCATTATGAGCAATTGCGGAAGGCTGGCATTGTGCCGCTCACCGCCGGTGGCGACCACCTCATATCCTTGCCCGTCTTGCGCGGCCTCAATACGGGTTCACCGGTTGGCATGATCCATTTCGACGCCCATACGGACCTTTTCAACGAATATTTCGGCGGCACCCGCTACACCCATGGAACCCCTTTCAGGCGCGCCATAGAAGAAGGTCTGCTGGATCCCAAGCGGGTGGTGCAGATCGGCGTTCGTGGCACCATGTATGATGGCGAGGACATTGAATTTGGCCGCGCCAACGGGGTCACGATCATCATGATCGAAGAATTGATGGATCGCGGGTTTGCCGATGTCATGGCCCAGGCTCGTGACATTGTTGGTCAGGCGGATACCTATGTCAGTTTCGATATTGATTTTATCGACCCCGCATTTGCACCGGGAACCGGAACGCCTGAAATCGGCGGGCCCAACACCCATACCGCCCAGCGCATGGTGCGTGAATTGCGCGGGCTCAATCTGATCGGCGCTGATTTGGTGGAAGTCTCGCCACCTTTTGATGCCAGCGGCAACACCGCCTGGGTTGGCGCATCGATCATGTTTGAACTGCTGTGTGTTCTGGCCGAAAGCGTATCAATGCGAAACAACCCAGGTTCTGCCGCGTAAATGCCGCATTTTGCGCCTTAATCGCCCATGGTCCGATAATGGACACGGCCTGAGCGGCAGTTAACGGGTCTTTAACCACCTTTCTTGAGCCGCCCTTAACGGGATTTGGTTATCAAATCCTCACCACAACCAGTTCAATTTTATTCGCACGCGGAGCAGTTCTATGCACCTCTCACTTTCAACCACGCCAGTGTCGAAGTTGGCCATTGCGCTTCCGATGGTGGCCCTCATGGTGATCACCGGGTGCGCCAAAAAGCAGCCCCTTCCAAACAACGCAGCCCAGCTAGGCTTAAACAGCGCCGGTTCGGCCACACCCGGCTCAACCCAGGATTTCACAGTCAATGTGGGCGACCGGGTATTCTTCACAACGGATTCCACGTCCCTGTCTGCTGAAGCCCGTCAGACACTCGACAAACAGGCCACATGGCTTGCCCGTTACAATTCCTACAGCATTACCATCGAAGGCCACGCCGATGAGCGCGGTACGCGCGAATACAACCTGGCTTTGGGGGCCCGCCGCGCCGCCGCCACTCGCAATTATCTGGCCAGTCGGGGCGTGACAGCTTCACGGATCAAGACGATTTCCTTCGGCAAGGAACGCCCCGTAGCCGTTTGTGACAACATTTCATGCTGGTCTCAAAACCGCCGCGCCGTTACTGTCCTGAACGGTGGCAGCAGCTAAACAACGCAGCAGCGTTGCAAAGTTTCACGGCGCCCTGCACTTGAATTGCAGGGCGCCGTTTTATTTTATAAAGGCGTCACCAAAATTTAGCCCACTTCTGGCCGAAGATCGGCACATGAAGATCGGACTTCTGGTCGCGCATTTTTTAAATAGTACAAGCTGTCTATTTTTTCAGCTTCGAAGAGGGGAAACTCATGGTTCGAACTTTCAAATTTCTCATTCCCGCAGCATTTGCGCTTTGCATTGCTGCCCTGCCCGCACAGGCCAACCGCCTGTCGCCCCCCGCCGACATTCCATCGGCTGGCCCGTCATTCCAAAATGTTCAGTCGAGCGGCAGCGATTTTCGCGTCATCGAACTGGAGGAACAAATTCGACAGCTCAACGGGCGCGTTGAGGAACTCAATTTCCTGCTCCTGCAATTGCAGGAGAAAATGCGCAAACTTGAAGAAGACAATGAACTGCGCTTCCAGGAACTGGAGGAAAGCCGCTCCGGTGATGCAGACGGCGAAAAGTCCAATGATCTGGCAGCAACAGACAATGCGGATGATGGAGACTCACGCCTGGGAAAGCCTGAACCGTCCGAAGACAATACGACTTCGGACGGAAAAGATAACCGGGATGAAACCATCGCATCTACCACCAACCAGGACAGTCAGCCACAATCCAAACCCGGCACACTTCCCCGCGCGCTAGGCACATTGACCTTTGACCGCTCGGGCAATGTGGTGGACACCAAGCCGGAAGGCCCGCTTACACTCAACGCACCCAAGGGCTTGTTTGACGATGCAACACCTGGGGTTGAAGCGGCTGAATTTGGCGCAACCCCCAAAGAGGTTTTTGCAGCCGCCAAAAAGGCAATGAAAGAGCGCAATTATCTGCGCAGCGAACAGGCATTTGCCGCACTCGCCACAGCCTGGCCAAAAGACCCGCTGGTGGGCGAAGCCAAATATTATCAGGGTGAAAGCCAGTTTTGGCAGAAGAAATATTATCAGTCCGCCAACACCCATCTGGAAGCCCATCGCCAGTTCCCGGAAGCCGGCACGGCGGCCGACAATCTATTGGGTCTGGGGCTTGCTCTGGCGGGCTTGAACCAACGGGAAGTCGCCTGCGCCACCTATGCTGAAGTCCTGCAACAATATCCCGATGCCGCCAAACGCCTGGGCGAACGCATCAAGGACGAACAAGCCGGTGCCCGCTGTTAATGCATGAGACTGGAAAGCCTTACGGAAAAATTTTGCTGGCGGTATCCGGAGGCAGCGATTCTCTGGCGCTGCTTCATATGGCTGATCAGCTTTTTCCCAAGACTGAATTCGCCGTTGCAACAGTTGACCATGGCCTGCGCAAAGAGGCTGCTGACGAAGCTGCTCATGTTGCCCAACACGCTGCACAACTAAACTATCCCCATCGCACATTGAAATGGGCGCCAACTGATAAGGTGTCTTCAAGTGACGCACGAAACGCCCGTTACGAATTGCTCATCAAGGAAGCACGGCGGGTCGGTGCCAACGCCATTGCACTGGGGCATACAATGGAAGATCAGGCAGAAACCATCATGATGCGGGCACGGCGCACCACTGCTGACAGCGACACAAGGGGATTGTCCGGCATAAGCGCAATTTCAAGCTATGACGAAATCGCTCTGCTGCGTCCCCTGCTCAACCATAGACGGCATCAGCTCCGCGATTGGTTGACCCATCGGCATCACAGGTGGGTCGACGATCCCTCCAACAGCAATCCGGCATCGGAGCGTGTGCGCACACGATCCCTCTTGTCTGCCGGTGAACACCTGCCAGCTGTGGAAGATCTGGCCCGCTTTGCCACACTTGGGCAATGCCACCGAAAGTGGCTGGCAGGTCACGCCGCCGAACTCATTGCCAATCACACCACACGCACAGCCCAGGGAATCCGTTTTGAACCCGCGCCAGAAACGCCAGTCATTTTAATTGCCGAAACATTGACGCTGCTGATTTGGACCGTTGGAGGCCAGGCCTATCGCGTGCCTAAATCAAAACTAACGGCCATCGCAACCGCATTAAGCAATGGCAAAACAACCCGCTTCGCCATTGGCAAATGTCTGATCTCAATAAAACGCGGGAGCGCCCTGTTGCAACCGGAGCAGCGCCTGCCAGCGGCGGCAAGATTGCCGGTCAAAGCCGATTGCATCTCCTGTGGTGGGGCAATGAAACGCTTTCGCCCGGACTGTGATGACTCGGTCCATGCCGCAATTTGTGCGCTCCTTGATGCGCCGGTTAAACATGACACAAACCTTATCAAGGGGAATTGACGCAGATTGCCTTGTGCACCTTGGCATTGTGGTCAATGACACCTATCTTGCAGACAACGGGTCGGCCTGTCCGACTGAATGATATTTCGATGACGAGCTTAAGTTGCATCCCGCTCGCATCCCTTGGGAAACAAGCTGATGAACTCTAATTTCCGTAATTTCGCACTTTGGGGTCTGATCGCGCTTCTGCTGATCGCGCTGTTCCAGATGTTCCAGGCTCCTGCCAATCAGGCGGCAACGGATGAGATTGCGTATTCGAGTTTCCTCGATGCGGTGGACAATAACCGAGTGCGCGAAGTGACGATCCAGGGCGATCGCATTTCCGGTTCCTACACCGATTCCAGCAGCCGCTTTAAGACCTTCGCGCCGTTTGATCCTGAACTGGTCAAGCGCCTCGAAGCGCAAAAAATCGAAATTAACGTCAAACCAGTGACCGATGGCCGTAACACATTTACCGGCATGCTCATCAATTGGTTGCCGCTTCTGCTGCTGATTGGCGTGTGGATTTTCATCATGCGCCAGATGCAGTCTGGCCAGGGCAAAGCCATGGGTTTTGGCAAGTCCAAAGCCAAATTGCTGACCGAAACCCAGGGCCGGGTCACCTTTGACGATGTGGCCGGTGTGGACGAAGCCAAAGAAGATCTTATTGAAATCGTAGAATTTTTGCGCGACCCGCAAAAATTTCAGCGATTGGGTGGCAAAATGCCCCACGGTGTGTTGCTGGTTGGCCCTCCCGGCACCGGTAAAACCCTGACCGCGCGCGCCGTTGCCGGTGAAGCAGCGGTTCCCTTTTTCACCATATCCGGTTCGGATTTCGTTGAAATGTTTGTCGGCGTTGGCGCCAGCCGTGTGCGCGACATGTTTGAACAGGCCAAGAAAAACGCCCCCTGCATCGTGTTCATCGATGAGATCGACGCCGTTGGTCGCCACCGTGGTGCCGGTCTTGGCGGCGGTAATGACGAGCGCGAGCAGACCCTCAACCAATTGTTGGTGGAGATGGACGGCTTCGAAACCAATGAAGGCATTATCCTGATCGCGGCAACAAACCGCCCCGATGTTCTTGATCCTGCCTTGTTGCGCCCGGGCCGCTTTGACCGTCAGGTTGTGGTGTCCAACCCGGACATCATGGGCCGCGAAGCCATTTTGAAAGTCCACGTGAAGAACGTGCCATTGGCACCAAATGTTGACCTGAAGGTCGTCGCGCGCGGCACGCCCGGATTTTCCGGGGCTGATTTGATGAACCTCGTCAACGAGGCTGCCCTATTGGCCGCCAGACGCGAAAAACGTCTGGTGACAGCCCAGGAATTTGATGACGCAAAAGACAAGGTCATGATGGGCGCAGAACGTCGTTCCATGGTCATGTCCGAAGAAGAAAAGCGCAACACAGCCTACCATGAAGCCGGTCACGCCCTGGTGGCGATCTCCGTGCCTTCCTCCCATCCGGTGCACAAAGCCACAATCATTCCGCGTGGACGTGCCCTTGGCATGGTCATGCAATTGCCGGAGCGCGATCAAATTTCCATGTCCTACGAAGAGATGACATCGCGTCTGGCTGTGATGATGGCAGGCCGCGTGGCGGAAGAACTCATCTTCGGCAAGAAGAACGTCACTTCCGGTGCCCAGTCCGACATCGAACAGGCCACACGTCTGGCCCGTGCGATGGTGACCCAGTGGGGTTATTCCGACAAGCTGGGCAAAGTCTCCTACGGTGAAAATCAGCAGGAAGTGTTCCTTGGCCATTCGGTCGCCCAGACCAAAAATATTTCAGAAGAAACTGCGCAAATTATCGATGAAGAAGTGCGCAGGCTTGTTGACGAAGGATTTGCCTGGGCCAAAAAGATATTGACCAAGCGCAAAAAACACCTCGAAGTTCTGGCCCAGGGCCTGTTGGAATATGAGACCCTGACAGGCAAGGAAATCGACGAGCTGATTGACGGCAAGCCGCCTTCCCGCGACATGGGCGACGACACGCCGCCTTCACGTGGCAGCACCGTGCCCAAATCCGGCACGAAAGCTTCCAAGGGCCGCAAGGGCGATTCTCCTGATTCCGGTGGAATGGAACCGCAGCCCACCTGATACGAGAAACCTAATTGATCTCTTATGGCGGGCGCGCCGGTTGTCTATTGTTGACAAACGGTGCCCCGCCTCTCTCAATTCATTAACCATGTGTCGCAATTCACCCCTGAAACCGGGGCGAATTTGCTATGCTTACCGGGTGGTAAACCATCTGAATTTACTTTGGTTCCCACGGTCACGGCAGAAATCGGAATTCGTGATTTTTGCGATTATGTGAATTATGATTCACGCTGTCATATATTGTCACTGCACAGGTTAATTGAGCCTGATAAGGTTGGCGATGGGCTTTTGAGGACCAGCGGACTTGACCATTTGGCAAGTTAGGTTGGAAGACGGACAGCAAATTGATACGAAGCGCGGTGTTTGAGGCAGGCAACCGCGCGCCAAGGCGGGCAAATTTATGATGGATTGCGCTTTTCTGCGCAAATTCGGGAATTTCCCCGGTTCCATCAAACATTTTGTGGTGTGGAGCGACGATGAGTAACAAACGCAAATATTTTGGAACCGACGGTATTCGTGGGTATGCAAACCGGTCTTCAATGACCGCAGAAACCGCCATGCGCGTGGGCATGGCAGCAGGCGTTGCATTCAAGCGCGGCAATCACCGCCACCGCGTTGTCGTTGGCAAAGACACCCGCCTTTCTGGTTATATGATTGAAAATGCCCTTGTGGCCGGTTTCACGGCTGCTGGCATGGATGTGTTCTTGCTGGGCCCGGTGCCAACACCAGCTGTTGCCATGCTCACCCGGTCATTGCGTGCTGATATCGGCGTGATGATTTCAGCTTCCCACAATGCCTATCATGACAATGGGATCAAACTGTTTGGCCCCAATGGTTTTAAACTCTCCGATGAGATTGAGGCCGAGATTGAACGTTTGATGGACAATGATCTGACCGCAAAACTGTCCAGTGGTCACAATATTGGCCGCGCCACCCGCGTTGAGGGTGTACACGACCGCTACATCGAATTTGCCAAACGCACCCTGCCCCGTTCCATGTCTTTGGAAGGCCTGCGCGTGGTCATCGATTGTGCCAATGGTGCTGCCTACAAAGTGGCCCCGGCTGCCCTGTGGGAACTGGGTGCAGAAGTTGTCGAGATCGGCACCAGCCCCAATGGCATCAACATCAATGCCGAATGTGGGTCCACCCACACCGCAGCGCTTGCCCGCAAGGTCAACGAAGTGCGGGCCGATATTGGCATCGCCCTCGATGGGGACGCCGACCGGGTGATCATTGTCGATGAAAAATCAAACGTCATTGATGGCGACCAGTTGATGGCACTCGTTGCCCAGTCATGGAAAGAAAAAGAACTTCTGAGCGGCAAAGGCATTGTCGCCACGGTCATGTCCAATCTGGGTCTTGAACGTTTCCTGGGCGATCACGACCTTACCCTCGCCCGCACCGCGGTTGGCGACCGTTATGTTGTTGAGCACATGCGCAAAAACGGCTTCAATGTTGGGGGCGAACAGTCCGGCCACATTGTCCTGTCCGACTACGCCACCACCGGCGACGGGTTGATTGCCGCACTACAGGTTCTTTCCGTTGTTCAATCCTGGAACAAGCCGGTCAGTGAAGTATGCGCCCGTTTTGAGCCGGTGCCCCAGGTATTGCGCAATGTGCGCTATTCCACCGGGGAGCCGCTGAAAGACAAACTGGTGATGGAATCCATTGATGATGGCCGCAACCGGTTGGCCAATTCAGGCCGCCTTGTGATCCGCGCATCGGGCACAGAACCGTTGATCCGAGTCATGGCAGAAGGTGACGACGAAACCCTTGTGCGCAGTGTTGTCGACGACATCTGCACAAGCCTGCAGAAAATCGCCGCCTGATTCTGGAAATCACCTGTTCAGCAATAGCCTTCCGCACCAATCCATTGCGGACGGGTATATCTGTCCCCGTGGGCCCAGCCGACAGGCAAAACCTCTTCGATACGGGCCAACACTTCTTCGTTTAGGTGAAGATCGGCAGCGGCAGCGCACTCGCGCAAATGCGCAGATGATCTCGTGCCCGGAATCGGCAAGAGGTGCTCCCCCCGCGCCAGACACCAGGCAATTGCGAGCGTTGGTGATGTTGTGCCCATGCCCGCAGCCAGATGTTTGAATTTCTTCACCTGCGCCACATTGCGACTGAAATTCGGTTCGGTGAAACGCGGAGACCCGCGGCGAAAGTCAATTTTGCCAAATGTTGCCGGATCCGGCGTTTTTTCCGCAAGAATGCCCCGGCCAAGCGGTGAAAAAGGGACAAACGCAACGCCAAGATCAGCGCAGGTCTGTATTATCCCAAGATCCGGGTAACGTGACCACAGCGAATATTCGCTTTGAACCGCCGATACCGGCCCCATCGCGTGGGCAACCCGCAGTGAAGAAGGCGCAATTTCGCAAAATCCGATGCCGCCAATCTTTCCCTCTTCCTGAAACCGCAACATCGCCGCCATAACTTCCTCAATGTCGCGGGATTCCTCGCGTTTATGCACATAATACAGCGGCACATGGTCAACGCCGAGCCGGCGTAACGAGGCTTCGAGTTCTTCGCGCAGGAAATCGGCATCATTTCGAAACCAGCGTTCCCCCGTTTCCGGGTTGCGGTGCAACCCCCCTTTGGTGGCCACAACAAATTTGCCGGGATTATCCTTGGTAAAGCGACCAATGACCTCTTCAGCCAAACCAGCGCCGTAAGCCTTGGCCGTATCAAGGAAGTCTATGCCAAGGTCGATGCACGTATGGAGTGTGTCGCGGCTTTCCGCCTCGTCCGTTGGACCGTAAGATCCGGAAAACGACCACGTTCCAAGACCTATTGCGGAGACTTCCGGGCCGTTTGCGCCCAACTTCCGTTTTTGCATTCCGATTGCTCCCATTGAATAGCAAACTGTCCATTCAGATGGACGATATGCCAACAAGTGTTACATAGACTGTCCACCGATGAATAGCGGCAACAGACAATCCATGAACCAGACTTACCCCTATGATGTGATCGTGGTGCTTGGAGCCGCCGTTTGGACTGGCGGCAATGCCAGCCCGGCGCTCATGCGCCGCACCATGCACGCCATTACGGCTTATCAGGAAGGTCTTGCTCCTTACATATTGGGATCGGGTGGCCTTGGCAAACACCCGCCCAGCGAAGCAACGGCCATTGCAGAAATCTGCCAGCAACACCGCATTCCTCAAAGTGCCTTATTGAGCGAAGGTCACTCAACAAGCACCATTGAAAATGCCGTGTTCAGCGCCGGGATTTTAAGCGAAATCGGCGCCAAAAATCTCCTCATCGTCACCGACCGGTATCATCTGCCAAGAACCCTGATGTGCTTCCGCGCCCTTGGGTTCAATTGCACTGGCTCAGGACCAGACTGGCAATCTTCACCCATGCCAATGCGTCATCGCGCCTGGGCGTTGATCCACGAAGCCGGTGCCCTTGCATGGTATGCCGTGCGGCTCAAATTCCACCCGGATTTTCGTAAGCCACTGTGATTAAGGCACAAATTCCCACCAACAAAAAAGCCCGGCACAGGGCCGGGCTCATTTATCAGATATAACTTCGAAAGAGGATCAGGCGGTTTCGGCCAGTTCCACATCGTCTGGCTCACGCAGCACATAGCCACGGCCCCAAACGGTTTCGATGTAATTCTTTCCACCTGTCGCCGATGCAAGTTTCTTGCGCAGCTTACAGATAAACACGTCGATGATTTTCAACTCAGGCTCATCCATACCACCATAGAGATGGTTGAGGAACATTTCCTTGGTCAGGGTCGTGCCCTTGCGCAAGGAAAGCAGTTCAAGCATCTGATATTCTTTGCCGGTCAGGTGTACGCGCTGTCCGTTCACTTCAACGGTTTTCGCATCAAGATTGACCTTAAGGTCGCCGGTCGTGATCACGCTTTCCGCATGGCCCTTGGAACGACGGACAATCGCCTGAATACGCGCAACCAGCTCATCCTTATGGAAAGGCTTGGTCATGTAATCATCGGCGCCAAAGCCAAGACCGCGCACCTTGTCTTCAATGCCGGCGAGGCCGGAAAGAATAAGGATTGGCGTCTTCACCTTGGAAAGGCGCAATGTGCGCAACACTTCATAACCGGACATGTCCGGAAGGTTCAGATCCAGCAATATGATATCGTAGTCATAGAGCTTGCCGAGATCGACCCCCTCTTCTCCGAGATCGGTCGTATATACATTGAAGCTCTCAGACTTCAGCATCAGTTCGATTGACTGTGCGGTGGCGCTGTCATCTTCAATCAGCAGAACTCGCATTTCATTCCCCTTGAAGGAGGTTTGTCACCTGTCATTCACCAGTGTGACAAACACCGTTTTCAACTAACCCGAACGCAACGCTGTCATGGAATGGTTAACAAATGATGATTCTGGAACGCAAGGCGTTACTTGCAGAATCGAACTATTTCCATCAAACCGTTGAATTCAATATGTTTTCTGTTCCTAATAAAAGTTAAGGTACTACCTTAACAAACTCTTCCAAACCAGCGATTCCGCAAAATCTGAAAAAATGAATCAGTTGGGACACCGAACCACTGGGGTTTGCATGTCTTGAACACATCATTAACCGATCAGGTTAACGGCAGGTTACCGTGGAAGGGTTTAGTAATAACAATTAATGAGAACCTAATCGGGCAAGGGCGAATAAAGGACTGCTTATTGTAGGTCGGGCGGCAATTTTGGCCTCACCATCAATAAAATCCATCCCGGTTAGGAACATTTTTAACATTTGCAGGTCATAACGGATGCGTCCACGGAGTTTGCGTGGAAGCGTCGCGTGTATTGTGGCGGTGAGTATCACGCTGATGCGGGAGTATTGAGTATGAAGTCGCGTGAAAGTGTTCTGCGCCTGAAACGTTTTCAGGTTCAGGAAAAGGCCAGGCAAGTGGCCCAGATTGAAACCATGATTTCGCAATTCAAATCCATGGCCGATGATCTTGATGGGCAAATCGCCTATGAAGAGAAAAAGGCTGGAATTGATGATGTGAATCACTTCGCCTATCCAACCTTTGCAAAAGCTGCGCGATTGCGCCGCGAAAATCTGCAAACTTCCATTCAGGATCTTCAGGATCAGCATGCGGCAGCCCGTTTGGCGCTGACGGATGTGGAAGAGGAACTCGCCAAAGCTGAGAAGCTTGAAGAGCGTGATGGCAAGAGCATCGAAGTCGAGAAAGTTTCCGACTACGACCGCGCGGCAATGATTGGCTAAAGCCCGTGCCGCCCGTTCGTTCAGGCGAACAAGCGACACAATTCATTGACGACCCAGAAAAAAGGCCGCCGGGCAATGCACGGCGGCCTTTTCATTTTGGCATTGGCAGTTATGGCAGTTTCAATTCTCCTTCTTGGTTAGAGTAAGCGGTGTAATCCACACCGTCGCCACCCCGGCTAAAACGTTGATCTGAATGTGCTGTGGCCAAAGCTGTCAAAGCTGTTGTTCCCGAACTGACCACTGTTGCGAAAGCTGCTGTGGCCATGGACATCGCCACGCCTCAAATTATTGTTGCGGTTGAAATTCCGGCTCAACAGGCGGCCAAGGCTGCGATTTAAAGTAATGCCGCGATTGTTGCGAACACTGCGCGTGCTGCGTGAGGCACGGTTGGTTGTAAATTGCACCTGTTTAGCCACAACCGGCCCATCAATTGGCACAAAATTGGCCCTGTTTGATGCGAAATCTGATGAAACAGCGTGAGCTGTTGCTGCCATTGGCAAGGTTAAGAGACCGAGCGCTGCAACAAGTATTTTTAGGGAGGCCTTCATTTTGTTTCTTTCCTTATCCCGCGCACCCTGTCGGGGCTGAATTGTCTGTTGGAGGCAGGGCCGGCTACCAACCGGCCCTGGTCTTTTGGATTTTTAGAATTTGAAACTGCCATGGAAACCGCGATGGCCGTGGCCACTGTGGAAGCTAAAGCTGCGGCCGGAGTGGAAACCCCGGTGACCACGGAAATTCCGATGGCTGCGGACGCCGCGATGATTGCGGAAACCACGATGGCCACGGAAGCTGCGGCTGGAGCGGAACCCCCGGTGACCACGGAAATTCCGGTGGCTGCGAAATCCGCGATGGCGTTTAAACTTCACTTCAGTAGCGCCCAAAGGCGCTTCTACTGATGCCGCGTTGGTCAGGTTCAAACCAACCGATGGAGCCGCTGAATGGGCTGCGGAGACAAATGGAATGGCCAGAAGGCCAACGGCGGCTGCGATCATGGTTGCTGTTTTTTTCATTTTTCAATTTCCTTCTTTCATACGCCCACTGGGAGCCGGATTGTTATCTCGTTGTCTTGCAGGCGGCTGTCTCAGCTTTATTAGAAGCGACGGCATCGTCTGCTGCCCCCTACAGATTGGCATGCAAACACCAACCCACAAGGTGCTTCACGCCGATGTCACTCAGCGTGATTAGGAACCATTTGATCTAATATTATTCGTTATTTATCAGATAGATAATACGACACGGAAAGAAGATTTTTGGAAAAAGCCCGCACTGCGATGTGCGTAAACGCACACTTTCAAACAATAATTTTCTCATGCCCCTTGGCAATTTTGCCAATTATTGGGTGCCGCGACGCCTATCAGCACCTATGGATGCTGAACGCCCTGGCGGTTCAGGATGATTGAATACACGCTGGTTGTCGCGGTGATGAACAATTGGCACTTGCCGCGCCCGCCAAAACAGATGTTTGATACCAGTTCCGGCACCAGAATCTTGCCCAGCAATTTCCCCTGCGGACTGATGCAATGCACCCCGTCAGCCGCCGAAGACCAGACATTTCCATCTTCGTCCAGGCGAATGCCATCGGCAGCACCAGGATCAATCGTGTGAAAATGGCGGCCATTTGCGGTCCCATTGCCCGCCACATCATAAACGCGGATGTGCCGTTTGGCATGGGGGTCAAACATTTTACCCGTGTCAGCAACATAAAGCAGGCTCTCATCGGGCGAAAACGCAAGCCCATTGGGACATTCCATATCGGTCACCACCGCTGTCATGTCACCATTGTCCGGATCAACCCGGTAGACCTGGCAGGGCAATTCCTGTTCGGATTTGAACCCTTCGTAATTCGTCATGATGCCGTAATGGGGATCTGAGAACCAAATTGACCCGTCCCGCATCACCACCACATCATTTGGCGAGTTCAGCGGTTTGCCTTCAAATTCATCAGCAATCACGGTGATCGTGCCATCATGTTCGGTGCGCGTCACACGGCGCGTGCCATGTTCGCAGGAAATCAAACGCCCCAGCCCATCGCGCGTGTGCCCATTGGAATAATTAGAAGGCACCCGGTAAGTGGTCACACCTTCGCCCGGCGTCCAACGCATGATGCGGTTATTGGGAATGTCCGAAAACAGCAGGCAATTGGCATCCCCAAACCAGACCGGCCCTTCGACCCAGTCGAAACCCGTTGCCAATTGCTTGACGGGCGCATTGCCCATCACAAATGAATTGAAAACCGGATCGACGGCTTCGTAAAAAGACATGGTCATCTCCCAATCAATCAGTATGTTATCGATAACACGGCTCGCCTCCCAATCAAAGAAGGAACCTGTTTTGCAGCACTTTCAAACAACCCAAATCCTCACTCATCGCGCGGTGATGACCATGCTGGAAGCCGCTGTGAAAACGGCGGAAGATATGGACCAACCCCAATGCATCGTCATCGTCGACGCCAGCGGTGAAGTGTTGGGAGAATTGCGCATGACCGGGGCAAAATTCCTCAGCCGCAAGAGCGCCCTTGCCAAGGCACTGACCGCTGCATCAATTAACGGGCCGGGGACAAATCTGCCCGAAGCGGTGCGCCCGGCCATTGCCGCTGCAACTGATGGCACGGTCAGCGGGTTGCCCGGTGGGTTGCCAATTCGCCATGACGGACATTTGCTCGGTGGCATTGGAATTGGCTCCGGCAGCGGCGACCAGGATTTCAAGGTCGCCCGAGCCGCACTCGCAGCCATTGACGCCGATCCCGTGTGAGACCCGGGATAACAATCCAAGGGTCACGATCCCACAGTCACGACCTCAGAGTCTCGCCAAATCAACTGAATGCAATTTGCGCCTTCATGGCCTGATTTCTGTCGGACGCGATCTCAAACGCTTCCACTGCCCGATCCAGCGGCAGTGTGTGGGAAATCAGCGGCTTCACGTCGATACGTCCCGATTGCATCAGCCCAACAGCCATGGCGAATTCTTCGTGAAAGCGGAACGACCCGCGCAGGTCGAGCTCTTTCGCTGTAATTTGCATCATCGGCACACTCATGTCGCCGCCCAAACCCAATTGCATGACCACGCCGCGCGGCCGCATCGCGGCAATACCCCCCGCCAGGGCCTGGGGCGCACCTGAACATTCAAACAGAACATCAAATGTGCCTTTGCCCGCACTGTAATGAGACAGCACTTCCGGTTCCGTTGCCATATTGATCACCCGGTCCGCGCCAACAGTGCGGGCAAATTCCAATGCATTGGCCGACAAATCCGTTGCCACAATTTCAGCCGCGCCAGCCGCCCGCGCCGCCAATATGCTCAATGTGCCGATGGGGCCGCAGCCGGTGACCAATACCCGCTTACCAAGCATTTCCCCCGCCCGGCGCGTGGCATGAAGCACCACAGACAATGGCTCAGCCATGGCCGCCTCGCCCGACGACAGGCCGTTGGCTTTCACACATTGGGTCGCATCAGCCACCAGCATTTCGCGAAACGCCCCCTGGATGTGGGGAAACGGCATGGCAGACCCATAAAACCGCATGTTTTCGCAATGATTGTGCCGCCCTTCCTGACAATATTTGCACGAACCGCATGGGCGCGAGGGAGATACGGCAACCAGATCACCCACCGCCAACCCATCAACACCATCGCCCAGCGCTTCAATATGCCCGGCCACCTCGTGGCCCAGGATCATCGGTTCCTTCAGTCGGATCGCGCCAAATCCGCCATGATTGTAATAGTGCAGATCTGAACCACACACACCACCGGTCGCAAGACGCACACGCACCTGCCCGGACCCAGGCTGATCAATTTCACAATCTTCAATGCGCAAATCACGGGCTTCATGGATAACAATAGCGCGCATAAAACCGCTCCGGCTGACTTGAAAATGTTATCGATAACATATAGCTGTCAACGCGGTGGTGTCCAGCATGAAAAGGCCTTGCAAATTGAAACCCGGAAACGAACTTTTTCACCTGAACGGCAAGACGGCATTAATCACGGGCTCGTCCCAGGGCATTGGCTTTGCACTGGCCAGAGGCATGGCGCAGGCTGGAGCCAAAGTGGTGCTCAACGGTCGCGATACCGACAAGCTGGCCAAAGCCGCAGCAGAACTTTCAGCCGAAAATCTGAGCGTTGAAACATTGGCCTTCGACGCCACCGATCTCGATCGGGTACAATCCAGTATCGACGGCTATGAGGCCGATAGCGGTGCGATTGATATTCTCGTCAATAATGCGGGCATGCAATTTAGAACACCGCTGGAAGACTACCCCGCCGACATGTTTGCCAAATTGATGGAAACCAATGTCACCACCGTATTCAATGTGGGCCAAACAGTGGCCCGCCACATGATCGGGCGAAAATCGGGCAAGATCGTCAACATCGCCTCGGTTCAAACCGCATTGGCACGGCCTGGAATCGCACCCTATACCGCCACCAAAGGTGCGGTTGGAAACCTCACCAAGGGCATGGCGACCGATTGGGCAAAATACGGTCTTCAGGTCAACGCAATCGCACCGGGATATTTTGACACACCGCTAAACGCGGCACTGGTTGCCGATCCCGAATTCACCACCTGGCTGGAAAAGCGCACACCGGCAGGCCGTTGGGGCAATGTGGAGGAACTTGTCGGAGCCTGTATCTTCCTGAGCAGTGACGCATCCACATTTGTTAACGGCCACATCCTGTATGTCGATGGCGGCATCACTGTGAGCCTTTAAGCACCCATGCGATTATTTGTCGTCATGGGTGTCGCCGGATGTGGAAAATCCACCATTGGCGAAGGTTTGGCCCACGTCATTGGGGGCCAGTTTCTCGATGGAGATGCCTACCACCCCAAAGCCAATATTGAAAAAATGAGCCGGGGCGAGCCGCTCACCGATGAGGATCGCTGGCCCTGGCTGACAAGGTTTGGCGAGGAAATTGCTGCCCGGTCCGGCATTGTGGTTGGCGGATGTTCTTCTTTAAAGAAAAGCTATCGCGATCACATTACCAAAGCAGCTGGTGAACCGGTCATGTTCATCTATCTGGAAGGCAGCCGCGAATTGATCGCCCGGCGCATGGGCGAACGCGAAGGCCATTTCATGCCCACATCATTGCTGGAAAGCCAATTTGCTACTCTGGAGGTGCCCGGCCCGAATGAATGTGCCCTGTCGGTCAACATTGATGCGACGAAAGATATGATCATCGAGCGTATTCGTGGCGCCGTTGCTGACCTGATTGACTGAACAGTTCAGCCCGCCCGACGGTGAATGCCAAAGCCAATGGGCTTGCGTTGATTGCCGGGCAAATCAGGATCCGGCCCCCAGATCGCCTGATAGGTGTCAAATGCCAGCCCCATGCGCTGCAATTTTACAAACAGCGCGACCAGCACCACATACCAGATCGACAAGATCAAAAACATCCAGACCGGCGCATTGGCAACCCACAGACCCAACAGGGTCGTGACCCAGGATGCCAGCAGCGCAAAATAGCCAAGATATTTGTGCAGATATTCAAATGCCAAACGCCGGGGAGTCATGTCGTAATGGTCACCATGAATCGATCCATCCTTGGCAGGATGGGTTGGGCCACCCTTTGACCCCCGCAACCAACCGGCCAAAAATTGCAACACACAAAACCCGGCAACCGTCCAGCCCATGAGATGATGAATGCCAACGGCACTGAGCACGGGTGCGCCCTCGTCTCCCATCCCCCAGATCAGCCAAAGCGCGGCCACAACTGCAATGCCGCCCAGCGATTGCAAAATCCAGTGGCTGTGCCACCAGGTCAAATTGTCCAATTGATTGGGCCAATCCTGCTTTGGCGAAATTTTCATGAACCGCGCGATCAGAACACCTGACGGGAAAATCACACTCCAGGCAATCACCATCAGCCGTCCATGCCAGGCAATATTGTCGGGGATCAGGTGAGCGCGCGACACATCTATGGGAAGCAAAAGCCACTCCATGATCAGCCCTTCACAGCGCCAGCCGTCATGCCGGTAATAATCTGTTTGGATGCAACGAAGGTGAATATCACCGGTGGAATGGCAAGCAACATGCCCGTGGCCATGATCACCCCCCAGTCAATATCATATTCCGTAATCGAGTTTACGATTGTAACCGGAACCGTGCGCGTGCTGCGGCCTGACAGGGCATTGCCCAACAGGAATTCATTCCAGGCAATACGAAATGTGAAAATCGCCGCCGCCGCCAGTCCGGGTTTGATGATCGGCAATACCACCAAAAAGAACACCTGAAGCGGATTAGCGCCATCCATTCGGGCCGCCTCTTCCAATTGTATCGGCACCTGAACAATGAAGCTTTGCAATATCCAGATCACGAACGGCAGATTCATCGCCACATAGACCAGTATGATGCCCGAATAAGTGCCATCGAGACCGAACTGAAATGTCCAGATGCCAAACACGGGAACAAGCAAAACGGCAGGCGGCACCATCCGCATCATCAGCGTGGTCATGGAAACAACGCCGCGCCCCATGAAGCGAAACCGCACCAGGGCATAAGCAGCCATGCAGCCGACCACCAAAGTTATGGCCGTGGATACAAGAGCAATGAATATCGAATTGCCCAGCGCCCGGCCAAAGGTTGGGTCACAATAATTATCGCCCGCCGGCTCGTACCACAAAACATTGCACAGCACCGTTTCATAATTGCTGATTGTGGGCGTGAAGAACAACGCGCTGACATTGACATCATTCACATCGATATTGGTTTTAAACGATGTGGCCAGCATCAACATGATGGGCCCAATCGCCATGATGATCAGGCACACCATCAGCGCATAGAACGCCGGACCGGAAGCTTTGTGAGAACTGGCTGACATCACCTATGCCTCCTGCGCAGCAGCACGCAGGCGTTCCGCCCGGTTCTCTGCGCCCTTGTTGTAAAGGAACATGATGGTCGTCAGTATAATCAGCAGGATCAGCAAATAGTTCGACATTGCAGCCGCCACGCCCAGTTCCTGAAATTCCTGCGCTGTGCGGTAAATGCGAAGACTCAATATTTCCGTTGACAGGCCAGGCCCGCCATTGGTCATTACTAGGATAACTTCCAGCACCTTGAACGCATCGATAAGGCGCAACAGCAGGGCAACGATCAGCACCGGCATCATCAGCGGCAGCTTGATGTGCCACACTTTTTGCCAGTCCGTCGCCCCGTCAATTTCCGCGGCCTCAAGCGCCGATTGCGGCAGGGATTGCAACGCCGCCAGCGACAAAATGAAAATGAAGGGGGTCCATTGCCAAACGTCAGCAATGATTACTGCCACAAAAGACCAGGTGCCATCTGACAGCCAAGGAATGGGTTCAAAGCCCCAGTCTTTCAGCGTGCGGTTAAATATGCCCACGGTGGGGTGATACATATAACGCCACATCAGACCCACCACGATGGGCGCGATCATCATCGGCAGGATGAAAATTGTGCGCAGCGCCGCCATGCCGCGCAGGTTCCGGTCAAGCAGCAGTGCCAGACCAACACCGATGAACATTTCCAATGTCACCACGACGGCAGCAAATTTCAGCGTAACGCCAAAGCTTTCCCTGAAAGCCTCATCATTCCATAGATTGATGTAATTGCGCAGGCCCACAAACTCGGCTTCGCCAATATATTGCGATGGCCGCCAATCCAGAAAGCTGGCGTAAATCATATACCCAATTGGATAGAGCAGCGCGACCACCAGCAAAACAACCGCCGGGGCCAGAAACATATATGGCGTCAGTCGGTTTATTCGGGATACGGAAGTCATTGTGTATCTTTCCGGCGCGCCGGCGCAAATAGCAATCAATCGGGTCCAAAAAACGGTGCCCCGCTTGCACGGGGAAGCAGCGAGGCACCGCCGGGAGGGCCGTTTCAACCTTAGGGTAAAGGGAAACAGCAGCTACCGGGTCAGCAGTATGAAGTGGTTACTTCTTCCAGGTGTAGTAACCAGCCTCATCCATGATGGCGCGGGCACGATCAGCCACACCATCAAGTGCTTCCTTGGGGTCCAGACCTTCGGTCAATACCTTGGACATGGTTGTACCGATATCGGCATTGATCTTACCCCAGGTTGGGATAATCGGACGCCAGTCGGGATCAGCATGTTTCAACGCTTCACCAAATGTTGCGGAATAGGGGTATTTCGCCTGCAGGTCCGCATTGGCATAGGTTGAGAATCTCGACGGGTTACCACCAGCCATGGCCACCATCAGGTCGCCCTTTTTGGAAGTGAGCCACTGCATCAGCAGGAAAGCTGCATCTTTGTTTTTCGCATTGCGCGGAATGCCAATGCCAAAACCACCGGTCTGAGATCCGCGACGCACGCCTTTTGGATGCAGTGCATATCCCACCTTACCGACAACCTTGCTCTTGGAAGGGTCTTCAAAACCGGCCGCAAATGCAATTGAATCCATGAACATGGCAGACGTGCCCTGCTGGAACGATGCAGCAGCTTCCGCCGGGCCAAACGTGGTCGCACCTTCTGGCCCGCAATCCACGATGGTTTTCAGCGCCTTGGCTGCCTGAACACCCGCCTCGTTGTTGATGATCGGGTTCCACTCATCGTCAAATACCCGTCCGCCCAATGGTGCCAGATGAAGCAGGAATGCGTGGCTTGCCTGGTGGCCGGAAGCAGCGCGGGAAGCCATGCCACCCATGCCTTTTTCCACTTCTGGAATTTTGCACGCAGCGGCCAGCAATTGGTCATAGGTTTCCGGCACGGCAATACCGTGCTTTTCGAAAATATCCTTGCGATAGGCCAAGACAGATGTTTCAGAGCCGAAAGGAATACCAAACAGAGATCCCGTTGGACCAGGCAGATAACCCTTTTTGCCGCCCGCAACGCCGATGTTTTGGACGTAACCGTCAATCAGATCATCTGGATCATATTTCGGGTCCGCCAATTTCGGGTTCATGAAAAAGCGGGCCAGGTTTTCCAGCTGGTCGGCAAACACGTAATCTGCCTTGGAAAACACCACATAGGACATCAGGTCATAATCGCCCTGACGTTTTGTCAGTTCCAGGGTCGATTTTTCCCGCAGCTTCAAATATTGCAGCTGATCAACTTCAACCTTGATGCCGGTTTCTTTGGTAAACTCAGGCAGGATTTTCATCACCGCATTGTAGTGGGGATGTGCCGGGAAAATTGCCGTTACGGTTTGCCCCTTAAAGGCATCATATGGCCCCTTGGCGTGTCCATCTGCCAGAGCGAAGCTGGTTGTTGCAACCAACATCGTTGTTGCGACCATGGTCGCTTTCAGTGAGTTCAGCATAGTGGTTCCTCCCTTGCTGGTTTTCTTCAAAGTCGTAGGCCGGTCGTTTTGTCGAACACCATGATCTCATTTGTGCGAATGCCGAATGTCAGCATGCCGCCTGATTTCACGGGCGAAGCACTTTCGTGTTCAACGAGAATGTCGCTGTCGCCGCAGCGTGTTACCAATGTCGATTGCGCCCCCAGATATTCCGAAACAACCAGTCGAAGATCGATGGTCGCGTCAGACTTTGCGGGCTTTGTCGTGAACGAAGACGGGCGAATGCCCAAAGTGACGTCCCGGGACGCATGACTTTCCAGAATCCTGGCCGTCGCAGCGGGCAGTGCGATCTTGAAACCTTCGCCTTGAACGAAGGTCTTGGATTTTTCCGTTATGATGGTGCCATCGAGAAAATTCATCGTGGGGCTGCCAATAAAACCAGCCACAAACCGATTGACCGGCGTCTTGAACAATTCCTCCGGCGTGCCCTGTTGCTGGATAAGCCCTTCGGACATGACCACGATACGGTCGCCCAACGTCATGGCTTCAATTTGGTCATGGGTCACATAAATCATGTTCTTGTCGAGCGTATCGCGCATCTCCGCCAGTTCCGTGCGCATCTTGGCGCGCAGCTTGGCATCGAGATTGGACAGGGGTTCATCGAACAGGAATGTTGAAGCATCCCTCACCAAAGCACGGCCCATGGCAACGCGCTGGCGCTGGCCACCGGAAAGCTCGGCAGGCTTTCGATCAAGCAAGTGGCCGATATTCAACATATTGGCGACCCGCTTTACCTTTTCATCGATTTCCGATGCAGGTGCACGTTTGAGGCGCAGGGCAAACGACATGTTCCTCGCGATATTCATATGCGGGTACAACGCATAGTCCTGGAACACCATCGCCAGATCGCGCTGTTTCGGCGGCAAGTGGCCGATTGGTTTTTCATCAAAATAAACTTCACCACCGCTCAGGTCTTCAAGACCGGCAAGAATGCGCAACGTGGTGGATTTGCCACAACCAGACGGGCCAACAAGTACAGTGAACTCGCCATCATCCATGGTGAGATCAAGCGGCGGCAACACTCGCACCGCGCCATAACTCTTCTCAACCTGCTCCAATCGGATTGTTGGCAACGTGTCCTCCCAGTCATCCGGTGCCGCCGTGACACCCTTAACAGAGCCCACACAGACCACCGGTTCAAACGAAAATTCAAAAAACAACGTTAGCGCTAACGTTAAATTGGGCGTAAGATCGGGCCTCCTACGTGACACCTAAAGAAGGGTCTTCAATGTCCAATCCCGATGACCATTCCCCTCCCCGCGCACGTATTGAAGACGTGGCCCGTGAAGCAAAAGTAAGCATTATGTCGGTGTCGCGGGCGATGCGGGGCGTTGAAGGATTGTCTGCCCAAAAGCGCGCCGAAATCCTCAAGGTCGCGCGGCGTCTGGGCTACGAACCTTCCAGCGTGGCGGGTTCCCTGGCAGCCGCAAACTCCACATTGATCGGCGTCAGCGTACCCACACTCAACGACGATGTATTTGGTGAAATTTTTGCCGGAATGCGCCCGGTATTCAGCGCTTCAGGTTTTCAGACGGTATTCGACACCACCGAATACCAACTCAAACGCGAGGAAAACTGGATCGAACGGATGATTGCGTGGCGACCGGCGGGCATCGTGCTCAGTGGTGTCGATCACAGCAAGGCCTCGCGACGTAAGCTGATCAACAGCGGCATTCCCACGCTGGAAATCTGGGACCATGCGGATACGCCAATCGACCTGTGTGTGGGCATAGACCATTATGATGCGGGGCGTCAGGCAGCCGCTTATCTGTTGTCACTGGGCTATACCCGACCGGCATATGTGGGCGTTGAATACCAACGCGACCAACGCGCCGACAAGAGACTGGACGGATTTCAGGAAGGTTTTGAAGCCGCCGGGCACCGGCTGATTGCCATCGAACGGCTTGAAGAGGCCGTTTCATTTGAAGCAGGTAAACAGGGTGTCGATCAATTGTTCGCCCGCCTGCCCGTCATCCCGGATGTGTTATATTTCCTCAATGATCACATGGCACTAGGTGGTCTGCTGGAATGTGAAAGCCGGGGCCTTAATGTGCCAGATGATATTGGCATAGTCGGGTTCAACGGCCTCAACATCAACCGGGTTCTGGCCAAGCCCATCACCACGTCCATCACCCCAAGACTGAACATGGGACGCACCGGCGCCAGCATGCTGGTTGCGCGGATACGCAATGCCAAAACCGAACCCAGTCTCGCTTTGCCCGTGACACTTTTTGAAGGCGAGACAACGCGCACACAAGCTGAATAACCACAATCACCCCTACGCCCATAACCGGCGTTGACCTGCCTACCTGCAATGCTATTTGTTAGCGATAACAATCAGGAGTTTGCAGCGTTGAAAACCCGGCCCGCGACCATGGCAGATGTGGGTAAATTGGCAGGCGTTTCGCCCATGACGGTGTCGCGCGCCCTGCGCCCGGACACGTCGGTGAGCACCAAGACCCGCGAAAAAATCGAAAAGGCGGCCAAGGAACTCGGCTATCTCATCGATTCAAATGCCGCAGGATTCGCCTCTCGCCGAACCGGTTTTGTGGCTGTGACAATTCCCTCCATCAACAATGCAAACTTCGCTGACACCTTGCGCGGCCTCACCGATGGTCTCAAGCAAAGCGGCCTTCAGGTATTGCTCGGCTACACCAATTACGATGTGGCCGAAGAGGAACGGCTGGTGGAACAATTGCTAAAGCGCCGACCCGAAGCGATTGTCGTCACCGGGGGAAATCACACCCCCCATTGCCGCGCATTGCTGCAAAATGCCGGAATACCGGTTTTGGAAATATGGGACGATCCAGCCGACCCGGTAGACACTGTGATCGGATTTTCCAACGCTGGAGCCTGCGCCCTGATCGTTGAACATCTGGTGGCGCAGGGCCATACGCGCATTGGATTTCTGGGCAGCGACGAGACCCGCGACCGGCGCGGCAAGGATCGCCATCTTGGTTTCGTCGAGGCATTGGAGAGACACGGTCTGGTCAGCGACCGTACCATTTTCAGCGCCATTGCCCCATCTTCCATGCGCGAGGGCGCGGCCTGTGCAACCCAATTGCTGGACCGCTGGCCAGACACCCAGGCAATCATGTGCGTCTCTGATCTTGTTGCCTTTGGTGCCATGAGCCAATGCCAGCGCAGGGGGCTGAAAGTGCCCCAGGACATCGCCATTTGCGGCTTTGGGGCTTACGATCTGTCAGAATTTGCGGTTCCCGCAATCACCACAATTGATGTGGGTGCCGGACAAATTGGCGCCACTACGGCCCAGACCGTCCTTGACCGTTTGATGGGCAACACGCCCAACCCCTCCCGCATATTGCTGACACCCAAGGTGATTGTTCGCGAAAGTTCCGCAAGTTAGGCAAGGATTGCATTGCCACGCTGGTACATCTGGTCAATCATCAAAGCATTGTCCACCATCCAGCAAGCGTATCGGTTCCATGACGGAAAACCTGTCGAGCGATTATCTCATCATAGGCAGCGGAGCTGTGGGCATGGCCTTTGCTGACACGATGTTGTCGGACAGCGATGCCGACATGATCATCGTCGACCGCCATGCCAAACCAGGTGGGCACTGGAACCTGGCTTATCCTTTCGTGACCCTGCATCAGCCCTCCGCATTCTACGGGGTGAGTTCGCGCGAATTAAGCAACAATCAGCTCGACCAGACAGGCTTGAACACAGGATTGGCAAGTCTCGCTTCAGGGGCCGCGGTGAGCGCCTATTTCGACGCGATCATGCGTGAACGATTTCTGCCTTCCGGGCGTGTTCGGTTTTTCCCAATGTGCGATTATCTGGGCAATGGAATGTTCAAATCCCTGCTGACCGGTGCAGAATTTAATGTCAGCGTGAACCGAAAAACGGTGGATGCAACCTATCTGAAAACCACCATCCCGGCCACGCACACACCGTCATTTTCGGTTCAGGAAGGACAGCTTTTCATACCTGTAAATGATCTGCCCAAAGTCACCCAAAAACCCGATGGTTATGTGGTGATTGGGGGTGGCAAGACCGGCATTGATGCCTGCCTGTGGCTGATGGAAAATGGTGTATCGCCCAACGCCATTTGCTGGATCATGCCCCGTGACGGCTGGTTGCTCGACCGCCGCAACACCCAGTCCAGCGTTGAATTCTTCACGGACACGATGGGCGCCCACGCAGCTCAGTTTGAAGCCATTGCCGCCGCCACCAGCGTGGATGATTTGTTTGACCGCCTGGAAAAAGCCGGCGTTTTATTGCGCATAGATCCATCGGTGAAACCCTTAATGTTCCATGGCGCAACCGTCAGCCAGGCGGAGTTGACACAATTACGCCGCATCAAAAACATCGCCCGCATGGGCCGGGTAAAGCACCTTGGGCTTGATCAAATTGAGCTGGTCGCGGGAACGATCAAGACCACGCCCAACACATTACACATTGACTGTTCCGCCAGCGCGATCACCAATCTAAACACCAAACCCGTTTTTCAGGGCGACCTGATCACACCCCAGGCCGTGCGGTCCTATCAGCCGGTCTTCAGCGCTTCGCTCATCGCCCATGTGGAAGCGACACGTAAAACCGATGAAGAGAAGAACAGCCTGTGTGAAGTCGTACCCCTGCCCAATCGTGATACCGATTGGATTCGCATGATGGTCCCCTTCATGATGAACCAGTATCAATGGTCCAGGGATTCGCAATTGCGCGCCTGGCTGGCCAATAACCGTCTGGATGGATTCAGCCGCATGGTGCGAGATGTGGACAAGGAGGATACGGAAAAACACGCCATTCTTCAGCGAATTCGGCGCAGTTCCATGCCAGCCATGGCAAATCTTCAAAATCTTATTGCCGAATTGGACAAGGCTTCATGACCCAATTTCAGATTTCAAAAACCGACCTTGCCACCACAAGAATTGTAACAACCGACCTTAAGGCAATACCCCTCGCCCCCGGTGAAATTCTGGTGCGCATCGAAAAGTTTGGTTTCTCCGCCAACAATGTCACCTATGCCGTTGCGGGAGAGACCCTGAGCTATTGGCAATTCTTCCCGGCAAGTGGTGCCGACGCAGGTGACGATGCCAGCACCTGGGGCGTATTGCCGGTCTGGGGCTTTGCAAAGGTCATTGCCGCAAACGACAGTCCTATCGCTGTTGGCGAACGGTTATTTGGATATTTTCCGCCTGCAACCCATCTGGTGATGTCGCCCGTGGACACAACACCAATGCACTTCTTCGATGGTGCCCCGCACCGCGCCGAACTTCCTAAAGGCTACAATATGTATCGGCGGGTGGACGGCGAACCGGAATACAACAGCGCAGGCGACGATATGCGCATGTTGCTCTATCCGCTCTACATCACTTCGTTTTGCCTGTGGGATTTGATGAAAGACGAGAATTGGTATGGTGCCGAACAGGTCATCATCATCAGCGCATCCAGCAAAACAGCCATCGGTCTGGCCTATGCGCTGGAAGCCGATGAAGATGCGCCCTCAATCGTTGGCATGACATCCCCGCGCAACATGGATTTCGTTGACCAATTGGGCATCTATGACCAATGCGTTGGATATGATGGGTTTGAGGCCGTCCTGGCCGACAAACCAAGCATGATCGTTGACATGGCGGGCAATGCGCAGGTGCTTGGCCAACTGCACCAGCAACTGGGGGACAACATGGTCAAAACCCTCAATGTTGGACTGACCCATTGGGAGAGCAATCGCCGTGACGACAAAATCATCCGCGACCGCAGCGAATTCTTCTTTGCACCAAGTCGAATTCAAACACGCATGAAGGATTGGGGCGCAAAAGAATTCGGTACCCGCTCCACCAGTTTCGTCATGGAAACCGCCGCCAAAAGCAGCCAATGGCTACAGCTCAAACAAATCGATGATTTGAGAGGACTGGAACAGGTCTACCTTGACGCGGTTAAGGGTAACATCGATCCGGCCGAAGGTCTGCTGATCAAACTTTAGGGTCAAGAACTTAGCTGCCGCGCACCACATCCATGAATATAACACCGAACTGTTCAAGCTTGCTCTTGCCCACACCTTTGACTTGCGAAAACTCTTCGTCATTGGTCGGCCTGCGTTGCGCCATGTCAGCCAGGGTTTTGTCCGGGAAAACCGCATAGGCAGGCACGCCGCGTTCCTTGGCCAATTGCAGCCGCTTGCGTTTCAATTGTGCTAGCAATTCGCGATCCCGGTCGGACAAATCCGGTGCCGGTTGCGATGTGCCAAATGCCGACGCGCCGCGCTGCGGTTTGCGGGCCGGTTTTGGCGCAAGCGCATCGGCGCGGAATTCAAACTGCCCCTGGCCCCGCGACAGGGCGTTGCCTTTTTCCGTAATCAGCAGGCTGGAATACCCGGCCACATCCACTTCCAAAAAGCCACTTGCCGTCATCTGGCGAATGATCGCCTGCCATTGCGGTTTTGAATAACGTTCGCCGGTCCCGTGGCATTCCAGCCGGTCGTGACGGGCCTGGGTAACCTTTTCGGTTTCAGCGCCACGTAACACGTCAATGATATGCGCCTGTCCATACCGTTGTCCGGTTTCGAAAATCGCGCCGAAAACTGTCTCCGCCTCCCAGGTGCCATCGCGCATTTCCACCGGATTGCGGCAATTGTCGCAATTGCCGCATGGCGGCGTGGTTTCACCAAAATAAGCAAGCAAGGTCTGGCGTCGGCAGCCCTGGGCTTCGGCATAGGTGATCAGGGAGTTCAACCGCGAGATTTCGCGGCGCTTGTGATCCTCTTCCGTGCCTTCCTGCTCGACAAACTGGCGGCGCAGGCGAATGTCGCCGGGGCCAAATATCATATGCGCCTCTGCGGGGTCGCCGTCGCGCCCGGCCCGGCCAATTTCCTGATAATAGGCCTCGATGGAACCGGGCAAATCCGTGTGGAACACAAACCGCACATCCGGCTTGTCGATGCCCATGCCAAACGCAATTGTGGCGGCCACCACCAGATCATCTTCGGTCACAAACCGGCTTTGGCGGGCTGAGCGTTCATCCCGTTCCAGCCCAGCATGATAGGCGGTGGCGTTGATGCCGTTTTCACGCAGCACCTCGGCTGCCTCTTCAGTCTTGCGCCGCGACAGGCAATAAACAATCCCGCTTTGTCCCTTGCGCGCACCCACATAATCCAGAAGCTGGTTTTTCCAGCCGCCTTTGGGAGCAACATTGAGCGTGATATTGGGCCGGTCAAAACTCGATACAAATGTGCGGTGGGGGCCGTTGAACAATTGCAGTTCAATATCCTTGCGCGTGGCTTCGTCTGCGGTGGCTGTCATGGCCGCAATCGGCACATCGGGAAACCGTTGGCCCAACACCCCAAGGGCTGCATATTCCGGCCTGAAGGAAGGCCCCCACTGGCTCATACAATGGGCTTCATCGATGGCAAACAGACAGATCGGCAAGCGCGAGAGTGCGGCCAGCATACGTTCTGTCACCAGCCGTTCCGGCGCCATATACAAAATGCGGGTTTCACCACCGGCAACACGTTGCCATGCCGCCACATTGGATTCACGGTCATTGTTGGAATGGATGGCATCAGCTGCAACACCGTTGAGCCGAAGTGCCGAAACCTGATCCTGCATCAAGGCCACAAGCGGCGACACCACAATGGTCAGCCCTTCCATTGCCAGAGCTGGCACCTGAAAGCACAGCGATTTACCCGCCCCCGTGGGCATGACAGCCAACACAGACGTGCCGCCCAGCAATGTGTCGATAATTTCTTCCTGCCCGGGACGAAAGGCTGAATAGCCAAAAACATCGCGCAGAACCGTCAGCTTATCCGCCACATTCGCACGCACAAACGCAGCAGTGTCAGCAAGAGCAGACTGGGACATGAAATTCCATAGACGGAAGCGAATCGGTTGCAGCCACCATAACCCGGTGGTCGCTTGAGCTAAATGGGGGCAAATAAATGAACCTGGAAATTTGGCTTAGAAAAGCACTCACCTGGCCAGGTTCGCCCAGTTACACGCCGTAAATCTTTCCAGCCCGGTCGCGCCAGTGCTTGTTGCGGTCGATCTGCTCCAATTGTCGTCTGCGCCATTGGGCAAACAAGGTTTTGCGGGGCCGGGGAAGCTTTTGGCCCAGCACTTCAAGGCTGCTGATATTATCCAACCTGAAAGAACGGAAATCCTCCCGCAGGGTGCACCAGGCAACAAGAACGGTTGCGTTTTGAAAAAAGCTCAACAAAACCGGCCACACGACCCGTTTGGACTCATTGCCCTTTAGATCGCGATAGCAAATATGCAATTGCAATTCATCACCCATCGCGCCCCGCAATTCCTGCATCTCAATGGAATATTCCGGTGGGCTTTGATAGGTCGGCGCAAACAGGGGCGTGTCGACCAACCGCTCCTTGAGGTGCGCAGGCACCACCGCTGCGATTTTGGCAAGAGCATCTTGGACGGCCGTTGACATGGCCGTGTCCACCCGCCCGTCCATCATCCGCGCGCCCAGCATCAAGGCTTCCAGTTCGGCAACCGAAAACATCAGCGGCGGCACATCATAACCGTCTTCCAATATGTAACCGACCCCAGCCTCACCCCGCACTGGAACGCCAGTAGATTCCAGCGACGCCATGTCGCGATAGAGGGTGCGCAGAGAAATTTCCAACTCCTCGGCAATAGCAGTTCCCGCCACCGGACGGTTCATCCGGCGCAATATCTGTATAATCTGAAGCAGTCTGTCAGCACGTCTCATGGTATGAACATACTACCGGCGCCATGCTGACACCATGATGTCAGCATGGTGATGGTAAAGATATTTCGGCAACTCAAACCGGCCACTGGAGGTAAGAAAAATGTCGCATCCCGTTTCCAGGGGCGTTGAGGACTATTTCAATGCTCAGTCGGACGCTGCAAGTCAGACCCTGCACCTCTTGCGCGATCTAGTGTTCGAAGTTGCTGCTTCGAACCCCGACATCGGAGTGGTGGAAGAAACGTTGAAATGGGGCCAGCCTTCCTATCTGACTCCGCAAACCAAATCCGGAAGCACGCTGCGATTGGCGACAGACAAGCAGGGAAAGCCCGCAATTTATATCAATTGCCAGACCACATTGGCTGATCAGGTGCGCAATCTTTATCCAGATCAGTTTGAGATTCAAAAGAACCGCCAGGTGCAGCCCTTACTTCCCGTCCACGAAATGGACGCCGCTATTCGCCACGTCATCGCGCTTGTCTTGACCTATCACCGGCGACCAAAATCACTTTCCGCTTGACCTGACAGCCGCCAGCGGTGACGAGGGGTGATGTTTGCGCTGTGGGTTCCAATAACAATAGCTGCCGCTTTTTTGCAGAACCTGCGTTCGGTTCAGCAAAAAGCATTGAAGGGGCGACTCACCACCGCGGGTTCCGCCTATGCCCGTTTCCTCTATGCCTGGCCCCTGGCGATCATCTATGTCGCAGGCCTTTGGCATTTCCTCGGCTATGACATGCCAAAGGCCAATGCATTATTCTTGATCTATTGCGTGCTGGGCGGCCTGTGCCAGATCCTGTTTACGGTTGTCCTGTTGTGGATGTTCTCATTTCGAAGTTTCGCTGTTGGCACGACATTCTCGAAACTCGAAGTGATTTTGATCGCGATCATGGGCGCCCTGTTGCTGGGAGATAAGGTGAACCTGTGGGCTGGCTTTGCCATTTTGCTGGGTGCCATTGGCACCATCCTGCTGGCGTTGACAGAAACCAAACTGACGATTGGCGGCCTGCTGCGGGGCATGGCAGACAAGGTCACACTGGTTGGCCTTGGGTCGGCGGCGCTATTGGGCGGTTCCGTCGTGTTTTTTCGCGCCGCAGCACTGAGCCTGAACGGCCAGGATTTTTTAATGACTGCCGCCTACACACTAGCAGTGACACTGGTGTTTCAGACCTTGATCATGGGGTTGTGGTTTTGGGTCTATGACCGCCAGCAATTGCGGGCAGTTGTGCGCGAATGGCGATATGCGGCACCGATTGGCCTGGTTGGCATGCTGGGTTCGGTGGGTTGGTTCACCGCCTTTACCCTGCAAAATGCTGCGCTTGTGCGCGCCCTTGGGCAGATTGAGCTGATCTTCACCTACTTGACCAGCGTTTTCTATTTCCGCGAAAAAGTCACGCTCACCGAGGTCATTGGCAATGGACTTATTGTGATTGCCATTCTGATCATCCTGCTTGCTGGTTAGATTTTTGCCTCGAAACCAGCAGAAATTCATCGTTTTGCCTGTGTGACGATCTTGCCTTGCGCTCCCGCTTGCCTCTAAAACATCTGCAAATAGTACCCGGTCCAATTGAGTGACCCGAGGAGAGTATACATGGCACAGAAATGGTCCCCTGATTCCTGGCGTTCCAAACCCGCGTTGCAATTGCCGGAATATCCAGATGCAGCCGCATTGGCCGCAACCGAGGCCCGTTTGGCCAGCTTTCCACCATTGGTATTTGCCGGGGAAGCCCGGGCGTTGAAAGACGATCTTGCCCGGGTCTGCCGCGGTGAAGCGTTTTTGATGCAGGGCGGCGATTGCGCTGAGAGCTTTGCCGAGCACGGCGCGGACAATATTCGCGATTTCTTCCGCGTATTCCTGCAAATGGCCGTTGTGCTCACCTTCGGTGCGTCCAAGCCGGTTGTGAAAGTCGGGCGCATTGCCGGGCAATTCGCCAAGCCACGTTCGTCGGGTATGGAAACCCAGGGAGACGTGAGCCTTCCCTCCTACAAGGGTGATGTGGTCAACGGCATCGAATTTGACGAGACATCGCGTATTCCAGACCCGGAACGCCAGATCATGGCATACCGCCAGTCGGCCGCCACACTGAACCTGTTGCGCGCCTTCGCCCAGGGTGGATACGCCAACTTAAACCACGTCCACCAATGGACATTGGATTTCGTCAAGAACTCCCCCCAGGCCGAAAAATATGCCGAATTGGCCGACCGCATTTCCGAAACCCTGGGCTTCATGCGGGCTGTGGGCATGGACCCGGAAAACAATCCAAAACTGCGTGAGACAGATTTCTACACCAGCCATGAAGCCCTGTTGCTCGGCTATGAAGAAGCGTTGACCCGTGACGATTCCATCACCGGTCAGCCCTATGCCACATCCGGCCATATGATCTGGATCGGCGACCGTACCCGCCAGGCAGACCATGCCCATGTGGAATATTGTCGTGGGGTCAACAATCCAATTGGCTTGAAATGTGGACCGACCACCACTGCGGACGGCCTATTAGAACTCATCGACATATTGTCACCGGAAAACGAGCCGGGTCGCCTGACCCTGATTGCCCGATTTGGCCATGACAAAGTTGAGCACCATCTGCCGGAGCTTATTCGCGCAGTGCAGCGCGAAGGCAAAAACATTGTGTGGTCCTGCGACCCCATGCACGGCAACACAATTTCTGCTGCCGGCTACAAAACCCGCCCATTCGAACGGGTGATAGGCGAAGTCAATTCATTCTTCGATGTGCATAATGCAGAAGGCACCATTGCCGGCGGCGTTCATGTGGAAATGACAGGCAAGGACGTGACCGAGTGCACCGGTGGTGCGCGCGCCGTAACCGACGATGATCTGGGCAATCGCTACCACACCCATTGCGACCCGCGCCTGAATGCCGACCAGTCCCTGGAACTGGCATTCCTGGTGGCGGACCGGTTGAAAAAATCTGGCCGCACGGCTTCCGGCAAACAAGAAGCCGCATGAGCAATCGCAGTTCCAATCCCGGCGGCGGCACGGGCTCCTGTCTTTGCGGCAACGTAAGCTACGTTGTCGACGGCTCAATGCGCCAGATTGTGGCCTGTCACTGCCAACAGTGCCGCAAACAATCCGGCCATTTCTTCGCCGCCACCGATGCCAGCGATTGCGATCTGACCATCAAGGATGACGGATCATTGAAATGGTATGTGGCATCTGAAACAGCCAAGCGCGGGTTTTGCAGCAATTGCGGCTCGATCCTGTTTTGGAAAGCCAACGGGCACAACCGCACGTCAATTCTGGCCGGATCGCTCGACACGCATCCCGGCCTGAAACTCGACCGCCATATCTTCTGCGACGACAAGGGCGACTATTACGAACTAAACGACGGCCTGCCGGTTTTTGGACAAGCCGACTGAGGGAAAACATTGAATGGAAATTCTGAAAAAACTGCTGCGAGACCGGAGCCAATTTGCAGAAATTCCCGACCCACCTCCGACTATCTCAGTTGGGGCAGAAAGTTCTGACGACGATACCGAGGAGGAACCATCCAGATTGAGCGAGCCAGAAGGCTTGGGTTCTGCAGAAGGGCAAACATTCTATATTGAATACAAAGATGCCAATGGAAAAAAGTCAACGCGGTCAATTACCGTATGGGGAATAACGGCAAATGCATCGTGTGTCCCAATTTTGACAGCCAAATGCCATCTACGAAACACTAATAGATCATTTCGTATTGATAGAATACTGGAAATCATCGATCTAGATGGTGTGTATGTCGATGACATTCCTGCCTTTCTTCAAGACAATTTTGGGATGAATTCGGAATTTGCCAATTTTTCCGGGCAGAAAAAAATTGAGAATTCGACTTCCAAAAAGAAGACACCCACGCCATCTGAGATAGGCAACTGGCCGGAGCAGCGCAAATTTATCAGACCCTTTGCTGTGTTATGGATATTGCTGGCACAATCCGATGGTTGGGTTCAGGATTCTGAGGTGAATGCCGCATCAAAAGCTTTTGAAGACCTGTTTGGGAGCAAGGCAGATACGGATAGGTTCGAAGCTTATTTCAAAAGACTGAGGCCATCGGACAAACAAGTTTACGATGCCATGGATCATTTTCGCACCATTGGCCAAATGCATTCCAGTCAGTTGGTTGAGGGGTGTCGACAAATTTTAAACGCTGATGGCGTGATTCATTCAAATGAGGTCAAAATGATCAAAGTCTTCGCCGATGCGCTGCGAAGCTAGTAGCTTGCATGGAAGCCAACAACTCAATCGCGCAATGCTAAATTTGATTGCCCACCCCTGCCCCGCGCGGTAAACCGCCTGCATGACACAATTGACCAACACCCTTCGCATTGCCCTTGCCCAGTTGAACCCCACGGTGGGCGATATTCGCGGCAATTTGAAACTTGCCCGTGAGGCGCGGGCGGATGCGGCGCGCCAGGGTGCAGATCTGGTGATATTCACCGAATTGTTCATGTCTGGCTATTCTCCAGATGATCTGGTTCTCAAGCCTGCCTTTGTGCGCAATTGCATGTCTGCCTGCGAGGAATTGGCAATAGACACCGCAGATGGCGGGCCGGGCATTGTCATGGGATCGCCCTGGCGCGATGCGACAAGCGGTTTGCACAATGCCGTTGCTGTGCTCGATGGCGGCAAGGTGCAGACCACGCGCTACAAGGTCGACCTGCCGAATTATGGCGTATTCGATGAAAAGCGCGTTTTCGATGCCGGCCCGATGCCCGGCCCAGTCAATTTCCGCGGCATACGTTTGGGCATTCCGATCTGCGAAGACATCTGGAACGATGTCGATGTGTGCGAAACCCTGGCCGAAAGTGGTGCGGAGATTTTGATCTCCCCCAACGGTTCGCCCTATTACCGCAACAAAATGGATGTGCGGTTACAGGTGGTCGTGCGCCAGGTCGTCGAATGTGGCCTGCCGTTGATTTATCTCAACCAGATGGGTGGCCAGGACGAATTGGTCTTCGATGGTGGATCATTCGTCGTCAATGCCGACAAAACACTGCCCATTCAGATGAACCAGTTTGAAGACAGTGTGACACTCACCACCTGGCGCAGAACCGGCGAAGGCTGGGCTTGCGACACGGGTGTACGCGCACAATTGCCCGATGTTCAGGAAGCCGATTGGCGCGCCTGCGTGATGGGACTGCGCGACTACGTCAACAAGAACGGCTTTAAAAATGTGGTGCTCGGCCTGTCCGGCGGTATTGATTCCGCCATTGTGGCGGCCATGAGCGTCGACGCGCTGGGCGAAGAGCGCGTGCGCTGCGTCATGCTGCCCTATCAGTACACATCTGATGAGTCGCTCCAAGACGCCGCAGACTGCGCCAGCGCATTGGGAGTTCGCTATGAATCCGTACCGATCAAAGAGCCGGTAGAAGGCTTCCAAAATGCCCTGGCTGACCTGTTTGAAGACACCCAATCCGGCGTAACAGAAGAAAACCTTCAAAGCCGCGCCAGAGGCGTAATTCTCATGGCGATTTCCAATAAATTTGGCTCCATGGTCGTCACAACCGGCAATAAAAGCGAGATGTCGGTTGGCTATGCCACACTATATGGCGACATGAACGGCGGCTTTAACCCGATCAAAGACCTGTACAAAATGCAGGTCTATGGCTTGGCTGACTGGCGCAACAAACACATGCCGCCCAATTGTCTGGGACCGTCCGGCGAAGTCATTCCCCAAAACATCATCGACAAGGCACCCACCGCGGAATTGCGCGAAGACCAGACCGATCAGGATTCCCTGCCCGAATATCCCGTACTGGACGCCATTCTCGAAGGTCTGGTTGAGGATGAATTATCGGTGGACGAGATTGTTGAGAAATATGATTTCGAGCGCGCCACGGTGGAACGGATGGAGCACCTGCTCTACATCGCAGAATATAAGCGCCGCCAGGCAGCCCCAGGTGTGAAGATCACCCGCCGCGCTTTCGGCCGCGAACGGCGCTATCCCATCACCAATCGCTGGCGCGACCGCCGGGCCGACGGGAAATAACCAAAGTGCAATCGCCCTTTGCACCCCGTTCCTGGTCGCTGGCCCATGGCAAATCCCTCACGCTTGGTCCAAAATCCCATATCATGGGCGTGCTCAATGTAACGCCAGATTCTTTTTCAGATGGCGGTGATTTCATTGCCCCCGCTGCTGCCTTGGCCCGCGCTGAGCAAATGCGGGACCAGGGGGCAACAATCATTGACGTGGGTGGCGAATCCACCCGTCCTGGGGCCACACCCGTGACGGGTGAAGTCGAATGCGCCCGGATTCTGCCCATCATCGAAACTCTTGCCGATGCCGGCGGCTTTATCATTTCCGTTGACACCTACCGTGCAGAAACCGCCCGCCGGGCCGTGGCGGTTGGTGCTCATATCGTCAATGACGTTTGGGGATGTCAGCGCGACCCAGCCATCGCCCAAGTCGCAGCTGAAACCGGCGCCGGCCTGGTAATCATGAGCACACGGCACAGCCGCGACGTTCTGCCCGATCTCATCGAAGACGCGCGCGTATTCCTGGACCGCTCCCTCAAAATCGCCCGCAAGGCGGGGGTCGAAGGACATCAGATCGTAATCGACCCAGGCTTTGGTTTTGCGTCAACGACCGCCCATGACATTCCCCTGCTTGCCCGATTAGATGAATTGCAGACAATCGGCCTGCCAATGCTTGTGGGCACATCGCGCAAACGGTTCCTGGGAGAATTGACCGGGCGGGAAGCCGCTGACCGGGGGGCTGCCACCGCCGCGACAAGTGTTGTCGCCCGTCAGAAAGGGGCGGCAATTTTTCGGGTCCATGATATAGAAATCAACAAGGACGTCCTTGCTGTGGCAGATGCCGTGAGCCAACAATCGGGGCAGGCCTCAAAACCCGACTAATGGAGCCATCCCGATGAGTACTAAAACGCATACTTACGAGATCGTTTTGAAAAATTGTGCCTTCTTCGCCCATCACGGGGTCTTTGAAGAAGAAACCAAACTTGGGCAGCGTTTCTTTGTGGATGCCGTATTGCAGGTGGAGCCACGCGGCGCATTGGAGGCAGATCGCATTGAAGGCACAGTGCATTACGGCGAGGCCTTTGCGGTGATCGAAAAACACGTCACCAAGCGCAACCGCTACCTCATTGAAGCGCTGGCACTGGATATTGCCCAGGGCCTTTGTGAAGAGTTTGCCCAGATCACCCATGCCAGGGTCACGGTGCGCAAACCAAATGCGCCGGTTCCAGGCATACTCGACCATGTGGAAGTTACGGTTTGTCACCCCGAATGAACGATGCCTCCCGCGCCTGGCTGGGTCTGGGCGGCAATATTGGCGATGTGGAAAAGGCCATGGCCGCGGCTTTGCAGCGGCTGGACGACGATGCGTCAATTCAGGTCATCCAGGTTTCGCCGGTTTATAAAACACCGCCCTGGGGCGTTGAAGATCAACCCTGGTTTCTCAATTGTTGCGCAGAAATTGCCACCACATTACCGCCGGAGCATCTGCTTGATGTGTGCCAGGCAGCCGAACGGGCCGGCAAACGTGAGCGCATCCAGCGCTGGGGGCCACGCACCATCGACATCGATATTCTTGTGTTTGAAGGGATTGAGCAAGAAGAGCAGCGGCTGACCCTGCCTCACCCAAGGATTTGCGAGCGGGCATTCGTGCTGGTGCCATTGGCAGATATTGCGCCGCAGGTCGTACTCAATGGCTCAACCATCGCCCAACTGGCGAGTGAATGCGATCAGCCCGGTTTGGAAAAAACAACCGCTGCCACCCACTGGTGGCAGGCAAAAGGGTAACGCTTTTGAATTTATTGCGACAACAGGCTGGTGCGTCTGGCAGAGCCGGTGCGGTTGAGCGTCAGACCGATAAACGGAATAAGTTTCTGATTCACCCGCACTGATATGGTGATGTTCAGCTTGTTGTGGTTTTTCAAATTGGCCACCATCGTGCCGCGCAGCTTTTTGCGCTTCACACTCAAAACAAGCTTTTTGCCGCGCAGGCGACCGGATGTAATATCCAGGCCCTTGCCCTTGGCACCATCGAGGAATTCACCGCGATAGCTGTTACCGCGCTTGGTAACCGTTGCCGAGATATCCTGGGAAAACAGGCCAACACGGCATTTGCCGGTCAGTTCCATACCTGCACTTGCGGGCTTGTTGCCGTTAAAATTGCAGGTAAACCGGGTATTTTTATAGGGTCCGGCCACGATTGAACCCGCGCCAGACCATTGGCCTTCCACGGAAGCAAAATAAACAGCATCGCTGGCGACAACCGGCGAAACGCCGATGACCGCACCAGTTGCAGAATAGATCAGGGCCTGACGAAAGGATGACAGGAGACTCATAACACACACGCCTGTTTTGGACTGGAGTGGAGTATTAACGATAATGGTTAACGCAATGCTGACGATATCGCCAGCGCTGTCTTATCTGATCACAAACTGTTGCAAGCCTGTTTATTTCGTCCTGGCATCTTCATGGCCACCGCCGGAACTGCGCAGCAATTCGGACATGAAATCCGAAACCGTCGGGCGATGCTGGTTAGAAAATGCCAGCGGACGGCACACATCAATTGCGGCAATGCCTATGCGCGCCGTCAACAGTCCATTGACCACACCCTCCCCCAACCTGGAAGACAATTTCGAAGCCAATCCCTGTCCCACCACCTGTTGCAGCAGCCCATCGCCAATCGCAATCGACCCGGTGACCGCCAGATGCCCAACGACATTACGCGCCAGACGCCAGAAGCCCAGCGTACCCGGCCTGCCCCCGTAAAGTTGCGCAAGTTGGCGAATGAGCCGCATATTTTCAAACAACACGAAGCCCACATCGACAATGGCTCTGGGGCTGACGGCAGTGACCACTGACACTCGTTTTGCCGACCCCATCACCAGCCGCCGGGCCGTGCCATCAAGCCCTTTGAGCAAATCGCGCTCGGCTAGTGCCAAGAGATCACGCCCGTCAATGATCTCATTTTCATGGGCTGCCAGTGCTGCAAGCCCTTTTTGGGTATCCCCGCGATTGCCATAAAGCGAGGCCAGTTCCTTTAGAACTTTGCGCGCCGCACGCGGGTCATTGTCCACCGCAATTTGAGCAGACAGCGCCCGCAAATGATCCACATGGGCCATCCGGCGCAGGCTCCACAATTCACGCAGAACCATCGCCAGCACAGAAACGGCAAACACGGCCACCAGCACAACGGCCAGCCAGCCCAGCCAGTCCTGACGCGCAAAGAGGTCGCGGATCAGCTGATCAAACCACAGCCCCATGGCCAGCGAGACAAGCGCTGCCAGACTGCCCCAAAATATGCGCGACCAGCGCAGGCCCGGTTTTTCAACGACAGGCGGCACAGGCGGCGTCAATTGCTCTACGATTTGCTGTTCGGATGCCGAAAGCCGTTGGGCAGCCTCCTGCGGCAGCAATTCAATCTGCGGCGGCGCAGCCACAACCTTCGGCTGGCGCTTGCGCGGTGTTGCTGCAGATTTTTTGGCAGACGTTGCAGATGGTGCCACCTTTTTCTGTGCGCCCGTCGGCCTGGGCTCATCAAGGCTAAACGCGCGGGGCGCTCTTTTTTTGTCACTCATGCCAGCCAGTCTCCCAACAAAAATTCCAAAGCGCGGTCGAGGCGTATATGCGGCAGCGAAAGCGAAAGACCGGCTTGGTCATTTTCAAGTTTAGGCGGTGAGAATCTAACGAAATTCAAATCCCCCATATCCGCGCCCGCCGACAGCGCAGCATCGGGGTCCGATGGCAGGTCGCCAGGAAAAATTGCCGTTGAACTCTTCCCGTCAAAGGATTGATCCCCCAGCCGCTCCCCGGCAATGGGTGTGCCAACGATCACTGGCAGGATTTCGCCATCCTGGGTGATTTCGGCCTCGCGGGTTGCCCGAACCGCCGCCATTGCCACCACATCGGTTGTCGCCCCGCCAAAATGCGCCCGTTCCTGCGCGCGCTTCACCAGCCGGTCAAGAATGGCCTCCAGCCGGTCATGGTTCTCATGATGCAGATGGTCCGCCTTGGTGGCAGCAAACAGGATGCGGTCGGTGCGGGTGGTGAATAAAGAAGTGAGCCAGGAACGCTTGCCGTGGTTGAAACAGGACAGGATTTCACTCAATGCCGTTTCAAGATCAGCCACCGCTTCTGGCCCGGCATTGAGTGCCTGCAGCGCATCCACAAGCACAATTTGTCGATCAATACGCGCAAAATGGTCACGAAAAAACGGTTTCACCACGAGCCTTTTGTAGGATTCGTAACGCCGTTCCATCATCGCAAAAAGCGAACCAGGTGCTGCCACGGTCCCTTCCGCCATCTCCACAGGCGCAAAAGTGAGCGCTGGCGATCCTTCCAGATCACCGGGCATTAAAAACCGGCCCGGCGGCAAGGTCGACAAGGCCGTTTCATCCCGGCGACAGGCACGCAGATAGTCGGTAAAAACACCCGCCAATGCCTGTGCTTGCATCTCGTCCGCATCGGCTGCGGGGTCTGTGGTGGCATCAAGACCATGCCATTTCGACGCCAGAGATTGTCGATTAGGCAACCGCGACAGCGCCAGCGCTTCGCGCGACCATTGGCGATAATTCTTACCCAACAAGGGCAAATCGAGCAGCCATTCGCCTGGATAGTCGACAATGTCCAAAGTCAGGGATCCCGCGCCAAAAGTGCGGCTCCAGCCACTGGCTGAGGTGAAATTAAGTTTCAGCCGGAGTTCAGAGATCGAATTGGTCGATTGGGGCCAAACCGCCTCTTCCAACAGGGATTTCAGATGTTGTTCATAGCGAAACCGTGGCACACCATCATCCGCCTGGGGCTGAAGACTGGCTTCCTGCAACCGCCCTTGCGAATAGGCACCAAACAACGGCAATCGCCCCCCATGCAGCAAATTATGCACCATGGAGGTGATGAACACCGTCTTGCCCGCGCGCGACAGGCCGGTGACGCCAAACCGCAATGTTGGGTTGAGCAATCCGCTCGCCGCATCCGACAAATTGTCGAAAGCGATCAAAGCATCATCGGAAAGTGTCGTAATTTTCGCCAAAAACCCCGATTTCTCCTTATCTGTACCGGTCCCACCAGACCGCAGGCCTGGATATAGGCACGCCACGCCCCAATGCCAAATTTTACAAGGTGTTATAGCTCACGCGCGGGAGGAGCGAGAGGGTTCGATATCCTTGGGGCGCAGAAACTCCACAAGCTGACCGCTGCCCCGTCCAATCGCTGTCCAATCCGCCAAATCCAGATCAAACACAGCCAAAGAACCCGTGCCAAAATGTGAGGCCATCAACTTATGTGCCGCCGGGCTAGATGGTGCCGCAAGCCAGCGAGACAATTCATCACATGTGGGGTTGTGACCAACCACCAACACGGTTTGGGCCGCCTGACCCCACAATATCTGCAGATAATCATCGCAGGATCCCATATAGAGAGCCTGCTCATAAGTGACATCGAGTTCCAGCGGGTCATCGGCAAGGCCCTCGCGCAACTGGCTCAAAGTTTCACGGGTGCGTGCGGCGGGTGAACAAATCACCGCATCTGGCCGCACACCCTCCTGACGCCACCAGCGCGACAACAACAACATCTGTTCCAACCCCCGCGCGTTAAGGGGGCGGTCAATGTCCCCCTGCCCGGGCTGGCTCCACGAAGATTTGCCATGACGAAGTATGTAGAGCCGTTTCATGGCTTCGGTCTAACCGGGTGTTGAACGTTTGAAAAGCGCGTGTTCGTCTTTTTATACACGTCAACACCGTTCAAGCCGGGCTAATGCCTTGCCCGCAAAAGCATGACTTTCTATAACCCCGCCAGATTAACTGCTAAACGAGACAGGCAGCACGATGGCAGGCCATTCCAAATTCAAGAACATCATGCACCGCAAAGGGCGCCAGGACGCCGTGCGCTCGAAGATGTTCGCCAAGCTCTCCAAGGAGATCACCGTGGCCTCCAAGATGGGCGGCCCTGATCCTGACGGCAATCCGCGCCTTCGTCTGGCCATTGCCAATGCCAAGGGCCAATCCATGCCCAAGGACAATATCAGCCGCGCGATCACGAAGGGTCAGGCTGGCGAAGGCGATGACTATTTTGAAATCCGCTATGAAGGCTATGGACCGGCCGGTGTGGCAGTGATTGTGGAAGCCCTGACCGACAACAAAAATCGTTCCGCAGGCAATGTTCGCGCCGCATTCACCAAGAATGGCGGCCAGATGGGGGAGACCGGCTCCGTTGGCTTCATGTTCGACAGGGTGGGTGAAATCAAATATCCCGCCAGCATCGGCGATGAAGATAAGGTCATGGAAGCGGCAATTGAGGCGGGGGCCGAAGATGTCGCCTCTGACATGAATGAAGATGGGGATGGCCATACCATCATCTGCGGTTTCGAAGACCTCGGGGATGTGTCCAAGACACTGGAAGAAACGCTTGGCGAACCCGAAAGTGTCAACATTATCTGGCGTCCACAAAACACCGTGCCGGTGGATGAAGAAAAAGCCGGAACGCTGATGAAACTGATTGATGCGTTGGAAGACGACGACGATGTGCAAAACGTCTACGCCAATTTCGACATCAGTGATGACGTTATGGCCCAGTTGCAGGGTTAATCCCGCAGGACTTTAACCCGCTCACCGCACACACACTAATTTGTGCAGTGACGCCAAAGGTGGTTGGATTAGACTCCGGGGATTGGGGCAAGGCTCAATTCAGGAGACAGTCAAATGTGTGACCATTGCGTAATTCAATCGGTAAAAGACAGAATGCTGAACCGGCGCGACCTGTTCAAGGCGAGTGCCGTTGGCGCTGCAACTGTGGCTGCAGCCGCCACGGGCCTGCAGGCGACCCCGGCATTTGCTGGCGGTCACGGAGTGAAAACCAAGCTCGGTGAAGTCATCGACATGACCCATACTCTGTCACCGGATTTTCCAACCTTTTTCGGCGTGCCAGGCATTAGTTCACAACAGAAATTCAACTTTAAAGAACATGGGTTTAATCTGTTTGACCTCACCATCAATGAGCACACCGCAACCCATGTGGATGCGCCATTGCATTTCTCCGCTGACGGAAGGTCAGTGGACGAAATAGCGATTGCCGATCTTGTGGTGCCATTGGTCGTGATCAACATCAAGGAAAAGGCCGCTGCCAGCCCCGATGCCCAGGTGACACCGGAAGATCTCAAAGCCTGGATATCGAAAAACGGACCGCTACCCGAACGTTGTTGTGTGGCAATGAATTCCGGCTGGGCCGCCAAATCCGGCAACGCTGCGGAATATGTGGGCAATGACGCTGAAAATAAAAAGCACTTCCCGGGATTTCATGTGGAAGCAACGAAAATGCTGCTGGAGGAATCCAGTGCTGCCGCCCTGGCGGTTGATACACTTTCGCTCGACCACGGCCCGTCAGCCGATTTTGCAACCCATTATGCATGGTTGCCCGCCGGTCGTTACGGGATCGAAAATCTTGCCGGTCTCGATGCTGTGCCGGAAAATGGCGCAACCTTGGTTGTCGGCGCGCCAAAACACAAAGGCGGCACCGGTGGACCATCGCGCATCTTCGCCATGATCTGAACCGTGTAACGGGAAATATCGGTGTCTTAAATTTAGGACAAATATGAGTTGCCCTCATAGCGCACCGCTTCGCTCATGGCTGGGTCATTGTGCCAGTCCCAATAGGTGTCGCTGATCTTGCGGGTCAGCGGACCTATGGCGTCATTTGAAAAAATTCTTTGATTGACGCGGGTGATTGGCACCGCGCCGCCGCCGGTGGTTGTGGCAAACACCTCATCGGCCTGTAAAAACGCCTCAAAGGGAATATCGCTCTCTTCGCAGGTCAGTCCGTGATGGGCACATATTTCCATGGCAACTTTGCGCGTGATCCCTTGTAATACGCCTGAACGCGGAGTTGTCACTTTGCCATCCTTGACCATGAACACATTAAATCCGGGGCCTTCGGTCACATTGCCATCCCTGTCCAGCAGCAACGTATTGTCGTACCCGGCTTCCTTTGCATCTATGAGACCCTGGGTAAAATCACCCCAGTGGTAGTTCTTGGCCGTTGGATCAACGCTGCCGGGCGAAATGCGCTCCACCTGTTCCGGCACGAGCAGATGGGCGCCCCGCGCCACCACATCTTCCAAAAACACCCAAACAAACGGCACACACCATGCATAGAAATGATTCTCACAATCCCGCGGGTCACGGCTCCCCAAAATCTTGGGCTGGCCCCGGCTCGCAACAACGGAAACGTAGCTGCGTTGAAGGCCGCTGCGGGCAACGATATTGTGGAGAATATCTCTTATTTCATCGCGCGATTGGGGAATGCTCAGGCGGCACTTTTCAAGGCTTTGTTCAAAGCGTTCCAGATAATCATCCATGCGAAAAAAGCGCCCGTCCCACACATGCACCACATCGTAGGTGATGTCGCTATGGGTCAGACCCCAGTCCGTAACTGGAATGGCGGCATTGGCGATTGGCATGATTTCACCCCGCATCCAGGCCGCGCCCGACTGCCAATTATCGTCTACCATCTTGCATTCCTCCAACAGCTTCCACAGTGTCTTTTCAAACGACTCACCAAGTGAGAATTCATGAGTGAAACGATCCGCATTATTGGCATCGATCCCGGCTTGCGCAACATGGGATGGGGCGTGGTGGAAAGCCAGGGCAGCAGCCTGCGTTTTGTCGCTGCAGGAACCATTCGTTCAAATGTAAAATCCGAGCTGGCACAACGCCTGCTGCAACTCCACGACGGCATGGTCGACGTGTTGTCACGACACGCCCCCGATGAGGCAGCCGTTGAAAACACATTCGTCAACAAGGATGCAGGCGCGACGCTCAAACTGGGCCAGGCCCGTGGCATTGCCATGCTGGTTCCCGCCCGTGCCGGGCTGGTGGTGGCCGAATATGCACCAAATGCCGTCAAAAAGGCCGTCATTGGCGTGGGCCATGGGGATAAATCCCAAATCAAACTCATGGTCGACATGCTGTTGCCTAAATCCAGCTATGATTCAGACGATGCGGCAGATGCGCTGGCCATCGCCATATGCCATGCCCATCACCGGGGAATGGGCAGCAATCGCATTGCCGCCGCTGTTGCGGCTGGTTAAGGACACACAATGATTGGCAAACTCAAAGGTGTGGTGGATTCCAACGGCGAAGACTGGGTCATCATTGATGTCCACGGCGTTGGATATCAGGTCCATTGTTCCACACGAACCCTGGGCAGCCTGCCATCGGCTGGCGAAGCGGTTACCCTGGCAATTGAAACCCATGTGCGCGAAACGGAAATCAAACTTTTTGGCTTTTCTGCCGATCTGGAGCGGGAATGGTTCCGCCTTTTGCAAAACGTCCAGGGCGTTGGCGCAAAAGTGGCGCTGGCCATTTTGGGCACATTGTCCCCCGGTGAAATTGCCTCGGCCATCGCCCTGCAAGACAAAGCCATGGTGGCACGTGCACCAGGGGTTGGCCCAAAAGTTGCTCAGCGCATCGTCACGGAACTGAAAGACAAGGCACCTGCCCTTTCCGGCGATGCAACCGGCACGATCGGGCTGCAACAGGAAATTGGCGAAGGGGTCGCTGGCAGCGCCGTGCAGGATGCGGTGAGTGCCCTGAGCAATCTGGGCTATTCCAGCCAGCAGGCCAGTGCCGCCGTGGGCGCAGCACTCAAAAGCGCCGGTGAAGACGCCAACAGCGCCACCCTCATCCGCCTTGGCCTGCGGGAGCTGAGTTCATGAGTGACGAGCGTATTATTGACGGCGAGCGCAAGACCGAAGATGTGGATGCATCCATCCGCCCTGAAAGGCTGGCAGACTTTACCGGCCAGGAACAGGCGCGCGCCAATTTGTCCGTATTCATTGAAGCCGCCAAACAGCGCGGCGAAGCGCTGGACCATGTCCTGTTTGTGGGACCGCCTGGGCTCGGCAAAACCACGTTGGCCCAAATCATGGCCAAGGAACTGGGTGTTAATTTCCGCTCCACTTCCGGCCCGGTCATCGCCAAAGCCGGTGATCTGGCCGCCTTGTTGACCAATCTTGAAGACCGCGATGTGTTGTTCATTGATGAAATTCATCGTCTCAATCCGGCAGTGGAGGAAATCCTCTATCCCGCCATGGAAGACTTCCAGCTTGATCTGATTATTGGCGAAGGTCCGGCGGCGCGCTCGGTCAAAATCGATCTGGCAAAATTCACGCTGGTTGCAGCAACCACACGGCTGGGACTTTTGACCACGCCCTTGCGCGACCGTTTCGGCATTCCCATTCGGCTGCAATTTTATACCATCCCGGAACTGGAACTGATCGTGCGGCGCGGTGCCCGCATATTTGGCATTGGCATTGATGACGATGGTGCCCTGGAAGTGGCGAAGCGCGCCCGCGGCACACCGCGCATTGCTGGCAGATTGCTGCGGCGGGTGCGCGATTTCGCACTCGTGGCGGGCAGCGACCGGGTCACACGCGCCATTGCCGACCGCGCACTCGATCAATTGGGCGTCGACCCCATTGGTCTGGATGAACTCGACCGGCGTTATCTCACCGTCATTGGCGAAAATTTTGGCGGTGGCCCGGTTGGGATTGAAACCATCGCAGCTTCCCTGTCAGAACCGCGCGATGCCATTGAAGACATCATTGAACCCTATCTCATTCAGCAGGGCTTCATTCAACGCACCCCGCGCGGCCGCGTGATGACCCCAAGAGCCTTTGACCATGCGGGCCTTGCCATGCCCGGCGGCCTTGAAACCCGCCAGGCTACTTTGTTTGAGGAGGGTGACAATTGAACAAAGTCCCCAACTCCGATGTGAATACCGGCACACTCCACGCAAATTCGCACACATTGATTGAACGGGTCTATTTCGAGCACACCGATTTCTCCGGTGTTGTCTATCACGGGCGCTATCTCGATTTTTTTGAACATGGTCGGTCTGATTATGTGCGGCTGCTGGGTGTCCACCACCACGAATTGTCCAAGGGGCATTATGGCGAAAGCCTTGCCTTCGCCGTTCACCGCATGGAGATCGACTACAAGGGCGCTGCACGTATTGATGATGTGCTGCGCGTGGAAACTGACCGGGGCATCCTCAAAGGGCTGCGACTGACCTTCAATCAGCGTATTTTCAGGGACGAGGAATTGCTGGTCGCCGCTCTTGTAACAGTTGTGCTGATCAATCCGGAAGGACGGCCACGGCGGTTTCCAGCACAACTCATAGAACGCCTTGGTGTCTCGCACTCGTAATATGTCCGGGCAAAACATTCCCTTACGTAATATATTGATGACTTGCCCAATTTCCTAACGCTTCATTAACCATGTTTCCGCCAAGGTAGGCGGCAAAGCAGATGGCATGTGAATCACCTTGCAATAGGTCAGTCCGCGCCATCGTTTCACCTAATTTGGCAGCAACTTGCAGTCTTCCATCACCATGACATGCCAAACTGAACCGCATTTTCGCTTTTAAACATTTCCCAGGACACGCCCGAATGAACGCTTCCGTCAGATCAGTGGCTTTAAAACTCACAATATCCGCCACCTCACTAGCGTTTGCCGCGTCCAGCGCCCTGGCCCAGGGGGTGGCGCGTGACGAATTGGCAGCGCCTGAAGTGGATACGTCCCTGATTGCCCTGTTCCTGGAAGCGGGGCTGGTCGTAAAAATTGTGATGGTCGGCCTGATTCTGGCATCTGTGTGGTGTTGGGCAATTATTGTCGACAAAACCATCCTGTTTGGACGCACACGGCGTCAGGTCAATCAGTTTGAGCAGATTTTCTGGTCCGGCCAGAGCCTTGAGGAATTGTACCGCACCCTTCAGGAACGCAAGAATGTGGGCATGGCAGCATTGTTCGTCGCCGCCATGGGCGAATGGAAGCGTTCGTTCGAGCGCAATGCCCGCTCGCCAATCGGTTTGCAGACCCGCATTGATAAAGTGCTCGATGTTTCCATGGCCCGGGAAATGGAGCGTTTGGAAAAACGTCTGCTGTTCCTGGCCACGCTGGGTTCCGCGGCACCCTTTGTGGGCCTGTTCGGCACCGTGGTGGGCATCATGACATCATTCCAGGCGATTGCCGGATCAAAATCCACCAATCTGGCCGTTGTTGCCCCAGGCATTGCCGAAGCCTTGCTGGCCACCGCGCTTGGCCTCCTGGCAGCCATTCCAGCAGTGGTTGCCTATAACAAGCTTTCCGCCGACGCCGGTAAAATTGGCACCCAGTTGGAAGGCTTTGCAGACGAATTCTCGGCCATACTTTCGCGTCAAATTGATGAAAGAAACGGCCAGTAGGAAACCAGTTTCCACGGAACCAAAATCGATAGGAATGAATTGAATGGGCATGTCAGTGGGCAGCAGTGGAGTATCCGGGGGCCGTCGCCGCCGAAGCCGCCGCCACGCGCCAATGAGCGAAATCAACGTCACCCCTTTTGTGGACGTGATGCTTGTATTGCTGATCATATTCATGGTCGCAGCCCCCCTATTGACCGTAGGTGTGCCAGTCGATCTACCGGAAACCAATGCCCGTCCGCTGCCCACAAACACGCAGCCAATCAGCATTACCGTGCGATCAGACAAATCGATCTTCATCAACGAAAACCCAATCACGCTGGAAGAATTGGTGCCCAAGTTAAAAGCCATTGCGGAAAATGGTCTGGATGAACGCATTCGTGTACGCGGTTCGCGCGATGCCGATTATGAAACCATTTCCAAAGTCATGGGCGAACTCAGCGGCGCCGGATTCCGCAAAATGGGCCTCGACAGTAACCCAATTCAGTAGGGAGCAAATTGGCAATTGGATATCGGCAATTCCCCTATCGGGTGCGCAGATATGAGCCAGGACAGTTAAATGAAGGCAGGTTTCGCCACATCAACGATACTCCATGCGGTCATTCTTGGCTCCGCACTGGTATCCCTGTCGACAGCAAAACCGCTCGATTCAGACTTTGATGAAATTCCAATCATATATGAGAATACGGCGGAAGAAACGCTGACCGTGAAAGGCGACGAACAGGCCAAACTCGAAACACCGCCCGCGCCCAAGGAAACTAAATCGCCACCAAAACTGCCAGACACCCAAGCTGAAAATGTTGGCGACACCGACCGCGATGCGAAATCAGTCGACGCGCCCCAAACGATTGCACCCCCGGTGGAAAAAACCCAGGCCCCCACCCCAAGCAGCAGGCCGAAGGCGGAAACCAAGCCGGATCCGGTCCCCGTTCCAAAGCCGCAAGTAAAGCCGGAACCGGAACAGGAAACCAAGACCGACCTGGCATTGCTGATTGAAAAATCCAAACCAGACGAGGTTGAAAAGGTCGACGAGAATTCGTTTGAACCTCTGCCCCAAAAAGTACCCGCGCCAAAGAAACGGCCATCCCCGCCAAAACCTGAGCAAGCGGCCAAAAAGCCCGACGACAAAAAGCCCGAAGACAAAAAAGACCGCAAGGCCGAAGACAAGAAGAAAAAGAAAGCCGTTGAAAAGGCCACGGTGAACAATCAGGAATCGGGCAGCGGCAAAAAGCGCAACACCAAAAAAGCTGGCGGCGGGGCCAAAACCGCAAACAATACCAGCAAGCTTTCAGCATCAGAACTGGCCGCATTGCGTGGCCGGCTGGAAGGTTGTTGGGGCGTCACCGACCTGACCGGGCATCCCGATGCAGCCACCATGCGCGTGCGCGTATCCCTAAAGCTCACCCCAACCGGCGAAATTGACGGCAGGGTGAAGGTCAAGGTTTCCGGCACAAGCGGGCGCATGAAAGCAACACTGGCCACCCGCACAAGAAGTTCCATAATTGAATGCGCCCCTTACGATTTGAAAGGCGATTCAGAATTGGTTGTGAATTTTTCACTTCAAGACATGCTATGACCGTGATTGTATTCCATCTCGACACAACCTCAATCCCTTTCATAAACCGACCAAATCCAAAACATGAACTCTATTGAACGCAGCATCGGAAAAGAAAACGATATGAATATTGCCCCCGCTTTCAGACTTGCGTCCTTGCTATCAGCGTTTCTCGCCATCGTCCTGTTGGTCGCCCTGCCTGCCCAGGCGCGGGTTGAGATTGATGTGACACGCGGAAATGTTGAACCGCTGCCCATCGCCATTCCGCTGTTTTTGGGCGAAAGTGACCTTGGCAAGAAAATCGCCCAGGTGGTCGAAGCTGATTTGCGCCGTTCCGGCCTGTTTGCCCCCATAGACCGTGCTGCATTCATTCAAAAGATCACCGACACCAATTCCCCACCGCGCTTTCCAGACTGGACATCAATCAAGGCCAAGGCCCTGGTGACCGGGCGCGTTGTCAGCGAAGGTGGCGGCAGGTTCAGAACCGAGTTCCGCCTGTGGGATACATTTGGTGGCGAACAGATTGAGGGGCAACAATATTCAACAGACCCCAACAACTGGCGCCGGGTGGCCCACATCATCGCCGATGCAATTTATAAATCCCTGACCGGCGAAGAAGGCTATTTCGATACACGCATTGTTTTCGTCGCTGAATCAGGGGCGAAAAACAAGCGCATCAAACGCCTTGCGATCATGGATCAGGATGGGGCCAATGTGCGTTATTTGACCAATGGCAAAGACCTTGTGCTCACGCCGCGGTTTTCTCCTTCGCGCCAGGAAGTCACCTACATGTCCTTCGCTGGCAACCAGCCGCGCGTCTATCTCCTGCAGATTGAAACCGGTCAGCGTGAAGTGGTGGGCAACTTTCCCACCATGACATTCTCTCCGCGCTTTTCGCCCGATGGCCAGCGCGTGATCATGAGCCTGCAGCAAAGCGGCAATGCCAATATTTATACGATGGACTTGCGTTCGCGAAACACCACACGTTTGACCAACACAACCGCCATCGATACATCACCCTCCTATTCCCCCGATGGGCGTCGCATTGTCTTTGAATCCGACCGTGGCGGGCGTCAGCAACTATATGTCATGGACGCCAATGGCGGTAATCCCCAGCGCATCTCCTTTGGTGCGGGCAGCTATTCCACCCCCGTTTGGTCGCCCCGTGGTGACCTGATCGCCTTTACCAAACAATCCGGCGGCCAGTTCATGATTGGCGTCATGCGCCCTGATGGCAAAGGTGAGCGGATATTGACGGAAGGTTTCCACAATGAAGGGCCAACATGGGCGCCCAATGGCCGAACATTGATGTTCTTCCGTGAAACACGCGGCGCAGGCGGCGGTCCGCGCTTGCACACAATCGACCTGACTGGCCGCAACGAACAGGCTGTGCCAACCCCAGCCTTCGCGTCAGACCCGGCCTGGTCGCCCCTGTTGAACTAGCCCTTTTCGATTGCCGCCAGCAGATCTGTCATCTCTGGCGGTGGTTCGGCCACAAAAGAAACCGCCTCGCCACTTACCGGGTGCCGAAATGACAGGGTGCGCGCATGTAACGCCTGGCGTTTAAATCCAGCCATCAATGCCTGCGCCGGTGGGGGCAATTTCACCACCCGGCTCATGAATTGCTTGCCATATTCCGGGTCGCCCAGCAAAGGGCAACCGATATGGGTCATATGCACACGTATCTGATGTGTCCGCCCCGTTTCCAAGCGACACTCAACCAGTGAAACCAGCGCCTCTCCGGGGCGGGATGCATCTTCCACGCGTGCCTGGACGGTATAATGCGTAATGGCTTCCTTGGCGTCGCTGCGCCCCTCTTCCAGAACGGCACGTTGCAGACGAAGGGTGGGATGGCGGCCAATGAAGGTATGAATGGTTCCCTTCATGCGCGGTGGTGCGCCCCACACCAGGGCGAGATAGGATCTCTCCAACGGACCCGTGCGGCCATGGTCGGCAAACTGTTCCTGCAAATCCACATGGGTGCGGTAAGATTTGGCGACCACCAGCACGCCACTTGTGTCTTTGTCCAACCGGTGAACAATGCCCGGCCGCTTCACCCCTCCAATACCGGACAATGCCCCTTTGCAATGGTGCAGCAGGGCGTTGACCAAAGTGCCGGACCAATTGCCAGGCGCGGGATGAACCACCATTCCAGCGGGTTTATTGATGACGATCAGATCCTCATCTTCAAACAGAATATCCAGTGGAATATTCTGGGGTTCGGGCACCGCCTCTTCGGCGGGCGGCATGGCGTAACGCACCACATCGCCGGCATCGATTTTCGTGCTGGTTCCCCTTGGTATGATGCCGTTTATGGTCACCAAACCCTTACGAACAAGGCTTTGGACCCGGGCTCTGGAAATGTCATCTGGTGCATTAGCGGAAATGAAAAGATCGACTCTCTTCCCCGCAGCAGAATGGGGAACCTCAAGCACCTGCATTTCGTCCATCCGTGCCTCTTCCCTTGTGCCGCTCTTGCCGTTATCACCAGCGCTCATGTGAAAACCATCCTTCAAAAGCCCTATGAGCGATCAGACCCAAGACGAACCCCTCGACCCGAAAGTGGAAGCGATCCGACGGAAAATGGTTCGTCTGCTCATGGTGTCTGGCGCAATCATGATGATCGGGCTCATGACCGTACTGATCGCGATTGTCTACAAACTCAATGCGACAGAAGCAACGGCCCCCGCCGCAACCGGCCAGCTTTCCTTGCCTGCAGGATCGCAAATTCTCTCCACATCCCTGTCAGATGACCGTATCGCCATTACCGTTAAACTGTCTTCTGGCAATCGGGTAATCTATATTCATGGTTTAGACGGCCGCAGAATATCACAACTATCGATTATCGAAGAATAAACACTCCCTGGACTATAATTGTCACAGGATTGAACTTTCGATAAACGGCCCAGCGCAATGCAAGATAGCGATCGCCTGACATTACCGGTAACTTTGACCATGATGGATGGCAGGCATCTCGTTGGGGACTTCGTGGTCAATCTTGGCGGCACCGTTGAACGCACAATCAACAACGACATGCGATTTGTCCGCTTTTGCGACATGAATGGCAATGAGCGGCTGATCTCGAAAGATTCAATCGCCGAGGTTGAGGAACGCAAGACGGCAAAGATCATCAGCCTTCCCACAGAAGGGCGGCTTGATGGCACTGACCCCTATGCGGTTCTGGAAATTGAGCGCACCGCCACCGATGGTGAAATCCGCGAAGCCTATCTGCGCCGGGCAAAATCCTATCACGCCGACCGATTTGCCAATGTGGAACTGCCCAGGGAAGTGGCGCAATACACCGATTCCATGTCGCGCCGGATCAATGAAGCCTATGCGATCCTGACATCAACAGCGCGCAAAAACGGCGCGCAACACGGATCGCAATAGGACGGACGCCACTAGCCCGCTGGCATCGCTTTCTCGATAATTTTTGCCCAGTAACTGGTGCCCACAGGAATGGCGTCATCGTTGAAATCATATTCTTCGTGGTGAAGTCCGGCCGTGTCGCCATTGCCCATGAAGATGAACGCGCCGGGGCGTTCTTCCAGCATGTAGGAGAAATCCTCTCCCCCCATAACCGGCAATTGCTCCACATTCACCCGGGCCTCGCCGACAACTTCGCGTGCCACACTGGCCGCAAAATCGGTTTCCACATCATGGTTGAACGTGACCGGATACCCTTCCTTGATGGCGATATCCACTTCGGCATCATATGCAGCGGCAATGTTTTCAAGGATTGTTTTCATACGCGCCATAACAAGGGCCCGCACATCACGGTCCAGCGTGCGCACCGTGCCCCAGAACTTGGCTTCCTGGGGGATAACATTATAAGCCTTGCCAGCCTGAATGGCGGTGACAGTTACCACCGCTGAACTGAGCGGATCCACATTGCGCGACACAATAGACTGTAATGCCTGAACCATTTGCGTGGCGATGATAATGGGGTCATTGCCCCCGTGTGGCATGGCCGCATGGGCACCCAACCCCTTGACCGTGATGGTGAATTCATCGGTTCCCGCCATGATCGCGCCGGAACGAATGGCAAATTCTCCAACCGGCAGGCCCGGCATATTGTGCAGGCCATAGACTTCCTGAATGCCGAACTTTGCCATCATGTCATCATCACACATTGCCTTGCCGCCAGCGCCGCCTTCTTCGGCAGGCTGAAAAATAACAATGGCTGTACCGTCAAAATTGCGCGTTTCTGCCAAATATTTCGCAGCGCCCAACAACATGGCGGTGTGCCCATCATGGCCGCAGGCATGCATTTTGCCCGCATATTTGGATTTATAGGGCAGATCGCGTTTCTCAACGATGGGCAATGCATCCATATCGGCGCGCATGCCCACAACCTTGCCGGAATCGGATTTACGGCCCTTGATCACGCCCACGACACCGGTGCGGCCTACCCCCTCGACAATCTCATCCACGCCAAATTCTTTCAGCTTGGCAGCAACCAGGGCGGCGGTTTCTTCCACATCATACAGCAGGCCCGGATGCTGATGAATTTCGCGCCTCCACTCGGTGATTTCATCGTGAAAATCTGCAATCCGATTGTTTATGGCCATTGATCTTTTCGTCCTGACAAATGTTGCATGTGCGCAAATAGCGCGCAGTTTAATTACGCCTAAAGATGGTATGGCTGCGATATCAAAGCAAGTGGCAGAAGTGTCGCCAAAGCCACTTGTTCAATCGCGCAAATATTCCGAGCCCGTCTCTTCCATGCCCCATGCCAGCGAAATCACGTTTTTTGTTTTTCCCCATCAGCTGTTTGAAAATTCCGTCAAACAATCACAACCCGCACCATGCTTCGTATTGATTGAGGACGATCTGTTTTTCGGCGACCGGCAATACACAATCAGATTCCACAAGCAAAAGCTCGCCTATCACCGCGCAACAATGAAGCACTATCAGGCCACCTTGGAAGCGGCGGATCACCGCACTCATTATATCGAACATGATGCCAGCAAGTCCGCGCTGAAGCGGGCGCTGGACTATGCCCAACAAAGCGAGGCGCAGGAAATCCATGTCTGCGACCCCCACGACTTTTCGTTGGAAAAACGACTTCATGCCCTGTGCAGAGAACGCGGCCTGAAGCTGCGCACGCTCCCCTCACCGGGCTTTTTGAACAGCCGACAGGACAACACCGCTTACCGCACCGCCCGCAACCGTTGGTTCATGGCCGACTTTTACAAAAGCCAGCGCCGCCGCCTTGATGTGCTCATGGAAAACGACGCCAAGCCCGTGGGTGGGCGCTGGAGTTTTGATGAAGAAAACCGAAAGAAAGTGCCCAAAAAACAATTGGGCACTATTCCTCAAATTCTCCCACGCAAGGCGGATCAAAATGACATTGAGGCCCGCGACTATGTTGAAGCCAGGTGGCCCCATAATCCCGGCTCAATCGACAACATGTGGTATCCCACCGACCACAAATCTGCCCAGGACTGGCTTGACCGATTTCTGCACGAGCGCTTCCACCATTTTGGCGATTTTGAAGACGCCATAGTTGAAGGAGAAAACTGGCTTTGGCACAGCGTCCTCACGCCCATGCTCAATACCGGACTATTGACCCCCTCCCAGGTGTTGGAAGCCAGTTTGGCCCATGGAAGCAGGTTCCAGGTTCCGCTCAATGCCCTTGAAGGTTTTGTGCGTCAGATCATTGGCTGGCGCGAGTTCATGCGCGCCACCTATGATGATCTGGGCGTGAAAATGCGCACAACCAATCACTGGAACCACACCAACCCCCTGCCCAAAATCTTCTATACAGCCACCACGGGCATCGATCCCATTGATGACACCATCCAGCGGATCAATGACACCGCCTATTGTCACCACATCGAGCGTTTAATGGTGTTGGGCGGTTTCATGTTCCTGTGCGAAATTGACCCCGATGAAATTTACCGCTGGTTCATGGAGATGTTCATCGATTCCTACGATTGGGTGATGGTGCCCAACGTATATGCCATGAGCCAGAACGCCGATGGCGGCTTGATCACAACCAAGCCTTATTTTTCCGGCTCCGCCTACATCAAGAAGATGAGCCATCACAAACATGGTCCATGGGCAGACATCTGGGACGGATTATATTGGAGATGGATTTGGAATCACCGCCAGGAACTGGGAAAAAATCCCCGCTGGGCCATGATGTGCAAGGCTGCTGAACGTATGGACAGCGAAAAAATGGCGGCGCATCAACGAATTGCAGCCCAATTCCTGGCCACACACTTCAATAAATGAGACCATCGATCTCAATTTCCGGCCCATAACAAGTGTTTGATCGCTTTTTTACGATTAATCGCAAAAATACGATGAAATCCCAATTTCATGACCTATATGTCAATCAACGGGATGGCCCGCGCCCATCAATTTTGGTGAACGCAAATTATCCCAGAATGTATGTACGACAATGTCTTGCCCGATTTGGGACTGACATTATGCGGATAGAGGAGAGAAAAATAAGATGGCAAACACATTCCCAACCATTTCCGCCAGCGGCAACGGGTTGCAGCGCTATATGGAAGAAATTCGCAAGTTTCCCATGCTCGCTCCCGATGAAGAATATATGCTCGGCAAGCGCTATGCAGAACACGACGATACCGAGGCTGCCCACAAGCTGGTGACAAGCCATTTGCGCCTCGTCGCCAAGATCGCCATGGGCTATCGCGGCTACGGCCTGCCAATCGGAGAAGTCATTTCCGAAGGCAATGTGGGCCTGATGCAAGCGGTCAAGAAATTCGATCCTGAACGCGGTTTCCGGCTCGCAACCTATGCCATGTGGTGGATTAAGGCATCCATCCAGGAATATGTGCTGCGTTCGTGGAGCCTGGTGAAAATGGGCACGACCGCCAATCAAAAGCGCCTGTTCTTCAACCTGCGCAAGCTGAAGGGCAAACTCAAAGCCCTTGAAGATGGCGAATTAAAAAGCGATCACGTGGAAAAAATCGCGACCACTTTGGGCGTGAGCGAAGACGAAGTGCGGTCGATGAACCAACGCCTGTCGGGTGATGCATCCTTGAATGCGCCCATCCGCGCAGCCGAAGGCGAAGCTGGCCAGTGGCAGGATTGGCTGGTTGACGAAAGCGAAAGTCAGGAACAGACTCTGATCCAGCAGGACGAGCTGGAAGTCCGTCGTGAAATGCTCACTGATGCGATGGAAGTGCTCAATGAGCGCGAAAAGCGCATCTTCGCAGCCCGGCGTCTGTCAGAAGATCCACTGACTTTGGAACAGCTTTCTACCGAGTTCGACATCAGCCGTGAGCGGGTACGCCAAATTGAAGTACGCGCGTTTGAGAAAGTGCAGAAGAACATGGTGTCTGCCGCCAAGGAATTGGCCAAACCGCAAGCCCAGCTTGCTGCCACTCACTAACTTTATTGCCAATCCAGCAAGGCCCGCCAGACAAACTGGCGGGCCTTTTCTTTAATTATGGAGATCACAATGTCTGCACCAACCGCACTCATCCCCGGCCAGCCCGTTCCTCAACTGCCCCTTAAATTCCTTGATGGCACGGAGACTGACCTGGCCGCCTCGCTGGGCAAGAATTTCACATTGCTAGTGTTCTACCGCGGTTACCACTGCCCCAAATGCAAGGATCAGCTGCTGGAACTTCAGGCCGCCAAGGCAGACTTTGAAGCCCTGGGCACAAATGTGATTGCGGTTTCAATGGACCCGCAAGAGCGCGCGGTCAGCTCGCGTGATGAGTGGCAATTGCCTGAACTTCCCCTCGCCCATGGCATGACCATCGATCAGGCCCGCGCCTGGGGTCTTCACATGTCCACAAGCCGTGGCAAAACATCGACCGGCGTAGAAGAATTGAAAATCTTCAACGAGCCGGGCCTGTTTTTGATCCGCAATGACGGCACGCTTTATGCCTCATGGGTTCAAACCGTGCCGTTCTGCCGCCCCAAGACGGCAGAAATTGTCGCTTCCATCGGCTTCATACAGGATAAAAACTATCCACCCCGCGGCACACTGAGCGAATTCGCCGCCTAGAATAGCGCTATTTCAGTTCAATGGCATAATCTGAAACTGGCGGGATTGTTTTGATCAGTCCCGCCTCTTTCATAAATTTGGCAAAGCGCGCGTAACGACCTGTGTCCAGCGCCGCCGGGCGCTTGGCAAAGCGGGGCAATGTGTCGACCCAGGCACGTCGGTTAAGTTCATTGTTGAGGTCAGGATATTCCTTCAAAAACTGTTCCAGCGCCTCTTCAGGATGGTTGGTCAGATACAAGGTCGCCTGCTCAACAGCCTCCATGAACGGGCGGAACCGCGCATCGTCCAGGCGATCATTCTTGGCAATGAAGATCAGCTCATCATAAACCGGCACACCGTTTTCTTCCGGGTAGAAGGCCAGTCCCGGACGCTTTTCAATGTCCAGTTGGTTCAGCTCAAAGTTACGAAATGCGCCAATCACAGCATCCACGGCGCCGGTGATCAGCGATGGTGACAGGGCGAAGTTGATGTTGATCAGTTCCACATCGGCAAGTGTGAGGCCCTCCTGTTTCAACATGGCCGCGAGCAATGCATCTTCAAAGCCCCCGACAGAAAATCCAACCTTCTTGCCCTTCAAATCAGCGATGGATTTGATCGGCCCGTCCTTGAGCACCACAAGCGCGTTAAGCGGTGTTTCCGCAATCGTACCGATGCGGGTTAGCGGCAGGCCTTCACTCACCTGAACATGCAATTGAGGCTGATAGGATATGGCAATATCGCCCTGCCCGGCAGCAATCAATCGGGGCGGTGCGCTGGGGTCGGACGGTGCCACCAGTTCCACTTCCAGCCCCCTTTCCTTGAAATAGCCCTGGGTTTTGGCAATCACCAAAGGCGCGTGATCGGGGTTCACAAACCAGTCCAGATAGACCGTCAGTTTATCCGCCGCATGGGCTTGAACAGACAGGGTAAGCAGCGCAAAAGCGCCCAGAATTCGCAGCAAAGCCAGCATAGATTTTTCCTTTCAGACGAGGGAATGGACCGTGCGCGGTGCCCAATAGAGCACCCGGTCAAGAACGAAATCGACAATTGCCCGCAACGCGAGCACCATGATGATGAGAACAAGCAGCGCGGCAAACACCATGTCGGTCTGCATGCGCGCATTGGCCTGATTTATGAGATATCCAAGTCCCCCAGATGCGCCGACCCATTCACCCACGATCGCTCCAATGGGCGCAATTGTTGCCGCCACGCGCAACCCGGAGGCCAGCGACGGCATCGCAGCCGGTAAGCGAAAATGTATCAGCGATTGCCAGGGCGTCACGCGATAAAGCCGGGCAAGATCCATCAGCGCCCCGTCAGCCCGGCTCATCCCATCATTTAGAGCCGATGCCACGGGGAAATAGATAATGATCGTTGCCATTGCGATCTTGGAACCAAGACCAAGGCCAAACCAAAGGATGAGCAGCGGCGCAATTGCAAATACAGGCAGTGCCTGACTGGCCACAAGCACGGGCATCACATAGCGTTTCGCCAGAGGAACCGCATGGACCAGCAAAGCAGTAGACACCCCAAGAATGCTGCCAAACACCAACCCCAGCAGGATTTCCACCAGCGTTATACCTGCCTGATGCATCAGCGACCCAAATTGCGCCACCAGGACAAAGAACACACGATCAGGCCCCGGCAAAATGAACGGGGCCGGTTGAAAAACCACAACGCCCAGCGCCCAAATCGCCACAAGCACAGCGCCGGTTCCCAAAGCCCGAACCGTGCCTCCCAACAGATTTGCAAGCGCGTTCGTGTGCACAAAACCTCTCCGACATGTTGTCGCGAAGGAACCGCACGGAAATACCAGCTCAAGAAGTTGAAAATGCACGCTCCAATTGAGCGGCTGCGTTTTCCCGTCCCTTCGCCGGCATGATCCGGATCAGGTTCCTGATCGAAATTCGATCAAGGGTTCGGCAAACGCCATCTCAGCCGCACTTCTGCGACACCCCTTGGAACAACAAAGTCTTGGAACAATTGCAGGCACATTTCAAGCAGGATTATGCGCGAACGGGACTACCCTTCGCCCCAGGCGCGAAACACATCATTGAAAATTTTCTCACCGGGCACACCTTTTTCAATGGTGATCAAAGCGCGACGACCGGTACGGTATTGCAGGGGAATGTCGATCCAGGAACGGTTCTTCAACAGGGTGATGTTCTGTTCTTTGGCCTGGTCGAGATTGTTCAGCGCAATCAGGAAAATACCATCGGCAATCCGGGCCGGAACACCCACAAGCGGTGTGCCCTGACCCTGTTCGGATTCTTTCAACACATAGCGGTTGACGCCATCAATCGCACCACCGGAAAAATCATCCGGCACAGCAAAGACCAATTCAATGAGGTGGCTGGCGGGCAGAGCTTTGTCCACGTTCTTTTTCAAGGTCATGATCAGCACGACATTGCGGCCAGGTATTTCAACACGCGCCCGAATGGCTGGTTCTGTATCGGTGCCAGTGCCGGTGGGCTCGTCCACAGTGCTCCAAATCACCCGCCCCGCATCGAAAGAGTTTTTGTCCCGCGACGCACCTTCTTCGTAAAGAATTGCGCTTTGAGAAACAGCAAGGGTCGATGATGGTGCCGGTGCGGGATCAGCTGGCTGTGTTTGCTGCGATTGCGGCAACAGCACCTGGTCATTTGTGGTGGGTTCCACAGCAGGGGCAATTTCCCGTCCGCTTGAATCCAAACGCTGTTCCAGTTTTGGCTCTGATTGAGATGCAGGTGCCGGCGTTTCCGGTGTCGGCTCAGGTTCAGGCTCCGGTGCGATAGAAATAGTCTTCACTGGCTTGGGCCGGGTCAGGTCATCGCTGAGCGTGGAAAATCCAAGCGTGTCCATCACCTGTGCACGATACATCCACCCATAGGTGGCAAGTGCCGCCAGAAGAACGATGAAAAACAGCAAAAGCAACCAGCGACCCAAATGACGCTTGGGCCGTTTTTGCACTGGTGAGCCAAACCCAGGCGCGGGCGGGATGGTTAAATCATCTGCCGGATTGGTGAAACTTGAATTGGCAGCAGTTACCTGATTTTCCAGATCGTGCATCGCAGAAGAAAGGCCCGGCTGCGGCGCAGGGGCAGCCGGTGTTGGGTCAGGCGACATGAATTCCTGCGCCCATTCATCAACCGGGTCGATGGCCGGTTCAACTGGCGCAGGAGCAATTGACTCTGGCGCTGGTACTGGCGCTGGCATTGGCATCGGCTCGGCCGGTGGAGCCGGAGAAAACGAAACGACCGGTTCGGCATGCGATGAAATCGTGGCCGGTTGTGGCGCTGTCTCTACAACAGGTTCAGGCGCAAGCGGCTCTGGTGCAGGCTCTGGCGCGATAACAGGCTGAGGATCAGGAAGTGCTTCCCCCGGCATAGGTGCCGCAGCTTGCGGATCAGAATATACCGGCTGTTCAGGCGCTTGATATAGGGGCGTTTCGGCAACAGGCGCAGGAGCTGGCTCAGGTGTAACAACAGGTTCCACCGCTTGCTCTGCGACCGGTGACGGCTCAGGAACCGATTGTGAAGGAACGGGTTCCGGCACGATGGGATCAGATGCCGGTGCAGCGACACCGCCACTAGCATCAGCTTGAGCTGGCTCATATCCAGGGTCAAAGCCCCTTTCGATCGCGGTAATCGCGTCTTCCAGCTTGGCCAATTCCGCAGACAACGTAGCAGGATCAGGCGGTGGCGTACGCCCTTCAAGTTGCCGGCGGATGGTTCCGCGGGCACGTTCATACAGCTTCATTCGCATCTGTGGCTTCGGGTCAGTGAAACCAGAAAGCGTTCGGTCTAATACCGCGAAATAATCAGCCATTCAATTGCCAGTCCAAATGCCGCCAGGGGCACCCCGTATTTGTGCTGTGCGTGTAACATGCAAATTAGTCATGAAAAGGGTCTTCAACAAGTATTGTGTCGTCACGTTCGGGACTCGTTGACAACATGGTAACCGGCGCGCCGATGAGTTCTTCCACATGGCGCACATATTTTATTGCCTGGGCGGGCAAATCATTCCATGTGCGTGCCCCAACAGTTGGTTCGTTCCAGCCGGGCAAAGTCTCGTAAATCGGCTCCACGCGGGCCTGCTGTCCCTGGCTTGCAGGCAGGTGATCAATGATCTCCCCGTCAATCCTGTAGCCTGTGCAAATCTTCAATTCTTCCAAACCATCCAGCACATCAAGCTTGGTCAGCGCGATGCCGGAAATACCATTGGCACAAACCGCCTGGCGCACCAGCGCCGCATCAAACCAGCCACACCGGCGCTCACGGCCGGTTACAGTCCCAAATTCATGTCCCTTTTCACCCAGGAATCGGCCAATTTCGTTCTGCTGTTCGGTTGGAAACGGCCCTTCGCCCACCCGAGTGGTATAGGCCTTGGTAATGCCAAGCACGAAATTCAGCGCCCCAGGCCCAATGCCCGAACCCGCCGCCGCCTGACCGGCAACCGTATTGGACGAGGTCACAAAGGGATAGGTGCCATGGTCGATATCGAGCAGCGTTCCCTGCGCCCCTTCAAACAAAATGCGCTTTCCCTCACGTCTGGCCGTATCGAGCAAGCGCCAGACTGTTTCGCGATAGGGCAAAAGGTCTCCAGCAACAGCCATCAACTCATCGAAAATCGCATCAACCTTGATCTCATCGCGATTGAGCCCACGCAACAGGGCGTTGTGGTGGGTCAACAGGCGTTCGATCTTGGCACGCAGACTGTCGGGATTGGCCAGGTCCATCACACGAATGGCCCGGCGCCCAACCTTGTCTTCATAAGCCGGGCCAATGCCGCGACGGGTGGTGCCAATCTTTGTGCCCGTATTGGCGGCATCTTCGCGCAGGGCATCGAGATCACGGTGCAATGACAGGATAAGCGTAGCATTGTCGGCAATGCGCAAATTGGCCGGAGATATTTCCACGCCCTGATCGCGCAACCGACCGATTTCGGCCACCAGCGCATGGGGGTCGATCACCACTCCATTGCCGATAACGCCCAATTTGCCCGGCCGCACAACACCCGATGGCAACAGGCTCAGTTTGTAAACAGCGCCATCCACGACCAGCGTATGGCCAGCATTGTGCCCGCCTTGAAAGCGCACCACCAGGTCGGCACGCTCCGACAACCAGTCAACAATTTTGCCCTTGCCTTCGTCCCCCCACTGGGAGCCAACGACCACCACATTTGCCATGCCGCAATAACCTTGTTTGCGTTGGAATTCTTAACCTGTTCCTTCCGTCACGCAGGCTGCAAGGTCAAGGGCAGAACGCCGTTTCCCCCCAACCTGCCGTGCAATCGACACCCGGCGAACGTTGAAAAAGCACTTTCAAGCCAGACCAACTGTGTTACAGATCGCCGTCCTCAATGCAAAAGGCTGCAAGGCAGCTTTCCACTTGATCCGTTTGAACAATCCCCACCTGCTGTTGACCGTCACGGCCTTTTTTTGGGCCGGCAATGCAATCGCTGGCAAATATGCGGTGGGGCATGTGTCTCCCATGGTGCTGACCTTTGCCCGCTGGGCCATTGCTTTTTCACTAATCAGCCTGCTTGCCAGGGACCACTTGCGCCAGGACTGGCCGGTCATGCGCGCCAACTGGTTCTATCTGTTTATGATGGGTGGGTTTGGATATACCGCTTTCAATTTCTTCCTGTATTCCGGCCTGCAATACACATCGGCGATCAATGTGGCGCTGGAACAATCGGCCATGCCGGTTGTGATATTTGCGTTAAATTACATCATTTACCGAACCGGTGTTCGCTGGCTGCAAGTCCTGGGCTTCTTGCTCACCCTCATCGGCGTGCTGGTCACCGTTTCCGCCGGTGACCTTGTTGGATTTTTCAGTGGCACCGACAGCGGTGTGGGCCGGGGGGACATCCTTATGGGTTTTGCCGCCCTTTGTTATGGTGGATATTCGGTCGCCCTGCGCGCCAAGCCGGACATACATTGGATGAGCCTGCTGACCTCACTGGTCGCTGGTGCCCTGATATTTTCGATTATTGGTGTGAGTATTGAGCATTATCTCGGCCATGCACAATTCCCAGTCACCCTGCAGGGTGTGCTGGTATGTGTGTTCGCCGGTATTTTCCCCTCGCTTCTCAGTCAGGGCTTTTTCATCTCCGGCGTGGGCGCACTGGGTGCTAATCGGGCCGGATTATATATCAATCTCGTGCCGGTCTTCGCTGCCTTGCTGGCCGTGCTTTTGCTGGGCGAGCAACTACACCTCTACCACCTCGTCGCATTCTTTCTCGTGGTCGGCGGCATCATGCTGGCACAAAGAATGGCCAAATAGGCCAAACGCAATTGTGCCCACTGAAAACAAGTCAACCGGCACAATTGCAGATATAAGCGTCTGAAATTTCTAGCTTATAGCGAGAATTCCAACGCTTTGGCGCTGTCGATTTCCGGGGCATTTTTCAGCATTTCCAGAAAATCAGCCGGGACCGCCGCGTCGACACTGATCAGCGATATGGCGTCCCCACCCGCCTTGTCGCGGCCAAGGTAGAAGTTGGCAATATTAATTCCAGCCTCGCCAAACATGCCGCCCAATCGGCCAATAATGCCAGGCACATCGCGGTTGGTAGTGTAGAGCATATGTTCACCCGCTTCCGCTTCCATGTTAATGCCCTTGATCTGGATGAACCGGGGTTTGCCGTCGGAAAATACGGTCCCGGCAATCGAACGGCTGGTTTCTTCTGTAATGACGTTGAGCTGAATATAGCCGTCGAATACACCGCTTTTTTCGCGGTTCATTTCCACCAGTTTGATGCCCCGTTCGCTTGCCATAACCGGCGCCGATACCATGTTCACATCCGACATCTGAGAGCGCAAAAGCCCTGCCAGAACCGCACTCGACAAGGCCTTGGTGTTCATTTCCGAAACATGGCCATCATACAAAATCTCAACCTGTTTGACCGCGCTTTCCGTTACCTGACCCACAAAGCTCCCCAACGTTTCAGCAAGCTTCACAAACGGGATAAGGCGCGGCGCTTCTTCAGCAGAGATCGAAGGCATGTTGAGCGCGTTGGTCACCGCACCACGGGTGAGATAGGCCGACATCTGCTCAGCAACCTGCAGAGCCACATTTTCCTGTGCTTCCTTGGTGGCGGCCCCAAGATGCGGTGTGCAAACCACATTTGGCAGTCCAAACAACGGGCTGTCCGTGGCAGGCTCCACCTCAAAGACATCAATCCCTGCCCCTGCGACCTTGCCCGCTTTCAAAGCGTCTGCAAGGGCGGCTTCATCAATCAATCCGCCACGTGCACAATTGACAATGCGCACCCCTTCTTTGACCTGCTCAAGGGCTTTGGCATCAATCAGGTTGCGCGTTTTGTCGGTCAATGGCGTGTGCAGGGTGATGAAATCAGCGCGTGGAAACAGCTGTTCCAGTGTTACCTTTTCAACACCCAATTGTTGCGCGCGCTCTTCGGACAGGAAGGGGTCGAATGCGATCACCCGCATTTTCATGCCGATGGCGCGGTCTGCAACAATACTGCCAATATTGCCGCAACCAATCAGGCCCAGCGTTTTGCCGGTCAGTTCAACGCCCATGAAACGGGATTTTTCCCATTTTCCTGCTTGAGTGGACGCATCGGCGGCGGGAATTTGGCGGGCAACCGCCATCATCATCGACATGGCGTGTTCTGCCGTTGTGATGGAATTCCCAAACGGCGTGTTCATCACAATAATGCCGCGGCGTGAGGCGGATTTGATATCAACATTATCGACTCCAATTCCCGCCCGACCAATCACTTTAAGATTGGTAGCGGCATCGATCAGCTTTTCGGTGGCCTTGGTGGCAGACCGGATAGCAAGGCCATCATAGTCGCCAATCACGGCCAGCAAGGCATCCTTGTCTTTGCCAAGTTCCGGTTTGAAATCCACCTCGCATCCATTTTCGCGAAAGATTTCAACGGCGGTGGGGGACAATGCGTCCGATACGAGTACCCGGGGTTTATGTGTCATGGGTGTTTTCCTGAAGTCTGGCACGGTCTGGCCCTGCTGGGGCACCGTGCAAAAAGGTAAAAATTAAGCAGATGCAATTGCCTGGGAGAACGCCCAGTCAAGCCACGGGGTCAGTGCTTGAAGATCGGATGTTTCCACGGTCGCACCCGTCCATATCCGCAAGCCCGGCGGCGCATCGCGGTATCCGCCAATATCGAAGGCGACACCTTCACTTTCCAAAAGGCCGGTCAATTTCTTGACGAATGCGTTTTGCGCATCCCCATCGAGAGCAGCAATCTGCGGATCGACAATTTTCAAACACACTGAAGTGTTTGAGCGGGTCGCAGGATCAACCGCCAGGAATTCAACCCAATCGGTTTTTTCAACCCAGTCTTCCAAAACCGCAAGATTGGCGTTGGCCCGGCCGATCAGGCCGTTAAGACCGCCGACCGAACGGGACCAGGCCAGCGCATCCAGATAATCTTCCACACACAACATGGAGGGCGTGTTGATGGTGGCGCCTGAAAAAATGCCCTCAATCAATTTGCCGCCTTTGGTGAGACGAAAGATTTTTGGCAATGGCCAGGCAGGCGTGTAACTTTCCAACCGCTCAACCGCGCGGGGCGAGAGGATCAACACCCCGTGGGCCGCTTCACCACCAAGCACTTTTTGCCAGGAGAATGTCACCACATCGAGCTTGTCGAAGGGCAAATCCTGGGCAAAGGCAGCCGATGTGGCATCGCACAGGGTCAGGCCACTCCGGTCAGCGGGAATGAAGTCGCCATTGGGCACCCGCACCCCCGAAGTCGTGCCATTCCAGGTGAAACAAACATCGGTGTCAAAATCGACCGCCGACAAATCCGGCAACAGGCCGTAATCAGCCTTCACTTCAGTGGTGTCTTCAAGTTTGAGTTGTTTAATCACATCGGTGACCCAGCCGGAGCCAAAGCTTTCCCAGGCCATCATGGTCACCGCACGCGCACCCAGAAGCGACCACATGGCCATTTCATAAGCGCCTGTATCGGAAGCCGGTACAATGCCGATCCGATAATCGTCTGGCACATTGAGCACTGCGCGCGTGTCTTCAATCGCCTGCTTAAGCTTGGCTTTCCCCTCGGCAGCGCGATGCGAGCGGCCAAGAGATGCATTTTCGAGTACGGAGGGTGTCCATCCCGGTCTTTTGGCGCAGGGGCCAGAAGAAAAGCGGGGGTTTTGCGGGCGCAATTGTGGCGCCGCAAGCAGTGGTCTTGCTGTCATTATCCTATCCTTCCAGATAGCAAGCCTCTCGTTGGGGAGAGGTGTCCCACCGCCGCGCTTAAAGATTTACGGTTAAACCGTCAACCGGGAAATGGCGCATTCGGACAAATCCATGTCGCCTCAATCAACTGCCCAATAACAAGAAAACCAAGTAAAGGGGCGGCCCGAAAACAAAAAATACCAGGCACAGGGCCTGCCCGAAAACAAAAAAACCGGGCACAGGGCCCGGTCTTGAAATCGCAGTAATGGCAATGCGCCTACCAGATCATGTAGCGAAGTCCGACGCGGAATTCGTGAAGGTTAGTAGACCCCACTTCCAGATCGTTTTCGTTGAATTCATTGTCAGACAGCTTCGCGGCAAATGTTTCGCCGATATAGGTGAACCGGTAGCCAAAATCGAGCAGTGTATTTTGGGTCAATGCATAAGAGGCACCAACCATCAAATTGCCGGAAAGCGAGAAGCCCTGGGCTTCCTCATATTCGCCCATGGCCCGTTCGTTCACACCAACGCCACCAGCAGATCCGCAATCGGTATCCTGGGTTCCAGTACAAATATCGTGCCACTCAAACTCGTTCCACGACACATAAGCCACGCCAACACCGACGCCAAGATAGGGCGTAAAGCCCCCATAGCTGTTCATCTGTACATAGGCATTCGCCATGATCGATGAGGCTGTGATGTTTGCCGTATTGGTGCGGTAACATTCACCGCTCACAGCAAGAGGAGCGGTGGAATTAAGTCCATCATGATCTTCTTCGCCACAATCGGGATAGGATGTGCGCGAGCCAAAATCGAGATTGGTAAACTGGTTCAGGGCCGCTTCGTAGCGGAATCCGTTGCCGCCATCATAACCCGCAGCAACACTCACCGAAACCGGTGTGCCCAGGTCTGCATTTTCATTGGTAAAATTCGTTGTCACTTCGACGGAGGAAAGGCCCCCACCAATGTCGCCGCGAATGTACCAGCCGGTGCCGAACTCGACAAAAGTTTCGCCCTGAGTGCCATCGTCAAGCATATCAGCAGCAAATGCACCTTGAGAAAAGACCGTTGCAGCGCCCAATAACAGCGCAAGTCCGGTTGATTTTATGCTTGAGAATTTCATGGCCCAGCCGGTCCCCTAAACTTTGTACTATCTGGATGCGATGCGTCGTGACGACCGATCCAGGGGAAGTTCTTTAGTGTGACGCGGGCAGCAGGCCGCCCGCATCAAATTCTTAAATCCTGAGCCCGTTGGGGCCTGGATTTCTACCAGATCTGGTAACGCAGACCCACGCGCAGGATGTGATCCTCAAATCCGTCATCATGACCCTGAGTGCCGGAACCATCGAGGAATTCAAACATTTCACCGCTTTCGATGCGGCTATAGGTATAGCCGAAGTCGAGTTTGGCAGCGTGTGAGATGTCGTATGAGAAACCAGCATGCAGAGCCCAGGCAAAGCGCCAGGAGCTTGTGCCGCCGTGAACGTCAGTGCGCGTACTGGTCGCAGCCGTACCGGTGTAGCCCGGGCTGTCGCCTGTGTATGCGCCGCCATCATTGGGGCAAACAACAGTGATTTGTGTACAAGTTGCCGTATTGGTCAGGCTGTCCCACGTGATATAAGCACCACCGAGACCGGCACCCACATAAGGTGTGATGCCGTTGAACTTGCCCAGATCCACATAGCCGTTCGCCATCAGTTTGAACGCCGTATAGGATGAATCATCAACCGACGTACAGTTAAGTTCGCCTGCTGCCAGAGCCGCTGAGTCACAGAAACCAGCCGTTGAACCGCGGAAACTTGCGTCAAATACGTATTCGCCAGTCAGGTCAGCGCGAAAATAATCATTGACCTGATAACCAACACCGAAGCCCACATTGTAGGAATCATCCACATCAGCGCTGGTGAAATCGACCGATGTACCGCCAGCTGCATAGCTTGGATTGTCGGTGCTGTGGAAATCATAGCTGATGTCACCGCGGATATACCAACCGCTGGCAACCTTGGTCACCACTTCCGGAGCTTCAATCACCGGAGGATCAACAAGCAAATCAGCAGCGTTAGCTATGGTCGGCATGGAAACACCGGCGGCCAGCACAACTGCCAAAACTGAGGTTATTCTAATCGTGCTGCACATAGCAACATCCTTCCTAGATCAATCCCCGCCACAACGGTGGGGAACACATGAATTTCGAAAGGAAGGATGCGATAGATAGGTTAAAGGTGGATTAACCGTGTTACTTAACCGCAATTGTTAAGGTTAACGGACTCTAACCATCAGAAATATTTGTACTTTTTTTGAAATGCAGACACATGGGTTAAAGCTCTACAATGCCCATATGTCGTTGCGTAAATGCCGTTAAACGCTAAATTTTCAGCGCGCAGCAAGCACAACATCTTCGCCTTCTGCCGTTGCAGAAAGCGTCAATCCGCACTCTTCGGCAAGCAGAATTGTGTAATAGGGCTGCACCGCATGGGCAGAAATCTCTTCATCGAATTCGCCATTCAACATGCTGACAAATTCCGAGGGAACGCGCGCTTTTGTTCCCTGACATTTGATCTGGCAGGTAATGTCATCGCCCTCGCCCATGATCTCAATTCCCAGCGTCCCGCCGCGCGGCACGGCCCCCAAGGCCAGCAGCACCAGATTGAGCAAGAGCTTCACCCTGTTCTTGGGCGCCAATGTGCGCGAACCGGTCCAGGTGTAGTCCGCTTTCTCACCTGCCATATAGCCTTCGACAACTTCCTGTGCCTCACCGGTATCGATATAAGCACCGGCTGAACCAGACGCCCCAAACGCCAGCCGGGAGAATTTCAGTTTCGCTGACGCCGATTTGGAGCTTTTCTCGATCAGTTCCATGGCAAACTCGCGCATTTCTTCGCCCTGATCCTCCCCCAGGACTTCAAGACCATTGGCCATCGCCCCAACGGGCGAAATGATGTCATGGCAAACACGGCTGGCAAGCAGGGCGGCCAGATCAAGCGGGGAAAGTTTGGGAAGCGCGGGCATGGGATCTCCTAAAGACCTTCAGTCCAGGTGGACCAGATTGCACATTGGGCACAGGGGAGCGCAATAAACGATGCCCCCCGCGAATCAGCACCCAACACATTCGTTAAGAGCGATACACAAGCAGGCGAATCCTGCCAAGAAGGCTGCACCCAGTTGTTCGAAAGTCCAACGTCCAGATTTCAATGTCATGAAATCTGCTTGGAAAGGTTTTGTTTACGCAATTGCAAACATTTCCGTTCAAATTGTCTGTAATTACGGAGCAGCCCTAATTTCGCTCCAGCCTGCCGCTAAATCCGTTTGCGGTTCCACTGACCTGACGCATACCCCCTGGAGGTCTCCATGTCCTTACTTTCCAATCTATCCAAATTCAAAGCCCGCCCGGCTCTTAAACGGTTTGGCGCTGCCCTGGCCCTTGGCATCACACTTATTGCTGCAACTCCCATGGCCGGTTCTCTTATTGCTTCCAAAGCACTTGCCCAGCAACCTGCCCCCTATGCCAGCAATGAACTGGTCAATGCCGGGCACCGCTTCTTCGGCTCCACATCCAGTGGCCTGGCGACGCTCATCGAAAAAGCCGTGTCTTCCTATGGGCTGCCCAATGGTTATGTCCTTGGCGAAGAGGGATCTGGCGCCCTCGTCGGCGGATTGCGCTATGGTGAAGGCACTTTGTTCACGAAGAATGCCGGCGATCACAAAGTCTATTGGCAAGGCCCATCGATCGGTTGGGATTTCGGTGGCGATGGCAACCGCACCATGATGCTGGTCTATAATCTCAGCGAAACCGAAAAACTATTCCGCCGTTATGTTGGCGTTTCCGGTTCTGCATATCTTGTCGGCGGGTTGGGCATGACCGTGATGAAACACGGCGACACCGTTCTCGTTCCCGTGCGCACGGGAGTTGGTGCCCGTGTCGGTGTCAATGTCGGTTATTTGAAACTGCGCCCCTACGCGACCTGGAACCCTTTCTAGGCTCGACCCAACAATAATTTTTTCAGATTGGGCACCGGGATCGCTTTTGCAGATCAACAGAGCATTCCACAATCGCACGTAATACAGTAATGATAGGCGGGGAGTTCAGGTGAACCTGATCTCCCCGCCCTTTTTTTGATCTAAACCGGAAGGCATTCCCGTGCTGGAAAACGGCCTCTTCTTCGCCCTTGGCTTCATGCTGGCAGTGCTTATTGCACTCCTGATCGCGCCACCAATTTGGCGGCGGGCGGTTGCACTCACCCGCCAGCGTATTGAAAGCGCTGTCCCCCTTACATTCAGCGAAATTCAGGCCGAGAAAGACCAGTTGCGCGCAAAATTTGCGGTGCAATATCGCAAGTTGGAAATGTCCAGGGATACGGCCACCGAAGAATTGGCAACCCACAAGATCGAAGTCGCAAAGCAGCGCGACAAGTTACTCAGTTTTGAGGATTCCGTCGCCCAGCGCGACCTTCAGTTAGAAAAACTAACCATTCAGGTGACCGAAACCCAGCGCGAATTGCAGCGGCACGAAGAGGAACTCGCTTCCACCAAGCTCGACCTGGTCAACGCCCAAACTCAGCTGGAACAGAAATCCATGGCATTTGAAGAACTTGAAGCCCGCCACCTGGCAATTGCTGAAGAGTTTGATGGCCAGAAGATCGAAAACGTATCGCGCGAAACAAAACTCAATGAAGTTCAAGACGAAGTGCGCGAGACCCGCAAAATGGTTTCGAACCGGGAAGCGGAACAGGAAAAACTCAAATCAGAATTGCGCCAAAGCGAGCGCTCGCTGATCGCTGAACGCGAAAAGACCGAACTGTTGGACCAGAAACTCACAGATATGCGCGCGCGCCAGGCTGATCTGGAAGACAAACTCGATCGCCGGGAAGCCGATATTGCCCGCCTGCGCGCCAAACGGGACGAAAAGAATGCGCAAGGGGATGCGGATGATGCCGAAAAGCTGCTTGAAGATGCCCGGTCCAAAAATGAAGAATTGCAAATCAAGATTGACCGGCTGGAAGCTGACAAGGAAACGCTACGCATCGAACTGAGCGCCATGGAGATTTCCCACGCCGGGGCCGGTCCAGATGGAACCGCTGGCAATGATGCCACCCAGGCTCAATCAAATGCCATGGTTCGCGAACGGATCAGTGCCCTTGCCGCTCAACTCACGGCAATGACCGCAGCCGAAGAGGGCGATAATTCCCCGATTCTGGCAATTCTAAAAGAAGACACTGCAGACAAGCCAAAGTCCAAAGCCCGGACTGGCACAAAATCAAAGTCGGGCAAAAAGACCGCAGCATCTAAATCTTCCAGCAAGTCGAAAGCAGGCCAAATGAGCCTTTCCCAGCGCATTCAGGCACTCCAAAACAATTCGGAAGATGCCTGATGGCCCACAAGAAGGCAGAAATTCCCGAAAAATTATGCGCGACCTGTCAGCGCCCATTCGCCTGGCGCAAAAAATGGGAAAAGAACTGGGAAGAAGTCAAATATTGCTCAAAACGCTGCGCCAGCCAGCGCAATGATGTAGCAGCAAGACACGGGAAATCCCGCTAGCTCCCATAGGTTTTCCAGGCTTCGCCAATCTCATCAAGAATGGCCGGATCGTCGATTGTCGCAGGCACTTTGAAATCCTTGCCGTCGACAACCTTTTGCATGGTGGCGCGTAAAATTTTACCTGATCGCGTTTTGGGCAATCGGGCAACGGGCACAGCAATTTTGAAGGCTGCGACCGGACCAATTTTTTCGCGCACCAGTTTGACAATCTCCGCCTGGAGTTCAGAAACAGGCCGATCAACACCCTGATTGAGGATCATAAATCCGGCGGGCAATTGACCCTTCAACTGGTCTTCAATGCCAATCACTGCACATTCTGCCACATCGGGATGTCCGGCAATCACCTCTTCCATACCGCCCGTGGAGAGCCGGTGTCCCGCCACATTGATGATGTCATCGGTGCGCGCCATGATGAACAGATATCCGTCTTCATCCATAATGCCCGCATCGGCTGTTTTGTAATAGCCGGGGAACTCGTTGAGATAGGCCTCACGAAAGCGCTGCTCAGCCTTCCACAAAGTGGGGAATGCACCGGGGGGAAGCGGCAGTTTAACAACCACATTGCCAAGTTCACCGGCGGGCAAGGGTTCCCCTTCATCGCTCAGCACCTGCACATCATATCCCGGCATGGCCACGGTCGGCGAGCCATATTTGATGTCCATCAATTCAATGCCTACTGGATTGCCGGCGATTGTCCAGCCGGACTCGGTTTGCCACCAATGGTCGATGACCGGTTTTTGTGAAACCCGTTCAAGCCAGTGAATCGTGTCAGGATCGGCCCGCTCTCCGGCTAAAAACAGGGTGCGCAAGTTAGACAGGTCAAACGATTTGGCCGCCAGACCATCCGGGTCTTCCTTCTTCACAGCCCTAAATGCTGTAGGGGCGGTAAACATCGCCGCCACTTTATAGTCAGCCATAACCCGCCAGAATGTGGTGGCATCCGGCGTGCCAACCGGCTTTCCCTCAAACAGGATGGTCGTGTTGCCGGCCAGCAAAGGCGCGTAGACAATGTAGGAATGGCCCACTACCCAGCCCACATCCGATGCGGCCCAATAAACTTCTCCAGGATCAACACCGTAGATATTTTTCATCGACCAATGCAGCGCGACCATGTGTCCGCCATTGTCGCGCACCACACCTTTTGGCTGGCCCGTGGTGCCGGACGTATAGAGAATATAGAGCGGGTCGGTTGCCTTTACCGGCACACAGGCAACATCAGTGCCCGCAGCAATTGCCGTCGAAACTTCCGTTGCATAATCAAAGTCGCGGCCCTCGATCAGGTCACAGGTCTGTTGCTCACGCTGCAAAATAAGTGTCGAGGCGGGCTTGTGCTTGGCAATATCAATCGCCCCGTCCAACAAGGGCTTATAGGCAATCACCCGGCCCGGTTCGATCCCGCAGGAAGCCGAGATGATCAGCTTGGGTTCGCAATCATCAATCCGGGTTGCCAGTTCAGCGGCAGCAAAGCCGCCAAATACAACCGAATGAACCGCGCCCAGGCGCGCACAGGCCAGCATGGCAATGGCCGCCTCCGGCACCATGGGCATGTAAATAATGACCCGGTCGCCCTGCTCCACACCACGGGCACGGATAGAGGCCGCAAGCGCCACAACCTGCGCCTGAAGGTCCAAAAAAGTGAGGATGCGTTTGTTACCGGTAATCGGGCTATCATAGATGATGGCGGCCTGATCGCCGCGCCCGTTTTCCACGTGCCGGTCAACCGCATTGTAACAGGTGTTGCAGGTGGCATCGGTGAACCAGCGGCCATAGACCCCCTGGTCGGGATCAAATGCTTTGCTGGGCGGCGTGACCCAATCAATGGCCTTGGCCGCATCCATCCAGAAAGCCTCCGGATCAGATTTCCAACCGTTGTAAACCGATGAATAGGCACCCATGGTTCTTTCTCCCCGCCAATGCGCACGTTGATAGAACGCAGATTTATCCAAGGCCCGGCGCAGAGTCTATTAAACGATGGTGGCGCAGTGAAATTTGCCGTCTGCCTGGGAAGAAAATGACTAGATATATTCCTTCACCGCAGGGCTTTCGCGCGGGGTGAAGTGAAAGTGTTCCAGCATATGATCGGACCAGATGTCATATCCAGTTTCATTGGCGTGGAACCCGTCCCTGCAATATCCCCCCGGCGCGGCATTGGACAAAGGTGGGATGCATATGGCACCGCGCTCAATGCATAATTGCGCGCCTTTTCGGTTGATGAGATCTTTGCGCAAATTCATGATCCACGCCAAAGGCTGGGGCAATGCGGGCGCCTGACTGAGATCAATCGCCTGGTTCCAATATAGTTTGGCTTCGGGAAAGCGGGTTCTCAACGCATATAGCAGCGTGCCAAACTCTTTCTTCCAGCGGCCCACCCCGTGCCAGTTTTTCATGTCATTCATGCCGATCATGATCACGATATGGGTGTATTGAACCGGCTCCAGATTTGGCACCACCACATCGCGAATTTCTCCGGCCACAGCGCTGTTATGCCCGGAAATGTGCCAGGCCACCGTTTCGCCCGTCGATGCGTGCAATTTTCGGGCAAGCTGGGGCCCCACCGCACCACTGGTGTGGTCAATACCAACAGCCGCCGCTGATGAATCCCCAATCGTCAAAAGACGGATCCCCGCCTCGCCGTCACCCTCTTTGCCCGAACGTGGACCAGCAGCCGGTGACAGGCGCATGGAGTTTTGCCGCACATACACTCCCTGCACCACATAGGCTGGGAAACAAAGCCACGAGATGATCGACTTCAATAGGGGGGACATCCAGTTGGGCCTTGGTCAATTATGTACAATCGCAATGTCTTAACGCAGGCAAGGCACCTTTCGCTACCCATGGGCAAAAGGCTGTTACAAAAATTCCTGGCGCAATTTGTCGCCATGTTCATCCAGCCCCGGCACAGCACCAGCGCGGGGAATCTCGCCTGCGACAATGGCGGCTGGCGCAAACAACTGAAGTTCTTCCTTGCCTGCCGCAACAGTGATCCAATTATTTTGAGGATGGGCCACCAGATCATCAAGATCGGACAAGCGGCCAAATGCGATGCGCGCCGCGTCCAGGATACCGATCATGTCTTCCCGGCTTCCCTTTGCAAATGCTCGCGCCACAAATCCATCCACCTCCTGGCGGTTCGCAACCCGTTCGTTGTTAGAGCGAAACCCCATTCGTTCTGGTAATTCAGGCGCATCAAGTGCGGCGCACAGCCGGTGCCATTCGGCTTCATTTTGAATGGAGATCAACAACGGCTTTCCATCGCCACATTCAAACGCGCCATAGGGTGCGATGGTGGGATGTTGCAACCCCTGCCGCCCAGGTGTCTTGCCGCCATAGCGATGCTGCATCATGGGCACGTTCATCCAGTCCGCCATCGCATGATAAAGTGAAACGGAAATGCCACGCCCCTGCCCGGTTTTCTCACGGGCATAAAGCGCCTGCAGAATGGCCGCATGGGCGGCCATGCCCGCGGCGATATCACATACAGAGACACCCACCCGTGCCGGGCCATGTTCGGTGCCGTTGATCGCAGACAACCCGCTTTCCGCCTGAATGAGCAAATCATAGGCTTTTTGATTGGCCCGCGGGCCTTCTTCACCATAGCCGGAAATTGAACAGGTGATCAGTCGGTCGTGTTGATCCCGCAAGCTTTCAAGACCAAGGCCCAGACGGGCCATGGCACCGGGTGCCAGGTTCTGAATCAACACATCTGCCTTTGCGACCATGTTGCGCAACAGCGACAGATCACCGGCGCTTTTCAGATCAAGCGCAATGCTTTCCTTGCCCCGGTTCAGCCAGACAAAATAAGCACTATTGCCTTTGGCGAGTGTATCATACTGGCGCGCGAAATCGCCACCTTCGCGCTCAACCTTGATCACCCGCGCACCCGCATCCGCCAAACGACCTGATGCATAGGGCGCAGCTACGGCCTGTTCGATTGCAACGATTGTGATGCCGTCAAGATCAGCCATGAATACACACCCTAAGCGCCCGTTTTTCTCCAATCGCTATTGGATATCAACTGCGCCCGGACTGCACCATAAAAGACTGCACCATCCCTATGAAGGCGAAACGGGCTCAGGCACGTTCCAGTCCTTCATTCCAATTGCCCAAAGCGGCCAGCCCGTTCATATCGGCGCGATTCTTGAACGCCGATTGCGCGGCTGGAATATTGTGTGCGTTTCCGCCCCATGCTTTCAGGCAAGACGCCTGCAAGGCACGCCCATAAGAATAGGTCAGCGCCCAGGGCGTATCATAATTCGCGTTCATCGCATTGAGATTGGCGGTCGCTTCAATATCGCCCTGCCCGCCGGACAGGAATGCGACACCCGGCACAGCCGCCGGCACATGCTGTTTCAGCACAGACACAGTATGTGCAGCGACTTCTTCAGCAGAAGCCTGGGTTGGGCATTTTGATCCGGGCACGACCATGTTCGGTTTCAAGATCATGCCTTCCAGTTTCACATTCTGTTCGCGCAATTCATTAAAGACCACCTGGAGCACAGTGCTTGTAACTTCGTGACAGCGCTCGATCGTGTGATCGGCAGGGTCCGCATCCATCTGGACTTCCGGCTCCACAATCGGCACCAATCCATGCTGCTGGCACAGCGCCGCATAACGGGCGAGCGCATGGGCATTGGCTCTAATGCCGCCATAGCTTGGCAAACGATCATCGATCGTAATCACCGCACGCCATTTGGCAAACAATGCACCGGCATCTCGCCAGCCCTTGAGCCGGTCTCCCAGCCCATCCAGACCTTCGGTGACGGTCTCACCGGGATGGCCGGGAAGAGGGACCGCGCCTTTGTCCGCCTTGATCCCGGGGACCGCATTTGTTGCGCGGATCAAATCGACGAATGGTGTGCCGTCGACCGCTTTTTGATGCAGCGTTTCCTCAAACAAAATGACGCCGGACACCCGCTCGTTCATGGGTTCGGCTGAACGGAACAACAATTCACGATAGGCCTGGCGATTTTCCAGCGTATTTTCCACGCCAATCGAATCGAACCGCTTTTTGATCGTGCCGGTGGATTCATCGGCCGCCAGAATACCCTGACCGGGTAGCACCATTGCCTCTGCAATGTCTTCAATACGTTCGCTCATGGCAATTCTCCTTCGGCTCGAATCGGCCTGCAATATCTGTCCGATCCCTTAGCAGCCGCAAAACAAAAGAAATACGAAGCCCCCAGTCTAATCGATTTGAAAGGCCGGAATTTTCAGATTCACCTTAACAAAGCCGATATTCAGGCCTCCAGCGCAGCAACCCCGGGCAAGGTTTTGCCTTCCATCCATTCCAAAAATGCGCCACCAGCGGTCGACACATAGGTGAAGTCTTGCGCCACACCGGCATGATTGAGCGCGGAAACCGTATCTCCACCCCCGGCAACTGATATGAGATCGCCTACTCGCGTGGCCTGCGCGGCAACCTTCGCAGCGGCAACGGTGGCGTGATCAAACGGCTCAATCTCGAACGCACCCAGCGGCCCGTTCCATACCAGCGTTTTGGAGGTTTCCATACGTTTGGTGATCAAGGCCACCGTGTCAGGGCCCGCATCCAGGATCATCATGTCATTGGGAACATCGTTTGCATCAACAATTTTATTGGGACTGTTGGCGGCAAAGGCTTCAGCCACAACCACATCGGTGGGCAAGATAATCTCACAGTTTTCAGCCTCTGCCGTAGCCATGATTTTCAGCGCCGTTTGCGCCAAATCATGTTCACAAAGCGATTTGCCAACGTTTACCCCCTGCGCTGCAAGGAATGTGTTGGCCATGCCGCCTCCGATCACCAGATGATCCACCCGTTTCACCAGATTGCCGAGCAAATCCAGCTTTGTGGAAATCTTGGCCCCGCCCACAATGGCGATCACAGGCTTTTCCGGCGCACCCAGCCCGCGCGCCAGCGCTTCCAGTTCCGCTTGCATGGTGCGACCGGCAAAGCTTGGCAAATGTTGTGCAATACCAACCGTTGAGGCATGGGCACGGTGAGCCGCCGAGAACGCATCATTGACGAAAATATCGCCAAGATCGGCCAGTTCCTTACCGAAAGGCGGATTGTTTTTTTCCTCACATGGGTGAAACCGGGTATTTTCCAGCAACAAAATGTCCCCGTCCGCCATGCCAGCGATGGCCGCTGACGCAGGTTCACCACAACAATCCGAAGCGAATTTCACTGCTTGGCCAAAACTTTGTGACAATGCTGCGACGACCGGAGCAAGAGACATTTCAGGGACAACCGCCCCTTTGGGCCTGCCAAAATGGGCCAGCAAAATGACCTTCGCGCCTTTTGCTGACAATTCCAGAACCGTTGGCTTGGTCCGCTCAATACGGGTCGCATCGCTCACCCGACCGTTTTCCATGGGAACATTTATGTCCACACGCACCAGAACCCGTTTGCCGGACAGGTCAGTCAAATCATCAAGGGTCTTAAAGCCAGCCATGGATCATGCTTTGCAAATTGGATTGGGATTGCCCACTGCATAGTCCGCCGCGCACCAACTGAAAAGTGGGCACTGCAATCTTAACGGCAACAGGAACCCAATCCGCCGACTAGATTTTTTTAGCCATCACACGGGCAACGTCGGTCATGCGACAGGAAAAGCCCCATTCATTATCGTACCAGGCCATGACCTGAACCATGGTTTCGTTCATCACCCGGGTTTGGGCCGGTGCAAAACATGATGAGGCAGGATTGTGGTTGAAATCCACCGACACTTTGGGCGCCGGGTCATAGGAAACAATGCCTTTGAGCCTTCCCTTGGCTGCTTTCTTCACCGCTTCATTGACCTCATCAATCGAGGTCTTGCGTTTGGCTACAAATTTCAAGTCAACCAGCGACACATTGGGCGTGGGCACACGCACCGCAGACCCGTCCAGCTTGCCGGCAAGTTCCGGCATCACCAGACCAACGGCTTTCGCAGCACCGGTAGAAGTCGGGATCATGGACTGGGCCGCAGACCGCGCGCGATAAACATCCTTATGGTGCCGGTCGAGGGTGGGCTGGTCGCCCGTATAGGAATGCACCGTGGTCATGAAACCGTGGTCAATACCGATGGCCTTGTGCAGGATGAAGGCAACCGGCGCCAGACAATTGGTTGTGCAGGAGGCGGCAGAAATCACCAGATCTTTCTTGGTGATGTCCCGGTGATTGACCCCGTACACAATGGTTTTGTCCGCCGGTTTTCCCGGCGCTGACAGCAATACACGTTTGGCTCCCGCCTCAATATGCGGCATGGCCTTTTCCGTGCTGTTAAATGCACCGGTACATTCCAGCACGATATCCACGTCCAGCTCTTTCCAGGGCAGATTTGCCGGATTGCGGTCAGCAAAGAAAGGAACGAGGCCACGACCCGTATTGATGCCTTTCTTCGTCGCCTTCACTGTGCCAGGAAAATTGCCGTGCACACTGTCGAACCGCAACAAATGGGCGTGGGTTTCAATTGGGCCGGAATTATTGATCGCCACAACTTCAATGTCATTGCACTGTAATTCGTGAATGGCGCGATAGGTCAGCCGACCAATTCGGCCAAAGCCGTTAATAGCAACGCGGATTGTCATATGAAGTCCCTAAAGTCAGTGCCTGGGTATCAGGCTTTTGGCTGCCTTTAGGGGCATGAGACTGGGGGGTCTACCCCCTGGGCAGACCTAAACGATTAGATCGCTTCACCGTGCACAGATGTGGTTAGCAACTGCTGAAAACGGCATAGTAGAGCTGTTAAGCGATGATTTAACTCGCCGCGTCTTCTGCAGCCTGTTCAAGCCTGGCAATCGCCCGGTCGAAAACGGCCTGTGCGGTAATGCCAAAATGCTCATACAGTTCCTTATAGGGTGCCGATGCACCAAAACTGTCCATGCCAACAAAAATACCGTCAGAGCCGATCAATGTGTCCCAACCCTGCCTGATTGCGGCTTCAACACCGATGCGAACTGGCGCAGAACCGATCATAGCCGCACGATATTCTTCCGACTGGGCGGCAAACAGTTCAAATGAAGGCACCGATACAACACGAGTGGCATGACCAGCAGCTTCAAGAAGCTGTTTGGCGTCCATCGCGATTTCAACTTCCGAACCGGAGGCAAAAATCGAAACCATCGCATCGCTTTCACTGGATGCGATTTCATAAGCGCCATGGGCACATTTGTTTTCTTCAGAATATTCCGGGCGGGCCGAAGGCAGTTCCTGTCGCGTCAGGGCAATGACGCTGGGTGCCTTTTGCGATTCCATGGCGAGCTGCCAGCATTCGGCAGTTTCCGTCACATCGGCTGGGCGGAACACCTGAAGATTTGGAATGGCCCTCAGCGCCGCCAGTTGCTCCACCGGCTGGTGTGTGGGGCCATCTTCGCCAAGACCAATGGAATCATGGGTCATGACATGAATCACCCGAACACCCATCAAAGCGGCAAGCCGGATGGATGGTCTGCAATAATCGGAAAAAATCAGAAACCCACCAGAATAGGGAATTAATCCGCCATGCAGCGCAATGCCGTTCATGGCCGCAGCCATGGCATGTTCACGAATCCCATAATGAACAAAACGTCCGGAGAAATCGTCAGGTGTGATAGGCGCAGTCTGGCTGGTATTGGTGTTGTTGGATCCCGTCAGATCTGCCGAACCGCCCAATGTTTCCGGCACAATGCCGTTAATGACTTCAAGGCTGCTTTGCGACGCCTTGCGCGTGGCCGCCTTTGGCTGATCTTCAGCAAGCTGTTTTTTGTAGGCGTTGATGGCTTCGTCGAAACCGCTGGGTAAATCGCCCCGGTGACGGCGCTCAAATTCACCACGCAGGGTGTTATCCGCCTCTTCCAGTTGCTTTTGCCATTCCTTGCGCTTTTGCGCGGAACGGAGTCCGGCAATGCGCCAGGCATCGCAAATATCTTCCGGGATCTTAAACGGTTCGCTGGTCCAGCCCAGCGCTTCGCGGGTGGCAGCAATTTCATCTGCACCCAGGGGTGCCCCGTGGGCATCTTTTTTGCCGGATTTATTAGGTGCTCCATAGCCGATGGTGGTTTTACACGCGATCATGGTTGGCTTGTCAGACTGCTGTGCCGCCTCAATCGCATGGGCAATGGCTTCGTGATCATGGCCATCGACGGAAATCGTGTTCCATTGGCTCGCTTCAAACCGTTCCAGTTGATTGGTGGAATCGGTCAGCGATATGGGGCCATCAATCGAAATATTATTGTCGTCCCAAAGCACAATCAGCTTGTTCAGTTTCAAATGACCCGCAAGTGTAATCGCTTCCTGGGAAATACCTTCCATCAGGCAGCCATCACCCACCAGACAATAAGTGTAGTGATCCACCAGATCCGCGCCAAACTCGTCGGCGAGCTTGCGTTCTGCCATTGCCATGCCAACCGCGTTGGCAATGCCCTGTCCCAGGGGGCCCGTGGTGGTCTCAATGCCAGCTGCGTGACCATATTCGGGGTGCCCGGCAGTGCGCGACCCCAATTGACGGAAATTCTTGATCTGCTCCATATCGATATCGTCATATCCCAGCAGAAACAGGGAAGAATAAAGCAGCATGGAACCATGGCCTGCTGACAAAACGAATCGGTCACGGTCTGGCCAATGGGGTTGTTTGGGATCAAATTTCATGAACCGCGTAAACAAAACTGTCGCGATGTCAGCAGCGCCCATGGGCAGTCCGGGATGGCCGGAATTGGCTTTCTGCACAGCGTCGGCGGAAAGAAAGCGGATGGCATGCGCCATGCGCATGTTTTTGTCGGGCTGGGTCATGACATTGGTGCGGAACAAGCCGCTCTCTTGCTGTTGCAGTATATGCGGCGTTCCCGCGTCCCGTGGGAACACGCCAAGGCCGCCATGTTGCGGACACATACCACCCTGACTTTGCGAGTCAAACGTGTCGATTGACCACAATTCGTTTTTTTCCCAAGCGAACTGGCCGTTCGGCGCATCCAGCCTCCCAGACGACTCAAAAGAAGTGGGACAAAGCATTCTTCACATTGACGTTTTCACCAAATTGTCTTTTGACTGGTGATGAACAGTCGGTTCGCCCATCGATTGGCAACCCTGCAGCAGCTTGCGAGGGCATAAATGAATTCGGATGTAGAAAGCAGCGTTGCGCCGGCGCAACAGGCGCAGCCCAAAAACCTGGCGGAGGCTTTGGCACGCCTGAATGACGCCCTCGATGGCCTGGAAAACACCATCGACGAAACCCTTGAATCACGTAATGTTGTGCGCAGCGCCGACGAGGAAGTGCAGCGCATGGCCGAGGACAGGTCGCGGCTTGCAAAAGAGCTTGATGGCGCCAAAGCCCATGCCGAAAACCTCAAAGGTGCCAACAGCGAAGTTGCCAAGCGCATCGTTGGTGCCATGGAAATCGTGCGAAGCGTTCTCGACCAATCGCCCAAACCCTAAGACATTCAATCCGGCAATATCAGCGAACAGCCATCACGATGGTCACGCCCAGCAAGAAAGACACAAATGCCCCAGGTCGCAGTACAGATTAATGGCAAAACATACCGGATGGCCTGCGACGAAGGTCAGGAAGCGCATTTGCTGGACCTGGCCCAGCGCTTTGACCGCTACATCAACCAGTTGAAAGGTTCATTTGGCGAGATCGGCGACCAGCGCCTCACCGTGATGGCGGGCGTGATGGTGACCGATGAACTTGTGGAAATGCAGCGCAAGATCAGGGGCCTGGAAGCCGAACTTGCCGATTTGCGCACCGGCCAGGGGCAAAGTGGCGATCAGGACGAAAAACTCACCCTGGCACTGACCCGCACAGCCGAGCGCATTGGCTCGCTCAGCGAAAAGCTCAAGTCCGGAATCTAACTAATAACTGGCAAGTGGACCCGCGGCACCCTATAACAGGCTAAGCGGGCTGTGCGGTTGGTGCGATCATCATCCTCGGGGCCTTACCGATTCCTAAGGGAGCTGTCCCTGTTCTTGCCCGTGGGCTTGAGCACACGGTGCCCACCTACGCTGTAGGTTCCAGGATCGATAAAAACTCGCACGGCTTGTGCGGCTCGCCCTCAACTTTAAATATTTCGTATTTTCTACCCCTGATCTGATTGCCCTGGACCCGTTTTGACAACAACCCATTCCCTTGATGTCGCCGCGGCCAAATCAAACCTGCGCAATCAGGCATTGTCCCGGCGCGATGCCCTGGACGGTGAATTTCGCATCAATGCCTCTTTGGAAATTGCACAAAGAGGTGCAGCGCTCGACGTGTTCTCGCCGGATGGTTTTTTCCCTGGAACCTGCCTTGCCGGTTTTCATCCAATTCGCTCGGAAATTGATCCCCGTCCCCTGATGGCTGAGCTTGCAGCGCGTGGCGCACGCTTGTGCCTTCCGGTTGTCATGGACAAAACCACCATTGAATTCAGGGAACTTGTGCGTGGCGGTCCGCTTATCGACTCCGGTTTTGGCTCGGTCGGCCCGCCCAAGGGAGCAGCCGTGCTTGACCCGGATATTCTGCTCGTACCGCTGAGCGCCTTTGACCGTCAGGGCGGGCGCATTGGATATGGTGCCGGTTTTTATGATCGCGCAATATCCAGGTTGCGCAAGACCGGCGCTGCCAAAATTCTTCTGGGAATTGCCTTTTCCTGCCAGGAAGTGGAAACCGTTCCCATGGAACCCCATGATGTCCACCTTCACGGCATCATCACAGAAACAGAATTGATCCAGGTCTGACAATGAATCCCATGGGAAATCCGCTTTGAGAATACTATTTTTGGGGGACATGGTGGGGCGCACGGGCCGCACAGCCGTGTTCGAACGCCTGCCGGAATTGAAAAGACGGCTAAACACCGATCTCGTGATCGTAAACGGCGAGAATGCCGCATCGGGCTTTGGAATTACCCGCTCAATCCTCCACGCGACACTTGAAGCCGGGGCCGATGTGGTCACCAGCGGCAACCATGCATTCGACCAGAAGGAAACACTGGGCTGGGCAGGTTCCGAAGACAGGTTTATCAGGCCGGTCAATTTCCCATCTGGAACGCCGGGGCGCGGCAGCACGGTGGTGGAAGCCGCCAATGGTGCCCGCGTGTTGGTGAGCAATATTATGGGCCGGGTGTTCATGCACCCCGAATTGGATGACCCGTTTCAGGCGGTCGAAAAAGAACTCGCCGCGTGCCCGTTGGGTGAAGCGGTGGATGCAATTATCATTGATTTTCATGCAGAAGCGACCAGCGAAAAGCAGTGCTTTGGCCATTTTGTCGATGGCCGCGTGAGCTTTGTTGTGGGCACCCACACCCACATTCCAACCGCCGACCACCAGATCCTGCCCGCCGGAACGGCCTATATGAGCGATGCAGGCATGTGCGGCGATTATGATTCATCCATCGGCATGGACAAGGAAGAACCGCTGCACCGGTTTTTGACCAAAGTGTCCAAAGGCCGAATGGAACCGGCGACTGGCGAAGCAACCGTGTGTGGCGCGCTGGTGGTTACCAACGATTCAACGGGGCTGGCCCGCGATATTCACCCCATTCGCGTTGGCGGACGGCTCAGCGAAATCATGCCGCCAGTTTAGAGCGCGCTTTGACCTGCGCTTGTTCCCGACCGCCCGTTACGACAAAATTGTGCGTTCCAGGAACCAGTAAGCCCCAATTGCCGCGATCAACAGGGACGCCGGGATCACAATGCGCTGACGATACCAGTCTTTCTTCATGGCCCAGCCAACGGCCAGCCAGGCAAGCAAAATAACCGTCAACTGCCCCAGTTCGACACCCACATTGAAGGATACCAGACCCAGCACGAAGTCAGATCTTGGCATGCCAATCTCGGTCAGAATTCCAGCAAAACCCAAACCGTGAAGCAGGCCAAAGCCGAACACAATCAGCGGCCGCCAGGCGTGCAGTTTATTGGTGAGCACATTCTCAACAGCCACATAGACAATCGACAGGGCAATCAGGGGTTCCACGATTGAAGGCGAGATATTGACAACACCATATAGTCCCAGACCCAAGGTGACGGAATGCGCCAACGTGAAGGCCGTCACCTGCCATATCAAAGGACGCCATGTGGTCGCCAGCAGGAAAAGGCCCAATACAAACAAGATATGATCAAGGCCCTTGGGCAGAATATGGGTATAGCCGATCACCAGATAATCCCACGATTTGGCCATGAAACTGCGTGGGGCAGCCACACCAATATCAAACGCTTCGCTCACCTCCCCGGCATCAAAGAACTGCGCCTGCAATTCCTGGCCCGGGCGCTCAACCCGCAATACGCTTGCCCCACTTTCCTGCGGCCAGCTCCAGACAAATTGGCGGGCTCCGCCGGTCAATGCACCGCGCAGAACCACAATTGTATCCCGTGGCGCCTCCACATCCCCAATCTCCGGGATGGTAATGTCCTCGACAGTCAGGTCAGCTACCTGATCACCAAACTTCAAAATCCCGGACTTCAACCAGTCAACGGCAAATTTCTTGAACTCAGCCTCCAACTCAGCCGGGGCAAGACCCCGCAGCCGGTTATATTGTTCAGCTGTTGGTGCATTATCCGTATCATCATGTTCACCACCAATGCGGGCAATCAACGCTTCCACATTCGTGTCAATCGACAGGGAATAGGTGCCGTCATTTTGGAAGGCCAGACTGGCGATTGAGGGTCGTATTTCATGCGCATTCGCCGCTGTCATGCCGCCCAGCAACATCAATAGCGCCAAAAGTGCGGAAATAAATCCCAGATGGGCCTGCGTTCGTATCATATTCAAATCACCTTAAATGCCATGGGCAAACCCGTATATGGTCATGCTCAACCGTAAGTAAGGACTACAATCATCGTGCAGAACATTCTACATGTCATGTCAGGCCGCAAGCGCCAATCCAACAAGGGGATGACAGAAATGTCGCATCATTTGAGATTTACCGGCCTGTTTGCTTTAGCGCTACTCACGTCAATTCTGTGGAAAGCCGCCCCCGCGCATGCCCACGAATACTATTTGCTGCCAAGTGATTTCAACGCCAACACAGGCACGGAATTCACCGTTGATCACCTTTTGGGCCAGCGCTTTAAGGGCAGTGCCATGCCTTACATTGGCCGCTGGAACTTGCGCTCAGAGATCTGGGAAAATGGGGCCATGCGCCCGGCCAAGGGCCGCGATGGTGATCGCCCTGCCCTGAAGATCACGTCGCCATCCAACAAGCTGTATTCCGTCATTCACCAAAGCAATGTGGATTTTTTGACGTTTAAAACCTGGGAAAAATTTCGAAGCTATGTCGTCAAGAACGGCATGTCCCACACCCTTGCCGCAAGCGAAAATGGCACCAAGCCTAAAATCGATCTCAAAGAAGCTTACAGCCGTTTTGCCAAAACGCTCATCACCCCAAATGGGACGCCAGATGGCATCGACACGCCGACCGGGCTCAAAATCGAGCTTGTCGCGTTGCAAAATCCCATGGCGCTTGGCCCTCGTGAGCCCATGCCGGTTCAGCTTCTCTTTGATGGCGCCCCCCTGCCGGGCACATTAGTGCGCGTTTTTGCAGGCATAGACACCGCACCGGCCTACAACATCACCACAGATTCAAATGGCAAGGCGCTCATTCCCGACCGTGGCCGCGGCCCCTATCTGCTCAACGCCATTCACATGACAGACCCGCAAAGCAAAGGGCCTGGTATGGAAACAACCCATTGGGAAAGTTTTTGGGCATCCCTCACCTATCAACGTGCACAATAGGCCATCGACATTATGCGTTTTGGAATAGCCGTCTTATTGCTGGTCGCAGCGGTGTGCTTTGGCATCGGGATCGTCACCCCCATTATCCGCGTGGAGAAACTTTATTTCTTCACCCAAACCCCATCGCTGGTGCAAATCATCTATGAAACTGCAATCGCGGGAAGCTGGCTGATCGCCGCTGCGGTTGCCATTTTTTCCATCCTATTTCCGATGATCAAACTCAGCGTCATATTTCTCAACGCCTTTGCGCCGGGCTCCATGGGCACAAGTCCCGCACTGCTGAAATGGTCCGGCCTGCTATCAAAATGGTCCATGATGGATGTTCTTCTGGTCGCGCTTGTCATATTCGCGGCAAAATCATCCGGCCTTGCAACGGCCATGGCCCAACCTGGCCTGTGGTTCTATGCAGCAAGCGCCATTTGCGGCGCAACCGCCGCCGCCTTGCTCAAAAAACAGGACACAGCGCCCCTATCCCCCGACAAGCCTGACTCGCCGGCAGTTATTTCAAAAACTTGAAATTGGGTGGTTCAGGAGGGCAGTCGGCGTCCCGGCTCAAAAGCATCCAGGCGCGCCAGATGGGCCTCCCGGTCTGAATTCGTCGCACGCCCACATTTTCCAGGAATGGTATCGCCAACTTCATAACGCAGCAGTTTATTGCGCAATGTGCGAATGGAGATGCCCAGAATATCCGATGCCCATGTGCGGTTACCGCCACAACGGGCCAGCGTTTGCAAAATCAAATCACGTTCCACATCGTCAAGTTTGCGACCCACATGGGGTTCAATATCAATCTCGGACTTGATGTTGGAATGTTTCATATCGCGCATAATGCCGGTTTTCCCTGATGAATTTTCTGCAGCCGCTTGTTTCTTTTGGCTGCGTTCAATCCATATTGGCGCGTTATGGTAAACCGGTCGTTAAATGCGCAGCACAAGACGCACAAAAACCGCAACGCCAGCTGTGCTGGCGGCGCGGTTTTTCAACTTTGTGGAAAGCCCCAATCGATTGAGACACACAAGGTGTCTCAAACAAGGTCAGTGGCGATACTGTTGAATGCGCGTTGTGCGCAGGCCTGCTAAGCCATGATCGTCAATAGAGGCCTGCCAGGACAGGAACTCTTCGACCGTCAACGTATAACGCTGACAAGCTTCATCCAGGCTCAGCAATCCACCACGTACGGCTGCTACCACCTCTGCCTTGCGGCGGATGACCCAGCGACGGGTCGAGGTTGGCGGAAGATCCGCAATTGTTAGCGGACTACCGTCCGGGCCGATGACATATTTCACCCTTGGGCGCATCTGTTCGGTCATATTACTCTCTACTCAATACTAAAACGCGTCTGACCTGACTGCCCCAATTTAGGCGCAATCGCTTAAGAAAGGCTGAAGCTCCGGTTAGGGGTTTGGTTAGGTTTCACACCCCCCACGCGCGCCTGGCGCAATTTTGGGCAAGCTTTCAGCCGATCCGTTGCCGAAATGCCCGTGATTAAAAGGCATCAGTCGTGCCAGGGGCCGTTGTGGGCGCCCTCTTCGCCAATGCGAATAAAGCTGTGAGCACCAAAGAAGTCCCGTTGCGCCTGAATCATGTTCGCTGTGCCACGAGCGGTTCGCATTGTATCAAAATATGCCAGCGCACCGCTCAGCGCGGGAACCGGATGCCCGTGGGATGCGGCAAGCGCCACAAGGCCACGCAATGCGCCGTGAGTTCGCTTCAGTTCATCGGCAAAAAACGGTGCGAACATCAAATTGCGCTGTCCATCATCAGCCAGAGCTGCCGCCATATCATCCAACATGGCTGAACGGATGATGCAGCCCTCACGCCACACTTGTGCAATATCTTTCATGGGCAAGCCCCAGCCATATTCCACCGACGCATTTGCCAGCATTGCAAACCCCTGAGCATAGCAGGCAATCTTGCCAGCCAGTAGTGCGCCCTCAAGCACATCAGCTTGAACTTGCCCGTCTTCAAGCTTTTGGGGCGCAGTGCCAAACACAGCCTGGCCGGTCACACGTTCATCCAATTGGGCAGAAAAATTTCGGGCACCCACCGCTGCCTCAATCGCCGTCACCGATGAGCCCAGTTTAAGCGCCTCGATCACCGTCCACATGCCCGTGCCCTTTTGACCGGCTGTGTCGAGAATAATATCGAGCATGGGCTTGCCGGTTTTAGGATCATTGGCATGGGCCACTTCGCCTGAGATTTCGATCAGATAGGAGCTCAGCGGCCCTTCGTTCCATTTGGCAAATAAATCACCAATTTCAGCACTGCTCTTGCCCGCTCCGTCGCGCAGCACCCCATATACTTCGGCAATCATCTGCATGTCGGCATATTCGATGCCGTTATGCACCATTTTGACAAAATGCCCCGCGCCCCCCGGTCCCATCCACGTTGCGCAAGGCGTGTCCTTAAATTTCGCGGAAATCGCCTCCAGCATAGGCGCAATCCGGTTCCAGGCGTCTTTGTCGCCACCCCCCATGATTGAAGGTCCGTGACGGGCACCTTCGGAGCCGCCGGAAACGCCGATTCCTAAAAATTTTTCGCCCGCCTGTTCAGCCGCCTGTGCCCGGCGGTTGGTGTCGCCAAAATTTGCGTTCCCCGCATCAATGATCAAATCATTGGGGTTCAGGAACGGGCGCAGAATTTCAATGTGCTGATCAACCACCGGACCGGCGGGAACCATGAGGATAATGTTGCGGGGTTCCTCAATCGCATCCACAAAATCCTGCAGATTCTCCGTGGGCACAATTCGGCTTGCCAGATCTCCAGCGCCCGCATGAAATTCTCGTGTGGCAGAGGCTGTGCGGTTGTAAACCGCGATATCGAAGCCTTTTTCAGCAATGTTCAGGGCAAGATTAGCGCCCATAGTTCCCAGTCCGATCAGGCCATAATTGGGTTTAGCTTGGGTGGTCATCGTGTTCTCCTGCCGAGTCGGTTTTTTTCAAACCATACGCGCTTCCACCCAAAGTAAAACCGCTGCCACGCATGTGCACACAAGCAGGATTGTGATTCACCTTGCGATCAGGTGCGCACAGGCGTTCAATACAAACAGCAACCCCATTCCATGGAGCATCCCGTGACCGGTCAAGAAACCCATCAACGCATCGCCCTTGCCTCTCGGCCGCAGGGAACACCAACACTTGACAACTTTCGCCTCGAAGAAGGCCCGCTGCCCACACCGGGCGACGGAGAATTTCTTGCCCGCGTCATCTGGCTGTCCCTCGACCCCTATATGCGTGGGCGGATGGACGATTCCAAATCCTATGCAGCTTCCGTTCCTATCGATGGCACGATGGAAGGCGGCACAGTCGCCCAGGTGATTGTTTCCAACAATCCGAAATTTGCAGTCGGTGACATCATTGAAGACCGCTTCGGCTGGCAAACCCACGCCATCAGTGATGGCTCAACCGCGCGCAAACTCAACCCCGGCCTCGCCCCCATCTCAACCGCTGTTGGTGTGTTGGGCATGCCGGGCATCACCGCCTATGTGGGCTTGAACACCCATGGCCGCCCACAGGAAGGTGAAACTCTTGTGGTGGGCGCAGCGACCGGGGCAGTTGGCTCTCTTGTGGGGCAATTGGCAAAGGCCAAGGGCCTGCGCGTGGTCGGTGTTGCCGGTGGATCGGACAAATGCCAGTTTGCCGTGAACGAATTGGGCTTTGATGCCTGTATCGATTACCGCGCTGCCGGTGACGCATCCACACTGCGTAAACAGCTTGCCGGGCAATGCCCCAAGGGGGTGGATATATATTTTGAAAATGTCGGCGGGATCACCCTGGAGGCTGTGGTTCCGCTGATGAATGTGGGGGGACGCATTCCTGTGTGCGGGATGATTTCCTACTACAACGCCGGTGGCCTGGGCGCTTCCGCAACCGATGGCCCAAATCGCCTGCCCCTGGTCTGGCGCACAATATTGGTGAACCGGCTCAGCGTGCGCGGTTTCATCATCACGGATCATTACGACCAGTTTCCCCAGTTCCTCAAGGACGTGGGCCCATTGGTTAAAGATGGCACAATTGTCTACCGCGAAAGTGTGGCCAAGGGCATCGCCGAGGCACCCCAGGCATTCCTTGATCTGCTCCAGGGTGGCAATTTTGGCAAACAGCTTGTGGCCGTCTCGCCGGACCCTACACGCTGATCAATCCGCACCCAGAACCCGTTGACGCCAGACATCGGGTTCTGGCGTCACATGGATGGGCAGCGCGTTGGGCATGGGCCGCAATGGCGGTTCCACGCGGGTATATTCATGGGCTGCAATCCACAGCCCACCATGGGCGACGATCAGAGTATTTGGCCCCATTGCCACGGCCCGTGACATCGCATCCCAAACCCGCGCGCTGAACTGAGCGAACGTTTCTCCATTGGGCGGGTCAAAATCACCCGTCCAATAGTCAGCCAGCCAGGGCCCATGGGGTTGCCCCTGCATTTCACCCAAGTGACATTCCTTAAGGCCGTCATCAAAAATAATGTCCAGATCATGATGTCTGGCTACGGCTTCTGCGGTGTGGCGCACCCGCGACAACGGGCTGGCAATAATGCGTTCGATGGGTTCGCCGGATAATATATCCCCGGCGCGCTGCGCTTGCGCTCTGCCCGTTTCATTCAACTGACTGTCCAATTGCCCCTGGGTCTTGCGGGCCTTGTTCCATTCGGTTTCCCCGTGGCGCAAAAAATAAAAGGGGTGCTCAAACATATCGGACATGATCTCTCAATCCACCAAGGCACCATGAACGATGGCCTTCAATTCGGCCCTGTTCGGATAGCTGCTGGACGGCAATAATTGCGTGAAGAAAATACAGGTGATCTGTTCCACTGGATCAGTCCAAAAGAAAGTACTGGCCAGACCCCCCCAGCCAAAATCGCCCACCGAACCCATCATGCGTGCGATCGCCGGATCAAGCACCACCGCACCGCCAATCCCAAACCCCATGCCGGCCATCGGCATTTCAGCAAAAGATGACGGTCCCATGGACGCAATGTCACCGGGCAGATGATTGCGGCGCATGAAAGCCAAAGTTCGGTTTGACAATATGCGCGCACCATTGAGTTCCCCGCCGCGTCGGATCATCTCGCCAAATCGAAAATAGTCCTGCAGCGTTGATAAAAGTCCACCACCACCCGCCTGCATTTTCGTGGTCAAAAACGGACTTTCCCTGGCAGCATCAAACAGGGCGAGAGGATCATCCGCGCGCTTTTCATAGCAATCGGCAAATCGGCCAACCTTCTCACCCGGTAGTCTGAAATGGGTATCAACCATGCCCAGCGGATCAAAAATCCTTTCCTGCAGGAAAGTCCCAAGGGGCTGACCGCTGATAATTTCAATCACCCGGCCGATGATATCGATCCCGACCGAATATTCCCACCGCGTACCGGGCCGAAAGGCCAGCGGCATCTGGGCAACCCCCTCCGCCATGGTAGCAAGATCACCATTGCCTGGCTCAAAGCCAATTCCTTCGCTTGCATAATGTTGCGCCAGCAGCCCGGGATTAAACCCATAGGTCATACCGCTTGTATGGGTGAGCAATTGGTGCAGGGTTGGTGCGGCGACCGGCTCGGTCTGATCAACCGAAGTCGCCCCCTCAACCATGGCCCGGCAATCACTAAATTCAGGCAAATAGTCGCTGACCGGCCTGTCCAGATTAAAACGCCCCTCTTGCGCCAGCACCATCAGCGCCGTTGAAACGATCATTTTTGTCATGGAATAGATGCGGACAATGGTGTCCAGTTCAAACGGCAGGTCATCGGCAAGGCTGCGTTTGCCAAAGGCCGATTGATGCACCACCTCGCCATGGCGGGCAATCAGCACCGAATTGCCGGCAAACCGGCGCTCATCGATGCAACGCTGCATCCATTGATCCACACGCTGCAAGCCATGAGGATCAAAGCCGTTATTCAACCCGTGCGCCATCAAACTTCCAGCCATTCCTTGCGCACATCTTCACTTGCCTGCAGATCTTCCGGCGTGCCCTCAAACACCATTTGCCCGTGCCCCATCACATAGACCCGCTGGGAAATCTTCATGGCGATGGTCAATTTTTGTTCCACCAAAAAAATGGACACGCCCCGACCGGCAATCATTTCCAGCATTTCGCCCACCTGCTGAACAATTTTTGGTGCCAGTCCTTCGGTTGGTTCGTCAATCATGATGAGAGAAGGGTCGCCCATCAGCGTGCGGCATATGGTGAGCATTTGTTTTTCGCCGCCGGACAGGACGGAAGCTTCCACATCTGCCCGTTCGCGCAGATTGGGGAATTGCTCGAACATGACTTCCATCGACCAGCGCCCCTGCCCGTCCTTTTGTCCCGGCTTCAATCCAAGCATCAGGTTTTGCCGGGTTGTCAGGCCGGGAAAGATGTCTCGATTTTCTGGCACATAGCCAATGCCCGCCTGGGCAATCTCATAGGATTTGCACCCCGCCAGTTCCGCGCCCTTGAATTTGACCGACCCCACCGGTGCCACTTCGCCCATGACAGCCTTGCAGGTGGTGGACCTGCCCACACCATTGCGGCCAAGGAGCGCCACAATCTCCCCTTCCCCAACGGTGAAGTCGACACCCTGCAAAATATGGCTTTTGCCGTAATAGGCGTGAAGGTCGCGCACATCCAGCATATCAGTGTCCATCCTCCGACCCAAGATAAGCCTCTTGAACCCGCGCATTTCCGCGAATATTTTCCGGCGTATCTGTGGCGATAATTTCCCCATACACCAGCACCGAAATACGGTCTGCCAGATTGAAGATCACGCCCATATCGTGCTCTACAATCACCAGCGTTTTACCCGCTGTCACCTGTCGAATGAGGTCCACAATATATTCGGTTTCAGACGTGCTCATCCCCGCACAGGGTTCGTCCAGCATGATGATGTCGGCACCGCCGGCAATGGTGACGCCAATTTCCAGCGCACGCTGTTCTGCATAGGCCAACATGCCTGCCAGATCATCACGGCGCGCGGTCATATTGATCTGTTCGAGGATCTCCTCCGCCCGCTCGGTCAGATCATGCTGCCGGTCGACCAGATGCCAAAATGAATAGCGGTAATTCATCTTCCACAGCAGGCCGCACCGGATGTTTTCAAACACCGTCATTTTCGGAAAAATATTGGTAATCTGGAACGAGCGCGAAAGTCCCATGCGGTTTATTTGATAAGGCTTTAACCCTGCCACATCCTGGCCATTGATATGCACCGCACCGCCACTTGGGCTGTATTTCCCAGTGATGAGATTAAACAGGGTTGATTTGCCTGCCCCGTTGGGGCCGATAATGGCATGCCGTTCGCCGGGCGGCACCGCGAGGTTTACCCCGTGAATGATTTTCGCCAGGCCAAAACTCTTTTCCAGTTCATGCAATTCTATGGCGGCAGCCCGCTCTGCCTCGCGCTCAGCCATGCTCATGATCGCCGGTCCACAGGATTGGCCGCATCCCATGCTTCTCGCAATTGGGGGGCAAGGCGGTGCAGCAACAAAAAGCTGGCAATCGCGATGCCAGCGGCAACAGCAACGGGCAATATGCCGTGGGAACTGAATGTAAGCCCATATAATGTCATTTCGCCTTCACCGGTTGCCGCCTCACGTGAATGGAAAAGAATTTCAAAAACCGCAGCGCCGGACAGGATGAAAACCATCAAGGGCCCCACCATTTTTATGTAAGGCAGCGCCAACACCCCAAGGCGGCCGCGCTTATATGGCCCCACATGCATGGCAATCAATCCGGTCAGGCCGTTGGGAAAAAACATCACTGTCAGCAAAAACAGAATTCCCGCATAGAGCGCCCAGAGTTCAGTGTACAATCCCAACACCGTCTTGAGCAGAATAAACACCACCGCTCCGATGATCGGACCGATGAAAAATCCAACCCCGCCCAAAAATGTCACCAGCAATATTTCGCCCGACGTGGCCAGGTTGAGGTTTTCCTCGGTGAGAATTTCGAAATTGATCGCAAACAAAGCGCCAGCAATACCGCAGAAGAATCCCGATGCGCAAAACGAAATCCAGCGCACATTGCGCTGAGAATAACCCAGAAATTCTGCCCGTTCTTCATTGTCGCGCACCGCATTGGCAATCCGACCAATGGGTGTGCGGGAAAACAAATACATCGCCAAAGCGGATACAATGAGCCAAACCGCAGACAGGTAATAGACCTCCTGCTGCTGGGCAAAATCGATGCCGAAGAATTCCGGGCCCATCGTGCGGTCTCCGCTGACCCCTTCTTCGCCTCCAAAAAACACCACGATGATGATCGAGCAGGCAGCGATGAGTTCGCCAACCCCCAGCGAAATCATGGCAAACACGGTTCCCGCCCGTCGCGTGGAAAAGCCACCAATCAGGAAGGCGAACAAAAGCCCAAACAGGCCGCCAAGAATTGGCAGCAATGGCAGTGGCAGCCACAGGCCATCATTCTCAACCCAATTGAGCACATGCATGCAGAAAAAACCGCCCAGCCCCATATAGACCGCATGACCAAAGGAAAGCATGCCGCCTTGCCCCAGCAACATGTTGTAGGCCAGTGCGAAAATGATCGTGATCGCCATCTGGTTCATGATCGTCAGTGCCGAACCTGAGGGGAAAACCACCGGCAGACCGAACAAAAAAGCAATTGCAATGAGCCACGGCAGGGCACTGGAAAGCGGTATCAGGCTGCGCGTACCGGCTGTTAGAGGGGAATTGGCAATCCGGCTCATGTCTCACGTTTCCCCAACAATCCCTGGGGACGCATGATCAAAATGAGAACCATCAACAGGTAAGGCAGGATAGGTCCGACCTGGGGCAATGTCAGGCTCCACAAATCTCGCAGCGCGCTGTTGGCAAGGTCGAGCGGTTTTTCAAAGCCAAGCGCTATCAGCAAATCGCTCATGCCAACATTATATGCGGCGGCAAATGTTTGCAGCCAACCGATCAACAAGGAGGCGACCAATGCGCCCCAGAGCGAACCCAGACCGCCCACCACAATTGTCACAAAGACAATCGAGCCCAGTTGAAACGCCATGCCTGGAAATGTGCCAAGAACCGGCCCGGCAATCACACCGGCCAATCCCGCCATGGCCGTCCCCACTCCGAACACGCCCATAAATACCAATGGCACATTGTGGCCAAGATTTTGCACGGTAGCCGGATAGCTCAGCGCCGCCTGAATGATCATGCCAATGCGGGTTTTGGTGAGAATATACAAAAGGACAAGAAATATCCCCATCGCCATGAATATCATGAACACCTTGTAGGCGGGGAACGAATTGCCCGCGATGGCGAAAGCTGGGAAATCCAGTGCCAATGGCGCTTCATAGGCCTTCTGGCTTTTCCCCCAGATGAACTGCACCAGTTCTTCGATCAGCAAAGCCAGACCAAACGTAAAAATCAGCTCCGGCACATGTCCAAACTGGTGCACCCGTCGAAGCCCGTAGCGTTCAATCAGCGCCCCGGCCACGCCCACAATTATGGGAGCGAAAATCAATCCTGGCCAAAACCCCACATAAGCGCTGATCTGATAGCCGAAATAAGCGCCCAGCATGTAAAAGCTGGCATGGGCAAAATTCAAAACGCCCATCATGGAAAAAATCAGCGTCAGCCCGCTGCACAACATAAACAGCAACAGGCCCGTCACCAGTCCATCAAGAATGTTGACCGCGAACAAAGACACAAATGTGCTCCTGGGGTTTGACGACTGAAATTACAAAAAAGACCGCTGCAAAGGCCTCAAACCGATGCAGCGGTTTTCCATACCTGCTTTGGACTATTGAGCAGGACGATCCATTTTGCACGTGGTTGGTGCGTCCGCAGATGCCATTTCCACAGTGCTCTCTGTTTTCAGGCCATATCCCGAATTGTCATAGTCATGGGTGATGCCCGATTTGGTGTGCGCCAGGATATGCACATTTTGAATGGCCTGATGGTCCACGGTGCGCATTTTGACCTTGGTGCCCCAAAGGGAATCATGTTCCATGCCCTCCAGCGCATAGCCAATCTTCACCATGTCAGTGGCAGACCCGGCATCATTGATGGCGCGGGCCAGCATCTCCATCACATTTGTAATGCGCGGCTGGCCAATATCCAGATCCGGGTTTTTAGCTTTGAACGCTTTTGTATAGGCATCAGCTCGGTCTGATACCGGCGGGTTCAACTGGCCTTCGCCCACCAGTTTCACAACACCTTCACCGGCCTCACCAAATGTCTTGGTAATGCCATCGGTGGCTGCGTAATAGGTGAATATGGGGTTTTTGAAACCGGCAGAAATCACCGACTTGCCAAGCCCCACCATGTCGGACCCCCAATTACCCGTGATCATGGCATCCGCGCCAGACGCAATGATTTTACGCGCATAGGGCGTGAAATCTTTCACCTTGCCGATTGGGTGTAGCTCATTGCCAACGATTTCAATATCGGGGCGCTTTTCGCCCAGGAACTTCACAGCCGCCGCTGCAACGGCCTTGCCGAAGGAATAGTCCTGACCGATCAGATAGACCTTCTTGATGTTCCCATTGTCTTTGATGATGTCGGTGAGCGCGTCCATTTTGATGTCGGCATTGGCATCAAAGCGAAAATGCCAGAAATTGCATTTGTCATTGGTCAGTGCCGGATCAACAGCTGAATAATTGAGGAAGATCACCCTGTCTTCGGGATTGCGTCGATTGTGCTTCTTGATGGCATCGGTCAGCGCATTGGCGACCCCCGATGAGTTCCCCTGCACGATAAAGCGAATACCCTGATCAATCGCCACCTTCAGCTGAATGAGGGATTCCTTGGCGCTGATCTTGTTATCAAAGGCAACGATCTCAAATTTCGATCCGCCCAGAACACCGCCCTTTTTATTGACGAGCTCTTCTGCGGCAAATTTATATTGGGCAAGGCCCTGCTTGCCAGTTGCAGCAAATGGTCCAGAAAGCGGGTCGATGAATGCAATTTTGATGTTGTCTGCAGCATAGGTGGCACCCATGGTAGCGGCGCTGATTCCGGCAGCCAGCAAAATCGTGGTAAACCTGTTCATTGTTCTGTCCTCCCATCACGGCCCGTTCAATAACGACGAGGCCCATTGGGCAGCGTAGCCACAAGCATTGGTGCCTGACAAGTTTTTGGCAACAATTCACACCACAAAACCAAAAAGGGAGCGCATTTGCGTGCGCTCCCCAGTTCCGATGTCAGCGTTCAAATGCCCGGCCTCGAATTTCCAAGCCGGCATTTCGCTGCCCTAAAGATGCACGTCACCCCGTTGCTGCCACGTCTCTTTCAAAATGCCGGAAAGTTGCGACACGCTCATGCTGGTATCGATATTTTGATCATAGGGATCAGACCCAACAGCTGCGTAAATGGCTGCAAAGGCATTTTGCAGATCCGCATAGGCAATGTCGTACTCGACGGCTGCAACCAGCGTGTTCATCTGTTCCCGAATAAGCGTTTGTTCTGACGCAACCCGCGCCCTGACAGAGGCGGCAACCTGGGCTTCCAGCTTGCGTTGTATCTGATAATACTCCGCCGCCGTGGCAGCTGACCGGCGCAGATATTTATAGCGCGCCCGTGAGACATAAACCTGGGTCATGATCGCCATTGTGGTGGCAAGTGCTTTCTGGTCCAGCAAGTCATCCTTGGCTTCAACAGCAGACTTGCGTGCTGGATAGGTGAACACTTTCATCAAATTCCAGCCCACCTTGGCCCCGTAACTGACCCAGTTGGAATTGAACAGGAAATCATTGGTATCAAGATTGGCCCCGGCATAGACAGATGCGCCGGGTAGAATTTCCAGAATAGCGGCTTTCGCCTCTTTCTTGTTGATGCGCTCCTGATAGCCAACCTCGCGCAGTTCGGGTCTGTTTTGCAGGGCAATGTCGACCATCTGCTCGCCGGTGGCGTCAATCGCCAGATCGGTCAATCGACGTTTTGATATGTGCAAAGCAAAGCTTGAGCCTGGATTCACATTCATCAGCGCCGCCAATTGCATTTTGGCCGTGCGCAATTCCCGTTCCAGGCGGTGCACCTGGCGTTTGATGTCCACAAGTTCACGCTGATAGGACAATGCGGAAACGGGAGAAGTATGACCACCATTGTAGAGATGGCGAGATTGCTTCAGCGCCTTTTCGGCGCGGTGGCGCAGTTTGTGAAAACCATCAAGCAACCGGTCAGCGCTCACCGCGCGCCAATAGGCCGTGCGCACATCTTCAATAATTTTATTGATAATCTTGCGCTTGCGCTCTTCCGCGATCAGCGCCTCATCAGCCGCCTGTTGCGCACGCACATAGGAAAGTCCAAAATCCAATACATGCCACGAAAATGTCACATCCCCGGCAAACGACCCATTGTCTGTAGAGGTGGTGGGATCAACTGAACGCACACCGGCCACAAGCGTGCGGGTAAAACTCGCATTGGTATTGTTGCGATCGGCAACACCGCCATTGGCAACCAGTTTTGGCAACATGTCCGCCGATTTCAGCCGCAGGTTCTTATTTGCCAGCAGCCGGTTCATGATTTCCACGCGGTAGTCGAGATTGTATTTCAGTGCCCGCGCCATGGCATCGTATAATGTGATTTTGCCTGTGATTTGCTCTTGATTGGCGGTGACACGCTGCCGTTTATCACTGGCATATTCAGCCAGCGCATGTTCCGAATAGGGCGTGGGCGTGATCTGACAACCGGCCAGTAGGAGGGCCGCACCTGCGGTCGCCAGTCCGGTAGTTTTCTTGAGCCGTTTGGCATCCATGGTGAAAAGTCCTTGGGTTCGGTCGTTGGATTGCAGATTTTATTTATTGCAACTTATAGTTGTATTTCTACTCAAATTGAAACACCTGCACATCATCAATGATAAGATGAGTACGAGGTGAGATTAGGTTGCGTTTTATCTACAATACAACTTATTAGGGAATTATTGATGAAAGGTAAATGGCCTTGGGGCAAGAAATTGACCTTACCGGCACCAAAAATAACCAATAAAGAACAACCGCTTGCACGTTCCGGCCAGAACAAATCAAGATCGACAGCACGTGTGGGTTGTATCAAGTCGCCAACGCAGGCTGAATCGAAGCAGCTCGTTTTCGGTTTACGGTCGGTTTGATTCGGCCTCACCGACCAGCCCGGCCGCCTGGCCAATTACTTTGGCCAACAAATGCCCACCTTCTTCAACAGTAGACGTATTTTCAACACGACAAACATGTGCATCCGGCGGGAATTCAAAAGGTGCGCGGTTCAATCTGGCCTCAATTTCTTCGGCATTTTCCCGGCCTCTGGCGCTCAACCTTTTGGCCAGAACATTATTGGGCACATGAATTTCGATCACGCAGACATTTTCATACCGCCTTATTGCTTCGCCGACCACCGAGCGTGATACATTCAACACGATGGTGTTGCCCGCGCGGATATCCTGCTCAATGGATTTCCCGATCAGATATCCAAGCCCATGAGCCTGCCATTGAAATGCATAATTACCAGCGCAAACCGCCCGATGAAATGCATCCACAGTCAATGTATGATGAACTTCCAGTTGCGGGTCACACTCTCGCGTGATGCTGCGCCGTGCAAACAAAATTGTTTTCTCACTGGCCAGATACTTTGCCGCCGCAGTCAGCAGCGTATCCTTGCCTGCACCGGACGAACCGACCACGAGCACCAATGCGCCTGGGCCAATTGGAACGTCAGCGTCAGGCAATTCTGCGTCCACCCCGCCAGACACTGCGCACCACCGGCACCTGCAAATCATGCCGCGAAACGCGCACCAGATCTGCCCGCTTGCCGCTCATAATCGCACCGCGATCATCAAGGCCAACAGTTTCGGCCGGTGTTTTCGTCACCATCGCAATCGCCGCAGGAAGGGAAATTTCATCGATCTCGTCGGCCAGGCAAAATGGAGCGTGAATCAGGCTCAATGGCACATAGTCGGAGGACAATACATCAAGCAGCCCAGCACGGGCCAGATCATGGGCAGCAATATTTCCCGAGTGTGATTTGCCCCGCACCACATTTGGTGCCCCCATTAGCACACTCATTCCCGCGTCATGGCTCGCCCGCGCCGCCTCCACAGAGGTTGGAAATTCAGCCACCGCAACGCCGTCGCGCACAGCTTCCGCCACATGGGCAAGGGTGGCATCATCATGGCTGGCAATCGCAATGCCCTGCTGTTTACAAGCCAGTGCAATGTCCATGCGGTTTTTCCGGGAATATTTTTCCGAACGGGCAATCCGCTCGGCAACAAAACGTTCAAACTCTTCATCGCTCAGGCCACGATTGGTTTTGTAGTACAAGGTGAACTGATCCATGGTCACAAATTGCCGTTGCCCCGGTGCATGATCCATCAGGGACGCCAACCCCACCGACTTCATGCCTTCAAAGGCGGAAAATTCGTCAACCACGTCCGGCGACGAAACTTCGCAGCGCAAATGCAGGCGATGTTCACTGCGCAACCGGCCTTGCGATTGGGCACGGTCGAGAGCATCGGCAAGAATGCGCATTTCGCCAGGTTGCCAACTCGATTCCTCATCCGTGCCCATACGCAGGCAATCGAACACGGTGGTGATGCCGGATGTGGCAATTTGGGCATCATGAGATTGTAAGGCGGACATCACATCCCAGCGCACCCCGGGCCGCGGACCATAGTGATTTTCCAAATGATCCGTATGCAATTCCACCAGACCCGGCAGGATATAGTCACCGGCCATATCTTCACCAAGGGCACTGGGGCCGGGTTGAGCTTCGACAATCACCCCATCGCGCACCACAAGGGTTCCCTCAACAATTTCATCGGGCAAAACCAGTTTTGCGTTGGTCAGTATCTGTTCCATGTCAGGCATCTATCGCTGAAAATGTCCGGGGCAATCTGGAGCGACTTCTCCCAGGCGCACCAATTTCAAAACTCTCCAACACATAAAACGGCTGGTCCGCGCCTGGCTGTTTAAACACCGCCAGCCGGTCGATTTTGAGGCTGTGCTCCGACACTGGCTGGAAGTGCGCACGGGCAGCGCGTTCTACCGAGTCCCGTTGATCTTCAACAATGGGCCCGGCCAGTGTCATGTGAAAGCGAAACTCATCCATCACATAAGGATATCCCCACTGGGCCAGCAATTCACGCTGCCTATTTGTAAGAGGCACGCGCAACCGCCGTTCCATCTCGTCATCAGTTAGTTGCGCACGAAAACTCTCAAATGCCTCAACGACATTGGCAGCCAAGGCACGCAGGGGCGGGCTGTCGACCTTGTGCACAAGTGCCAAATGCGGCCCAAGCCAGCGGATGTCCATTTTAGGAATTTCAACAGGAGACAGCAGCGCCGCCTGAGCTTCCACGGCATCCAGAAGCGCACTTTCCGTTTCTCCAGCTTTGAGACGAAAGGGAGCTTTTAATGTTGCGTGAAAACCATATTTGCGCGGGTTGGCTGTCGCCCTGTCCAGGGCACCGGCAGACAGGCCGGCGAACCCGGCCTGATCTACCCTGGCAAATTTCCAGGCACTGTACCCAAGCCAGGTATCTGCAAGGTGGGAAAGGGTCGTGGCCTGATGGGGCGAATAGAAAACGGCATAACGAACCACGGACATGAAAACCTTCCAGAAGACTTTGATAAATAATCCACCGCCGCCCGCAACGGACAAATACGGCAGATCATGCAATGGATGGGTGCGACATATATGGCGGATACATTTATCCCACCAAATTGCACACGACCATTGCTCAACAAGTCCTACAGGAAGTTGGCCCGAACTGCATCAGTTCGACCCGCATTGGATATCAATAGATATCAGGCAGCTTGCGACAGAAAAACTTCAAGGTCGGCCATGCTGTCCAGCCGCGAAATATCAAAATCCGCATCCGCCAGGTCAACACCATGTTCGGCCTCAAGGTGCAGCATCAGTTCGGTGGCCGCCATGGAATCCAGAAGGCCGCTGGTGAACAAAGGATCACTATGGGCAATATCCGTCGATTTTCCACGCTCGCTCAAAAGCTGCTCAACGAAACTGCGAATGGGTGAATCAGTCATGGGTCAAACTCCAAACAGACTAAGGGCAAAATCAGCACGTTCCACGAGCGTGCCTTCACCCGATATGTCATCAAAAATCTTAAGAAAGCAGAAGAACGCGATCACATTCATGCGTGGCCAAACGTGATAGGCAAGAAAGCCATCCTCACGAGCAAATTTGCGGCCACGCCATTGGGAGATGACCAATCCTATGGCCAACACCAGCGAATAGAAAACGGCAGACTGGAAAATCGCCAGATTTGCGATCAGGTCACCTTCGGCAAATACATAGGTTTCGCGCATGAAGTGGTACATGAAATTGCCCACACCAGCCGCGCAGAAAGTGGCAAAGGCGATGCGCACTTTCGTGTTCTTTTTGAAATAGCGCGCAAATGCCGGATAGAAAAAGAAATCCACCAGCAATTCCTTGAAGTAGTAAAAATACCGGTTCCAGAACTCAGACAAGCTGCGCGATGCGAGAGGGTTCACCGTATTGCGTGGAATGCAATATCCACTCATGCGAACAACCGCCACAATAAGGTGCCCCCAAACCGAAATTATCAGCAGGTCAATGAAGTAATTGACCAACAGGCTGCCCCAGTTCACCACGCCGGGCAAAGCAGCCCCCGTGGCATGGGCGATGATTGCATTGTGCAATGGCACCAGGCCTGCCTGTTCATAGGCCGCCCATTGGGCAACCGTGAGAATACCGGTTAACACGAGTGCCCAGACGGCCAGTTTCAGCGCTTTAAGCCGTGTGACTGCCAGCTCCCGGTCATCATTTGCCTTGAAGCGGTTGAGATAACCGAAGCTCTTACCAATTGGTGCGGCACTGCCGCCCCAAAACGGGCGCAGGAAAAGGGCGCGCAATGTGAGCGGTGTCGCGTCCTTGCCGCGCATATCAGCCACCGAATAGGCCAATATCCAGAAACAGGAAATCCACACCCCCACAATTGGCCACAACACCGCGCTGGCCACAGACCCCGCGGGAACAGCCATGGCAATGGCCAACAGGCTAAACCACAGCACCATTTGTGCAACCAGCGGTCGCTTGGTCAAACGGCCACCAAGGCCTGATTTCACAAGGCCCATAAACAAGGCCGCGATCGCAATAACGATGACAACTGAAAGCGCGGTCAGCCCCTGTGATCCAATTACTGAAGGCAATGCAGATGCTTTGGTTGACACCAGATCAGACCAGCCTTCGATCCGGAACGGCCGCAGCCCCACATAGGCGAGCGACGAAACCATCAGGATAGCAAAACGGTGAGCCGGCAGAACAGCCATCAAACCCAGGCTGACCGCAATCAATCCCAGGGCCGCCATGGACATTTTTGTGGTCGCCGCCAACACCAGCACAAAGATGCCGGAAAGGATCAGTCCGCCCAGATAGCTCGATGCCAGCGCGATGATGCGTTCATTGCTGTCAATCGACAACCAGGCCCGCCGCCAATGCAAGGGCGACAGGGACATTTGACGCCCCTGTGGCTGAATATCCACGGCACTCATTTGGCAGTCGCCTTGGCCTTGCCATCGGCCAGATTGTCCGGAGACAGACTTGGAACTTCGACATTCTTCAATGCCGCTTGTGCAGAATCCAACTCCGCGACCAGAGCATTGCGATCCACCTTGTCATTGGTGTTGCGTGGCAGGTCGGCGCGAATTTCAACGCGACCTGGCACCATATATTCTGGCAATGTCTGGGCCATTTTCGCGCGAATTTCTTCAGCGCCCATGGCTGGATTGGTTGAAAATCCAACAAGGCCCTGGGCGCTGCCATCAACAATTGGCCAGGCCACAACTGTGGCAAGATCCGTTTCGCATGCCCGGCGAAGGTGCATTTCCACCTCTTCCAGCTCCACCCGGTTGCCCTTGAGCTTCACCTGATTATCGGTGCGACCCATGTGATGGAAAATGCCGTTTTCATCTTTAAAGCCCAGATCACCGGTGAAGTACCAGCGCTTGCCATCAATCACCCGAAACTTTTCAGCCGTTTGCTGTGGCCGATTGAAATAGCCATCCGCCAGTTGAGCCGATGAAATGGCGATCTCACCTGTTTGTCCATCCGGCAGGTGATTTCCCTGCGGGTCAACAATTGCGATGTCATAATTGGGATAGGCTTCACCGATAGCCAGAATCTGCCGTTTCTGCGTGACAATGGGAGGATTAGTGAGGCGTTGGCGCGTGCAAACCACCGTGCCTTCGGTGGGGCCGTAGATGTTCTCTACCACAGAGTTTGAAGCAGCGTCCGCCCAGTCCTGAACGGCAGCGATTGGCAAAGGTTCACCGCAGAAAATAGACAGGCGAAGCGAAGGGAACATGCCGTGTTTCAAGACATTGTTGCCACGCATGTTGTTGATAATTGTCGGGACGGACATCCAAACGCTTATCTCGCGCTTCCGGATAAATGCCTGGGGCGCCATCATATCAAGTGCCGACATAAGGTGCAGTGATGCCCCGCGTTGCCAGGCAAGAAACGTGTTATGAACGCTTAGGTCGAACGTAATATCATGGGCTTCAGCGATACTGTCTTCAATGCGCAGATCAGTCCAGGGTTGCGTATCATCAAGATAGATTTTCAGCGCACCACAAGACACAACCACGCCCTTGGGTTCGCCGGTCGTGCCCGACGTGAACATGATGTAAGCGGTCTCTTCACCAGAACGCATAACGGGCTCGGCCATTGGTTCTGTGTCAATGAGATCAAGCGAAACTCCGCCCGCCATATTCTCCACCCCGGCACCATAGAAAATTGTTTTTGGCGCATGGGAAAGCACTTCATCGGTCAGCATTTTCGCGCCATTGTGATCCACCACCAGCGCATCCAGTTGCAGTTTGTCCATGAGGCTGATCAGTCGGGACATCGGCCATTTCATGTTGAGTGGCACATAGGTCGCGCCCGCCCAGCAGGCTCCGGCAATACCCACATAGGCGGCAATACTGCGTGAGCCCAAGATGCCAACCCGTTTGGTTTTCAAAATCGGCGCGAGAGCTGTCGCCAACCGGGCTGCTTTTTGGGTCAAATCCCCATAGGTGATTTCTTCGCGGCCGACACTGATCGCCAGGGCATCGGGAAATTTGTTAGCGGTTACGGCAAGATCGGAAACAATATTGTAATTGGACGGCACGGAGTTTGGGCCAGCTCTTCTCAGTGTAATGGATCAGCTGAAAATGAAGTCATGGGGCAAAAAGTCAAACCGCTTTGCCGTTTAACCTTAATTGAATACCCTTTCGAAATAATGGGTTAAGCATGTTTGGTTACCATTGCGATTATAACTGGTGAACTGCCTCGAGTTTTTCCCAGTTAAACACCACGCCCGTGCCGGCTTCATTGGGTGCAACGGCCAGGTGATTTTCAACCACCAAAGGCCGGGTTGTATAGTCATCAATCGGGAAGGAATGGACCTCAATCCATCCGCTGTCTTTTTGGCCAGCAACCAGGCTCACATGTAATTCCTGCATCCCATGACTGCACACCGGCACCCCGTGCGCACGCGCAAGTTCGGCAACCCGAAGCCAGCCTGTAATCCCGCCACAATTGGACGCATCGGGCTGAATGAACGCCAGGTCGCCATGGGTCAGCGCCTGTTCGAATTCCTCAAATGTGTGGAGGTTTTCACCCTGTGCCAGCGGCATGCCTGTGGCGCGGGCAATTTCCCCGTATCCGGCAAAATTATCGGGAATAATCGGCTCTTCAAACCACAACAGATTATACGGTTCGAACGCGCGGCAGGCCTCAATGGCCTGTTCCACGCCCATTGAATAATTGGCATCGACCATGAACGCCACATCAGGTCCGATGAGTTCGCGAATGGCGGCAATCCGTGCCACATCATCGGCGAGGTTGGGCTGTCCAATCTTGATCTTCACCCCGTTAAAACCCCGGGCCAGATAAGAGCGAATGCTGTCGAGAAGCTTCTCCAGCGGGAAGTTCAGATCGATTCCGCCGCAATAGGCTTTTGCCGTTTGTGAATTTCCACCTGCCATCTGCCACAATGGCTGCGCGCGCATCTTGCCTCTGATATCCCACAGCGCGATATCAACCGCAGATATGGCAAACCCGGCAATCCCTCCCCGGCCCACATAATGGGTGTGCCAATACATGGCATCATAAAGCCCATCGATATCTTCACCATCCCGCCCCAACAACATGGGTGCCAGGTCATGCTCGATCATCGCAAGAATGGCATGGCCACCCTTGCCGCCGGTGTAAGTGTAGCCGGTGCCCTGAATGCCATTGTCCAGCTCAACGGTGACGGTAATCAGTTCAAAATGAAAATGATCCCCGTGCTTGGCATCAACCAGCACTTCTTTGAGGGGAACCTGGAAACGCCGTGCCTTAAGGGAAACAATCTGCGCCACAGCACTTCTCCTTATGCATCAGGACGTAAGGGATGGCGACCCGTTGGAGCCGCCATCCCTGTCGTTAAATCGCGTTCAGTTCCTGCTCAAGATTTGCAATCTCCGCACCGCCAGCCATCAGGCGGCGAATATCGGGACCATGCAAATCTGCCGCTTTGCCCTCGCCAATCACTTCGCCAAGCGAAAGAAACGTAAAGCGGTCCGCAATCAATTGGGCATGGATCTCATTATGGGTGATCAGGATGATGGCGATATTACCATAGCCGCGCACCTTCTTGATCGTTTTGAGAACTTCCATCTGCTGCTTTTGTCCCAGCGCAGATGTCGGCTCATCCAGGATGAGAACCTTTGCACCAAAATAAATCGCACGGGCAATCGCCAGCGTTTGGCGCTGACCGCCCGACATGGTGCCAACCGCCTGGCTGGGATCAGAGATATCAATCCCAATCTTGACCATTTCATCATGGGCGACCTTGTCCATATCATCCATTTTCAGCGTGCCGAAAATGTTGGTCAGTTCCCGGCCCATGAAGAAGTTGCGGGTCACCGACATCAGTTGGTTAAGCGCAAGGTCCTGGTACACGGTTCCAATTCCAGCCGTTGTCGCATCGCGCGGCGAGCGGAAATTGACCGGGTTGCCTTCGATATAAATCTGGCCACTTGTGGGTTCGTGAACCCCGGCAAGTGTTTTGATCAATGTCGATTTGCCGGCGCCATTGTCCCCCAGCAAGGCGTGAACCTCACCGGCAAAGACTTCCAGATTGACCCCGTTGAGCGCCGTAAACGGACCGAACCGTTTGACGATGTTTTCAACGCGAATGAGTGAATCAGCCATGATCAGATCCCTCCCGTGATGCGTTTGCGAATGCTTTCATTGGCAAAAACCGCCGCCAGCAGGATGGTTCCAAGGAACACCCGGAAGAACGATCCATCAATCCAGGGAATGAAGAACACGGCATTGGCCACCAGGCCAACTGTGATCACACCGAACACGACCCCAATGATCGAACCGAAACCGCCCGTCATAAGCGTGCCGCCAACAACAGCTATCGCAATGGCATATAGCTCCTGCAGGTTGCCCTTCGCAGCGTCGGACGTATTGGTGTCGAACACCTGACAGGCTGCAAACATGGTCGCGCAGAAGGCGGTGTTCATGAACAAGCCGATCTTCACCTTATTGGTGGGAACCCCATTGGCCCGTGCGGCTTCTTTGTTGTCGCCGGTTGCATAAATCCAGTTACCCAGCTTGGTGCGTGACAATACAAAATAAGCAACTGCAGAAATCAGCAACCACCAGAACACGCGGGCATCAAACCCGGTGACCCATTGTTCGCCTTTCCGGTTCAAATTGCCGCCCAGATAGAACCAGATATCATAGAACCAGGTGAACACTTCACCGCCCATGATTTCGGCAAACCAGCTTTGCTCTTTGAAATCCGGCAGGCCTGAGATTTGCGTTGAGCCATTGTTCAGCAGGCGGAAGCAAACTTCGGTCAGACCCCGAAGGAAGAACAAAAAGGCCAGCGTGACAATGAAGGAGGAAAGCCCCGATCGCACAACAATGGTGCCTATGAGCCAGCCAAATGAAAGTGTCATGATGAGTGTGATGAAGAAGGCGGCAGCGGGCGTCGCTTCACCCAGACCAAAGGGCAGGCCCCATTTCATCATCATTGCCATGGACATGCCGGCAAAGCCGATCATCGATCCAATCGACAAGTCGAATTCACCACCAATCATCAACAAGGCAGCGCCAGTTGCGATTATGCCAAACTGGGCAATGATCGCAAAGTTGTTGCGCAGCCCAAGCGCGTTGAATGCCAGCCCGTTTGAGGCCACTGCCAATAGCAGAATGACCACTATCATCACAATAAATGCCCCGGCCTCCGGCCGCCGCAACATTCTTAGAACAAAGCCTTCTTCGTCCAGTCGGTCACTTTCAGATCTAGAGATCTCCGCTTCCGTCATCGTTTTCTCCCCGATACCAAATAAAAAAGCCGGGCGGGCCTTGTCAGCTCGCCCGGCTTGAACTTACTCCGTTAAACCGGAATTAGCGGTTCACACCAGCTTGAGACGCAACGCTTGCTGCGTTGGACTTGTCCACAAAACCAGGACCGGAAGGAATGCTTGCACCAGGCAGCATGCCAGCGTTGGTGTTGTAGAGGTGCAGTACGATGACAGGCATATAGCCCTGCAGGCGCTGCTGCTGGTCAATCGTGTAAGCAACTTTGCCACCGTCGATCAGCTTCATGACTTCAGGGGACAGATCGAAGCAGGACAGGTGGATGCCATCGGCACCAACTTCTGCAATCGCGTCAGCAGCCGCAGCACATACGTGCGGGCCAGCAGCCATCACACCGTCAATGGACGGGTCAGCCTGAAGGGCAGCAGCTGTACGGGTTTTGATCTGAGCCACATCGTTGGACACGTCGATCATGTTCAGATCCTGACCAAGGCCATCGAAATAACCCTGGCAACGGTCAACCAATGCTGTGTTAAAGGCTTCCTGGTTAAGGCAAAGGCCTTTTTTCACGCCTTCAGATTTCGCGCGGTCACCAGCTGATGTACCGGCCAGTTTTTCTGGCTGACCAACATGCATCAAAGCGCCGAGTTCTTTTGAAGACTCAAGGCCGGAGTTAATGGTCACAACTGGAACACCAGAGGCCACAGCGGATTTGATTGCCGGTCCAAGTGCCGCCGCATCAGGCAGCGAAACGATGATGCCGTCTGGCTGAGTAGCCGTGGCAGCTTCGATCAGTTTGGCCATACCGGCCATGTCACCGGAAGCATCGAAGTTATATTCAAGCTCGGCGCCAACTGCTTTTGCAGCGTCGCGTCCGCCTTTTTCAACAACGGGCCAGAAAGGGTCAGTACCCTGCGTATGCGTGATCATCACGTAACGCTCGGCCATTGCGGCAGTGGACATTGCAAGGACGGCAGCGGCCGCCAACAGAATCTTCTTCATTAGTATCTTCCTCCCAAGGAAATAAAAATTGCCGGAACTTGTGTTTGTCCCAATTCCGGCTGGTCGAACGCTAGACCAGTCAACAACCCTTGCGCAAGAGGGCGCAGCATGGAAACCTCAAAAAACTAAATCGATTAAGTATAAACTCGCTATCGACCAGACCATCCTTGACCAACACAGTTTCGCGACGGTTAGCAATGTCTGCCAGGCTTTACATAAACGGCACTTGCAATTCGTTGCATATGGCCGACTTAATCAATATCAATTTTACCGGGCAATCCGTGACTGTGCTTTCATCCATCCAGATTTCAAAGGACGTTTCTATTTCCAGCACTGATGGACAGCAGCGGGCGCAAGGCAGTGCCACATTGTCCACAAAAATGACAAACGAGCGATCTCGCCTCGACCGGCTGCACCAGCAGGGCTGCGCCAAATTACGTGTCCCCACAGGCCACGCCAGTGGGCTGGAAGCCGTGATGATCAATTCGTCCGGCGGCATGACCGGGGGGGACAGGCTCAACTGGACATTTCACGCCGGCGCCAAGACCGACCTTACAATCACCACCCAGGCTTGCGAGCGGGTTTATCGATCAGCATCAGGCACCGCAGATACCCAAATTGATCTGACCATAGGCGCAAACGCCAGACTGAACTGGCTGCCCCAGGAAACCATCCTGTTCGACGGCGGTTCCTATGCCCGAACACTGAACGCAGAACTTCACCGCGACAGCGAGCTATTGCTGTGCGAACCGGTGGTTTTTGGCCGCCGTGCCATGGGAGAATTGGTGCGGCAGGGAAAATTGCAAGATTCCTGGCGCATCCACCAAAACGGCAAATTGATACACGCTGAAGAATGCCATCTGGATGGTCCCATCAACGACATTCTCAATCGCCCCTTTTGCCTCAATGGAGCCACCGCCATGGCGACCATAGTGCTCGTTTCGCGTGATATAGACGCCAAACTGGATGGCGTACGCAGGCTGATTGGCAATCAAGGGGACTGTTCGGCGTGGAATGGCAGGCTTCTTGCACGGCTGGTTGGCGAAAACAGCTACGAACTTCGCAAAACCCTGCAACCGCTCATCGCCCTGTTGAATGATGGGAAAAATCTGCCCAAAGTCTGGGCAACGTGAACTGAAAAAAGGCAATTTAATGCAACTCACCCCCCGGGAAAAAGATAAACTGCTCGTTGCAATGGCTGCGGAAGTTGCCCGCAAACGGTTGGCGCGCGGCGTCAAGCTCAATCACCCTGAAGCCATAGCTCTGATCACGGAATACGTAGTAGAAGGTGCCCGAGATGGCCGCAGCGTGGCCGACCTCATGGATGCAGGTGCCCATGTGATTACGCGCGATCAAGTGATGGAAGGCATTGCCGAGATGATCCACGACATTCAGGTGGAAGCAACTTTTCCAGACGGGACCAAACTCGTGACCGTTCACGAACCCATACGATAGGAAATTCCGATGATTCCAGGTGAAATTTTCCCGGCGACCGGCACAATCACATTTAATGAAGGTGCCGAAACGCGCACCCTAAAAGTCGCCAATACCGGCGACAGACCGGTTCAGGTTGGCAGCCATTACCATTTTTATGAAACCAATCCCGCTTTACAATTTGACCGGGCGGCAAGCCGGGGCATGCGTCTTGATATCGCGCCTGGTACTGCCGTGCGGTTTGAGCCGGGCCAGGAGCGCGACGTGACTTTGGTGGCTATTGGCGGTGCCCGCAAAATTTTTGGCTTCAACGGAAAAATCATGGGAGCGCTCGAATGAGAAATTTTCTGTTTCAGGCCCTGTATTGGATCACATCCATTGTCGTTGCCCTGTTTGCCCTGCCATTGCTGTTCATCCCTGGGCGCAAATTACTCATGCACTGGTTGCAGCTATATGCCAAAACCATGGTGTTTTGGATGCGTACCATTGCAGGCATCAAGGTCGCCACACGCGGGCTGGAACACGTGCCCGATGGCCCCTGCATCATTGCCGCCAAACACCAAAGCTGGGGGGACGGCTATGCCACGTTTTCAAAACTGCACGACTTGGCCATTGTCACCGGCGATCATCTGGAAAAAATACCATTGGTCGGTTTCATCCTGCGCAAAATGGATGCGGTTGTCGTCGATTCCTGTGGCGGTGCATCCTCCCGCGACCGATTGGTCGATGTCGAATTGGCCCGCGCCCGCGATGCAGCGCGCAAGGTGCTTATCTATCCTGAAGGCCATCTGGCACCGGTTGGATATCACTACCGCTACAAGAAAGGCATCTTCCACATGTATGAAGCCTATGGATGTCCGGTTATTCCCGTGGCAACAAATCTGGGCCTGTTCTGGCCGGGCGATAAATGGACGCTGACACCCGGCGATGCGGTGATTGAATTCCTCGACCCCATCCCGCCCGGTCTCGACAAGGCCAGCTTCATGGCCGAATTGGAAGAGCGCATTGAATCCGCATCCATCGCCCTGCTGCCGGAAGGGTTTGAACTCCCCCTGCACCGCGAACTGGAATATGACCCGGTGACCGAAACCGGCATTCCAATCGTGCCTGAAGAATTGCCACAGCCAACCGGTCCGGCACAATGAAGGTACAAAGAAAAACATTGCGACCCACCGTTCGGGCACTGGCAGTTTCTTTCACACTGGCAATGGCTCTGGCATCTGGGTTGTTTAAAATTCCAGCCAATGCGCAAACATTGGACTGCACCAACCCCACTTCACAGGCTGAAATGACCGGCTGCGCCGCGCGCGCCCATGAGACCGCCGATGCCAAATTGAACGCTGCTTACCGTTTGGCCGTGAAACAGGCCAAAAGCCAGGACCAATATCTCGATGCCGGTCAGGTGCCCAGCCAAACCATGTTGCGCGATGCCCAGCGCGCCTGGATCACCTATCGAGACCGGGCGTGCGAAACCGAAAGCACACTGGCCCGGGGTGGGACGATGCAAAATCAGATTTTTTTCATTTGCATGGAGCGGCTGACGAAAAACAGAGCCCGCGACCTGATGCTCTTCGGCCATGACCGATAAGGAATATACATCAATGCCTGCCACCCTCACACGCGCAGAATATGCCGCAATGTTCGGCCCCACCACGGGCGACAAACTACGCCTTGCCGACACTGATCTGATCATCGAGGTGGAGCGCGATCTCACGACTTATGGCGAGGAGGTCAAATTTGGCGGCGGCAAGGTCATCCGCGACGGCATGGGACAGGCCCAGACTACGCGGGCGCAGGGAGCAGTCGACACGGTGATCACCAATGCCCTGATTGTTGATCACACCGGTATTTTCAAGGCCGACATTGGTTTGCGCGATGGCCGCATCGCTAAAATCGGCAAAGCGGGCAACCCGGACACCCAGTCGGGTGTCGACATCATCATTGGCCCCGGCACCGAGGCGATTGCCGGCGAAGGCAAAATTCTCACTGCCGGGGGATTCGACAGCCACATTCATTTCATCTGTCCGCAGCAGATTGAAGAAGCCCTGCATTCAGGCATAACCACCATGATGGGCGGCGGCACCGGCCCAGCCCACGGCACGCTTGCCACAACCTGCACACCGGGGCCCTGGCATCTTGGCCGCATGATCCAGAGTTTCGATGCGTTCCCCATGAACCTGGCCCTGTCCGGCAAGGGCAACGCCTCCTTGCCCGGAGCCTTGCACGAAATGATCCTCGGCGGTGCCAGCGCATTGAAGCTACACGAGGATTGGGGAACCACACCCGCCGCCATTGATAACTGCCTGGCAGTCGCCGACGAACACGATGTTCAGGTGATGATACACACCGACACGCTCAATGAATCCGGTTTCGTTGAAAACACGGTTGAGGCTTTCAAGGGCCGCACCATCCATGCATTCCACACCGAAGGTGCAGGCGGCGGCCACGCCCCCGACATCATCAAAGTGTGTGGCATGGAAAACGTCTTGCCCTCTTCAACCAATCCCACGCGGCCCTATACGGTCAACACACTGGAAGAACATCTCGACATGCTGATGGTGTGCCACCACCTCGACGCATCGATTCCAGAAGATATTGCCTTTGCCGAAAGCCGCATCCGCAAGGAAACCATTGCAGCCGAAGACATTCTCCACGACATGGGTGCGTTTTCGATCATCGCATCGGACTCGCAAGCCATGGGACGTGTGGGCGAAGTGTTGATCCGTACCTGGCAAACCGCAGACAAGATGAAAAAGCAGCGCGGACGACTGACCGAAGAGACCGGAGATAATGATAATTTCCGCGTCCGGCGCTACATCGCCAAAGTGACAATCAATCCAGCCATCGCCCAGGGCATGGCCACCGAAATTGGCTCTGTCGAAGAAGGCAAGCGAGCCGATCTGGTGCTTTGGGATCCGGCATTCTTCGGTGTCAAACCCGCCATGGTGTTGATCGGCGGCACCATTGCAGCAGCACCCATGGGCGATCCCAATGCCTCCATTCCCACGCCCCAGCCAGTGCACATGCGCCCCATGTTTGGCGCGTTTGGCAAGGCCATGACGAACTCGTCCGTCACTTTCGTGTCCAGGGCCGCACTGGAAAGCAATCTGCACGAACAACTTGGTGTGGAAAAAGCCTTTGCTGGCGTTAGCAACACACGCGGGGGCATTTCAAAATCGTCGCTCATTTTGAATGACGCCACGCCGGAAATAGAAGTCGATCCGGAAACCTACGAAGTCCGCGCCAATGGCGAATTGTTAACCTGTGAACCCGCAGAAATATTGCCCATGGCACAAAGGTATTTTCTGTTTTGAGCTGGTTTACAACGCGGTGATCACAGAGGTTCTCATCCGGCAAGCGCATATATGTAAATTTGATCAATGCGAAATTGAGCTCCACCCAAATCATGTCTAATGAGTGATGGGTTCATGCCCGATTGATGCATAACTGCCACAAGATCTATTTCTCGGAGTTTCAAGCTGCCATGCCCGTATCCCAAACCCGTCTCAACGCCGCCCTCTTCATCATCCGCGCAGGTATAGGTGCATTCCTTGTGGTTTGGGCGTCGCTCAAATTTCTACAGCCTAAATGGATGGTGAATGTATTCACCAATACCTACAAGCTGGACTGGGTCACCCAGGACCACGCATTCATCGTTGGTACGTTGCAAATGTTTGTGGTGATTATTTTCATTTTGGGCCTGTGGCGCACGGTCACCTATGCCTTCATCACGCTCATGCACGGCACCGGAATTTTGAGCACTTTGCTGGGCGGCAATCTGTTGTTCAAGGGCGGTCTGATCAAAGCCATCACCACCGGCACATTTGAAATTGGTTATACCAGCTTCCCGTCCAATCTGCTCTGGACATCGGTGGCAACGCTGGCCGCGCTGGTTGCACTATTCCTCCTGCGCCACCATGATGGCTGGACCATTGATGGCCTGCGCGCAAAAAGGAAAACCCCATGATTCATCTGATCGCCACCCTGCAGATTAAACCGGGCTCCCTGCCTCAGATCAGGGAAGCCGTCATGCCGTGCATTGAAGCAACACGCCAGGAAAAGGGCTGCATCTCTTACGACCTGCACCAGAGCATGACCGACGAGAATACGCTGGTCTTTGTTGAACGCTGGACCGACAGAGACTCCCTTGCAGCACATTTTACAGAGCCCCATCTGATTGCCTGGCGCGATGCCGGTGAGCCATTTTTCCTCGATCGTAAGATTGAGATCATCCACCCGGAACGGGTTGAAGTTCTTTAGTCCCATCCTGTTTTGGCAAAGAAACGTTCAAACATGAGCGACACGATTCCAAGGGCGTCTTCGGTTGATGGTCATTGCCACAATCCAGATGACACCATCACACTTAATGAAACCGACAGGCATCGGCGCAGAATCATGATGATCACTGACGGTGGTTTGTCCTTTCTGCTCGACCTGCCAACCGCCCGCCTGTTGCGCCATGGCGAAGCGCTCATTCTGGATGATGGCCGTAAAATTGAAGTCCGCGCGGAACCCGAACGTCTTTACAAAATATCCGGCCGTGATGGCGCTCATCTGTTGGCGCTCACATGGCAAATCGGCAACCGCCACCTGGCCGCCCAGATTGGGCTGGACCATGTGATCATTCGCCATGATCCCGTGATACGGGACATGCTGGAAGGTCTGGGTGCCGTGGTGGAGGAGGTCACGGCTGCGTTCAATCCCGAAGGTGGCGCATATGATGCGCTGCCCCATTCGCACGACTATGGCGATGAAGGCGATACCGAGCACCACCACGCCCATGGATGATACTTCGCTGCTGCGTTTGATGTCCTGGCTTTCTCCCGCCTTTCCCGTGGGCGCGTTTGCCTATTCCCAGGGACTGGAAGCTGCCTGCCAAAGCGATAAAGTCGCCAGTGGCGATGATTTGAATGACTGGTTGCACACCGCGCTCACATACGGCTTTTTGAAAACCGATGCCGTGGTGCTCGTTGCCACAATGAACGAAGAGCAACCGATTGCCCAAATTAACGACCTGGCACTTGCTCTCGCCGGTTCTGCGCAACGTTATGACGAACTCACCAATCTGGGCGCATCCTTTATCAAAGCTGCGGCTCCCTGGCGACCACAAGAGGCTGTTCGATTCCCAACTTCTTTCACCGCCCCCCTCGCCTATCCAGTTGCCGTGGGTGTGGTGGCGCACGAAAACAATATTGAGATTGAGACAATCCTGCGCGCCTTTCTCCACGCCGCTATTTCCAACCAGCTACAGGCTGCTCAACGTTTAATGCCGCTTGGTCAATCAAAGGCCGTGGCCATGCTGGCCGCATTTGAACCCATCATCATCCAGCGATCCGCCGAACTTGCGGTCGCGACACTCGACCAACTTGGCACCAGCGCCATATCAATGGATATTGCGGCGATGGCCCACGAAACACTCAATTCAAAACTATTTCGATCCTGACTGTCATCCCATCCGGGGTGCCGCAGCGATGACCTATTGGAGAACCGCACATCAATGACCCAAACAAATAATGGCCCATTGCGTATTGGCATTGGCGGCCCGGTAGGTTCCGGCAAGACAACGCTGACCGAAAAACTGTGTAAGGCCATGGGCGCAGAATACGAGCTGGCCGTGGTAACAAACGATATCTATACCCGCGAAGATGCGGAAGCTCTCGTTCGCATGCAGGCCCTGCCGTCAAATCGGATTATTGGTGTTGAAACGGGCGGTTGCCCCCACACGGCCATTCGCGAAGATGCATCCATCAATCTGCGGGCCATTGACGAACTCAACGGCCGCCATCCCGATCTGGATATGATTTTCATAGAGTCCGGTGGTGACAATCTGGCAGCCACCTTTTCCCCCGACCTTGCCGACATCACACTTTATGTCATTTCCGTTGCCCAGGGCGAAGACATTCCCCGCAAGGGCGGTCCTGCGATCACACGATCAGACCTGTTACTGGTCAACAAGATCGATTTGGCCCCACATGTGGGTGCCGATCTGGATCGCATGCGCAGTGATGCTCACAAAGCGCGGCCTGACCGGCCAACGCTTTTTACTGACCTGCGCCGCGGCGAAGGTGTTGCAGATATTGTGGAATTCCTCAAAACCAAAGGGGGTTTACAGGCATCCCAATCCGCAGCCTAACCGCGGCACAGCACACATGTTTACCGCTCAAGTGCCGCAATGGTATCATTGGCCGCCGAGCGCAGAACGTCGATTCCTTTCTGCCCACGGGCCAGCACACGCAAGCCCACATAACTTAGCGTGAGACTGCGCGCCTTGGCGCGGCGTTCAGCAGCGCTGGCATCTTGCATGACCGGCACATCTTTCAAAGCTTCTGCGAATGCGTTGGTCAAACGGTCAAGTTGATTGTTTACCCGAACCGCAATCTCTTCATCCTCTGCTGAGGCGCCCGCAGACGTATTGCACAAAAGACAGCCGCGCCGGTCTCCATCCTTGGCGGCCTTTACCGCACCTTTGAAAACCTTGGCGAGACGTTGCGAACCGCCTAATCGTCGATCGGCCAGCATGGTCTCAGCCGGCTGCACGTGCTTTTGATCATAAAGCTGCAAGGCTTTCAGGAATAATGCTTTCTTACTGCCAAATGCCTTGTAGAGACTGCCACGTGTGATCTTCATGCCTTCCAGCAAATCAGGGAGACTGGTTCCTTCATATCCATGTTCCCAGAACACGTTCATTGCGCGTTCTACAACTTCATCGATTTCAAATTCCCTTGGTCGAGCCATTAGCTCTTGCCTCATTTTGATGGGCGAACCTGTCGCCGTTACCCATATTACATATTCGGAACTTAATAGTACACAATTCACGTTGTGGTGAGTTAAAATTTACTGGACTATACGGTCCCTAATACCCAATTAATTAGGGTACAGCCAACACATATTGTTCAAAAAAGGTACTGAAAAAGGAATAAGCACGCCCATCTCCACAAGATTTCGCAAAATTGACCCCGGCACCGCTTTTGCGTGTCTGGGTTGGACAAACAGCCAATGCAGTCGCTCCCTTGCGCAGATAAATCAACAGAACGGCCTGTGGCGTGGTTCTTTATGTATTCGCCTTTAAGGGACACATTGTCTTCGAGCCGTTTGTGGGCTTGATCTAAACTCCCCGCACTGCTGTTCTTGCAGGCATGTAAAATTTGGCTGGCAAAATATGCGCCAGCCGTCCACAGGGCCTAAAGCCATGACCCGAATTCTCGTCTCCGGCGTGGCCGTGCTTGACTTCATATTTCATATGGATGCGTTTCCCAACCGCCCAGACAAATATCGCGCCAAGGGGGCTGATATTGTGGGGGGTGGCAACGCTGCAAATTCGGCGGTTGCCATCGCAAGGCTGGGCGGCACAGCCCAACTGGCCAGCCGTCTGGGGGACGATGAGGTTGCCGAACTGATCCTTACCGGCCTCAAAGCAGAAAACATTGATTGCAGTCTGGTTCGGAAATTTTCCGGCAAGAAATCTTCATTTTCATCCATATATATCGACGCGACCGGCGAACGGCAGATCATGAACTTCCGCGACAACAACCTGTCGATGAACGCTGACTGGCTGTCCAGCCAACTGCCGGAAACATTCAGCGCCGCCATGGCCGATACCCGCTGGCCGGATGGCGCCGCCATTGCAATGCAAGCTGCCAAAGAGCGCAATGTGCCCGGCATTATCGATGCAGAAGCACCAGTCAATGAATCCGCCAGGGCCTTGCCATTGGCCAGTCATGTTGCCTTTTCGGCCCAGGGAGTTGCAGATTTTACCGGTGAAAGCGATGTGGAAAAAGCCGCCCTTAGAGCCGCCAAAGACCTGCCCGGCCGGGTTCTCGTAACCGACGGCGCCCGCGGCGTTGTCGTTGTGCGCGATGGCAAACCCCACTGGCATCCGGCAATCCCGATCACGCCTGTGGATACACTGGGCGCAGGCGATGTATGGCACGGCGCATTTGCCCTGGCCCTGGGTGAAGGAATGGACGAAGATCGTGCCATTGGTTTCGCCAGTGCTTGCGCATCATTGAAATGCACCCGCACCGGTGGTCGCGACGGCGCACCGACCCGGGCGGAAGTGAACAGGTTTTTGGAGGAACACGAATGACGAATGTGATACCGGCACGCGACAGGGAAATTTTTGGCCAAACCGACACCGGGCAATCCGTCTATCGGGTATCCCTCACCGGTGGCGGATTGACGGCAAATATTTTGACCTGGGGCGCGGTGTTGCAGGATTTGCGGCTGGCTGGCCACGACACGCCACTGGTCCTGGGCTTTGATAATTTTGACTCTTACACCGCCCACTCCCCCTATTTTGGTGCCACCCCTGGCCGTTTCGCCAACCGCATCGCCAATGGCCAGTTCACAATCGATGGCCAGACTTTTCAAACAGACCGGAATTTCCTCGACAAGCACACTTTGCATGGTGGCAAGGCCGGAATCGCCAAACGCAATTGGCGCATTGCCGATCTGGGCACATCCCACGTTATTTTGACGCTTGATGATACAGATGGTGAAATGGGGTTTCCCGGCAATTGCCAACACACCTGCACGGTGACGCTGAAAGACGATGGCGTATTGCAGTTCGCCTATGCCACCAGCACGGACGCTCCCACCCCGGCCAGTCTTGCGCACCATTCCTATTTCACGCTTGACGGGTCAGCCGATTGCCGCAACACGCAATTGCAAGTTCACGCCCAGGCCTATCTTCCCGTGGACGATGAACTCATTCCCACCGGTGAAATTGCACCGGTGGATCAAACGCCGTTCGATTTCCGCCAACCCAAACTCATCGGTGCTGATCTAAAGGGCGACACGATTTATGATCACAATTTCTGTCTCGCGCCGAAACGTCGCAACCTACAAGATGTGGCAATCGCCCATTCGCCCCTATCGGGCCTGTCCATGACAGTGGCCACCACAGAACCCGGCCTGCAGTTTTATGCAGGCCACAAGGTCAACACACCGGTGCCCGGCCTTGGTGGCACAACCTATGGCGCCTATGCCGGTTTCTGCATGGAAACCCAGGCATGGCCGGATGCCCCAAACCACAAAGATTTTCCCAATGCCATATTGCGCCCCGGTGAAGAACAAAGACAGGTGAGCGAATATCGGTTCACGCGCTAAAGCGCATTTCGTACAGCTGGATTCACCGGAACACGCTTATGCTGTCTTTTAAGCGGGGTCCGTATCGCTCATTCGTGAGGACGAACAAGCGCAACACGCATTGAGGTTAAATCTGGTCGATAATCTCGCGCATGGCCGTCAAAAACCGGCCAACCTCCGCTTCCGAATTATAGTGGCACATGGACACACGCACACAAGAAGGCAGGCCAAGCGGGTTGAGAATATTGCCTGAATAGTGGTCGGCTTTTCGAATGTGAACGCGAATACCGCGCGCGCGCAGGGCAGCGACCAAATCACCTGCCTCCATCCCATCCACATTCATGGCAACCAATCCCTCGCGTTTTGGATTGTCCACCCCGCCAATAATGCTCACCTGTGGCATGTCGGCCAATCCTTTCAGATTGCCGGTGCCATGCAACATGGCATCACTCAACGCCTTTTCATGAACATGAATGGCCTGTGCCGCCGCTTCCAACCGGGTGCGCCGGTCATCGGAATCGGTAAAATGCCCGCCCAGCCAGTCGAAATACGACACCACATCTGAAAACGTTGCATACGATCCGGTATCGCGTGTTCCCAATTCCCAATTCCCCTCAGGCCCGTCAATCAGGCTATCATGGGGCAAATGGGTTAGCCGGTCTGATATCCAGGCCATGCCATACCCATGTCTTGAGAAAACCTTGTAGGGAGAAATGGCATAGCCATCGATGCCGTAGCTGGCGATATCCAGTGCCCCATGGGCGGCATGTTGAATGCCATCAACAATAATATAACAGCCCGGTGCCACGGCCCGAATGGCCTGGGCAATGCCACCCACATCAACCCCCATGCCGGTCACGGGAGACGTGTGAATGATCGTCGCCACGCGGGTATCGGGGGTAAGATGGGGAATATAAGCCTCCGGCCCGACCGTGCCAGTGGCGTCATCATGGGCCACAGCCACATATTCTTTGCCCGCCAGTTTCGCCCACCGCGTCGCAGCGCTGCGGGATGCGGGATGTTCCAATGTGCTGCCAACCACACGCCCGCCTGAAGGCGTTTCCATAATCGCATTACTGATCATGCGAAACAGCAATTCCGTTCCGCTTTCTCCCACAAAGACCTGCCCCTCGCTGGCGTTGAGAAACACCATAGCGTCCCTCTTGGCTTTGGCGATCACGTCCACCAATTGCGCCGACATCGGGTTGTCTCGCCCCTGATTGTCGGCGATTGCGGCATATTTCGTACTGGTGTCCACAACTGATTTTAGTGTCAGTGCCCCCCCGGCATTTTCAAAAAACACGCGATCCCCTTCCACAGGACAAGAAGCCACATGGGCAAACCGGTCACGGATTTCAGCCATCAATTGGGCATCGTGAGTAAACATGGGGCGGAATCTTTCGTATTATTCAATGCATCATGTTTTCATCGGTGACTGGCACGAAAATTACAAGCCACCACCTCAAACACATCGCCAAGAATGGCACTGCTGTACGTAGCTGTGTCCCTCACCCCTTGAAGTATCTCTTGAACGTGTCTTCAGCCGCGTTGACCCCATTAAAAATTATCGACACATTGCCCAAAGTCGAACAATCACCTGTGTATCCAAGAGGCAATCATGAGATTTTCAGGTAAAACGGCCATCGTGACCGGTGCAGCCCGGGGCATCGGATACGCCATCGCCCGGCGTCTTTTGCGCGAAGGTGCACAGGTGGTCATCTGTGATGTGGACGACGAAGCCGGGGAATCTGCGCAGGAAGATTTAAAGCAATTTGGCGATGTGCGTTATGTGTCGGCTGATGTGGGCGAGCGGCTGGATGTGCACAATCTGGTGGCCGCAACCATCGACACATTCAATGACATCGACATCCTAGTCAACAATGCCGGCATCGTCCTGGGTGGGGATTTTCTGGAAATCACAGAAGACGAATTCGACAAAGTCATGCGGGTCAATCTGAAAGGCACATTCCTGTGTTCTCAAGCCGTCGCCCGGCACATGGTCCAGCGCGTCAAGGATGGTGGCCCGGCCGGATGCATCATCAACATGTCGTCGATCAATGCCAAACTGGCGATACCGTCGCAAATTCCTTACACAATCTCCAAGGGCGGTGTGCGACAGCTCACCAATGTGATTTCCCAATATCTCGCACCCTATGGCATTCGGGTCAATGCAATTGGCCCCGGCTCCATTGCCACTCAAATGTTGGATTCGGTTAATGCGAATCCGGAAGCAAAACGCAAAATGCTCTCACGCACCCCCATGGGCAGAGTGGGCGAACCGGAAGAAATTGCCGGTATCGCCGCATTCCTGGCTTCCGATGATGCCGCCTATATGACCGGACAGACCGTCTATGCCGATGGCGGCAGGCTGGGCCTCGCCTATACGGTTGACGTTGCCGATCAATAATGCGCGTTTTGTGTGCGGGTCAGCTTCGCCCATTCGTGAGCACGAATAGGCGCGACACGCATTAGGCTATTCGGATCAGGACTGGCCGTCCCCTTCGTCGGAACGGGATTCGCCCATGGACGCAAAGTTTTTAAACACATCATCCGCGCTTACATTTTCAGACGCCAACGCATCTGATTCCGCATCTCCAGCCTGGGTTTCGCTGGCAGGCAACAGGCTGTCATCAGCCGCACCCTCTTCAACCTTCGGCAGATATTTGGCCGCCTTGGCAACTTCCATGTCCAAATCGATCTGGCTGCAAATACCCAGTGTGACCGGGTCAAGCGGCTGAAGATTGGCCGAATTCCAATGGGTGCGGTCACGGATCGCAGCAATTGTGGTCTTGGTGGTGCCCACGAGGCGGATGATCTGGGAATCTTTCAATTCAGGATGGTTGCGCACCAGCCATTGAATGGCATTTGGCCTGTCCTGACGGCGTGAGACGGGCGTGTAACGCGGACCCTTCTTTTTCAGTTCCGGCACTTTGACTTTTGGCTCAAGCAATTTCAGCCGCACATCAGGATCAGCCTCCGCATTGGTAATTTGCTCACGCGACAATTGGCCGTTCTGGATCGGGTCCAGCCCTTTGATGCCCTGGGCGGAATCCCCATCCGCGATCGATTTGACTTCCAGCATGTGAAGACCGCACAGGTCGCCAATCTGGTCAAATGTCAGTGCTGTATTGTCCACCAACCAAACGGCGGTGGCTTTTGGCATCAGGAGCGTGGGAGCCATATCAGATCATTCCTTCAGTGAACCTTGGCGGCAAGCGCCAGACAAATCTTTCCTGTCTGCCTGTCCGGGTAAGGGGCAGGCCGTGGAGTGAGCCACGTTTTCGGGATTGCCGTTCGTATACAAGCGTAATCGGCCAATTGCAATCGCGGGCTTTTGAAATGCCCCCACAGATCATATGTTATTGGCCGACCCCATCTTGGCCGCCAGCAAGGAACCGAAAAAATGAACGCCGATGAACCACTTGCCAAACGTCTCGCTGAAATCTCCCTTGGCGGCGATATTTCCACACTTTCTCTCGACGACCTGGACGAACGGGTCGAACTGCTGAAAATGGAAATTGCGCGCCTTCAAGATGAGCATAAGCGCAAGTCCAGTAGTATGGCAGCCGCCCAATCATTCTTCAAAAATTGAACAAATAAACGGGGCATTGTTAACCCTGTTAAGCATTCGTTAAGCTTTATGGGTCTTTAATAAAACTGTTCAGTTTTCTGAACTTCGTTGCGATGAACTCCTTCATTGAGACGAGCCTCCCTGTAAAACTTCAAGAGCCGCTCGCGGCTCTTTTTTTTGCCTTCAAGGCGTTAGCCTTATTGCCGCATTTGCATGCCGCAGCGCTTTACCCATCATTTTCAGCCGCCTATGCTTGCCTCAACAGGGTGGAGTAATATGACCGTACACGATCAAACCCGGCCGGTTCGGCTGGCCGAGCATTTTGCAAGTTCAGAAAAATTCAACGAGCTATTTTCCGGTGGCATGGACCTGGTGGAAGAAACAGCGGCGTTTCTCGACGGAGAAGGTCGTCTGGCTTCCAAGACCCTGTCGAAAACCGCCCATGCTCTATATGGCGCCGAATCCATGCGCCTGACCACCAGACTGATGCAACTCGCCTCATGGCTTTTGTTGCAACGCGCCGTATCAGAGGGCGAAATGACCGTTGATCAGGTCGTGGCGGAAAAGAAGAATGTGAAGCTCAATCAACTGCCTTCACGCCGTACCAGCGCCGGGTGGGAAGAATTGCCTGAAGGATTTCTCAGCCTCGTTGATCGCTCAATCTCCCTGCAACGCCGCATTCAAAGGCTCGACCAGGACATCTATCCCGCCGGAGACAGTGTTTCTGAAGAAAACAAGGAAAACCCCGTGGCCTCCCAGCGCGCATTGCTGGAAACCGCGTTTGATCCGCGCTTTAGAAATTAGAGCTTAAACTAGTTCGTTACGGGCAGTTCAGCGAAAGCGACCCGCGTGAGCGAACGGCCACTGAACCGGTCTGATTGCAGCTTAAATCGCGCATTGGCAAAGCCCGTGGCGTAGACCGTCGATGGCATCAAACGTTGTGTGCTGCGGCGATAGTCTGGTGCCCGCAACACGGCGCTGGATCCAACACGGGTGGACGCTGCAATAGCCCAGCGCTTCACTTCTCGCCCATCCAGATCACCAATACTCAATTCGGCAACCATGGCGTTTTTAGCGCCGGTCCTGATCAGCGGTTCCGTCCTGGCGAGATTGCGCGCCGGCTGTTGCGAAATATCAAGCCGCGGTTTGGCAGCAGGAACAGGCACACTATTGCCATTCACCGGCTGGTTAGTCTTGGCGACAGCTGGCTGCTGGCGTGGCGTTGGAACGGAAGCCTTGAATGTTTCTGCCTGGGTATTGAGTGATGCAGAAATAATCTTTTCCTGCTGCGGCTGTCTGCGAATGCGTGCCGCCTCCAGCGCGCTGCGCGACAGAGCGGCAATCTGTGCAGCACTTGGCTGTGCAGCACTTGGCGTAACAGGTTGAGCAGGCGCTGCCGGGGCGACCAATTCCGTTGGTCGCAACACATTTGCAGGGGCCGTTGTCAGAGCAGCCTGTTGTACAGCCCGTTCGGGCGCGCTGTCAGACAGGCGACGAGCAAGCGCCGTCTGAACACGGGATCTCAACTCGTTTTGTTCGTTTTCAGTCGACCCCGGAAGCGGTATTGCCTGGGCAATGGCGTTTTGACCCGGGGTTGGAACAGCAACCGCCGGGCGCAACGCCTGGGTAACTGGTGACGGCGCAATCAGATCAGCAGCAGCCACCTGCACCGGCGCTTCAACGATACTACCGGGGCGTTTGCGAGGAACGGCAAGTCGGTCCGCGGGCATGGCAGCCAGAACGATTGTTTCTTCTGGAATTGCTTCACCAACAGCCGGCTCTTCCGCGGCATCGGGCTTGGCTTGTTCAACATTCGCGTTGCGAGCCGCCTTCAACTCGACATTAAACGGATCAGGTCCGCTGGATGCGGCCACAGCAACCGGTTTTTTCGCCACTGGCTTTGGGGCCGGTTTTGCCTTTGCAACCCGAACAGGTTTCGCAACCGCCTTTTTTGAAGCAGCGCTTTCGTTTTCATCACCATCATTGCCGGATGGTTTAAAGATGGAGGCCAGCAGCGATTTGGAAACCGGCGTAGAACGACGCGAACCATCCGCATTGCGGCCACGCTTAAGATTGGCCGCAGCCACCTTATAGCCCTTCAAAGGCTTACCATTGGACGGCACGTGTACAGTGCGCCCGCGTGGGAACACTCTGGCCAACTGCTTGCGGCTCATACGGGGCCAGTGGCGCACACGACCGGTATCCAGGTGTACAAATGAGCCACGATAATAACCAACACCACCCCGGTGAGCCTGAAGACCCAGCGCCCGCAGCTTGGTCACTTTCACATCCGGCATGAAGAAATCAAGCGCTTTACCACGGGTGTGCTGGCTTGTTTTGGCAACTCCGCGGCCCCGGCGACGCAACATATTGTTGGTGCGCGGCGAACGGTAACCGGAAATCACATGAATGGGTTTGCGCGAACCACTCTTTTGATAAACCTCCCAAACCAGGTCGAGGAGTTTTGGGTCCATCTTGGTGGGTTCCTTGCGGCGCCAGTCGCGCAGGAACCGGTTGGCCTTTCGCAGCCCGCTTGGAATATATTTGCCGTTACGCTTGAAAGTGATCGTGGCACTTTCCTTGGTGTGGGTGAAATACATGCGCAGCGTTCGCGTTTCCGCGTTTGCGGCGACTGAGGTGATGAAAAACACCACCAATGTTGAGACAATCACCAAAAGCGCGCGCCAGCGCATTGAAGCTTGCGGTAAGCAAACCGTGCGTGCGGCATTCGCCCGCTCAATGTTCCACAACGCAAACAACATGTTAGAAGGCGGCTCGCTTCATATTCGATTGACTGACCGGATCACGGTCGCAACTGGTGACGACCTGCAGTACCCACCCCCTTATGGTCACAAAACACTGTGACCAATTCAAGGCTTTTCCAAGGATGGTCTTGCATGGTTAATATAGCGTTTCAGTGCGCAAAGTTAAACCTGTTGATGCTTTTCGGCCACTTTGGCGACTGGCCTGTGAATACTTTCCAGCTGGCCGCTATGGGAAGGGAATTTACTTCCCTAACGTCATGCTGCATCTGCCCCACTATCAAGAGCCTCATCTGCGTCCTGGTCGATGCCATATTCTTTCAGCTTGCGATAAAGAGTTGAGCGGCCAATACCCAGCGAACGGGCAACCCGCGTCATGCGGCCATTGTGGTGTTCGATGGCATGGCGAATGGCATGTTCTTCCAGTTCGTTGAGCGATTTCAATTTTCCATCTGCCGATTGAAGATCCGTTTGCGGCAAAGGCGTTGAATGGGCGGTTTCCCCATCTGTGGCCGTGTCGCGGGGGTGCGATGCACTTGTTTTATCAAACCGGTATACCGATGCACCCGCTTCTCCTTCATTGCCAATTCCCTCCACCAGATCGGCCAATTGCGGAAAGTCATTGACCGTCAATTCGTCGCCTTCGCACAGGATGATTGCCCGAAAAATTATGTTCTCCAGTTGGCGTACATTCCCCGGCCAATCATGGGCCTCCAGCAATTGCAGGGCATCGGAACGAATGCCCCGGATATTGCGGCACCCTTCCTGCAAGCAAATTCGAGCGGTCAAATGTCGCACCAATGGTGCAATATCTTCCCGTCGCTTGCGCAATGGCGGCAAACCAATGGGAAAAACGTTCAAACGATAATACAGATCTTCGCGAAAATGACCGCTTGTTACCATGTCGATCATGCTGCGATTGGTTGCCGACACCAGACGGAAGTTCACCTTGATCGGCCGCTTGCCGCCCACCGGATCAACTTCCCCTTCCTGAATGGCGCGCAGAAGTTTCACCTGAACATCAAGGGGAAGTTCCCCCACTTCATCGAGGAATAGTGTTCCCCCATCAGCTTCCTTGAATTTACCCGCATGGGAAGCGTTGGCACCCGTGAAAGCCCCTTTTTCGTGGCCAAATAGAATGCTCTCCACCAGATTTTCCGGCAATGCTCCACAATTGACCGCAACAAATGGCTTGCGCGCCCGGTCGCTTGATCCATGAATGGCCCGGGCCACAACTTCTTTGCCCACGCCGGATTCACCCTCCAGCAGGACCGGGATCTTGGAAGCAGCAGCGCGGCGGCCAAGGTCGATCACCCGTTCCATCGCTCCGCTTTGCGCGATCATATCATCAAATGAAAACTCACCGCTACTGGTCTTGCGGATGTGATGGACGGCTTCCTCCATGGCATCCAGTTTAAGCGCATTTTCCATGGAAATTTTCAGCCGCTCAAAGGAAACCGGCTTCACGCAAAAATCAAACGCGCCCGCGCGTATGGCACCAACCACCGTATCAATGCCGCCCTGTGCAGTTTGCACAATGACAGGAATGTTCATGCCCAGCTCGCGCATGCGCCCCAGCACGCCCATGCCATCCAGTCCCGGCATGACAAGATCAAGCACAATCAGGTGCACCGATGCGCCCTGCGGACTGTCCAACACGTCCAGCGCCATTTCGCCATCATTTGCCATGATGGCGCGAAAACCGGCTTTGTTGACCGCATTTTCCAGCAAACGCCGTTGTACCGGATCATCGTCAACGATAAGTATGGTTCTCGACATGCTGGTTCCTGACAAATTATTAACGGGCCGGCGCAGACCATCTCAATCTGGCACACTTCCTTGAACGGTCTTTTAACGCGGACCATGAATAAATTCTTAACGGGCCGGTAATCTGAGCGTTCCCTGCGCCCAAACCGGAAAATGGCGGAGAATCCCATGCCTCAAGCACCGACAAGAGCTGCTTCCACAGCCCCAAATACGGAATTCGGTGAACTGCCGGAATGGAATCTCAACGATTTATATCCGGGCATTGATTCGCCGGAATTTAAAGCCGATTTCGAAGATGCCGTCCCCGCTTCGGCCAATTTTGAGGCCAAATTCAAAGGCAAGCTGAGTGATTGTCTAAATGAAAGCGGCGATGCACTCGCCCAGGCAATCGCAGAATTTGAAAACCTACAGGACAAGCTGGGACGGCTGATTTCCTTCGCCGGGCTTATTTATGCAGGGGATTCATCCAACACAACCAACGCGAAATTTTACGGTGATGTTCAAGAGCAACTCACCAAAGCCAGCGGCCATTTGCTGTTTTTCACGTTGGAAATAAACCTGCTTGATCAAAAGTCGGTGGACGGTTCCATGCAAGGCACCAGGCTTGCCCATTACCAACCTTGGCTTGCAGAACTGCGCCTCGACAAACCTTACCAGCTTGAAGACAAGCTGGAGCAATTATTCCTGGAAAAAGCAGCCACCGGGCGCGGCGCATTCAACCGGCTGTTCGACGAAACCATCGCCAGCTTGAAATTCAATGTCGACGGGCAGGAACTGGCGATCGAACCAACGCTTAATCTGTTGCAGGATCGGGATGGCGCAATGCGCAAATCCGCCTCAACCGCCCTGTCGACAACGTTGAGCGAGAATCTACGCCTGTTTTCGCTGATCACCAACACCCTCGCCAAGGACAAACAGATCAGCGATACGTGGCGCGGTTTTGAAGATGTGGCCGATGACCGGCACCTTGCCAACCGCGTGGAAAAGCCGGTTGTCGATGCACTTGTCTCGGCGGTGCAGGACGCCTACCCACGCATATCCCATCGCTATTATGCCATGAAGGCAAAGTGGATGGGCATGGACCAGCTCAGCCACTGGGACCGCAATGCCCCATTGCCAAAGGGGCCAACGCGCATCATCGCCTGGGACGAAGCGCGGGAAACTGTGTTGACTGCCTATGAGGGCTTTGCCCCGGAGATGGCCAATATCGCCCGCGACTTCTTCGACAAACGCTGGATCGACGCGCCGGTTCGTCCCGGCAAGTCGCCTGGTGCTTTTGCCCACCCGACCGTGCCTTCCGTTCACCCTTATGTGCTGCTCAACTATCAGGGCAAACCGCGTGATGTGATGACGCTGGCCCATGAACTGGGCCATGGGGTCCATCAGGTGCTTGCCGGTGATCAAGGTGCGCTGATGGCTTCAACGCCGCTGACTCTGGCCGAAACCGCAAGCGTGTTCGGCGAGATGCTCACTTTCCGGTCCCTGCTGGCGCAAACCAAATCGCCCAGCGAAAGACAGGCCATGCTGGCCGCCAAAGTGGAAGACATGATCAACACCGTTGTGCGGCAGATCGCGTTTTACCAATTTGAACGCAAGGTCCATGAAACCCGGCGCGAAGGTGAACTGACGTCTGAGCAGATCGGCGAATTGTGGATGTCGGTCCAACATGACAGCCTTGGCCCGGCTGTGAAACTTGAACAAGGATATGAGGTTTTCTGGACCTATATTCCCCACTTCATACATTCCCCATTTTACGTCTACGCCTATGCATTCGGCGACTGCCTGGTCAATTCGCTCTATGCGGTTTACCAGAATTCCGAAGAAGGTTTTCAACAGCGCTATTTCGAAATGCTGCGCGCAGGTGGCACAAAGCACCACTCACAATTGCTTGCACCGTTTGGACTGGACGCGACCGAACCTTCGTTTTGGCAACAAGGCTTGGCTGTTATAGAAGGGCTGATTGACGAATTGGAGGCACTTGACCTATCGTAATGGCGAAATTCTGCCAACTGCAGGACGCGCCTGTTTCAATTCAAACAGATGTCGAATTGCACGGTATAACGAAAGAATTCCGGCGCGTTTGGGGAAACTCTGCTAAGAAAAACGCGGCTTGAGGGGTCATTGTAGTCAAAATTCTGCGCTTGCAACAGGCGAGTACACCAGCGAGGTAGCTGAAATGCGTAACGTAAATTCCATTGCCATATTGATTTCCAGTGCTCTGATTTTGAGCGCTTGCCAGTCAAGCAACACACAACAGGCAGCACCGGGTTCCGGCCTGCGGCCCGCAACCCCCACAGCGCCAGCGGTACGTTCGCGCGTGGAGCTTGATGGTGTGTGGGCTCCGGTCGAAGCATCCAACGCGGGCACATATACCGCCAGTTTCTCAAACGGTCAGTTTCTCACCAAGGCAGCCGATACCAAGGCCGTGATTGGCGCGGGGAAATACACCATCAAATCCAATGACAAGGTTGATTTGTTCTGGGTCGGTGCCTTGAGCAAGACGGAAAACAACGCCACCTGCGTTTGGGGACAGGAAACGCTCAATTGCAGCGCCACCAACGGATTTAAATTCACCCTGAAAAAGACCTGACGGTCTTTTCCAGTCGGGCGGGCGTGGTTAAGCGACACAATTCACACTTTGTCTACTTGCCAATCGGCGTCAGCTTGAGTACCTGAAAACTTAAAGCAAACTTGTGTCATAGCAGTGTTGAAAGAGAGCCCCAGACCATGGCCGATCAAACATACGAAGTGAACCATGACCACGGCGCTCCGATGGATTATCCGGAGCACGAACAAACCTACTCAATGTTTCTTTTTCTGACCAAATGGGGCGTGTTGTTTAACGTGGCTCTGCTGGTAGCGATGGCCGTAGGTTTTTTCCTCGGCGGCGGTTGGCTCGGTGGCGTCCTCACTCTGGTTGTGCTGCTCATTGCAGCGCGTATTTTTGCCTAAGCTTCGCGGCTCAGCACAAAATCCATGGTATGTTCCATTGGTTTGGACCGCATTCAGAAAATAAGAAACTGCCCTATGAGCCGCGTGTGCGGCTCATGCCTTCTTGCGCGGGCTGGTAATCCCGGTTGAGTGCCACGGCCCGCGAATAAGATCTAAACGCGCGCTTCTTGTCCCCACGCTGTTCATATACCAACGCCTGATTGGTCCATGCCTCGGCATATTGAGGATCAAGCTTCAGCGCCGTATTGAAATCATCCAGCGCATTTTGCTCGCCATTTGTCGCAAGATAAGACAAACCACGGGCATTGTAGGGTTCCGCCTGCTTGTCTGCCAGCGATATGGCTTTGGAGAAATCTTCAATGGCCGAACGGTGATCCCGCGACTGTTGATAAAGCAGGCCGCGATTATGGTAAGCGCGGGGATTGGTCGTGCCCAATTGAATGGCCCGGTCATAATCATTAAACGCGGAGCGCAATTGATTGGCCTGGCGATACACATCACCGCGACCGACATAGCCATCTGTATATTGGGAATTAATCGTCAGCGCGGCGTCATAATCCTTCACCGCCTGATTCAGATTGCCCGTCCGGCTGTAAACAAGACCGCGATTGGCGTAGGCCTGAAAATAGCGCCGGTCCAAAGAAATGGCCGTGTTGAAATCATTCAATGCAGCAGAGAAATTGCCAGCGCGGCCATAGGCACTGCCGCGCACATTATACGCGGCCGGGTCTCGTGGATTGCTTTTCACAACCTGGCTGAGCGAACTGATATTCTCGCTCGACCCCTGATTGCTTTCAAATTCAAGCCCGCTCACCGGGGAAGTGGTGGTACAACCGGCCAGCACAAAAGCTGCAACAACCATTGGCAGCCAAACTTTTGTCAAAGCAGCGCTCCCGCTTGATAAGGCATAAGTCATTGGCATTATGATTGGGGCCTCTTCCCGGGCCAGACACCGACCGCGAATACTTCTCACACTATCAAAAACTTTACGCAACGCAAAAAGGGCGATCCGGCAGCGGATCACCCTTCAAACTATAATCCAATTACGGCACAAATAGACCGCATCAGATAATCTTAGCGAGGCGATTTGCCGGGCAGAAGGCCTTCGCGCTGAGCGCGTTTACGGGCCAGCTTGCGGGCACGGCGAACAGCTTCTGCTTTTTCGCGGGCACGCTTTTCAGACGGCTTTTCATAAAAATTACGCAGCTTCATTTCGCGGAAGACACCTTCGCGTTGAAGCTTCTTTTTCAAGGCACGCAGGGCCTGGTCTACATTGTTGTCACGTACGACGACTTGCACGGGCTTTTCCGTTTCAGTTGAGTTTCAAAAATGTTCGAGAAGCGATCCGGGATAGCAGTGCGCCAAGCCCAAAAGCTTTTCCGGCGCAACCAAACCGGCTGCCTGGACCCTTTCAGGCCCAATCGTTGCGCGGCGATACCAGAACCACCGCACATTGTCCAGCCCGAAGAGGCATGCTCGAGGCAATTCTCATACATTGAGCCGACAAAAAAAATCATACACCAGTTAAAGGCAAAAGGCGATTCAAATGGCCCATTTTTCGCCCCTTGCGAGACTGGGCCTTGCCATAAAGGGTTACGCTGACACGAGCATCATGCATCAACGCCGCAATATCGCTGGCCTCATCGCCCAACAGATTTTCCATAACGCAATCGCTGTGCCTGTCGGCGCTGCCAAGCGGCAATCCGCAAATGGCGCGAATATGTTGCTCAAACTGAGACGTTTGACACGCAGTATCCGTCCAATGCCCGGAATTATGCACCCTGGGCGCAAACTCATTGACCAAGATGCCGTCAGCGGTTTCAAAAAACTCAATTCCAATCACGCCGACATAATCAAGTCCGTTCAGCAACTTGCCCGCAATATCCATCGCTTCAGACAACGCCTGTGCAGCCAGACCGCTTGGCACCGTCGAGCGCCGCAAAATTCCGTCTTCATGTTCGTTGCGGGCCGGTTCAAAACATGCCACCTCGCCATGCCATGAGCGGGCGGCAACAATTGAAAATTCACTTTTGAAATCCACCAATTGCTCAAGCACATATGGGCCAGCGCCGGTTTCCGCCAACACAGCATCAGGGTCATCACATTCAGCCGATTTGAAGACCCGCTGGCCTTTGCCATCATATCCAAAACGTCGCGTTTTCAGCACACCGCCGCCAAAAGCATTAAGTGCAGCACTCAATTGCGCGCCCGTATCCACTGTCTTGAACGGGGCAACGGGTATGTCGCTGGCTTGCAAAAACTGCTTTTCAAGCAGCCGGTCTTGAGAAGTTGTCAGCGCAATCTGCGGTGGTGAGAGGGGAACGATGGACTGCAAGGCAACGGCACTTGCGTCCGGCACGTTTTCAAACTCATAGGTGACCACATCACACAGCCGGGCCATCTCGTCCAAAGCCGCGCTGTCATCATATGCCGCAACGATCTGCCGGTTGGCTGTTTGTGCCGCTGGACAATCCTGTTGCGGCTCAAGAATGAGGGTCGCAAAACCAAGGCGCGCAGCTGATGCAGCAAGCATGCGCCCCAACTGGCCGCCACCAATGATCCCGATCGTACTACCGGGCGCCAACGGCGCATCAATTCGGGCCAATTGATCACTCATGGGGACGTTCAGCCACCGAATCGCATTGGGTCGCGCGCCACTCGTCCAACCGCTTGGCAAGGCCTTCATCCCCCAGCGCGAGCACGGCTGCTGCAAGCAAGGCTGCATTGGTGGCCCCCGCCTTGCCAATTGCCAGTGTACCCACGGGAATACCCGCCGGCATCTGAACAATCGATAACAAACTGTCCTGTCCCGACAGCGCAGCAGATTGAACCGGTACACCGAACACGGGCAAAGGTGTCATTGACGCCACCATGCCCGGCAGGTGCGCTGCACCCCCGGCACCGGCAATGACAACCCGAAAGCCATTTTCCCTGGCGGATTTAGCAAATTTCACCAGCCGGTCCGGCGTTCTGTGGGCCGAAACGATGCGGGCATCATAGGCCACACCCAACCCATCCAGCACGTCGGCTGCATGTTTCATCGTTGCCCAGTCAGATTGGCTGCCCATAACGATGGCAACCGGCACATTTTTTGGATCAGCACTCATGCGATAATATCCGGAATAACTGCTGACGCCACTCTCTCAATACGATCTTTCAAGGCGAGCTTTTTCTTCTTCATGCGTTGAATCTTCAAGGGGTCGCAATTCAGCTTGGTCATGGCGTCGATTGCCGTGTGATAGTCATCATGCTCAATCTGCAATCGGACAAGGTGCATTTTCGTATCCGCTTTTTCCTGATCGTCATGCATGGCCTGTTCCCCAATTCCGTGCAGCCTTCTAACCCTATGGCACCAATGGTGCCAAGCCCAAGCTGGCCCCCAGGCCTTAGAAGTTTCCCACAGCCCGGGTTCCACGGAAATTTTATCTGTCAATTTGTCGACAGGCCCGCATTTCTGTGACACCTTTTAAGTGTGGGGAGCAAGATGCAAACACCGGAGGTTGCCCATGAGCATAGAAGCACATATCGAGCAGTTGAAACAAAAACACCGTTCGTTGGAAGAACAGCTATCCAGTCTCAAAAGTAATCTATCTGTTCCTGATCGGGATCTGGCCTCAGTCAAACGAGAAAAACTGAAACTCAAGGACGAAATATCAAGACTTGAATCCCAGCACTGAGTAAACCGCGCGTATATTTTCTAAACCCGATATCGGCCTGCGCCCCCCACTTTTCAACAAGCAGGTCGATCATCGGATTTCCCGGCCCATCTTGTGATATTCCATAGCCCGGACTATGTCGGGCCATGACCAATATTTCTTCAAATTCGCCACCTGCTGCCAATCCGGCCCGTGATCCGTCCAATCCCCGTGATCCGTCCAATCGTTGTCGCCTGGTGATCACGCTTACCGGCGACCGGGTTGGTGAAATCGCCAGATGGCCAGCGACAGAACGTCAGGCCCTGTGGGCAGCCGGAGATATTGCGAGCATCATTTTATCCCCCGGCACCCTGGACGAAACCGAGTTTTCCCAGGCCGTCAAACCAATGGTGGCTGAAATGCAGTCGGCAGGCATCGCCGTCATCATTGCCGAGATGAGCCGTATTGCCGGGCGCGTTGGGGCCGATGGGCTTCAATTCGGACAGGATCCAAGGGCAATAGCCCAGGCCGTCGAACAATATTCCCCAGCCTTCATGGTCGGGTCTGCCAATGTGAAAAGCCGCCATACCGCCCTGGAAATCGGCGAAACCCAGCCCGATTATCTCATGTTCGGTAAGCCCGGTGGCGATATTCGCCCTGAACCCCACCCCAAAAATCTGGATCTGGGCAAATGGTGGTCAGCCATGGTCGAAATCCCCTGCATCATATTGGGTGGCAACGCCGTGGAAAGTGTTGTTGAAGTTGCCGCAACGGGTGCGGAATTTGTGGCACTGGAAGCTGCCATTTTTGCGCCAAATGAAGATGCAACAAGTCCAGCGGAGGCTGTTACAATCATTCAATCTGCAAATGCCCTGCTTGACCAACATGCACCTAACTTCGAGATCGATGATGCTTGATCAAAGGCGCCCTCGTCCTGGGCTGACCAATATTGCGCTCACCTTGGTGGTGCTTGCCGGTTTTGCAATGGCCGCCTCCTCACCGGTTTTGGCTGACACAGATAAGACGGTGGACAAAAGCGCGAGCCGCAATTCGACCAAACACAGCCAGCCCCTGTCTGGTCCGGAATTCGACACCCCGCTGACACCGGGTGAAACGGCTTCACCGGAAAACAGCCAAACCGCCCAACCGACACCAGATTATGCTTTTGGTGCCTATCAACGCGGTTATTACCTCACCGCCCTTCAATTGGCATTGCCCCGTGCAGAGACCGGCGATCCGGCCGCACAGACCTTGATTGCAGAATTATACTGGAACGGCCTGGGGGTTGCACGAGATCGTAAAAAGGCCGTTGATTGGTACAAGTTCGCCGCCGATGCGGGCAATCGCGAATCCCAGTTCGCCTATGCCAATATTTTGCTGCGCGGCAAACTGGTGGAAGCCGACAAAATCGCTGGCGAAAATTTCATGCGCAAAGCAGCCCAGGCGGGGCACGCCAAGGCGCAGTTCAATCTGGCGCAAATCATCACAGCCAAGCGCCCCACCTGGGCCGGTTTCAAGAATGCTTTTCCCTGGTATGAAGCAGCAGCCAAAGCCGGGTTGCCAGACGCGCAATACGCGCTCGCCAATATTTATTCCGAAGCCAAAGGCATTAATTTCAACGATGACAAGAAGGCCCGCGTGTGGATGGCACGCGCAGCTGAAAACGGCTTTGACACCGCGCAGGTTGAATATGCGATTTGGTTGATCAATGGACGCGGCGGGCCGGTTGATAAAACACGGGCACTATATTGGTTCCAGCGCGCCGCAGCCCAGGGCAATACCATCGCCCAGAACCGCCTGTCGCGCATGTATGCCTTCGGCATTGGCACCAAGGTAGATTTGGTCCGCGCCGCAGCCTGGCATGTGGTGACACGACGCGCAGGATTCAGCGACAGCGAGATGGACAGAACCTTCGCTGCCCTTGAGAATATCGACAAGAAACGCGCTCTGGAGCTTGCCAACCGCCTGGTTGGCGCACGCGGTTCTTGAACCCCATCGCAAAGTGTGGTCAACCGTGCCGATATTGTGCTGAAAACAGCACCTAACGCGACATCTATTCTAACAGGCCTTTTCCCATGAAAATGAATGGCAATGAAATCAAGCCCGGCAACGTAATCGAGCACAAGGGCGGCCTATGGGTTGCTGTGAAAACCAACGCCGTTAAGCCCGGCAAGGGAGGTGCTTTCAACCAGGTGGAGATGAAAAATCTCATCGATGGCACCAAGCTCAACGAACGTTTCCGCGCCTCCGAAACCGTGGAAAAGGTACGCCTGGAACAGAAGGATTTCCAATATCTTTATGCGGAAGGCGACATGCTGGTTTTCATGGACACGACCACCTACGAGCAGTTGGAATTGCAAAGTGAATTTGTGGGCGACCGGTCCGCATTTCTCCAGGACGGCATGCAGGTCACCGTGGAAATGTACGAAGAGCGCCCCATCGGCATCCGGCTTCCTGATTTCGTCACACTGGAAATCGTTGAGGCCGATCCTGTCGTGAAGGGCCAGACCGTATCCTCTTCATATAAACCGGCAGTCATGGACAATGGCATCAAGGTGATGGTGCCACCCTTCATCGAAGCCGGTGAAAGAATTATCGTTGAAACCAACGAAATCACCTACGTGCGCCGCGCTGAGTCCTGACCCTAAACCTTTCGCCTCACAGCGCCCATGCGGCCGCTCTTGATTTAATCTGATTGGATACCCAATGGCCCGTTCGGCGCTGATGAATGTTATGGTCACTGCGGCCACCAAAGCCGGGCGATCCCTGACGCGGGATTTCAACGAACTGGAAAATCTCCAGGTGTCGCTCAAAGGCCCCGGTGATTTTGTATCCCAGGCCGACCTGAAGGCGGAAAAAACCCTGCGTGATGCGCTCAACAAAGCGCGGCCCGGTTATTCCTTCCTGATGGAAGAAGGCGGCGAGATCGATTCCGGTTCCGACTACCGCTGGATTATCGATCCCCTGGACGGCACCACCAATTTTCTTCATTCCAATCCCTTTTTCGCCGTATCGCTGGCGCTGGAACACAATGGCCAGCTTGTGGCCGGTGTGATTTACAATCCCGCTTCCGAAGAATTGTTCACCGCCGAGAAAGGCCGGGGTGCATTCCTCAACGACCGCCGGTTGCGGGTCGCCGCACGCACGGCGCTGGACGAATGTGTCATTGCCAGCGGCATTCCAGCACTTAACAGACGCAAGCACGGCATTGCCCTGTTTGAGCAGCGCAATTTGATGAGCCGCGTTGCAGGCATCCGCGCAACCGGGTCAGCCGCACTTAACCTGGCCTATGTGGCAGCGGGACGTTTTGACGGCTATTGGGAATCCGACCTGCACCCCTGGGATATTGCAGCGGGATTGCTGATGGTGCGTGAGGCCGGTGGTTTTGTCAGCGAACCTGACCCCAAAGCATCCATGTATGACACTGGGCGCGTCCTGGCAGGAAACGAAAGCATACATGGTCAGATGCGTGAGATTCTCAACCGTCCCCTGCCCGAAGCATTGCAAGCCCAAAAGGCATAACCAAGCGGTTGATTTGACCCAATGATTGCCCTTGACGAACCGACATCATTTCTGCGCATTGCTGTTTTCAACTTTAGACGAAATAGCATAGATTGCTGAAATGATTTGGCACGGGAGCAAACTGTCTCCACCCGGCTCGGAAGATGAGGTTTTAAATGGCGCGCGAATACGATCCCCACAAACTCTCCTCTCCCCGCGTCTATCTGCTGTCCATGATCATCTTCACCGCTCTGGTGGGATTTCTTGTCTACATTCTGCTTGATCAGATTTCTTCGGCATTTTTTACAAATCCGGGTCTAAATGGCCTCATTCTGGGTGTGCTGACCGTTGGCATTTTGCTGGCCTTTCTCCAGGTCATACGGCTGATGCCAGAAATCTCCTGGGTGAACTCGTTTCGCCGCGGCCAGGGCTCTGAATCGCGCCGCAAGCCGGTTTTGCTGGCACCCATGGCGGCCCAACTGGCCGGGCGTTCCAGCGATGTGGCGCTGACAACAACATCAACCCAATCCATGCTCGATTCAATCGGCAACCGTCTGGATGAACGGCGCGACATATCCCGCTATTTGATCAGCCTGTTGGTATTTCTGGGCCTGCTGGGCACCTTTTGGGGCCTGTTGGGCACGATCGGCTCCATTGGCGATACAATCGGCTCACTCGACCCCGGCACCGGCGACACCAATGATGTGCTGGATGCCCTTAAAGGGGGGCTGAAAGCGCCACTGGACGGCATGGGGACCGCATTTTCGTCCTCCCTGTTTGGCCTCGCCGGCTCCCTTGTACTTGGCTTCCTCGATCTGCAATCGGGCCAGGCACAAAACCGGTTCTACCTGGAGCTTGAGAACTGGCTGTCTTCGGTCACCGACATGAGCAATGATTTCGCCGGTGCTGCGGCAAAGGGCCAGGATGTGACGCAGGCCATGGAACGCATTGCTGCTCAAGTGCGCGAAGGCGGCGGCGGCGCACGCACCACAGCCGCCATGGCGTCACTCGCCGAAGGCATTCAGGGACTTGTCAAACACATGCGCAACGAGCAACAGCTCATGCGCGACTGGGTGGAAGGACAGGCTAAAAGTCAAGAAGACATCAAACGCCTGTTGACCCAGTTGAACCAATCCCTTTCCGCGTCGGAACGCGCTGCCAGAAAGCCTGCGCCAAAGACCGACCCGAAGTCTGGAAGCTAGGCCATGGCCTCCACCCGCAACAGACGGCGCGGCGGCGGTTCAGTCGACTACTGGCCGGGATTTGTCGATGCCCTGTCCACATTGCTGCTGGCCATCATGTTTCTGTTGTCCGTGTTCGTGCTGGCGCAGTTTTTGTTGAGCCAGGAAATTTCCGGCAAAGACACGGTGCTTAATCGCCTCAACAGCCAGATCAATGAACTGACCCAGTTGCTGGCCCTGGAACGCTCCTCCAAGCAGGATCTTGAAGACCAGATCGATACATTATCCTCCAGCCTTGCCACGTCACGCGATGAACGCACACGGCTGCAAAGCCTGTTGGAGAGTGGATCAGGCGCAGCCAGCGAAGCCGAACAGCGGGCCACGGGACTTTCCCAAACCCTCGATGAAGAACGCAAGGTCAGCCGCCGCGCGCTCAGCCAGATTCAACTGCTCAATCAGCAAATATCCGCCCTGCGCCGTCAGATTGCCGCGCTCGAAGATGCGCTTGATGCATCCGAGGTGAAGGACCGCGAAAGCACAACCAAGATCGCCGACCTTGGCAAACGTCTCAACGTGGCGCTGGCCCAACGGGTACAGGAACTGAACCGTTACCGGTCAGACTTCTTTGGACGGCTGCGCGAGATCCTCGGCAATCGCGACGACATTCGCGTTGTGGGTGACCGGTTTGTATTCCAGTCAGAAGTCCTGTTTCCCTCCGGTGGCGCTAATCTCAATCCTGAAGGGCTTCAGGAAATGGCCAAACTGGCAAGCGCGCTGGTTGAACTTGGGGAAGAAATTCCAGACGAGATAGACTGGGTTCTGCGCGTCGATGGCCACACCGACAACATCCCCCTGTCCGGCGGCGGCCGCTATCGAGACAACTGGGAATTGTCCTCAGGCCGCGCCACATCGGTGGTCAAATATCTCATCGAAGAAGGCGTACCCGCCAACCGGCTGGTGGCCGCTGGTTTCGGTGAATTCCAGCCCCTCGACCAGGAAGACAGCCAGGAAGCGAGAAACAAAAATCGCCGCATTGAGTTAAAACTCACCGAAAAATAATCGGGCCTGATCTATGGCAACGGCACCGCAGCCAGCACCATCTATGGTTTTAACACCCCAAGGTCCGGCTCGGTCAGACTTGTGATATAGCGCTTGCCATCGGCCCCTTCGATCAGGCCGGTCGTCAACGCATAACCGCCCTTGGGGTCTTGGATGGTTTCCAGCACGTCCCCGGCCTCATTGATTTTCACGACGAAACCATGGCGCTGGGCAGCCGGGCGCATGAATGGCGGCAAACGCATAACCAGCTTACGCAAAAACGGATAGCCCGCCATTGCATCCGCCGCATCGGACCGCGGGCTTACCAATCCCACCCAAAAAGTACCGTCAGGGTTTCGATTGATGTTGTCAGGGAAGCCCGGAAAATTTTCGACAATGGTTTGGGGTTCAGATGCGCCGCTTAGATCAACCTTCTTGATTGAATAAGTGCCCGTCTCCACCACAAGATAATGTTGGCCGCTGGCGGTCAACGCGATCCCGTTAGCAAAGCTGAGACCGTCCAATATAATCGTCGCCTCGCCGGTCACAGGATCATAGCGTAACACACGCCCGCTGGCACTGTGTTCCATCAAATCAAGAAATGAAGCAGGCAGAGTGCCACCCGATGGCTCCGCGCCAAACCGTGTTGAAGCATCGGTGAAATAGACCGAACCATCGTCAGCGATATCCACATCATCTGCATAACGGATGGGCGTGCCGGACTTGGTTTTATTGGCCAAGACAGTGACCTTGCCAGCCGCCGAAATTTTCAAAAGTCCCAGATAGGCGTCCGCCACATAAAGCGTGCCGTCTTTGCCAAACTCCAACCCAAGGGGGCGCCCGCCGGTCTTCGCAAATTCCACCACATCCCCTGAAACGGGGTCATATTGGATGATGCTTCCCTCGTGGGACGTGATGTATAATTGCCCGTCTGGTCCAAAAGCTGCATCCTCCGGCCCACTGAACGCGCCCAGTTTCACGCGATCAATTTTGGCCGTGGCTTCATTGGGGGCATAAACGCCCACATATCCTGGATTTTTGGGCGCATTCCAGGCAACCGGATCAATTGGCACCGGCCATAGGACGAGATATGCCCCAAGCAGCACGATCGCCAGCAACAAGAACGCAAACAGTTTTCTGATCATTATCTCACTACCTGATTTGGCGTAGCCACAACGGCGGGCTGCACAAAACGCATTGGATAAAAGTTCAGTTGGGCGTCATGCCGCCCGCGTATCAAATTGCAACTTAGCCAGTCCGGCATAGACACCGCCCTTTTTGACCAACTCGTCATGGGTGCCCGTTTCAATGAAATGGCCGTCTTCCATCACAATGATGCGGTCGGCCTTCAAAATTGTGGCCAGCCGGTGCGCAATGACAATGGTTGTGCGGCCCGCCACCAGTCCATCCAGTGCTTTTTGAACCAGCTGTTCGCTTTCCGCATCAAGTGCGCTTGTGGCCTCATCCAGCAACAGGACCGGGGCATTCTTGAGGATTGCCCGCGCGATAGCAATACGTTGCCGCTGGCCGCCTGAAAGCGTGATGCCACGCTCTCCGATGGTCGTTTCATAACCGGACTTCATCTTCGAGATAAACTCATCGGCCAGTGCCAGTTTCGCTGCTTCGCGCACCTCAGAATCGCTGGCGTCCGGGCGGCCAAAGCGAATATTATCCATGGCCGACATGGCAAATATCGTCGTGTCCTGGGGCACAAGTCCAATGCGCTGGCGCACCGCTTGGGGGTCTGCCTTGGAAACGTCCACCCCATCCAACCGCACCGTGCCGTGAGACGGGTCATAGAACCGCAGGATCAAATTGAAGATGGTGCTTTTGCCAGCGCCGGAAGCGCCCACCAGCGCCACAGTCTCACCTGGCTCAATATCCAGTGTCAGGCCTGAAACAATATTTTGTTCCAGGCGGGTGGGATAGGCAAAAGCCACATCATCCAAACTGACCGATCCAATGGCAGGACTGGGCAAGGCAACCGGGTTTGCCGGAACATCAATATCCGGCTCCGTGGCCAACAGTTCAGACAGGCGTTCCGCCGCCCCGGCAGCTTGCGAAAGTTCGCCCCACACCTCTGACAGGGCACCCAGCGAGCCAGCCGCCATAACAGAAAACAGCAGGAACTGACCCAGCAGGCCTGGGCTCATTGATCCCTCCAGCACCAGGCCAGCACCAATCCACAACACCGCCACCACGCTTGAGAAAATCATGAAAATGGCAAACGCCGTCAATATGGACCGGGCAAGGATTGAAGCGCGCGCCGCTGAAAATGCCAGCTCGACAGCTTGCGAAAACCGTTGCCCCACCATGCCCTCATTGGTGAAAGCCTGAAGTGTGCGCACCGACGAAATGGTTTCAGACGCATAAGCCGTTGCATCCGCCAACATGTCCTGTGCCTTGCGCGACCGGGCGCGCACTTTGCGGCCAAACGCAAAGATAGGGAGAATGATCAACGGAATGGCGGCCAGCACGATCAGGGAAAGACCGGGGCTGGTAACGACCATGCCAATGGCAGCGCCCACAAACAGCACCGTGTTGCGCAGCGCCAGTGATGACGTTGCCCCCGCCGCTGATTTGATCTGTGTTGTATCGGCTGTCAGCCGCGACACCAATTCGCCGGTTTTTGCCGTGTCAAAAAACGAAGAGGACAGCCGTGTAATATGGATAAACACATCACGGCGCAGGTCAGCCACAACCCGTTCCCCAAGCCAGATCACAAAATAATAGCGCCCGGAACTGGAGATCGCGAGCAGGGCCACAATGGCAAACAGGGCGTAGAAATAGTTATTGACGAATGAACTGTCTGCTTTGGAAAAGCCATTGTCGATCATGCTGCGCACAGCCAGCGGCAGTGACAATGTGGTTGCCGCAGCAATTGACAAAAACACCAACGCCACAACAACGCGCTTCTTATAGTTCCAAAGATAGGGCAGCAATCGTGCCAGCGGGCGCAGGCCCACCCGGTCTTTTTTGGAGGGCTCTGCACCAGGTGTCAGCTTCCCGTCGTCCGGTTCGGAATTAGGCTCGGTATTGGAAATTTCTGTCACGGGATTGCTGTACAACGCTTGTCTTGTCTTGTTTCAAACCATCATGTATAGCCTGCGCCAAGAAAATCAAAGATCGGTCACGTGCTGTTCATCGACATATGTCAGTGTGGCCGTCTTTATCCTTACAATATGCTGGCACACATGTCCTCCCTTTGAGAGCATGGTCTGGCTTGAATTCAGGACGACGACAATGAAAGCCGACATCCACCCGGACTACCACACCATCAAAGTTGTCATGACCGATGGCACCGAATACGAAACCCGCTCCACCTGGGGCAAAGAAGGTGACACTTTGAACCTTGATGTTGACCCCACATCGCACCCTGCCTGGACCGGCGGTGGCGGACAGATGCTCGACCGCGATGGCCGTGTATCAAAGTTCAACAAGAAGTTTGGTGGCCTGGGTATCTAAGACCTGCCGAATTTGAGATTCCAAAACCCGCCCTGCCCCGCAGCGGCGGGTTTTTTGTGAAATCCCCACAGAGTCCCCACGGGGATTGCCCAACACACCCATCTGGCTTGACTCAGAAATTTCTGATGTCAGGCTCTGGCTGTAGTGCTTAAGCTTTTCGATAAAGCTTGACGGGGGAGGCTGCTAAAATTGTTCATGCGCAAGGCAAATTTGGTAAATCTAAAACCGCTGATGCGATGGCCCGTGGGCAGGTCCAGACCAACATCCTATGTCGACATCACTGACCTGCTGGAATATTATCACATTTCGCCTGTGGGCACGGGCATTCAGCGCGTTCTCGTCGAGACCATTCGTTACCTGTCATCGAACAACAGCCATGAAGACGAGGCGACATTCGTTTTCTTCGATTTCGACCGCAAGTGGAAAATAATCCCGCACCACCTGGTGCGCGCCATGCTGGCACGGGCAGCAGCGGGCGATAAGGGCTGGAAAACGGCTTACCCAAAAATGTTCGCCGACTTTCAAAATGGCCAGGCAGTGTACTTCAGCAACGAGGATGTTCTTTATTTTCTGGGAGCGCCGTGGAGCAATTTCGGCATTATTGAATCAATCATCGCCATGGGCACAAAGGGCCCCCGTTGCGTCTATTACATTCATGACGTGATACCGCTCAAACATCCTGAGTATTTTGTCCCTGAGCACGAGAAAGTATTTTCCTATTGGGTGCGCCAATTGCGCCATCTCGCCCAGGCGGTCATTTGCAATTCCCAGGCAACACAGCAGGATTTCATCGATATTACCGGATATACCGGACTGACCACCGTTGCAGATCTGGCCATTATGCCAAAGAACATGCAGAGCAACGATGCGACGTTTGAAGCCACGGTGCTGAAAGAACTTGGCCTGGCTGGAAAACGCTTTGTGCTGATGGTCGGCACGATTGAACCGCGCAAGAACCATATCGCTGTTGCCAATGTCTGGAATGATCTTAGCAAACGGTTTGGCGACGATTGCCCCATTCTGGTGGTAGCCGGAACAGTGGGCTGGAAGGCCGAAGGCATCGTTCAGCACTTCGAAATCATGAACCGCTCCGGTAAGATCAAACTGGTCGGCGCTCAAAATGATCAGCGGCTGGCCACTTTGTATCGCCACTGTGAATTCACCATTTACGTCAGTCGTTACGAAGGCTGGGGCTTGCCGGTCACCGAAAGCCTGGCCTTTGGAAAGGCGTGCATTTCCGCCGACAATACCTCACTGCCGGAAGCTGGGCAGAGCCTGTCACATCTGGTAAACCACCGCAACGAGGCCAGCATCGAAGCCCAGGCCATAAAACTGATCAGCGAACCGAAATTTCGCGCTGCAACAGAAGCTGAAATTGCCAGGAAGCTGAAGCTGAAAACCTGGCAGGACTTTTTTCACGAAGTGTGCAGCGTTGAACCCAAGCTTCCCTCCATACCCCGTTTTTCTGTTCCGCAGATCCAGCGCAACACCCCCTACTGGATTGGCCGTGGCAAATTGAGCAATGCATTTGCCGAAACCGGTGCTGGTGAAATTCTACGGACCGGCCCCGGTTGGCTATCCCTGGAGGAATGGGGATGCTGGAGTTCTGCGCGCCAATCGGCCCTGTTGCTGACCCTGCCCGATGACGGCGTTTACGAAATATTCCTCCACCTCGTGCCCCCGCCAGGTGGCGCCAAATTGAAAATCAGTGGCCCAAATGGGCGCATCTGGCAGGGCCGCATGGTTAAAGAGCGCTTGATCGTGGGAGATCTGGGATGGCTTGAAGGCGATGCCCCCGTGCGCATTCAGGTCCGCTCGGACAGGCTGGCACCCAATCCTTCCAACAATCCCGCCCTGAAGAAATTTCCCGTCAGTGTCGGTTGGGTTGCGATTAATATTATCAAACGCGAGTCAAATGATTCCGGTGCAGCCAGCCCGGCACCGCGAAATACAACGCTGAAAGCGCTCTCCCAATTGCTGGACAACGCCCCAAAGGCCACGCACCCATAGTATAGGCCCATGCGCCGCCCGGCTCACCCGCCGCTGGCAATGGCCGTTCCGTCCACCAGGGCTTTAAGCTTGGCATAAGCAATTTCCGGGTCCACCGATCCATATCCGGCAAATGTGCCAAAGCCACAATCGGACCCGGCAACCACCCGCTCCGCACCCACAATATCGCGAAACTGTGCCACCCGCTGGGCCACCACCTGGGTGTGTTCAATAAAGTTGGTTGTCGTGTCCACGACACCGGGCACCAGAACCTTATCATCGGGAATTTCAGATTTGCGATCACGAAACACCGTCCACTCATGGGCGTGGCGGGGATTGGAAGTTTCAAAAAGCACATAGCGTGCCTTGGTCGACATCAGCGTGGAAAACACCGTGTCCATATCAATGTCACAGCAATGGGGGCCTTCGTAATTGCCCCAGCAAATATGCACCCGCACTTTTTCCGCCGGAACATTGGCCAGCGCGTGGTTCAGCGCCGCCACATGCATGTCAGCAATCTTGATGAATTCCGCATCCGACAAATCAGCAAACAGCATGTGCCGCGAAAGCGCCAGATCGGGGCAATCCAGTTGCAGGTCTAACCCGCTGGCCACGATGGTTTCATATTCCGCTCGCATGGCATCGGCCAGCGCTTCAAGATATTTTTCACGGCTGGGATAATGCACATTTTGCAAAAACAGCGAGATCACACCCGGCGATGCCGCGTTCATGAAACCGCGCTTGACCCCGTGTTTGGCCATGGCGGTTTTGAGATTGGCAATATCCTTGTTGAGTTCGTCCTGCCCTTTCGAACGCACATCTCCAGTACATTGGGGCCGCGCATAGGTGGGCGTGCCACCGCCGTCCGCCAGCCGTTTTAGAAACGTGGGAAACATCTTCAAATCCGCAGGCGCATTGCGCTCGCTGTCGCCGGAAAAACCCGTATAGCGGTCTTTCACATAGGTGGCGTAGGAAATTTTCGAGGTCTCACCGTCGGAGACAATATCGACCCCGGCTTCCGCCTGGCGCCGCACGGTTTCATCCACCGCCTGTGTCATCGCCACATCAAAAGCGGCCTCGTCATAGGGCGTGCCCTGCTCACGGGCAAAAATGAAATCGACCACTTCCTGGGTGCGCGGCAGCGAACCGGTATGTGTCGTTAGAATTTTCGTCATGCTGTTCCCAAACTTGCAACAGGTGTCCCCAACTTGGGGACAAACCTATCAGTCCGGGCACCCTTTGCAAAAGTACGCAAAGCTGCAATCCACCGCTCTTCAACTATTAACCTCAAAGGGCCGGTCTGAGCGGATACAGATCAGGATGCGTAGAGGCAGCGGCGGGCCACATAGGCGCTTCGTGCGCCATTGTTGCGGAACTGGCGTTTCCAGCGATTGGCCTGGGCGCGGCTGCCTGGACCTTCTGCAATCACGAAAAAACCTTTCCCCGCATTGGGGCTGTCGGAGGAATCCAGATCCCAGATACTGCCACCCACCTGGCGTTGGCGGCGTTGGGCATTGTTGTAGTTTTGAAAAGCACCGGCAAATGCCCAAAACCCGCAGGCGGCTTCAGCGGGGGTTCGCTCAGCGCTGAGTGTCAGCGCGGTTACGGCAAGGGTGGCTGCAAGGACTGTTTTCAACATGGTTCTCTCTCCTGAAATATCAACATATGCCCCAAAGCCATAAAACCGCATCCAACCTGAACACGATGTGAATTGAATCACACACTGGCGTTCATGTTGAATGCGCAGATTGTTGTCTAGTAGCGCTCTGTCGACGATGTAGGTCGATAGCAACCATCTAGGAAACTCGGCAATTTAAATATATACGGAAATTATCTGTTATTGGGTTGACTTGACCGGATTTTTCCGTAAATTACCGTAAATTTTGACTGAAACAAAGGTTGTATGATGACTACTGCATATATTACACTGTCAATCGGACTTGCCACCGTATTGTTAGCGTTTGTAATGGCCGAAAACAGCCGTGAAAAAACGTCCACGTCGCCAAGCCCTAAGCTAAACACCAGTAGAGACATCATCAATGTTGAGTCTCAGAAAAACATCTAAGGCAAACAGTGTCATTTGGAGTTCTATTTGGATCGCTTATTCGCCAGTTGCGGGAAGACGCAAGTTTGTCCGCGGGCGAACTAGCATTACGTGCATTTGGTGATGAAGCTAAACGATCCCGTATTTCAGAGCTAGAGAACGGCAAGGTCAAAAATCCTCAGGCGAAGACAATAACAGCACTAGCGAAATATTTCGATTTGAATGCCGCACAGATCGAAGCATTACGCCAAGAGAAAGTTGAAGTAACCGCATCACTCCAAGTACCAAGTGCAGACATCAACCTTCCCCAAGAACTCCTCGAAAACCTTGCCCAGCGTTTCGGAATCGACAACCCAAACCGGCCACCAGCCGCCCTCTCTGCATTCCTCAAGCAAAAGGCCGAGGAATTCAACGAACTCAAATCGGCCACCGAAGCTCTGCCTCAAAGTGATGAGCGGGTGGCCAATATTCGTGCCGCCGCGGAAGATGCCATTGAACGGGGAGATTTTGACGAGGCCCGCGCCCGGCTGGACGATGCCATCGAAATCGAAATTCGCGATCATGCATTGGTCAGCGCAAGCAAGGTAGCCGATATGTTGGAGTTGAAGGCCAAAAGCTACTTGCTTGAAGGTGATTCAGAATCCGCCGCAGCGACCTTCACGAGAGCCGCAAAAATGGTTGCACCATTTGATGAACTTGAAGGTGCCCGACGCAGTTTTCTTTCAGGATTTTCACTCAATCAACATGGTCTTCGCTATGGTGGAATAGGAGTTCAACTAGCCATAAAAGCATTTGAAGAATCCCTTACTAAATACACTAAACAGGACCAGCCCTTAGATTGGGCTGCGACTCATAACAATCTTGGCATAGCTCTTTCACTTCACAGCAACAGAATGGCAGAAGCTGAAAGTATTGAATTGTTCCAAAGGGCAGTCATGTCATATGAGGCCGCCCTCACCATATTTACCAAACAGAGCCACCCAGCGGACTGGGCCACAACGCAAGACAATCTTGCTCGCACCCTCAGTGACCAAAGCGATAGGCACAACAATTCTGAAAGTGTCAAACTACTAACCAAAGCCATCATTGCTTATGAAGAAGCCCTCACCGTACGCACAAAACAGATCTATCCAGCAGACTGGGCCATGACCCAGAACAATCTAGCTATTGCCCTTGCCAACCAAGGCAATAGATTGGGCGGAGCAGAAGGCGTCAAACTACTAACCAAAGCCATCACTGCCTACGAATCAAGCCTGATTGTGTTCACCAAACAGGACTATCCCGTGCAATGGGCCATGACACAGAGCAATCTGGCTGTGACATTTGCTGATCAAGCAAATAAAATGGGCGGGGCAGAAGGCGTCGAACTCCTTACCAAAGCCGTCAATTCCTATGAAGCTGCCCTCACAGTTCGCACCAAACAGGACCATCCTGTGAGCTGGGCTGAAACGAACGAAAACATCGCTTTAGCCTATGAAGGGCTTTCAGCAATAGAAGACAAAAAAGCCAAACAACATCTTAAGCAGGCCCTGCATCACGTAGATGAATCCCTGACCATCTATGATTCCGACCACATGCCTTACCGTTTCGAAAAAGCCACCAAACTACGCGACCACATCATCGCCCTGCTCGCAGCCCTCGACTGACCGCTCAATTCAAATCTGTCGCCGTTGGTCCTGCCGGGTCGTCCGTATTGATCACCCGAAACAGGCTCGCCATGCCGGTCATGGCGGGTTCCAGTGTGTAGCTCACGCCGGGGGGCACGGCGCAGGTGTCGCCAGGCGCGATGGTTTTGGTGTGGCCCTCCCAGCCAAGCGTCCAATGGCCATCCTGCACCAGCAAAATATGATGGCGCATGGCGTCACCCCCCTGGGGACCCGCCAGTGAAGTGCGGGTGATAAACTCGCACTCAAAACCCGGTCGGTCCCGCAGCATGGCGGCCTCGCCAATCACCTTGGCCGGGGCATCGGCGGACAATGCCACCATGTCCCAATAGCGCGCCACATAATGGGGCACCACCTGCGCTGCACTGGGCGAGGGATAACGGTCGGCATCTTCATCGCTCATGATGGCCATGGGTTTTACGCCCTCCGGCAGGCGCTCACCTTTCTTGGTGTCATAAAGCTTGCCGGTTTCCGCCAGCACCAACCCGTGGTCTTGCGCGTCTTGAATAACCTGGGGTGCCCAGATCACCCCGCCGCCGGCATCATCACCGCCAAGCACGGCCATGATCATTCCATAATCCGTGCCGATATTTTCAAATCCGCGAAAAATGCCCGTGGGAATATTGATGATATCCCCCTCTTCCAGCACCACTTCGCCTGCCGTGCCATAACGGCCCCAGAAAAACCGCCAGCGGCCTTTGAACACGGTGAACACTTCCGCCGTGCGGTGGCTGTGCAGGGAATTGCGACATCTGGGCGGCTGGCCCGCAGCCCCAATGTTAAAGCCCGGCGTGTCCTTGATATGCACATGCTGGTCCGGAGATTCCGACACCCCGCCACCAATGATGGTGAAATTTTCCTTCTGGTCACTGCCCGGCGTATGGGCGTCAATAAAGGCGGTCTTGCAGGGCACAAGATCGCCATAACGCACAATGCGGGCTTCCATGTCTTCCGGACTGATGCTGCTCATGAGAAATCTCCGGTCTGCATCTTGATCTGTTTCCAAATGGCGATTTCGTCATAAAGCGCGCATTCGCGGCGGATTGTGGCATCGGCTCCCGAACCGTTTTCCACAAACGGGCCATATTCCCCGTGGCATATGCCCATCACATGCACATGTGCACCCGTGGGTGCGCCGAACGCACCAAATCCTTCGTGCTTGCCGTCCAGCGACCAACGCAGCGCCGCGCGCGGCGGCAACATGTCCCCATCCATGCCGATCTGGTGATGAATTTTAAATTTCGCATTGGGAAATGACGACCGCAGACCAAGCCAGAACCCTTCCACCGCCTCCCAGGAAATCCCGTTGACCCCACCGGCATATTCGCCCTGCACGGCGCGGTCATAATCCATCCACACCCGGTTGAAGTCATTGTTCATCAGCGCGGTCAGCGTATCGCCATAGCGCTGGCCCCAGGGATTGTCATTACCCGTGCCGTGGTATCCGCCATCCACATCGATCCCGGGCGTGAAGGGTTTGGAACAAGCCTCCGGCCCGCCCTCCTGTGCGATCAATGCCGTTGCATAAGCTTCTGGATCCATGCCCAATTGGCGCACAATGCCGCCATAGTCGCGCACCAGCCATTCGTCGAAAATCGTGTCATTCTTGGCCGCGCAATCGGCAATCACCCGAACCGTGAACCGTTTGCCGGTCGCCGGGCCAAACGCCCCATCGCGCGAATGGGTCGCCGTGGTGATGATACGATGTGACGAGAGCAAGCCGGTTTCCGGGTCGCCCGACCAGATAACATCTTCGCCAAACAATTGCCGGTCCGGGAATTCGTGGCAGGTGGCCATGGTGGCCGCCATCACCGCCTGATTGCCGCGCTGAATACCCATGGGCGAGCGCACGGGAATATCGGGCGCATAATAATGGTTCAGCGTACCAATGCCCCGGCTTTCCCAGATTTCCCGCGTGATGCCGACAATATAATCGGGAAAGTCTTTCCACTGTTGCGAGAAACCGGGAATGCTCATGTATCGTTTCCTGTCTGTTAGTCTGCGGTCCAGCCGCCATCAATGAGAAGGCTTGTGCCGGTGATCAGTGCGGACGCATCACTGGCGAGAAACACCACCGCGCCCATAATGTCCTCAATCTCACCCACACGCCCCAGCTTGATTTTTTCCTCAAGCCATTTCACCCGCTCAGGATTATCGAACGTAGAGCGGGTCATCGGCGTGCGGATAAAGGTCGGGCAAATCGTATTAACGCGAATTTTATGGGCGGCCAGTTCGATTGCGGAGGCTTTGGTGACGCCTTCGATACCAAATTTAGAGCCGCAATAGACCGAACGGTCGATGCCGCCCACATGGCCCATCTGGCTGGACGTGTGAATGATCGACCCGGAAATACCCGCATCAATCATGCCCTTGGCCACCGCCTGGGCGACGAAAAATGCCGCCTTCAAATTAAGATCAGTGATCATGTCAAAATTGTCAGGCGTCACATCCACATAGGGCGTGGGATCATTGGTGCCGGCATTGTTGAACAGCACATCAAAGGGGCCATGTTCGGCAACGCTGGCAACCATCGCATCGTGATTGCCCACATCGAGCGAAATCGCTTGCGCTGAAAATCCCGCATCTCGCACAGCCTGTGCAGCAGCTTCCGTGTCAGCAAGATTGCGTGCCGCCATCACCACATGGGCACCATGTTCAGCCAGCGCCATGGCGCCGCCAAGGCCAATGCCACGGGAGGCGCCGGTTACCAGCGCGCGTTTGCCATCAAGGCGGAAGGAAGGTGTTTTGGGTAGCTCAGTCATTCGGCAGCATCCACAATAGGTTCAGCAGCAGCACCATAAGGGATGTTGCGTCCCCCATACCGGCGCGCACGCAAATTGCACTGCTCCGCGTGTCCCACAAAACCTTCCAGCATGCAAAGCCGCGAGCCAACTTCGCCCATTTCAGTTGCGGCTTCGTCGGTGAGCACCTTTTGATAGGAATGGGTTTTCAAGAATTTGCCAACCCATAGCCCCCCCGTATAACGGCCGGCTTTTTTGGTTGGCAAAGTGTGGTTGGTGCCAATCACCTTGTCGCCATTGGCCACATTGGTGCGAGGCCCCAGGAACAAAGCGCCGTAACAGGTCATGTTTTCCAGGAACCAGTCGTCTCTGTCTGTCATCACCTGCACATGTTCTGAGGCGATGTCATCGGCGACTTCAAGCATCTCCTCATAGGTGTCGCACACGATCACTTCGCCATAATCTTCCCAGCTCTTCGATGCCGTGTCAGCAGTAGGAATGATTTTGAGAATCCGCTCAATCTCGCCCATCGTTTCCCGGGCGAGTTTTTCCGAATTGGTCACCAGAACCGCTGGCGAATTATATCCGTGTTCCGCCTGGCCAAGCAGGTCGGTGGCGCACATTTCAGCGTCAACCGTCTCATCGGCAATCACCATGGTTTCGGTTGGTCCGGCGAAGAGATCAATACCAACCCGGCCAAACAGCTGGCGCTTGGCCTCAGCCACAAAGGCATTGCCCGGCCCAACAATCATGTGACACGGCTCAATGGTTTGGGTGCCAAGCGCCATAGACCCAACCGCCTGAATACCGCCCATCACATAAATTTCGTGCGCCCCGCCAAGCTGCATGGCGGCAACAATGGCCGGGTGCGGCGCGCCGTTTTGCGGCGGGGCCGAGGCAACAATCCGCGGCACCTTGGCAACAGAGGCGGTGAGCACCGACATATGCGCCGAAGCGACCATGGGAAATTTTCCACCCGGCACATAACACCCCACGGACTGAACCGGGATGTTTCGGTGGCCCAGAATCACGCCCGGCAAGGTCTCAATTTCAATATCCGTCATGGACGCCCGTTGCGCCTCGGCAAACCGCCTGATCTGTGTTTGTGCGAACTTAATGTCGTCCATATCACGGGTGGAGACTTTCGACATGGCCGCTTCAATTTCGCTGTCATTGAGCCGAAACCGCTCTGGCGCATAATTGTCAAACTTCGCCGAGAGTTCACGCACGGCCGCATCACCGCGTGTTTCAATATCAGCGAGGATTTCCTCCACTGTGGCGCGCACTTTCGCATCATCATCGGCACGGTCAGCTTCGCTACGCGCAGTTTTTAAGTGTCGGATCATGTCAATTCTCCAGCTGGGTTTCAGCTACGGGGCCAGGCGCAGGCGGCGTGAGCGTGCCTTCATCAAAATTTTCCCACCCCTGCCCGTCAAACACATCCCGACCCAGCATGGAGAGTGTTTTGGCATAATCGACACTGACCCAATTGTCGGCGATTTTGCCATCGCGCACGAGCCAGAAGTCGATATAGGGAATTTTTACACGCTTGCCGGTCGCTTCAATTCCCATGAACACGCCGCTATGGGTTGCTTCAATATGGCCGAAACACGACACCCAATTGCCATCGGCGAGAAACCGTTCGGTGCGATAGCTGCGATTAGAAAACGCTGCCCTGAGTGGCAATTGCCAATGGCGACGAAATGCATCAATGCCTTTTTTCGTGCCGCATCCCTGATTGCCCATCCAGCGAAAATCGTCATGAAAATATGCAGCCATATCGTTCGATTGTGCCGCCAGGGCATCTTCCATGGCGCGCACGATCTTGAGACTTTGCGCAGACAAGCGCGCATGTGCCTGGGCATCAAATTCCGGTGCATCGAAGTCTGTCTGGTTCATTAACTGGCTCTTTTATATTCAGGTATTTTGATCCGACTAAAACAGTGTCCGCCCTTAAATTCTGTCAGGGACAGCAGGCAATCGCCCATCAATCGATGCGTTCGCCCGATGCTCCGTCAAACAGATGACAGATGCCTGCTGGAATTTTGATCTCGACCGGGTCTCCGATCCGGGTGCGGTATTCTTTCCCGGCTTTGACCGACACCAGGGCACCGCCGGCCTTGCAGGTAACCATGGTCGCCTCACCCAACAATTCCATGGAATAGACAGGCGCTTTGAGATGACCCTTTGAAGCTACGATATCAGCGTCTTCGGCCCTAAAGCCCAGCGTGACTTTCCCGGAGACCTTTTTGGGCAGACCGGTGACCTTCACATTTTGCGCTGTAAACGTGCCATTGCGCAGTTCACCATCCATCAGGTTCATTGCCGGAGAACCGATGAAGGCAGCCACAAACGTGTTTTGCGGTCGGTCATAAATATCCACCGGCGTGCCCACTTGCTGGACAATTCCGGCATTCATGACCACAACCCGGTCCGCCAGGGTCATCGCTTCAATCTGGTCGTGGGTGACATAGATTGTGGTTGTGGCCAGCGTGTTTTGCAGGTTCTTGATTTGCGCCCGCGTGGAAACCCGCAGCTTGGCGTCAAGATTGGACAGGGGTTCATCCATCAAGAACACCGTCGGCTCCCGCACAATGGCCCGGGCAAGGGCAACCCGCTGGCGTTGTCCACCGGAAAGTTCTGCCGGGCGGCGATGGGTAAAATCATTGAGTTCCACCATATCCACGGCGCGCTGAACCCGCTCATCATGGGTCGCAGGATCAATCTTGCGCACCTTGAGCGGGAAGCGAATATTCTCCCACACGGTCATGTTGGGATAGAGGCCATAGGACTGGAAAACCATGGCAATGTCACGGTCCTTTGGCTCCAGATTATTGACCATTCGGTCGCCAATCCAGATGTCCCCGGAGGTTGCCTGCTCAAGGCCTGCGATCATGCGCATGGTTGTTGTCTTGCCACACCCGGACGGTCCGAGCAGAACGAGAAATTCCTTATCGGCGATTTCAAGGTCGAATTCGTGAACTCCAACAAAGTCGCCCCAACGCTTTGTGACCTTTTTCAGGCTAATGGTGGCCATCCGGTTACCCTTTGACTGCGCCAGCGGTCAGCCCACTGACAATCTGACGCTGGAAAAACATGACAAGTACGAAAAGTGGTGCAGTTGCTGATACAACTGATGCAACGGCAAACATGACATTGCCCTCGGTTTGAGTGGTGCCAAGGAAACTGGCGATCTTGGGAACCATTGTCTGGTTCTCCTTCGACAACAGCATCGCCGTGACAGCAAAGTCATTATAGGCAAGCAAAAACGAAAACAGCCCGGTGGTGATCACCCCCGGCCACATCACCGGAATGATCACATAGCGAAATGCCTGAAACGATGTGCAGCCATCCACCATGGCGCTTTCATCTAGGTCCTTGGGGATCTTCTGAAAGAAGGAATGCAGCATCCAAAGCGTGAAGGGCTGGTTGATCGCCACCAGCACGATGATGGTGGTCGACAAATGGCCCCACAATCCCCATTCAAAAAACGGCAGCAGATAGCCCGCCACCAGCGTGATGGGCGGCATGGCGCGGAATATCAGCGCAATGATCAACAGCCAAAAGGCATAGCGGAACCCTGAACGGGACAGCGCATAACCACCAAGTGTGCCAATTGTCAGGGATGTGCAGACAACAAAGAAACACACAATCGATGTGTTGAGCACGGCCCGCCAGAATTCTTCCTGAACCCAGGCACCGTCATAACCGTTACCGGTAAACGGGCCGCCGGTTTCGGTAACCGTGCGCACCCCCACGATTGCGTTGGTCCAGTTTTCCTTGGAGAAGAAATCCAGTTCAACCTTGAACGAACCCCAAAATGTCCACAAAAACGGGAACGCCGCAATAATCAGCCACACGATGATAAACAACGTGGAAAGCGTGCGCAGAACCGGGGATTTATTGTCAACCACAGAAGACGCCATGCCCTTACACCTTCCTGTTCCAGTCGCGCCAGGTGCGCACCAGCACCGGCGAAAGAAGTATGGCGACACCAATGATGGTCAGAACCGATGTCGTCGCCGCTGAAGACAACAAACGGGTTTCGCCCCCAAGGTCGTTATAGATAATCCATGAAAGCGATGTGGCATGGGCCTCGGCGTTGAACCCGACAATGGGTTCAAAGACGCGGAAATTATCCATCAGCTGGATGAGTGCCACAAATGTAACCAGTGGCATGATATGTGGAATCACCACGTAACGAATGCGTTGCCAGCGCGTTGCGCCATCAATCATGGCAGATTCCAATGTGTCCTGCGGCAGGGTTTGCAGGCCCGCGTAAAAGACAACAAAGGCAAATGGCGCCGCATGCCAAACCCCATACACAATTAGCATGACCCAGGTGAGCCCGGTAGACGCCTTGAGCGACAAATCAGGGTTGGCGAACAGATATTGCAATGTGTTGCCGATAATCCCGCGTGAATCGATCATCCAGAAAAGGATGAGGGAACCAACCAGTGGCGTCACGATCATTGGCAACAGGGAAAAGAAAATAACCACGCCCTTGAGCTTTTGATTAAGTGCATTGACCGCAATGGCAATCACGAATCCAAGCACAATCAGCAAAGGCGTGACCGTGAACGTGAAGGTCAGCGTGAAAATGAGTGCTTTGTAAAATGGAAGATTGATCAACAGACCAAGAAATTCGCCCCACCCTTGGGAGCCCGACCAGGCCTGACCAACCTCTGTTGTCGCCAGATGACTGCGGTTGAAATAGGTGGAAAGACCGGCAAAACGTCCCAATGGCTGCGCTTCACGCAGAGCCTCGGTCGCCTCATTGTCGATCATCATCTCATTCTTGCAGCCAAAAATATCGCAATTTTCGACTTCGCGAAAAACCTGTTGGTGATCGACAAACAACGACTGGGTCACCACCGAGACGATCGGCAGGAAGATAAACAGCAGCATGGCCAGCGCTGTGGGCAGAAAAAACCAGAAAAATGTGCGGTGTTTCATCGCTCAGCAAACGCAAATGAGAAGTTTGGATCAGTGTTCCCGGGAACAAATAGCTTCAAAGGAAGCGGGCCGCGGGGAAGAACATCTTCCCCGCAACCGTTCGGTATTGCTTACTTGATGAAGCCTTTTTCCTTGGCAGCCGTGATATAGGCGGCTTCGGCATCAGCAAGGGTTTTTTCAGCAGATTCTTTGCCCGACAGGAAGTCGGCCAATTCTGCACCCAGCGCTGAATGAAGCAGCGCCTGATAAGGCAACATTGGATAAGGCGTGGCGTTCGCCTTCATTGTGGCAAACACACCAGCAGAAGCCGGTGTTGGTTTATACCCATCAATCATCCATACCGCCTGTGTGGCCACATCATCATTCATGATCTTGGGATCAATCGCATTGACCATGGCCAGATAGGAAGCCTCGGCATCCGCATCGGAAATGTTTTTCGCGATGGTGAACCCGTCCCACCACAATGTCGTGGCTGGAATGCCTTTACCGGCGACAGAAAGCGGGCCGGAAAGAACCGTTGATTCAGCCACACCTGGTGCCGAACCTTCGCCCGTCAGAAGAGGGCCCGCGCGCGAACCCCACATCTGCATCATAGGCAGATTACCGGCTTTCCATTCAGCATTGATTTCGTTGTTGTTCATGGTCAGGAAATCTGGGTTCATGTAAGCGGTGAGCTTTTTCATCATGCCCAATGTGGCAATGCCCTCAGGACCATTGATGCTTGGCATCGCGGACCCATCTTTGAAGAACTTACCGCCATGGCCGAGATACATGTTGTTGAATTCCTGGGCGAGGCCCCAACCGGCTGAATAAGCACCGCCAAATGGATATTGGGCGATGCCCTTGTCCTTCATGACTTTCGCCACAGCCAGAACATCTTCATATGTCTTTGGCGCTTCCATGCCAGCTTTTTCCAGCATGTCTTTGCGATAAACAAAGTGCTGGGCATTCGCCATGAAGCCAATGGCCATGACCTTGCCGCCAATGGTGATCTGCTGGTTCTTGCCAAAATTGCCGCCATGTTTGGCGATGAGGTCATCAAGCGGGCGGATCAGATCGTCGTTCATCAACGGAACGATAGATGAGTTCGCCACAATAGCCACAGTATATTCAGCCGGATTGCCCGAAAGGCCGGGAACCTGAATGTTCTTGTGTTCTTTGGTCAGGTTGGCAGAAATCTTAACATCACCAGCCGCGCAGGCTTTTGCGCCTGTACCAATGGTCTGAATGGCCGGAAACTCGTTGCCGATAATGTTCACGCGGCCATTTTCAATACCACATTTGGCATGACCATCCGCGAGCGCACTCGTGCTTGTGAAAGTGGTGTTCGCTGCTGTGAATGCGACAGTCATTGCTGCCGCCAGCATCAGTTTTTTCAACATATGCTAATCTCCCTGTTGAACCGTCAAACCATTTGACGGGGTAAATCAAATTGATCTTCCAAATCTCTGCCCCAAAACCTTGCCCGAAAGCCGGAAGACCTTACGTCGTTTTCCTGTTCGTCCCAACCGAACTAATCCAGTAAAACACAAACTGTATTGAAACCGGAATCATGTCCAAATTTCACGCAAAAAGGTGCAACCGCAGGCAGCCTTCCCCGGTCAGGCAAACACTTTTTGCATTCGTATGCAATAGCCGATTGTGAAGCATGGGTTTTTGGGTTTATCTGGCAGGCAATTCTTCGCGAAATTGCAAAAGCACACCATGTCAGTTGAAAATTCGCCCCCCATTGGCGCCAAGCCCATCGATCAGACCCAAAATGTCGCCAACAAAAAATGGGTGCACCAACAGATGCAGGCCATTGTGGCGGCTGGCAGGGCCGGTGTCCAAGAAATATTGGCCAACACATATCATGCCGATGCGCACTGGCGCGGTGCCCACCCTCTCAATGAAATGTCGGGGATAGCGGCAATGGCACAACAGGCGTGGCAGCCGCTGTTTGAAGCCATGCCCGACATTGAGCGCCGCGACGAAATTGTCGTCGGCGGCCGTTTCACAGACCGTCACAGCGAAACCCGCGATATGGTGGCAATGGTGGGCCATTATATCGGCACATTCAAAAACGACTGGCTGGATATCCCGGCCACGGGCCAGCCGATGTTTTTGCGTTATGGCGAAGTCCATGAATTGCGCGACGGCAAGATCGAACGCTCGTCCTGCATCTGGGACATTTTAGACTTCATTCGTCAGGCCGGATTTTGGCCGCTCGCACCAAGTTGGGGAACCGAAGGCTTGTGGCTTGGCCCGTTCACCGGCGATGGCCTGGTTTTCGATACGCAGGACATGGATGAGGGACTTGCGTCAATTGCCCAGACCCTGGCCATGCACCAGACACTTGGAGAATATAACGACCACGAATTGGCGGGCCGGGAAGGCCTGCTGAACATGCCCCAAAAGGAACACTGGCACGATAAGATGATGTGGTACGGCCCTTCGGGCATTGGGACCACGCGCGGGCTGGCCGGATTTGTCGATTTCCACCAATTGCCTTTCAGACTGGCTTGGCCAGGCCGCAAAGGGGGCGCAAACCTGTTTAAGGACGAGAACCCGCGCTTTGGCCATTACATTCAGATCGGCGATGGCGCTTATTCGGTAACCGGTGGCTGGCCCAGCGTTGTAGCCTATCATTCCGGCGGTGGTTTATTTGGCACCGGCCCCACCAACCGGCAGGTGGAAATGCGGGTCATGGATTTTTATCTGCATCACGAGGGCAAAATTCGTGAAAACTGGGTGCCCATTGATATCCTGCATCTGCTTTTGCAAATGGACATTGATGTCATGCAACGCATGCGCGACCAGTTTGGCCGCAACCGCCTTGGCCTGCGGGCCTAACCGCCTTGGCCTGCGGGCCTAACCCGCTTCAAATAGACGGGGCACAAACGTCCCTCACGCCGTCCCTCGTTCAACCAATCGGGCGGGCAATACGGCCGCACGGCGGGTCACGGATTTCTCTTCTATCTGGCCCAGCAGAATTTCCACCGTGGCATCCACCATGGCGACAGAGGGTTGCTCCACCGTGGTCAAGTCATAGGCTTTCCAGCTTGCCTGCGGCACGTCATCATAGCCGACGATGGCAATATCGCCGGGGATCGACAGGCCAAGTTCGTGGCGCACCACATCCATGACCGCAAATGCCATGTGATCATTGGCAACAAAAATCGCGTCCGGCGGTTCCCGTAATGCAAACAACTCACGTGTCGCCCTTGCCGCGCCCTCAGCCGTATACGCACCAACCGTGCGTGCATGACAAACCACACCGCGTTCAGCCAGGCCTTTGGTGAAACCGGCTTCCCTGTCCCGATTGGTCGATGAATCCTCATATCCCGCGATATAGGCGATGCGCTGATAGCCCTTGTCAGCCAACAGATTGCCAACCAGACGCCCGCCTTCCAGATTGTCCGAGGTCACACTGCTGGCTGGAGAAGCTGCAATGTAACGGTTGAACAGAACCACCGGAATCCCATTATCCGCACAGCGCCGGGCAAGCTGTGATGACAGATGCGCCGAGGCCATGACCACGCCCTCCACCTGATATTGCAACATATCATTGACCACCACATCCTGGTCGCCGGTATCCGTCATGAACATGAGAACCCGAAACCCCTTTTCCTGCAGGCTGCGCGACAATCGTTCAAGAATGGTCGGATAAAACTGATTATCCAGATAGGCGACCAACACACCAACAATCCCCGATTTTCCCGAAATCAGCGACCGGGCCAAAGCGTTGGGCCGATAGCCCAGCTCATCGGCGGCCACCATGACACGCTGCCGCGTTTCGGCAGACACCGATGCCCCATGGGTGAATGTGCGACTGACGGCCGATTGGGAAACATTCGCAACCCGTGCGACATCAGAGGAGGTGACCGTTGGTTTTACCATAACCCCACCCTGTCACACGCCCTCGCCATGGGGCAATACGAACTTATGCATGTGACCAACACCGCGCACTGCAAGTTGATTTGTTTGCGACAAACTTACCTTGTTTACGGCGAGGTCTATGGCTAAGCACTTTCGACAATTGCCTTCTCCAACGGACCCCGCCATGACCCCGACCAATTTTACTGGCGCACGCATCATCGCCGAAAAGCTTTCCCAGGCAGGTTGCCGTCACGCCTTTGGTATTCCCGGTGGCGAAGTACTGGCCATTCTCGATGGCCTGAAATCCGTCGGCATTGATTTCCACCTCACCAAACATGAAAATGCCGCAGGCTTCATGGCAGAAGGGGCCTATCACGCCGAACATGCAGGAAATACCGACCATCGTGCGCCTGCAGTCTTGATCGCCACCATTGGGCCAGGCGCTGCCAATGCCGTTAATGTCGTTGCAAATGCCATGCAGGACCGTGTGCCGTTGATCTTCCTGACCGGGTGTGTCGATGCCCATGAGGCGGAAACCTACACCCACCAGGTTTTTGATCATCAGGCCATGTTGCGCCCCATTGTAAAAGCCTCGTTCCGCGCCAGCCACGGCACCATTGGTGTGATGATGGAAAAGGCATTGGCCATCGCTTTCGAAGGCCAGCCCGGCCCGGTCCATATTGATGTGCCCATCGGCGTGGCTGAATCGATGAGCGACGAAAAGATCCTGCCTCTGGCATCACAGCCAGCCCCATCCATGGTCGGCATTGGTGAAACGCTTGCCAGCGCGATTACCGCACTCAACGAAGCCAAGCGGCCTCTGGTCATTGCCGGTGTTGATGCGGTGGAACAGCAGGTGGGAAGCGAGCTGACCCGGTTTTGCGAGAAGTTCTCACTGCCCCTGATCACCACTTACAAGGGCAAGGGGCTGATGCGTGAAGATCACCCGCTTTGCCTTGGCGGACACGGTCTGTCACCAAAGTCCGACCGTCTTTTGATGCCGCTCATCGAACAGGCCGATACCATACTGCTGGTCGGCTATGACCCCATTGAAATGCGTACCGGCTGGCGTAATCCATGGAACGATCAGGCCCGCGTTGTGGAAATCACCCCTGCCCTGCGGACCCACGGAATGCACCGGGCAGGTGTGACACTTATGGGTTCAATCGCGCCGGTTTTGGCCCAGTTGAGCCATGCTGTTGAAGCTGGAAATGTGTGGCCGGATAAGGAACCTGAACAAGTGCGGGGAGCCCTGAATGCTGCCTTCGCCCCACCAGATCAATGGGGGCCGGGGCAGGTATTTGCCACGCTGAATGCCGGTCTGCCCGCCGACACGGTCATCACCGCAGACTCAGGCGCCCACCGCATATTGCTGTCTCAAATGTGGACCGCCAGCGCACCGGAAGCCTTTCTGCAATCCACCGCCCTGTGCACAATGGGCTGCGCCGTGCCATTGGCTGCTGGCTATAAGCTCGCCAAACCCCAAACGCCCGTTTGCGCCTTTGTCGGTGATGCGGGGCTGGAAATGTGTCTTGGTGAATTGGCAACAGTGCGCGACATGCGCCAACCGCTGATCATTTGCGTGCTGGTGGATGAAAGCCTTGCACTGATTGAACTAAAACAGCGCAATACCCAGCGCGCCAATTTTGGCGTCGATTTTCCAGGCACGGATTTTGTCGGCGTAGCCAACGCAATGGGCGGGGTCGGGTTGTGGATTGACGATTCTGAAACCTTGCGTGAGGCCATCGATGATGCCCTCACGCGCGATACGTTCACCCTGTTTGCGTGTCGCATTGACCGCAAAGCTTATGATGGTGCGTTTTAAACCTACTTCGTGGCGGCTTTGGCAATGGTGTCGAAGATTTCGTCCAGCTCAGCTGCCATCGCTTTGAGCTTGTCGCCACCTTCATCCATATAGGGGCCGAAGACGGCGCTTGGTGTGCGATAGGCAAGGCGTGTACCGCCATCGGAGTTTTCCGACAGGTAGAAACGGATCGGCGCTTCAATGCCTGAATCCACACTGGCTTCCAGCATGCGCACGGCAAAATCATTGCGATAAACGCCGATCACCATATTGCCGGGAATCGTAATTCCCCGGCCTTTGGCACCCGCAGACGCACTGGCGCGGGTAACAATACCCATTTTTGCGCCCTTAATGGCGGCGTCCATTTTCTCCACCATGTCGCCAAACGCGGTGGGGGTTTGATAAACAACCCAGCCGGGCCGTGCATCTTGCGCCATCGCGCTGCTGGTCATCATCATCGCTGCGGCGAAAACTGCCGGAAGTGCTGGTATCAAGGTCTTGAAGCTCATTGTAAGTTTCTCCTGTTGGTAAAAATCATAGTCCGAACCGGGGTTTCAGCAGCGCCATCAAGGATGACCCTGCAAAGGCGAATATTCCCCATAACCAGCCATGGGCACTGCCCGACACAATGCCTCCCAGATACGCGCCAATATTGCAGCCATAGGCCAGACGTGCGCCATAGCCCATGAGCAGACCGCCGATCACAGCCGTTGCAATATGTTTCCATTCAATGCGCAAAACGGGGCTAAATTTGCCCGCCAGCGCAGCCGCACCCATTGCACCAAAGATGATTCCAAAATTCATGATCGACGTGCTGTTGGAAAACACGCTCCTGTCCAGCGATGCCGCGCGACCGCCGCTCCAATAGGGCCATGAGACCACGTCAATTCCAAGGCCGGACGCGATCTTTGCGCCCCAAAGGGCAAAGGCAGAAGTAACGCCCCAGGGTCTTCCAAGTGTCAGGATGGTCGCAACGCTGACCCCGGCCAACGCAATCGCGCCAATGGCCGGTGCCCAGGGGCCACGCAGCAGCGAAGCCGTTTGCCGTGGTGTTTCAAGGGCACCATGGGCGCGCAGTTCAATGCGCCGGGAGACAAACCAGATTGTGCCCGTAATGGCCAAAATGACCCCCACCGCTCCAAAAGCTCCAAATTCCCGAATGAAAGAATATGCCGGCATGCTTGGCAGACCACGATAGGCTGGCAGATGCCAGGTTCCAATGACCGATCCGGCAATGAACGAAGCCAGTGTGATAACCATGCGCGTGCTGCCGCCACCAACCGTAAACAGCGTACCAGACCCGCATCCGCCGCCCAATTGCATTCCCATGCCGAAGACAAACGATCCAATGATCGCCGTCACGCCAAATGGCAGCACCCAGGCACCGCTGCGCAATCCAAGGCCATCAATAGGGGGACCATAGGCAATCAAAGGATAAGTGAGACAACAGGCAAGCAACAATAAAAGCATCTGGGCGCGCAAGCCCTGTCCACGACGCTCTGTTACAATGCGCCGCCAGGCCGCAGTGAACCCAAATGAGGCGTGATAAAGCGCAAACCCGGCACCCACCCCGATGGATGTGGCAATCACAAACCGCCATCCGCCATAAGGATAAGCCAAAACACCCACCATCACGGCTCCAATTGCCGCCAAAACCAGCGGTAATCCTGGTGGAATTGCGAAAAAGGGCCGTACAGGTTCATTGGCGGTCAAGGCAGACATGTGAGCCTAATATCCCAATTATCCCCGCCCAGCTCATCAATATCACGTGTACGAAACCTGATCGACAACGCCATATTTAAGCCACAGCTCCAGCCAAAGTAGAAAATTACTTCACGGAAATGTCACGAGGAATTAGTTGTCCGCGCCCGCTGGTCAGTTCATTACAAAGTGACGGAAAAAAAGCGAAATGAATTTTCTATGAGCACTCGAACAGATATTTTTGGTTGTCCTGTATCCTTGTCCGCCGATGGTGATCTGGAGGCGTGGAACAACACGCAACTCGGATTCCTTGCCCATGCGGCAGTTACGCCCGAACATTTGGGTCAAACGATTGCCAGCGATGCTGATTTCGCCTTACCGTTGATCTGCAAAGGGTTGTTTTCATTACTCTTGGGCCGCCGCGAACTGGTGGAAACCGCCCTGCAGGCCGAGCGAGATGCCCGCGCCGCAATAGCGCGCAGAGCCATATCGCCCCGCGAACAGGTTTTCCTTGATGCCCTGGCAGATTGGAACGCTGGATCATTGGTTCAAGCCGGAAACCGGCTCGACCGCCTTGCCCGGGACATGCCCCATGATGCCCTGGCAATGAAACTAGTTCAGGCAATTCGCTTTGTCCTGGGCGATGCGAAAGGCATGCGCAGCTCTATTGAAGCCATTATTCCCCATGTGAGCGAAGACCATGTGGCATTTGGCTATATCAAAGGGTGTCATGCGTTCACTCTGGAAGAAACCGGCGAATATGCCCTGGCAGAGCGCATTGGTCGCGAAGGTGTCCTCCATTCCCCAGACGATGCCTGGGGCCTGCATGCCGTCGCCCACGTTTATGACATGACCAATAATACGACCACAGGCATTGATTGGCTGGCCAATCGCGAGTCTGCCTGGTCCCATTGCAACAATTTTCGCTACCATGTGTGGTGGCATCTGGCGCTGATGCATCTCGACCGCAACGAAATCGATGCGGTGCTCAACCTGTATGACAGCCATATCCGCGCGGACAAGACCGACGATTACCGTGACATTTCAAATGCAGCATCCCTGCTGAGCCGGTTGGAACTCGACGGTATCAACGTGGGAAATCGCTGGGAAGAACTGGCAGATATTTCAGAAAACCGTGTGGAGGACGGATGCCTGGCATTCGCCGACCTGCACTACATGCTTTCCCTGGTGGGCGGAGACCGCAAAGATGCGGCCAGCCGTTTGATTTCGCGCATGCGGATGGATGCCAAGCAGGAAGCCGGTGAAATGGCGCAGATCATGAAACACCCAGGCCTGTCCGCCGCAGAAGGGCTTGAAGCCTTTGGCGAAGGCAATTTCACAGCCGCCTTCCGTCACCTTGCAGGCGCACGCGATGCCATGCAGACCGTGGGCGGCAGTCATGCCCAGCGCGATGTGTTTGAAAGGCTGACAATTGAAGCAGCCATTCGCGGTGGCTATTTCGATGCCGCAGAACGCTTCCTGATTGGGCGCACAGACCGGCGCGCTGGCCATGAGGACCGCTTCGCCAGCCTGCGTTTGCAGGAACTGGCACGCCAGCGTGCCATCAGTGCAAACAATTTGGGAGAAGCGTTGATTCCCGCCGAATAAGCCAGTTTTGCGCCAGGGGGAGTCAAAAACACTTGCCTTTTGAACCTCCAGTAACCATCAGCCTGTGAGCGCAAACATCGGGCATGAAAGAAGACCAATTGACGACATCCGCCCCACTTCATTCAGCGTCAGGAAACGCAATTCCCGCCGGGTCTGGCACGGCCAGAACCGTGCGCGATCCAAGGCTGGATTTTTTCCGCGGCATCGCGATGTTTGTCATCTTCATTGCCCACACACCGCGTGATTTCTGGGCCCTGTGGATTCCCGCCAGATTTGGCTTTTCCGATGCAACCGAAACCTTCGTTTTCTGTTCCGGCATGGCCTCGGCCATTGCCTTTGGCGCAGTCTTTGACAAGCGCGGCTGGCTCATGGGAGCCGCGCGCATCGCTCACAGGGTGTGGCAGGTATACTGGTCCCATATCGGCCTCTTCTTCGCAGTTTTATTGCTGATCACCTATTTTGACGAGGCTGGCATATATGTCAGCGAGTTCTGGTCCGGCTCCTATGTGAGTTCGCTGAACCTGCAACATTTCTACACGCGCACTCCTGACCTGATCATAGGCCTTTTCACCCTCACCTATGTGCCAAACTATTTTGATATTCTGCCCATGTATCTGGTCATCCTGGCCCTTGTTCCCATTGTCATGGGCCTGTCGCGCATATCACTTTGGGCAGTTGCGGCATTTGTCTTGGCGCTGTGGCTGCTTGCAAACGCCTGGTTGTTCGAAACCACCTGGTGGCTCGAAAACACCTGGTGGTTAATGAACATCTGGTGGTTCGACGCTCAATCCGTTAGATTTCCTGCTGAACCGTGGAGCAACCGCACATGGTTCTTCAATCCGCTGGGTTGGCAATTAGTCTTTTTCACCGGCTTTGCGTTCATGCGGGGCTGGATCAAGCCCCCCCCGGTCAAGCGCGAATACGTTTACGCTGCGATTGTGATCGTCATCATCACGCTGCCCTTCGCCTATTTCCGTATTTACAATGCAAAACCAGATAGCCCGCTGCTGGCCGACATCGTGGCGTGGATCAAGGTTCAGCGCACGGAAATGAGGCTGCTTATTGGCAAATCCAACTTTGGCATTTTCCGCTATATCCACTTTCTCGCCACCGCTTATCTGGCGTGGGTTGCAGTGGGACCGCTTGGATCGCGCATTCGCGATTGGGGTGCTTTTCAGTTTGTCGTGGATACGATCCGCAAAGTTGGCCAACAGTCGCTGGCTGTGTTCATTTCTTCGCTGATTATCGCGCAATTTTTCGGAATGATATTCAAAGTGTACGGCAACAGCTGGGACATCGTTCTGCTGGGGAATATCGCTGGTTTTGCTGCACTTATTGCGGTTGCATATACCGTTGCCTGGTTCAAATCACAGCCCTGGCGCAAGCCTGCTGCCGGATTGACACCTGTATCAGCCACAAACACGTCACAGTCTTCTGGAACCGGTACGGATAGTCAAAATTCTTCCCTGATCAAAGGCGTATCAGCCACTCCAGCTGAGTAAATAATGCAGATTTCCCAACCCACCAGACGTTCGTTCCTAAGCCTGTTAGCCGCAGCCGGTGTATTGCCCCAATTGGCAATTCCCGTTGCGGCCAATGGCAACATGCCGCCCCAACCGGAACTGGGGGAAGCCAAGCCATTTTCCCTGGACAGTCTCATCACCATGACCCGTGATCTCGCCAGCAGGAATTACGTACCGGGCACCAAAGTGCCCCAGGAATGGATCGATCTGAACTACGACCAGTATCGCGGTATTAATTTCAATCCGAAATCTGCCAAATGGCGCGGCACCGACAGCCCATTCCAGTTGGAGTTTTTTGCACCCGGCCTATATTTCCCAACCGCGGTAACGGTTGATGTAGTTGAAGGTGATCAGACCCGGCCAGTCCTGTTCTCCAAGGATAATTTTGTCTTTTCCCAAGCCGTGCCCCAATTACAGGCTGACGAGACCCTTGGCTTCTCCGGTTTCCGACTGCGGGCGAATATCAATTCGAACAAGAACAAAGACGAATTTGCCGTTTTTCAGGGTGCCAGCTATTTTCGGGCGGTGGCGCGCGATCAGGTCTATGGACTATCGGCCCGTGGTCTGGCGCTCAATACGGCTGATCCCGAAGGCGAGGAATTTCCCGATTTCCGCAAATTCTGGGTTGAAAAACCAAAAGCGGGTGACACATCAGCCACGGTACATGCCCTGCTCGATTCACCTAGTGTTGCCGGGCTTTATTCCTTCATCATCACGCCCGGCAGCAACACGGTCATGGACGTAACTGCCATCTTGTTTCCGCGCAAGGAGCTCAAGCATGTGGGCATCGCCGCCGAAACCAGCATGTTTCTGTTCGATGAAAGCAACACATCGCGTTTCGATGACTTCAGGCAAGCAGTACATGATTCCGAAGGGCTGTTGATCATTAACGGTGCAGGCGAAACCCTGTGGCGGCAATTGTCCAATCCCCGCACCTTACAAGTAAGCAGTTTTGTTGATGACAATCCCCGTGGATTTGGCCTTATGCAACGACCGAGGGATTTTGCCGATTATTCGGATCTGGAAGCCAATTACCATCGCCGTCCAGGACTTTGGGTCTTGCCCGGCGAAAACTGGGGCAAAGGGGCGGTAACGCTCGTTGAAATTCCAGCCGACAAAGAAATCTATGACAATATTGTTGCCTATTGGCGGCCACGCGATCCCTTGTCAGCGGGCAGCGAACATCGTTTCACCTATAGATTGGTATGGTGTGACGAAGCGCCGATTGCCCCCAATCTCGCCAAGGTGATCAATACCCGTTTGGGCAAAAGGGTACACGGGGAAGGCCGGGTCGCTGCAATTGACTTTGCCCCCCACGAAGACCTGCCCGAGGATTTGTCAAAGATAAATGTCCACGTCAGTTCCAGCATGGGCCCGGTTTCCAAGGGAATATTACAGCGCAATCCCGCAACAGGGGGTGTGCGCCTGTCGTTCACTTTCGACCCCGGAACACGCACAGCCATGGGGCTTCGCGCCCAGTTGATGGTGGATGGGCGCAACGCTTCTGAAGTTTGGTTATACAGGTGGACCGCATGACTTTGCACAAGCCTTCATCACAATTCGAGCCTGCCAAATTGCAGGATATGCATCCCCACATGCCCTATCTGGCACCAATGCCCATGCAGACACAAAATCTGCGCGCCAATTTTGCCGATCCAAATGCCTATCCCCAATCGCTGGACTCAAAAACACTGGCGCTTCGTTTTTTCACATTCGGCACCGCATTCGCCATCACCATTGCCCTGATCGGGATAATGGCAGACTGGTTTGCGCCCGAAGGGTACATGGCCAGCGAATGGCTGTTGATGGCACTCGTGGGCTTCTCCACATTCTGGATCGCATTGTCGGTGGCAACCAGCATCATCGGATTGGTCGTCCCTAAAAACGACACCCCGGCACCGGCAGCCGATGCCCTATCGGCACAGGACGTGGCGCTGTTGATACCGATTTTTGAAGAGGATGCCGAAGCGGTATTTGGGCGTGTCAAAGCCATGCGCAATGCGCTGGCCGCGCGCCCGACAAATCATCGCTTTTCGATCTTCATCCTCAGCGATACACAAAACGCTGAAACCGCCCAACAGGAGCAATTGGCCTTCAATCGTCTTACAGGCGAAGGCCGTTCGGCAGGTGGCGTGCCGGTTTTCTATCGCCGTCGCCGTGACAATATTGAGCGCAAGACGGGCAACATTCGCGACTGGGTGTGCCACTGGGGCAGTGCCTGGAATGCCTTTATCACCCTGGATGCCGACAGCCTCATGTCAGCACGAGCAATCATTCGCCTGGCAGATGAATTGTCGATCAGCCCTGCCACAGGCCTCATTCAAACTGTGCCGCGGTTGATAAGCGCCCAGACCGTTGCTGCCCGGGTTTTGCAATTCGCCAATAATGTTTACGGCAATGTACTCGCCAGTGGTCTGGAACGGTGGAGCGGTATTGACGGCAATTATTGGGGCCACAATGCCATTATTCGTACCCGTGCCTTTGCCACCAGTGCCGGTTTGCCACATCTGAGCGGAACTGGCCCGCTTTCCGGGACGATCAAGAGCCACGACTTTGTTGAAGCAGCTCTGCTGCGCCGTGCCGGCTGGTCTGTGCGCATGCTGCCACAGATCGAAGAAAGCTATGAAGAAGTCCCGCAAACCATGGTCGATTACGTGCTGCGTGACCGCCGCTGGTGCCAGGGCAATCTGCAACATTTGCGCCTGCTGCTAACCCCTGGGCTGCCGCTTGCGTCCCGCTTCCACATGCTGCAGGGAGCGATGTCTTACATATCTTCGCTGGTCTGGTTTGTATTGCTGATCGTCTGGACCCTGATGGGCCGCAGTGAAGATCAAAACATCATCCGCTATTTCACCGATTCCAACCCGCTGTTCCCACAATGGCCCCACGTGGATGCGGTGGGCAGGACACTGGTTCTGGCGCTGGTATTTGCACTGCTTCTCACGCCAAAGCTGCTGGGCCTGTTGTGTGTGGCAAGTCGTGACTGGTCATTGCGCGACCTTGGCGGACCAGCCCGTTTTCTGCTGTCATCCTTTCTGGAAATTGTCCTGTCGTTCATTCTGGCGCCCATCATGATGGTTCAGCACGTCGTTGCTGTCATGCGCACAGCCATTGGCCTTGACGCGGGATGGTGCCCCCAAAATCGCCAGACGACCCATCACAGTCTGTCGACCCTGTTACGCTTTCATTGGCTGGAAACGGCAATGGGTGTAATATTGACGCTCATGCTCGCCTCCCAGCTTGTGTCCATTTGGCTGTTACCGGTGGCAGGCAGTTTGTTGCTTGCCGTGCCGATCTCCAGCCTGACCGGCAGAACAATCAAGACGGGCAGTCTGTTTTCCAGCCTGTTGACCACAAAGGAAAACTGGGCACCGAGCCGCATCCTCACACTGGCGCGCCTGTCGACCACGAAAAAACCGGAAATCCAGGACGGAATTCCGGCAAGCCCATCGCCAGTCAACGGCACAATGCGCGCCCAGCCAGACAAGTTTTAGGTAATACGAGGCACCTCGATCAGACGAAACGCACTTTAGCGGTTCACGGAACCGAGCAGGCCGCCAAACTTACGATCGATGAAGGCTATGAGACGCAACTCACCACCCAGGACGGAACGTCCCTGGGCGCGGGATACAAGTTGCAATGCCAAAATCGAGAACAACATCTCACCAAATGCGATGACCGGCATAAGCAGGGTTGCAGCCGCGATCACCGCCACAGCGCGGGCAGCAATGCTGGTATCCATCGCACCCACCGGCACCAACAATACAGCAATCCATGTGATCAGAGCCAAAAGCAGTGCACCGCCTAAGGGAACAAGCTGTCCAGAAGGTTGGCTAACGTCACGCCCGGCAACAAACAAAATGATACAAAGCGACAAAGTGCAGGCGGCAAGTGCGGACCACAGGAGCGGCGGCGAAAACCAAACAGCAACAGCAAATCCGGTCGCATATGTGCCCAGCCAAGCAAATGGCATCAGGGTTTCTTTCACGCTCTGTTTCTTCATGGGACGCTCCGCGCAAATCCACTTCAATCCATCCCAAATTGCACAGTGAGGCTTGCCTGAGCCTTAATGGTCGCTAGCGGCTTTTGTTTTCAGTTAACAAAATACAAAAACGGCACGACCATTTTCAGGACGCGCCGTTTTTATTTCGATAGCGGATTAATCGCGATAGGTTAGAAAGTCGCGCTCAATCGCGCCAGAGCCACCGAATGATCCACTTCGATCGGCTGATCACCAAAATCATGATATTTGTGTTGCTGATATTGCAGGCCAAACATCACGTGCTCAGCAATTTTAAAGTCAACACCTGCGCCCCACACATATCCGGTTCCATCCAGGTCTTTGATATTAGTTCGAGCGTGGGCGAAACCTGCGGTCACGTAGGGTTGGATATTGCCATAGGCATAACCAACACGGCCACGCAGGGTGAACACATCTTCAACCTTCAACTCGGGAAAACCCGGCGGCAATTGGGTGAACTCAGCATCAAGATACATATAGTCAGCTTCGATGCCGACAACCCAGTCCTGGATCTGACGCATGAAACCAACATGGGCGTTGATCCCAAGACCGCTGCCTGATGATGTGAAATTGGGGAAGCGCTCGTCTTCATCGCTGAATGAGCCAAACCCGACCCCGGCGCCAATGTAGATTGCACTCCAGTCCGCATCTGCCTGTTCGGTCGTGATGACATCTGGCTCGATGGAGCCGCGCAACATGTCCGCTGCAAACAAATTTGTTGTGCTCGCAGCAAGCAATGCCACAGACGATATAAGGACGGTTTTCATGATCGTTCCAACTCTTTTACCTTTGAAAACAATATGCTTTTGGGGTTTCTGAAATATTAAAATCCGAAACAAAAATTTGCTTTCCGTTTACTTTGAATTAGCTTTTCGCCGCTTCTTTTCAGCGTTTTTCACGTTCAGCTTTCGGCGCGTTTCGTTCAGTAGATAAAGTGCCAATTGTTCACTGTTGAGCGGGCGGGCAAAGTGATAGCCCTGCAACAGATCGCAACCGGTCGTGCCCAGAAATTCCGACTGTTCTTGCGTCTCCACACCTTCGGCAGTGACCTTCAGGCCAAGTTCCTTTGCCAGCGACGAAATCATGCAGACGATGGATTTACCCGAAGCCTTCACGCCAATTTCGTCGATAAAGGATTTATCGATCTTGAGTTTGTCGAACGGCACATTGGTCAGATAGGACAAGCTCGAATAGCCCGTGCCAAAATCATCCATGGCAACCGACACGCCGAGGCTCTTCAGTTGCTCGATTTTCACAACGACCTCATCGGTATTGTGGATCAGCATGCTTTCAGTCAGTTCAAGTTCAAGACGTTCCGGCGCCAGTCCGGTGCGTTCCAATACGGCCTGAACCTGTTCAACAATTGTCGCTTGCATGAAATGATGGGCCGATAGATTGACCGCCACGAACATGTGTTCGGGCCAATCAAGTGCGGCGCGGCAAGCCGTCTCCAGTGTCCAATCACCAAGCTCGCTGATCATCTGACCATGTTCGGCAATTTCAATAAATTCGCCGGGAGGCAAAAGGCCGCGAATAGGATGCTGCCAGCGAATCAGACTTTCCATACCCATGCATTGATGGGTTTGAGCGTCGACCAATGGCTGATAATGCAAAACAAGCTCATTGTTTTTAACTGCGTTTTTCAGCTCAGCTTCCAGCATACGCCGTTCGCGCAATTCGGAATCCATATTGCTTTCAAAGAAGCGGAACACGCCACGACCATCTGCCTTGGCGCGGTAAAGTGCCAAATCAGCATTGCGCAAGAGCTGATCCGGGCGCGTGCCATTGAGCGGAGCCAAAGCAATGCCAATGCTCAACCCAACGCGAAGTTCTTCGTTTTCGAACTTGTAGGGTTTGGTAACTTCACCAATCAAACGGGCCGCCAGCCGCGCTGCCGCCCCGGCATCACCTTGCCCATCCATCAGGATTGCAAATTCATCACCGCTCAACCGAGCAAGGCAATCAACCTCACGCACTTCATCTTCAATCCGCTCACTGGCTTCCGCCAAAAGCCGGTCCCCAAACACATGACCGCGCGTGTCGTTGATAAGTTTGAAATTGTCGAGATCGAGATGCAAAACCGTAAACGGACGACCATAGCGCTCAAGATTGGCAACCGCCTGTTCAAGGCGCGTGGAGAAAGCCGAACGGTTCATAAGACCGGTCAATGTGTCACTTTGTGTAAGTGTGTTGATGCGGTCTTCAGCCAGTTTTTCTATTGTCGTATCGCTGACAGTTCCAGCAAAGCCTGCAAAAGCGCCATCATCGGCAAATTTGGGCTGGCCTTTAATACGCACCCAACGTTCGCCGATATTGGTTTTGATGCACAGTTCCAGATCAGAAAAAGCCGTGCGGCTGTGCTGGGCCATCTTCAATTCTTCCAGATGCCCATCTTTCGCAATGACAACTTCATGGAGGTAGCTGGAAATTTTCTGGCCATTGGCAATAGGCTTCAGGTTCAGCATTTCATGGGGAAAGCGTTCAACGTGACCCTGGGGGTCAACTTCCCAAATCAGGCTTGTCGTATCAGACTGCAATTGCTCCAGCAGCATATTGGCCGTGGAAATCTGATCGCGAAGCTCCATCTGGCGATTGAGTTGTTGAAGGTTAATCCAGGAAGCAAAAAGCCCTGTGCCGATCACAATGGATCCCATCAAAAGGATGGATAGCAGCGCCTGTTGGGAGGCAAAGTCGTGGCTCATGGTGGCGATGGCCACCGCCGCACCGACCACAAAAGGCACCGTGTAGGCGATCAACATGGAAGGCGCAAAACAGAGCCAAAGAGCACCAAACACAAGCGCCGTTGCCATTAGCAATATGAAAGAAAGCCCCTGGGCTTCTCCCATAGCCGGTGCAAAGAGAATTGGCGCGGCCGCCCAAATGCAACCAAAGCTGAAGCTGAGCAAATGGGGAGCAACAACTTCACGGCTTGTGGAGCGCGGTCTTGGATCCGATGTCAGTTCTCCGCCCGACAGTTCAACAGGTCTGAACCGCTGGTGCAGTTGTTTCCTGATGTTGAAAACACACAGTACGGCAATCACGCACGCACTCCAGGCCAATTGATGAACCAGCGGCACTTTTCCCCAAATGCACCAGTTCATCCACATGACAAGCACAAGGTAAGTCGCGCTGACAAATGGCGCCATACCGTCAGACAACCGCAACTGGCGACGCCACAACCGGTCGCGCAGCCGTTTATGCGACTGACCAACAAGCGAGAAAAATAAATTGGAACTCAAAAGAACCGCCCCTATCACCACCAACTACCGGGTTCTTTGATGATTTATAAACCACAACAATTAACGGACTGTTGCGGTTAACAATTATGTACCGCCCAGTCCCTGCTCATATGATCTCCAATTTCCAGCCATCCGGCAGGCCCGTTTCATTGGCAACGATTTCGTAACCAAAGCGCCAATTAGCGAGGCATTAACCAGTCCGGTTAAGCGGTCTTTGCTGGAGTTCTTGGATAGTGGCCCCAACATTCAGGTTAGGGGAAAACATCCAATGAGTAACGAAGCTCGTATTCCAGAAGCGGCGCTGACAGGTAGTTTGCGTGAATATAAACTGCCCGAAGGCACCGATCTCATTGATCGCGTGAAACACTTCAATGATTGGCAAAATCTGCGCCGTGAATATGATGTTTGGCCTTATGCCAAATCGACATCATCTGCGCCACGCACCCACACAACTGCCAAAACGGATACGGGTAAAGATCTCGCCGGCGTCAATTTTGCGTCCCAGGATTATCTCAGCCTTGCCTCCCACCCGGCAATCAAGGAAGCCGCCACGAAAGCCATCAAGGGTTATGGCGTTCACAGTGCCGGTTCTGCTGCATTGCTCGGCAACACCACAGGCTCCCTGCGTTTGGAAGAAGAAATTTCTGATTTCCTCAACGGTCGCAGCACGATCCTTTATCCAACAGGTTGGTCAGCCGGTTTTGCCGCTGTCCAGGGCATCATCCGCCCCGATGACCATGTGGTGATGGACGTGCTTGCACATTCCTGCCTCCAGGAGGGTGCACGCGCTGCCACACAAAACATCCACTTTCATGGCCATCTGAATTTGCGCGCCGTTGAGCGTCGCCTGCAACGCATTCGTGCCAACGATGCTACCAACGGCATTTTGCTTGTGACGGAGAGCTTGTTCTCCATGCATTCGGATACGCCGGATATCGGCAGCCTGCGCGCCCTGTGTGACCAGTATGACGCACAGCTGCTTGTCGATTGCGCCCATGATTTCGGCTCCATCGGTGAATCCGGCCTGGGGCACCTTGGTCTGCAAAACATGGTTGACGCCGCAGACATCATCATCGGTTCTTTCTCAAAGACATTCGCCTCTAACGGCGGGTTCATCAGCGTCAAGACACCGGCGACCGCTGAATATCTGAAATATTACAGCGCGACTCAGACGTTTTCCAACGCCCTGTCCCCTGTGCAAGCCGCAACCGTGCTGGAAGCTTTCCGCATCGTGCGTTCTCAGGAAGGTCAGGACCGCCGCCTCTCGCTCATGAACAATGTTTTGTACATGCGCCATGAAATGGAAAAAGTAGGTCTGGAAACCCTGGGTGATCCATCAGCCATCGTGCCGGTGCGCGTAGGTGCCGAAGGTCTGGCCCGCATTGCATCGCGCAATCTCTCCAATATGGGTGCCATCGCCAATTTGGTCGAATATCCTGCCGTCCCCCAGGGAGGCGCACGCTTCCGCGTACAGGTCATGTCCGATCATACAAAGGGCGACATCGACCAACTGGTTGTCCTCATGCTCGACGCCATGAAGACAGCAGAACTGGAATATCGCACCTATCGCGAAGACGAGAATTCCAGCATTCACCGCCCAACCATTGCGCAGGAAGCTGCTGCTGCAAGTCGCGCGGCATAACGCGGCCATAAAGGAATACGATAATGAGCAATCAAACCCGAATTCTTGCCGTAGACGATGATGTCACATCAGCTGAACTCATCGTGCGCGTGGCAGAACGCTGCGGATACGAAGGGTTTGCCACGTCGGATTCGCGGGGCGTGACCAATTTGGCAAACGCCCTGCGCCCGGATGTGATCGCAATCGATGTGAACATGCCAAACATCGATGCCCGTGGCTTGCTTCAGCTGCTGTCAGAAGCCGGTTATTCAGGCCACATCATGATCGCCAGCGGATCTGAACCCAGTGTTCTAAGAGAAACCCAGGCCTTTGGTGTAGATCAGGGATTGTCCATTCCATTCGTCATGCAAAAGCCACTGGACTTCGCCGAATTGCGTAACAATCTAAACGCGACAAAGTCCAAAGCAGCCTGACGAAATTTTGCGAAGCGGCATCGCTGCCCTTCGCCCACTGACGAAACACAAGACAAAAAAGAGCCGCTGGGTCCAATAGATCCAGCGGCTCTTTTTTATTTCATGGTCGGTGAGAAGATTGGCTCGCGACTATCAAGAATGATCCGTTTCACAAAGACAACCACTCCCAGGAGCGTGGAATTCGCACCACCTGGAAACACTTTCAAGTTTAAAAAGGCTCCCGCGCCTCTGACTTGGCTTGGATCGCCGAGCCAGCTCCGATTGGTAAAACAGCACTAAGCGTGAACGACGCAGGCTTCCATCTTTGAGATGAGGCGCGGCAGATCAACAGGCTTGGTATCAAAGTCAATACAACCAGCTTCGAAAGCCTTTTTACGGTCTGTTTCAAACGCACTTGCCGTCAGCGCAATGATTGGCGTGTTGACGGTTTCCGGATTGGCCTTGATGCGGCGTGTGGCCTCACAGCCATCCATTTCACCAAGGCCGATATCCATCAAGATCAAGTCAGGTTTGATGTCCAACGCAGCCTGAATGCCGCTAGGACCATCAACTGCAAAGCGCACGGTATAGCCGCGGCGTTCCAGGCGTCTGCCAAGTACATCGCGATTGACCGCATTATCTTCAATTACCAAAACAAGAGTCATAAGAAAGTGCCCGTTTTTTTGTTTCAACCTACAGCCCCAGATCTGAGGCCGTTGTGATCCTGGAATGCCCCTTCCAGGATCGGGTTCGTCAGGTATTCAATTTTTTCGCTTGCGCAGGCTGCGACCCATCAAGAGCTGCCATGGCCACTTTCAGTTTTTCTGAATCCAGCGGCTTCTCAACAAATCCATGGGCGCTGTGCTTGCGTGCCTTTTCTTTGTTTTCGGCCCCGCTTGTCATAATCACAGGGATATCCTTCGTCGTGTTTTCAGCCTTAAGCATCTCAATCACGTCCCAACCATCCAGACCGGGCATGAAGACATCCAGGAAAATGGCGGCAGGGCGATGCTTGTGGGCCATTTGAACCACGGTCTCAGGCGCATCTGATACGATGACGCTGTAACCCTCACGACCAAACAAACGGGTGCTCACATTGAGGAAATCGCGGTCATCATCAATGACCATGACAACAATTTCATTGCCATCGGCATCGCACTTACGGGCAACGCTCGCCATACGATCTTTCATTTCATTGAGATCGGATACAGCTTCGTCAACTTCCACTTCAGTCATCTTTGCCTCATCGGCAAGTGCAGTGGTCGAGGTCTTTGGTTCAGACTGATCAATTTCTTCTGCCACTGCTGGCAGGTGGATGGTGAAACAAGACCCCTCACCCAGCTTGCTTTCCAGCGATATGTCGCCGCCCATCAAACGGCACAGGTTTTGGCTCAATGACAGGCCAAGACCGGTGCCACCAAATTTTGCCGTGATCGAGGAATTCGCCTGCGAGAAGTTGCGGAACAGATTGTTGACGTTGTCTTCTGAAATGCCAACACCGGTATCACGCACTGAGATGGCGATCCATTCCTTGCCAACCTTGTTAAGGCGTTCCACGCTCAACGTGATCTGACCGTTTTCGGTGAACTTCGATGCGTTGGACAGCAGGTTCAACACCGACTGGCGCAGTTTCGTCGCGTCCAGATGGACATCACCCAAAGTGTCATCTTTGAGCAATACGAACGCATTGGTGTTCTTTGCAGCGAGAGGACGGGCCGTTGATTCAACCTCGGTGATGAACTTGTCCAGATTAAATGTTTCCAGATAAAGTTCGGCCTTGCCTGCCTCAATTTTGGAGATATCCAAAATATCATTGACCATTGAAAGCAAATGCTTACCGGCGGCAGAGATTTTCTGGAGGTCGGCAATCTCTTCACCGCGGCCGTCAAGCTCCGCATCCTCCAGCAGGATCTCACTATAGCCCAATACGGCATTAAGCGGCGTTCTCAATTCATGGCTCATATTCGCCAAGAAATCCGACTTCGCACTATTGGCCCGTTCGGCTTCGTCTTTGGCTTCCGTCAATTGCGTCAGCGTTGTTTGGTGGCGATGGATTTCCTTGCGCAATTCCGACTGGGAATCCACCACGCTGGAATAATAAGACGCCATCAAAAAGATATAGGTTGCAGCACACAATGTGGAAATCATTGCCACATCCACCATTGAATCAAGTGGGATGTGGACCGGGAAGCTCGCCGTAATCGTGTAGGCCAGATAGAAGCCGCTGAGGTTAAAGAACAACTGTCCAAAGATGGTTGCGCGGGTGCGCATGCCGGATCCCAGGTAGAAGAATGCCAGCAGCGGCACCACCAAAATCCACATCAGGAAGGGCGAAGAAGCCCCGCCATAGTGATACGCGGCCCAAAGGATCGCAAAACTGAGGTTCTGCACAGACGCAAAGGCGAGGAAATAGTATGAACGCTGAAATATTTTCAGCGCAATCGGGAACAGCCAAAAGGCCGTAATCGAAGCGGCCAATACGCCCACATGGGGCCATGGATTGGGATCGTTGACCAGCAGGTAAAAAGTAATTGGATGGCCCAAAAGCGGGCCAAACAGATGACTGATCAGGAACATGCGCACATTGGTGTGCTCACTGATATTGGCTCGCATATGCGAAGGCGTGAGCCAATAAATCAGGCTGTTCAATCTTTCCATGGAAGTCGTCCCCTGTACCGTTCCTCAAAACCCAACGGGCAATTTGAGACTCCACAGTACAGAAGCGAGGTTAAGCTAGACCTAATGCAGAGCGCATTTTTGCCCTCCCGCAAATGGGAAAAGCAAAGGCACTTATCAAACGTTTTCAAGCGCCTTTCATTTCACCCCAGCACGGTTTCCTATTTTGGCGGCGGTGCAAACAGTTCGGCAAAGAAATCGACCATCTGGCTCACCATTTCTTCACCCCGCCCTTCCGACATGGCGAGCGACAAGGCCTGTTTTGCTCCGCCAGACATCAAACTTGGAACACCGGCATCATCGGCCATGGTCGCATAATATCCCACATCCTTGCGGGCATTTTTGATGGCAAACGCCAATTGGTCTGGCTGTCCGTCCACTGCATAGCCTTTGACAAAATCCATCATGCCTGAATGCAGCGGCCCTGCACTCATCACGTCATAAAGTGTTTGGCGTTCAACACCGGCAAGGTCAGCCATGGCAAAGGCTTCCGCCATGGAATTTGCCACCGTCATGCCAAAGAAATTATTGATCAGTTTCACCGTATGGCCGGCCCCCAGCGGACCCAGGTGAAAGACATTCTCCCCAAGGTCGTCCAACACTGGCTTGACCCGGTCAAACACCTGCCTATCACCCGCACCCATAATATTAAGTGCCCCGTCCAGGGCATGCGCCGGTGTTCTGCCCAGCGGTGCATCCATGAATCCAGCACCTTTGGCTGCAACCAATTCACCCAGCATACGGGTGGAAGCGGGCAGCGACGTGCCAAAATCAACCACCGTCATGCCAGCTTCAAGTCCGGCAATCACGCCATCTTCGCCCATCATGCGCGATTCAACAGATGCGGATGTATCAACACACAACATTACGATGTCACTGGCCTGTGCCAGCGATTTCGACGATTGATGCTCCACCGCACCACGGGCAATGGCCGCATCCACATTGGCGCGGGACCGGTTGGCAATCACGTTCACCACGTAACCTTTGTCGAGCAGCCGCGACACCATGGCAGCCCCCATAAGGCCAAGACCGATAAATCCAATTTTTTGCTGTGTCATGTTTCTGCTTTCATTTTTTCAAGAGTGGCATAGGCCGGAGCACTTTGCCCGGCCTGAATTTCATAAATCGAACCCGCGCGGGCCGGTTGCGGTTGCGGGATGCGTATAGGCACATTTTCCAAACGCGGTTGCAGGGTCGTCTTTCCACACAGCATGAGAGAATCGTAGTCTGCAATGCTGTCAAAGCGCGTCATCGCACCCATAATTGGAAAAGCGTCTGCCGCCATCATTTCATAGAATAACATCTGCCGGTCCCGGTTCGATGTATTGAGGGCAGAACCATGGAGAGTTCTGGCGTGGTGAACCGTCACGGTTCCAGCCGGGCCCGTCAGGGAAACCGCATCATCGAGATCGTAATTTTCAGCCGCCAGATCAACCGATCCGGCGAAAACACCACCGCTGTGATGGTCCAGGATCGGCCCCTTGTGGGAACCGGGAAACACCTGCAACGGCCCGTTCTCCAAATCCATATCATCAAATACGATGCCAATGGCAATCACATCATCATTTGTATGGGGATAGAATGCAAAATCCTGATGCCATTGCACCGGGGCACCATATTGCGCCTTTTTCATATTGAGCTTGGCAGTATGCATTCGAATATCGGGGCCAATGAGGTCACGGGCAAGCCCAAGAATGTGGTCGCTTAACATGAGGGAGCGAAAGAATTCGCTCTGCAGGTCTGGACGTTTAAGGCGTCGAATTCTGGGAGCCGCGCGCGTATGGCTTTCTTCCAGATCGATAAGATCATCGCTTTCATCAATATCGTCCGCATGGCCCGACAAGCGGTCTATTTCCTGTCGCGCCTGGGCAACGATGTCATTCGACAAATGGCCTGGCAGGGCAAGATAGCCATTGTCGTGGAAAAAACTGACCTGATCCCTGTTCAAACATTCCATGGCATGACCACCTTCCCCTCAATCGCAACACAATCACATCGTGGCGCCGATTTGCCATGGCACAAATTCAAAATCTCCCAGCCCCTGGGCTTCGGATTTCGTTTGTTCTCCCGACGCAACACGCAACAGCATGTCGTAAATTTCGCGACCCGCCTGTTCCAGTGATGTGCCATTGGACAAAATCGTGCCCGCGTTAAAATCCATATCCGCTTCCATGCGATTGAACATTTCGCTGTTGGTTGCAATCTTGACGCAAGGCGCGGGCTTGCTGCCAAATGCCGAGCCACGCCCGGTTGTGAAAGTAACCAGATTGCACCCCGAAGCGATTTGACCGGTCACCGATGCCGGGTCATAGCCCGGCGAATCCATGAAAGCAAAACCCGGTTTTGTGACCGGTTCGCCATATTTATAAACGCCGGTTAGCGGTGATGTCCCCCCTTTGGCAACAGCCCCCAGCGACTTCTCCAATATGGTGGTCAAACCACCTTTCTTGTTGCCCGGCGAGGGATTGTTATCCATCGACCCGCGATTGCGGTGGGTATAGTCCTCCCACCAGCGGATAAGGCTCACCAGTTTGCGCCCGGTTTTTTCATCCACTGCCCGGCGGGTGAGCAAGTGTTCCGCGCCATATACTTCTGGCGTTTCCGCCAACACGCCCGTGCCGCCCTGGGCCACCAGCAAATCACACGCATAGCCCAGTGCAGGGTTTGCGGTGATGCCGGACCACGCATCAGAACCGCCACATTGCAAAGCCACTTTCAATTCCGAGGCCGGGCAGGGTTCGCGCTTCATCTCGTTGGCCAGCGGCAACATGGAACGCACTTTTTCAATGCCCACTTCCACTGTCTTGGCAAGGCCCGCCACATCTTGGATGTTCATGGCATGAAACAAGGGGCCTTTCTCAATGCCATAGGCTTCAAGCAACCAATCGATCTGGTTCATCTCGCAACCAAGACCCACCATCAAAACCCCGGCGTGATTGGCATGGCGCGCATAGCCCCACATGACCCTTTGCAACGCATCGAACCCTTCGCCATCGCCCGCCATGCCGCAGCCTGTGCCGTGAACGAATGCCACCACACCATCAACATTGGGATATTGGGCCAGTTCCTCAGGTCCAAACGCATCTGCAATCTTGCGCGCGGCAGTGGCGGAACAATTGACTGATGTGAGAACGGCAATGTAATTGCGCGTGCCAACCGCTCCGTTAGGCCGCCGAAACCCCATAAACGTATCCGGTTGAGCCACCACGGGAATGTCCCGCAGATTGGTCGAAAACTCATAATCAGCGTCAGTGTTGCGGAACTCCACATTGTGGGTGTGGATATGGTCGCCAGCTGCAATGTCATTGGCAGCATAACCGATGATCTGAGCATATTTGCGCACCGCCTGCCCCTGGGCGATTGGTCCGGTAGCCACCTTATGGCCGCGGGGTATGAGCATATTTGTCACCACCCCTTCAACACGCGCGCCTGCCTCCAGAGGCTTGATGGCGGTCACCACATTGTCGCTATCGTCCAGGCGCACTGTCATACTCATTCGCTTTACCTCAGGCACAGGCAGGGGCATCGCCCTGCCATCGGTGAATATCAATATGCGGCTGCACGGCAAGGCGCTCGCGCGCGTCTTCCCACATGCAGCGCCATGCGTCACACGACGTCAGCACAGATGATGGATGGCGCTTCGAACGTGCAACAAATTCGGGAAAGTGAGACCTCCCTGTTGGTTGGCCAGTCACATTATAACGCAGATCGAATGACCATCGAAAACCGTCCGTTTGATTGACCAGGGACGCATGGGGCGTGAGCGGATGAAACACCACAACGCCACCGGACTTTACCGGCAAAGGCAACGCCGCTGAGGTGTCAATCTGGCCATCGGCAATCTCGGTCTGGCTGCGCGGGCAATGGACCTTGATGCCATCCCGGTGTCCCCGGGGCAAAACCTGCAGGCACCCGTTTTCAACCGTGGCATCACTCACCGCACACCACACGGTCACCATATGGGTCTCATCTGCATCCTCCAGCGCAACCGCGCGGTCCTGATGCCAGTCGGTGGACGTAATATGGGCGCGAATTTCATCGCTTTGCAGGTCAGATGATGGCGGTTTGATGCGCATATGTTGAATCGGATTGGAAGTAATTTCCGGTCCGATCAGATCTTCCACCAGATCGAGCAGCCGTTGGTTGGTGACCATTTCAAACACCGCAGGCCCAAAATGCATTGGCGTATCCCCATGTATGCGATCTCCAGGCAGGGAGATATCCAGGGGCTGGAACCAGTCGCATTTTGCGCGATACGCGAAGAGCAGTTTTTCATCGAACGTCAGTCCGCCGGGAGAAACAGAAACCCGCCCTTCGTCAAACCAGCTATCGTAAAGCTGGTCCAGAAGGACAGCATATTCGGCCCTCACCGGATTGAGCACCGTCTCCTGGTCGAGAACATTTTCAACGACGAGGTAACCCTCACGCTGAAAATGTTCTTTCTGGTCGGCACTCAACATAGGTTTTTCCTACAAAAACACCGTAGTTATTTCCGGCACCAGCAAGATGATGGACAAAATCAACAATTGCATGGCGATGAAAGGCAGGAACCCGCGGAAAATATCCGGCAAAGTAATGTAGGAAGGCGCCACGGATTTCAGATAAAACGCCGCCGGTCCGAACGGAGGTGACAGGAACGACACCTGCATATTCACGCAGAAGAGAATACCGAACCAGACCTGCACCGCTGTGCGCGAATCCAAACCACCCGTTAGCCCCAATTCGTCCATCGGCAATTTCAACACGATGGGCAGGAACACGGGCATGACCAGAAGTACGATGCCGGTCCAGTCCATAAACGCGCCAAGGAACAGGAAGATTACCATCATCACCAGCAACACGCCCATGGTGGGCAAATCGTAACCGACGATCAGGTTGGCCACATAGGTTGGCCCCCCGGAAATCGTGTAGGCCCCCGCCAGCGCGGTTGCGCCAAAGGTGACCCAGATAATCGTGCCGGTTGATTTAAAGGTCCGCATCGATGCTTCGGTGAGCAGATTGAACGAAAACTCACCACGCACCACAATCAGGACCAGAACCGCAACCGACCCCATGGCAGCAGCTTCGGTGATGCCGGTAATGCCGCCATAGATCGACCCAAGCACCACGGCCACAATACCCAGCGGCTGAACCAGTCCCTTGCCCCGCGCCCAGGCTTCAGTGCGGCGCTCACGCCCCACATTCAAAAGCCACACCAGCGCCACACCAATAAGCGGCAATGCCCAGTAAAGTGTGCTGATGGATTGGAACCAGGTGCGCTCTTCAATTTTGACAAATCCTGTTTGAACAAAAAAGAAACGCAACAAAATAAGACCCACAACAAATGCAACGACCTGCGCCAGCAGTGTCGACAACAGAAGTTTCTTTTCACTTGGCTCCAGATCGCCGGGCTGTGGGTCCGGCAAGGGGGCCAGTTCCGGCTGCAGGCGTGTTCTCACCAAAATGTAGATGATGTAACACCCGGCCAGCATGAAGCCGGGAATAAACGCGGCCTGGAACAAAGCGTGGATCGACGTCTCGGTGATCAATCCATAGAAGATCAATACGATGGAAGGCGGGATCATCGTGCCCAGCGAACCGGACGCACAGATGGTGCCAATGGCCAGGTTTTGATCATATCCCAAACGCAGCATTTGCGGCAGCGCGATGAGACCAAGCAACACGACTTCACCACCAATAATCCCCGACATGGCGGCCATGACAATTGCCATCAGGGCGGTAACGACCGCGATGCCGCCGCGTGTGCGGTTCATCCACTGATTAAGCGATGAATACATGTCACGGGCAATGCCAGACCGTTCCAGCAATGTTGCCATGAAGATAAACAAGGGCACTGATATCAAGACGTAATTCGTCGTTATGCCATAGAGGCGCTGGGCCAGAATATTCATCGGTCCCGACCCGAAACTTCGGGTGAGGATCCCTTCACCAAAGGTCCATGGCGCTGTCAGCAATTGAGGTTCGAATTTCATAACCATGACAAGCACGGCCAGGAATCCCGAGGCAAAGCCCAGCGGCATTCCAATCGCCAGCAGCATGAGCATGCCGCACAGCAATACGATGGAAATTGTACCGATATCCATCTCAGCGATCCCCCTTGATTTTGCCGCTTGCGGCATCAACTTTCGGCGGATTTCCGCTCAATACGGCATCGGGAGGGGTAATTTCGCCCCCCTCATCAACCACGTTGATTTTCCGCAAGACTTCCGCTTCTTCTTCCACTTCGTCGACAATCACCATCGGTGTTGGCGTGCGGTTGAAATCCTTGATCAACCCATACAACACGATGGCGATGCTGATCAGCAGGATCACCCCGACCCCAATACGCCACTTCAATGGCATTTTGAGTGAGCCTTCCACATCAGTAAATTCGCTGAACAGGATTGGGATCGCCCAAAGACAAAGTCCGATCAGCACACCACCTGCAATCAAATCAAAAGTTTTGCGCACCCAGGCTTTGGCAGGCCAGTCGCGGATCAGATTGGAAACCGCCTGCAAGCCCAGAACCAGCAATGTTGCCAAAATGAGTGGCTTGTTGGTTGCCGGGATGGGCGGATCAAACGCTGTGCCAAAGGCTTCCCAGCGCCAGAACTTGGCCGCGGCTTCCCCAAACCCGCCATAGATAACAGCAAAGGCGAAGATACAAACGCACAGTGCGGAAATCGTATCAAACACCTTACGCAGCCATTTGGGTGCGATGTCATAGATGATGAAAATACGAATGTGGCTGCGTTGCTGCATGGCATAAAGACCGGCCGTCACATAAATCGCACCGCCCACCCACAGCGACATCTCATTCACCCATAGCGTGGGTCGAAACAGGACATAGCGCATGAACACTTCGTAGAAAATGATCGCAACGATGAAAGCGGGTGCCCACATCGCCACGCGGCTGAAACTCCAGTTCAACCGGTCAACCGGCCCCGTGGTCTCGTGCTCAATCATGGTATTATCCTTCCTAGCCCATCTCGTAGTGTGCGATGAAATCAGGGTCCGGGTCGATACCCAATCCGGGACCATTGGGAACTTTTACAAAGCCATTATTGGCTTTGACCTGACCTTGAATAGACAAAGGTTCTTTCAACAGATCATCGCGAAATTTATTGTCCGTTGTGTCAAACTCCAGCATCGGCTCAACCGGGACCAGCCCTCCCGGCATTGGCTCTAATGCGGCCAGCAATTGCAGATTGGTGGCCACGGCAACCGCAGAGCCCCAAACGTGATTGACCACCGGCACAAACCGCGCCTGGCACAAGGCCACGACTTTCAGATATTCAGAAATGCCCCCAAGCGCGCAAACTTCCGGCTGGGCAAGGGATACACAATTTGCATCCAGCAAATCGCGCCAGCCCCAGCGCGTAAATTCAGCTTCGCCACCGGCAATGCGCGTTTTTAATTTCGAGCGCAGAAATTTATATCCATCCCGGTCTTCCGGCGCGACCGGCTCCTCAAACCAATAGGCGTCAAGGTCATCCAGCGCCAACCCCACTTCCAGCGCATCATCGCTGGTATAACAATGATTGGCATCAACCATGAAGCGGTAATCGTCCCCAACACCTGCGCGAACGGCCTGCGCCAATCGAATATCATCACGAGCGCCCAGCCCAACTTTCATTTTTGTGGCAACGAAACCTGCATCGCGAATAGCGGCGGCCTCTTCCTTAAAGCGCGCCACATGATCATCAACACTTTCGCGCTTGAGCATCATCCCATAGCCATAGACCGGCACCTGATCGCGAAACTTGCCGCCAATCAACTTGCAGATGGGTTGTCCGGCGACCTTGCCGGCAATATCCCACAACGCAATATCAACGCCGGACAATGCCTGTATAGGCATTCCCTTTTGCCCATGGTCCCGCAGTAAATTGTACACTTTGTGCCAGATCGGGCCGCGATTGAGTGGATCACAACCAATGATCATCGGCGCAATAACGGTCTCAACAATACCCTTATTGGCGCGGGCAACATTGCCCGGTCCGAAGCACTCGCCCCAACCCGTGATACCTTCATCGGTGCGAACCTCAACCAGATGCGCTGTCCGGCGGGCATAATATTGCTGCGAATAGCCGAGTTCTTCGGGCATATCGTATTGCAACACATGGCTGATGATGTGGGTGATTTTCATCGAGGGTCAAATTGAACAAAAAAAGGGCGGCCAAACCGGCCGCCCTTTCTAAGCTAAATCGCTTACTCTTTCACAAGACCAAGCTGCTTGAGATAAGCAATGTGGCTTGCAACCAGCGCCTTGGCTTCAGGCGTGGTGGCAAATTCAGGCCATGTTTTCTGAGCCGCATCGCGGAAAGCCGCCAGATCTTCAGGCGACCACTGGGAAATAGTGATGCCCTTGGCTGTCAGGTCAGCAACCGCTTCAGCATTCTTTTTCTCAAATGTCAGAGCAGATTTCAGCGCGATATCGCCAATAGCCACTTCCATGATCGTTTTATGGTGATCAGGCATCTTGTCCCAAACCGCCTTGTTACAAGCGATGTGGTCTGATGGCATGGAGTGGAAACCAGGATAGTTGGCGTATTTGGCAATGTCGTAAAGACCAAGGCCCACATTGTTGGCAAGACCAGATGCATCGGCACCGTCGATGATGCCGGATTCAAGCGCGGTAAAGATTTCGGTGAAATCCATCACGATTGGCTTGGCGCCAAGCTTGTCAAAAATCTTGGTTTCCATGCCTGGGGGCGAACGGAATTTCCAGTCTTTCAAATCAGCCAGGCCTGCAATTGGCTTCGTCGATGCAAAGCTTTCCTGACCATAGACGATCCAGCCCACAAGCTGCATGTCATATTTGTTGTACAGCGCATTGGCCGCATCGCGTCCACCACCGTAATACAGCCATGACAGCTGCTGAACCGGCGTGGCGTAACCGCCCATGATATCACCAACAAACTGGAACGCAGGGTTCTTACCTGTCTGGTAACCGCCGCCAGTCGCATCGCAATCAAGAATACCGGTTGCAGCCGCGTCAAATGTCTCCACGGACTTCACCACGGAAGACGAGTAGAACATTTCCACGTTGATTTCGCCGTTCGACATCTTCTGGATGTTCTCAACATATTCAGTCAGCAATTTGCCCGAAGGTGTTTCAGGCGCATAATGCGTTTGAATGCGCAAATTGGTCTTGGCATGTCCATCGGCAAGTGCAGCAGAACCGACACCCAGCGCAAGCGCAGAGCCAAGCAAAGCAGTCGCAAGTTTCTTCAAAATCTTCATAGAAATGTTCCTCCCAGAACCAAAAACAACGGCCATCCCAGCCGCCTTACAACAATAGAATTCGAATTTCACAGAGTCTGCTTTTCAGTGTCATCGGCGAATTCCCTAACAAAAGACGCCAAAGCGGCTCTCGCGAGGGTAAACGCTAGCAAGCGCTCCAGAGGCTGACAAGCGCATAAATGCAGTACACCACCATTCCGCGTGGAAGACCCTGCAATTCTAAACCAGTTGATTGTTCGGCTTGAGGACAATCAGGCCGCTGCAAATACGTAAACCTGGTTGGGATCAATCGACAGCGTAACCGGCTGATCGATATCAAGGCTCACCAATTGGGAATCAACAACCGTCAATAATTGATCGCATACGGAAACCTTCAAATGGTTTTGCGCGCCGGTCGGTTCGATCAGATCAAGAGTGCCCGCCAACCGATTCGCATGATCCCCGTCACCTTGTGCAGCGACACGTAAATGTTCTGGCCGCAGCCCCACCTGAATTGCAGCGTTGTTCGCAATCTCTCCAGCGCGTTCGTCTGTCACAGCCAGACGTGTTCCGTCTGTCAAAACAGCAAACCGGTCATCGCCCTCAAACAGCAACCTGCCGGGCAAGAAGTTCATGGCGGGTGAGCCAATAAAACCGGCAACAAATGCATTATTCGGTTCGCGATAGAGTTCGGTTGGCGACCCAATCTGCTGGATCCGGCCATCTTTCATAATCACGATACGGTCTGCCAATGTCATGGCTTCGATTTGATCATGGGTAACGTAGACAGATGTGGTGCGCACCTTCTTGTGCAGGCGCTTGATTTCCTCACGCATCTGAACCCGCAATTTGGCGTCCAGGTTCGACAAGGGTTCATCAAACAAAAAGGCATCGGGATTACGCACCAAGGCGCGGCCCATGGCCACGCGCTGCCTTTGGCCACCCGATAGTTGCGATGGTTTGCGTTTCAACAATTCTGTCAAATCGAGTGTCTGCGCCGCCTCCTCAACACGGCTGGCAATCTCCGCTTTGGACAGGCCGGAAATGCGCAAATTGAAGCCGATATTTTCTTCAACCGTCATGTGCGGATACAGCGCGTAGGATTGAAAAACCATCGCCACATTGCGTTCACGCGGCGATAATTCGCTCACATCATCGCCATCCATCACGACAAGGCCGTCGCTGGCATCGTCCAGCCCCGCGATGATGCGCAACAAAGTGGATTTCCCACAACCGGATGGGCCGACCAGTGCCAGGAATTCACCCTCCTTAACGGTCAGATCCAGATTGTGCAGAACTTTGACCTGTCCAAAGGTCTTGCTCAAATTGACGAGTTCCAAAGAAGCCATGACTTATTCCGCCGCCGCAATCTGCGCCGCACCCCGGTGGGCTCGCGACACTTCCCCATACCACTGCCCGCTTTTTTTAACGGTGCGTATCTGGGTCTCATAGTCCACATGAACAATGCCAAAGCGCATCTTGTAGCCTTCTGCCCACTCGTAATTATCCATCAAACTCCAAGCAAAATAACCGCGCATGGGGATCCCAGCCTCCATGGCATCTGCCAATACGTTGAGATGTTCGTCGAGATAGTCGAGGCGGGGCTGGTCATCGACACTGCCATCTTCACCGACTTCCATATTGTAGCAGGCACCATTCTCGGTGATGTAACAGGGGGGCAGTTTATCGTAGCGGTCATAAACCTGATGCAGCAGGTGGGACATGCCCTGTGCCTTGATTTCCCAGCCAATATCCGTGCGCACATTTGAATTGGTAGACGGCACACTTTTCGTGGCAGGGAACACTGCATCGCGGGATGCATCATGTTTTACGGTAGCCGGGAAATAATAGTTGAAACCCCACCAGTCGAGCGGTTGATTGACGATCGCCAGATCGCCCTCCTCCACCTTCAGCTTATCGCCAAGCGCCCCCAGGAAATCATCATCATAAGCGCCATCAAAAATCGGACCAAAGAACACGCCATTGTTGAATTGGAAAGCCCTTTCGGCCGCCGCAATATCCTCTTCGCTGTCGCTGCCAGCATAGATCGACACGGCATTCAACACGATGCCCATGGGAATATCACTACGCTCTGCGCGTGCCGCCTGGACACTCAGGCCATGGGCAAGATTGGTGACATGAACCGTAGCCAAAGCCGCATCGAGCGATTTTTCACCCGGCGCATGTTTGCCGATGAAATGTCCAAGATAAGTTGAACACCACGGTTCGTTGAACGTCGCCAGCGCATCGATACGGTCACCCAACCGGGCCACCACAGCGCTTGTATATTCGGCGAATGCCTGGGCGGTATCGCGATCTGTCCAGCCGCCATAACCTTGTAAAGCCAGTGGCAGATCCCAGTGATACAGGGTGGGGAAAACCTTGATGCCCCGCGCCACCAAACCATCCACCAAACGGTCGTAAAAATCGAGGCCTTCGCCATTGATCGCACCCCGCCCATCGGGAATAACCCGTGGCCAGGCAATGGAAAACCGATAGGCGTCGACACCCAGTTCTGCGATCAGATCCAGGTCACTTTCCCAGCGGTGATAATGATCACACGCCACATCCCCCGTATGGCCGTCAAAGACCCGCCCGGGCATATGGGAAAACGCATCCCAAATTGAAGGCTTGCGCCCACCTTCGCGCACTGCCCCCTCAATTTGATAGGAAGCGGTGGCCACACCAAACTGAAATTCATCAGGAAAACGGGCGGCGAGATCAGCAGGTAAAGTCATGTCTATCCCTTTACGGCACCGGCGGTCAGGCCCGCCATCATCTGTTTGGAGAAAAATACGAAAGCAAGAAGCAGCGGAACCATGGACAGGAATGTGCCAAGCATCACCGCACCCCAGGGGCTGTTGGCGAGTGACTGAACCGACCGCAGAGCCAATGTCAGAACATATTTGTCGGGGCTGGAAATAACGATCAGCGGCGCAAGAAAATTGTTCCACAGGCCAATGAACATCACGATGGCAAGCGTCGCCAGCGCTGGCTTGATCAGCGGCAGAACAACCGACCAGTAAATGCGTAACTCCGACGCGCCATCCACCTTGGCCGCGTCCAGCAGGTCGCGGGTGATCGAAGTGACCATATATTGGCGAATGAGAAAGATGCCGAACGCATTTGCCACGCCGGGAAACCACAGGGCAAAATGAGTGTCGAGAATGCCCAGAAACTTCACAGTCAAAAAGAACGGAATCAATGTCAGCACCGGCGGCACCATCATGGACGCCACCATGATGCCAAAAATGATATTCTTGCCGCGAAAATCGAAGGCAAAAAATCCATACGCACACATGGAACAGAACAACACTGCCCCCAGCGTTCCAAGAACGGACACGAATAGGGAATTTCCAAGCACCGTCCAGAACGGCATGATCTCCAGCAGCTTGGCGTAGTTTTCCATAAGCCGGTCACCCACATAGAAGGGCGGCGGCGAGGAGAATATATCGGAGCGCGAATGGGTGCCCATCAGCGCCACCCAGACAAATGGGAAGATTGTGACCAAGACGCCAAAAATCAAAATGGCCTGAACCACCCAATTGGAAGATTTCTTAAAGGCTGAAGTTGCTGTCTTTGCCATCAGCGATTGCCCTCCAGACCTTTGCGCCCGTTGAAGTAGAAATGCAGCGAAGTGACGATGGCAATGAACAAGAAGAGCATCCAGGAGATCGCGGCCGCTGCCCCCATCTCCAGCCATTCCCAGCCCACAAGATAGAGATAGTAGGAAGCCGTGAGCCCCGATTGAGACACACCTCCGCTATTGCCGGCAGTCAGCACATAAGGCTCTTCGAACAATTGCAGATTGCCGATGATTGTCAGGGTGAGCGCGAAGAAAACGAACGGGCGGATCATCGGCAATGCCACATGCCAGAATTGCTGCCAGCCATTGCATCCATCCACCTTCGCCGCATCGTAGAGTTCCTTGGAAACGGTCAAAAAGCCCGCAGAATAGATGACGATGTTAAAGCCGGTATATTTCCACACCACCACGAAGGCGATGGCAGGCTTGATCAGACTGGAACTGCCCAGCCAGCGGAGCGGCATGACATCGTGCACCCAGGCGAACATCCAGCCAATCAATGGTGCATCGGCGGCCAGCAAGAGCCACTGATTCAAAATGCCCGATTGGGTGGAATAGATGGAATAGAATATCAGGGAAACGGCAATGGTCGACGTGATGAAGGGAATGAACATTGTCGCCGTGTAAATATGGCGCAGCCCCGATTTGAGCGCCATGACCAATAAGTAAGCTATGGGAATGGCAATCAGATGCTGGGGCACACCAGAGGCAACTGCCAGCCAGACCGTGTTGTAGAGCGATTTCCACAGCCACGGATCGTCATAGGCAGAAATATAATTCTCAAAGCCCACAAATTTCATGCCCGAAAGGCCCGAGACCGGGTTCCATTCCTGAAATGACAGGAAGATCGAAAACCCCAGCGGGAAGGCCGTGAACAGGCCAAATAAGATCAGATAGGGGCTGATGAACAGCCAGGGCATCAGCGCCTTGCGGCGTTTTCTGGAAATCAGTTTGCTGGACGATTTGCGCACGGGATAGTCGGCAGGCGTACCGTCGCCAAAAATCCACACGCCCTTGGCATCGGTTTTATCTGGCGGTGAATAATTCGGCATGTCTATTCGGTCCAAACGAAAACGGTGTGAATTGATAATTGCGGCAAAAAATCAGGAAGTGAGACGGTGGCCGGACGGACTCGCCCCTGCCCGGCCACCAGCCCGCCCGGCAGAACCGGGCGGACTATTTACAGTATTAAGCAGCAATGCTCATTTAACCCGGCGCTTGATCAGACGCTCAGCATCTTTAAGCGCGGCCATAATGTCTTTGCCGTCGTTGAGAACCTCCAGAAGCGCTCCGCGAAAGACCACATCCTCGGCAATCAAATCACCTTTCTTTGGTGCAACCGCAGGAACTTTCTCCGCAACTTGCGCAAAAAGCTGGCGCGCTTTCTGACCTGCCAAAAATTCAATTGGCTCATCAAATGCAGCGTCAGAATAGGTTGCCTTAAGCACGGGGAATGACCCGATATTTTTCAACCCGGCGATTTGCGCTTCTGATGTTGAGGTCAGAAATTTGATAAATTCCCAGGCCTCTTTTTTATTTTTGGCCTGTTTGGGAATGGCCAAAAACGACCCGCCCCAGGATCCAAAAATCCCATCAGGCAGGTTGGACGCGCCCCACTTGCCCTTGGTGTCTGGTGCCATCCAGTTCTGCAAATGCCCCAGCAGCCAAGCGCCGGAAAGCTGCGTGGCAACCGTGCCCTGCTTAAATCCGTCATACCATTCATTGGTCCAGGCACCGATCTGCCCATCAAGCCCCTCGTCACGAATGCGCTTGGCAACGTCAAAGGCATCCACGAAACGCTGTGATGTGATCAGCGAATTACCATCATTATCGAAGAAATAGCCTTCACCCGGTTTCACCGTTGTCAAAATGATGGCCTTGGCGACGTCGGCCGCATCAGCAATCAAGAACACTTTCTTGGCCTTCAGCTTTTTGCCGTACTCGATATAGCTGTCCCAATCCTTGATGACACCATCAATTTCGCCACCAACGGAATCCAGAATGTCGCGGCGATAATACATCACACCCGGTCCGATATCGATTGGAACGCCGTATTGATTGCCGTCTGAACCCTTGCCCTGGTTCCACGCATAGCCAACAAATTCACCGCTCATGGCATCAGCGCCATATGCACTTCCCGACAGGTTTTCAAAACCGCCCGCATTAATGAAAGAGCCGATGAAGCCCACATCCACAATCACCACATCACCTGCACCGGAACCGGTGGCCAGGTTGGTTGTCAGCTTCTTGTGATGGTCACCATGATTGTTCATCTGGTAGGTGATTTTGATGTCAGGGTTTTTCTCCGCAAATGACGGGATCAACTTGTCCAGGTGGGAATTGAAGTCTGGAAATCCATCCAGACGTACATCCCCTGCCATTGCGCTGGACGCAATCATTGCCACGCTGGTGGCGGCGGCTAGCAAAATTTTCTTCATTCTTTTTCCTCCACGCATTGAGCGCTGGTTAAGTGATAGGGGAAACCGAAGAGCGCTCGACAACTTCGGCTTCGAATACTTTTTTCAGTTCAAACGTTGGCATTCCCATCGCCCTGGCGTGGGCGAGCGTGCCCGCAGCCACCCCGATGGGGTTCAGCGGCTGGCGAATAGTGGTCAGTTTTGGGAAAATATATCTGGCGATATCCACATCATCGAAGCCAAGAACAGAAATGTCGCCAGGGACGCTGACATTGTTTTCGCGACAATATTCAAGCCCGCCAGCCGCCATTTCATCGTTGTGAAAAAACACAGCCGAAAGCGAACGCCCGCTGTCGAGAACCCGCTTCATGGCATCATGACCACCGCGATAGGTGAAGTCGGATTCAAGGGTCAGACAATCTTCGGCATCCAATCCAAGCCCGTTGAAATGAGCACGGAAACCCTCCTCCCGGTCGGCAACCTCATAAAAGGTTTTGGGGCCCGTTACGATTGCGATGTCCCGGTGGCCTTTTTCAACCAGATATTGGGCCGCGATTTCGCCACCGCGCACATTGTCGAGATAGACGCATTGCTGTTCGTACCCGCGCACCAGGCGGTTCATCAGCACCAGATTTGGGTTTCGCACCATCAGATTGCTGAGTTCTTCATCGCTGAGCAGGTCGGAGTGCAACACGATGGCATCGCACTGGCGCGACATGAGAGATTCCAGCGCGCTGCGTTCACCGTCGATTGTTTCCCGACTCGATTCAGCAATTGTCTTGAAATTGAGAGGGGCCAGAGCAGCCTCAACACCATCCAGCATGCGCCCATAATAGGCGGCTGAGAAACGATTGATCACCACACCCACCGTTCGTGACGAGCGGCTTGCAAGGTCGCGGGCCACGATATTGGGCCGATAACCCAATTGCGCGATCACCTCATTGACCGCCTTGCGGGTTTTCTCATCAACAATGTCGGGATTGTTCAGGACACGGGAGACCGTGGCGGTGGAAACACCGGCACGTTTGGAAACATCCACCATAGTGACCATGAAACTTTCCCTCCCAGGAGTTTCGAGCAATGTCACACGCCTCAAAAACGGGATAAAACCGACTATGAAAGCGCTTACAATTAGAGTATTGTCAGATGTAAGCGATTACATCAAGTGTAAGCGGTTACATTATCTGCCTAAGGATCATGTCTGTGGAAAAGGCCACATGGGTCAGACCAGCCGCATATAGCCACAAAGCTGGTGTTTCCAGCAAACGAGTGTCAGATTCCTGATACACCCTGCCGGAGCGTTTCGAATATGAACACGTCTGTATCTTGCAAACTCGGGGCCGCCCTGTTCGTCGCATCCCTTGCGCCCGTTCACGCCCAGACCACAAGCGCTACACCTGTCATCATTGAACTGGAAATCGCTAAAGCACCTAAGGACAAATGGGCCAAGAACCGCTTTGCCGCGTCCCTGCAAGGTAAAAGCCTGCGCTTGCAGGACAAGGGAAAGGGCGATTTTAATGATGCCTCTTTTTGGGAAATCTCCTTCGGTAAACCTTTACCTTACGGGCGCAAGATTTTTTCCTTTCAGATCACCATCGGCGATAAGCACAAGCCAATTTGGGGCACGTCCCTGCTTCAGCCGATTCTCAACGGCAAGGAAGCGGAGCCGGCCATTGGTGAAGACGGCAAGCCCACATTCAAGAAAATAGTGGCCGATGACGGAAAAGGGTTCATCCCAAGCCAGTCCGGCAAGGTCGAATTCGCCATGGCAACCGATGCGCGGACACTTGGATCCTTTGCATTCATGACCGCAGGCGCGCGCAATGGCGATTTTCAACTAAAGGATTTTCAAGTGAAGGTTTGGCCGCAAAAAGACGATACAATACGCAACCAACGGCCGAGAATGTCACGCCTGACGCATTTGCCAACGGACAATAAAACGCTGCTGATTGAATTTCATGATGATGAAGGAACCAATTCACGGCAGGAAGTTGAAGTCACGGTGGAGGGACCGAAAGGTGCCAGAACCATGGCGATTGCCATTCCATTGCACAAGAGCGCGGCATCCGCGTCCCGGGTCGGTGAGCTAGACCTGACGTCCCTTCAAACGCCGGGCACCTATTCGGTCAAAATCCCATCATTGGGACCACAAACGAAACCTGCCACCATGAGTTTCGAGATTGCCGCCAAGCCTGATCTCACCCGTTTTCGCAACGATGCCTGGGGGGCGTTTTATTGGATCACCGATACCGAAACCGGCCCCTATCCCGGCACGCACCAGCAAGACAAGGCTGCCAAAATTTTTGCCGATGATACGAAAACCCAGGACGTGCGCGGCGGTTGGTTTGATGCGGGCGATTACGGAAAATACAGCGTCAACGGTGCCTATGCCCTCACCCCCTTGCTGCTCACCGGGCTGCTGGCGCCCCAGGCTCTTGATCACAAGATTGAACCGATTGCCGGACCGCAAACACAATTACCCAAAAATATGCCCGATTGGCTGCAACTGGCGACCGTCCAACTGGAATGGTTGCTGAAAATGCAGGCGTCCAATGGCGGCGTTTATCACAAGGCCACAACCCAAAAATGGCCCGCGTTGGACACACCGCCAGCAAAAGACACCGCAGTTAAATGGCTGATGCCCATCAGCTCCACCGCAACAGCCGACTTCGCTGGCGTCATGGCGCTGGCGGCAAAGCTTTTTGACCATCTGGACATGCCCAAACGGGCGGCCGATTTTCGCGACGCAGCCGAAAGAGCGCGACTTTGGCTTGCAGCCAATCCCGATCTCACCATGATCGAACAGCGCTACAATGGCGATGAATATGGTGGCCCCTATACGGATAAAGATGACAGCGACGAACGTTTCTTTGCCGATGCGGCTTGGGCGGCGCTGACCGGGGACGAAGCCACAATCAAACAAGTGTCCGCCCAATTGCCGCAACGCCGGGCAACACTGGATAAAAACAAGAACGATCTGTATTGGGGCGAAGTCGATTTGCTGGGCTTTTGGGCCTTGAAAACGGCTCAGGCCAAACTGCCCGAAGAAATGGCAAAAACCGTCAATGCCACCTTGCGCAGTGCCGCGCATAAATGGCGCATTACGCAAAAGCGATCTTCCTGGCGCATACCGCTGAGTGATGATGCCCAATTCACCTGGGGCTCCAACAGCATCATGGCCACCGTGGGCTGGCATTGGCTGCTATGGGCGAAACTGGACGGCGACACCACCTATGTTCCGCCGGCCATGGACGCACTGCACTGGCTGTTTGGACGCAATCCGCTGGCCCAGAATTTCATCACCGGCAGCGGCACCAACAGCGCCGCCAACCCACATTTTCGTCCATCCGTTTCAGGGGCTATTGAATTGCCGCCTGGTCTGATTGTCGGGGGCCCTAATTCCGTTGACCTTGCCGGAGACCCGACCGCTGGCGGGCTGATCGGAAAACCTCCCATGTTGATGTATGTGGACGATAAGGAAAGCTACGCAACCAATGAAGTCGCGATCAACTGGCAAGTGCCCTATGCTTTAATGATGAGCCTGCTCGTGGACGCCCGGTCAGAAAACTGATCTCTGTCAAGCAGCGGTATCCATTGTCACAACAATATTGCCCACATGTTGTTTGTCGATAAATGCTTGCTGGGCTGTGTGCAATTGTTCCAGCGGATATTGAGCAGCAAGGATCGGCTTGATTTCGCCCTGATCAATATACCCGACCAAATCCGGGAAAATATGTGTTGGCAGGATGGTAGCGCCGGTCATTGTAATGTCGTTCAAATAAAATGTGCGGATTTGAGGCCCAATGGCGCGCGCGGTAGCAGGTGGTCAACAGGTAACACCGACATATGTTCATGCTTTTCTTCGCTGGCCAAAGCCACAATGGTGCCGCCACGCCGTTTGGCCAATTGCACCAATGCACCCCCAGTCGTCGCCTGGGTGACCGCTTTGGAATACCAGCCCGTGCGGGTGTTCACATCTGTATTGTTCAGTCCACACGCATGCACTTTAATCAGCGCTTGCCCCTTGGCGGAGACAGGAACAGGTCAGTCGCAGTGATATTCCAGCTTGTCCATTCCGCCATGGCCGGTCAGCAAAAAAGCCCGCATTGTTTGAAGAGCAACCGTCACGCGAATGAAATTTCAACTGCGCCAAATGCACCAAAATCCGCTTCGATATGTGTCCCCGGCGGGCATTCAACAGGCCTGATAAATGAGCCTGACAGGACCACTTCACCGGCCTTGATACCCTGTCCATATTGGGAGAGTCGGCGCACCAGCCAAACCATGCTTTCCACCGGGTCGTTGAGCACCCCTGCGCCCAGTCCCGTTTCCTCAACCTCGCCATTGCGGCTCACAATCGCACCGACCCAGCGCAAATCATGGGCATCAAAACCGTGTTGTTTATCCCCCATAACAATTCCAGCATTGGCCGCATTATCGGCAATCGTATCAAAAACCTTGCGGGTCTGCCCTGACGCTGCATCCTTGCGCACAATGCGGGTGTCGAGAATTTCAATCGACGGTGCCACATAGTCCGTTGCCGCAATCACATCTTCCCGCGAAACAGTAGCACCGGAAATATCGCGGCTCATTACAAAAGCAATTTCGGCTTCAATACGCGGTTCAATAAAGCGCCCTTTCGGCACTGTGCTGCCGTGATCAAATGCCATGTCGTCAAACAGGACACCACTGTCAGGAATATCGATGTTCAGCGCATATTGCATGGCCTTGGAAGTCAGACCAATTTTCCAGCCGATGATGGACCTGCCGGATGACAATTTGCGATCCACCAGCGCCGCCTGAACGGCATAGGCATCATCCATATCCATATCGGGGTACTGCTGGCTGGGAATGCCGATCTGGAGGCCTTCAACCTCTGCGCGAAAAAGTGCCTGGGCGATGCTGTCAGCCTGCGCCTTAGAAAATGCCATGTTAAGACCATTGTTTTTGAAGTCTGATTGGTGCCCATCGTCACGGCTTTGAGCGCTTGTTTCAAGAGCAGACAAACGAAAGGCCCGGAATTTCTTCCAGGCCTTTGTAAACTTTTTGTTTTCAGCTTTTTGGCTGCAACACGTCTTAAAGCAGTGGTGCAATCACCAGGCTGACAATCGCCATCACATTGATCAGGATGTTCATGGCCGGGCCAGATGTATCCTTGAAGGGATCACCCACCGTATCGCCAACAACCACAGCAGAATGGGTATCTGTACCCTTGCCGCCGAGATTGCCCTTCTCAACATATTTCTTGGCATTGTCCCAGGCACCGCCTGCGTTTGCCATCATGAGAGCCATCAGCACGCAACCCAGCAGCGCACCGCCAAGCATGCCGCCCAGCGCCTGAGCACCAAGCAACAGACCAACAACGGGAGGCGCACAGACCGCAATGACACCTGGCAGCATCATGCGCTTCAATGCAGCCGAAGTTGCAATATCCACACACCGGGCTGAATCAGGATCAGCAGTGCCTTCCATCAATCCAGGGATTTCCTTGAACTGACGACGGATCTCATTGATCATTTCAAAAGCAGCATCGCCAACCGCAGTCATGGTCAAAGCAGCGACCATGAACGGGATTGTGCCGCCGATGAACAGACCCACCAGAACCAGTGGTTCCGACAGTTCCAGCGAGAAGCCTGGATTGTTCGCAGCAACGGTTTGTACGAAAGCGGCAATGATCGCCAGGGCAGCAAGAGCCGCCGCACCAATGGCAAAACCTTTACCAATGGCCGCAGTCGTGTTGCCCAGCTCGTCAAGGCTATCGGTGATTTCGCGAACGTCTTCACCCATGCCGCCCATTTCAGCAATACCGCCAGCATTGTCTGCAACAGGGCCGTATGCGTCGATGGCCATGGTGATGCCAACAGTGGCCAGCATGCCAACGGCGGCAATACCCACACCGTAGAGACCAGCAAGTGTTGTGGACACCCAAACGATGGCTGCAATGCACAGCAACGGCATAACAACCGATTCCATGCCCACAGCCAGGCCTGTGATCATCACAGTCGCAGGGCCGGTTTTACCGGAATTCGCAATGCGGCGAACCGGTGCACCAGCGGTGTAGTATTCGGTGATCAGGCCAATGGCGACACCGCCAACGGCACCTGAGATCACGGCAAACCACACGCTCACATCAATGCCCAGGGAGTTGATCAGGAAGTAAGCACCTGCCAAAAACAATACGGGCGCGCCCAAAGTACCGGTACGCAGTGCTGAAGCTGGTTCAGAACTGGAGCGGCTTTTCACCACGAAGATCATGATGATGGATGCAACCAGACCGATGGCAGCAAGGCCAAGCGGCAGGAACATCATTTCCGAACGACCATCTGCAACCGCAACCGATGTGGCTGCAATCGCGATTGTCGCAATCATTGCGCCGCAATATGATTCGAAAATGTCGGAGCCCATGCCGGCAACATCGCCCACATTGTCACCCACGTTATCGGCGATCACGCCAGGGTTGCGGGGGTCATCTTCCGGGATACCGGCTTCGATCTTGCCCACCAGGTCAGCACCCACATCGGCAGCCTTGGTAAAGATACCGCCGCCAATACGGCTGAACAGGGCAACAGTAGATGCGCCCATGCCAAAGCCTTCCAGCGAGTGGGCGTCGCCGCCCAGATACCAGTACAGACCGCCAAGCCCGATCAGGCCCAGGGATGCGACCGACAAACCCATGATAGAGCCGCCGAAGAAAGCAACGGTCAACGCGCTGGCAGCACCATCAGCCTGAGCAGCTGTCGCGGTGCGCACATTCGCTTTGGTTGCTGAATACATGCCGATCCAGCCAGCGATTGACGACGATACCGCCCCAACCAACACGGCCAGAGCCACTTTGGAATCCAGAAAAATAAATGTGAGTACAATCTGGACGATCAGGAAGACCACCAAAATTGAGTATTCACGTTTCATGAAGACCATCGCGCCTTCGTGAATCTGATCACCAATTTTCTTGATGGCGGCATCGCCCTCAGAATATTTCATGACCATGCCATACAAGACAAAAGCGACGATCAGGCCAAATACGCCCATGATCGGTGGTATGAATTCCAACATTTTAATCCCCACGTTGTTTTGGTTAGCTCCGCGGAAAGGAGCGCGAAACGCCCGGTGGTCGGACGCATCAAAATACTTGTCCGGGCTAAGCCGGAATAACGATCTCGTGCCGTTTAAAGTGCAATCAATCTTGTGTCGAGTGTTATCTGCCCAACTCCCGTGGACAGCACACGCTAAATGCCCAATTCACAGCATTTAGGCAATAGATCACAGCCTCTCTTTGACTATTGGACTAGGTTTAGACGATCAGACCACCGTCTATTCCAGCACTTGCAGATGCGCCTCCAACTGGGCGCGCAAATGTGCATGCTGAGCGGGCAATTTCAGTGTTTCGCCAAGATGGGCGCGTTCTTCGTCCCGGTCAAAACCCGGTTCATTGGTCGCAATCTCAAACAAGATGCCCGCCGGGGTGCGGAAATAAATGGCCCAGAAATAGTCTCGATCAATCACGGGCGTTACCTGATAGCCCGTGTCCAGCAATTGCTTGCGCACCTCAAGTTGGGCAGCCCTGTTTTCAACGGCAAAGGCGATATGATGCACCGAACCGGCACCACTTCGTGCCATGGGCATACCGGGCAGGGTTTCCACATCGATGATTGTGGCAACGTCGCCATCCTGCATTCGAAAACGGGAAATCGCCCCCTCTTGTTCTTCCGCCTGATACCCCATGAACTGAAGTAGTTCGCCGGTGGCCCCTTCATCCCGCACCCGCATGGAGGCCGAATGAAAACCGCGAATGGCCACATCGGCATGGACGCCCCCATCGGCCCAGGGGGCGCGAAGGTCGGCAGCATCTTCAACCAGAGCGAGCCGCTCCCCATCCGGCCCATCGAATTCCAGCCGGTTGACACCAAACCCAATCGCTTCGCTCAAGCCCGAAATATTGAGCGCCAAAAGCCGCTCCTTCCAAAATGGCAATGCACCATCAGGAACACCAAATGTGGTTACGCTCACTTCACCCACACCAGCCGCTCCCTTGTCCATATTTGGAAAGGGAAAATACGTCATCACGGATCCCGGCGAGCCAAGCTCGTCCCCGTAATAGAGATGATAGACATCCGGCTGATCGAAATTCACGGTTTTCTTCACCCGGCGCAGGCCAAGCACATGGGTGAAAAATGCATTATTCGCGCGGGCATCACTCGCCATGGATGTCACGTGGTGCAGGCCACGAATGTGTTTGATCATGGATTTTCCTAAGATTCTAAAACGGAACAACTCATTTCAATATCAACCGTTGCAGTGCGATCTCTAGCTGATCAATTCATCACTGCGGTCATCGGTTTCGCCAAACCGCTTTAATGTGGCGGGTCGGGTGCCCTCATAGACCTTGTCGAGATTGGCAGAAATTTTTTCATTCTCGATCTCAAACAGGCAATTGCCCTCAAGGTCAGATGCAACGATGAACGGTCCCATATTATTGCACTTAAGAACCCACATGGCCTGGGCAATGCCAAGCTCTTCATCCCAGTGAACCGCCTCCACCTTTTCAACCCCACGCCCCAGCAATGCGCCGGTTCCATAGCCCACCGTTGTCAGATAGATCGCCCCATTGGGCACAAAATGTTCCTTATAGGTGGCCGAACTCATGCCGCCCTTGCCAACAATCAGTTTGGCCCCAGATTTCGCCATCCACTCGCCAATCCATTTGGCGAACCTAAATGAGGCCGTGGCGGTCACCGCGCCCATGGTGAAACTTCCATCGGCATTGATTGAGGCCGCCGGGGAGCAGTGAAAATTGGCGGCACTATCCCGGGGCAATTCCATGGGAATATTGGCCTTGTCCTCAAGCGCGCGCATATAGACCCCCTCACGGGCCGTATACATCAACCCATCAAGATAAACGATATCGCCCAGCCGCAAGTCAGCAAGAGCTTCAGCCGTGGGGGTGGTGGACAGGCGCACCTGCCGCATTTTGCTGGGTTTGCTCATTCTGCGGCTTCCAGGGGCTGCATTTCGAACCCTTCCCACGCGACCGTTTCACGCCTTTGATAAGGGGTGAACCAATCCGGGTCGGTTCTGTATTCCACACGGCCATCGCCATGGATGCGTGCCACTGCCCGCCGGGATGAGAGGCAAAATGCGTGGACACTCATCTGCATCCCGCCGGTATGGCAATAGCCGACCTCAATGTTGCAATCGATCACCATATTCTTGCCCACAAAACCCATCGCGCCCATGCCGATGGAATTACCCAATTCCTTAAATTCATCTTCCAGTTCGGCAATACGCGGATCGCTGTTCCTGTTCCCCACCGTACGCAGACAGGCCGCGCGTTTGCCAAGCACCATGCAGGTATCCTTGGAACCGCCAAGACCGATACCAATAATGGCTGGCTGACAGGCAAGGCCCCGCTTGCCAAAAGCCACCAGACTATCAAGATAAAACCGCTTAATTCCTTCAATGCCGTCTGAGGGAAACAGCATTCTGTAGTCCGTACCAAACAGCCCGCCCTTATGTACGGTTATCAGATCCATCCAGTCGGCTTTGTCTTCCCCGGCCGCTGCCGGTTCAAATCCATATTCAATCTCCGGGGCACCAATGCCCACATTATTGTCATGGTCGGTGCGCCACAGGGGGTGCACGCGATTGGGCCGCAACGGCACGCCATTGGTAGCATTTGCCGTGGCCCGGCGCAGCGCTGTCTCCAGGGCCACCATTCCCCCTTCGACAACTGCGTCATTTCCCAGTTTCACATACCAGCGCGGACATCCGGTGTCGCCACACATGGCTCGCCGATCTTCCTTGGCGGCCTTGTAATTGTCCAGCATGGCCTGCAACACGAAAGATGACAGATCACCGTCCTCGGTGCTGGCTGCGTGTTTCAATCCGGTCAGATAATCATCGGGGATTTCAATTGCGGCCTTGTCCATCAGCACTTCTGCGGTGGATTGAATTTTATCAAGCGCGATCATTCTGCAGCCTCCACGAGTGTTTCCGGTTCATCATCACCAAGCAGGGTTTCGCCCGGACGCACGATTGAAAATTCAACGGGCAATTGGGAAACTTCCAGTCCGGTTTTCCCCATTTGAGCAACCGTATAGGCGCTGTCTTCCATGGCACCACTGTCTGGAAAATCTTCCCGATAGTGGGCACCGCGGGAATTTTTCCGCGCTATGGCCGCGTGGGTGATCACCTGCGAGATATCGACCAAGGATCGCATATTCAGCCAGTCGTGCCAGGTCAGGTTAAACGCCAGATTGCCACTGGCAAGTCCGGTTTCCATCAATTCATCTTCAACAAGGGCAATACGGTCCAGGCCCCGCTTCAGGCCGTGTGCAGTGCGCATGACACCCACTTCATCCCACATGGCATCCTGAAGTTGCGTTCGAAGGTTTTGAATAGGGCCCGGTTTCCTTGATAGAGGGTGCATGGCACGGGCGATCTCGCCATCCAGCACATCCTTATTCGGCTCCCGCAGGCCATTCACTTGGGCCACATCGCGGGCCATCACATCGCCAGCCACACCGCCATAGACCGTCGAATTAGCGACACCGTTGCCACCAAGCCGATTTGACCCATGGGCTCCGCCTGCGTCTTCGCCGGCAACATAAAGGCCTTCCATTGCCGTGCGCGTATCCGCATCAACAACCACACCGCCCATGAAATAATGGGCGGTGGGCACCACTTCCACCCGGCCGCCAGCCAGATCAAAGCCACAATCCGCACAGCGTTTCACCATGCCATTGAATTTCTCCGCCACAAAATCTGGGCCCAGATGGGCCATGGAAATGTAAACGCCACCATTGGGTGATGCGTTTGATTTCCGCATTTCATCGTAAATGCCTCGGCTCACCACGTCCCGTGTGGCCCGCTCGCCTTTATCGGCATAGTCAAACATGAAGCGATTGCCCGCACCATTGAGCAAATGGCCGCCAGCCCCGCGCAAACCTTCTTCAAGCACGGTTCCCGTCATGCGTGTGCCCTCACCGGCCAACAGGCCGGTGGGGTGAAACTGAACCATTTCCATATCGCGCAGGGGCAGCCCTGCCCGCAGGGCCATGGCAAGACCGTCCATGGTCTTGTCGCCAGAAGGGGTGTGGTATTTATACATGGTCGGTCCACCGCCCGTGGCCATCAGCACAGCCTTGGCGCGCACAAAACGAAACCCGCCGCTGCGCATATCAATAAACAACACACCTGACAGGGCAGAACCGTCTCGTGTGGGGATCAACCCAATGGCCCGGTGCTCCTGCAGTTTTTCAACTGGCCGCTTCAGCACCTGTTCCATCAGCCTGCTGATAATTTCTATGCCCGTCAGATCACCCTTGTGAACCGTGCGATCAAAAGTCTGCCCGGCAAACGCTTTTTGATGAACGGTCCCGTCGGGATTGCGGTCAAAGAAACACCCCACTTCGTTTTCGAGTTCCTGAATGCGTTCCACAGCCAGTTTGCACAGCTTCCAGGCCATGTCCTGATTGGGCAACCATTTGCCGCCATTGATCGTATCCATGAAATGGCGCTCAACGCTGTCGCCTTTGCCAAGCGCCACATTGTAGCCACCCTGAACCATGCGGGTGCATCCGCTCTTCCCAATCAATCCTTTGACCGCCAAAGTAACCTTGGTGCCCTCAGGTGCCATGCGTTGCGCGTGGAGTGCTGCAAACAAACCAGCCCCCCCGGAACCAAGGATCAAAATATCCGTATCGTGGCGTTCCAATTGCATCAGCTCACCGCGCTCAAAAAGAAACTGCCAGCAATTGCAAACGACCCTGCCACTGCGGTGGCTGCAAGCGTTTTTTGGCTATGGCTCCATGGTAACCATTCCAGCGCCATCAATCGCAAGCCGCCAAACAGGTGAACAGCCAACAGAAAGACCAGGCCAAATTCGGCGAATTTCACCAACCGATAGTCCGTCCATTTCAAAAACCCATCGAGTGCCGCTGCATCATTGAGAGCATAGGCAAGCACGAGAAAATGAAACGGCAGGAACAAGGCCAGTGCCAGACCGGAAATCCGGTGCAGAATGAAGGCCAGCCAGAGCGTGTGTTTGCGATGGGGACGTATCATTGTGCCCCACCTGTTACGGCAAATACGGCGCGCAATCCCAGGGCAAGCAGGCCAAGCCCGATTGACCATGACATCAGATCGAGCAAGCGCGCTTTCACATTCAAAGTTTCGGCAATTATCACCCGCAACCCGATTGCCGCATGTACGGATACGGCCAGCACAAACGTTCCATAAAACACAGCCCAACCAAAACTGCCCTGTGTCCGTCCCAATATCTCAGCTGCCGAAAGTCCACCGCGCACGGCATAGATCATCACAGCCAAATGACCTACCACCAGCGGTGCCATCACGAGCGCGGAAAGTCGCTGAACCATGTACAACCGGGTCGTCAGCACATCATCACCATTTCAGCCACCCCTGTTTCATCCAGGACTTCGCTGTTTCCCATTTCAGCCCGGCAATGGAAGCAGTGGGATTTAGATCATTGGGGCAATATTGGGCACACGACCCCATGGAATGGCAATTTTGACACCCGCCCGCACCGCTGATGGCATCCAACCGGGGTCCGCCCCCGGCATCGCGGACATCATTGACCAGCGACCACGCACGATTGAGTGCGGCGGGTCCAAGATAATCAGGATCTGCAGCAACTGAATCACAGGCCGCATAGCACACCGCGCAATTGATACATTCAATCGCCGCATCGGCCTGCTGGCGTTGAACTGTTGTCGGGTCTGCAACTTCAATCGGATCATTGCGGGTCAGGCTCGGCTCAAACACGCCCTCCGCAGCCACCCATTTGTCGAAGAACGGATCCATGTCCACAACAAGATCTTTGATGACGGGCAGATTGCGCAATGGAGCTATTTCAAGCCCACCATTCTGGGTAACTTTTGACACATGCGTACGGCATGTCCACCGCGGTTCGCCATTCACCATCATCGCGCATGAACCACACATGCCAACACGACAGGCAAAACGATAGCTCAGCGTTGGATCGTCGTTTTGCTGAATCCACGTGACAATATCCAGCACGGTTTGACTGTCCTGCTGGGGAACCAAAAAAGTTTGATACCCATCCGTATCGCTGCGCCACACAGAAACTTTCAGGGTATTTTCAAACTGAGCAGAACCGCCCGGGGCAACGTGTTTCATGGACAAACTCTAGGAGTTTCACCAGGGATGCGCAAATGCTTCCCTCACATCAATTGCCGCATCAAACCAACGGCACAAAGTGCAACAAGCAAGACCAGACAGGTGAGTTTGTAAAACTTTTCCAGGGATGGGCGGAACAGGTAAGTACCAAGCAGAACACCACTTAACAAAAAGGGTGTCAGCACCACTCCGCGCCAAAGCGCCGTGAAATTCAAAATGCCGTAGAGAGACAGATAAACAAGCGAGGTGAACATGCCGATGAACAAATACATCACCAGCGCCGCCCGCATCCGTCTCGCAGCGGTTTGCTGTGCCAGCACATAAAGTGCAACAACCATACCGCCAACGGATGATATGCCGGTGATAAAGCCCGCAACAAGACCACTGGCATAAAGCCCCGGGCGGGAAGCCAGGCCAGAGATCCGCACCTGAAATAATTGCGCCAGCGTCAACACCAAAATAACCCCAAGCGACGCGAGCTTGGATATTTCAGGATCAATGCTGGTGGTGACATAGAGGCCGATCGGCACACCAATCGTGGACGTGATCACCAAGCCCCAGACAATGTTCATATCAGCGTCTTTAATCCCACCGCGAAACATGATGATGCTCGCAATTCCTTCCAGCATAAAAGTAATCGGTATGAGCTGCACCGGTGGAATGATTGTCACCACGCCGGCAAACATGACAGCCGACAGGGCAAACCCGGTGAAGCCGCGCACAATTCCAGCCAGAAGGGCAAATCCGATTATTGTTCCCGTCGTGCCCGGCGGAAAGGCGGCAGCCGCTTCAATAATCTCCAGCAAATTTATTCCATCCAACCTGTTGAACCCGATTCATTCAGGTTCTCACTTCTGATATTTAAGAAAGTCACATCGGACACAATGCCCAGTCGTCGGCCATCTATGGAGCCAAGCCTGAAAACGGTGAAATCAGAGGCCTGCCGTAACAGGAGTGCCCGCTCTAATAGGGCAGACCCACATAGTTTTCAGCCATCGCCTTTTGCGCCGCATCGTTGGAGCGCAGGAACTCCAGTTCCGCGACCTGCATTTTGTGGTCAAAGTCACTTTGGTCGGGAAACCGATGCATCAGGGATGAAAACCACCAGCTGAAACGTTCCACCTTCCACACCCGGGCCAGCGCCCGTTGTGAATAGTGGTCAATCCCTTCCTTATCGCCGCTCTCGTAAAATTGCCTCAGCCCCTGATAGAGATAATGCACATCGCTTGCCGCCGTGTTCAGCCCCTTTGCACCCGTGGGCGGGACGATGTGGGCCGCATCACCACATAAAAACAACCGCCCCCACCGCATGGGTTCAGTCACAAATGAACGCAAGGGCGCAATCGATTTTTCAATAGACGGACCCGTGACAAGCTTTGCAGCGGTTTCCTGTGGTATGCGGCGCTTCAGTTCCGACCAGAAAGCATCATCGGACCAATTTTCCACCTTGTCATGGGCGCTGCACTGAATGTAGTAGCGCGACAGATTGGCATTGCGCATGGAACACAGGGCAAACCCGCGCTTAGAATTGGCATAGATCAGTTCATGATCCACCGGCGGCGTTTCCGACAAAACGCCCAGCCAGCCAAACGGATAGACTTTCTCATATTCCTTACGCACATTTTCGGGAATGGTTTTACGCGAAACCCCGTGAAAACCGTCACAACCGGCGACGAAGTCGCACAGAATTTCACGCGCTTCACCGGCCACCTGGAAACGAACAGACGGCTTATCCGTATCCGCATCGTGGATTTTAACATGCTCCACGTTGAATTCTATCGCCCCGCCCGTGGCCTCACGTGCGTCATAGAGATCACGAGTAACTTCCGTCTGCCCGTAGACCATGACGGGCATGCCTGCATGTTTGGCAAAATCGATCCGGAATTTTTCATCCCCGTAAGAGATCAACGTGCCATCATGGGGAATGCCCTGTTGGCGCATTCTTTGCCCCACGCCGGCCTCCTCCATCAGCCCAAGCAAGCCCTGCTCCAGCACACCGGCGCGAATGCGCGACAGCACATAGTCGCGGGTCGTTCGCTCCAGCACGATGCTGTCTATGCCTTTTGAATGCAGTAATTGGGCAAGCAACAAGCCCGACGGGCCACCCCCAACAATGCAAACCTGGGTGCGCGTGGATTTCATAATGGGTCAGACCCTTTCCAGCGCAATGGCGATACCCTGCCCCACACCGATACACATGGTAGCAAGGGCCAGCTTCCCGCCGGTTTCCGCAAGTTCCATGGCAGCACTGCCCGTTATGCGCGCGCCCGACATGCCAAGCGGATGGCCAAGCGCAATCGCCCCGCCATTGGGATTAATGTGTGGTGCAGCCTCATCCAACCCCAGCTCACGCAGCACGGCAATTCCCTGTGACGCGAACGCCTCGTTCAACTCAACCACATCAAAATCACCGGGCGAAATGCCAAGGCGTTGGCACAATTTCAGCGTGGCCGGAGCCGGGCCAATGCCCATTATACGCGGTTCAACCCCTGCGGCAGCGCCGCCCAAAACACGGGCAATGGGCGTAAGACCATATTTACTGGCCGCCGCTTCAGAAGCAATAATCAGCGCTGCTGCGCCGTCATTAACACCGGAAGCATTGCCGGCAGTTACAGTTCCCCCGTCACGAAACGGCGTCCCGAGTTTCCCCAGAGCTTCCATCGATGTTTGGCGCGGGTGCTCATCTTTTTCGACAACCACCGGGTCGCCCTTGCGCTGGGGGATGGTCACCGACACGATTTCTTTTGCCAACCGCCCATTGGATTGCGCCTGGGCTGCCTTGTCCTGGGAACGCAGAGCAAAAGCGTCCTGATCCTGGCGGGAAATGCCAAATTGCTCTGCTACATTTTCTCCGGTCTCTGGCATGGAATCGATGCCATATTGTTTCTTCAAAACCGGGTTCACAAAGCGCCAGCCAATTGTTGTGTCATAAATTTCAGCATTGCGTGAAAAAGCGCTCGACGCCTTGGGCATCACAAATGGCGCCCGCGACATGCTTTCCACGCCCCCGGCAAGCACAATATCTGCTTCCCCCGCTTTAATGGCACGCGCCGCGTCGATGATCGCATTCATGCCCGAACCGCAAAGACGGTTTACGGTCGCCGCCGGGATCTGTTGCGGCAATCCGGCAAGCAACAACGCCATGCGCGCCACATTGCGATTGTCTTCTCCTGCCTGATTGGCGCATCCGTAGACAAGATCATCCACCGCTTCCCAATCTACCTTTGGGTTACGCCCATGCAGAGCCCGCAAAGGGATCGCACCCAGATCATCCGCCCGTACAGAAGACAAAGCCCCGCCAAAACGCCCAATGGGAGTGCGAACATACTCGCAGATAAATGCTTCGCTCATGCGGTTTTTCCTTCATGCGCCGCTTTGGTGCGGGCTGTAAGTTGTCTCAGTGTCGTCAGTTCACGTTCATCCGGTGGCGGCGTTTCACCCAATTCTTCAAGAAAGGAAACCTGCCAGCCACACGTATCCTGAACCTGCTGACGGGTAACGCCGGGATGAAGGCTGACAACGGTGAACTCTTTAGTTTCAGGGTCAGGTTTCCAGATCGCAAGATCCGTAATCAGCAAGGTTGGGCCAGCCGTCTTGATGCCCATCCGTTGGCGATGGTCGCCCCCGGTCCCGTGGCCAAAACTGGTGAAAAAGTCGATCTTGTCCACCATGCCACGCAGGCTCTGTTTCATCGTTATGTAAATCTGGCCAGAGGACGAGGCAATTTCCGGTGCGCCACCCCCGCCGGGAAGTCGCGTTTTGGGATGTGCGTAATCGCCGATCACCGTGGTGTTGATATTGCCAAAACGGTCCAGTTGCGCAGCCCCCAAAAACCCGACGGAGACGCGCCCTCCCTGCAACCAATAACGAAACATCTCCGGCACGCTGACTGTTGTCAGCGCAGTTTCACACAATTCACCGTCACCAATCGATAGCGGCAATATGTCGGGCGTTGTGCCAATCGTCCCGCTTTCATATATCAGCGTAATGTCCGGTGCATGGGTGAGCCGCGCCACATTGCAGGCGGCTGACGGGGCGCCGATCCCCACAAAGCACACATCGTCATTACGCATCACCCGGGCAGCGGCAATGGTCATCATTTCATCTGGGGTAAAACCGGTCTCGGTCATAACGCCACCCCCAAACTCTTTACCCGATCACGAAACGCTTCGGGCGAAGACTGCAAAACATTTTTGGTCATCCAGGTTTGAAACCGCTCACGGTCCGCCGCGATGTCATCCCATTCCAGATAAGCAGCATTGTCACGATCATAATATCCATGGGTGTAAGAGGGATGCGCGCCACCGGGAACGACGCAGATGCTTGATATCGTCCAATGGGGCAGAACACACATATTGGGATGTGCGTTCAAATCGTCGACAATCTCTTCCACGGTGACAACGGCTCGCTTTGCCGCCAGCACAGCTTCCTTTTGCACACCGACAATACCTTCAATCAGCACATTGCCCTTGCGGTCAGCTTTCTGTGCATGAATAAAACTCACATCGGGGCAGATTGCTGGCACAGCGGCCAGTTCCTCACCAGTAAACGGACAGATCACCGAGCGGATATTGGGATTTACCTGTTTGAGGCCCGCACCCAGATATCCGCGAAATATGGCGCATGGCAGACCCGACGCCCCAGCTTCATAAGCGTTGGCCATCGCCGCATGGGAATGTTCTTCAATCTCAAGGGCGCGTGGCCATTCGTTTTCAATCGCATCACGCATACGCCGCAACAGGCCGACACCGGGATTGCCCGCATAGGAAAAGATCACTTTCCTCACCAGCCCCATGCCCACCATCTGGTCATAGACCAAGTCTGGCGTCATCCGGATTACTGTGAGATCGGCGATGTTCTGTCGAATGACCTCATGGGCCGCGGCATGGGGGATCAAATGGGTGAACCCTTCAAAAGCAACCGTGTCGCCATCCTTCAGGTTCTGCTGAACCGCATCGCCCAAATTCTGAAATTCCATACCCACATCCAAACAAACCCAAGAACCACGAATTTGTCACAGCTTAACCGTCAGGAAAACCCGCAAGCATTCAATTGTTAGCTTCGATCACAGCAAGCATCGCTTTAATTCTTGGGCTTAACAATGACGATAGATATTCCGCGCCTTGAGGCGTGAGGTGGCCACCGTCATAGGAAATGGGTACTCCGGCATCTGTCGTTAGACGACAGCCGTTCTCCAACTGTTTGTCGCACAGTTCATCCATCACACTTATGAAACGTTCACCTCCAAATTCCTGGAGCAACTTAGAATCAAAATTGAGAATGTGCTGAGGAAATGGTTGGCGAATATTTGATAGAGTTTCAAAAGTTTGGCCGGCAAAAGCTCTCAAACTCGATGGTTCAAAACGTTTCGATCCAACGACGACTACTTTACCGCCCGCATCTTCGATGGCACGCGCTAATTTGATGCCATGATCTATCGACCAGTCTTTCCAGTTTGTTGCGATCAAAACCACTTTATAGCGCGCCATCAACGATAGCTGATCGGGCGAGATCGCAGCAGATTGGCAATTGGCACTGCCCTGATTGTCGGAAGTCTGCTCAGTTCTGTGTTCCGCTAAAACAGGCTGACATGTGTTATGAATAAAGTGACGATGAAGTGTATCCGTTTCTAGGGCACCACCAAGCCGAAGAATGTTGTAGAAGTCTTGCGAATAGGAATCGCCGACAAGAAGTATGGCTCCTTCTGCGGGCTCATTTCCCATTGGCTTAAGGTTACGAAGATAGGGACCTTCAACATATTGCCCAAACCCGCCTTTCGGCGGAACCAGCCACGCCCTTTGCCAGTCCGGATATCGGCCAGGAAGGCCCTGATTTATGGCCAACCAAACACCGGAAATGCTTAACGCAGCAATCATCACTAGCGAACTGGAAACAATTGCGGTTTGTCCAAACAGCTTTTGGTTTCTGAAAGGTTGTTCCACATAGCGCCAAGATAGCCAGGCAAGAAAAAGTGTTGCCAAGGATAAGCCGAGCATTAGCGCTTGAGATGGTTCATCTATGGAACGAAGCCGGGCGAATGCAAATAGTGGTTGATGCCATAGGTATGCCGAATAGGAGATCAACCCAATCCCTACAAGCAATCGAAGCGATAGCATTTTGGCAACCAGGGTTGTACTTCCACCCCAGATCACCGCTGCGGTACCTAGAACGGGGGCCAGTGCCCAAATACCCGGCCAAGGCGTATGATCATCATAAAAAACGATAGCAATAACTATGGCGCCAAGGCCAATCAAAGACACACTTTGTGCAAAGAACTTGCGTGGCGGCTCATTTCGAAACGTCCAAAGTGCAACAAATGCCCCCACCAGCAATTCCCATGCACGCGTAGGAAACAGGTAAAAGGCTGCAGAAGGCATGTTATGGGAAGCCCATTCACCAAAACCGAAGCTTGCCAACATGAAAAATGCTATTAGAAAGCCGACCCAAAAACGCCCCAGTTTCCATACTATGGCGAGCGCAATGGGGAAGATAATGTAATATTGCTCTTCCACTGCAAGCGACCAAGTATGCAACAAAGGAATGAGGTCTGTATTGGGTGAAAAATAGCCTGACGTTGTCCAGAACAATATATTTGAGACGAACAGCATCGTTGCTGTGATGGCCTTTCCAAACAGCTCCAGTTCTGTAGGCAACATCCAGAACCAGGCGAACGGAACACAGCACAACAACACAATAACCAGGGCAGGAAGAATCCGCCGCGCACGGCGTTCATAAAATCCAAGTATGGAGATCGACCCGGTTTTTTCCCTCTCGTCCATCAGGATTGAACCTATCAAATATCCAGATATGACGAAAAAGACGTCTACACCGACAAACCCTCCTGTTAATCCCAACCCTGAATGAAAAATGATTACGGGAAGAACTGCTATTGAGCGCAGACCATCAATTTCGGACCTATATTTCATGTTATCTTTTACACTGGCTCCCTATCCTAAGCCCCTGATACCAGAGGCAGATGAATTGGTTAAACAATAATTTCGATTGCGGAAGATGGTGGCTGTCAACCAAAATTGCTTCACCACACAGCAGACTATAATTTGTAAGAAATTTGGCGCGCGTCAGGTCCGTCAAATTGCGTTTCGTTTTTCTGGATTCATATGTGCCGCAGCGTTGTTACGGAGAGACGGTGCAATTTGTACTCAAATCGAGAATAAGTAAGCACGACATATATTATTAGATGCGCACTAAGTCCTGGGAGGCCCATTTGGGCAGTCGATGAAATATCCCCAGCCCCCGGATGCCAGTTTCCTGGCCACTTCAGTTGACTGGCCTTGGGCAATGGTGGTTCCATCCGGGCTCTCGATTGACCAGTCAGCCTGCAAGAGTGCGGTGTCGTCATTGATCACCTCACTGGTGACAGTGGACTTCAAAATGGGGCGCATCTCAATGAATTGCTTAAATGCCGCCCGCGCACCTTCCAGCCCATGGGAGGCAGGCGCACCTGGTGGAAAATAGATCTGGCAATCTGGATGGAACATTGAGACGACGCCATCAAGATCGCCATCCCTAAGATAGCCTGCAACACAGGTGGCGATGTCTCTTGGAAATTTGGCAATTTTCATCTGGTTTCAGCCTTTGCAGCTACGCATTGTTGTCCATGTCCAAGATCATTTTCCATGACCCATCGTCGTGGCGGCGATAGCCCAGGGCCAGGCGGCCTCCCCCTGCTCTTTGTTCGCCCGATGTCTTGTCGGTGATTTCCACATCGAAATTGCCCATGACGATTGCGAAATCGCCATGGACAACCATGTGCTCGATATCGAACCCGGATTTGAATGTTGCCGCCTCGATCCGCGGAGCATATTTGGTTCGAACGTGATCCACACCAATCGTGGTGGGCGTGCCCTCGTTTGCAACAATACACTGGGGGTCACACGTATCCAGCATGCCCTGCAGATTGCCACAATCCAGACTGGTGAGCCATTGGTTCACCGCCGCCTTGATGTCTTCCGTGTCGCTCATGATCATAATCCTTGTTTGAGGAAAAAAGGCCGCAAGAAACCTGCCCGGCCCGCTTGGGTCGGTCACATGTTCTGCTGAGGGAGGCCTGTTACTGGCTTGTTTTTCAGATCGGCTTGGCCGTTAATGTTCCAGCTTGGAAAAAGGCCCAGGACTGTGGGGAGAAACCTCACCCATGGCCCATCTCAACGGTGTGGCATTGTGGGTGACAATTACCTCCTGCACGGTCACTTCCAGCAGCCTTAAAGCTTTTGGAAATAGCGCGATGCGTGCGGGCTCATCAATGATTGCAGTAGTCCCCGTCAAATGGCGCGTCGCCCCGGTTTCAAAATCGAGAAACAGCAATGCTGTGACCGGATTCATACTCAGATTGCCAAATGTATTGAACAGATTATTGCCGAAATAATCCGGGATGATCAGCTTATCACCTTCCACATGAATGAAGCCGGGATTGCCCCCGCGGTGAGACATGTCGGCCCCTTCAAACGCATCGCCTTGCCCGCGGTCAAAAAAGCTGGCGATGAAGAAAATATCGGCGGCGCGAATGGCCTCCCGGTCGGCGTCATTCAATGCCCTGCTGTTTTCAACGACCGGCAAGTCCGTTTTCTCAAAGTGTGTGGTCAGTTCGCGGACATTGATATATTTGGGGCAATTGCCATAGCTTTGCGTCACGCGAATATCGACATGGCTCGCATGAATACCCTCCACCCGGCCATGCATGCGATTGCGCCGGCGGTTGGACAGATCAATCCCAACGACACCAATCATTGAGCCAAGAGCCAGATCGCCCAGCTGAACCAGAGCATCCGACAATTTCGCGTCCAACCGCAGCGTCTTGTCATCAGGCGTAGTCAGGAAACCTGCAACACCTGACACCATGACAGCCTTCAGCTTGCCGGTGGCGTCCACCGTGCTCAAAAACACATATTCCAGCCCGGCGTAAAATTCGCGGTGTTGTTCGATAAGATGATCCCTCATCAGCACACGCCCCATTTCCTCAACCCGCTCGCGCCGCCCGACCGCAGTTTGAATCTGCGTTTCGCCTGGATGAAAGATTTGCGATGTTAGATTGGTCATGATTGCGTCCTTAAAAGTTGAAAGAACCGGCGGCCCGGATCTCTTCCGGCAACCAGGTTTCCTGCAAGTGAAGCCACTTGAACGGTTGATTTTTGGTCAGCAGAGCCGATGATTGCCGGGCGTTTTCAGCAGGCGAGGTGTTCAGGGCACCACGCTGCCATTCTGTATAAGTGACCAGAATATGATTATCGAGCATATGGCGGATCACAACATCGCGAATATCAATGCGGAAATTGGGATTGCTGCCAAATGCCTGTTTCAGACCGCCCGTCAACTGTTCAAGGCTGAGCGATACACCCTCAGGCGGGATGAACGTCATATTCGCATCCATCCGGGATACAAACTGGGTCTCCATCTGATCGCGCCCGGCCGTGCCACCAAACCAGGCAACAAAGAAAGCGTGAACATCAACGATCTCCCGTCGAACATTATCCAATAGCGTGGCCATATTCATTCCCTTTTCAGCCCCTTTTCAGCCATGCGAACATGAGCTTCTGGCTTGCCATGGAGAATAGGCGTAGATATTTATGGGTTAAATAGATCAAATTATAACACTATGATCGGAATATAGATCAATGCAAAGAAATCAGCTCAGCGACATGTCCATCTTTGTTGAAGTCGCCCGGGCCAATGGGTTCCGTGCGGCGGCGGAAAACCTGAATCTGGGGGCCGGTTCCGTCAGCGAAGCGGTGCAGCGGTTTGAGGACCGCCTTGGTGTGCGTCTGTTTGACCGCACCACTCGAAAAATCGCGCTGACCACCTTGGGCCGACAATTGTTTGAACGCAGCCTGCCCGCGATCCAGGATTTGGAAACCGCCGTGCGCGAGTTGAACGATGCCAGAGGCGTGGTCGGTGGTGTGTTACGGCTCAACGCGCCGCGCAGCAGTGGTCCGTTTTTCCTGGACAATCTGGTGACCCGATTTTGCACCCAATATCCCGATGTAAGTATCGAACTGACTTATGACGATGAAAAAGCTGATCTGGTCACATCCAACATTGATGCGGTTATCCGGTTTGAAAATCTCTTGGAAATGGACACCCATGCGGTTCCCATTGATCCCGAACTGGAAATGGCCATTGTCGCGTCACCCGAATATCTGGCGCGGCGCGGCACGCCCCAATTGCCCGATGATTTGTTGGATCACGACGGCATTTATTTCGCCATTGGTGATGCCAAACATCCCGCACCCTGGATCGTACAATATGACGGCAATAGTTTTGCTGTTGCCCCAAAACAACGCATGATTGTAAACGACCTGTCGGCCTTGATGGGTTACACAATCGCCGGCCTTGGCCTGGCATATGTTTATGCCTCCTCGGCAATACCGATGAT
>CALHBJ010000012.1 GCA_937930845.1 uncultured Rhizobiaceae group bacterium
CCGCAGTCGGCATGCCAGCTTCCTGCTCCTTGATCATGCCGATGATCTGCTCGTCGCTGAACCGTGATTGTCTCATTTATTCGTCTCCTTGATGGCGACGAATTCTACCCAAAATTGGATGAAGAAATGGGTCTCAGGTCACAAGCAATCTGTGACCAAGCAAGTGCTTAAAGACCTTACGGGCGAATTGGCGGATTGTTTTGATCGAGACGCCCTCAATCGGCAGCAAGACATTCTTCTACAAGCCGTGGAACTGCTTGTACCTGTCGACAGAGCTGAAATATCTGCGCGCCCAGAACTGCTGTCGTTAGGGCGAGCTATAACCAAGCTAAGTCGAATTACATCAAACGCAATATACCAGTCTGTTGACCCGCCACAGCATCCCGAAACAACGGCGTGGAAAGGCGAAGATTCACCGCCAGCGCCTACTACAACATTTGGGAGAGCAGCGTGAAGACAAGGAAGCTACACAGCATTACGTATTGAAAACGTTGGATGGCCGCTTGGAGCCCAAAGCAGCAGAGAAATGCAAATGCCCTATCCAGAATGCGAAATGAAAATCGCTCAGAAAAGGAAGGCTTTGCAATAGTTTTTGGCTGCTTAGGTGCTCAATAAGTGACGTTGCGCAGATTGATTGCGTCAGAATTTAATGCTCACCGTCGCTCGGAATCTTTGATTGGGTATTTCGACGAACCATCAGGAACATGTTCGACATGATCGTTGCAACACAATAAAAGATTGCAAAGAACGCGATGGCGTCCATGTCATGTTCTGTAACATTCAGCGCATTTTCACCAAATGCTTTATCGAGAGTGCGAGCAAAGATGTTTACTAGCAACGACAACAAAGTCAGCAGGGTCATGGAGTTGGCAACGATGTTTAAGCAAATTTCAACATTTGGCTTCTCTTTCGTGCGTACAAAAATGAACGATATGATAATTAAGGATACAGCAAGCCCACCCAGAATCACTATTGAGCTCACTTGTACAGGTGTTAGGAAGTCGCTGTTACTGAACATTTTTTCGACCCAACACAGTTTCAGTAATGAAACTGAATACGAAAAGCACCAAACCTGCCGAAGAAAACAAACATATCATCGCTTTTTGCTGACCCAAGGCTTCTAACGCCGCTGCATCTTCCAATAGCGTGAGCGATAAGATCAAGTATATCACTGAATAGACAGTGCCGCCCGCAAAAGCATCTGCAGTGATTTTATGATCTTTGTCACCTCTCAACTCTCGGCTAACAATTCCGACGATTGAAAATATCATTGAAAATATTACAACTACGATCATGGAATATGAGGATAGAAACTGGATTAAATTCAAACCATCACCATAACTTTGAACTTAAAGTTTCCATGTCGCGCGTCTAAGCTCGCTATACTAAAGCCAGTGATATTTAGTACCAGTCATCAATTTTCACAAGGCTGAAAGAATTCACGTTGTCGATAACAATTATCCAAAGCTGCAGCAAGAAGCTTCTTGAACATCTGTCAATCATCGACATCGATACTCTGGTCACTTTGTCCGCTTAGCTGTCCTCGGCGTGTAAAGGGGTTGAGTGCTGGTCAGACACCCTAAATTCCGCAATCGCGATAGCACCTAATTATTTGGGGAACTAACATTACAGTTAGCCCCCCAACAATAGTGTGTTCAGAAATGACCTTAGGAAGCCCAACAGGCCGTTTTCACACTACGGTAAGCCCATTTAGCCTTCCTGACCGGGAAACGAGCATAGCGCCGCAGCTGAGACCACAGGCGAGCGTATTTAGGGCGTGTGTAGCGAAGCCAGTTGGCATATTCGACTATTTCATTTGCATCCGCTTTATACCGTCCTGCAGAGATCAGGCAGCTGGCGAACCGCTCGTCCAATCTGCTTGATAGTTCGTCAAAACGGACTGCCGAAGTCTGGGCGGCAAGCCACAGAACGTGTGCAGACCCAGTTTGCTTGCTCAACGACCGTCTTAGCTGCTCGGGATGGGGGATCGAGCCGAAATGCTGGATGCCATTGCCGTCTTCGATTAGAAAAAGCGCTCTCATCGGATTGTTCCTCCGAAAAAAGTGGTCATTCCAAAGTTTTTAAGGGTGTCGCATGCACGACGATTGTTGACGAAGCTCACAGCCCGTCTATTGGTTGTATCAACCATCTTGTTCTCCATCACGATTGGAGTTTCAATTTGGCCAGATGCCGCCGACGTTAGCGCGTCGGTGGCATCGATCTAGTTAGCGCTAGTCCGATGCCGAATTGACCACACAGAGATGCTCTCTGCGCGATGTAAATGTGAACCATTCTCGCAATATAGCAATGTCACGCCACCGCCTTTCGACCACCAAGGTTAATCAACGCTTTCATAGGTTTTGAAGCAAGATTCCATTAACCATACCACTTTCAATTTATCACGATCAGCGGTTGCAAGAGCTCATTATTGCACTAGTCGTACGTGTTCGATCCATTCGACTTGGCGTCACGCTCCGCGGCTTTTTTGATGTCTTGGCGGGTCAAACGCAGGTCCGCTCTAGCCAATTTGTCGAAATCCAAGCCACGGAACATGTCTGTCATTTCGTCCAGCCATTGTGGAAGCGGGATATTCATCAATGCGATCGCGCGATTTTCGGTCAGTCCCTTCGTTCCATAATTTCCATCATGAACATCACGAGCCGCATGCCCTGACATCTGTCGGATTGCTCGCCCGCTCTTTTCGGTCTCGTCATCGTATATGTCGATGCCCAGCGAACGCAGTGATTTGAATGTTTCACCCTCGCTTGCTCCACTACGGCTGAATAATCGGCTCATGCGCTTCGAAGCATTTCTAGATGGATCGGCATATAGGTGAAGCGCTTCAAATACGTAATCGTCTCCGCGCTGGAGAAGCCAATCTGTAAAACCAATTTCGGTAAGCACTTTGTGTATTGTGAAAGTCTTTTCTGAATCGGATGTTTTCAGCGGACGTTTGACTTTCTTACCTTTGATCATCACGATTTTCTTAGCTGAAACTGTGTAGACCGGCCGAGCCTCGTCATCGTCATATTGAGCGGAAATATCTGTACCAATCATGTGGGTTAGAAGCCCCAAACGTCGCGTTGCCAACAACCCGAACAACGGCAGCATTGTATCCGTCAGGCGACCTGTTTCCAGGCCAGCTTCCAGCACTGAAGTGACCGTTCTTCGGCTGATTTGATCGTTATTGACGTGCCGAACCGTTTCATCTGGATAGCGGAGATCTCCGGTGCTGATACCTTGCAACTTGTCGAGTTCTTCCTGCTCATCCCGCCAAGCCCTGATCGCAGAGTTGATCGGAGCGAGATAACCATCCTTTATCGTCACCTTAGCGAATGTAATGAACTCTGATGTATCGACGTTAGAAAAACCATTGGCTCGACGCCCTAGAATTAGCTCGCGCGTCGGAACACCTCTACAGGCCTTCGATTGTTTGGCATTTTTTGGATATCTAACAACCAGATCGACAAATGTCTGGAAATCGCGTGTCTTGTAAGTGTCGATTGGATGATCACCGATGAGATCGATAAAGACCTGAACTCTAGTCCGTGCAGTACCGACACCATCTGGCTCTTCGATTTCCTCATCCCAATCCGATTTCTTCAATTCTGCCGGAATAGACCATCCCAGACGCCTAGCCCAACCTTGCAGGTATTCACCTGCAGCAATAGACAGGTACGGGTAAGGCGAGTTCAAGGCATTAGGACGGTGTACCTTTGCGCGGTCCACCATTCCGGCGAACATAGGCTTGCTCTGCACCGGTTCAGGCGACTGCGTTGTCACCGAGCTGATTGAAGAGCCTTGGGCCTCGGCAGGTTCGATTTCTGACTGAATAGCACCGCTGGTTCGGAGATTGTTCGCTTCATCAAGATTATCACCCTCAGTTGGACCGAGAACTGCATTCTTATTGGCGCTGTCGCATAAATCTTGCTCGATAGGCGCTGCTTGCGGTTCGTTCTGCTGCGGAAAATCGGATTCAGTGGGTGGAGTAGATGCTGGTTCGGCTTCTACCGACGGTTCCTGTCGCTCATCGTAGATCTCCGAAAGAGCCGCAAGTGCAGCCATCATCACCGGAATGGACGTCGGCGCGCGTTTGAAGCACTCACGCAGGGCTGCCAAAGATTTGGCCCGCGAACTCATGACGTTTATCTCAGTGTAGCCCTTCGCCATTTCACTTTTTGATAAAACGACTGTTTGTTCCGCCTCAATACGGGAAACGGCTCCATCAATGTCACAATGCTTCTGCAGCACCTCTGGTGAAGAGCGAAGTTCCTCAATCTCGTGCTGTAAGGTCTTCACAGCTTTGATGACACCGGTCGTATTATCATTTGGGTGAAGCGTCTCTTGCTGACGCAAACGTTGGACCTCCTCATCAAATGCACCCTGCATAGCTGAGAGAAGACGATCTATTTCTTCTTGCGTCATACCCGCAAGCAAAGCCTCAGGGTCAGAGAAGTCCAATTGGTCAAACATCGATGTTGCCTCCTTGAGAACTGCAAAAACACAGTCCGTCCAATAACCGAGATGACGCGAAACCAATCGCGCCTCACCGATCGCCATAGGCCACAAGCGGGCTTTAACAACACGTTTGGACTTAGACGTCCTTAGGGACATAGGTATCCGCCGTTGAAATATCCAACCCGAGTGATCGCAAGAAAGATGAGCGACCTGTACGCGCGGCTTCACACTTTCCTTGAGGGTGTCGGAAGTGCCGAGATCACTGGATACATCCGCAGTAACAATGCTGGATACAGAGTCGTTTACTCTTTTATTCAACGACATTGAGAAATTCCCTCTTTTTGGAAGGAACTCAAACGATTTTAGGTGCTTAGATCGGTCTCTAGCGGAAAACCTTCTGTAAGGGTTCAACCCATTGGAACAAAAGAGTTTCTGGCGGAGAGACAGGGATTCGAACCCTGGGTACCCGCAAAGGCACAACGGTTTTCGAGACCGCCCCGTTCGACCACTCCGGCACCTCTCCGCATAAATAAACGGCTTGGTCTTTGCCGTTCGAGGTGGTGGTTATCGGGACTGGCGCGATGAATCAAGACGTTTGAGCGCCAATTGGCTCCTGCATAACGCCATTGGCCCGAAATGCTTGACTCCCGCCCGCGCTTCTATATACGAAACACCGAAACACACGCTCATCAGGGCGGTATTTCGTATGCACCCAACAGACTGGCAAAAAGGCGCTTGTTTTCAAGGGGACTATTCCTTTGGCAAAGCGCAGCGGAACACTTGAAGGAAAAACGATGTTCGCAGTCATTAAAACAGGTGGGAAACAGTATTCTGTTGCCGCCGACGACCAATTGAAGGTCGAAAAACTCGCTGGCGAACCCGGCGATATCATCCAATTCAACGAAGTGCTGATGGTCGGCAATTCCGTTGGTGCTCCCTTTGTAGAGGGCGCCATGGTAACCGCTGAAATCGTCGAACAGGGCCGCGCCCGCAAGGTTATCGCTTTCAAGAAGCGTCGCCGGCAGAATTCGCGCCGCACAATTGGCCATCGCCAGCACTACACAATGTTGCAGATCAGCGAAATTTTGACCGATGGCGCTAAACCATCGAAAAAGCCAGGCGCTGCTGCAGCAAAAGCTAAGGCCAAAGCAGATTCCAAATCTGCCGCCGATGCCAAGTCCGCCGCCAAGTCCGCTAAGGCCGCTGATGAAAAGCCTGCTGCTAAAGCAGAGGCAAAGACTGAGCCTAAAGCAAAAGACGATGCTAAAAGCGATGCCGCACCAGCTGCACCCTTGTTCACCGCACCAGCTGGTGGCGAGAAAGACAAGCTGACCGACATCAAGGGCATCGGTCCCGTCGCAGAGCGTCAGCTTAACGAACAGGGCATCACGACATTTGCCCAGATCGCTGCTTTGACGGCAGAAGAGATCGCTAAAGTTGACGAATATATGCCATTCAGCGCAGACCAGATCACAGACTGGCAGGCGCAGGCAAAGGACAAGGCGTAAGGCTTCGGCCCCGCCCGTTTGAGAAGGAAACGAAGACATGGCACATAAAAAAGCCGGTGGCTCATCCAGAAACGGCCGCGATTCCGCCGGACGCCGTCTTGGCGTCAAGAAATTTGGCGGCCAGGCAGTTATTCCAGGCAACATTATCGTGCGCCAGCGCGGTACAAAATGGCACCCAGGCGACAATGTCGGCATGGGCAAGGATCACACATTGTTTGCGCTGACAGAAGGCAAGGTCACTTTTGCGACCAAAGCCAATAAGCGCACCTATGTATCCGTCATGCCGCTGGCGGAAGCTGCCGAATAACCGGATTTGCAAATTCATCCGGTGTCTCGAACCCCGGATGTCACAGCATCGACATTATAAAAGGGGAGATGGGACACCATCTCCCCTTTTTTCGTTTCGAGGGATTCGAAAATCGGGGCTTTCCAAAGGAGAACAGCGCCCCATGGATATTCTCGTAACCAAAAGACTGACACTTCGTCCGCCGCTAGAGGTGGATATTGATGGCATCACCCGCGGATTGACCAATCCCAATGTGGCAAAAATGCTTGGGTCAGTGCCCCAGTCCTATTGTGCCGATGATGCACGCATCTGGCTTGATAAAGTGTCGGGGGAACTCTGTGTCTACACCATTCACCGCCAACGTCTCGTGGGCTGTGTCGGGGTACATCAGCATCGCGAACATCTGGAACTGGGGTATTGGCTTGTCCAGTCCGCCTGGGGCAATGGCTTTGCCACCGAGGCCGCGCGGGCGGTCCTTGCGCGGGCTTTCCGTCAGTTTGATGCTGACGAAATTATCTCCGGCGCAGCAATTGAAAATGCAGCTTCGTTGCGGGTGCAAAGCAAGCTTGGTTTTGAAACAGTTGGCACCACAACGCGCAAGTTCAAGTCCAGAGGACAAGATGTGGAAGCAGTCGTCACTCGCCTCACACGCAATGGGTTTGAAACTCGTTTCGGCTCGCTTGAAACCAATCGGGCCGCATAAGCGTTGCTGTTGCACAGCCCCGACCACGCAGGAACTTTCATGCAACTTATCAAGCTCATGAGATACGCAATGCTGGGTGCCATTCTACAGATGGCACCCATCTTCGCCGCATCTGCCACGCAAGCGGCAGAATCATTCACGTTCGAAGATTATTTCCGCGGCAAAACCGTTGCCTATGGCAAGTTTTCTGCAATCAATGGGGTGAAGCGCAGCTTTCGGGTTGATCTTGATGGCATCTGGAACGGCAAAACCCTGAAACTCATCGAAAAATTCAAATATGATGACGGGGCGAAAGAAACCAAAATCTGGTATTTCACCAAGACTGGACCCGGCAGATATATTGGCAAGCGCGATGACGTGAAAGGCCAGGCAAATGTGCGCATTCGCGGTAACACGGCGCGTTATGGCTACAAGCTTTATCTCGATGCAAAAAACCGCAGCAATCTGGTTCGCTTTCGTGACAAAATGGTGCTCAAGGACGATGGCACAGTGGTCAACACGGCAACCGTATTCAAATCCATATTCCCTGTAGGTCGGGTAACGGTAAATTTTGCCCGCCTGAAGGACATACACAAGCTCAAACGACCGTAACCCATATACCGCTCTCATATTGAGCGTTTCAACAAGGCCATGCCTGCAGCCCGCAGGCATGGCCTTTGTGTTGTGGATGTTCTAATTCATTGCCAATCAATTCCCTGGCGCAACGCGACACCATCGCAAGCCACGGGGAAAGCCAAACCCTAAGGAGTCGACGCGCGACAACGACCGGATGAGTTACCATCCAACCCGTGCGGCGGAACAGTTCGATGAAGTTTCTGGATCAGACAAAAATTTACATAAAGTCAGGCGCGGGTGGCGCCGGATGTGTGTCATTTCACCGCGAAAAATATGTCGAATTCGGCGGCCCCGATGGCGGCGATGGTGGACGCGGAGGAGATGTGTGGGTCGAGGCTGTCAATAATCTCAACACGCTGATCGACTACCGTTACCAGCAGCACTATAAAGCCAAGGTCGGCGTGCATGGCATGGGGCGCAATCGCCATGGTGCCAACGGTTCCGATGTTATCTTGAAAATCCCTGTCGGCACCCAGGTGTATGAGGAAGACAATGAGACCCTGATCTGCGACCTCATCGAAGAGGGCCAGCGGTTCCGCATTGCCAAGGGTGGCAATGGCGGTTTTGGCAATGCCCATTTCAAATCTTCCACCAATCAGGCACCGCGACATGCCAATCCGGGACTGCCCGGCGACGAGCGCACGGTATGGCTGCGGCTGAAGCTGATTGCAGATGCTGGAATCGTGGGACTGCCAAACGCGGGCAAGTCCACATTTTTGGCAACCGTGAGCGCGGCAAAACCCAAAATCGCCGATTACCCCTTCACCACTCTGCATCCCAATTTGGGCGTTGCACGGATTGATGCCCGCGAAATTGTCATTGCAGACATACCTGGCCTCATAGAGGGCGCCCATGAAGGTGTGGGTATTGGCGACCGTTTTCTGGGTCATGTGGAGCGCACGCGCGTTCTGCTCCATCTGGTGTCCTGTAACGAAGAGGACGTGGCGCTGACCTATCGGACTGTGCGCACTGAACTGGAAGCCTATGGCAATGAACTGGCTCAAAAGACCGAAATCATTGCCCTGTCACAAACCGACATTCTTGATGAGAAGAGCGTGGAAGAAAAACGCGCGCAACTGGAAGCTGCCAGCGGAAAACCGGTATTGCTATTGTCTGCAGCTACCCACAAAGGCACCGATACCGTGTTGCGGGCCATGGCGGATCTGGTTGAGAAATCCAAGGAAGCGGAAGCCCCCAAGGCCGTGGATACCCGCTGGGACCGGACAGTGCTGGAGCATTAGACGTGGATCTGTCCTCCAAAAAACGGATTGTGATCAAGGTCGGTTCTGCCCTTCTCGTGGACCAGGGCAGCGGCCTGCGCCATGGCTGGTTGCAAAGCCTCAGCGACGATATTGCAGCCCTGGTTGCCGCCGGCTGCCAGGTTCTGCTGGTGTCTTCCGGTGCGATTGCCCTTGGCAGGTCCGTATTGAACCTGCCGGCAAAGGCGCTGCGCCTGGATGAAAGTCAGGCGGCGGCATCCGTGGGCCAAATCGAGTTGGGCCGTGCCTGGTCAGAAGCGCTCGGCACACACGATCTGGTGGCCGGACAGATTTTGCTGACATTGCACGACACCGAAGGGGGTGCGGGTCGGCGCACCTATCTCAACGCCCGCGATACAATCGAACGGCTATTGGAACTCGCCGCAATTCCGGTGGTCAACGAAAACGATTCCATTGCCACCAGCGAAATCCGATATGGCGACAATGACCGCCTGGCTGCGCGCGTGGCGACAATGGTGCAGGCAGATTTGCTAATCCTGCTCTCTGACATTGATGGCCTTTATTCGGCTCCCCCGACCAATAATCCACAAGCCACGCTTATTCCCCGGGTTGAAACCATCACGCCCGAGATCGAAGCCATGGCAGGAAGTGCCGGTTCACAACTTTCCCGTGGTGGCATGGTCACCAAGATCGAAGCGGCCAAAATCACCACCCAGGCTGGCGTCGATATGGTCATCACATCGGGCAAACCAAACCACCCGCTCAAAGCGTTGCAACATGGCGAGAATTCAACCTTGTTCTGTGCCCGGCCAAAATCGGGTGGAGCACGAAAAACTTGGATCGCAGGCCAGCTACAGACCGCAGGCAAGATTTTCATAGACCTTGGAGCAGCGCGCGCATTGGGAAAAGGCAACAGCCTGCTCCCTGCTGGCGTCCATGACATTCAGGGTGATTTTTCGCGCGGCGATGTGGTTCAAGTGGTCAACACCGATGGCAAGATCATCGGCCAGGGCCTTGCCGGTTATGATGCAGCTGAGGCACGATTGATCATGGGTGCAAAAAGCGAAGAGGTGGTCAATTTGCTGGGATATGAAGGCCGCCCCGCGCTAATCCATCGCGACGACATGGCCATAACAGCACAGCCAACAAATTCGCAATCAGTGGAGGAGCAGGACCATGCTTGACCAATCAGTTCAAAGCCAGGCACAAATCGCCAGCCTGATGCAGGACATGGGCCGCAAGGCGAAAGCCGCCAGCCGCATATTGTCCACAGCGACAACGGATCGCAAACACGCAGCCCTGGTCGGTGCAGCAGAAGCACTTCGAAATCGCATCGAAATAATTCTCCAAGCCAATGCGGTGGACATGGCCAATGGCGAAGAATCCGGCCTGCCCGCGCCAATGCTCGATCGTTTGAAACTGACCGAAGAGCGTGTCCTGGACATGGCCGCAGCCGTGCAAGCCATCGCGGAAATACCAGACCCCGTGGGCCAGACGATGGCCCGTTGGGAACGCCCCAATGGTCTGGATATTTCACGTGTGCGCACGCCACTTGGCGTCATAGGCGTAATTTACGAAAGTCGGCCCAATGTCACAGCCGATGCTGGATCCCTGTGCCTTCAGGCGGGCAATGCTGTCATCTTGCGCGGCGGCAGTGACAGTTTCAATTCTTCAAACGCCATTCACCAATGCATGGTCACAGGACTAACATCCGCCAACCTGCCCGCAGAAGCCATTCAGCTTGTACCGGTCACAGACAGATATGCAGTGGGCGAAATGCTCAAAGGCCTCAACGGCACAATTGATGTGATTGTGCCGCGCGGTGGGCGTGGCTTGGTGGAGCGCGTCCAGTCGGACGCCCGCGTACCCGTATTCTCACATCTGGAAGGCCTGGTTCATGTCTATGTGGACAAATCTGCCGATCTGGATATGGCCATCCGCATTATCATTGACGCCAAGCTGCGGCGCGTCAGCATCTGTGGTGCGGCTGAAACATTGCTGATCGATTCAAATGACAGCGACCGTTTGGCAAAACCGCTCATCCAGGCACTGATCGACAAGGGCTGCCATGTCAGGGGAAGCGCTCAATTGTTGTCACTCATACCACAAATTGAACAGGCCAGCGACGAAGACTGGTCGACCGAATATCTCGACGCCATCATCACCGTGGGTCTGGTAGATGGAGTTGGCGGTGCCATTGAACACATTGGCAAATGGTCCTCAAACCACACCGAGGCCATTATTGCCGAGGATGGGCAGGCGGTTGAACGATTCTTCAACGAGATCGACAGTGCCATCATCATGCACAATGCCTCCACACAATTTGCCGATGGCGGAGAATTTGGCATGGGCGGAGAAATCGGCATCGCCACTGGCAAGATGCATGCGCGCGGCCCGGTCGGTGTTGAGCAATTAACCAGCTTTAAATACGTTGTGCGCGGCTCCGGCCAGATCCGGGGCTAAGCTTGACGGACATCACATCTTTCGAGCCCAGCCTGCGGCCTTATTTGCGCATGCCCATGGTGACACCAGGGGCGCGCGTTGGCCTGTTTGGCGGTTCCTTCAATCCGCCCCACGAGGGCCATGTCCATGTGTGCGAACAGGCGCTGCGCCGCCTTGAACTGGATCAAATATGGTGGCTGGTCACACCCGGCAACCCACTAAAGGAAAATTCAAACCTTGCGCCGCTGGCCCAACGCATAGATGCCTGTGAGGCGATAACCAGCGATCCGCGTATGAAAATCACCGCCTGCGAAGCTCTCTGGTCCACCCGCTACACGGCAGACACGCTGGTCAAAATCGCAATGCACCATCCCCGTGTACATTTTGTTTGGATCATGGGAGCGGACAATCTTGGGCAATTTCACAAATGGGACCGCTGGCGCGACATCGCCTCAACCATGCCCCTGGCCGTAGTCGACCGCCCCGGCTCGACCCTGGCTTTTCATTCAGCGCGAGCCGCCCAAACCCTGCGCCGGGTACGCATTGATGAAACAGATGCAAGTTTATTGGCAACCATGAAGCCCCCTGTCTGGACCTTTTTACACGGACCGCGTAACACGCTGTCTTCAACGCTCATTCGCAAGCGTCTGGCCACCAAAACGAACACATAACCGGCCAGAAACAGATAGTTTATTGAAACTGTCACCAAAACAGGACTATCATTTGCGTGTTCCCTGGCAAATCGGCCCGGGAATGATCCGCACCATTGTCGGTGCGGACCAGGTGAACTGTGTGTGACTATGCTTTGCAGCGCAAAGCGATTCAGGAAAGGTAAGTCAACTGAACGCACCAATTCAGACGACCGGCTCGCCGGGGGAAATGTCCCCCAAAGCTCTGCTGGACACCATTCTCTCCAGCCTTGATGATTCCAAGGCAGAGGAAACCACCCACATCGAAATCACAGGTAAATCGCCCGTTGCCGACCACATGGTCGTCTCCAGTGGTCGTTCGCACCGGCACGTCAACGCCGTGGCAGACCGGCTTTTGCGTGACCTCAAGGACGCCGGACTCGATGCGCCCAAGGTTGAGGGCCTGCCTGCCTGTGACTGGGTTCTGGTGGATGCCGGAGACGTTATTGTGCACATCTTCCGCCCAGAGGTTCGTGAATTTTACAATCTTGAAAAATTGTGGACCATGATTGCCGAAGAGGAAATGGCCCAGGCGTGATGCCGGTAACACCGGCACGCACCTTTGTGAAACGGAACATCCCTGTTCCGAAAGGACAGCTATGCGCCTTATCATTTCTGCCATCGGCAAACTGAAATCCGGCCCCGAACAGGAGCTGGTATCGCGATATGAGAAGCGCCTAAAGGGTGCTGGTAAAACCGTTGGTGTTTCAAAACTGGAGCTGGTGGAAAACAGCGAAAGTCGCGCCGCATCTGAACAGCAGCGCAAATCCGCAGAAGCACAAAGCCTGCTGGATCGCATTCCCAGCGGATCCGTCATTTATGCATTTGATGAACGGGGGAAATCACCCACAAGCGCAGAATTTGCCCAGAACCTCTCTCGCTCGCTTGAATCCGGGGCTCCCGCCATTGCCTTTTTGATCGGTGGTCCTGATGGGCTAGACCCATCGATACGCAAACAGGCAGATCATGTCGTCTCATTTGGCGCACTGACCATGCCCCATCAAATTGCCCGCGCATTGGTGCTTGAACAAATATATCGTGCCACAACCATTCTCTCAAACCACCCATATCACCGCATCTAAGGCGGCGAAATTATGGTTAACCGTTGATTAACACCAGCAACCGTAATGTTGTTTATACCGGCTCATCACGATGAAATTTGTTGCAGCGGCCCATGCAATCAAGACAATTTGGGCGCAAAATCCCGCTGTCAATCACCTGTACCAAAAACGCTGGAACCGCGCCCAAAATGCCAATTGTCAATTTCATGAATTTAATAAGACGATCTGCCCTGGGACTGCTTAGCGCTTTTGCGTTTTCCACATTTACCGTTCCTGGAATTGCACAAACGGACAATCCAATTTCAACAAAGCAGGCCAGCGAACTTGAGCTGGAGCGCGTAAGAAAAATCCTGGCTGACGCCGAAGAGCGACAATCTGCCCTGAAAGCGGAAATTACAGCACTCGACAAAGACATAGAGGCCATCAACCGGGCATTGTTGACGGCTTCAAAAAGAGGTCAGGATCTGGAAGGCGATATCGCCACCATTGAAGAACAATTGGACATCAGCCTGACTCAACAAAGTGAATTACGAACCTCGCTGGCCAGCAAATCAGATCTGTTGGCTGAAGTGATTGGTGCCCTGCAGCGCATGGGCAGCAAGCCGCCGCCCGCGCTGCTGGTAACGCCCGAGGATGCCATTGCGTCAATCAGAAGTTCCATGGTTTTAGGTTTAGTCGTGCCCGTCATTCGCGACGAAACGGCCATTCTTCTGGCGGAATTGACCGCATTGAGGGAGACGTCACGCAAAATTGAGCAACAGAAGGCTTCCCTGACCGAAGCCTTAAATGCACTGGCCGAAGACGAAGCCCGGTTGAGCCTGTTGATTGATGAAAAGAACACATTGTTGGCCGGATCACGCGAAGCACTGGACGCTGAGGCACAAAAGGCCGCCAAACTCGCCAGCCAGGCAACATCGCTCCAGGGCCTCATCATTGACCTTGAGACTCAAATCGAATCCGCCGCTGCCGCCGCAGATGCCGCCCGCAAGGCAGACGAAAACCGCCGCCGGTTGGAAGAAGAGCGTTTGATCCAAGCGCGCAAGACATTGCAGAGCAATGGCACTTCCAAAATTGATAGAAATAACAACGCATTGGCCAGCCTTGGCCCCTCGTCTGGAGATGTTACCCGCATCGAACCGGCCGTTGCATTTTCCAAAGCCCTTGGCGCTCTGCCGCGCCCGGCGCAAGGGGTTCAATTGTATGATTATGACAGCCGCAGCAGCATCGGCACGACCAACAAAAACATCGCCCTGGCAGTTCGCGCCAATGCCCGGGTACGTTCCCCCGCCGATGGGTGGGTGGTTTATGCCGGGCCATTTAGATCCTACGGACAAATCCTCATTTTGAACGCAGGTGACGGCTATCACGTGATTCTATCTGGGCTGGCACAGGTCAACGTGCCGGTCGGACGCTTTGTTCTGGCTGGAGAACCCGTTGGAAGAATGGGAATTACGCGCGTTGCCAGCGCTGCGCCTTTGAAATTAGGTTCCAATGGGCCGGTGCTTTATGTAGAGTTCCGGAAGAATGGAAAGCCAATCGATCCCACCCCCTGGTGGTCGATACCTGCAGGTGAAGGACCAAAGGATGATTCGTAAGTTTTCGCTGATGATGACTGGAGCAGCAATTGGCGCCATCGCCATGGTGACAGTAAATCAGGGCATGGTGTTTTCGTCGCGCGCCGACGCTGCCGGGTCAGAGACCTATCGGCAATTGGATATTTTTGGTGATATTTTTGAGCGCATCCGCTCTCAATATGTGACCGAGCCGAAGGACGACCAACTCATCAAGAATGCCATTAACGGCATGCTGCAATCCCTCGACCCCCATTCCTCCTATCTCGATCCCAAAGAGAGCGACAACATGCGCACCCAGACACGGGGCGAATTTGGCGGTCTTGGCATCGAAGTGACGATGGAAAATGAACTGGTCAAAGTGATCACGCCAATTGATGACACACCGGCTGCCAAAGCGGGCGTCCTGGCGGGCGATCTGGTGAGCCAGATAGATGGTGAAAATGTCCGTGGCCTGTCGCTCCAACAAGCCGTTGAAAAAATGCGGGGACTTGTAAACACCCCGATCGTTTTGACCATTCTGCGCAAAGGCGCCGACAAGCCGATGAAAATCACCATTGTGCGTGACACCATCGTGATTAAGTCCGTAAAATTCCGCGTTGAAGGCGATGATGTGGGATATCTGGACGTTAACAGCTTTACCGAAAAAACCTATGAGGGCCTCGAAGAGGCGATCAAGAACATCCGCGAGAAAGTCCCCGAAGACAAACTCAAGGGCTATGTTCTCGATCTTCGGCTGAACCCCGGCGGCCTGTTGTTCCAGGCTGTCAGCGTATCTGACGCCTTCCTTGACCGCGGTGAGATCGTTTCAACCCGAGGCCGCGACAAGAACGATGTCGAGCGCAAAAGCGCAACCCCGGGCGACCTCACACGGGGCAAACCCGTTGTGGTTCTCGTCAATGGCGGCTCGGCAAGCGCATCTGAAATTGTCGCAGGCGCATTGCAGGACCACCGCCGCGCAACTGTATTAGGCAGCCGTTCTTTCGGCAAAGGCTCCGTGCAGACCATCATTCCACTGGGCAGCAATGGCGCGCTGCGCCTGACGACCGCCCTGTATTACACACCAAGCGGGTGTTCCATTCAGGGCAAGGGCATTGAGCCGGATATCAAGGTCGACCAGCCGCTGCCCGCAGAATTGCAGGGCCGTGTTGAAGCCCGTGGCGAATCAAGCCTGCGCAATTCAATTGAAGGCGAATCCCAGGACGACAGCGGTTCAGGCTCCTTCAGCTATGTGCCACCGGATCCCAAGGATGATGTACAGTTGAATTATGCCATGGATCTGTTGCGCGGCGGCAAAACAAACGCAGCCTTCCCACCGAACAAGGACGATGTTCTTTCAGCCGGTGGTGCATGTAAGCGGGTATAAACCGGCAAAGCGTGTTAAATCGATCAGGGAGTGATGTAATCCATCACTCCCTTTTTTGTTTAGACCCGGATATAAACAATTCATGAGTGATTTGCATAAACCGCTGGGCACCGCTGAGCCCAAAAAGCCAATGGGCTGGCAATTGCCCGTTCTCGCGCTGGCGCTCGCGGGCTTAAGCCTGCTGGCCTATGTCTTTATTGATGCCCGCCCGGAAGACCCAACTGTCATCGCCCTGGGCGAGGAAAAAACGCTATCAACCACTCCCGATTCAAATAGACAATCTGCGAACCAGGGGCAGATCGATGGAATTGACACACCTGGTTCTGCGCGGCCGCTTTCTCCATTGTCCCCATTGGAACCTCTTGAACCACTGACAGGGCAACAAAACACCGCAGCCAATAGGCAGGTTCCGGCGTTCAAACCCCAGCCTGTGCCCAAGAGCAGAAACAATGAATGGGCACAAATTCCCGATCTGTTGGAAAAATCCGAATTTGGCCCGCTTCCAAAAATATCAAGCGGTGGCATGCGGCCACTGGACGCCTATTCAAAATCATCGGGGACCGTGGGCGCAAACCGGGTGGCCATTATTGTGGGCGGCCTTGGCTTAAGCCAAACAGGCACTCAACAGGCCATACGTTCCTTGCCAAATGCGGTCACGCTTGGCTTTTCACCCTTTGGCAATTCTTTGAGCCGCTGGATGCAGGATGCCATCAAGGATGGCCATGAAATCGTTCTGCAACTCCCCATGGAACCCCTTGGCTATCCCGCGATTAATCCCGGTCCGCGCACCCTGGTTAAATCCGATGCACCCGGTGGCAATCTGGGCAATCTTCGCTGGCTGTTGGGCAGGGTGACGAACTATCCCCTGACCATGAACTATCTGGGGGCAGGTCTAAGCAATGATGATGATGCCATGCGGCCGATTTTGCGGGAGCTGAAAGCGCGTGGCCTGGCCTATCTCGACGATGGCAGCGTTCAAGCCAGCATCGCGCTTGAGATCGCAGCCGACATTCGTCTTCCCCATCTAAAGGGAGATATCGTGATCGATTCCAGGCGCAATGACACGGCCATTCGGGCAAATCTTGGTGCTCTTGAAGCCCTGGCCCGGCAAAAAGGTTTCGCCGTGGGCACCGCCACAGCATTTCCAGAAACGATCAATCAGATATCCCAATGGATTGAGGTCGCGCAAAAACGTGGAATTTTAATTGTGCCCGCCAGCAATCTGGTTCGGGATTATCGCTAGTGCCAAAAACCAGCCCTGCATCTGCTTTACCCTATCGCCCTTGCGTTGGGATCATGGTTCTCAACTCAAAGGGTAAAGTGTGGATCGGCCAGCGCATTTCGGAGGGTAATACGGAATATTCGGGGTCGCCCAAACGCTGGCAAATGCCCCAGGGGGGCATCGACAAAAACGAAGATCCCGGTCCGGCCAGCCTGCGCGAGCTTTATGAGGAAACGGGCATATCCAATGTACAACTTCTCGACCAAACCGGTGACTGGCTGACCTATGATCTGCCAGACTCAATGATTGGAACTGGTTTAAAGGGCAAGTTTCGCGGTCAAAAACAAATGTGGTTTGCCTATCAGTTCATGGGCGATGAATCAGAGATTCAGATTAATCCGCCGCCGGATGGGCATACGGCAGAATTTGATGATTGGCGCTGGGAAGACATGGCTCTTTTGCCTGAACTTATCGTCGATTTTAAGCGCGATATTTACGAACAGGTCGTGTCCCGCTTTTCACATCTGGCGGGATAATCTCGAACTGCGGCGCACATCAATGTGCAATTGGGCGAGACGAGCCTCGCCCAATCGAGATCAAGTGTTTCAAGGGCTTATACTCTGGCGAACCAGCCGTTTAGGCAGTGGTCAGGGTCGATTCCAGATGGGTGAGCTGATCCAGATAGGCGCGCGAACTGGTGATCTTCTCGTCATCGCCCGATGCCTCATGGCGTTCGGCATCTTCTTTGGCCAACCGAAGCTGTTCAGCAAAAACTTCCTTGGTCAGGTCTTTTTTAGCGACGGCAAATTCCGCCAGAACGGTCACGGATTCGCCAGCAATATCGGCAAAACCACCGCGCACAAAATAAGCTTCTTCTGATCCATCGGCGAGCTTTGCACTCACCATGCCGGGGCGAAGACTTGTCATCAGCGGGGCGTGATTGGCAAGAATGCCCATATCGCCTTCAGCGCCGGGAACAGTCACGATCTCAGCATCACCGGAAAGCAACAGGCTTTCTGGAGAAACGAGTTCAAATTTGAAAGCGTTGGCCATGTTCAGTCTTTCCCGGATCGTTCATGTTGCAAGAGGGCCTGATCGAAATCAGATACGGCCTTTGCGAATTTGTCCCGGCAACCTGTGTTACAAAACCCGACAACACTGCCGCGGTAAAGTGTCAGCGAGTCCGCTGACACAGGTTTGCCAGACCAGGGGCAGATGTCATTGACAGCATCTTGCAGCTGCAATGAATTGCCCCCGCTCATCAGGCAGCTTCAGCTGCCAGTTTCTGTGCCTTCTCGATGGCTTCGTCCATGTCGCCGACCATATAGAACGCAGCTTCTGGTAGGTGATCATACTCACCAGCCACAAGGCCTTTAAAGCCCTTAATGGTGTCTTCCAGATCAACCAGTTTACCCGGTGCCCCTGTAAATACTTCAGCAACCGAGAATGGCTGTGACAGGAAGCGTTCAATCTTACGGGCGCGGGCCACGGCAAGTTTGTCTTCTTCCGACAATTCATCCATGCCCAAAATAGCAATGATGTCCTGGAGCGCTTTATAGCGCTGAAGCACTTCCTGCACTTCACGGGCTGTTCGATAATGTTCATCACCAATGATCTGGGGGTCCAGCATGCGCGATGTGGAATCAAGTGGATCCACCGCAGGATAAATGCCTTTTTCAGCAATCGAACGGTTCAAAACCGTGGTCGCATCAAGGTGAGCAAATGATGTGGCAGGAGCCGGGTCGGTCAGGTCATCGGCAGGCACGTAAATCGCCTGCACCGAGGTGATGGAACCCTTGGTAGTTGTGGTAATGCGTTCCTGCATCGAACCCATGTCTGTTGCCAGAGTTGGCTGATAACCCACAGCAGATGGGATACGACCCAACAGGGCCGACACTTCCGAACCGGCCTGGGTAAAGCGGAAGATGTTGTCCACGAAGAACAGAACATCCTGGCCTTTGTCGCGGAAATCTTCCGCAATTGTCAGACCGGAAAGCGCCACACGGGCACGGGCACCGGGAGGTTCGTTCATCTGACCAAACACCATGGCGCATTTGGAACCCTGGGCAGAACCTTTGTTCTCCTTGGGGTCAACGTTCACGCCGGATTCGATCATTTCATAATACAGATCGTTACCTTCACGGGTGCGCTCACCAACGCCGGCAAACACCGAATACCCGCCATGGGCTTTCGCAATGTTGTTGATCAGTTCCAGAATAAGAACCGTCTTGCCCACGCCGGCACCGCCGAACAGACCAATTTTACCGCCTTTGGCGTAAGGTGCCAGAAGGTCCACAACCTTGATGCCGGTCACGAGGATTTCGGCTTCCGTTGATTGTTCAACCATTTCCGGCGCATCCTGGTGGATCGCCCGGTAGGATTTTGCGCCAACTGGACCGGCCTCATCGATGGGATCACCAATAATATTCATGATCCGACCAAGGGTTTCGTCGCCCACTGGCATTTGGATGGGTGCACCAGTGTCGGTCACAGCCTGACCGCGAACAAGGCCTTCAGTGGCGTCCATCGCGATTGTGCGAACGGTGTTTTCACCCAGGTGCTGTGCAACTTCCAACACTAGCGGGTTGCCATTGTTGTCTGTGTTGAGGGCATTGAGGATCGCTGGCAGGTCGCCATCGAACTGAACGTCCACCACAGCGCCGATGACCTGTGTGATTTTACCGCCAGCACGCGATGCCGCAGCTTTTTTAGCTGGAGCGCGCTTTGCGGCGGCTGCCTTTGCGGGAGCCTTTTTCGCAGGAGCTTTCGCTGCTGCTGGTTTCTTTGGGGCTGCTGCTTTCGCCATAGTGTCTAACCCTTTTTTCGCTCTCTCGAGCCTGTTTACCTGTTCGTGTCCTGCAGGGAACCCGAACTACAGCGCTTCTGCGCCAGAGATGATTTCAATAAGTTCTTTGGTGATCTGCGCCTGGCGCTGACGGTTATAGGTCAGTGTCAGTTTGTCGATCATTTCACCGGCATTGCGTGTCGCGTTGTCCATCGCTGACATGCGGGCGCCCTGTTCGGAAGCCGCATTTTCGAGCAATGCGCGGAAAATCTGCACGGCCACATTGCGTGGCAGCAAATCAGTCAGGATTTCATTCTCGTCCGGCTCATAGTCATAAAGTGTCGAGGCACTATCCGCCTCTTCAACTTCATTCAGCTGGGGCGGAATGATTTGTTGCGCCTGGGGTATCTGGCTGATGACAGACTGGAACTCGGAGTAGAACAGCGTAGCCACGTCAAATTCATTACCATCGAACATGCCCAGAACCTGCTGTGCGATGTCATTGGCATTGCTGTAGCCCACATGCTTGACTTCACGCAGATCGACGCTCGGCATCATAATGTCACCGAACTCGGATTTGAGCACATCAGCGCCTTTTTTACCGACAGGCAATATCTTGACCGTCTTGCCTGAAGCAATCAAATCCCGCGCATGGTCCCGCGCAAGACGCGCAATGGACGAGTTAAAACCGCCGCACAGGCCACGCTCGGCTGTTGCCACAATCAGCAAATGAGTCTGGTCACTGCCAGTGCCTGCGAGCAAACGTGGAGCACCTTCCGCGTCGCCCACAGCCGCCGCGATATTTGCCATCACGGCATCCATCCGTTGGGAATAGGGACGTGCAGCTTCAGCCGCTGACTGGGCACGACGCAATTTGGCCGCCGCAACCATTTGCATGGCTTTGGTGATTTTTTGCGTCGCCTTAACAGAGGCGATTCTGTTTCTGAGATCCTTGAGCGAAGCCATTCAGGCCTTTCCCTCTCGTTTCACCCGAACAGGCGCACCGCGCCTATTCGAAACCTTTGGCAAATGAATCGATGGCGTCTTTCAGGCGAGCTGTCAGATCATCATCAAGCGCTTTCTTACTGGCGATTTCGCCCATCAGATCGCTGTGATCGTTACGCAGCCAGACCAAAAGCCCCTGTTCAAACGGACCCACCTGAGCAACAGGCAGTTTATCGAGATATCCGTTCACACCAGCATAAAGAACAGCGACCTGCTCCTCAGTTTTCAAAGGCGAGAACTGTGGCTGCTTGAGCAATTCCGTCAAACGCGCGCCCCGGTTCAGCAAGCGCTGGGTGGAGGCATCAAGGTCGGAACCAAACTGGGCAAATGCGGCCATCTCACGATACTGGGCAAGTTCACCCTTGATCGAACCGGCCACCTGTTTCATCGCCTTCACCTGGGCTGAGGAGCCCACACGAGACACCGACAAACCAACGTTCACAGCCGGACGCACGCCCTGGAAGAACAAATCGGTTTCCAGGAAGATCTGGCCATCCGTGATCGAAATCACGTTGGTGGGAATAAACGCAGAAACGTCGTTACCCTGGGTTTCAATAACCGGCAGAGCCGTCAGCGAACCAAGACCATTATCTTCGTTCAGCTTCGCAGCCCGTTCCAGCAGGCGTGAATGCAGGTAGAACACGTCACCAGGATAAGCTTCACGGCCCGGCGGGCGACGCAGCAGCAAAGACATCTGACGGTAGGACACAGCCTGTTTCGACAGATCGTCATAGCCGATCAGCGCGTGCATGCCCTTGTCGCGGAAATATTCACCCATCGCGCAGCCGGTAAACGGCGCAAGATATTGCATCGGCGCTGGGTCGGAAGCGGTGGCGGCCACAACGATGGAATATTCCATCGCGCCGCGCTCTTCCAGAACCTTCACAAACTGGGCAACTGTTGAACGCTTCTGACCAACCGCTACATACACACAATAGAGCTTATCGCTCTCATTGCCTGCATCATGGGCTGGCTTCTGGTTCAGGAAAGTGTCGAGAATGATGGCTGTTTTACCGGTCTGACGGTCACCAATCACCAATTCACGCTGGCCCCGGCCAACCGGGATGAGAGCGTCAATCGCTTTCAGGCCAGTAGACATAGGCTCATGCACGGATTTACGCGGGATAATACCCGGCGCCTTCACATCCACACGCGAACGCTGTTTGGACTTGATCGGGCCCTTGCCGTCAATCGGATTGCCAAGGCCATCCACGACACGGCCAAGCAATTCCTTGCCAACAGGCACGTCAACGATGGCGCCGGTCCGTTTAACGGTGTCGCCTTCTTTGATGTCGCGGTCGTTACCGAAGATAACAACACCCACATTGTCTGTTTCAAGGTTCAGCGCCATGCCCTGAATTCCGCCAGGGAATTCCACCATTTCACCGGCCTGGACATTGTCCAGTCCGTAAACGCGGGCGATACCATCACCGACGGACAGAACCTGTCCTACCTCAGAGACCTGAGCCTCTTTACCGAAATTTTTAATCTGGTCTTTCAGAATTGCGGAAATTTCCGCAGCACGAATATCCATTAGCCGACCTCTTTAAGTGCGAGCTTTAGGGAAGAGAGTTTGGTTTTAATCGATGTGTCTATCTGACGGGAGCCGATTTTAACAATCATACCCCCCAGAAGTGACGGATCAACCGTCACATCCAGCAACACATCTTTGCCGACCACGCCTTTCAGCGTTGTCTTCAATTCTTTGGTTTGCGCCGCGCTGAGCGCATGGGCAACCGAAACCTGAGCACTGATCTCGCCCCGGTGGGCGGCCAGTTTCTGGCGGAATGACCTAATAATTTCGGGCATTGCAAAAAGCCGGCGATTGCCAGCCACCACATTGACGAAATTGGCCACCAGACCGGAAATCTTTGCTTTTTTCAACACAGCCGCAGTTGCGTTCTGCTGATCTTCTGCTGCGAAAACGGGAGATTTGATAACACGCATCAAATCATCACTACCGTTAAGCAGGTCATTGAGCCGTCTAAGATCTTTATCGACTGCCGGAATTTTCTTTTCGCTCACAGCCAGCTCAAACAGGGCGGAGGCGTAGCGTTCTGCCACACCGGAGATTTGCCCGGAAGCTGATGGAGCGCTGTCTGCCATATCTGCCAAGACGAATGTTCTTCTCTAGCGGTTTTGCGGCACCAATTTCCGGACTTGATGATTGCCGGAATTGCGCCGCTTTGCTGGTCGGTAAACTTGGTCCCCCGGAGCCCTTGCCCCGTCAAACCGCGCTTCCCCTAGCACGGGCTTTTTTGAGTCGCAACAGCCCCAACTCATGCTTTGTGATTAAGCGACAAATTATCGTATTTTTCTCAATCCCTGTCGCCTAGGGTTCAGACTTGGTCAATTCCGGTGACCAAAGCACCGCTATGGCACGATTTGAAGCCCATATAATATAAGCAGTGTGGCCGCCACGCCTTCAAACACCGTGGCAGCGACACAGTGCAGATTAAAGCTTTTGTCGGCCACAAACGAAACCACACGGCCAATAACTGCGGTAAAAAATGCCAGCCCCAGGGCCAAATAAACGAGTGGCTGGGCCAATAACAGGCAGGCCAGGGCAATGCCTGCCCACATGCCACCGACAGCGCCGCGCACCTCAGAGACACCATTTGGGCTGTCCTCACGGGGCACAAGGCCCAGAACATATATAAACCGGCGCGGGATGATCATCAGTGCAAGACCGATTCCCAGGGTCACCAGCGCGGTCAGCCATGCCAGCCATTCGCCGGTTGAATAGGGCCAGCTTAGTGTGATTTCCATAAATTCATTCTCTCGGCGTGGTTATGTGAGACGCGAGCGAATCAGTTCTGGTGAAACGCTCAGCGTCACCGGAAAATACGCCTTCTTGATCTGGCAGGGCAACAAGCACCGTTAACGCCAGCTCATGTGGTCATGAGAAGCGGGGCATGGGGCATGGGGTATGTGCGACAATTCGGCCCAGCCAAACAAATGCCTGATCCAACTCCATCACCGGGTCGGTCGCTACGCAGCTTTGCGTCGAACCGCTTCCTGCATCTCTGCTTTGGCGGCATCGCGCTCCAAACGCAGATGTTCTTTTAGTTTGGCCCGGTCCCTGGCCTGCTTGTTTTCCACATAGTCGAGCGCTTCCAGCATATGTGTATCCAGCACGCCCTTTTTGTGGGCAATTTGCATCAGGATCAAATGCGGATCGCCATTGACTTCGATGATGACAGGACCATCTGGCGAAATTGCAATGTCAAAGCCAAGCAAGACAGACCCCGGTAGCAGGCTTGCCGCATCAAGGGCAACCTGTTTCACCGCATCCCAATGGGGCAATGTCACGCCTTCGATCTGGGCACCGCTCACCGGATGGGTCGCGACAAATTCACCGTCAATCCCCATCTGGGTCAAAGCCGCACCCATGGTCCCCGATTCACAATCCACCGGCGACAGCAGATTGCCCTGACGCCAGAAATTATCAGCCACATTGCCATCGCCAACCAGTTTGAGTGCAGCCCGGTAAATTTCTGCACCATTTCCCCGGTCCAGGGTCATCACGCGGGCGGTCGGCAGGCCGCCACCACAGATTTTTTGAAGCACCGGATGGGCCTCAACACATTCCTGAAACAGATATGTACCGCCAAATTTGGTTTCGATCTCCTGCCACAAATCAGCAACAGAAACGCATTTACCGTCAGCAAGTGCGACCATGTTTGTTTTGACGCAATAACGTTCAAAACGCGCTGACCCAAGGCTCTGCAGGGAATCGATGGGCTTGCCGAACAAAGGAAAAGCTGCGCCGGCAAGAAACGCCCCAAGGGCAGCTTCATTGTCAATGCGCGTCATCGCATCGCCAGGGTAGTGGCCACCGACAATCGCACGTGTTTTTGGCACCGAGAGGCCAAAACCGCGCATCATGACTTCATATGCCAGCTTGTCATCAATCAGACCAAGATGCCGGTTGGGCTTCATCAGCTTGATCCACAATTCCCGCGACTTCTGCAAACCAACAAATTTTTTCTTGTCATCGGCCGAATAGGTCGCATCATCAAACAGGCACATTTGATAATATTCATCGACAGAAAGTTTGTTACCGCGCATGCACAGGGACAAAATGTCCTTCAACTGTTTGCCAAGCGGTTTGTCAAATTCCTTTGTCACCCGCGGCATCAAGGCCTGAAACGCCAATTGTGGTTTGGCAGCAATGGCATCCAGAACAGCTTCCGGCTTTGCATTTTCTTCCAATTGGACGGCGTTTTCAGTGGTCGTCATTTGGCTCTTCCTTATGGGCATACGGGTTCGTATTGATTGCAGATAGGAGCCCGCAGTGGACCAGATCGTGCTTACGAAAGGCTTAAAGCCCGGCACTTTCAACGCAGCAAATGGCCGCCTTAAAGGAAGCTTTGCGGATCCACATCAATCTGCACGCGCACACTGCCCCGTTCCTTCGGTCCTTGTGCAATCCACGAGCGCACATAGGACTGAACATCAAAGCTGCGTTGGGTGTGAACCAACAGGCGAAACCGGAAGCGCCCGCGCACAAGCGACATGGGTGCTTCAGCAGGCCCAAGCAGCATTACTTCAGCGCTTTTGGGCGCACTGTTCTTTAGATTTTGTGCGTGATTTTGCGCCTCACGCTTGTCAGTGGCAGAAATGATCAAGGCAACAAGCCTTGAAAACGGCGGCAATCCGGCCTGTTGGCGCAGGGCAATTTCGCGCTCATAAAACGCATCGCGGTCCCCGCTTGCAATGGCTGCAATCACCGGATGGTCCGGCGCATAGGTTTGCAAAAGGCCGATTGATTCACCCCCCGCCCTCCCGGCCCGGCCTGTCACCTGACTGAGAAGCTGGAACGTGCGTTCAGCAGCACGCGGGTCGCCATTGGCCAGCCCCAGATCGGCATCAACAACGCCCACGCATGTCATCAGTGGAAAATTATGGCCCTTAGCCACAAGTTGCGTACCAATGATGATGTCAGCTTCCCCCTTGGCGATGGCTTCCAGCTCGATGCGCAATCGTGCAACGCCGCCAAACATGTCAGAGGACAAAACCACAATGCGCGCATCGGGAAATAATTCATCCACTTCTTCCGCCAAACGCTCCACCCCCGGTCCACAGGCAACCAGATGGTCCAGCGTACCGCAATTGCTACAGGCTTCCGGCACCGGCTCAGCATGCCCGCAATGGTGGCACTGCAACTGATTGCGGAACCGGTGTTCCACCAGCCAGGCGGAGCAATTGTGACATTCGAACCGAAAGCCGCACACCCGGCACAGCGTCAACGGCGCATAGCCACGGCGATTGAGAAACAGCAATGCCTGTTCGCCGCGTCCCACAGCCGCCTGCATGGCATCGGTGAGAACTGGGGACAAAAATTTCCCACGCGGCGGTGGGTCTTTACGCAAATCAATGGTTTCTAGGTTGGGCAATACAGCCGCACCATGGCGCTGTTTCATTTCCACATGGGCGTAACGACCAGATTGAGCATTGACCCTGCTTTCAATCGAGGGCGTTGCCGAGGCCAATACACAGGTAAAATCGCCAATTGATGCCCGCACCACCGCCATGTCCCGGGCATTGTAGAAAAAACGGTCCTCCTGTTTGAAGGCCGTATCATGTTCTTCATCAACAATAATCAGCCCCAGATTCTCAAATGGCAGGAACAGGGACGATCTGGCACCGGCCACAACCCTCACCTGGCCCGTGGCAACCTGACGCCAGACCCGTTCGCGCAGTTTTGGTGCAATATCCGAATGCCAGGGCGCCGGTGGCGCGCTAAACCGGGCTTCAAACCGGTCAAGAAAAGTGGCGGTCAACGCGATCTCTGGCAACAGAATAAGCACCTGCTTTCCCTGCTCCAGGGCCGCCGCAATTGCCTCAAAATAAACTTCGGTTTTTCCCGAACCGGTCACCCCATCCAGCAAGATCGTATTGAATGAGCGCTCATTTACCTTTGCCACCAAATGGGCAGCGGCTTCTGTTTGGTCACTATTGAGCGCAATTCCATCAAGGCCATGTGTTGGATCAGGCTGGACCACGACCGGCGGGGGCGGGATCAACACATTTTCAAAAAGGCCCTGTTTGACCAGCCCGTCGATCACCGATGTGCCGGTCCCTGCCGCATGGGCCAGACCAGACCGGGTCCAGGCAAGCCCCGGTTGTTCGCCAAGAATTTCCAGCACCCGCCGGCGCGCGTCGGTCAGCCGTTCCGGTTCGCCCCCCAAATAGCGCAACCCGGCAAGCGGTGTTTCCGGGTCAAGAGCGCCAGGCGCACGCAATACTGAGCGCAACACCATGCCAGGTGGCGAAACAGTGTAGTTGGACACCCAGTCAATGAACCGGCGCACGGGTTCCGCAAGGCGGGGACAGTCAAACTTCTGCTCAACGCTTCTGAGTTTGTTTGGATCAACCGGTTTTGCATCCGTATCATCCAACACATCCCAGACAACGGAGGCAATTTTGCGCGGCCCAAGCGGCACCTGAACAAAATCTCCCGGCGCCAGGTTCATGCCCTTGGGCACGCTATAGGAATAGGCCTTCGCCGCCGGAATGGGCAGCAATACCTGCACCACCTCCTGTTCTATTCCCAGATCCAGCTCCAACTCGCGACACCCTTTTTCGTTTCGCACATGTTTGGCGGGTGACGCATGCCTTCTCCTCGTCTAGATAGGAGTCTAACATGCGAACGCGCGCCGCGCCCCACTATGGGGCAACACGCCCAAATTGAAAGCCGGAGACAGACCCCATGAAATTTTTCCTCGACACCGCAGATGTGGACGAAATCCGTGAGTGGAACGCAACCGGTCTTCTCGATGGTGTTACCACCAATCCGTCGCTCATCTTGAAATCCGGGCGCAATATCAAGGAAGTTCTTGCAGAAATCTGTGATATTGTGGACGGCGATGTGTCCGGCGAAGTTGCCGCAACCGATTATGACACCATGTTGTCGGAAGGCCGCGCTCTTGCCGCCATTGCCGACAATATCTGCATCAAATTGCCAACCACACTGGAAGGCGTGCGCGCCTGCAAGACATTGGTAGATGAAGGCTTTAAAACCAACATGACCCTGTGTTTCCAGCCAACCCAGGCCCTGCTTGTGGCAAAGGCCGGTGCAACTTACGTTTCTCCGTTCATTGGCAGGCTCGATGATATGGGCATTGATGGCATGGAGCTCATCGAAGACATCCGCACGATCTACGATAATTACGGTTTTGACACGGAAATTCTTGCCGCTTCGATTCGCACGGTCAACCACGTCAAAGATTGCGCGCTGGCCGGTGCTGATGTGGCAACCTTGCCACCAAGCACCATCGAAAAGCTGGTCAAACACCCGCTCACCGACAAGGGCCTGGCTGACTTCCTGGCAGATTGGGCAAAAACCGGCCAGTCAATCGGCTGAACCGCGCCGTATATTAGGCCTTCAATAACCTTGCCCTGCCATTGTTCCAACAATGGCAAATGAAAATGACATTCTGATTTCAAGCACCCCGGACCTGCGCCAATCAATTGGCGCATGGTACACCTATTTGCGCGCAGAAAAGCGTATGGCTTCCAATACGCTGGATGCCTATGAGCGGGATCTGCGCCAGTTTTGCGTTCATCTGACCGACTATCTGGGTCACCCTCCTGCCCTGTCGGATTTCGCCGATCTGCGCCCGCTGGTCTTTCGGGGATATCTGGCCCGCCGCCGTTCCAATGGCTGTGGTCCGCGCACATTGGCGCGCGATCTGGCGGGCATTCGCTCATTCGTCCGCTATCTGGAAAAACAGGGGCAGGCATCCGCTGCTGGTCTGGCAGCAATGCGCGCGCCACGCCAGCCCTCCAGTCTGCCCAAACCGGTGGATGTGAAATCCGCCCTTCAGCTGACAAACACCCGGGAGCAGATGCACGAAACCCCTTGGGTCGCGGCAAGGGACGCAGCTTTGATGACCCTCATGTATGGGTGCGGGTTACGCATTTCAGAAACCTTGTCGATCACTGGTCGTGATCTTGGCATTTCCCTGGCCGGGGGAACAAATATTCAGGCCACCGCCCTGCGAATCACCGGGAAAGGGGGAAAAACCCGAATGGTTCCCCTGTTGCCGGTCGTTTCAAAGGCGGTGGTAAATTACCTTAGCCAATGTCCGTTTGCGCTCGAACCCGATGAACCGGTATTTAGGGGCGTTAGAGGCGGTGTGGTGCAGCCGGGCGTCATTCAACGCGCCATGCGGTTGATGCGCAGCGCATTGGGGCTACCGGCCACGGCAACGCCCCATGCCATGCGCCATTCTTTCGCCACCCATCTGTTGGGAAATGGGGGAGATCTGCGGTCCATTCAGGAACTTTTGGGCCATGCCAGCCTGTCCACAACCCAAAAATACACCGCAGTGGATTCCCAGGCCCTCTTGAAAACTTGGCAATCCGCCCATCCCCGCGCCTGATTTAAGGAATTCAACATATGATGACCATGTTGCGCATATTCATTGCCACATTATTCGTGACCCTGACGGTCATAGTGAGTACCGACACCGGAGCCTTGGCACAGGAAACTGCACCTGAAGTGCAATGCGCGGGGAATTCTCTTCTGCCCGAAATTAAGGCATTCTCCCCAAATATGGAAAAAGACATGCGCGCGGAAGCACAAGCCTCACTCTTCGGCACGGGCACCGCATGGAAAATCGAAAAAGCCGGGATCGAGCCTTCCACCCTTTTTGGCACAATGCATCTGGCTGATCCGCGCCTGCTTAAGCTGGCTCCGGGGGTTCAGCGCGCCTTTGATCGCGCAGACACGCTTGCATTGGAAATCACGGAAATTCTTGATCCCGCCGTGATGGCCAGCAAAGCGTTTTCGCTCTTGAAATATACAACCTATGCCGATGGCACGACACTGTCGGATAAAATGTCCGCAACCGATGTGGAGTTGATCAAAGCCAGTTCGGCTGAAAAGCTGGGCCTGCCGTGGTCAATTGCCGGGCGCATGAAACCCTGGGCGCTGATGGGTTCTTTATCTTTGCCAGCGTGCGAAATGGCGCGCAAACGGGCTCAAAAACCGTTTCTCGATTTGCATTTGGGACTACAGGCAAAGCAATCGGGTAAGAAAATTGTTGGCCTTGAAACCCTGGAAAGCCAGATGCAGGCCATGGCCAGCCTGCCCGAAAGTTTCGCCCTCAACGGGCTGATTCAATCGGTACGTCTGGGCAAGCGCATGGACGATGTGTTTGAGACCATGATCCAACTCTATACGAAGGGCGAAATCGCCTTGATATGGTCAGTGATACAGCGCGTCGGGGAGAACGGGTTTGTAGAGCCACAGGAGAATGCAGACATGGTCGCGTTTCAACAAACCATCGTCGACAAGCGCAATGTTGACATGGTGAAGGCGGCCACAAGCCTGATTGATGAGGGTAATGCATTCATCGCCGTTGGGGCGCTGCATCTACCCGGCGAGAAGGGCATGTTGAAGATTCTGGCACAGCAGGGATACAAGATCAGTCCAATTACCGACTAATCGCCCCATTTTGGGACAATTGAGGCCCCAATTTCTGGCACAAGGGTTGCAACTCATTTTGCAAATCGCCGCTTCCGGCGTTTGCAGACGAGGAGTTCCCCATGCGCGCACTTATTTTGGCAACGACAATCGCCATTTTCACAACCGCAGTTCAGGCAAGTGATTTCAGCCTGTACCCAGGATTTCGCGACCGCGATTCATTTGTGGAAATGACCACCGACAAAGGCCTGATTGTGGAAATCGTCCTGCGCTGCTCGCGCACCGCAAAGGGACAGGTAACGGCCGGCATCATGACCTATTCCAAGGTTGAGCGCCTGTATTGTTCTTCCCGCAACCGGTGCACCCGCGACCCCATCATTGCCGCCGATGACACGTGTGGCACCTGATCGGCCAGCAGTCGGAATAGTCAATCTCCGGTGGCGTATAGCCTGCGAGAAATTCCCCAGGCATCAATCCGCAGGCATCAATGAGAATACCCTTTTTGATGTCGCCGCACGATGTGACTTGGCGCATTTCAGCTTCAATGTTACGCTTCTCCATTGCCAATCGTAATCGGAGATCAAAAATGCGCCTTTTGACCGCAACTCTACTGGCATCTGCGTTCATCGCCAGCCCGGCTCTCGCCTGCTCGTGGAACAAGACAGCCGGTTCGGAAAAATCGACCTATTCGGCAACACTGGATACCAACAAGACCGAACAGTCCCATGAGGCCATGTCGACTTTTGACCCGGCAGATCAGCCGGTGTTTGAAGAAGAAGCCGCAGCGGCATCTGATACTGAAACCGAAGAATTGTCCCAATAGCCAATTTCGGCAGCTAAGATTCGAGCGCTTCGCATTTGGATGAAGCAAACATCACTGGCCAGATGCTGGTTCAGGCGACCGTGCCATTCGTTCCCAAAGTAAGGACGAAAAAACACAACCTGCACCGGTGTGATCCGCCCATGCGGGCATCTTTGTTTGACTAAATCCCAGCCACGAACCGCAGCCGAGAAATAAACCCTCAACCGCTGATTTATATGTGCAGGGGTTTGGAAAACGTTGCCAGCGCCGCTTCACGCACCGCTTCTGACAGCGTTGGATGCGCATGGCACGTGCGCCCCAAATCCTCTGAACTGCCAGCGAATTCCATCAACACTGCCACTTCATGGATCATGTCGCCGGCACCAAAGCCCACAATATGCGCACCCAAAACACGATCCGTTTTGGCATCAGCCAGGAATTTAACAAATCCTTCGGTGGCGTTCATCGCCCGCGCACGACCATTGGCTGAAAACGGGAACTGCCCCGACACATAGTCCACACCATCTGCCTTGAGCTGCTCCTCCGTCGCCCCCACCGAAGCCACCTCTGGCATCGTGTAAACCACGCTTGGAATAACGGAATAATTCACATGGCCGTGCTGGCCCGCAATCGTTTCGGCAACAGCAACCCCCTCGTCTTCGGCCTTATGCGCAAGCATTGGGCCATCGATCACATCACCCAACGCATAGATCCCCTCGATATTGGTGCGCCACTGGGCATCGGTCTTGACCTTGCCGCGTTCCATTTCGACACCGAGCTCTTCAAGCCCCAACCCCTGCGTATAGGGAAGACGGCCGGTGGCCACCAACACCACATCTGCTTCAAGCGTTTGCGCTTCGCCACCGGCAACAGGTTCGAATGTCACAAGGCCCTTCTTGCCTTTTTTGGAAACGCTGGTGACCTTTGAGTTCATCTTGAAGGTCATGCCCTGCTTTTTCAGCGTGCGCTGAAACTGCTTGGCAACACCGCCATCCATGCCACCCAGGATCGCGCCCAAATATTCAACCACGGTTACATCCGCCCCCAACCGGGACCATACTGATCCCAGTTCAAGGCCAATCACGCCGCCACCCACAACCACCATTTTGGCAGGGACTTTCTTAAGTGCGATAGCATGGTCAGATGATACGATTATCTCGCCATCAAATTTGACATCCACCCCGGGAATGCCCGCAACTTCCGACCCCGTTGCCAAAACGATGTTCTTTGCGTCCACAGTCTGGGTCGTTTCGCCTGTAACTTCCACTTTGCCTGCACTGACAATTTTACCAGTGCCCTTGAAAACCGTCACATCATTCTTCTTCATCAGGAAGGCAACGCCATCCACATTGGCTTTCACCGTGGCATCCTTGTGCGCCATCATCTTTTCAAGATTCAGTTTGGGTGCGCTGGTTTCAATGCCCAGCTTATCAAAACCATGACCGGCCTCGTGGAACATCTCAGACGCATGCAGCAGCGCTTTTGAGGGGATACAGCCAATATTCAAACATGTGCCGCCAAGCGTCGATGACTTCTCGATAATCGCGGTTTTCAAACCCAGTTGCGCGCATTTGATTGCGCACACATAACCGCCCGGGCCGGAACCGATAATTGCAACGTCAAACTGATCAGCCATGGAGTCTCTCTTTAAAAGGATGGCAGGCTAGCGACCGCCGGAAACATTTATTGAACTGCCCGTCACATAGGACGCGGCATCTGATGCAAGCCAAAAAATGGCTTCAGCCACCTCTTCAGCGGTTCCCGCCCGACCCATGGGTACAGTGTCTGCCAGGTCTCTCGCGCGGGTTGGATTGCCACCAGAGGCATGAATTTCCGTCTCAATGACACCTGGACGCACGCCATTCACACGAATGCCTTCCCGCGCCACTTCGCGGGATAATCCAATGGTCAAGGCATCTATTGCGCCCTTTGAGGCCGCATAATCCACATAGGTTGCGCCACCGCCCAACATGGCCGCCATGGAAGAAATATTGACGATCGATCCACCCGATCCGCCATTATTCGTGGACATGCGTTTTACCGCCTCACGTGCGCACACAAGTGCACCTGTCACATTAAGATCGATAATGCGCGCAATTCGGTCCGCTGAGAAACCTTCCAGCCGCCCTTCCTGATCCAGCACACCGGCATTGTTGACCAATACTGTTGGCGTGCCAAAAGCCGTTTGGCAGGCATTAAACAACGCGACCACATCTGCCTCGACGGCCATGTCACCTCGAACTGCAATCGCGCGACCACCCACATCCGTAATTTGCTCCACCACGGCCTGGGCCGCTGTGGAATTAGAGACATAATTGACGCACACGCTGGCACCGCGCGACCCGGCCATAACGGCCGTTGCAGCGCCGATGCCGCGACTGCCCCCGGTGACAATCCAGACTGAGTGAGAGCCCGTCATATCAAGATGCCAGAAGTGGCCAAAGCATCAAAACAATGCCGACAAACGAAACCAGCCAGGCCAGTGTGCGCGCAACCGGAATGCCCAAAGCGTAAAGCGGCACGTAAACCACCCGCGCCCAAAAATAGAGCGACGCCCCCAGGACCGTCATTTCCGTGCTCTTGCCAGCCACAGCAATGACAATGGCCAGCGCAGCAAAAGCCGGGAACGTTTCAATGAAATTCATCAACGCCCGTTCCAGCCGCTGGGCAATGAGGCTCTTAGGCGCCCGGCCCTCGTCCTGCGGACCAAGCGCATACCCAATACCAAGGCCAAGGACGCTCATGACGGCCTGAATGACCACATGCACAAGCAATAATGCAACTGCCCAAACGAGATAGTGAAGTTCTGGTGTCATGATCGTCTCCTTGGTGTGCCGGGGTCAAAATCCTGATTACAGATCAAGAACCAGACGTTGAGGGTCTTCAAGGCTTTCTTTGACCCGCACGAGGAAGGTCACGGCTTCCTTACCATCGACAATGCGGTGATCATAGGAAAGTGCCAGATACATCATCATGGCCGTGGTGATTTCGCCATTGCGAACCACCGGGCGTTCTTCAATCTTGTGCATGCCAAGAATGCCCGACTGGGGTGCATTAAGAATGGGGGTCGACATCAGCGAGCCATACACGCCGCCATTGGAAATGGTGAAAGTGCCTCCCTGCATATCGTCCATGCTCAATTTACCATCGCGTGCAGACCGGCCAAGGCGGCCGATTTCCTGTTCAATCTCGGCAATCGACATGGTGTCGGCATTGCGCACAACCGGCACGACCAGTCCCTTGTCCGTACCCACGGCCACGCCAATATGAGCGTAGTTTTTGAACACGATATCCGTGCCGTCAATTTCCGCATTCACGGCTGGAATTTCTTTCAGGGCGTGGCATACGGCTTTGACAAAGAACCCCATGAAACCCAGCTTTACGCCGTGTTTCTTTTCAAACAATTCCTTGTAGTTTTTACGCAAATCCATCACCGGGCCCATGTCGACCTCGTTGAATGTGGTCAGCATGGCAGCCGTGTTTTGAGCATCCTTAAGACGCCGGGCGATGGTCTGGCGCAATCGGGTCATCCGCACCCGCTCTTCACCACCGGCATCTTCTCCAGTTGTCGCCGGACGCGGCGCAGACGGTGTTGCAGTAGCAGGGGCGCTCGTCGCACCGCCATCAATTGCGGCAATCACATCGCCCTTCAATACCTGGCCACGGCGTCCAGAACCCGTAACCGCATCAGCCGCAACGCCCTTGTCCGCCATCATCTTGGAAGCCGCCGGTGAAGGTGGCGTAGCTTCTGCAGCGGGCGGAGCCGCTTTTGGTGCAGGCGCAGGCGCTGCCGGTGCCGCAGCCTCAGAAGATGCGCCCACGCGAATACGTCCGATCACATCGCCCGGTGCAATGACAGTACCCGTTTCAGCCAGCACTTCTTCCAGCGTACCAGCTTCAAGTGCAGGCACTTCCAGAGAGGCTTTGTCGGTCTCCAGTTCAACCACCGGATCGTCAACGGCAACGGTTCCGCCCACTTTGACGAACCATTCTCCCACTTCTGCCTCGGTTACCGATTCACCGGCACTTGGAGCAATCACATCAATCAGGTCGCCGTCGGCCATTGTCTTCTCTCTTCATTTGCTTCGCACCTGGTGGCGCGTTGTGAACTTCAGTTTTGTTATTCAAGCGCGCCCGTCAACCCAGCGCTTCTTCCAGGAATGCGGCCAGCTGAGCCAGATGCCGCGACATCTGACCGGTTGCCGGTGATGCCGATGCAGCGCGGCCTGCATAGCGGGCCCGTTTGTGCTTGGCATCAATATGCGCCAGCACCCATTCCAGATAGGGCTCGATAAAGCCCCAGGCACCCATGTTTTTTGGCTCTTCCTGACACCAGACAATCTCCGCATTCTTAAAGCGGGAAAGCTCGGTAATCAGCGCCTTGGCCGGAAACGGATAAAGCTGCTCAACCCGCAACAGATAAACATCGTTGATTTCGCGGCGCTCGCGATCTTCGTAGAGATCGAAATAGACCTTGCCAGAGCACAAAACCACACGCCGGATCTTGTCGTCCTTGACCAGTTTGATGGGCTCGTTTTTGAGCATCTCGGCATCATCCCACAGCAGGCGGTGGAAGGATGTTTGTTCACCGAACTCCTCCAGTCGTGACACCGCGCGCTTGTGGCGCAAAAGAGATTTCGGCGTCATCATGATCAGCGGCTTGCGGAAGTCGCGTCTCATCTGGCGTCGCAGGATATGGAAATAATTGGCGGGCGTTGTGCAATTGGCCACCTGCATATTGTCTTCTGCGCACGATTGCAGGAAACGTTCCAACCGGGCGGAAGAATGTTCCGGCCCCTGCCCTTCATAGCCATGGGGCAATAACATCACCAGGCCACACATGCGCAACCACTTGCGCTCACCGGTGGAAATAAACTGGTCAATGACAACCTGTGCGCCATTTACAAAATCGCCGAACTGGGCCTCCCAAATCGTCAGACCATTGGGTTCCGCCAGCGCATAGCCATATTCATAGCCAAGCACCGCCTCTTCCGACAGCATGGAGTTAATCACTTCATATCCAGCTGGTTCCGCTCCGCCTTTGTCGGCTTCCAGATTGGCCAGCGGGATATAACGGCCTTCATCTTTTTGATCGTAGAGGACCGAATGGCGCTGGGAGAATGTCCCCCGTTCGCAGTCCTGCCCAGACAGGCGCACTTTTTGGCCTTCCATCTGCAACGAACCAAATGCCAGCGCCTCGCCGGTCGCCCAGTCAATACCCTCTCCGGTTTCGATCATTTTCGCGCGATTATCCATAAACCGCTTGATCGTTTTATGGGCGTTGAACCCTTCCGGCACCTGGGTGATTTGCTGACCAATATTTTTCAGCACTTTGAGGGGAACACCGGTCTTGCCACGACGGGGGTCTTCGCCACTTTCAGCAACTTTCAGCCCCGACCAGGCACCATCAAGCCAATCGGCCTTGTTGGGCTTGTATCCTTCGGCAATATCAAATTCAGAATCCAGTTTGGCACGGAATGCAGACGCCTGTTCGCTCGCCTTCTCATCGGCAATCAGACCTTCCTCATGCAGGCGCTTTGCATAAAGTGTGAGCGTGCTGGGATGCTTTTTGATTTTTTGATACATCAGCGGCTGCGTAAACGCAGGCTCATCGCCTTCATTGTGGCCATAGCGACGGTAGCAGAACATATCGATGACAACCGGTTTGCCGAAATGCTGGCGGAATTCGATCGCCACCTTGGCTGCATAAACCACCGCTTCAGGGTCATCCCCATTGACGTGGAAAATGGGCGCTTCGATCATTTTCGCCACATCCGATGGATAAGGCGAAGAACGGGAGAAACGCGGATTGGTGGTAAAGCCGATCTGGTTGTTGATAATCACATGCACCGACCCACCAGTGATGTGGCCTTTCAGGCCGGACAGCCCAAAACATTCAGCCACAACCCCCTGGCCGGCAAAAGCGGCATCCCCATGCAACAGCAGCGGCAGAACGCAGGTGCGGTCACGGGTGCCATCTTCACGCTTGGGGACCAGCTGATCCTGTTTCGCACGCGCTTTGCCCAAAACCACCGGATTGACAATTTCCAGGTGCGAGGGATTAGCAGTGAGCGACAAATGCACCATATTACCGTCAAACTCACGGTCAGAAGACGCGCCAAGATGATATTTCACATCGCCTGAACCTTCGACTTCTTCCGGTTTAAACGACCCACCCTTAAATTCATGGAACACCGCGCGAAACGGCTTCGACATCACATTGGTGAGCACGTTCAACCGTCCCCGGTGCGCCATGCCAAGCACGATATCCTGCAGCCCAAGCTGGCCGCCACGTTTGATAATCTGCTCCAACGCGGGAATAAGAGCTTCGCCCCCATCCAGACCAAAGCGCTTGGTCCCTTTGTATTTAACGTCGAGGAATTTCTCAAAACCCTCAGCTTCTACGAGCTTGTTGAGTATCGCCAATTTGCCATTGTCGGTAAATTCGATGGATTTGTCCGGACCTTCAATACGCTCCTGAATCCAGGCCTTTTCCGAAGGGTTGGAAATATGCATGAATTCCACACCCAGCGTTGAACAATAGGTACGTCGCAGCACTTCCAGCATTTGCGGAATGGTCGCAAACTCCATGCCCAAAACGTGGTCAAGAAAGATCGGTCGGTCGTAATCTGCTTCAGTAAACCCATAAGTCGAGGGGTGAAGTTCGTTATGGTCTTCCTTGTTACCTGCAATGCCCAGCGGGTCGAGGTCTGCATGAAGATGCCCGCGCATGCGATAGGCGCGCACCATCATGATGGCGCGGATGGAATCCCGTGTGGCTTGTTGAACCTGGGTGGGGTCCAGTTGAGCGCCACTTTCTGAAATGCGCGCAGCCACTTTGGTTTCGGAAACGATCTCATCTTCCGCCCAATGACCGTCCAGCGCCGAAGTCAACTCACCATTGGCATGGATGGGCCAGTGCTTTTTCTTCCAGGAAGCGCCAGCGGCATTTTTGATAACATCATCGGCATTGTCGCCCAGTTCTTCGAAGAACGCCTGCCATTGCGCACTTACCGAAGAAGGGTTCTGGCGATAGTCCGAATAGAGTTCCTCGATATATCCGGCATTGCCGCCGTAGAGGAATGACGAGTTGGCGAAGGCTTCATTTGCTGCTTCACGTGCCATCAGTTTTCGCGACTCCCGCCGCCTCCCATAATGTGTGGTTTCAGCCTTTCAGCAGATCAACCAGTGTTGTGCCGAGTTGCGCCGGAGATGGCGAAACACGAATTCCCGCAGCTTCCATTGCGGCGATCTTGTCTTCTGCGCCGCCCTTGCCGCCGGAAATAACTGCGCCAGCATGTCCCATAGTGCGTCCAGGAGGTGCCGTGCGGCCTGCAATAAAGCCAACTGTCGGCTTCTTACGGCCCTTCTTGGCTTCATCGGCAAGGAACTGAGCCGCTTCCTCTTCTGCCGATCCACCGATCTCACCAATCATGATGATCGATTTGGTTTCATCATCGGCCAGGAACATTTCCAGCATATCGATGAATTCCGTGCCCTTTACCGGGTCGCCACCAATGCCCACAGCGGTTGTCTGACCAAGGCCCGCATTGGTTGTCTGGAATACCGCCTCATAGGTCAGCGTGCCGGAACGGGAGACGACGCCAACGGATCCTTTCTTGAAGATGCTGCCGGGCATGATGCCAATTTTACATTCATCCGGTGTCAACACACCGGGACAATTAGGACCAATCAGGCGTGAGCTGGACTTGTCCAGTTTCTCTTTGACCCGCACCATATCGAGAACCGGAACACCTTCGGTAATCGTGATAATCAGCGGAATTTCAGCATCAATCGCCTCTTCAATGGCCGCAGCGCAGCCCGCCGGTGGCACATAGATTACCGATGCATTCGCACCGGTTTTTTCCCGCGCTTCGGCAACGGTTGTAAAGATTGGCAACTCACCAGTACCGTTCGATGCGGTCCAGGTTTCCCCGCCTTTTTTGGGGTGTGTACCGGCGACCATTTTGGTGCCGTGATAAGCAAGGGCCTGCTCGGTATGAAACGTACCGGTTTTGCCCGTCAGCCCCTGCACAATGATTTTGGTATCTTTATCAATAAGAATGGACATTTAAGAGACAGCTCCGCTTGTCGTTATTTTTGAATAATGGTCACGTTGAGCAAACCACCCTTGCCGGTGGGTGGTGCTTTTGCGAACAGGAATACTTTGAGATCGTCATTGCCACCCGCCCAGGTGGTTGTGCGCAACAAGCCTTCCGGCACATCCTTGGAAACCGGCTCTTTGCCAGCCAATATCTGCATATTGGCCATAAATTCTTCCGCGTCCTGCTGATCATCAAGAATGAGGGAACACGATGAGGCCGAGCCGCCAGCAAGTTCTGGAAAACTTTTCTTCTGGGCATCGGTCAATGCAGATTTTTGAATGCCAACGCGGAACAATCGCTCACCCACCTGAACATCCCAGCCCTCCAGGCTTGTGGGATTGTCGACGCTTTTCAGCTCCTGCAGATCTGTGTCCGGCATTGTCCGCCAGGCAAGCTTGACCGACATGGTGCGAATGGCGTCGAAATCGTGCACCTGCGCATAACAAATGCGGTTGAACACAAACACGGGGTCGGGATTCGTATCTGCCGGATCCGTCGTGGCAATCGACTGTTGCGCATTGGCGAGCATTACCGATCCGGCAACCAATCCAAGCGCAAGAGAAAGCATTACACGAAACTTCATAGAACCACTTTCATTTCCTGTTCACCAGGATGACGGCTTCGACGAACCGAAACCCACCCCCTAATTATTGCACCAGCCAAGCCGTATCAGCCCTTCACCGCTTTCACGATTTTCTGCGCCGCATCATCAAGATCATCGGCGGCCACCACATCAACATCGCTGTTGTTGAGTATGGCTTTGCCTTCTTCCACATTGGTGCCCTCAAGGCGCACCACAAGCGGCACTTTCAGCCCCACCTCTTTGACTGCTGTGACAACGCCTTCTGCAATCACATCACAGCGCATGATGCCGCCGAAAATATTGACGAGAATGCCTTTTACTTTTGGGTCACCCGTAATGATCTTGAAGGCAGCCGTTACTTTTTCAGTGGTCGCGCCGCCGCCCACATCAAGGAAGTTTGCAGGCTCTGCACCATATAATTTGATGATATCCATGGTCGCCATGGCAAGACCGGCACCATTGACCATGCAGCCAATGTCACCATCCAGCGCCACATAGGCGAGGTCGAACTTTGAAGCTTCGATTTCCTTGGCATCTTCTTCCGACAGATCCCGCAATTCCTGCAAATCCGCGTGGCGGAATTCCGCATTGCCATCGAAGGAAACCTTGGCATCAAGCACCCGCAGCGAGCCGTTTTTCATGACAATCAACGGATTGACCTCAAGCAGGCTCATATCCGTTTCAGTAAATGCCTTATACAAGGTGCGGAACAAAGCAGGGGCCTCATCGGCGGCCGCGCCTGTCAATTCAAATGCCGCCACCAGATCGGCCACCTTGGCATCGGTAACACCATCACTGTGATCAATATCAATCGTATGAATTTTGTCCGGCGTATCTTCGGCCACCGCTTCAATATCCATACCGCCTTCGGTGGAAGCAACGAATGACACTTTGCCGGTTTCTCGGTTGACGAGCAGCGAGCAATAAAGCTCCGATTCGATATCCGCACCGTCTTCAATATAAAGGCGGTTGACCTGTTTGCCTTCTGGCCCGGTTTGTTTGGTAACAAGTGTATTGCCAAACATTTCATGGGCATGGGCTTTGGCTTCGTCAGCACTAAAGGACACACGCACACCGCCCTTTGCGTCTTCTGCCAGTTCCTTAAACTTACCCTTGCCGCGTCCACCGGCATGAATCTGCGATTTCACAACCCAAACGGGGCCAGGAAGTGCATCCACAGCTTTGTCGATCTCATCTGCGGTCAACACCGGCACACCATTTGCAATTGGAGCGCCAAAACCCTTGAGCACTTGCTTGGCTTGGTATTCGTGAATGTTCATTTCACCGTCCTAATTTTCCCGTGTCGCGACCCGTTGGGCCACAAGAATGCTGGTGCGCCCGCAAAGACAAGCTTTGGCGGACGCAATGAATGTTACTTCAAATTTGGAGCAATGGCCGCACAGGCCTCGCACAGATCGGCAACGGCCTGGGCAGATTTCGCAAATGCCTTTTCATCCGTCTTCGACATTTCCACCTCAATGACGCGCTCAACACCGTTTGATCCAATAATGACCGGGACGCCCACATACATGTCCTGAATGCCATACTCGCCTTTAAGGTTGGCAGCACAGGGCAAGACACGTTTTTGATCCCGCAAATAACTTTCTGCCATGGAAATCGCCGAGGCTGCCGGCGCGTAATAGGCCGAACCTGTCTTCAACAGAGCCACAATTTCACCGCCGCCTTTTCGGGTACGGTCGAAAATTTCTTCCATACGGTCCTTTGTCAGCCAGCCCATTTTGACCAGATCAGGCAAGGGAATACCCGCAACCGTGCAATACTTTGCCAGCGGCACCATCGTGTCGCCGTGGCCACCCAGCACAAATGCGGTGACATCTTTGATCGACACTTCAAATTCGTCTGCAAGGAAATGTTTCAACCGCGAGGAATCCAGCACACCGGCCATGCCTACAACCATGTTTTTGGGCAGACCGGAAAATTTCTGCAGTGCCCAAACCATCGCATCGAGCGGGTTGGTGATGCAGATCACGAAAGCATCGGGGGCATATTTTTTGATACCCGCTCCCACCTGCTCCATCACCTTCAAATTGATGCCCAGCAGATCGTCACGGCTCATGCCGGGCTTGCGCGCAACACCGGCAGTGATGATGCACACATCGGCACCTTTAATGGCTTCATAGGATTGTGTACCGGTCAGCTTCACATCGAACCCGTCCACGGGTGAGGATTCGGCAATGTCCAGCGCTTTGCCCTCTGGAATACCTTCGGCGATGTCAAACAACACCACATCACCCAGTTCTTTCAACCCGGCCAGATGGGCCAAAGTGCCCCCAATCATACCAGAACCGATCAACGCAATCTTGTTACGTGCCATAAATATCTTCCTTTTACGTAAGAATTTTCCGGCCTTTTTGCCGGTCAAAGAGGGCTTGGCGAAATTCTTAGCAGGTCAATTTCAAATGACAAGTCTGACCATGGTCGAAGCTGCCCTACGCCGGAAAAGTTGAAAATCTTTTTACGTAAACGTCAATATATTCCTGCATATTCCTGAGCACTTTCACCCGGACAACAGGTAATCAGCCCGAAAGTTCAGAGACCCTTGCAAACCAGTCCCGGCTCTGCATTTCGGTCAATCGGGAGATCGTGCGTTGAAATTCAAATGCTTCGGTGCCGTGGTCAACGCGATAGAGCGCATCGGGCAATGCCTCAGCAGACACAACAATAACCCGCCCCGCATCATATAAAGTGTCCACAAGTGCGATGAAGCGTTTAACCGCATTGCGGTCCGCATGGGCCATGACTGGCACACCTGCCACAAATACAGTGTGAAACCGCTCTGCAATGGCCAGATAATCCCCGGCGCCCAGCGCCCTGCGGCACAATTCATCAAATGTACTGCGCACCTGCCCCCCCTGGCTGCGCTCAAAGACAAGACTGCGCCCCTTGATTTCCAGCGTCGCAGTTTCCTCCACACCCTCACCGACCATGCGATGCCAAAGGCGATCAAAACCGGCCTCGTTTGAAACGAAATAGACATCGTTTTTTATCAGCGCGCGCATCCTGTGATCCGTGGGGGAATCCAGTTCCAGCACGCTCATCTGGGCTTTTACCAGCTCGATAAAGGGAAGGAAGAACGATCGATTGAGTCCATCCTTGTATAGCAGGTCCGGCTGCACATTGGATGTGGCAACCACGGTCACACCACGCTCAAAAAGGCCCGTAAACAGCCGTGCCAGGATCATCGCATCGGCAACATCTGTTACTGCAAATTCATCGAAGCACAGCAAACGCGCTTCACTGGCCAAGGCTTCCGCCAAAGGTGGAATGGGATCAGCAGATTTGTCTTTCGCCGTTTTCTGAGCCTGCCGCCATGTATGAATCCGGCTATGCACATCCTGCATAAATCCATGGAAATGCGCCCGCCGCTTGGGTTGGGTTGGCGCAACATCAAAAAACATGTCCATCAACATGGTCTTGCCGCGCCCCACCCCACCCCACAAATAGAGGCCGCGCGCACAGTGGGAAGCAGATGGTTTCTTACCAAACAGCCAGCCAAGGGCACTTTGCTTGTTAGCCAGTTGCGGTGCCGTCAACTCATCCAGAATGCGGTCAAGTTCGCTAATCGCGCTGGCCTGCGCCGGGTCCGGCTTGAGCTTGCCCTGTTCCACCAAATCCGCCACATGCCCGGCAATCGCGCCGGCACTCAGGGTGCTGGAGTGAGCAATTGAAACTGTGGGGAGCACATCCTTGTTCATGCGCTGTTCGTTACAGCCGCACGGCTTGGGTGCAAGACATGTGTCCAACGCATTTTCGTGAAACCCGCCCTAGCGGCTGAACGAGATCGCCCCGCCACTGGTGGTCGAACCATCGTAGCGGCTGTCGTTAGACTTGAACAACGTGGCAGCGTTAGACCCGGCAGAATTGACCAACACGACCTGCGAACCTTTTACGTCCCAGGCCTGCACATCGGATATCGCCTGTGCGGAACATCCCCGAGAAGCGGCACGGAAACCGCCGGACCATTTGGTCAAAGCCAGGAATATCTGACAATTCGATCCCCCGGTGCTCACCGTCCAGGCACCCACCAGCGCTTCCTTGGTCAGCGGCTTGCTGTCCTTGGGAGGCTCAACCTTGGCAACTTCAACGGGTTTTTCAGGCTCCGGAACAGGTGTCTCAACCGGCGTCACCTGCGAAGGTGTGGGTGGCGTTGGGCCACCGCTGACCGGGTCAAGCTGGGCTTGATTAACTGGTGTCAACGGGGTTGGTGTCAACGGCGTCGCCGGGCGCTGCTGTGTTGGCAGCAAACCCCCTTGATTTAAGTTGGTCGAGCGCGTGCAACCGGCCAAAACAACACTGGCGCAAAGCGCAGCAACAACCATGCCGGTTGTGGGCGCACGGCCAATGGGGGTGCGCGACAAACGACTTTGCGGTGCCAAAAATGTCATGGCTAATTTCCTCGTACTCATTAAATGCCGCCCAACTCTCTTGCGTCCAAGTTGCGATACAACAACGAGATCATCGGTTCTATTGCCCGACAATGCCGCGATTTTATGGTAAATTCTTTATCAATATGCAGATAATTGGCAGCTCAGGCGACTAATTCCCCTACGTTAACGGCGAAACCTCTAATCAAGGTTAACGGTTCATGCAAGCCAAACCATGTATCTACCCCGCCTTGGCAGCCGGTGGCAGGCCTTTCACCACACCTGGCATCATATGCGCGGGGTCATGTGGCGAACGGGCAAAAACCCGCCGCAAAACCGGTTCAAATACCGCCAATGGCTCCTGATCATAGTGGGGATCAAACGACGATTGATCCCAACGTTCACAAAAATCAACGCAGGTCTGATAACTTGGGTGCCCCCGAAACTGCTCGCGCTGGTTCGGATCTCCCCCATAGTGATGCATGTAATAGATCATCTGAAACGTGCCATGGTGCTCCACCACCCAGGCACATTCCTCGCGCACATATGGCTTGAGGATTGCGGCTGCAAATTTGTCGTGATTGGCCGGTGCCAGACCATCGCCAATATCATGCAGGAGGGTTGATACCACCCAGTCATCATCAGCCCCATCGCGCAACGCCCGGGTTGCCGACTGCAAGGCATGGTCGAGACGGGATATTTGATACCCCTCCATGGTTTCAGCACCCTGACGTTCCAATTCACTCAGCAAACGGTCAGCTGTGCCTGCAATATAGGCATGTTCCTTTTGTGCCAGAAGCGCATAGTCTTCCGCCGTTCCTTGCTTCATTTGAGTGAAGCTGACGGTCGATTTATCAGAACCATCCATGAGAAAATCCAGGCATTTTGAAGGGGCAATCGGCCTCACCTTAGCAAGCACCCCTATGCCGCGCCAAGAGGGCGCGCTTCAGCCCTGTCTCTCGCCTGTTTCCGGCAAGTTGCCTAAACTATCTGGATAGAATGCCAGTCAGGAACCCTTATTGACCTTGTAACTCACACCTGGATACGCAGCTGAGCCCCAAAGCGCTTCCACCCGCTGGTCGCGGCCACAGCGGAACCGGTAATATTTGTAACGCAGGGGGTTTTTCTTGTAATAATTTTGATGATACCCCTCGGCATCCGTCCATGGTGCCGCCTGGCGGATGGGGGTGACGATTTTCTGGCCCAGTTGGGCCTCGGCTTTGCCAAGCGATTCTTTTGCAACCTTCAATTGGGCAGCATCAGCGGTAAAGACGGCCGTGGTATAGGCATGGCCCCGATCACAAAACTGCCCGCCCGCATCAGTTGGATCAACCGTGCGCCAAAACGTGTGGAGCAATTGATCATAACTCACCTTGGCATCATCATAGATGACCTTGACCGCCTCCACATGACCTTCATGGTTTTTGTAGGTCGGGTTTTTCAGCGTGCCCCCGGTATAGCCGGACACCACATCAATGACGCCATTGACGTGTTCGAAATCCTTCTCAATGCACCAAAAACAGCCGCCAGCGAAAATGGCTGTCTTTTGCGCAGCAAAGGATGACACGGCAAACGAACCGGCAATGGCAGCGCCAAGTCCAACAATCAAAACGGTGGAACGAAATTTAGAAGTGGGTTTCATGGGTGTTATCGGGCTCACATATGAGTGGATGGGCACAACGTGCTTTCAGATGTGCCTAATGTGAGATTCGATTGGGCAACACCAAGGCCGCAGCGCTCAACACTCCGTGAACAGGCATAAATAATCCGGCAGCCGGGCCGCAGACAAGCCCGACCGCCGGATCAATCATATGCGGTAAAGTTCAGCCCGATCAGTGACCGCGATAGCGGTGCAGCAAATCATTGCGCACCCAAACACAGCGCCGAACATTGACCTTGTGGCCATTGCGGATTTCGCGGTGATTGCGGCAAAATTCCGTGCGATTGGCGAAATTGGGCTCCACATGCCGGACCCTGCGATTGCTGCGGTGGTGACGGCGTTTGCTGCGCACCACCCGGTAGTCATCACGATAGCGGTAGCTGCGCTGCTGGTGACGTGAACGGTGATAGCGGCGCTGGCTGAAACGACGATGACTATAGCGACGCTCCCGGTAACGGCGTTCCGAGCGCGGCAGTGCCGGGCCGCTGCCCAATCGCGGATCATCAATTGAAGGCGGGTTAGGCGACACAGCCCAGCGGTCACCACGGCGATTGCGCGGGCCCCTATAATCGGGCGGAAAGCGCATGTCATCACGCAGGTTTGGCCCTCTTGGATCACCTTCATAGGTTGGATTGCCAAATTCATCGCAGCTGCCGGCGCAAACACGTTGCTGGGCAGAGACATCAGAAACCGCAATTCCGGAGAAATTCAATACAACGGCAAACAGCGCTGCCAATATTAAGGGGAGACGCATGCACTTAACTCCAGTTCGTTTGAGACACTCAATTTACAGTGATCTCAAGTTAGATGTGCCGCATCTGGCGTAAGGATTCACCGTTTTGGCGTGTTCGTCAACCATGGCGTGAAACCGTGCGCAAAAATGTCCTGCCTTTTCAGGGGGACAAGCAGATCAAAATGTTCCAGCATCTACAAAAATGTGATCACGGGAAGGTAAATCCACCGTCCTACAACCAAAGCCCACTTTGACTTTCGGTTTCCATTGGCTAGAACAACGGTGACGATATCAGCGAGCCGGAGTCGGCCATGAACGACGCGACAAACAGTTCGGGAGCTGCCAAAACGCGCCCGCTTTCGCCCCATTTAATGATCTATAAGCCGATACCCACCATGGTAATGTCGATTCTGCACCGCATCACCGGCGCGGCGCTTTATTTCGGCACGATCCTGGTGGCCTGGTGGCTGATCGCAGCCGCAATGGGACCGCAGGCGTTTGAAACAGCAAGCTGGTTTTTTGGCTCCATTGTCGGGCGGCTGATCCTGTTTGGATATACCTGGGCGTTGATGCATCACATGCTGGGCGGCATCAAACATCTGGTGCAGGACACCGGGGCCGGATTAGAGAAAAATTTCACCACTCTGATGGCCAAACTTCATCCGATCGCTTCTGTCATCTTGGCGGTTTTGATCTGGGTGATCGGTTACGCGGTACGATAGGAAGACACGTTATGGCCAATCAAAACGACATGCGTACCCCGCTTTCCCGCGTTCGCGGACTGGGTTCTGCCAAGGATGGCACGACCCATTTTTGGCACCAGCGGCTCACCGCAATTGCCAATATTCCGCTGATCGGTTTTTTTCTATGGACCCTGATCGCGCTGAATGGCGCTGACCATGCACAAACGGTCGCATACCTTTCCCATCCATTTGTCACTATCGTGATGTTGATGGTGCTGGGTGCCGGCATCTTTCACATGAAACTTGGCATGCAGGTGATCATTGAAGATTACGTGCATGGGGCCATGGGCAAGGCTCTGCTCATCGCCAATACATTTTTTGCACTGTTCATGGGCATTGCCTGCGGATACGCAATCCTGAAACTCGGCTTTGGAGGCTGACCCCGAATGGCAAAGAAAGCGGCAGCGGCAAAGAGCAGCGCAACAACAGCAAAAAAAGCCCCGGCGCTAAAAGGCGCCTATACGTTTATCGATCACACCGTGGATGTGTGCGTCGTTGGCGCTGGCGGTGCTGGCTTGCGCGCCACACTCGGTGCAGCCCAGGCTGGCCTTAAGACCGCCTGCATCACCAAAGTTTTCCCAACCCGCTCACACACCGTTGCCGCACAGGGCGGCGTGGCAGCTTCACTTGGCAATATGGGCAAGGACAGTTGGCAGTGGCACATGTATGACACCGTCAAGGGGTCTGACTGGCTTGGGGACCAGGACGCAATTGAATATCTGTGCCGCGAAGCGCCCAAGGCCGTGTACGAACTCGACCATTTCGGTGTGCCATTTTCGCGCACCGAAGAGGGCAAAATCTACCAGCGCCCCTTTGGTGGCATGACCACCGAATTCGGTGAAGGCCCCCCGGCCCAGCGCACCTGTGCCGCAGCAGACCGTACCGGCCACGCCATGTTGCACACGCTCTATGGTCAGAGCCTGAAATATGATGCGGAATTCTATATTGAGTATTTTGCCATTGATCTGATCATGGAAGATGGCGCGTGCCGGGGTGTTGTCGCCATGGATCTGGCGACCGGCGAAATTCACCGCTTCCGCGCCCATAAGGTTATTTTGGCAACCGGTGGCTACGGCCGCGCCTATTTCTCCTGTACCTCAGCCCATACCTGCACCGGTGATGGCAATGCCATGGTACTGCGCGCAGGACTGCCATTGCAGGACATGGAATTTGTTCAGTTCCACCCCACCGGCATTTACGGTGCGGGCTGTCTGATCACCGAAGGGTCGCGCGGCGAAGGCGGCTATCTTGTCAATTCTGAAGGCGAGCGCTTTATGGAACGCTATGCGCCATCGGCCAAAGATCTTGCATCACGTGATGTTGTCTCGCGCTCCATGACCATGGAAATCCGCGAGGGCCGCGGCGTCGGCACAAAGGGCGACCACATATATTTGCACCTTGATCATCTCGATTCTGAATTGCTGGCCGAACGACTGCCAGGCATTTCCGAATCCGCCAAAATCTTTGCCGGTGTTGATGTGACCAAGGAGCCTATCCCCGTCATTCCAACCGTGCATTACAACATGGGCGGCATCCCAACCAATTATCACGGTGAGGTTCTCACCAAAGTCAACGGCAATCCTGACCATGTGGTCCCGGGCCTGATGGCCGTTGGCGAAGCCGCTTGCGTTTCGGTTCACGGCGCAAACCGTCTCGGCTCCAACTCCCTGATCGATCTTGTGGTGTTTGGCCGGGCGGCTGGTATGCGCTGCGCAGAAACTGTGCAGGCCGGTTCCGGCCATGCGCCGCTGCCAGCTGATGCCGGGGAGAATTCACTCTCACGCCTTGACCATTTCCGCCATGCCGATGGCGATACGCCAACCGCAAAACTGCGCGATGAAATGCAGGCAACGATGCAATCCAATTGTGCGGTATTCCGCACCTCGGAAATTCTCGATGAAGGCCACGAAAAAATTCATCAGGTCTGGGGTGGTACGGACGATATCCACGTGGAAGATCGCGGCCTGATCTGGAACACTGATCTGGTTGAAACCCTGGAATATGACAACCTCATTTCCCAGGCAGTGGTGACGATGGATTCAGCACAGAACCGCAAGGAAAGCCGTGGCGCCCATGCCCACGAAGACTTCCCAGATCGCGACGACAAAAACTGGATGCACCACACGTTGGCTTTCGCCGATGTGGACAAGAAAACGGTCAAACTCGATGACCGTCCGGTCCACACCTATACGCTGTCCAATGAAGTCAGCTATATCAAGCCGAAGGCACGTGTGTATTAGAAGGACTTAGTTTCCCAGAAGCTCATCCAATATGCCTTTGATCTCAACCCGTTTGCCATTGGCAAAATCAGGTTGATAGCTTGGCTTGCGCACCGGATATTCGGTGGCCCTGCCATCATTGGACCATTTGTTTTCAAAGAACAGGTCACTTTCTTTGCGGCGGCGGGGAATGATTTCCGGAGGTTTGCTCCAGTTCATGATGGCAGCCCAGGCTCCAGGCACATCACCCTCTTTCCATAACCGCACCCATTTGGCCCGTTTGATGCCACCGGTATTGTAATGGAAAGACAATGCCGCCGCGAATTGCGCCTCGCTCATGGCATGCCTGTCAAATGCCTCAAGCACATCCGGCATATAGCGGGTACGCAGTGCCCATTCGAAAATTTCCAGACACCGACGCAGGGACTGGGGCGTGTCTTTGTAACGCGGATAGACTTTGTGGCCGGAAGCCGAAGTAATGCCAACGCCCCAGGTCCAAACACCCACGCTGTCCTTATACGCTTCACGAACGATCGCCTCGTGCGAGACAATTTCCATCGCCACATTGGCTGTAATTTTCTTCATGACAAGTTCCTCTGTAACCTGCCCCTACCGAGAGTCTGACGCGCGATACGCTACTGTGTCAAATGGTGCGGGGCTTACAGTTAATGGGTTTGCGCAATTCCAGGCTCCACAATTAATCATCTTGCAATGTTGTCGATCAAAGTCACTAGGCTAAGTCAGGGCCTGTGCTACAGAGTTCCACAGAGGGAACTTGCGAGGATAAGATATTTTGGGAATCGTGGATTACTATTATCCAGAAACTACGGCTGGAGGGTTCACACGCAACGACGAAGCAATTGAACTGTATTCAAGAATAAACGCATTGATCACACCTGCTTCAGTCGTAATCGACCTTGGCGCAGGCCGCGGTGAGCGCTTCCATGGCAACACAACCAATGCATTCAGCCTTGCCTTGTGCCGTTTGCAGGGGAAAGTCGGCAAACTGATTGGCATTGATGTGGATGATGCCATTGCCAATCATCCTCATCTGGATGAACGGCATGTGGTTGAGTTTGACCAACCGCTGCCTGTGGCCAGTGCAAGCGCTGATCTCATCCTGTCTGAATGGGTTCTGGAACACGTGGAAGACAGTGAAAATTTTGCCCGTGAAGTGGACCGTGTTCTCGCCCCAGGCGGCTGGTTTTGTGCACTTACTCCAAACGCCAATGGATATGTGGGGCTGACCAACCGCATCCTGTCCAGCACCATAAAAACCAGATTGCTCAGCAAAGTCTGGCCAGGGCGCAACGAAATCGACGTCTTTCCCACCCATTATCGATTGAATTCAAGCCATGATCTGGAGCGCTTGTTTCCTTCAGAATTGTGGGAACACTGTTCCTATTATTCCAATCCTGCACCCAAATATCATGGCGACAAGTCGTGGGCATTTCGCTTGATTGAATTGTATCAAGGCCTCGTTCCCAATGCGCTGAAGACCAATATGATGATCTTCATTCGAAAACGTGAAGGCACATCTGCGTTGTAACCGCAAATGTGCCCCCTATGAGACAATAAGAGCATTTAAATTCGCGGCTGTTCTGTTAGGTTGACCCCATAATTCGAACTCTCAGTGATACGTTATGGTTGAACTCGCTCTCCCCAAAAACTCCCGCATCGAAGATGGCAAGGTGTGGACCAAAATTGCGTCTGATACGCCAGCGCCTGCGCGCGAGTTTCGCATCTACCGCTGGTCGCCCGATGACGACAATAATCCCCGCATCGACACCTATACTGTCAACACGGATGATTGTGGGCCCATGGTGCTGGATGCCCTGATCTGGATTAAATCCAACATCGACCCCACGCTCACATTCCGCCGTTCCTGCCGTGAAGGCATTTGCGGCTCCTGCGCCATGAATATCGACGGGACCAACACACTGGCCTGCACCAAGGGCATGGATGAAGTGGAAGGCGCGGTTAAGATTTATCCCCTGCCTCACATGCCGGTGGTCAAGGATCTGGTGCCCGATCTAACGAATTTTTACGCCCAGCACCGCTCCATCGAACCCTATTTGAAAACGGTCACACCAAAGCCGGAAAAAGAATGGAAACAATCACCGGAAGATCGTGAAAAACTCGACGGTCTTTACGAGTGCATCATGTGCGCCTGCTGTTCCACCTCATGCCCGTCCTATTGGTGGAATGGCGACCGTTATCTTGGGCCAGCTACCCTGTTGCAGGCCTATCGCTGGCTCATTGATTCCCGCGATGAAGCCACCGGTGAACGGCTCGACAATCTTGAAGACCCATTCCGCCTGTACCGCTGTCACACAATCATGAATTGTGCCCAGGCATGTCCAAAAGGGTTGAACCCTGCCAAGGCGATTGCTGAAATCAAGAAGATGATGGTTGAACGCCGCGTTTGACGACCATCTGATCTGAAAAATCTGAAATCGACTTAGCCGATCAGTTTGAATTCTTGACTCAGATGCGCACGGCGGCGATCAAGTTCGCGCGTCCATATGCGATCATTGCCTTTCCAGCCCGCATTTTCCGGTTCAATAAAACTCACATCATGCCGCCCCTCAAGGCCAGCTTCTGCCCGGTCGGCGCGGGTCACAAAATGCACCATGCATTCCTGCCCAAAACAGGCTTCCAACGCGCTGTGAAACTGATTGATCACCCGCTCGCTGAGGAAACTTTGGTCAGCCTCATCGGCCCTGAAAATATCGCGCAGCAAATTGCCTTGGGAATTGGAGAACACGAACAGTGTGGACTGGGGGCTCAATAATTTGAACTTGGTGCGCTGATAGGCGAATTTCGACAGCTCCCGATCCATCGTATTGTTGATTTTCAAGGCGCGGGTTTTGGGATCGTTGGCAGCCTTTGGCCCGTCACGAAACCAGTGCCAGAACCAAAGGCGCTTTTGGGCCCAATAGGCATGGCCGCGCTCTGGCGTAATGTCGCCGGGCTCAAACCCCGGCAACCCTTCACTGATCCATCTGCTGGTGGCATCCGCTGAAGCCGCCATCCAGTCCATCGGACCGGAAATGTGAGAAATAGCCTCACGCGCCTCGGCATATTTGCCCAATTGATGGGCTGTTTGACACGACATGCCAATGCCCGCGACCTGGGTGACAATTCCAGGCAAAGGACGGGCCGTCATTGTGCTGGGAGTCATTAAATGCATCAGGTGAACATGTGTGTTCCGGTTTCGCCTCCACCCCAATGTAGGGGCAGAATTGTGGCGCGCCCGTCACAAACCATCACATGTGTGGGATACGTGGGTGAGCCATTCAACCAGATACAAATTTTTCAGCCAGTGACTCAGACTCACGAAGTTCGGCAGGGTATTTTAGTCGCGGCGGATAACGCCACCGATTGCTGAGACGAAGAGCAGGGACAAGACCCAGCCAAACGCAATCTGCACCCATTCCCATAAACGAACCCACCAACCCGCTTGCCAGGTGGCCGGGTTATACCAGATGCCCGTATCCCCGGTTTGCCAGTCCACCACCCTTGGCGACCAATCGCTTTCCATGCGGAAATTCACGACCGGGATGGCCACATCCACCGAATAGACCACAGATGAGAATGTGGAATATTCAGACGGAACAGCCGCCTTGCAGATAGCGGCAATATCGCGCGGCGGGTAAACCCAGTTCGCCCGGCAGGCCAATGGCGCTTTGCCCTGGAGCATGGGTCCATCGGCGGGCTTCCACACAGCCTCTTTGTAAATCAGCGGATGGGTTGGCGTCATAATCCCGTGGCGGGCAGCTGTCTCGTAAATTGCAGCCCCCGCGATAACGATGCCCAACAACCAGACCACTGCAAATCCGGGCCGATATCCGTGGGCCACAAATATCTTTTGAACCCAGCGCCAGAAATCGGCCAGATCGCGAATAGCCCCGGCAAACAGGGTCTTGGGCTTGGGCACATGGTTGAGCGTGAACAGCCGTTGCCGCTCGCGCCGTTCAATGCGCACAGACCGCGCTTCTTCTTCATGCCCCATCCCGTCCAGCACAATTGCCAATTGCTGATAGGGATTGGGCCGAAAACGATGGGTGAGGTGCTGGATCGGCTGACGTTCCAGCCAGGCTTTCCAAAATGCCGGATCACACCCTTCGGGCAGTTCGGCAAACCGTTCAAAAACAAAATTATCGAGGCGGATTTGCGACGGTTTTTCCCACGCGGCCTCATCCATGTTCAACGACCGGCAGGATGCCCCGGCAAGGTTCAATTCACCCCGCGCATATTCAACACCGCGCCAGGTCAGCATATTGCCAATCCTGGCATTGCGAAGATTGATCGCCCCTTTGGTTTCAAAAGACCCGCCCTGAAACGTGATACTGTCGCCAATCTCAGCCGACTGAAAGGAAATCTCACCCTGCACTCGGCATTCAGTGTTCAGATAAACCGAATTACCCACCTTGATATTGGGCGCGTTGATGGCGACTTCTCCAGCAGAGAATATGCCATTCGTAAGCCGCAGACTGGTCCCAACCTGCATGTTGGTAAGGTCCACGGTTCCTTTCGCAAGAAAACCGTGATCCAGTAAGACGCCGCCAGAAACATTTGCCCCTTCTGTATCTAATGCCGTTTGAGGGCCAAAGAATTTGCCATTCCGGCAAACAAGATCTCCACCAATTTTCGCCCCCAGCACCCGCACAGTGTCTCTGGCAAAAAATCTATCATTCAAAAACATGGTGCCGTTGGTCTCGATACCATCGCAATTCAGACTGCTGGACGCACCATCAAACCGGGCATTGCGGCAATCAAGAGCGCCGCCAATTTTGGCACCCAGCAGTCGCACTTCGCCAGCCGCCTGGAAGCCATTACTTAAGATTAGGCCACCGGTGCTTTCAAACCGATCGCCCTGGATCGCCTCAACAACACTGCCCGCGAGACAAAAACTCTCCGTGCAACAATCTCGGATATCAACTTTGCCCTCAATCATACAATCGATCAGACCAAAATTTTCCGGCACCACCGCACCATTGAAATCAAGACTGCCTTCGACAAAAGCATGCGCCAGCAATATACCATGATCATGCAAGGGGTTATCGGCATCTCCACCCAGCGCGATAAAACGCAACAGTTCCGGGCGAATACGATTATCGGCATTCCCAGTCACCGGGCGTACATCGCCAATGACACAATCTTCACCTGAAGCCGCGCAGCGTAATAATTTCCATTCCGCCGGATGAAGTTTTCCCTCTTCGCCATCCAGCCAAAGATCATCAATCCGTCTGCCAAAAGCACGAGCCGGGGGTGTTGAATTTTCTGTCACAAATGCGTCCCCATCCCTCGATTGTGCTCACAGATTAGCGTGAGGAACCCAGGGAGGGAAGGCATTGAGAACAATCGCAAAAAGCGTAGAGTCTTAGTCAGCCGCCGCCTGTGCCGCGCGCATCTGGCGCTTGCGTTCAATCGGGTCCAACACGCGCTTGCGGATACGGATGTTCAGCGGTGTCACCTCGACCAATTCATCATCGGTGATATAGGCCAATGATTTCTCCAGGGTCATGTTCAGTGGCGTGGTGATTTTCACCGCCTCATCCTTACCTGAAGAACGCATATTGGTGAGCTGCTTGCCTTTCAACACATTCACTTCCAGATCATTGCCGCGCGAATGTTCACCAACGATCATACCCTGATAAACCTTGTCACCGGGGTGGATCATCATTGGGCCTCGATCTTCCAGATGGAACATGGCAAATGCCACGGCATTGCCGTCGCCGTTGGAGATCAACGCACCGGTGTGGCGCTGGGCAATGTCACCGCGATAGGGCTGATATTCCAGGAATGTACGGTTGAAAATCGCCGTGCCGCGCGTGTCGGTCATCAGTTCTGACAGATAACCAATCAGCCCCCGTGTGGGTGCATGGAAGACCAAACGCACCCGCCCGCCACCGGAAGGTTTCATTTCCACCAGGTCGGCGCGGCGCTGGGACAGTTTTTCAACAACTGCACCGGAATATTCTTCGTCCACATCGATAATGGCTTCTTCCACCGGCTCGATTTTTACGCCGTTCTCGTCCTTTTGCATCAGCACCCGTGGGCGACCAACGGTCAGTTCGAATCCTTCGCGGCGCATGGTTTCGATCACGATTGCCAATTGCAATTCGCCCCGTCCGGCAACCTCATAGGCGTCCGTACCTTCAACCTGCGTCACCTTCAGCGCAACATTGCCTTCGGCCTCTTTCATCAGGCGGTCGCGGATCACACGGCTTTGAACCTTGTCCCCTTCCTTGCCCGCCAATGGTCCGTCATTGACGCGGAAGGTCATGGAAAGGGTTGGCGGATCAATCGGCTGTGCAGCGATGGGCTGTTTGATGCCCGGCGCAACAAGCGTGTCGGCAACGGTGGCCTTGGTCAGCCCTGCAATGGAAACAATGTCTCCGGCCTTGGAATCGGTTACCGGTTTACGCTCCAGACCTTCGAACGAAAGCACCTGGGTAATACGCCCGGTTTCAACAATATTGCCTTCCTGGTCGAGCGCATGGATCGACTGATTGGGAACGGCAATGCCGGATGTGATCTTGCCGGTGAGAATGCGGCCCAGATAGGGGTTCGCCTCAATTGTTGTCGCCAGCATGCGAAATTCGCCATCCTCAACAGCTGGCTCAGGTACATGTTCCATGACCAGATCGAGCAAGGGCGCCATGTCGTCTTTTGGACCTTCGGCATCAGCGGCCATCCAGCCCTCTTTCGCAGAACCATAAAGCACATGGAAATCAAGCTGGTCTTCATTGGCTTCCAAGACGCCAAACAGGTCGAACACTTCATCCAGCACCCAATCGGGGCGGCCATCGGGTTTGTCGATCTTGTTAATGGCAACGATGGGACGCAGGCCCAGTTTCAGCGCTTTTGCCAGCACAAACTTGGTTTGGGGCATCGGACCTTCGGCGGCATCAACAAGGATGATCACACCATCCACCATGTTCAAGATGCGTTCCACTTCGCCGCCAAAATCCGCATGGCCGGGCGTGTCCACAATATTGATGCGGTTGCCCTTCCACTGGATCGACGTGACTTTCGCCAAAATGGTGATCCCGCGCTCTTTTTCCAAATCATTGGAATCCATCGCGCGCTCATCAACCTGCTGGTTGTCGCGATAAGTGCCGGATTGTTTGAGCAAAACATCGATAAGTGTTGTCTTGCCATGGTCAACGTGCGCGATGATCGCGATGTTGCGGAGTGTCATGATAATTGCCTGAAAATTGTAGGGGCCGGGCGATCGGTCGCCCTGCTGTTGGCAGGCTTATAAGGGGGAAGCGGAAGTTTGGGAACCCTGAATGGCAAACACGGCAAATTGGCGGCAAACGAGGTTTACAGCGCCTCGCACCCGCGCGATCACGCTCGGGGCCAAATTCAAAAACAGAGGTTCAGTGCAGCTTGGCGCTAACCCCACTCACTCACGTGGAATATCTGCAAGCACCGTGGCGGCAACCGTCAACCGGCTGACACTGGGCGTATCGCTGTCAATGATCTGTCCCAATTGCGTGCGTGCAAGGGTTAAATCGTCCATCCGCTGGGATTTCCAGGCCTCAAAACCGCCCTTATGCACCAGGCTTTCAACCACAAGATTGCGGCGCGACTGGTGAGCACTTTGCAACGCCCGGTCCACAGCCAGTCCGTCATAATAATCTGTGGTTTCCAAGCCTCGTCCAATATGCACAAGACGACCAACCCGCAACAACCGGGTCAGATCGAAGAACACCTGTGCAACCTTAAGCAAGGGTTTGCCGCTCTTTTCACTGGCAAGTGCGATGTCAGGGATCAGCCCGGCAATCGGCAAACCGCCCATGGTTTTGGCAAGCCCGGCCGGTACGCCCGCCGCACGGTAACGCTTGGTATCGGCCTCAATGCGGGTGCGCAGGAAATCCGGCACAATGTCTTCCAGTTTCGCAGACAGTGTTTTCACAGCCTTTCCATAGCGTTCGGCAATGGGCGCAACACCTTCACTGAAGTCACCATATCGAACAAACCACACAGTCTGGGAGACCACTCGCTCCTGCACTGTGGCATATAATTCCAATTGCAAATCACCGGAAATCTTGGCGTCCAGCTTGTCAATCTCGTCGTGAAGTTCGCGCAAATTGAATGCCGCACGCGCAGCGGCATAGGCCCGCGCCATTGTTGCAACCGATGCACCGGTGCGGTCGTTGACCCTTGCAAGTAGTGTTGGTCCGCCCCGGTTGATCATCGAATTGGCAAGCCCTGTGGCAATGATTTCGCGGCGCAACCGGTGCCCGGCGATTTCTTTACCAAAAGGTTTTTGCATTTTGGGTGGGAAATAGTCAGTCAGCAGATCCTCAAAATACGGATCGTCCGGCACATCGCTGTCCACCAAATCATCAAGCGCGACAATTTTTGCATAGGCCAACAGGACGCCAAGCTCGGCGCGGGTGAGCGCATTACCGGATGCCTGCCGCTCTGCCAGCACCATGTCGTCGGGCAGATCTTCCACATGCCGGTCCAGTCGGCCCCGGGCCTCCAATTGCTGCATCAACCGTTGCTGATACGACAAATCTTCCATACCCTTTCGCTCGGTGAGCGAGATCGCCAGTGTTTGCAGATAATTATTGCGCAACACCAGATCGGCAACCGTATCGGTCATTGATTCCAGCAATAGGTTGCGCCGCCGCCGCGTCAATCCGCCAGTCTTCATCCCAGCCGCCAGCGCGATCTTGATATTCACTTCCACGTCCGACGAATTCACCCCGGCGGAATTGTCAATCGCATCGGAATTACAACGCCCGCCACGCTGGTTGAATTCGATACGGCCCGGCTGGGTCACACCAAGGTTAGCGCCCTCACCAATCACCTTGCAACGCAATTGCCTGGCGGTAACGCGAATGGAATCATTGGCACGATCACCAACGTCCCCATCGGATTCATGGGTGGCGCGAATATAAGTGCCAATGCCGCCAAACCACATCAGGTCAACTTCAGCCGTCAAGATTGCCGTCATCACTTCCTGGGGCGTAAATGTGCCAGCCGACAGGCCGATGCTCCGCGCCGCCGCTGATGGCAGCGTGATCCTCTTGGAATCACGAGGCCAGATACCCCCGCCTTTTGACAGGCATTTCCGGTCGTAATCCTGCCAACTGGAACGGTCCGCCTTGAACAGCCGCTTGCGCTCGGCATAGCTCCTGGCGGGATCAGGGTCCGGGTCGATGAAAATATCACGGTGATCAAACGCAGCAATCAGGCGCGTTTGTTTCGACAACAACATGCCATTGCCAAACACATCACCAGACATGTCACCCACACCGGCTGCCGTAAACGGCTGGCTTTGGATATCCCAACTGCGATTGTCGCGCTGCATTTCTCTGAAGTGACGCTTTACAGCCTCCCAGGCGCCGCGCGCGGTAATGCCCATCTTCTTATGGTCATATCCGGCAGAGCCCCCCGACGCAAAAGCATCATCAAGCCAGAAATCCCGTGCCTGACTGATCGCGTTGGCAGTGTCTGAAAATGTCGACGTGCCCTTGTCGGCTGCCACAACAAAATAGGGGTCTTCACCATCGTGACACACCACATCCTTGGGATGGACAACCTTGCCGTCAATCAGATTGTCCGTCAGCGACAACAGAGATGAGATGAAAATCTGATACGCCGTGCGACCTTCATTGAACCAGGCCTCACGATTGTTCCTTGAAGGCAATTGCTTGGGCACAAACCCGCCCTTAGACCCAACGGGCACGATGACCGCATTCTTGACCTGTTGTGCCTTCACCAGTCCCAGCACTTCCGTGCGGTAGTCCTGGGCCCGGTCGGACCAGCGCAACCCGCCACGGGCCACCGGACCGAAGCGCAAATGCAGACCTTCAACCCGCGGTGACGATACGAATATTTCCCGGTAAGGCACCGGCTGCGGCATGATATTGACCGCGCCGGGATCAATCTTGAATGCCAATACGGGATCAGGCGCGACTGACTTATCTTCAAGATCCGGCATTTGGGCGAAGAAATTTGTCCGCAGCGTAGCGCCGATCAGATTGTGAAAATTACGCAAAATACGGTCATCATCGCTGGACTTAATTTCATCCAGCGCCGCAACAATTTCCTGGGACAGTTTCTCTTCATCGGCTTGGGTATCTTTTAGTGCCGGGTTGAAACGAAGATCAAAATAAACCGCCAGATCGGTTGCGATTTGCGGATAACGCACCAGCGTTTCGGCCATGCTTTCCACCGAAAACCGGGAACGAATTTGGCGTAAATACCGCGCATATGCCCGAAAGACCGTGGCAACCCGCCAGTCCACTTTGCATGTCAGCACCAGCGCATTGAACTGGTCATCATCCGTTTGTTGGTGCCACACAGCAATGATGGCCGCGCGCAAAATGGGCTCAATTCTTTCCAGATTGGGTGCAACACCGCTGGCGGTTCTCAACTTCATATCATGGGCAAAGACCTGGGCACCGTCAGCACGGGTAATGTCATATGTAGATTCTTCGATTACCTCGAAACCCAGATTTTCCAGCAACGGCACCCGTTGCGAAAGCGGCACCGCCGAATTCAAGTGGAAAATGCGCAGTCCGATCTGACCTTCGCTAAAGTCGTGCGCGTCATAATAGTCCACTTCCAGATCGGTTTCGTCCCGCAACATTTCGAATTGGGCCGCATCGGCAATGGCCTGCTCTGGCTCCACATTTTCCCGGTATCCAATGGAATAGGTGTGCTGTGCGGCGCTTTTACCACCGGCCACCAACAGCTTATCCTGCCAGTTTTGAACCAGGGCCCGCACGGCACCGTTGAGTTCATCGGACGAAACACTTTCGACCGCCTGTCCCGAACGACCGATGATGAAATGGACCCGCGTCAGTCCGCTTTCAAAAAACTGAGGTGAAAAATCGAGCAATGTTCCGTGGAAAGCGCGCTCCAGATAGGCCCCCACACGCTGGCGAACATCGGAATCATAGCGGTCCCTTGGAATATAAACGAGAACGGATACGAAACGGTCAAACTTGTCTGTGCGCGCCAGCGCCAGCACGCGCGGACGCTCCTCCAGTTTGATAACGGTATTTGCAAATTCCCGAAGCTGGTCCGTATTGATCTGGAACACCTCATCACGTGGCCATGTTTCCAAAACATTCACCAGCGCTTTGCTGGTATGATCCGCCTCATCAAGCTTGAACGGCCGCATCACCGCATCGACCTTATGGCGCAGCATGGGAATTTTCTTGACCGACTTGGTGTATGCCGTTGAGGTGAACAGGCCGACCACCCGCATTTCGCCTTCCAGACGGCCATCTGGCGTGTATCGCTTGATGCCAATATAGTCGAGATTGGCGTCCCGATGCACCTTTGAGCGCAGATCCGCTTTGGTGATAAAAAGCGGGTTTGGACCAAACAGAAAATCTCTGATTTCCGGCGTATTGACCACCGGCTCACCATCGCGCTGCATCACTGCAAGGTCGTCATTGCGCAATATCCCCAGTGCCGACCCGGCAACGGGCTTTAGTTCGCCAGCTTCACGGGTGCCCTCATATTTATATTCCCGCAATCCCATAAGGGTGAAATTATGGTCACACAGCCAGTCAAGGAATTGCACAGCCTCGGCCAATTCGTCCGCTGGAACAGGCGGCGGACTGGTGCGCAGAGCAATGGTGCGCTCGCCAATGCTTGATAGCATTCTGCGCCAATCATCGGTCACCAGGCGAACCTGATTGAGCACATGGCGCAGGTTTTTCTTAACCTGGCGTCGTTCCTTGTCATCCATTGCTTCCATGACCACCAGCATCAGGGAAACCATGCTCCGCTTGCTGTCATCAATCAGCGGATGTGCCACCAGGCGAATTTCAGAATCGTGTTTGGTCAAACACTGCAACACCGAATCCACCACAAACGGCCTGTTGCCCATGGTCAGACAAACCAGCGTCAAATCATGTTCAATAGTGTCAACCGAAAGTGTGCGCGCCCCCGGCTTTGCCAAAGCCGCTTCCGCCACATCAAGCGCCTGCCCCAACACGGCCACATCATGGGCCTGAAGATCTTCCAGCGGCACATCTCCAAGCACGCTATGGGCTTTTGCTGCCACCGCATTTTGTCGTCTTTTGGGAAGAGACGCGACCGCCTGATCAATAAGTTTGGTAATCATCTTGTCTGCGGCAGAGTTCGGCATCAATTGTATCCTTAAGGTGAGCACACTACGGTGCATCAACAAAACGATACGGAAGCAATCTGATGGCCAATATGCAAGAGAAACCCGCAATTGCACTTGAAATTGAGCAAGAAGCACCGCTAAGCGCCGAAACCGAGGCCTATTTTGACCTTTGTCGTGAAAAATTGGGTATGGTTCCCAATGTTCTGACCGCTTACGCATTCGACGAGACGAAGCTGCGCGCTTTCACCACCATGTATAACGATCTCATGCTGGGCGATTCGGCGCTGACCAAATTACAGCGCGAAATGATTGCGGTGGTGGTTTCCAGCATTAATCGGTGTTTCTATTGCCTCACTGCCCACGGAGCCGCAGTGCGCCAGCTCTCCGGCAATCCAAAGCTGGGCGAACAAATGGTGATGAACTATCGCGTTGCTGACCTTCCCCCTGCTGAAATGGCCATGCTCGATTTTGCGGTAAAGTTAACCGAATCGCCGGATCGGATTGTCGAGAACGATCGACAGGCCCTGCGCGATACCGGGTGGACTGATCGGGACATCTGGGACATTTCCAGCGTTGCCGCCTTCTTCAATATGAGCAACCGTGTGGCAGCCGCCACCGACATGCATCCCAACGATGCCTACCATGCCCAGGCGCGGTAGAATATCTGTTCACGCCCGCAACAGGGGTGGCTGTTTTGGCGCCATTGCGCTGCGCGTTTCAGCCAGATCATCCGCCGTCCCAATCCAAAGATCGAGAAAGTCATTGAGGAATTTCTTGACCGGTTCGTCATAAAGCAACCGGCCTTCCAGATGTTGAGCGCGGTTTTGCGCCCCCGGTGCGCCCATGCGATGCGCCCCTTTCACACCCCATTTGCACATCATGGCCAGGGTCAGTTCAGTGTGAAACTGAAACCCAAATGCGCGCTCGCCAACCTGAAATGCCTGATTCTCGTAGACCTCACCGGTGGCAAGCCGAACCGCGCCATCGGGCAAGGTAAACCCTTCCCGGTGCCACTGGTAAATCATCTTGGGCCAATCAAGCAGCGCCTGCCCTTCCGGAGTCGCCTGAAGCGGATAATAGCCAACCTCCACCTGGTCATCGGGATGGAAATACACATCCCCACCCAGGTGGCGAACCAGTTTTTGTGCCCCCAGGCAAATGCCTAGAAAGGGGCGATTTTCCTTCAGCGGCACAGACAACCAGTCAATTTCCCGGCTGACAAATTCATCAGGGTCATTGGCGCTCATCGGTCCGCCAAACATCACAGCACCGGCGTGCTCATCAAGCGTATCTGGCAATTCGTCTCCCAGCGGCGGGCGCCGGATATCCAGGTCAAATCCGCGTTCTTCCAGACGCATTCCCACCCGGCCGGGTGTGGAAGTTTCCTGATGAAGTATGATGAGAACTTTAGGTTTGCTGGTCATATCGCCTTGCTGACAGTTGACATATTTATCGCGATTATTCTTGCCGGGACAAAACCCGCTGTTTGAGCACCATGCGTTCGCGGCTGCCAATGCCAATCAATTCAGCCACCCGCCAGACCACATTGTCTTCAAACTCATGCAGTTCGCCATCTGCATACACCATTTCCCAAAGATCTTCGATCAGCGCGAGCCGCTCTTCTTCGTTCATGTCGCGTTTTAGAATGCTGGTGAACCCGTACAAATCAATCGCATCGCCCTGGGCCTGGCTTGCCGTTTGCGCCAATTCATCCGCCTCCTGAGGAGACATCTCATAATGCTCGGCAAGAACGGAACGCATTTTTGCCTCTTCCTCCACCGTCACTTTGCCATCTGCCGCGATAACGTGAACCATAAGGGCGGCAGCGCAGAGCTTCTTATCAAGCACAGCCGGTTGCGCGTTTGTCGCCGCATCCTCAATGCCAAAGAAGGATTTGATCTGGTCGAGCATTTTCATTTTTTCTGCCATTACAATTTGGCCGAACCATAACCGCTTGCAGCAGGGATTCAACGGGGTGGCTTTTCACAATGTTACATAACGTGTGGAATTTATTGCCAACACATGAAATGCTCGCCCCAAGTACCAGCCGGAATAAACCAAGATGACCGATATTACTGCGACACCCGCACCTGTTTCCAAACGCGGCATTTGGGGGTGGATGATGTTTGACTGGGCCGCACAGCCCTTTTTCACAGTTGTCACCACGTTCATTTTTGGCCCCTATGTAGCTTCCCGCATGATCGCAGACCCGGAAGCAGGTCAAACCGCATGGGCCTTTGGCATTGCGATTGCAGGAATTTTTATTGCGATCCTGTCACCAATTCTTGGCTCCATCGCCGATAAGACCGGCCCACGCAAACCGTGGATCATCTTTTTTGCCGCCATCAAGATCACAGCACTTGTGTTGTTGTGGTTCGCCGCTCCCGGATCAAATATCATGTGGGTATTGGGAGCGTTCATACTGGCAACTGTGGCGGCAGAATTCTCCATCGTCTTCAACGATTCCATGATGCCCTCACTTGTTTCCAGCGAACAGTCCGGTTGGGTTTCCAATGTTGCCTGGGGGATGGGCTATCTTGGCGGCATGATCGTATTGATCATTGTCCTGCTTTTCCTGGCAACCAATGCAGAAACCGGCCTTACCCTGTTGGGCAATGAGCCCCTGTTTGGTCTTGACCCGGCCCAGGCAGAGGGGGATCGGGCAACTGGGCCTCTTGCCGGCCTGTGGTATTTCATTTTCATCCTGCCCATGCTGTTTTTCACACCTGACCGGGGCCAAAGGGCGAAATCTCTTGGGGCAGCCGTTCAAAGCGGCCTGTCAGAATTGCGCCACACCATTATCAAGGCACGCGAACGCGCGGGCATATTCCGCTTCTTGATTGCACGCATGATTTTTCAAGATGGCGTCAACGCGCTCATTGCGCTGGGCGGTACATTCGCCGCGGGCATGTTTGCGTGGAAAATTATCGAATTGGGCATATTCGGCATCATGCTCAATGTGGTGGCCATTCCCGCCTGTTTGATTGCCGCCCGTCTTGACAAAGTACTGGGATCAAAAAAACTGATTATTTTGTCGATCCTGTTTTTGATCACCGCAACAATTGGCATTGTCTCAACCACACCCACTTCGACTTTTTTCGGCCTGTTACAATTCGCACCGGCCATCAGCGATGACCTGTTCGCATCGGGCGCTGAACGGGCTTACATCGTTTATGGTTGTCTGATCGGCGCTGCATTTGGGCCGGTTCAGGCCTCATCACGCTCTTATCTGGCGCGCAGCGTACACCCATCAGAGGCAGGACAATATTTTGGCCTCTATGCGTTTACCGGGCGAGCCACATCTTTCCTTGCCCCAGCAAGCGTGGGCGCTGTTACCTGGGCAACCGGGTCAGCCACCTTGGGCATGGCGACCATTTTGATCTTCTTTGTGATCGGACTGGCAATCCTGTGGGGCACGCCCTATCCGGCAAGTGATCCCAAATCAGCTAAGGTTTCTGCCTGAACTTAAAACTAATGGCGAAAGTGCCGCATTCCAGTGAACACCATGGCAAGGCCGGCCTCATCAGCCGCAGCAATAACCTCTTCATCACGCATGGAACCGCCCGGCTGGATTACCGCAGATGCCCCGGCCTCTGCGGCTGACAGCAGCCCGTCGGCAAAGGGGAAAAACGCATCAGATGCCACGACAGAATTTCTTGTACGCGGTTCGGACCAACCTGCGGCCTGCGCTGCATCAATTGCCTTTCGTGCAGCAATCCGAGACGAGTCAACCCGGCTCATCTGCCCGGCACCAATGCCAACAGTGACGCCGTCTCTCACATAGACAATTGCATTGGATTTCACATGTTTCGCCACGCAGAAGGCAAAACGCATATCGGCAATTTCAGTGTCTGTTGGCTGGCGTTTGGTAACGGTTTTCAGTTCAAGATCATCTACATTGCCCGCATCGCGATTTTGAACCAACAGGCCACCGGCAACCGTCTTTGCAGCAATTCCAGCGCCTCTTGGGTCGGCCAGTCCATCACTTAACAGCAATCGCAGGTTTTTCTTGCCCGACAATATTTCCAACGCCTCATCATCGGCATCAGGCGCGATGATCACCTCGGTAAAAATCTCCACCATGGCACGGGCAGCAGCGCCATCCAGTGTGGAATTGAGTGCGATTATGCCGCCGAACGCCGATACCGGGTCACAGGTCAGCGCATTGCGATAGGCTTGTTCCATTGTATCACCACGGGCCACGCCGCAAGGATTGGCATGTTTGATAATGGCAACCGCCGGCCCCTGTTCAGGATCGAACTCACTGACCAATTCAAAGGCTGCATCGGTATCGTTGAGATTGTTGTAAGAGAGCTGTTTGCCCTGTATTTGGCGCGCCGATACCACTCCGGGACGGGTATCCCCGGTTGTATATAACGAGGCCTTTTGATGTGGGTTCTCCCCATATCGCATGACCTGCTTCAATGGACCCCCAACTGTAACAGCAGGCGGTGTATCAACGGCAAACTGACCGGCCATCCAGTTGGAAATTGCCGCATCATAGGCGGCCGTGCGCGCAAATGTTGCCTGTGCCAACCGCTGGCGCGTGGCCAGATTTGTTGATCCATTGTTGGATGTAAATTCCACCAGAAATGCCTCATAATCATCGGCGCTGGTCAGCACACTGACATAGGCATGATTTTTGGCTGCCGCCCGCAACATGGCCGGGCCGCCAATATCGATATTCTCAATCACTTCATCGGCCGCACTGCCCGCCGCAACCACCGCTTCAAACGGATAAAGATTGACGACCAGCAGATCGATCCCGCCAATCCCGTGGGCTTCCATCGCCGCCACGTGATCAGGTGCCCCGCGAATGGCCAGCAATCCGCCATGGACTGCCGGGTGCAGGGTTTTAACGCGCCCATCCATAATTTCAGGAAAACCGGTCACATCAGAAACATCTGTCACATCAAGGCCCGCATCTTTGAGCGCCTTCGAAGTGCCCCCCGTGGACAGGAGTTCCACATTTTGTGCCGCAAGTGCCTTGGCCAATTCGACAATGCCGGTCTTGTCAAAAACCGACAGCAATGCCCGGCGCACAGGGACCTGGTCTGGAGCAGGAATAGAGCGGGAGGAAATGGCCATGGTGTTCTCTTGCATTGCAGCCTGGTGATCCAGCCCAAATGGCCTGAACAGCACAGAAGCGAAATTACGAATGATCGTTTCATCGCGCGATGGACCGTTTTCGTCCAGCCCCATGTGTAGTTGTTCCCCTGATTGTCCCGCAATTATGCGCAAGAAACCTTGGCGCATGTCCCCAATGTGGCGTAGAGGAAGCCCATGAAATTTCTTGGCATTGAAACCAGCTGTGACGAAACAGCCGCCGCGATTGTCGCCACTGGTGCTAAATCGCAGGGGCCAGGTAAAATACACGCGAATGTGGTGCACAGCCAGATTGAAGACCACGCCGCCTTTGGCGGAGTTGTTCCTGAGATCGCGGCCCGCGCCCATGTGGAAGCGCTGGATGGCATTATTTCATCGGCACTGAATCAGGCAGGCGTTGCCCTAAAGGATCTTGATGGCATTGCTGTCACCTCTGGACCTGGCCTTGCGGGCGGATTGATCGTCGGCACAATGACCGCCCGTGCGCTGGCCGCTGTCCACGACAAACCTCTCTACACAATCAATCATCTGGAAGGCCATGCGCTCACGGCACGGCTGACCGATGGCTGCGCATTTCCCTATCTTTTGCTTTTGGTTTCGGGTGGACATACGCAAATTTTGCTGGTGCGCGGTGTCAACAATTATGAACGCTGGGCCACCACCATAGATGATGCACTTGGCGAAGCTTTCGACAAAACGGCCAAACTGCTGGGCTTGCCCTATCCCGGTGGGCCCCAGGTTGAAAAAGCCGCCCTTTCAGGAGACCCTAAATATCACCGATTTCCCCGGCCACTTTCCGGGCGCGAAACACTGGACATGTCTTTTTCCGGATTGAAAACAGCTGTGCGAAAGGCGGCGCTTGAGGCTAAAACCCTTGATAGTCAGATGATCAGCCATATTTGCGCTGGCTTTCAGGCTGCTGTGACCGATGTGCTCACCGACCGGCTATCACGATCCTTCGACCGGTTCGAACAGATGTTTGAAACGGCCCCCACTCTCATTGCCGCTGGCGGTGTGGCAGCCAACGCCCAATTGCGTACTGCACTTTCAAGCCTGTGCCAGAAACGAGATGCCCGCTGGATCGCACCGCCAATGGAATTATGCACGGACAATGCAGCGATGATTGCCTGGGCCGGGTTGGAGCGGCATCGACTGAACATCGACCACAAAGACGAAGGCATTCGACCGCGCTGGCCGCTGGACCAATCTGCTGCCGCACAACCCGGCGCACGCCCCTTTGGTGCCGGGCGCAAAGGGGCCAAAGCATGACTGCAATTTCCAAAGACTCAAAAATCTGCGTACTCGGCGGCGGTGCCTGGGGAACAGCCCTGGCAAACAGCCTCGCCCTGCGCGACGGACAAGTGCTGCAATGGTGCCGTAGCCAAGAGACCGTCGATGAAATCAACAACAGCTGCACCAATTCAAAATATCTTGGCGAAATAATTCTCTCAGAAAATCTCTTGGCAACGACCGATATAGCCAGCGCCTGTAAAGCAGACATTCTTTTATGCGTGACCCCTGCTCAAAGTTTTGCGGCTTTGGCCACCCAGATTGTGCACAATGCTAGCGCTGATCGGCACGTGGTGCTTTGCGCAAAAGGCATTGACCAGGCCAGCGGCAAACTGCTGCACGAAATTGCGCTTGAACATTTCGATCCAAAAAACATTTCCGTCCTCTCCGGCCCCAGCTTCGCCCATGACGTTGCCCGTGGCCTGCCAACAGCCATCAGTTGTGCATCTGCTTCAATGACCATTGCCCACAGTCTGGCCACCCGCGTGTCGAGCCCAACCTTGCGCCTTTATGCCAGTGATGATGTCACCGGCGTTGAAGCCGGTGGAGCACTTAAAAACATTATGGCGCTGGCTGTTGGCGCGGCGCGCGGACTGGAATTGGGAGCCAGCGCGGAGGCTGCCCTTATTGCCCGCGGTTTTGCAGAAATGCAGCGCCTTGCCGTGGCCATGGGTGGTCGGGCGGAAACGCTCACCGGCCTGTCCGGGCTAGGCGATCTGGTGCTCACCTGTTCGTCCCCACAATCGCGAAATTTTGCCTACGGAATTGCATTGGCCAAAAACACGGTCAGTCCGTCAATGCCACTTGCAGAGGGTGTGCATTCGGCACAACAGGCGGTTCATCTGGCCGCCCGCCACGCAATTGACGCACCCATATTGGCAACAGTGAAAGCTGTGTTGGACAAAGACATCACCGCCCAACAGGCGGTTGAAAAACTGCTGTCGCGCCCCTTGCGCGGTGAAACGACATCTTGACCAAGAGCGGCAGAACGCGCCACAAACATCTCACTTAATCCAACCTGCCAGGCGGACCCAAAATGCAATATTGGCTGTTTAAATCCGAACCCTTCAAATGGTCCTGGGACCAGCAGAAAACCAAAGGGGCAGTGGGTGAAGAATGGGACGGGATACGCAACTATCAGGCCCGCAACAACATGCGCATGATGGAATTGGGAGATCGTGCATTTTTCTATCATTCCAACGAAGGCCTAAATGTCGTCGGCATTGCCGAAGTCAATAAATTGTCCGCGCCGGATTCCACCACCGACGACGAGCGCTGGGATTGCGTTCACATCCGCGCCCTTGCCGATGTGCCAAATCCGGTGAGCCTGAAAGACGTGAAGGCCAATCCGGCCCTGGCCGACATGGCATTAGTCACGTCCATGCGCCTGTCTGTTCAGCCCGTTAAAGAAGACGAGTGGATTGAAGTATGTCGCATGGGCGGCGTCGACCCCCACACGCTCAAGCCGGTCTAAATTCGCCAGCTACTTTGCCTTGAGCAGGGCCACTTCTTTGCGTAGCTCACGAAGTTCCTTGAGGATCATCGTCGTTTCATCATGCAACTGGCTGCGATCGGCCGCAGCGGTTTGATCGTGTTCGGCCTGCATGGCGGAAACGATAATACCGATAAACAGGTTTAACACCGTGAAGGTGGTCGACATAATGAAGGGAATAAAGAACGCCCACGCATAGGGGAAACGCTCCATCACCGGGCGTACAATACCCATTGACCAGCTTTCAAGCGTCATGATTTGAAACAGCGAATAGGCTGAAGCACCCAAAGTGCCAAACCATTGTGGAAACGCTTCGCCAAAAAGCTGAGCTGCCATCACCGCGAATACATAAAATACCAACAGCATCAAAACGACGATTGATCCCATGCCTGGCAATGCCGTGACCAGACCGGTTACCACCCCACGCAGGGACGGGATGACCGACAATAATCGTAAAATTCGCAACACACGAAACGCGCGCAGCACAGCAAATCCCGCCGATGCCGGAATCAACGCGATGCCCACAACGATGAAATCAAACACCCGCCAACCATCGTGGAAAAAGCGAGTGCGGTGAACGAAAAACCGCATCAACAATTCAATGACGAAAATCACCAAAATGATTTGGTCCAAAAACAATAAAACCGGCCCGACGGTGGACATCACCGTCTCGCTTGTTTCCAGTCCCAATATGATCGCATTGATGATGACCAATCCAATGATGGCATATTCAAAACGGCGGCTGGATATCAGGCTGGCAATCTGCTCGCGCATGGAAGTTCCCAAAATAAAAAGGTGTGGAATTGCAATCTGCGACCTGAAATAGGGACTGCTCGCGCAAATGTCAGCAGGGTTCATCAAACCAAGTGGATTTTTAATACCACGCGACGATGCGCCCATCTTGCACAGCCCGATTGAGACCGCCATATCTCCCCCTGGTATTGCAAACGCACAGGCAGAAAAACGATGAACACCAACGACGCCATTTTTCAATGGAACGCCGCGCTGGGATTGCCGGATTTCAAGGTGATCCAAAGCGAAGATTTTGCCGCTGCATTTGACATTGCTTTGGTCGAAGATCGTGCCGACATCGACGCAATCGCCGATCAGGCCGATACCCCTGATTTTGACAACACCATTGTCGCGTTGGAACTGGCCGGTGAAAAGCTCAATCGGGTCGGGGCCCTGTTTTGGAACCTTATGGGGGCGGACAGCAATGATGTTTTGCGCGATCTGGAACGCGACATCGCCCCGCGCCTGTCGCGACACATGTCCCAGACAGCCGCCAATCGCAAACTTTTCGCCCGCATCGATCAGTTATGGCAAAAACACGAAAGTCTCGGACTCAACAAAGAACAGTTCCGGGTTCTGGAAAAGCATTGGCAGGGGTTCACCCGCGCCGGTGCCATCCTTGATGACGATGGCCAACAGAAACTCGCCACAATCAATGCAAGGCTGGCCGAGCTTGGCGCTCAATTTGCCCAGAACATTCTCAAAGATGAGAAAGACTGGATGCTGCCATTGCGCGATGAAGACGAGCTTGCCGGTCTTCCCGGTTTCCTGCGTGACGCCATGCGCAGCGCCGCAAGCGAGCGTGGGCTCAATGATGCCTACGCCGTTACGCTTGCCCGCTCCATCATTGACCCCTTCCTGACCTTCAGTTCAAGGCGCGATCTGCGCGAAAAAGCGTTCAAAGCCTGGACCGCCCGTGGCGAAGGCGGCGGAGAAACCGACAACAAGGCTATTGTGGCTGAGACCGTTAAATTGCGTCAGCAAAAAGCGCTGCTCCTTGGCTATGACAGCTTTGCTCATTTCAAGCTGGAAAACATGATGGCCAAACATCCCGATGCGGTGAATACACTGCTGGAGCAAGTGTGGGAAAAAGCCGTTGAAAAGGCAGGACACGAACAACAGGAACTGGAAGCGCTGATCGCAGCCCAGGGCGCCAATCACGGCGTGGCCCCATGGGATTGGCGTTTTTACACCGAACAATTGCGCACTCAAAAATTTGATTTTGATGAGGCCGAACTGAAGCCTTATCTGACCCTGGACAATGTTATCGCTGCAGCATTCGATGTGGCAAACCGGCTGTTTGGCATCACAGTCAGGGAACTCAAAGGCCAACAAGCCTATCATCCCGATGTGCGTATCTTTGAGGTTCTCAACGCCCGTGGCGACCATCAGGCGGTTTTTCTGGGTGACTATTTTGCCCGCCCGTCCAAGCGCTCTGGAGCCTGGATGAGCGGCTTTCAAAGTCAGCATAAATTGGGTGAAGGCCAGTCGCCGATCATCGTGAATGTGATGAATTTCGCCAAGGCACCTAAGGGGCAGGCGACGCTTTTGTCCATGGATGACGCGCGCACATTGTTCCACGAATTTGGCCATGCTCTGCATGGGATATTGTCCAACGTGCACTACCCTTCCGTTTCTGGAACTTCCGTAGCGCGCGACTTTGTTGAACTGCCCAGCCAGCTTTATGAGCACTGGTTTACCCAAAGCGAAGTCCTGTCCAAACACGCCCGCCATGTGGAAACCGGCGAACCTATTCCCACAAAATTGTTGGACAAAGTGCTGGCTGCTTCAAAATTCAATGCCGGGTTCAACGCGGTGGAATTCACCGCATCAGCCCTCGTCGACATGGCCTTTCACGAAGCCCATAATGAACCCATCGAGGACGTGATTGCCTTTGAACAGGCACAATTGGCGCGGCTTGGCCTGCCGCCAGCCATCACCATGCGTCACCGCACGCCGCATTTCGCCCACGTATTCTCAGGCGATGGCTATTCGGCTGGCTATTACAGCTACATGTGGTCAGAAGTTTTGGACGCCGATGCGTTTGCAGCTTTTGAGGAAACCGGCAATATCTTTGATGCAGACACCGCAAAGCGTCTGCATCAACACATCTATAGTGCCGGTGGTTCAGTGGATGCGGAGGAAACCTGGATGGCGTTCAGGGGAAAGATGCCAACAGCAGATGCCATGATCGAAAAGCGCGGCCTGGTGTAAGACGCACAAACTATGCGCCAGCTTGGCGCTACGCAAAAACGGCACCTTCAGGCACGGAATGTTCGACCTCTTCGCGCATGTCGCCAGACCATTCCACATAGCGATTGCGTCCGGAGCGTTTCGCCAGATAAAGCGCATCATCAGCGCGCTTATAGGCCTCTTCAAACGAACAATTGGGGGGAATGTTCACCAGCCCCAAACTGGTTGTGTGGGTGTCATATTGAGTTTCCGGCATTTGCAGTGCCATGAAGCCCCGGCGCATGCGTTCGGCAACCCGCCGTGTCACCTCTTCATCAGCGCCCACAAGCAACAGCGCAAATTCCTCACCGCCCATCCGTCCTGCCAGGTCTGATCCACGGCTTGCCTCGGATATCAGGCCACCAAAGGCGCAGATTACTCTGTCACCTGCGGTGTGGCCATGATTGTCATTGACGTCTTTGAAATGATCAATGTCGAGAAGAATGAGGCTAAGCGGCAAACCTTCGCTGCGCGCCCGCTCAATCATTGCCGGCATCACACTGTAAAATCCGCGCCGCGTCAAAAGTCCGCTAAGAGGATCGGTTAGATCATCCCGCCGCTGGCTGGCAAAACGACTTTCCATTTCTCCTGCCAACATGGAAAGCCCACCGCCAATGATGATCAGGCTGGAGAAGAATTGCAGGGTCACCAGATAGTTCGATTCCAACAACGTCTGCACGCTGATTTCCCGCTGGAAGCCTTCCAGGAACAATGCAATGCGCACCAAAAACACCGCAGCACCGGCAATCATGACCGCAAACAAATATTTATCGGAAGTCCGGCCCGGCCCCACGCGGCACAGATAGATACCCAGGGCATAAAAGATCAGACAACTCACTTCACCGGTTACGATAAAGGCCGACACGGTCATGCCCAGGGCGGTATAGGTCGAAATCGTAATGACGGCGAGCACAGCCGCAAACAAAAAGCCATTTGCGGGCTTTCCAGTCTGGGTGATGGACAGGCCAATAAGCGCTGTCGTCAGGCCAAATAATGCGGGAAGCCAGATATATAAACCGTGCCCGGCTTCAATCACGTTCGGCATCGTAACAATCAAGATAAAGCCGACACCAACGGCCAAAAAGCTGGCGGAATACCACAACGCACTATGGCGGCCGTTCTGGCCAAACCATACTTGCAAGAATGCGCCGCCAAGCATTAGCAGCGTAATCGGCAATATGAGCAGTGCTAGCTGACTGACATCAACCATAAAACTTCCCCTGGATCCCTCTGTGCAAGGTGCCCAAGAAAGCTTTCAATCCCCTTAAGGATATCTGTGCTGCGCAAGGCGCAGCACAGTGTGGCCCGCCAACAGCCGGTTAGAGATCGCGCACATCCACAAAATGACCGGCAATCCCTGCAGCGGCTGCCATCGCAGGGCTGACAAGATGCGTGCGGCCCTTGAAGCCCTGACGCCCTTCAAAATTGCGGTTTGACGTGGAAGCACAACGCTCTTCCGGTTTCAAACGGTCATCATTCATCGCAAGACACATGGAACAACCCGGCTCACGCCATTCAGCCCCTGCGGCAATGAAAATCTTGTCGAGACCTTCGGCTTCCGCCTGCGCCTTAACCAGGCCAGAACCGGGAACCACCATGGCAGACACCGTATTGGCAATTTTCTTGCCTTCCAGAATCGCCGCCGCAGCGCGCAAGTCTTCAATGCGCCCATTGGTGCAGGAACCGATCCATACCCGGTCGATCTTGATATCTGTAATTTTTGTGCCCGGGGTTAGACCCATATATTCCAGCGCCCTTTGTTTTGAGGCGCGCTTATTTTCGTCTTCAATCCGTGCAGGATCGGGCACTTCCCCCGTCACAGCAATCACGTCCTCCGGCGAAGAGCCCCAGGACACAATCGGCGTGAGGTTGTTGGCGTCGATTGTCACAACCTTATCGAAATGGGCATCCGGGTCAGTTTTCAATCCTGACCAATAGTCCATTGCCATATCCCACGCTTTGCCGGTGGGCGCTTTTGGCTTGCCTTTGATATAGTCAAACGTCTTTTGGTCGGGCGCAATAAGTCCCGCACGTGCGCCACCTTCAATGGTCATGTTGCAGACCGTCATACGGCCTTCCATGGACAAAGCTTCAATGGCAGAGCCGCAGAATTCAATCACATATCCGGTGCCACCAGCAGTACCGATTTCTCCAATGATTGCCAAAATAATGTCTTTGGCGGTGACGCCATCATTGAGATCGCCCGTGACCTCAACTTTCATATTCTTGGCTTTCTTTTGAATAAGCGTTTGCGTTGCCAGCACATGTTCAACTTCAGATGTGCCAATGCCATGGGCCAGTGCACCAAATGCACCATGGGTTGACGTGTGGCTGTCGCCGCACACAATTGTCATGCCCGGCAAAGTGAACCCCTGTTCCGGCCCAATAATGTGCACGATACCCTGTCGCTTGTCGGTCTCGGAATAATATTCAACGCCAAACTCAGCAGCATTGGCCGCCAGTGCTTCCACCTGAATGCGGCTTTCTTCATTGGCAATGCCGTTGGCACGTGATGTCGTTGGCACGTTGTGATCAACCACGGCCAGGGTTTTTTCCGGCGCGCGCACTTTGCGGTTAGTCATCCGCAAACCTTCAAAAGCCTGGGGGCTGGTCACTTCGTGCACGAGGTGACGATCAATGTACAAAAGTGCCGTGCCGTCTTCGGCTTCGTGCACCAGATGATCATTCCAGATCTTGTCATAAAGAGTGGTGGGAGCGGACATAAACTGTTTCCTTGCGACGGCCACGTTTCAAGTGAAGGATATGCGACACCTTTCCCTGCAACGTCAAGAATTCTCAGCAGCTGCGCTGGAATTTGCGATATTTAGATTTCCTGCAGTTCATGCAATCATCTGCCAACACCAGATTTTGGAGGTTCTCACATGGGCGAAGTTACCGTTTCACCTTATCTGACCGTCAATAATGCCAATGGGGCAATCGATTGGTATGAGCGGGTTCTCAATGCGAAATGCACATTCAAATTGCCCGCAGAAGATGGCAAGAGATTGATGCATGCCACATTGGTCATCCGCGATTGTCCACTCATGCTATCGGATGAATTTCCCGAGTTCGGCGGGTTCTCAGGACCAGACTTGGAAAGAGGGTCTCCCGTCGCCGTGAGTGTGTCTCTTGAAAAGGCCGCCGATGTGGATCGCACATTCGCACTCGCCCTTGCTGAGGGCGGCCGCGAATCCCACCCACCTGAGGACATGTTTTGGGGCGACCGTTTTGCCCAATTCTATGACCCCTTTGGACACCGCTGGATGATCAGAGCCCCATTGGAAGACGCCTGATCAAGCGTGTTTGATTTTCTCGCTGCCCTCATGTGTTCATTTTTCGGCTGGTGCGCTGATGGCGCTTGCCGGGAAGTTTCGTTCAGGAATGTTCAGCATACGGTCTGTTCGTTCGAAAAATCGAAGGTTCAGGTACAGCTGCACCTGAACAACAGCGACGGTCGCCCCTATCGATATTTGGGAAATCTCAAAAGCGCTTTAAACGACAATGGCGTTGACCCGCTGATGTTGATGAATGGCGGCATGTATCACGAGGATCTCGAGCCGGTCGGGCTGTATGTTGAGAACGCAACACAACATCAAAAACTGTCGACCCGAAAAGGGCCTGGAAATTTTCATCTCCTGCCCAATGGGGTGTTTCTGGTCCACCGAACAGACGGTCCAATGGTGATCGAAACGGAAAAGCTGGCAGCCCGGTTAGATCAATCTGGCAATTGGGCAAAGCAGATCGTATTTGCCACCCAATCCGGCCCCATGTTGGTTATTGACGGGAAACTGCACCCGCGTTTTATCGACGGGTCAGACAGTTTGAAAATCAGAAACGGAGTTGGCTTGTCCAACAACGGAAAGACGCTTCATTTCGCAATTTCCCACAGCCCCATCAATTTCTGGAATTTCGGCAAATTGTTTCAGCAAGAATTGAAGACCCAAAACGCACTGTTTCTCGATGGCACGGTCTCCGCCCTGCGCTCCCCAAATATTCAGCGCGGCGGATGGAGACAATTGGGGCCGATGATTTCGGTGACACGAAAGTGACAATCTCCCCTGTCGTTTCCCGGATCAGCGGCTAAACTGTCTCTCAGTTCAATCCAAACGGATTTATCCATGTTCGATTCTGAAAAACCCGGTCCGTTGGACGGCATCCGTGTCCTTGATCTCACCTCTATGGTTTCCGGCCCCACGACAACGCTAATGCTCGCCGACCAGGGTGCTGATGTTATCAAAATTGAAAACCCCAATGGAGGGGACCATACCCGCGCCGTTTCAACCCAACGCAATGGTTTTTCTGCAGCTTTCATCAATAACAATCGCAACAAGCGCTCGCTCACATTGAATTTGAAAGAACCAAAGGCAGTTGAGATATTCCTGGACCTGGCTCGGAGCGCCGATGTGATTGTTCAAAATTTTCGCCCCGGCGTAGCGGATCGAATCGGGGTGGGATATGAGGCTGTCCGCGCGGTCTCTCCAGGAATCGTCTACGTATCAATTTCAGGCTTTGGTGCAACTGGACCTTATGCCCAAAAGCCCGTCTATGACCCTTTGGTTCAGGCCGTGTCCGGCCTGACCACTGTGCAGGGCGGTGCGGATGAAAATCGGCCCCGGCTGGTGCGCACAATCGTGCCAGACAAACTCACAGGCTATGCCGCATCCCAGGCAATTTGTGCCGCTCTGTTCCACCGTGAGCGAAAGGGCGGCAGACAAAGCGAGGCCGGGCAACATATCGAACTGTCCATGCTCGATGTCATCGTTGACTTCCTTTGGCGGTCAGACATGGGTGCCCACACATTTGTCGGCGATGAACTGAAACGCGAAACCGCCCAAAGCTTCATCGACCTGATTTATGAAACCGCCGACGGCTATATCAGCGTTGCCGTGCAATCCAACAAAGAATGGCAGGGTCTGTGTGCCGCGTTTGACACGCCCCAATGGCTCACTGATCCACGCTTTGAAACAGCCTCCCTGCGCGGGCGCAACATCGATGAACGGCTGCGCCTGACCCAGGAAGTATTGAAAACGGACACGGCCAAAAACTGGCTTGAAAAGCTGGAAGCCCATGACGTGCCCTGCGCACCAGTCTTGACCCGCAGGGAAGTTGTGGCGCACCCCCAGTTGCAGGCAAATGGCACGATCGTGGAATGGGAACATCCTGTTGCAGGCACATTGCGTCAGGCGCAACCTGCAGCCCGCTTTTCCCAAACCCCTTCCACGTTTCGGGCCCCCGCCCCTGCATTGGGGGCCGATAGCCATCAAGTGCTTAGCCACCTTGGGTTGACGGATATGGAAATTGAAGAACTGGCCGGATCTGGCGTGACAAGTCTTGGCGATGGCACAACAGGTTCCACATCATGACCCAACGGCTGGATTTCTATTACTGGCCCACGCCCAATGGCTGGAAAGTATCAATTCTGTTGGAAGAACTGGGCATCGACTACACAACCCATTCCATCAATATCGGTAAGGGAGATCAATTTTCTCCAGAATTTCTGGCAATCAGTCCCAACAACCGCATGCCGGCAATTGTTGACCATCTCGAAGACGGAAGCCGTATTCCTGTTTTTGAATCCGGCACAATCCTGTTTTATCTGGCAAATAAACATGAACGCTTCATACCGACCTCACCGGTCGAGCAAAAAGAGGTGCTGGAATGGTTGTTCTGGCAGACCGGAAACCAGGGCCCCATGATGGGCCAGCACAGCCATTTTTATAATTATGCACCCGATGCGGAAAAGAAGGGCTACGCGCGGGACAGGTATGAAGCGGAATCCCTGCGCTGCCTCAAAGTGTTGAATACCCGCCTTGAAAATCGTGAATGGATTGTAGGTTCAGATTATTCCATTGCCGACATGATCTGCTGGCCCTGGGTCTTGATTGCCAAGGCCATGAAACTCCCGCTCGATGAATTTGCCCATGTGCAGCGATGGCGACAGGCCATCAAGGAGCGACCTGCCGTGCAGCGCGGCGTTGCCCTGGGCAAGGACAATCGCCGCCAACGCCCGCCGAGCGAGGAGGAGCGCAAAATTTTGTTTGGTCAGGGCAAACCTTGAAAATTTGGACAACCGGCAATCAGACACGGGAACAGTTTTCCCGCGCCAGTCCACGTCATTCAAACAATGTTTTTTAAACGAGGCTTGCGCATTCCGGCACGGGTGAGACAACCGAGCCATCGCGTCCAAACGTGATCAGATTTTCCACCACCAGATCGGCCATGGCCTGACGTGTTTCCCATGTGGCGCTTGCCACGTGAGGCGTGAGGACGACATTATCCATGGCGAATAATTCCTCTGGAACATGCGGCTCCTGTTCAAACACATCAAGACCGGCAGCGCCAAGGCGACCATCAGCCAGTGCCTTCACAAGCTCAACCTCATCAACCACAGTTCCCCGTGCCACATTGATGAGAGTACCTTCCGGCCCCAATGCCTCCATCACTTCCCGGTTGATCAGCTTATCGGTTGCTGGCCCACCGGGTGTGATGGCGATCAGCACATCGCAATCACCCGCCATCTCCACAAGATTTCCATAATAGTCATAGGGCACACCGGTTTTTTCATTGCGCGAGTGATAAACGGTCCGGCATTTGAACACGGATAGTTTTTCCGCAATCGCCTCGCCGATACGGCCAAGGCCTACAATACCAACAGTCTTACCCCGAATGCTGCGTGTTAGAGGCGCATTGCCCTGGGACTTCCATTTACCGTCACGAAGATATCGGTCCTGCTCCACAATGCGGCGCATGGTCGTGAGAATGAGGGCAATGGTTGTGTTGGCCACATCATCATTGAGAACATTGGGAGTGTGCGTAACTATGATGCCCTTTGTGGCGGCATAATCGGCGGCCACACCATCATAGCCAACACCAAAACTGGAAATCAGTTTGAGCGCCGGCAACCGGTCGATCAACTCCACAGGTGCCCAACCATGGGTCGCGATACCTATCACGTCAGTAAGCTCGGAATCATCAGTCGTCTCAAGTTGAGAACGCTCCTCCAGAACCATCAATTCAAAAACCTGGCCAAGCTGCTCCACCACACTTGGAAAAAATTTCCCGACTACAAGAACCTTGTCTGCCACGCTGTCACTCCTGATCGCATTTTCATTTCCCCGGACGATGCCGGATCAAAAAAACCTTATCGGTATTAGCGTGCGGGATACAATGGCCCTAACGGGTTGAAATTGTTCTTTCGCTTAAATTCGAAAGTCTTTAAGACCCGCACGACCACTTATCTCACCATTCCGGAGAATTCCCTTGCACGGCATCACGCAGGAATCGCGCCCCCATTTTTTTCGATTGTTGCAACAATGTGCGCCATTGCCGCGCCTGCGCACAGCGGTCATTTGCCCGGAAGAAAAAACCGCACTTGAAGGTGCAATGGACGCCCATGGCGCCGGGCTGATTGAGCCTGTGCTTGTGGGCCATCGCGACCGCATTGCGGCAACCGCCGATGCGGCCGGTTTTGACATTTCCGCATTTGATATTGTCGAAGCCGACGATGAACCAACCGCCGCCAACCGGGGTGTCGATATCGTGGCAGCTGGCGATGCCAGCGCCCTGATGAAAGGCTTTATCCATTCCGATACCTATCTGGCAGCCGTGATCCGCAAGACCAATGGCCTACGGACCAATCGCCGCACCAGCCATTGCTTTGTGATGGATATTCCAAATTGGCCAAAACCTGTCATCATCACCGATGCCGCGCTCAATGTGGCACCCGATGTGAAGCAAAAAATATCGCTGACCCAAAATGCCATTGATCTGGCCCGGGCGCTTGGCATCGAACTGCCAAAAGCCGCCATCCTGTCGGCGGTGGAAAGTCCCAATCCAGGTATCGCATCATCTGTTGAAGCCCGTGCGGTTGCCGACGCAGCTGCTGCAGGAGACATCACCGGGGGGCTGGTGGACGGACCGTTTGCCCTGGACAATGCGGTCAACAAACAAGCTGCCGCGCTCAAGGGTATCACATCACCCGTCGCCGGTGATGCCGATATATTGGTGGTGCCAACGATTGAAGCGGGCAATATTTTCTTTAAAGCGCTCACATTCATGGGCGGTGCCGAAACTGCCGGCTTGGTAGTGGGCGCTTCTGCACCGGTAATCCTGACCAGCCGCGCTGACAGTGCCGAAGCCAGAATTGCCAGTTGCGCATTGGGCGTGCTCTACGCCCGCTGGCTTGACCAGCAAGCCAGCTCATAGTCCCGGCAAATTCCGCGTGCCTACCGGGCCGCCTTCTTACGCGCGACATAGCCTGCGACAATCAAACTTGCCCAACCAAGTGCGCCCTGGCTATGGAACGACAGATTGGCGTTTTCCAAAAACATCATAAGCCGCCCAAGATAAATCGGGCTGGGCGGCGCGCCGACAACAATCTGCGCTGGCAGGCTGTCGAAATAAAAGAAATAGTATGTGTAATAGACCTGCGGCGCGAGCCAGATAAAAAGGCCATAACCTATCAAGCCGATCACCAATCGCCAGACCAAAGCCCGCCCACGCGCCAGTCTGAAAATCCCATACAGCACCACAGCCGACAACACAGTCGAGATCGACACAACCACAAGAGTACCGGTCAGGCACAGCGTAAATAGCGAATCATTTTCATACACGACCATTGATCCTGACCCTAGAAGTCGCCCAGTTTCATGTCCGGCGCATATTCCACGCCCTCCACTGTTTTGGTAATTGCCTGGCCGCAGACAAGCCTGTTATTTGCCCTGTCAAATGTCAGCGATGCACTCCCGTGCAATTCCCATCCAATAGACAAAGCCTGTGAAACACGATGACAAAACGAACTGTCGTCGGGGCCGGTAATCATTCGGTAGATTTTCATAAATTTGTCTCCCAGTCACACATTTGGGCCCGCCCAGGAACGCGCTTTGCAACAGGTGCTTGGCGCGGGCGCATTCGTGGTGTAAATCACCCTCAACCCTGTCATTCAAGAGCCGTTCAATGGACAAGTTTACTCAACTCACCGGCGTTGCCGCCCCGATGCCCATCGTCAATGTCGACACCGACATGATCATCCCCAAGGATTATCTCAAAACGATCAAACGCACCGGGTTGGCCGAAGGGCTGTTTGCAGAAATGCGTCTGAACGAAGATGGGAGCGAAAATCCGGACTTTGTGCTGAACAAACCGGCTTATCGAAATGCCACAATTTTGGTTGCCGGCGACAATTTTGGCTGTGGTTCTTCCCGCGAACATGCGCCCTGGGCATTGCTTGATCGTGGCATTCGGTGCGTGATTTCAACGAGCTTTGCGGATATTTTTTACAACAATTGCTTCAAGAACGGCATTTTGCCGGTTCAGGTTACCGAAGATGAACTTGAAAAATTGATGGATGATGCAAACCGCGGTTCAAACGCTGTACTGACGGTCGATCTTGAAAAACAAACAATCACCGGCCCCGATGGCGGCACCATTTCCTTCAATGTCGACCAGCACAAAAGGCATTGCCTGTTAAACGGCCTTGATGACATTGGCCTGACCATGGAAAAGGCAGAATCGATCAACACCTATGAAGGTAAGTTGGAAGAAAACCGCCCCTGGGTGTGAACGCCTGGCCGGTCTAATCCGGCCACATGCGCGAAAACAACGCACGAATTCAATCAGCCTTATCCCGGCAAGATCATCATCTTTGTGTCCCGGTTGAGCCGGGGCGCGAGCCACTCCATGTCCCGGCGCGCAATCGCAACGCAGCCTTCCGTTGGGCGATAATCTTCATGGGCAAGATGGAAAAATATGGCGCTGCCCCCCCGCGTGAGGCGGCGCGTAACATTAAAATCCAGCACCACAACACGATCATAAAGATGATCCTGGCGGATCAGCGTTTCGTGGCTGACCGGATAAGGCAATTGCACCGGCTGATTGTAATTGCGATCTCCTAGCGAATCGCACCAACCATCGTTGTTTGAAACACGCTTCCAACCCAGGCCAGCGAAGGGGCGCGGCGACTGGGTATGGGGGCCAAAAGCTTCCAAAAGAGAAAAGGTGCCAAGGGGTGTAGCGCCATCCCCTTCGCGCTTGGCAGATGTCAAACCGCCGCGCCCCAATGCGCAGCGCATGGTGCGGTTGCCTGCCTGCAATATGCCTTGGGTGCGAAAGCCAGGACGCGCACGAACCAGCAATTTGGACAATGGCCTTGGGCCTGAAAAATTCATATTTTGCACTCTCGTCTCAATTGTCGCACAATCTGATGCCGAAATTCACTTTCGCGTGTGATTCACCTTCGAACAAGTTAAACCATTCAATAAATTCAGTAGACTGTGCGATGACAGCGTAAGCCGCTGGACCAAAATATTGTGAGGAAACCAATGACTGAGCGTTCAATTTTGCTGGTAGACGATGACATCGATTTGCGCGAGGCGCTGACCGAACAACTGGCGGTCTACGAGGAATTTGCCATCACACAGCAGGGCACAGCCGCCGCCGGAATTGAGGCAGCCAAAGCCAGCCACATTGATCTGTTGATCATGGATGTGGGTTTGCCCGATATGGATGGTCGTGAAGCGGTAAAGCTGTTGCGCAAAGGCGGCTTCAAATCGCCAATCATCATGCTGACCGGACATGACACCGACAGCGATACGATTCTTGGGCTTGAATCAGGGGCAAATGATTACATTCCCAAACCGTTCAAATTTGCCGTTCTCCTGGCACGTATCCGCGCCCAGCTGCGCCAGCACGAGCAAAGCGAAGATGCGGTGTTCACCATCGGCCACTATTCATTCCGCCCGGCACAAAAATTGTTGGTGGAAGAAGATGGCGGCAAAATCCGCCTGACCGAAAAAGAAACGGCCATTTTGAAATATCTCTATCGCGCCGAACAAAAGGTCATCACGCGGGATGTGCTTTTGGAAGAGGTCTGGGGATATAATTCAGGCGTCACCACGCACACCCTGGAAACCCATATTTATCGGCTGCGTCAGAAAATCGAACGCGACCCGTCCAACGCCTCCTTGCTGGTAACCGAATCCGGCGGTTATAAACTGATGCCATAAGCATCTGCGTAACCCGGCGATTGGGCAGGCCCCAATTTGTCGGGTCGCAGGTGCTGCCTCTTAGGGTCCGCACCAGATTGGGAATCTTAAAATGTCACTTGATTCCGATATTGCTCTCTTGGCCCGGGTGAAACTGTTTGCCGGTTTTGAACCGGACCATTTGCGCTTACTGGCATTTGGTGCCGAGGCACGCATGCTGGCGCAAGGCACCCGTGTCTATCGTCAGGACATGCCTTCCGATGGCGGTTATGTCATTGTGCGCGGCAACATTGATCTGGTTTCCGGGCGCAATGATACGCTTGTGTCCCACAACGGCCCTGCTGCCCTGATTGGCGAAATGGCGCTGATTTCAGAAACCCTCCACGCCGCGACTGCAATTGCAACTGAGCACACGGAAGTATTAAAAATACCCCGCCCATTGTTCCGCAGAATGCTGAACGAATATCCCCAGCTCGCAGGATTGCTTCAGCAACGCATTGGCGAGACCGTGGATGATTTTATGACCAAGCTGAACATTATTCGCTCAAAACTCGACCACGCAACGGATCTGGTTTCACGCAACAAAACCTCCTGATAACGAGGTCAGCCGCGATGAATACCCTTTCAGTTCTTCCCTTCTTAACCCGCAGCTCAGGTTCTGTTGCGGTCCTTTTGATTGCCTGCACGATCCTGTTTTCCGTTGCGGCAGAAAGTTCGGAATTCCCCCAGCGCATGGACCGGGCCGAATCCCAATGGCGAGACTGGGTAAAGCGCATCGGCGCGACCCAAAGCCAGTGGGCCATTGCCTATGAGGGCAAAATTCTGCGCAAGCGTCACATTGGCGTTGCTAGCGACAAGCCCCTTCAACTGGCCAGTTTGAGCAAAGCCATAACAGGTGCCTGCGTTCTGGCACTTGAACAACAAGGTATGCTGAGGCGCAAAACCACACTGGCTGATATGGCTGACAAGCTAAACGGCCTCGATGATTTGGATATATCAAACGCAAAAATTTCTGTCGCTGACCTGCTCACCCACACGTCAGGCCTGAATCCGGATATTACCCAGGGGCGCATTCACAACTGGTTAGATCGAAAGTCCAGCCGCCTGACGAAGATTACGCGCGAAGCACTGCAATCTGAAAACCGACAAGGCAAACGCGGGGCTTATTTCTACAACAATGCCAATTATTCAGCCCTTGGTCTGATGATTGAGGCTGCATCGGGTAAAGATTATACGACCGCCTGCAAACAGGCTCTCAGCCCATTGAGCGGCAGCCAAGGCCTGTCAATCAGCCCTGCGTTGCGCGCCATTCCCGCTTCCGGCGGGTGGCAGGCGACTGCAGCTGATTTTCTCACATTTGCCAATGCCGCCTTTGGCAAAGGCACGACCATTCAGGCGGATCGCCTCTCGCTCCCTCATGTGGCACTTGGTGGGGGTGCCTATTACGGCCCGGGCGTTGTGTTTCGTCCCAATCGCACCAGGGGAACCAATGTTTGGCATTTTGGTCTGTTGTGCAATCCGGACAAAAAGCACGATAGCGGATCCTATTTCGCAGTGCTTGGTGATACGTGGAGCATTGCCGTGATACACAATGCGTGCCCAGCTGGAAACGCGGCTTTCGATATTGATGGATTGATGGTTCAGGCCTTGTTCGGCCCGCTTTAGGTGTCTCCATCAAAGACTGAAACACCTTCGTCTAAGCAGCCTGTCTAAATTGCAAATTCTGCGATGATCGGCACATGGTCGGATGGTTTCTCCCATCCCCGCGCGGCGCGCAACACTTCAATGCCGGTTAAATGCTGTGTCAGTTCAGGCGATCCCCACACATGGTCAAGACGGCGACCCTTATCTGCAGCATCCCAGTCACGGGCACGATAACTCCACCAGGTGAACAATTTTTCTTCCGCCGGAACGTGATGGCGCACCAGATCAACCCATCCGCCATCGGCCTGAACGGTGTTGAGCGTTTCCGTTTCGATAGGCGTGTGGCTAACCACTTTGAGCAATTGCTTGTGCGACCACACATCCGTTTCCAGCGGCGCAATATTGAGATCGCCAACCAGAATGGACGGCACCCCATAGGCGTCATGGCGCAGGTTTTTCATTTCATCGAGAAATTTCATCTTGTGATCAAATTTGGGATTAACAGCCGGGTTCGGCTCATCCCCACCGGCGGGTACATAGAAATTATGGACACACAGGGATTTTCCCCGAAAATCCACCTGGCATTCCACATGCCGTGTGTCGCCCATGCTGACATAATCCGTGGAGGCGATTTCCCTTAAGGGGGATTTCGATACGGTCGCAACGCCGTGATAGCCTTTTTGCCCATGAACGGCGAAATGTTCATACCCCAGTTTACGGAAAGCTTTTTCCGGGAACTGGTCGTTTTGACATTTGATTTCCTGAAGGCACAGCACATCGGGCGCATGGGACTTCAAAAAATCTTCCACCAAACCAATGCGCAAGCGCACCGAATTGATATTCCAAGTGGCGAGTTTGAAACTGTTGGACGACATGGGGCTCGATTTTCCGCTATTACCGCAGGTCCAATGGATGAGGGACTGCTTTCAATAGGGCTAATCTGAACGTCACCGGGTGAGGCCACAAGAGCAAACCGGCATCTGCCGCTCTTTGCCAACGGCTTTCCCCAAGAGAACAGCTATCTTATTTGTCGGACAGATACCTACTCTTGCGACCCGCAGGCTCGGTCATGCGAAACAACTTTTGCGACAACGCAACATTGCGCTTCACATTGAAGATCATCACGGATGTGTCCTTGCCCTGATCATCGGTAATCGTCCACTGGCGCAATTCATAACTTTTTGGGTCAAACATCAGGGTAATTTTGGAATTGCCAAAGATGGATTTGTCGCCCAACACAACCGTAGTCAGATCGTTTTCTTCTTTAACCGATTTGATCGCCTTGTCATTCACATCAATCTTGTCAGCCAACAGCAAACGCAATGGCGTTTTTCTAAGTGGAAAATAGTCCCAGGTTTTCAGCTTCTTGTTGTTGATGCCCACGGTTTTGCCGTCGGCCTTCACCGTAATCGGCGAAGGCTTGCTGTAGTCAAAACGGATACGTCCCGGACGTTTGAGATAAAATTTCCCGCCCGTTTGCTCGCCATTGGGCCCAAACTGAATAAATTCGCCAGACATGGAAGGCACGCCGGAGAAGTGCTTGGAGATCTGCTGGACCGCCTTTGACTCGCTCTTGGAAATTTTTGCAGACCCGACCGAAGGCGCAGCCAACATAATTGTGGCAACTGCAACAGCGCCAGCCAGGGATTTTACAAATTTGGACATCTTAAAAGTCATTGAACGCTCGCTCATTTGATGGGCAGTTCGGGTAGTTGATTTCGGGGATGTAGAGTTAGATTTTGTCCATCTCGTGTTCTCCCCTTTGAAAGCTTTAGCATAATCCAGGGCAACAATCGCTAGATCGTCTCCCCTTCATCGGGAACCAGTATTTCGCGCTTACCGGCATGGTTGGCCGGGCTGATGAGCCCTTCTTGTTCCATACGTTCAATCAACGAAGCGGCACGGTTGTAGCCAATCGACAGGCGGCGCTGAATATATGACGTCGACGCTTTGCGGTCACGCAAGACAATGGCAACCGCCTGATCATAGGGATCATCAGAATCAGCCATGTCACCAACCGATCCGCCCTCGCCACCGGCAGCTTCCTCTTCTTCATCTTCCTCGGTGATCGATTCCAGATATTGTGGAACGCCCTGCGCCTTAAGGTGGTTGACGATGTCCTCGACTTCCTGGTCAGAAACAAAAGGACCATGCACACGGGTAATGCGCCCACCGCCCGCCATGTAAAGCATGTCACCCATGCCCAACAATTGCTCCGCCCCCATCTCGCCCAAAATGGTGCGGGAATCGATTTTCGATGTGACCTGGAATGAAATACGGGTGGGGAAATTAGCCTTGATTGTACCTGTAATCACGTCAACCGAGGGTCGCTGGGTTGCCATGATCACGTGAATACCAGCCGCACGTGCCATTTGCGCAAGCCGCTGGACCGTACCTTCAATATCCTTGCCAGCGACCATCATCAGATCGGCCATTTCGTCGATCACCACGACGATGAATGGCATTGGCTCCAGATCAAGTTCTTCAGTTTCGTAAATGGCTTCACCCGTATCCCGGTCAAAGCCGGTCTGAACGGTGCGGTTGATCACTTCGCCTTTGGCCTGTGCTTCAGTCACCCGCGTGTTGAAGCCGTCAATATTGCGCACGCCGACCTTCGACATTTTTTTGTAGCGCTCTTCCATCTCGCGCACGGTCCATTTCAGCGCGACGACCGCCTTTTTTGGATCGACCACCACCGGTGTCAGCAGGTGCGGAATACCGTCATAGATCGACAGTTCCAGCATTTTTGGATCGATCATGATCATCTTACATTTGTCCGGGCCCATCCGATACAACAGCGACAGGATCATCGTATTGATGCCCACCGACTTACCCGAACCGGTCGTACCGGCCATCAGCAGGTGAGGCATCTTGGCAAGATCAGCCACAACCGCTTCACCGCCAATGGTCTTGCCAAGGCACATGGCCAATTTGGCTTTGGTCTGGCGAAACTCCTTGCTCGACAATTGTTCGCGCAGATAAACGGTTTCACGGCTTTTGTTCGGCAATTCAATACCAATGGCATTGCGACCCGGAACAACCGCCACACGGGCAGCAATTGCGCTCATTGAGCGGGCAATATCCTCTGCCAGGCCAATCACCCGCGATGATTTTACACCCGGGGCCGGTTCCAGTTCATACAATGTGACAACGGGGCCAGGGCGCACTTTGATGATTTGTCCCTTGACGCCAAAATCCTCCAGAACCCCTTCCAGAATACGCGCATTTTCCTGCAGCGCTTCGGTGGAGAGCGAAGGGTCTTCCACCAACGCCTGCTCTTCAGACAACAGTTCAAGCGAAGGCAATTGGAACGAACCCCGCCCCGCCTTTGGCTTGGCCCGCTGGGTGGCGCGTTTGACCACTGGGGTGGTATCGGCAGCATCCGTGTGGGGCACCGGCACATCCGCCATGGCGTTGGCAGTCACCAATGAGGGCGCGTCGACCATATCGATATCACGGGAGTCAAAATTCGCTTCATCCTGCGCCAGCTGGCCATCATAATTTCCATGGCCGTCGTCGTGATAGCCATTGTCCTGAACTGAAGGCTCATCTGACCATGTGTCACCCTGTGGCGCGGAAGGGGGTATTGCGGCTGGCTCTGCAAATCCCGGTTCAGCGCGCATGGTCGCCGCCCGTGGATCAGCTATCTGACCACCGCCCATATCCATGCCAACAGGTGCTCCCATTTGGTTTGGCATATGTGCACGTGTCGCCCGGCGGCGCTTGAAGGCCATCCAGATACTGTAACCGTAATGCATGATCAGGCCCAATGGCGCAGAAATGAACGCGACCCAGTCTCGTCCATCGCCGGAATGGGCCATGTCATGCTCGAATTCTGAATTGCCCCAGTTTGATTCCGCATCATCATGCAATGCGCTCAAATTCGTTTGTGCATTGGTCAGGTTGCGGCGAGGCAACCCCTTTTCAAACCCAATCGCACGCACAAATGCCCACAGGCCCGGAACGGCAAAAATGAAAAACAGGATGACCGCAAACACACCACCGGGGAAATCTCCGGTAAAGGCCCGCGGAATACCAAGAACCGCATCCCCGATCACACCACCAAGGCCCAGATGCAGGGGCCAGCCGGTTGGGATCGCTATACATCCAAGTGCCGCACTGATGCCCACCAATGCCACGACCAGCCAACCCAGGCGCTTGCGCAGGCGACCGGTTGAACGGCTGTCAATTTGTAACAGGCTCCACACCGCAGGCGCAGCCACCAATGGCAACGAAGCCAGGCCCAAAAACTGCATGGCAATGTCGGCAAAACTTGCGCCCCAAAATCCCATCCAATTTTCTGCATCACCGCCATTGGCAAATGTGCGGCTGGGATCACTGATCGTCCAGGTTGCCAGGGAAATGGCCGCCAAAACACACAACACCAAAGTCGCCAGCGCAAGGAACTTGCGTGTCGACCGCTTCATCCAGATCGGCATAAGGGCACGCAGGTGCGAGAACATTGTCGCGCGGGGATAGCGTTCCTCCCGCACATGTTGCACGTCACCCATGTCCCTGTGATTGGGCGTTGCGATACTCACATCAGGTGCGTGCATTCCCGACTTCCCTTTTGCCGTTTGGGCATATTGCCATCTTCAGAACGCGCCAACACCGCACTCCATCAAAACACAATCATAGAAGAGGGAAGGTTAAGAGCCTGTTAACCATGTGAAGATGGGGCAGGCTAATCTTGCTTTTCAACAAAATAAATTCGGGCCGCCCCGTGCATGACATACGAGGCGGCCCGACAATTGGGAGTTCTTGATGAGGCGTAACTATTGGCGCTCTGGATTCGCCCCGATTTTGTGAATCGCCAGGTCAGCGCCGATATGCTGGTCCTCGTCGCTCATGCGCAGGCCTATGATCGAGCGCAGAATGCCATAGACAATAGCCCCGGCAATAACCGCATATCCGGCACCCAAGATACTGCCAACAAGCTGCGACGCCAATGACACGCCGCCCAGGCCGCCCAGACTTTCCAGCCCGAAAATGCCCACGGCAACACCGCCCCACAATCCGCACAAGCCGTGCAGGGGCCACACGCCCAATACGTCATCCACCTTCAACTTGTTTTGGCACCAGCTGAACCCGTAGACAAAAATCACACCGGCAATGCCGCCCACGGCCAGCGCGCCAATGGGGTGGAATACATCTGACCCGGCACACACGGCCACGAGGCCTGCCAAAGCGCCGTTATGGACAAAGCCTGGATCATTACGACCAACTATAAGAGCCGTGAGAATGCCGCCCACCATAGCCATGAGAGAATTGATTGCCACAAGGCCGGTCACGCCCTCAAGCGACTGGGCAGACATGACGTTAAAGCCAAACCAACCCACACACAGCATCCATGAGCCCAGGGCGAGCCATGGAATGGACGAAGGAGGAATGCCCCGCTGGGAACCATCGGCCTTATAACGATTATAGCGTGGCCCTAGCAGGAGAACCGCAGCAAGCGCAATCCAACCGCCCACGGCGTGGACAACAATTGAACCGGCGAAATCATGGAAACCCGCACCAAAACTTGCTTCTAACCAGCCCTGAAATCCGTAATTGCTGTTCCACACGATGCCTTCGAAAAACGGATAAACCAAACCCACCAACATGACAGTGGCAAGGCATTGGGGGAGAAATTTCATACGCTCGGCAATGCCACCGGAAACTATGGCTGGAATGGCAGCAGCAAAGGTTGTCAGGAAGAAGAACTTAACCAGAGCAAATCCTTGCGGTGCGAACACCGCATCACCGGCAGTTCCAGACAATATCTTTGCGTTGACAAAGAAGGTCACCCCATAGGCCACCGCGTAGCCAATGAAGAAATAGACAATGGTTGAAATGGCAAAATCCACCAAGATTTTGACCAACGCATTGACCTGATTTTTATGTTGAACCGTTCCCACTTCCAGAAACGCAAATCCACCATGCATGGCAAAAACAAGAATTGCCCCCATGAGGACGAAAAAGACATCTGCACCCATTATTATTCCCCGTATCGCGCGTGTTGATTGATCGTTCCACCCGCTAGCGTGGATTTAAGGCGCGTCACTGGGGCCACAGATACAAATCCCGTGCCAGATTTTCAGTGCATTGTAATGACTGGGAAATTTCCGGTGAGCGGGAACAAGCGTTCGCCGTGTGCACATTTTGTAGGCACAATGCCCAACAGCCTGCCTGTTAATTCAACAGGCAGGCTGCGTTTTCGAAGAAGACGCGCACCCCACTTAACGGGGGTTCATATTGGGTTGCGCGTTGACGAGAGGATTAGCCCCGCCCGAAAGTGAATTCGGGATAGGCCTCCACGCCGACCTCGCTGCGGTCGAGGCCGTTTGCTTCCTCTTCCTCCGAAACTCGGATCCCCATCGTTGCCTTCAAGACGAACCAGACAATGGTCGAGAACAGAATCGTAAATACCGCGTAGGACGCAATACCGATCAGCTGCACCCCATAGCTCGCATCACTGTTTGTGAGTGGTACAATGAGGGTGCCCCAGATACCGGCAATCAGGTGAACCGGAATTGCGCCCACCACATCGTCAATTTTGAACTTGTCGAGCAGGGGAATGGTGAACACCACGATCACACCACCAACGCCGCCGATCAAAATGGCGGTAATGGGTGATGGGGCAAGTGGTTCGGCTGTGATCGAAACAAGACCCGCCAGCGCACCGTTGAGAGCCATTGTCACATCCAATTTGCCATACATGAACTGCATGACGATCAATGAGGCAACAACACCGCCACAGGCGGCAAGGTTGGTATTGGCAAAAATGCGCGACACGTCAGAAACATCACCGATTGTGCCCATAGCCAGCTGTGAAGCGCCATTAAAGCCAAACCAGCCGAGCCACAGAATAAAGGTGCCAAGGGTTGCCAGCGGAATGTTGGAGCCAACCATGGGAACGACCCGCCCGTCAGCCGTATATTTGCCTTTGCGCGCGCCCAAAATAATAGCGCCCGTCAAAGCCGCCCAACCGCCCACAGAATGGACCAGTGTTGACCCGGCAAAGTCTTGGAACCCCATGCCGTCAAGCCAGCCAGCACCCCATTTCCACGAGCCCGCAATCGGATAGATGAAACCCGTAAGCACGACCACAAAAATCAAAAAGGGCCACAATTTAATGCGTTCGGCCACCGTGCCGGAGACAATCGACGCAGCCGTTGCCACAAATACCATCTGGAAGAACCAGTCAGATGCCGTGGAATACCCCGTATCCAGGGCATTGCCGCCAACCGCATCCCAGGCGTAAGGGGCAAAAGAGCCGATATAACCGCCATTAACATTCGTATACATCAGGCTGTAACCCACAGCCCAATACATCAAACCGGCGATGGAATAGAGCGCAATGTTTTTCAGGCATTGCATTGATACGTTCTTGGAGCGCACCAGCCCGGCTTCCAGCATCGCAAACCCCGCCGCCATGAACATGACGAGAAACCCGCCAATGAGAAACAGCAGCGTATTGAAAATATAGGCTGTTTCCTTGGAAACGCCGGTGGGAACATCCTGGGCAAAGCCGGATGTTGTGAAGGCAAGCGTGGCGGCAACAAGTGTGCCACTGCCTAGCCAGGTCTTTGTCGAAAGTTTCATGATTTTACCTTTTGAATTTCCATGTGGCCAATATCGGCGCGCGCGCTGTGCGCCTTACAATGCCTCGGCACCGGCTTCGCCGGTTCGAATGCGCACCGCCTGTTCCAAATCCATGACGAACACCTTGCCATCACCAATCTGACCGGTGGATGCCGCCTCGCGCACAGCTTCCACCACCTGGGTGGCCACAGCTGCGTCAACAGCAATTTCGAGTTTGAGTTTTGGAACGAAATGCACCGCATATTCCGCCCCCCGATAAATTTCGCTTTGCCCCTTTTGACGCCCATAACCTTTGACTTCGCTTACGGTCAGTCCCTGAACACCAATGGCGGACAAGGCATCGCGGACTTCGTCAAGCTTGAATGGCTTGATGATGGCCATGACAAATTTCATGTCTTTTCCCGTCTCTGTTTCTCGTGAAGGCCCAAAAACCGTTCAGGCCTTTTCCTATCCCCCGGCCACAGCAAGAGCGGCAGGTTGACAAGGAGGTATCAAGACTCGTGCCAAACTAGTAACCTATTGAAAAACAAAGGTTTTAGATATGCCTAGCGATAAAGGGTAGCTGCATCAGCCTAAATTTTAGGCGAATATACTTATGCGCTCACATTATGATTGTTTTTTAGGCAATCCAGAATTGGGACGTTTGGGGTCGCGAGGTCTGATCAACCCCTCCTGGGCGCAAGACGCAACCAGAACACCGTCCATGGTATATAATGACCCGCGTGTGAGACCCCGCCCGCCATTGGAATTGGGCGTGTCCTGGGCAAAAAGCAGCCATTCATTCATGTTAATAGGGCGGTGAAACCACATGGAATGGTCCAGGCTCGCCACCTGAAGATCCCGGTCGAACACTTTTCGGCCATGGGGATAGAGCGCGGTATCCAGCAATGTCATGTCGGATGCATAAGCAAGCACCGCCGCCTGCAAAGCCTGGTCTTCAGGTATCGTGCCCGTGGCGCGCACCCAAACATATTGTTCAGGGGGCAATTTGTTGTTGGTGATAAAATGTTCAAAGGATGTGGCGCGCAATTCAATGGGCCGTTCCCGGCTCCAATAGGCTTTGACATTTTCAGGGGCGAAATCCATGAATTTCGCCTTCAGTTCCTTCTCGCTCATTAAAGTATCAGGCTTGGGCTGGTTGGGCATTTCCATATGGAAATTCAGACCCTCTTCCTGTTTTTGAAATGACACCGATGTGGAGAATATTGCCTCGCCATGCTGAATCCCGATCACCCGTCGCGTGGTGAATGACCCACCGTCGCGGATACGGTCCACTTCATAAATGATCGGCACCGCAGGATCACCGGGCCGCAGGAAATAACCATGCAGGGAATGGACATGGCGGTCTTCTGGCACCGTGCGTTGGGCAGCGACCAGCGCCTGCCCGATCACCTGGCCACCAAAAACCCGCTGCCAGCCGGTTTTTGGGCTGCGACCACGGTACAGGTTGCGTTCCAACACTTCCAGGTCGAGAATATCCAGAAGTTCCTCAACTGCACTGGGTGTGTGGTCTGCATTTGCACGATGCGATGCGCTGGCATTATCCGGGCTGGTCATGTTGGATGATCGGTTCCATATAGAGGCAGTGGAGGGATTTAACCCCAACCGGCAAAGCGGGAACAGGGGGCAAATTGAATTTTGTCCGGAAAGAATTGGACTTATGGCAAAAGTAACGCAAATTTTCGATTGCCTGATCGCCGGTGGCGGCTATGTGGGCCTGTCGACGGCAGTCGCCATAAAGGCTTCCGCCCCCCATTTAAACGTCATGTTGATTGATGCAGCCCCCAAAGAGGCCGTGAATAAAGATGAGCGTGCGTCTGCAATTGCTGCCGCTGCCAGCCGCATGTTGCAGCAATTGGGCGTGTGGGAAAATCTGCTGAGCCAGTCCCAGCCCATCCACGACATGATTGTCACAGACAGCCGCACTTCTGATCCCGTACGTCCCGTCTTCCTGACCTTTGGTGAAGTACCGGATCAATCCAGCCCATCCAGCGACGACCAGCCATTTGCCCATATGGTCCCCAACAAGGCATTGATCACAGCGCTGCGCCACAAGGCGAGCGAACTCAAGATTGAACTCGTTCACGGCCAATCCGTATCCGGGTTTGAAACCGGCGAAGCCCATACGGTGGTAAAATTGTCCAACGCAACAACCGTTAACACCCGGTTGTTGGTGGCCGCCGATGGCGTGCGTTCGCGCCTGCGCGATGAAGCCGGCATCAAGACCGTACGCTGGGACTATAACCAAATGGGAATCGTGACAACGGTTGCCCATGAATATCCCCATAACGGACGCGCCGAAGAACATTTTTTGCCAGGTGGTCCCTTTGCCACCCTGCCCTTGCCACCGGCAAGCGATGGTACAAATCGCTGTTCATTGGTCTGGACGGAACCCACCCAAAATGCCCAGCGGCTCATGGCATCGGATGAGTTCACCTTTGAACTGGAACTGGAAAAGCGCTTTGGCCACAAATTGGGAGAGATCGAGCTTGCCGGCCCGCGCAAGGCGTTCCCGCTTGGCCTCACACTGGCCCGCGATTTCGTGCGCCCCCGATTTGCTCTGGTTGGCGATGCCGCCCATGGCATCCACCCCATTGCAGGACAAGGACTGAACCTGGGATTTAAGGACGCTGCCGCTTTGGCTCAAACGATTGTCGAAGCTGACAGGCTGGGTCTGGATATTGGTTCTCAGACCATTCTTGAACGCTACGAACGCTGGCGCCGGTTCGACACAGTTCAAATGGGCATTGTCACAGACGTATTGAACCGTCTGTTTTCAAACGACATTGGCCCGCTGCGCCTGTTGCGCACGGTTGGGCTAGGACTGGTGGATCGCATGCCCCAGCTCAAGCAGGCCTTCATCAATCAGGCCGCCGGGCGCAGCCCCAATAACCCGTCCCTGCTGAACGGCGAAGCAATTTAGATAGGTTCGCGACAGTTCAAACCTGCGCATCACAAACTCAGCATTTGCCGGGCATTGGGATCAGGTCTCTTTCTTGCGCCCCAGCACAACCATCAAAATAAACGGAATAGACGGGAAGATGAACCAGGGCGTGGCAATGCCTGTAAAGACGACGTTGATCGTGAGAAAAAACCCAATCATGGTAACCGCCAATCGCACGGCCCGGCCCTGGGCTTCAAACCAGCGGCGAAATCTCGCCACCGTCGACAATTTTCCAATATTCCCCGCCAGGGTTTGCGCATCGCGTTTGAGTGTTGAACGGGAAAATTCTGAACCACTGTCCCCGTCAACATCTTCAACGCGATTGGCACCACCAATGCGCACCCGATAGCCTTCGATAGGCTCTTCACCCGGTTTGCTGGCCTGGGGTCCGGTAAAGTCAAATCCCACGGCCAATTGCCGTGACGCAAATTCATAGACCTGCTTTGAAACCAAAATTCCGCCGGGATCCGCCAATGATTCTAACCGCGACGCGACATTGACCCCATCCCCATAAATGTCGTCACCCTGGTGGATAACATCCCCCAGATTGATGCCGATGCGAAACAACATACGTTCCTCTTCCGGCAATAAATGATTACGAGTGGACAGAGCTGCCTGAATCTCCACAGCACATCGCACCGCTTCAACAACAGATTCAAACTCGACGATAATCGCATCGCCCCAGGTGTTGATTTCACGGCCATTGTAATTTTCGAACTGTTCGCGCATCACCGAGCGATAGTCCTGGAGGCGCTGCAATGTGGCTGTCTCGTTGCTCGCCATCATGGCACCATATTGCACAGCGTCAGCGCAAAATATCGTGGTCAGTTTACGCTTCGCCATCAAATTGGCTCCGTATCAAATCGATGAGTCCTGACACTAGTCAAATGGCAATTCGAACTCGCCTGTGTCGTTGTTCATCGTCCATAGTTCCCCCGAAGAAATATCAAACCACGCCCCGTGAAGACCCAATTGTTCCCGTTCCAGCAATATTGAAACACAAGGAAACGTCTTTAGATGCGCAATCGACCTGCGAATGGATTCAGCCTCCAGTTTCCACTGAAGTTCTTCGGCAGTCTCAGCTCCTGTACATGTGATGTTTTCTGCCACGGGTTCAAGGAGGGAGATCCATTTACCGATGAAATCGCCTGGTGATAGGGGCGTACTGGCCTCGCCAGTCATCTGGCGTCTAAACGCACCAATACCGCCGCATCGTCCATGCCCCATGACAACAATATGGCGCACCCGCAATTCCTGTACTGCAAATTCCAGTGCAGCAGACGTGCCATGATAATCACCGTTTTGCTCATAGGGCGGCATGATGTTGGCCACATTGCGCACCACAAACATCTCACCGGGTGCGGCACCAAATATCGTCTCTGGCGCAGACCTTGAATCGCAGCAAGCAATGACCATCGTGTCGGGCTTCTGCCCAAGGCTGGCCAATTCTTCATAGCGTTCGCGTTCACGCTTGAGCCGGTTCTGCCTAAAGTGGACATAACCCCCCAGCAGCTTACGTGGAAAACCAGGTTCCACATATTCCCGACGCGCTTTCTTGGGCGCTTCGGCTACGGGATGATCATCTGTGGACTTTGAATCGGACAACACAGTGCTCTTTCACTTCGTTTGCATTGTCACTGTATTGGCACGTCACCGGCTCAGTCGTCCAGTTGCCGCGCCTCCGAGATCAACAGGATTGGCACACCATCGCGCACGGGATAGGCGAGCTTCGCCTTTTTGGAAACCAACTCCTGGGCGGTTTCGTCATAGCTCAACGGCCCCTTGCACTGGGGACAAACCAACAATTCCAGCATTTTGGGATCAAGAATTGTCTGGCGCACCTGTTCCATACAGCCAAACCTATTGCAGTGTGCCGGAACTGTCGCCTGCTTCCCGCGCCAGCATGATTTCTGTAATCGCAATCAGGGTTTCAGCTCGGGTTTTCAAATCTGGAGCCTCTAGCAATGCCTGCTTTTCCGCAGGCCCATAGGGGCTCAACATGGAAAGCGTATTGACCAGGCTTTCCGTGCTCGCTTCACGCACACCATCCCAGTCGGCCTCCATGTCATTGGCTTCCAAAAACAGACGGAACGTCTGTAACAGCGCATCCCGGTCCACGGCACTTTCGTGCAGGCCGCTATCGTCCAGATCATCGGCGAATCCGGCAATTTCGGCACGGCGATATCCATTTTCCATCGCCTGTTCTGAGCGCAGTCTGAACCGGCAAACACCGGCAAGGTTGATCACAATACGACCGTCCCCGGTTTCCTGAAACGCCGTAATGCGGCCCAGACATCCAACATCACACAATTCAGGACTGTCATCATTTTCAACCGCCTGATCAAAACGAGGCTGCAAAATCCCGATCATGCGGTCCCCTGCCATCGCATCTTCAAACATGGCCAGATATCTGGGCTCAAAAATGTTCAGCGGCATGTTCCCGGACGGCAGCAATAATGCGCCTTCAAGGGGAAACAGGGGCACGGTCGAAGGCAAATCTGCCAATGAATTATACGTCGCGTTTCCAGCTTTCATGGATGCCCCTTCAAGACAATAACTGTCGATAGCGCGTTACGAGAACAGGACCGAAGACAAGGCACGTCGACCACTAATGGTCGCTTCATCCAGATTGCCCCAGGCTTCAAAAAACTCAACCAGCTTGGCGCGCGCACCGTCTTCGTTCCATTTTCGGTCCGCTTTCACAATGACGATCAGATGGTCAACGGCTTCACTTTTGCGTCCATTGGCGGCCAGCGCAATGGCAAGGTCATAACGAGCACCATGGTCTTTAGGGTTCGCATCAACCGCCGCCTGCAATCCTGACACGTCACCAAGTTCGCTGGCTTGCTGGGCCAATTCCAGCGCTTTGGAAAGAGCCGCAAGCGCCCCTTTGCCATGATGTTCTTCCGGCACGGATTCCAACAGGCCCTTGGCCTGCTCAACTTCTCCCACCGCCAGGAAGCACTGGCCAAGACCGCCAAGCGCATCCAGATTACCTGGCTCACGGGCCAGGATCGAACTGTAGATTTCAGCGGCTTCAGCAGGTGAGCCATTGGCGCTGAGCTTGTCCGCCTCATCTAGTGCCGCAGACATATCAGCCATTTGAGGCGTGGGGTTGTCGGCCACCAGTTTATCGACAAAGGCGCGAACTTCCGTTTCGCTTTTTGCGCCCATAAAAGCTTCCGCAGGCCGCCCATCCACAAACGCCACAACAGCAGGAATTGATTGGATCCCCATTTGACGCGACACATCAGGGTGTTGATCAATATCCATCTTACAAAGTGTCACAGCGCCCTTGGCCTGCGACACCACTTTTTCGATCACCGGGCCAAGCTGTTTGCAGGGTCCGCACCAGGGTGCCCAGAAATCCACCAGCACGGGGCCGTTTTTGGAGGCTTCAATCACATCCTCAACGAAGCTTTGGGTCGATATGTCTTTGACCAGTGCCCCGGTCGCATCACCACCTGGTGCTGGCGCGGCAGCGTGTGCCTGCACCGGCGCAGCGGACTGGGAATAAGACGCGGACGCAGCCCCCCCATAAGACTGACCGCCGCTCACCGAACCGCCCATGGAAAAGGATGCGCCTGTTCCAGCGGGCTTGGCTGGTGGATTATTGTTTGGGGAATCGCTCATGATTAGTTCCTTGGAAACGGCGCATCGGTGGGCAGGATCGCCGCCAATAATTGTCAGACTTCAGATAAGGTTTGTAGCCCAATTTGCAAGCAGCCAGTCAACCATACGCCGCTACGGTCCGGCGGGATCCTGCGACAAATCAACCACAAGAACTTCATGGCCACACAATTTGGCAAATTTCAGCAAATCCTCCCGTGCGATATTGGTTGTCGCCTCATTGGTTAAAGGATGGCAGTTGATCGTGTCATGTTCCAGTAACCGTTGATCGATAGCAAATCGAACCCTGCCCTCCCGGTCATTGATAATGCCTAAAGCGGTCACTGCACCTGGCGTCACGCCCAGCAATTCCAACAGCATATCCGCTTTGCCAAAGGAAAACCGGCCCGAACCACCCAACAATTTATGCAGGTTTTTAAGATCGACTTCGCTGTCTTCCTGGGCAGTGAGCAGGAAATAGTTGCTCTTTTTATCTTTCAAAAACAGATTTTTGGTGTGCCCACCGGAAATCTCGCCGCGCAGTTTTTGCGAATCTTCCACCGTAAACAGCGCTGGATGGTTGACCGTACTGGTCACAAATCCTGCAGCATCAAGGAATTCAAGCAACTCTTGCCGGTTCACCGGCGCGTTGGGCAGTTGGGCGTTCATTTCAAGCACTATTCCATTGTAAATTGGCGATCATAAAGCAAAGCCGGAATTGACCAATCCGTAGCACTTGCAATCTACTTCGGCAAAGACGGAGCAGCCACAATGAAAGGTATGATGAATTTGCAATAAGGCGATCCGGCCTGACTGGAACAGCACATCTCCCCCACATCCGGTTTCGATTGCAATTCAGCCTAATTCCTGTCTTTTTTCATCTTGCAATCCCAATCGCCTTGTCGCATATACACCCCGCTGACGCGACCAAACTACCCAAGTGTCAGCCGCTCGAGCGGGCGTAGCTCAGGGGTAGAGCACAACCTTGCCAAGGTTGGGGTCGTGAGTTCGAATCTCATCGCCCGCTCCAAATTATCTGATATTATTCAGTTATTTGACCGTCTTTCAGAGTTTTAGAACCCCCGAGGACTTTGTTCGTGTCGCCGCCGTGTCGCCACGGGAACTATTTCGAATCCGAAATTTCCCGAATGCTTGAGACGATATGGTTGCTACGAATTGATCGTTAATATCGAATTATGGGTTGAACGTCGCACTTTCCAAGTCGAACAGCACTCACCGGGTGCGGGCTTTGAGTGTCCCCAACATTCCCGACCACAGATCATCTGCAGCCTCTTCAGGATCGATCAATGCTTCTCGTCGAGCCGAACGATGATGCATCATTCCACCATATGTTCCAGGGCGGCGTTTATAACCAATCTGAGCCCTAATACCCGCTATGTTTGCCAAGCGTGCCACTCTGTTTAGACAACACGCCTCGCCCTGATCGAGCAGGTCGTCGTGAAGCTTGCGGTAGCCATAGACTTTGCCACTTTCTTCCCAAGCATTCTTAATCAGCTTGGTTTGGCGATAGTCTTCCCGAGCCCGCTTGCTCAGCGGGTTCTTCAGCCATGCATAAAACCCACTTGGATGAATACGCAGGCAGCGACACATCGCACATACTGAGAACAACGGACGATGCTGGACCACGAACACGTACTTCACTTTGCATCTCGCGCCATAGTCACGCGGTGGCGTTCCGCCGGGCGATTGATACTCAATCAATCGCTTATCCGGCTCCAATTTAGAATATCACGCTCCTCAGAGACGCGCATCAACTCCGCCTTCACCATCACCATCAAACCAGATTGTTCCTGAGATACTTTCTTTCATGTCACGGAGCCAAGCTCGGGCTTCGTCATCAAGTACGACAGCGAGGGTTATCAGTGGCAGTTTATCAGTCTCGCCGAACATTCGAGCGGATGCAAATCGCGCCCCATCTTGATACTGAAAAATTCTTTGATCGATAACAACCACGGCTAAAACCAGCATGGCTGCAATTGCTAAAACAATATGCCAGTTTCTGTGCACGTTAGTGAGTTTCAATCCAGTTTTTTACCCAATTCGCAAATTCGCCGTCATCGAAGCCGTCATCAATGCCAGCATTGAGAGCGTCTAAGTTCTCAATTTTAACTTCCGATTTTGAAAACCAATCGCACAGGTGTTTTTGCAGATTGGGTATTCCAGAACCCCCACCATCAGGATCTTCAGTGTAGGGCAGAAAATCCTCTTCGTGATCATCGTCAGTGAATGCCCCGGTCGCAAGACGCCCCACAAACACCTCCAAATTTTGAGCAAGTGTGAAGCCTTGCCCTTCTGAGTCGAGAAACACCACCGGCGCAGTTTCGCTATTGCGGTCATTGCGCAGCCAGAGCGCCACTAAGGAGCCATCCGGCATACTGAGAAACGGAGCAAACTCGTTCTTCAGCTCTTGGCCATCAGGAAGAAGGTCAGCAATGTCAGTGCTGTAAACCTCAAACGTCCCAACAGCCCCGCAAGGTTTGTCGGCCAGCCAATCGATAAACCTTGAGAGAAATGGGGGTACAGGTACACTCGGCGGAAAGCCGTGAGTGATATCGCAGATCACATAGCGCTCGTGATCCGTCCAATCCTTCGGATCTATTCGCGGCGAGCTCGCAAACATGGACTTAATCAATCCCCATGCCCCACTCAAAAATCCACTTCTAGCGTTCAAACGTTCGTCGCTGTTGTTGAGGTATTTCTTATCCATGGCCGCCATCGTGTCCGTGGCATGGGCAATGTTTGGTGTTAGAAATGTCTCAAGGTCCGGTGCGACGAAAGGAGTGAAATCCGCTTTTATAAGAGCATTCCAGACTTTATCAGCGCCAGCTGCTTCTGGATTGTCGAAGTTAAATCGGGCCCGGTCCTCTTCGCTGGCATTCTCCCAATCTGCCAGCACCGACATGCCGCCATGATACATTTCGTGGTCAAGCATCACGATTTGCCCTCGTCGCTTTCCATCGATAATTTGTATGAACAAATTGCCTGCCGGATCTTCACCAATTGCCACACCCCAGCGAATGAGTTTGGGACTGTAGAAGGGAAACTCATCTCCATCGCAGTCGAGGCAATGGTGGCCACTACCCAGCCGATACAGTTGCATTAACTCATGGTGTTCGTGCCTTTCGACGCTCTCTTCCCCTTCTGCCAATGCATCATAGAAACCGTCCATTTTGGTGCGCCATCTGCCATGCCACCACCAGTCGAGTCGCAGACCATTTTGCTTCAACAGAAAGGCCTTGTAATCATCGCATAAGGTTATTTTCCATCGTTTTTCCGCTGCCGCGATTTGTGCTTCGCTGGCAGGTGGGAACGGCAAGTCGCTGCGCACCACTCCGCGATTGGGGGGAAAGACCCGCACTTTGTGGCTGATACTTTCTCGCTCACCACTTGTTGGATGGAAATAGTGAATAGACACCGTAACATCCTCGCCATCGTCAGAAGGTGGCGTTGGAGGGCTTTCCCAAAAGGCGAATTCGGCTTTGCCCTTAACCCGCATCTTTTGGGAATAGAAGACACCGTTCGATACGCTTTCCATCTGCATTTCAACCGGAAGCTTTTTGCCTTCGCCCTTAAGTACCTTGCGCAAAGATTTTGACAGGCGCGCCTGTACAGCGATGAAGCGGTTCGGACCAAGGGAAATTTCTTGCTCGACAATGTCATTAAAGAAGCAGTCAATGTCGTCTTCCGCTTGCGCTTCCGTCGCGATGACACTCACAAACTCGATACCGCCAGCCATGAACGCTACAATCCCCCGCCAAGTTTCTGTGATGCTGAGACACGCAGCCTATGGCAGTAGCCTTGTTGTGCCTAGCTGCTTCTTACTTTCCACGCCCGTGCTGTAAGTTCGCTGTACAGTTGCTTTTTCTACGCTCGATGCAGCGTGCTAGTTTTAGGGTGACGGACACAAAATTATATGCTCTGAAGGTTCGCTTTTTGATGACACTTGGGATTTTGCTAGCGTTCGCTTCCGGCCAATCACGTCGGCAAGCTTCGCGATAACCCCAACGGCTCCTTCGAGCCCTTTTCGACCCAAATCCTTGTGAAAATCAATGGCTGCTTTGGGTAAAACCATTCCCAGTTATCAGCACACAAAAGGCAGGGACCAAGACATGGCACGTGCCGCAATTTTACGCGTCAGACCTTCGATCCGCTAACAATCCGTTCATGACCACTTCCAGAAAATCCTTGGTGAGTTTTTCGGTATCTATCTCTTCCATGTCCTCAAAAAGGATATTCCAAACGGTCGAATAGATGGGGGCACCCACTAAGACCAGTACATCAATGTCCTCTGCTTCTTTGCGAAACTCTCCTGTTTCAAATCCAGCTGGATAATACCGAGGCGGGTATCGCAGCAGCTAAAGCGGCACGGGATAACGCGGCAGATAATCTCGCGCGGCAAGAAAAACTGTTCAAACGCAAAATTACCACAAGAGCCAATCGCGACAATGCAAAAGCCGATGCCATAGCGACCGAAGCACGGTTGAAACAGGCCATAAAGGCGCGCGATGCCACCCGTGAAACACTGGGAAAGACGTCCATTGTGGCGCCTATAGATGGAATCATCAATTCAGTTGACGCCGTTAGCTTTAGCACTACCTCCCCCGGCGTTCCGATGGTGACACTCTATTCTCCAGATGCCTTTGAGATTTCCTTCAGCGTCAATTTCGACACAGCATCACAACTGATCGTTGGGACACCAGCCACGGTGCGGTTGGCAGACCTGCCGTCAGTTTCGCTCCAAGCCGTGGTCAGTGAGTTGGGGGCTCGCGCCGATGCGGTATCGAGTTTTCCGTATGCAGGAAATTCCATTACCGCCAGTTCATACGCGTCGTCGAAATCTTTTGCGGGCTTCCAGTTTGCGTTGTGTTGTTTCCAGTAAGCATGTTTGGCGTCATCCATAATCGCCTGTTTTTTTGTTCGCTCGGCCTCCGGGTCTTTGGCCATTTCCGCTAATATAAACGGCAGCACCTCACGCGCAATTCTCTCCTTTCCCAAGGTTGCCTGCACCATCTCAGAGCGAATGACCTGCGTGCCGAACAATTGAAATTGGCCAGGAGTACTGTCGAGAATATGATTGTGCTGCTCTTGAGTAAGCGACGGTAAATGTTTCTCAAAACGATCATGGAGGACTTGAACCAGAACGTTGAGACTAAGCGCCTTACAGAGCGAAAATTTTGATTTATCGATTGGTGGGAGGTTGTCAGCTACCCGATTTGCGCTCTTCTCAATCTGGCCTTTGACCCGTTTGCATCGAGAGCGGAATAACGTCTCGCTTCTGATTCAAAATTCTTCCCAAATCATGGGCGTAGATCGCTAGCTCTGTGTTCAGCATATTCTGGGGTACGGTTGGATGGGATCGATAAACCCGACTGCGATCACCAAAGAGACCTTCTACATGTTGCTCCTATTTATGCTTTTCGATAGCGGCGGCTGCTAGTTCATCGTCTAAGCTTGCAAGGGAGTAATACATCTTTCGTGATCCATTTTTCAATTTTGACTGAGGGTGCTTCCTTGGAATTTTGAATTCATTACTTCAAACTGATTGCTGCGATGCTTTGATGGATTAGAGTTGGCCAAAGGTTAACTCGTCATACTCATCGGTTGATCACGCTGTACAGTCACGGGCGAGATTTAAATTGCGACTTCAATGCTCCTGAAACAAGTGTCGAATAATCGAAAGCAGATGATATAAGAACGTCAAGATCAGAGCGAAACCTAATATAGTGCCGCGTTACCATGGAAGAAATATTATTGACCGACCAATCGAACGATGCACAACCGCAAACTGTGACAACGCGACCCCAAGCCCACCCAGGAATCGCAAACCTTTTGAAGGACGCGCGTCAACGCTTGGTTGAAACTGGCACGCGAAACCGACTGGTGCACGTAAATCGATCAGCCGCTCGCGCCAACGTCTTGAATATCATCAATGAACAATCCGATTTTGTATTCGATTTCCTGCGTGGACAGGGCAAGAAGATGCGCTTCAAGGCAACTGGCAAAGACCGTCAATCGCTCGACGACAACGCAGTAGCTCTTTTCGTAGAAACCGAGCCAGATGAACCTTTCGATGAAGGTCGATATTCAGACAATCAACTTGAAACACCACTCGGGCCTGATGCGCAGGCAAAGCGTCTATTGCGTTTGGCTCGCGATGCCAAAACAGCAGAAGAAGAACAAGGCATCAATATTCTGTATCTGGCCTTGGGGTTTCTCTCATGGTTCGAGGACAAGAGCTCGGCCGTTGAGCGCGAGGCACCGCTAATTCTGCTACCGGTGGAATTGGTTCGAAATGCAAAAACCTCGAACTACGACTTAGTATGTCGAGACGATGAAATAATCACTAACCTTCCGCTTCAGGAACGGCTTCGTGGCGACTTTGGAATTGAGCTGCCAGAGGTGGATGCTGACCACGAAGAATGGTCACCGAGTGCCTACTTCGATTTGGTTAAGGACAGAATTGAAGGCAAACCAGAATGGTCGCTGGACCGTGATGGTATGCAGCTTGGATTTTTCTCGTTCGCAAAACTCTTGATGTTGCGTGATCTGGATCCAAGCAACTGGACACCCGGAGCTCTCGAAGACAACGAACTAATCAAAGGTCTGTTGGCCACGGGCTTCGCGCAAGAGCCGTCAATGTTTGATGGACAGGAGAAGCTCGATCAACTGCTGGAGCCTGCCAACATCATTCAAGTGGTTGATGCAGACGCATCGCAAACGAAAGTGATTGAAGAAGTTCGTAGTGGGCGAAATCTGGTGGTACAGGGTCCGCCAGGAACTGGTAAGAGCCAAACAATCACAAACATCATTGCATCCGCCGTCCATGACGGAAAATCGGTGCTGTTCGTTGCTGAAAAGATGGCAGCTCTATCGGTGGTGCATCGTAGATTGAAAAAGGCCGGCCTCGAAAACATCTGCTTAGAACTGCATTCGCGAGCATCCAACAAGAAGCAAGTTATCGACGAGATTGGCCGCACCCTCGTGCAGGGAACCTCGGTGCCTGCCATGCCGGCTGATCCGGATGAGTTGAAACTAACGCGCGATCAGCTGAACGATATTCTTGAAGCGCTGCACTCACCGATCGGCAATTCAGGTAACACTGTTTACCAAACCCTAGCTCGGCTCGTTTCATTGGCTGGGCAAGAAGCTCCAATTCCTGAGTTGGATGGAACGCCTCTGACAGCGACATCCGATAGTGATGTCGATGAGATAATGGGCCAGCTTGACCGCTATATGGAAGGGCTGGGCGATGCCCCAGGCAGGGCTGCACATCCGTTATTCGGCGTTGCAAACTTGAAATTGCAACCAATGGATCTCCAGAGATTGCAATCAAGTCTAGCCAGATTATCGACTGAGTTTGAGACGTTTAAATCCAAAGCTGAGAAAATTGTTCAATTAACCGGAATTTCGGACCCTTCGTTTGTGGACGTAGAGCGCACATGCAGATTTCTTGATGAAGTTTTAGCAGCGCCTGATTACACGCAGCAATTGTTGCCGATATTTGGGGATGCAGAACAAACTGAAGTCGTGAATTCCGGCCTTCAACTTGGCATTGAGTGGCAGACCAAATTATTACGAATCAACAAGATTTATCAGGATGTGGCTTGGGATGTTCCCATCGAACACCTACGTGGGGCTTTGGCGTCAGGAACGGCTGGTTTCTTTTCCAGGTTCAAAAGTAGCTATCGCCAGGCTAGCGCAGAGCTTGCAACACTCGTTGTAGAACCCTTACCCAAAAACGCGAACGAGCGACTAAAACTGTTTGATCAGCTCCTAGCTTTGAGAAAAGCGCGCAAAGAGTTTGTCGATCAAACGGCATCGTTGTCTCACTTGCTTGGGAAAAATTGGCAGGGAGAGAAAACCAATTTTTCAGTGATCCTCAAAGTAGGGCGCTGGCTTACATCAATCAGAAGTTTGGCCAGCATTAGCGACGAGGCACTTGCCACATTGCTCGGCAAGCGAGACTTGTTAGTTCAATTGCCTGAGCAATTTCGAACGGGTAGCGCAGATAATCTGCAAGCTATTCAAGCCGTGTTTGATAGTTTGAATTTTGATGTAAGCGGAGTTTTCTACTGCGATAACATCAATGAGATCAAGCTGATGGCTCTCGTCGATCGCATCCAAAAACTTCAAACGCACCTGATTAATCGATACGATTCATGGCAAAGATTGAGCGAGGCGGCGGCTAGCCTTTCTAGCGCGTCGCTTTCCAAGATATTAGAAGGCCTTGATGAGGGAAAAATCTCAAGTGCCGAAGCCAAAGTTGAAATTAGATATGCACGTGCGGAAGCGCTCTGGAGATTGGCGCGTGAACAATATCCGCAATTGGATGGTATCGTCCGTTCCAAACGGCACGAAGTCGTTAGTCGATTCACCAAATTGGAAAAGCAGCGCATCGAAGATGTCCAAACTCTCATTCGCGCAAAGCATCTCGATCAACTTCCTCGTGGTTCTATCGGCGAAATGGGCGTCATCCAAAGTGAAATGGGTAAACGCCGCCGATTGAAACCTGTCCGCAAGTTAATCAGTCAAGCGGGAAGCATGATTCAGCGCATAAAACCTGTGCTTTTGATGAGCCCAATTTCCATTGCTCAATTTCTTCCACCGGAGACGCTGGAGTTTGACCTTCTGGTGATTGACGAAGCCAGTCAGGTTCGCCCAGAGGACGCACTGGGCGCCATCGCCAGAGCCAAACAAATCGTTGTGGTCGGCGATACAAAACAATTGCCACCAACCTCTTTCTTTGACCGGATGACGGGTAATGATGAGGAAAAAGACGAAGATGATGAAGGAGCCGAGTTGCTGGAAGGGGCCGCTAGGGCAACTGAGCTGGAATCAATCTTGACACTTTGCGAAGCACGATCAATTTCGTCCCGCATGCTGGAATGGCATTATCGGTCCCGTGACCCGTCACTGATGCGTGTATCCAACAAAGAATTTTACAACGATAACCTCGTTCTGCCGCCGTCTCCGCTTGAGCACGACGATACTTATGGAATGAAATTCACAAAAGTAGATGGAGCATACACCAGCGCATCGAAGGGCACTGGCACACCTGGAACGAACAAGATCGAAGCCCAGGCAATCGTCGACGAAGTCAGTGCCCACGCCAGGCTCACGCCGGATTTCTCGCTGGGTATCGTTACTTTCTCTGTTCGCCAGCGCAATATGGTGACCGAGCTACTCGAACTCGCCAGACGTAGCGATGCTACATTGGACGCCTTTCTGAGAGAGGGGCGTTCAGAAGATTTGTTCGTCAAAAACATTGAGAACGTTCAGGGCGACGAAAGAGACGTCATTCTGGTCAGCGTTGGTTACGGTCCTCATGAACCAAGAGGGCGCTTGTCCACGATGAGTTTTGGCCCGGTAAACGGTGAGGGTGGTGAACGCCGATTGAACGTCCTGTTTTCCAGAGCGCGTATTCGCTGTGAAATATTTGCTTCGTTTGATCCCGGTGACATAGACCTTTCGCGCACCCAGAAGGAAGGCCCCAGAATTTTCAAACGTTATCTGGAATACGCCAAATCGGGGGTTCTTGATCAACCCGTATCAACTGGACTGGCCGCCGATTCTGAATTCGAAATTGACGTGGCCAATGAAATTCGAAAATTGGGTTTTGTGGTTGACTATCAGGTTGGAAGTGCAGGTTTTCTGATTGACTTGGGTGTTAAACATCCCGTCAGAACAGGACAGTATATGTTGGCTGTAGAATGTGATGGCGCTACCTATCACAGTGCTCTGTGGGCAAGAGAGCGGGATCGATTACGTCAGGACGTCCTGGAAAACCTCGGCTGGCAATTTCACAGGATTTGGAGCACGGACTGGTTTCAAAAACGGGCGGATGAGATTGAACGGCTGAAAAACGTGCTGCGCAATGCGAGCGAGCTGACCAACTCGGGCGTAGAAATTACTGGTGCCAATTCAGGTGATGAGTTCTTAGGTGCAGCGGACAAATTGAATGAGCATGATTCAAACCCTGAAGTGATCGAAGTTAAAAAACTACCACTGCTCGAATGTCCAGCTTATGAAAGAGCTAACTTCTCCGTATCCTCTGCTCTTGAACCTCATGAGACACCGAAGTCGCAGTTGACGGAAATAGTGAGGCGTATTGTGGAGGTCGAAGGCCCGGTTCACCAGGAAGAAATCGCCAGAAGGCTTGCGGGCTTATTTGGAAAGGAACGAGCTGGAAATCGTATATTCGAATTGACGAAAGATGCTCTGAGCCGAGCAAAAAGCGTAACTAAGACGCCAATGATCGTGAAACAGGGACCGTTTTGGGCAACTGAACTTCAGTTGCAGGAGGTGCCACTTCGGAACCGTAAGGACGCGACTGGTACAATTCAAAAAGCTGAGATGATCCCTCCAATTGAAATTGCCACCGCAATTCACAAAATATTGGAAGAAAGCGGTGAAGCAAGTGAAGATGAGATCGTTCGAGCAACAGCAAAACTTTTTGGTTTTGACAGAGTTGGCCCGGCCTTGCGTGAGGTCATCAAGCGGGAAGTGGATCAGTTTCCCAATGCACTAAGCTAATAGACAGGCTGACCTTTAAGGTTGGTGGCATTTTCTTGCCATCAACAGTTCTCTATTTGGTCAGCGAGCGCATCGACCAACTCAATGGGAGAAGATTAATATTGAATGACCGCTTCGACGAAGCCGAACTCAACCAAAAAACTTTCCTTCAACGTCCGTTCCCCCCCCCCAAAAGTTTCATATACCAACGCTTTGATGGTCGAGAGAATGTGGTTTAGCCAATTATTGAAGATTACTATATTTTGAGCGCGTCGCCCGCTCCAATTTTCCTTCTCCTAACATGCTCCGCTGATTGTATCGGTTTATAAGTCAGCTCTGTTCCGGTTTTGGTCCTTTGACGGGGTTACAAATTCATGGAGTGTCCGGATTTTTAATTGGTGCAGCTGCAAGCAGTTTTCCTTCGCATGATCCAAATCCGATTTGATAGCCATCGCCCTTCGCTGCACCATAGAGTGTCAACGTGTCGCCATCTTCAATGAAGCTGCGCTGTTCGCCGGTGTCGAGCGTGAACGGCTCTTTGCCCCCCCAAGACAGTTCCAGCAGCGAGCCGCGACTTCCTTTATCCGGCCCGGAAATTGTGCCGGATCCCAGAAGGTCGCCAACATTCATCGGACAACCGCTCGATGAATGATGAGCAAGCTGCTGGGCAGATGAATAATACATCTCGTTGTAATTGGTCTGGGTGATAATCGTTTCGCTGCCGCCTTGCGGCGTCAATCCAACCTTCAGGTCAATATCATAGAGCATGGGAGATGGCTCCTGCAGATAGGGCAAGAGTTCCTTTTCACGCTCTGGTGTTGGGCAACGGAACGGTTCCAGCGCCGCGGCTGTAACAATCCAGGGGCTGATCGTATTAGCTGTGGCCTTACCTTGAAACGGCCCAAGCGGCTGATATTCCCAAGCTTGAATGTCACGGGCCGACCAATCGTTCAAAAGCACATAACCGAAAATATTATCGAAAGCCTCCTGCACGCTAATCGCGTCATCGGAAGCCTGGCCAACAATGGCACCCATCTCCAATTCGATGTCAAAACGCTGCGACGGGCCAAAATGCGGCACATCGTCGTTTGGGCCTTTAAGCTGACCGTTGGGACGCCGGACCGGTGTGCCGGAGACGATGACCGACGACGCACGTCCATTGTAGCCAATTGGAATGTGCAGCCAGTTTGGTGGCAATGCATTTTCCGCTCCCCGAAACATCGTGCCCACATTGATGGCGTGGTGCTTGCCAGCATAGAAATCGGTATACTCACAGACCTTGAAGGGCAGATGCAATTTTGCGTCTTTCAGGGGAACAAGATGGGGTTCAACGTCCAACCGTGACTTTGAATCCGCCGACAGCAGGGCCGTCAATTCGCTGCGCAAACGTTTCCAGGAACCCTTTCCAAGCGCCATAAAGGCCGTCCAGTCACCCGTACCAAGCGTACCTTCGAACGAAAGTGTTCCAGCTATTTCCAGCGCTGCAACATTGAGGACCATATCGCCGATTGCGACCCCGCATTGCGGTTCACCGTCTGCAGTTGAAAACGAGCCGTAAGGCAGATTGTTAAGTGGAAACTGCGTCTCGGCGTTGTTGGCGCTTTCGACCCAGCTGGATTTCAGATTGCTCATGAGAGTTCCTTAAATTGCGTCAGGTTGTGCTTCCGGTCTGGCATTCTTGAATGCAGAGAGTTCAAGGCACCGGGCTTCGATATCGGTCAATCGTGCGAACGGTTGAAGATTTACCCCCCATCGATGGGCATTATAAAGCTGGGGGATCAGGCAGATGTCGGCGAGAGACGGTTGGTCACCAAAACTGAAATCTGCATCTGGCAGCAAGGCTTGATAGGCTTCAAAACCGCGCTCCATCCAATCCGCCATCCAGGCCACAACGTCGTCTTGCGTATGGCCCATTTTTTTCAGCTTCTTTGCCACCTTCAGATTGTTGATCGGATGAATATCGGAGGCGATGATCATTGCCGCTGCCTAAATCTTCGCCGCCGCGATGGGGTCTTCAGGCAAGAGTTTTGGTGAAGGGCAAACACGATCAAGATACTCGAGGATCGCCATGGATTGGGTCAGCATCGTACCGTCATCGAGAACGAGTACCGGAACACCCCTGATCGGATTGAGTGCTGCATAGGACACATCATTCTGTTCACCGGCAACCAGATCGACAGGGATGGTTTCGTAGTCCAGCCCCTTCAGGTTCAGCGCTATCCGCACCCTATAGCTGGTTGTCGACCGCCAGTAGGAATAGAGCTTCATTTGCGCCCCGGCGTGCCGTCGAAGTGCTTCTCCATATCGGACCACACATCGATATAGTTTTCCTGAATAGGCGCTTCGTTTGCTGCGAAATCAGTCAGGTGTTGTGGGAAGCGGGTCTCGAACATAAACGACATGGTGTTGTCGAGTTTTTCGGCTTTCAGATCGGCATTGGAAGCACCTTCATAGGCGTTACGATCCGGCCCATGGGGCAGCATCATATTGTGCAGAGACAAGCCGCCGGGCACGAACCCTTCTGGCTTGGCATCATATATGCCGTAAATATTGCCCATCAGCTCCGACATGATGTTCTTGTGATACCAAGGCGGACGGAAGGTATCTTCGGCGACCATCCAGCGCTCACGAAACAGTACAAAATCGATATTGGCCGTGCCCGGACTGCCAGAGGGCGCGGAGAGCACCGTGAAAATCGACGGATCGGGATGGTCGAACAGGACAGCACCGACGGGGCAATAGGCGCGCAGATCGTATTTATAAGGCGCGTAATTGCCGTGCCATGCCACCACATCAAGCGGCGACTGGCCGGTTTCGGTTTTGTGGAACTGACCGCACCATTTGATCGTGATGGTCGATGGCCGTTCCCTGTCCTCAAAAGCCGCAATGGGTGCCTTGAAGTCACGGGGATTGGCCAGACAATTGGCACCGATTGGGCCGCGGCCCGGCATTTCAAATTTCTGCCCGTAATTCTCGCAGACAAATCCGCGCGCCGGTCCATCCAGCAGTTCGACGCGATAAACCAAGCCGCGCGGGATGATGGCGATCTCCTTGGGCTCGACGTCAATAATGCCAAGCTCTGTGAGGAAGCGGATACGGCCCTGCTGAGGCACGACCAAAAGTTCGCTGTCGGCAGAGAAGAAATAATCATCGACCATCGATTCCGTCACCAGATAGACATGGCTGGCCATGCCCACTTGAGTGTTCACATCACCGGCCGTGGTCATGGTGCGCATGCCTGTGAGCCAGGTCAGCGACTTATCGGAGGTCTCAACAGGGTTCCAGCGATATTGACCCAAGCTTTTAACATCATCGATCACATTGGGTGCCGATTTCCAATAGGGCATATCGATGCGTGTGTAGCGGGTGGAGTGTTTGACGGATGGACGGATGCGGTAACACCATGTTCGCTCCGGCGGATGCGCAGTGAAGGCGGTGCCGGAAAGCTGTTCGGCATATAGTCCGTAATTGCATTTTTGAGGGCTGTTCATGCCCTGCGGCAAGGCACCTTCAAGCGCTTCGGTCTCATGGTCGTTGCCGAACCCCGCCATATATCCGGGTGTGATTGCGCTGTTGCTTTTTTGTTGAACGATCGGGCGGTTCTCTTGCGTGTTCATCAAAAACTCCTGTGGTCTGGTTGGCCGTCCTGCTGCGTCATCATCCCGCGCCTCACGCGCGATAGGCTGGCAAAGGTGCCCTGTCCTGCAAATCGATCATCCGTCGTAGCATAATTTCTGTCAGTTCATGCTGGGCATTCGCATGGGCCTTATCATCGTACAGATTATCCATTTCCAGGGGATCCTCTTGCAAGTCGTAGAGTTCTGCCCAGTCCTCTCCCTCACGTAATGACATGCGATATCGATCCGTCACCACCGTGCGCACGCGCTGGGGACGATCAAAGCCGGTCATGCGGCGCTGGCTGTCTTCCTCCACGATAATGGCGTCTGGCGGTGCTGCGCCAAACAAGTTGCGCCCCTGCAATCCGTTGAAGGGCTGAATTCCAGCGCGTTCGAGAATCGTCGCGGAAATGTCGATAGACGAGGCAAGCGAAACATCCACTTGCGCATCGGTATTTTGTTGCGGGTCGTTCCAGATAAAAGGCACGCGAATGATGCCCTGATAGTGAAGCAGCAGCTTCAACATCAGGCCGTGATCACCCATGTAATCGCCATGATCGGAGGTGAAGATCACAATCGTATCTTCATCCAGTCCCAGCGTTTTCAGGCGATGGAGAACCCGTCCAATGGCATCGTCAATCATAGTGATCATGCCATAGGTCAGCGCAATGATATCACGCGCTTCCCGCTCGGTGACAGCAAACGGGCTTTGGTTGTCGCGAGGGTCCGTTCCTTTTTCAAGCGCTTCCTGCATGGCGCGAATGGGCGGCAGGCCCCCTTTGCCAAAGGACTCTGGCAGCGAAACGTCAGCCGGGCCGTACATATCCCAATATTTGCCTGGCGGCGTGAATGGGTGATGCGGGTCGGGAAAGGACATTTGTAGAAAGAACGGCGCGTCATCCTCAGCCCGTTCGCTCAACCAACTTTCTGTCCGGTCAGCGATCCAAGATGTTGAATACAGCTCTTCCGGCACGGCAGTGCGCCAGGCCTGTGGTGCCCTGATGCGGTTGTCTGGCAGAGCGTTTTCCGGCCCCACCAAACTTTCAAAGTCAGGGTGCTGTTGGCGCACCCAAAGCAGATAGTCGCCAGACGCCTGATCGGCATGGTCGGCCGCGATTTCCACATGTTCGAACCCGTAAAAATCGCCATCCATGCGTTCGGCCAGTGGTCGGTCCCATTTTGGGAGAACTTCCAGGTCATAGTCGGGCGTGTGCCGATTGCGTTTGTAGGCGTCCCGCAAATGCTTGGACGGCACATGCTTGCCTTTTTCCGGCTCGAACGTGTTGGTGGCAGGAAGCCCGGTAAAACTTTGCAGATGCGACTTGCCGATCAAGCCGGTGCGATAGCCTGCATCGCGCAACAGTTCCACAAATGTAGTATGATCGCGAGACAGTGGAATACCGTTATGTCGTGCACCATGCACCGAGCACATACGGCCTGTCATGATGGATGCGCGGTTGGGCATGCAGATCGGGTTAGCAACATAAAACTTCTCAAACCGGGTCCCGGCCTCTGCGATGCCGTCGATATTGGGCGTTTGGACGATGGTGTTGCCGTAGCAACCCAAATGGTCAGCACGGTGTTGGTCGGTGATGATAAAAAGGAAGTTGGGTCGTTTACTCATCAGACCATTTCTCCGGATTTTGATAACATAGTGTGACGACGAACATCGTAGAAGATCAGCCCCGCGCCAATGATGATCGCAGGAATGTGGATCAGCGGATCAATCACCAAACAGGCAAAGGCCGCCACAAAGCGCAGCACGACTTCCGGTACGGTGAGCTTGCGGCGGTCATAGGCGGAAAGCGCCGAGGAAAACAGCCAGATGCAAAAACAGGTGCGCGCAACAATCCATACGAAGACCACAAGGTTGAACTCTTCAACGATCAGCAAAGTGGGATAGAAAGCAAAGATGAACGGGATGATGAATTTGGCCATGCCGAGGCGGAACGACATCAGCGCGGTCATCAGCGGGTTCGACTGCGCAATGGGTGCCGCCGCATAGGCGGCAATGGCAACCGGCGGCGTTAGGGAAGAGGCTACACCGTAGTAGAAAACGAACATATGCGCGGTCAGCATGGAAATGCCCAAGGCCTGTATTGCAGGCCCCATCACCAAAATGATGATCAGATATGCAGGCAAAGTCGGCATGCCCATGCCGAGTATCAGCGCGCCTATCATGGCAACAGCGAGCGCTGAAAACAGGCTCTCGCCCCTGATGCTGGCGATGACGTTGGCGAGCTTTAGACCCAATCCCGTTGAATCGAGCGACCCAACCAAAATGCCGATGGCCGCGATGGCGATGAGCAATGTTGCGCCGGACTTGCAGCCTTCAAGGAAACTGTTCCAGACCCGTTTCGGGTCGCGCCGCACATCCGGATTAATGACCGACAGGAGCAAGACAGTGACAACCGCAAAAAACCCGGCTTTCGATGTGGATTGCCCCAAAATGAGCGAGGCGATTACCGTCAAGATCGGCCCGATGAACAAGATGGAATTGATCCAGTCCACGCGGGTGATCTTGTCATCCAATGTCAGTTTCTGAACTTCGATTCCCTGACGGCGTGCTTCGACTGTCACGGCGGAAAAGAGGCTGAAATAGTAAAACAGGGCCGGAACAAGCGCCGCCACAATAACGTTGAGATAGCCCGCGCCCGTGAGGTCGGCCATAACCAGTGCCGCAGCGCCCATGATCGGCGGCATGATCTGCCCACCTGAGGAGGCGGTCGCTTCGATCCCGGCGGCAAAGGTTGGCGAAAAACCCCGCTTTTTGATCATCGGGATCGTGAATGTGCCGGTGCCCACGATATTGGCGACGGTGGAGCCGGACATGGTACCAAAAGCGGAAGAGGCAAGAATTGCGGCGTGGGCGGGCCCGCCGCGCGTTCTGCGCGTCGCTAGAAACGCAAATTTGAGCAGCGTTGCACCGGCGCCCGTGCCTTCGAGCAGTGTGCCGAAAATGATAAAGATGAAGACCGTCGAAAGCACAATATTGGTGATTGAACCGAACACGCCCTTATTGGTGTTGTACCAAAGCGCCTCTGAAACTTCGATCAGCGAAAAGCCACTATGGGCCAGAATGCCCGGAGAGTTCTGACCGAACAACAGATAGAGAACGGCCAACGCGCCAACGACAAAAAGACCGTAGCCCCATAATCGGCGGCACAATTCCAGAAATACGATGAGTCCGGCAAAAGCGGGCCAGGCGTCCGCTTGGGTCACATCATAGAGAGCTTCTTCCATCTGGGTCTGAACAAAGAAGAAGGACCATATTGCCCAAAAGCCAAGCACGATCAGGCCGATGTCGACCAACAGCTGGAAGAGACCACCCGGCGAGCGCGATTCAGACGCTTCCTCAGCAGGAGGCGTATTGGTGGTCAGCTTAGCCGGAGGGATGGATTGATCTGCATCGACCAGATCAGCGGAGACCAGATCAGCGGAGCCTCCCCCAACCTCCAGAAGCTGGCGCTTGCGCCTTGAAACCACCACGCCGACAACCAGCGCCAATGCAAAGCCCAGTGCCCGGTGAACTTTGGGGTCGAGCAGGCCAAGACCCGAACTGTAGATAGCGATTGCGCCCAATACCGTGCAAGACACGATGAAGAGGACGTTGAAGATACGGGTTGTCCCGTCCGGCGCTGCTGACTGATCGCTCATAACACACTCCAACCGGCCGCGACGTTAGGGGCGCCGGGCAGTTCATTGCCCGGCACAACGAAGTGCTTCGAGTTATGGACGCAGGTTGTTGGGGATCGTGAACCCGGCTTCTTCATAGTAGCGCACGGCACCGGGATGCAGCGGCACATTGATGGCCGTGAAAGCGGTTTCCTTGGTCACTTCTTTCAGGAAGAAGGCTGTTGCCTGAACATCCGAAAGGTTTTCCCAAAACGCCTTTGTCGCCTTGTAAACCACATCGTCGGACACGCCTGAATGGGTGCCAACCATCTGGAAGAACCCAAGCGCTGTAATTTCGCCCTCGGTCAACTGCCCCTTGTATGTGCCGCCATCAAACACAGCCATGCCGCGCCCGGGACGTCCGAACAGCTTTTTCATGGCATCGCTGTCACGCGCACTGTCGGGAATGGACAAGACTCGGAAGCTGCCGGAAAGGCCGAATTGTTCGATATTGGCAGAGCCGACTTCTGCAGGGCGGACCATCATATCAACCTTACCATCGGCAAGGGCGGCATAACCCTCGCCCCAACTCAGGCGCACTGCGTTATAGTCTTTGCCCGCTTCATAGCCGGCGATAATCTTGATCAGGGCTTCAGACGTGGCAGAAGCCGAGCCGGCAGGCGGGCCGGTAAAAACCGTTTTGCCTTTAATGTCTTCCCATTTTTCAATACCGGAGCTTGCCAGCGTCACGGGATGATAAGCACCGGCCTTGAAGCCCAGAATGGCCCGCAGGTTCTTGGCCAGTTCCGGTGCATTCTCGATCTTGGAATACATGCGCTTTTTGCCGGCCATCAGATTGGCTAGCGATGGCACAGACGAGAAAAACGCGATGTCGCCTTTTGCCCCTTTCAACATGGATTTGGTCAGCGTCTGACCGGCATTGACCTGAATTTCCACATCGGCCTTACCAGCCTGATTGGCAAAGGCCACAAACATGGTGTGAACGGGATCGCCGACACCGGCAGTTTCTCCCTTGTAAATCTGGGCGGATGCGGCGGTTGGCTGCATCGCTGCCAGTGCCACCGCGAACACAGGGGCGATGAATGATTTGATGTTGAGCATGTCTTTCTCCCAAATAGATCGCGCAATCCTAGCATTGCACATTTCATTACGTATAATAATTTCTTGGTCTCTATATATAGCGTTTTGATATGAAACTTGATCCAAGACATCTCCTTCAGCTTTCCGTAGTTGTCGAATCCGGTTCCTTTCAATTGGCGGCAGATCGATTGAGGCTGACCCAACCTGCACTCAGTCGAAACATGAAAACGCTCGAAGATCGACTGGGTGTCCCCCTTTTTCAAAGGGACGGACGACGATCTGTGCCGAATGATGACGCCCTGCGTCTTGCCAAGAACGGGCTAGCCATAAGGATCGCCCAGGAACAGGCTTCCACCCACGCCGATAATGTTGCAAGCGGACAATCCGGTTTGTTGCGCCTTGGCGCGCCACCTATCGTGGCTGGTCGCTATCTTACCAGTGTTTTGGCCAAGTTCATGAACGACTTTCCCGATTGTGTCGTGGAATTGCGAACGGGCCTCGTTCATGAATTGAGGTCGATGGTTGAGCGCGGTCAGATTGATCTGGTAATAGCCCCGCAAAATTTGGCAGAACATTCCGAGGAACTCGAATTTCTCCCGCTGGTCAACGACCGTATCGGTATCCTGTCCAAGGTCGATCATCATCTTTCCAAGCAGAAGAAAATAACAAGAAATGATCTAAAAAACGAACGCTGGTTAGCGCACTCTCGCGGCAGCCTTCTGTGGCATCAAACCGAGACGGCAATGGTCGCGCTGGGCCTGCACCAGATTCGTATTGCCTGTGTTACAGACTCAATAAGATCGGCACTTGAAATTGTTGCGGAAACAGAACTCATCACAACGATGCCACGGCTCACCACCGAGCCGTATTTGGGAGATCAGCTGTCATTTTTGCCGTTTGAACACCCCTTGTTCAAACGGAATTTGGGCGCAGTCTATCGGGCCAACATGCCTGTCAGTCCTGCAATGTCCCGGTTTCTCAAATTGCTGCAAAGAGGTTCAAATTAGGGGCGGCAGGAACGAAACCTATTCGGGATATGCCTAGAGAACAGTGCGCATCTGGTAGCCAGAATGGAACACCAGTTTCACGCTTGTTATGGCAATGTCGTTGTTCCAGGTAGTGCGATCAATTGCGAACAGAGCTTCACCGCTTTTCGCGCCAAGCCGTTCGGCAATCGATGCATCCCCGCTTGTCGCAGAAAATGCAATATCGCCGTTTGTGAAGGGCGCATTGGCCACAAGCCATTCATTGGCACTGATGCTCTTGAAATCTGCATTCAAAATGTCTGGCACAGCGTCCAGATTGATCCACCTGTCGGAGGCAACGTAAGGTTTGCCGTCTGACAAATGCACAGATTGGTGATGCAGCATAGGCTCATCTCCGTTCAGGCGCATGGTCGCATGAATATTCAGGGGCGGTTCCTCGATCTTTGAAGAGAAGACGGCATAGGCATAGCTGTGATTGCCCGCCTCGATTTCTTCACGAATAACCGGAATGTTCAATGTTGCCCGCCGTACGGGATTTGTTGCGACACGTGTGCCGGCCTTGCGCTTTCGGTCCAGCAGGCCATTTTCGGCAATGGCTCGCAGGGCGCGATTGACGGTGGCCCGCGCGCAGCCGAACTCTTCAGCCAAATCAGACTCATTTGGAATGAGTTGCCCCGGTTCCCACTGCCGCGAGTGAATGCGGGATAGCACTTCGGCCTCCACAGCTTTCCAGTTGCTGAGGCTCACGGAACTCAAATCACATCTCCCAAGTTGCGCATGGTGTTGCTGTAGTTCGCGACAATCGCATCACGCCGGACGTGGTGCCCATTTTGAACCATATGGCGCCCTGCAGACCAGACATCTTTCACCATGCGGTCGTCGCCCGCGAAAATATAACTGTCGAGCACCACATCACCACTTTTGCCTTCAAGGTCCACATGGTCCGTGTCCAGGGACATGAGGTCTGCCCAGTTGCCAACGGCAATCGCACCCGTTTGACGACCAGCCGCTTGTGCGCCTCCAGAACAAATCTCATCGAACAACCGACGCCCAGTCGACTTTTCATGTGTTGCCAGCGCAGCACGGGAGCGATCACGCAGGCGTTGGGAATAGTCCAATGTGCGCAATTCTTCTGACAGGCTGATGCGGATGTTGGAATCCGATCCGATGGCGATTTTGCCGCCCGCATCCAACCATCCCAACCCATCGAAAATGCCATCACCCAAGCTGGATTCCGTAATTGGGCAAAGGCCAGCAACAGCGCCAGTTTGCGCCAGTGCTTTGGTTTCATGGGGTTGCATTTGTGTGCAGTGAATCAGGCACCAGCGCCCGTCGATTGGAAGATTGTCCAACACCCATTCAACTGGCCTTTTGCCCCATGCGGCTTGGACCTCTTCAACCTCGGCGATCTGTTCTGCCAAATGCATGTGAATTGGGCCATTTGCGCCAAGGGTCATGAGTGCTGACAGACCGTCGGCTCCAACAGCGCGAAGGCTGTGTGGGGCAATGCCTGAATTCGCGTCAGATGACAGGCCTTTGACCGTGCGGCTTGCCTCTTCCAGCAATCGCCCAAAACGATCAATGTCATTGCCGAACCGAATTTGCCCTTCCCCAAGTGGGCGTTGGTCGCAGCCGCCATATTGGTAATGTACAGGCAGCAATGTCAGCCCAATGCCGGACTGTTCGGCTGCAGCAGCCACCCGTTGCGACATTTCAGCGAGGTCATCATATGGCGCGCCACCCGGTTGATGATGGAGATAGTGAAATTCTCCGTTGGTGGCATAGCCCGCCTCCAGCATTTCCATTTGTACGAAGGCCGTTATGGCTTCGACATGGTCTGGTGTCAGACGGTCAAGAAAGCGAAACATCAATTGCCGCCAGGTCCAGAATGTATCGTTCGGGTTGGGCCCGCGCCGCTCCGTCAGCCCCGCCATGGCGCGTTGAAAGGCATGGCTGTGAACATTGACCGGGGCAGGCAGCAACACGCCCACGTGGTGATCGGCGGTTTTGGACGCTTCAACACATACACGGTCAATACGACCCATTGCGTCCATTTCCACAGTAACGTCATGTGCCCAGCCATCAGGCAACAATGCCTGTTTTGCAAAAAGTGTGGTCATGAATGGCCCAGCTTGACACAATTATTATGTGCATACATATAAAGATTATAAGCATCCTAATCAAGCGCGCCCATGCTGTTCACCAACGCAAAAATTGCAACAATCACAGGCAATCAGCCATATGGACTGATCGATGGTGCGGCGATTGTCACCCAGGGTGAGACAATCGTGTGGATCGGCAATGCTGCCAAAGTGCCGGACGAGTTCGGCAATCATGATATCCACGATTGCGGCGGACGACTCATCACTCCGGGCCTGATCGATTGTCACACACATATCGTCCATGGTGGTCACCGTGCGAGCGAATTTGAGATGCGCCTTAAGGGTGCAAGCTACGAAGAAGTGGCTCGCGCCGGAGGCGGCATTGTCTCCACAGTGATGGCAACCCGCGAGGCTTCGCTTGAAGATCTGGTCATGTCGGCATTGCCAAGACTGGACGCATTGATTGCCGAGGGCGTCTGCGCCATCGAAATCAAATCAGGTTATGGGTTGGATCAAAAAACCGAACTGAACATGCTACGCGCCGCCCGCAGGCTGGAAAAGGAACGTCCCATTCGGGTCGTGACCAGTTTCCTCGGTGCCCATGCGGTGCCGAAAGAATTTAATGGTCGCGCCGATGCATATATCGATGAAATATGTATTCCCACATTGGAAGCCGCCCATGCCGAAGGGCTTGTGGACGCGGTTGACGGGTTTTGCGAGAACATCGCTTTCACGCCGGATCAGATCGAGCTGGTCTTCGTGAAAGCCAAAGAACTTGGCCTTCCGGTCAAGCTGCATGCAGAGCAATTGTCGAATATGGGGGGCACATTATTGGCCGCCCGCTACGGTGCACTTTCAGCCGACCACATCGAATATGCCAATGAGGACGATGTGAAGGCACTGGCGGCGTCTGGCACCATTGGCGTTGTGCTGCCGGGTGCCTTCTACACTTTGCGTGAAACGCAGCTACCCCCCATCCAGCACTTGCGCAAGCATAATGTCCCCATCGCTTTAGCCAGCGACTGCAATCCCGGCTCCTCGCCTTTAACCTCCCTGCTCTTGACGATGAACATGGCCTGCACCCTGTTCCGCATGACGCCGGAAGAGGCATTGGCAGGCGTAACTGCCAATGCTGCCCAGGCCTTGGGTCTGACCGAAACCGGCACGATTGAGGCAGGCAAGCGGGCGGATTTTTGTATTTGGAACATCGATCACCCGGCAGAACTTGCTTACCGCATCGGCTTCAACCCCCTGTACAAACGCATTTTTGGAGGTGAAGCATGGGCGTAGAACTCACTCCCGGCCAAACGACACTGGCTCAATTGGAACAAATCTGGCGTTCGCAAGAGGCGGTGAAACTCAACGCCGATTCACGCCCACAAATTGAACGAGCGGCTGAAATGGTTGCGCACGCAGCCGCTGGCAACGAAGCTGTCTACGGAGTAAATACAGGCTTCGGCAAGCTCGCCAGCGTCAAGATTGCGGCCGAAGATACCGCCACTTTGCAACGCAATCTCATATTGTCCCACTGCTGTGGTGTCGGCGAAGCGCTCGACATTGCGACCACCCGTTTGATGATGGTGCTCAAATTGCTCTCGCTTGGGCGCGGCGCATCCGGTGTGCGCTGGGACGTGATCGAACAAATACAGAGCATGCTGGAAAAAGACGTCACCCCCGTCATTCCCGATCAGGGTTCTGTTGGCGCATCGGGGGATCTCGCGCCATTGGCCCACATGGCAGCCGCGATGATGGGTGAGGGTGAAGCCTCATTTGCAGGCGAACGTATGAATGCCAGGGACGCGCTATCCAAAGCAGACCTTTCCCCGCTTGAACTGGGGGCCAAAGAAGGTCTGGGCCTGATTAACGGTACGCAATTTTCAACGGCTTGCGCTCTGACAGGTCTGTTCGGTGCCTGGCGCAATGCGGCGGCAACGATCGTCTCTGCATCTCTATCCACCGATGCCATCATGGGCTCTACCGCACCGCTGGTGGATGAGATTCATACCCTGCGCGGCCATGCAGGGCAGATCGCCGTTGCCCGCGCCATGCGTGATGTGATGGCCGGTTCCGAAATCCGCGAAAGCCATCGTGAGGGAGATACGCGGGTACAAGACCCCTATTGCATTCGTTGCCAGCCGCAGGTGACGGGCGCTGCAATGGACTTGCTGCATTTTGCGGGCCGCACCCTGGAAATAGAAGCCAATGCGGTTACCGATAATCCGTTGGTTTTGACACAGGAAGGCTTGATCGTTTCCGGCGGCAATTTCCATGCCGAGCCGGTGGCCTTTGCGGCGGATCAAATCGCGCTGGCAATTTCTGAAATCGGTGCCATTTCCCAGCGCCGCGTGGCGTTGATGGTGGACCCGACTTTGTCTTTCGACCTGCCGCCTTTTTTGACGCCGGAACCGGGCCTCAACTCCGGCCTGATGATTGCGGAAGTGACCACGGCTGCTCTGATGAGCGAGAACAAGCACCTCGCCAATCCATGTTCAACGGATTCCACCCCGACATCTGCCAACCAGGAAGACCATGTTTCGATGGCGGCACATGGTGCGCGGCGTCTGGCGCGGATGAACCGCAATCTTAACACGATTATCGGTGTTGAACTCATGTGTGCCGCGCAAGGTGTTGAGTTTCGTGCACCACTGAAAACCAGCGACAAGCTGGCTATGGCGATGAAGGTTCTGCGCAAGAAAGTCGCCACGCTGAAAGACGACCGCTACATGGCTGACGACATCGCCAAGGCGTCCGCAATTGTTGCTGATGGCGACCTACTTTCCACCCTGAACATTTCCGGATTTATCACAGGCAAAGCCACATGACCCCCGTTGAGGTCCAAAGCGGCGACAGCCCGATTGTCCTCGGCCTGCCTCACACGGGCACATATGTGCCTGAGGATATTTTCGAGCGAATGAACGAAAACGGGCGCACGCTTCGAGACACGGATTGGCATATCCACACGCTCTACGACGGACTGCTGGACGGTGCGACCACCGTGCGGGCAACCTTCCATCGCTATGTGATCGACGCAAACCGCGACCCGGAAGGGGTGAGCCTTTATCCGGGTCAGAACACCACAGGGCTGGTGCCTCTGACAGATTTCGATGGTCAGTCCATCTGGTCGCAACCGCCAACGGATGCCGAAATCGAAACGCGCTGCGCAAATTTTCACGCGCCTTATCACGCCGCCTTAGAGCAGGAATTGCAGCGCGTGCGCGAAAAGCATGGAATTGCCATTCTCTATGATTGTCATTCTATCCGTTCGCAAATTCCGTTTCTGTTTGAAGGCGTCCTGCCCGACTTCAATATCGGTACGAATGAGGGACAAACTTGCGCCCGACGGCTGCAGGATGCGGTGTGGCAATTGTGCCAACAGGCGCAGGGTTACACATGTGTTCTCAATGGGCGTTTCAAAGGGGGGTGGACGACCCGTCACTATGGGCGTCCGGCGGATAATATCCACGCGATCCAGATGGAACTGGCGCAATCAACGCACCTGAAAACTGAGGCCCTACCGTTCGACTGCGATGTGCAAAAGGCCGCAGACTTGCGGGCGCAACTTCAGAAAATTCTCGATTCTCTGGCCGAATTGGCCCCCCAGCTTGGAGCAAAATCATGACCGATTTCACGCCCGGACCACGTCACAACCAACGCGATGTCTTTCCTGATACGGGCAGTGAGATAACGGCCAAGAGCTGGCTGACCGAAGCACCCATGCGGATGTTGATGAACAATCTTCATCCAGATGTTGCCGAGAATCCGCACGAACTCGTTGTCTATGGCGGCATTGGTCGTGCGGCGCGCACATGGGACGATTTCGACAAGATGGTGGCGACGCTCAAAACACTCGAAGATGACGAGACCATGCTCGTACAGTCTGGCAAACCGGTTGGTGTTTTCCGCACCCACAAAGACGCGCCGCGTGTGCTCATCGCAAACTCCAACCTTGTGCCCCATTGGGCCACCTGGGACCACTTCAACGAACTCGATAAAAAAGGCCTGGCCATGTACGGCCAAATGACCGCTGGTTCGTGGATTTACATCGGTACACAGGGCATCGTTCAGGGCACCTACGAAACCTTCGTGGAAGCCGGTCGTCAGCACTATCAAGGTGATCTTACGGGCAAGTGGATTCTAACGGGCGGTCTTGGCGGCATGGGTGGCGCGCAGCCGCTGGCCGCTGTCATGGCGGGGGCATGTTGCCTCGCCGTGGAATGTGATGAGACCCGCGCCGATTTCCGCCTGCGCACGCGCTACGTGGATGAAAAGACCCATTCGCTTGATGAAGCGCTGACCATGATTGATCGCTGGACCAAAGCGGGTGAAGCCAAGTCCGTGGCACTGATCGGCAATGCAGCCGATACTTTTCCCGAATTGGTCAGGCGCATGAAAGCCGGAAACGTACGTCCCGATATTGTAACAGATCAGACCAGTGCCCACGATCCGTTGCACGGCTATCTGCCCCAGGGCTGGGACGTTGCAAAATGGCGCGAAAGGCAAGAAAGCGATCCCAAGGCCGTGGAGAAGGCTGCCCGCGCTTCGATGAAAGTGCAGGTTGAAGCGATGGTTGAATTCTGGAATGCAGGTGTCCCAACGCTCGACTATGGCAATAACATTCGCCAGGTGGCCAAGGAGGAAGGGTTTGAAAATGCCTTTGCGTTTCCCGGATTTGTTCCCGCCTATATCCGCCCGCTTTTTTGCCGGGGCATTGGCCCGTTCCGCTGGTGCGCTTTGTCTGGTGATCCCGAGGACATTTACAAAACCGATGCAAAGGTGAAGCAACTGGTGGACGATCCGCACCTGCACAAATGGCTCGACATGGCGCGGGAACGCATTGCCTTCCAGGGATTGCCTGCCCGCATTTGCTGGGTTGGTCTTGGTGTGCGCCACAAGCTTGGCCTGGCTTTCAACGAAATGGTTCGCAATGGAGAATTGTCAGCCCCGGTGGTGATCGGTCGTGACCATCTCGATTCCGGTTCTGTCGCCTCGCCGAACAGGGAAACAGAATCCATGAAGGACGGGTCGGATGCTGTCTCCGACTGGCCGCTCTTGAACGCGCTGCTCAACACCGCATCGGGCGCCACCTGGGTGTCGCTCCACCACGGCGGTGGCGTTGGCATGGGCTTTTCCCAACATTCTGGCATGGTGATTTGTTGCGATGGCACCCAAGATGCTGATCGTCGCATCGCCAATGTGCTTTGGAACGATCCGGCAACCGGCGTCATGCGCCATGCCGATGCGGGTTATGAAGACGCGATTGATTGCGCACGCGAAAACGGCCTTAACCTTCCAGCCATTCTTTAAACAGGGATTCTACCATGCACACAGCCAATATAACCGATGTTCAGGTCGAGGAATTTCAGCGCGATGGCGTCGTGCTGCTGAAAGGCGCATTTGCCGATCACGTGGAACCGTTGCGTCAGGCGATTGAAGAGAACAAGGCTAATCCCTCATGGCGTGAGCGCACGTACCATCCCGATGATGGCGGTGCGCCATTTTTTCAGGATTATTGTGTGTGGTCGCAATTTGGTGGCTACAAATCTCTTGTGACTGAATCGCCAATGGCGGCAATGGCAGCACGATTGATGCAATCAAAGACCGCCCGCATTTTTCATGACCATATTTTGGTGAAAGAACCGGGCAATTCGATTGTAACACCATGGCATCAGGATCAGCCCTATTATCTGGTTGAGGGACAGCAATCCGTTTCATTTTGGGTGCCGCTTGACCCTGTGCCGCGCGAGCGGACAATTGAATATGTTGCGGGGTCTCACCAGTGGAACAAGGATTTCAAACCCACCCGGTTTGATGGTACGGCACTGTTTGAAAATGACGCCTCTGAAGAAGTGCCGGATGTGGATGCCAGGCGCGATGAATTGAACATTCTGGGTTGGGCGGTCGAGCCGGGCGATGCGGTCGCCTTCACCTTCCGTACTTTGCACGGTGCGCCAGCAAATGCTTCTCCCACCCGCCGCCGCGTGATTTCAGTGCGCTGGGTTGGTGATGATGCACAGTTTGCGGATCGGCCCGGCAAAACCTCTCCGGCATTTCCAGATCTTGAATTCACGCCAGGAGAACCGTTTGAGGCGGATGAATTTCCGGTGATACACTCCGCGTCCTAATCGAAGCCCGCGCAAGGGGAAATGACATGTTTTTGAAAAATGCCTGGTACGTCGCTGCATGGGATCATGAAATCACGACCAATCTGCAACAGGTTGTCGTGTTAGGTGAAAAAATCTGCATGTACCGCACGAGCAAGAACGAAGTCATTGCGCTGGAAGATGCCTGCCCGCACCGCAAATTGCCCTTATCAAAAGGCCGCATCAAGGACGATAATCTGGAATGCGGCTATCACGGACTGACATTCGATTGCGCAGGCCAATGTGTGTGGGCGCCGGGTGGAGGCCGCATCCCCTCTAACGCAAAGGTGCGCACCTATCCTGTCCACGAAAAATACGGATTGATCTGGATATGGATGGGCAATGCAGCCATTGCCGACCCGGAAGAGATTTTTGATATTCCAAACTTTGACAATCCAAAATGGGGCATGAACCGTGGTGCGGCGATGGAGCTGGAGTGCAATTATCTTTATATGTGCGACAACCTTCTGGACCCGACCCATGTGGCGTGGGTACACGAAAGTTCATTTGGTCAGGCATCCACCAAGGACACCCCGTTGCGGGTTACCAAAACGGAAGATGGCATCATCGTCCACCGCTGGATGATGGATGTGGAACCTGCACCGTTCTACAAAAAGGTTGTTGAGTTTACGGGCAATTGCGACCGGCTCCAGCACTACGAGGTTCGCTATCCCAGCCACGCGCTGATTAAAGCCGTGTTTACACCCGCAGGCACTGGTGGGCCTGATGGCAAGCTGCACGATGATGTGTTCATCATGGACAGTTATAATTTCATGACACCGACCACCGACAAGACTACCCGATATTACTGGTTCCAGCTGCGCAATATCCGTCCGGATGATGAGGCGCTTTCTCAGCTGATGAGCGAAGATGTTCAGCACGCCTTTGAAGAAGACCGCGCCGTGCTCAATGAAGTGCAGAGGGGCATGGACAGCAAAACCTCGCCCCACATCGATCTGCCGATCGATGGCGGACAATTACGCTTTCGCCGCAAGCTGCAAGCCATGATCCAGGAAGAAGCCGCAGTAGACGCCCATATGAACAACTGACGCCTCCAGCTTGGAGCGAAACTAGTTTCATCTGGTCGCGGACCAGTCAGATATGTCGCCAGATGATTTTGGCTTTGGTCGTTTTAAGCAATGTCTCAACATCCGCATCCTCACGCCCGATCACACGGCAATTGCGACCATCTCATTTTAACAAATCCAGATATCGATTATTCACCGTGGGTGCCGATCCGGCCTTGAAATGCCCATGGGAAATGTGTCCACTCCTACATGAGGGAATATTGCGTGGTTAGAGAGCCAGATGCACGCAACTACTGCGACATTTTTCAGATATCAAAATACATTGGGCTAAGCGCAGCCATTGATGCGTTCTTGCGATAATCGATTGGGAGATCAGTGATGGTTTGGTGGGTTTGGTCGGGCGATGCTTCGACGGTGAAATATTCAGTTGACTGGAATCGCGGAATCATCAACCCGGATACGGGGCAGAAAATTGGTTCGGATGATGAACGGCGTTTCTTCCTGGACCCGTTGAGGGCTTGTGAGCCATATCCTTATCGCCGTTTTTTTGACGCCCCATTCCCCCACGATAACTGCGAAACCAAGCATGATAAACTGCCGCAGGTTTGGAATCTCTTTAACAGCTTCTGTGGTCAGCAGACTTTTGCTGATCTTGTTGAGGAATTTGAGCCGGGCGTTCATGAACTCATCCCATTGACCTTCCGCGACACCCGCACGGGGCGGGAGTTCCCCGAACAATTCTTCCTGCTCAACATTCAAAACCTTCTGGAATCTGTGGTTGTTGACCATCCAGGAGTGGCCGTGCGGCAGATCGGAGAGCGCAAAGCGTGGTCTGAAGTAGGCTCTAAAGTGCCGATGGTTTTCCATGAAAATAATGTTGCGGGCCACCATATTTGGCGTGACTGCAATTCTCCCATGCGCATTTTCATGTCCGACGAATTCGCCGATGCGTTGGAAAAGTGCATACTAAAGGGTTGGCGCAAAGCCAGACATTACGAGACGGTCTGAGGGGGCAAATTATGGCAGAAGATAATAACAAAGGTCGCCCGGACGGCCTGCCGCTCAACGGCAATAATGGCCAGCTCGATGCAGCTGTCACGGATGCGGATGGTGGTGTGAATAGCGGCGAGGGTTCGACTGGAAGGGTCTATTTGATTTTTGGTTTGGTTGTTGCGTTTTAGCGGATTTGGAAAACACGAGCGGAGTATTGGCATGGGCAGAGTTTGGTATTGCGGAGTGCGGGGGAATACGTCTTTGGGCAACAAGTTGGGTATTGCTTCAAAATTCAATGGTCATGATTGGCAAGAGCCGACGTTTATCTCCCGTGTCAACACTCCTAAAGACATTTTTGACAATGGACAACTCGCCGCCAAGGGGTTTGCGATTCCCAGAGATGAGCTCCCTCAGGAGTCCTATGCATTCAGCGAGAAGCATTTTCGCCGTGCGCGCGCCTTTTTCTGGCTTCGTGGTTTTGCGGCCGTGAAGGGCAAGCTTGCCGAAATCTTGTTGGATATGGATGTGGGAGAAGGCAGCGAACTGGTGCCGCATACTATTTATGGCGAAGATCGGAAAACGCCACTGAAGGGGCCATTCTATATTTTCAATCTGAACGCTCGCAAGCGCAGTTTTCGATCCGACCTGTTGGAGAGGAAGCATATGATTACGCATTTTGATTACCCCGAACAAGGGGTTGATGCCTATACCGTTTGTCCCGGGCCGGGCGACTTTGCCCTCAGCGTTTCGCTGGCCGCACTGCAGGGGCCTGATATTTGGATGGAGGAACAGGTTTGGGGTGGGGCATATTTTGTAAGTGAAAGACTGGCTGAGGCTCTCAAGAAGGCCAAGCTGGCCGATCTGATGCGGCTTCGCGAATGCAGAATTGTACCGGAGGGAGAAAATAATGGCTGACGACCAGCTTACCATCTTTGGCTATGAAATTCACCATTTGTTTCCAAGGGAAATTATCACCGGAATGAACGATGCCAGAGTTGATGCCGCGAGGGCGCTGCTCAACTCCATCAATTTCAATATCGAGTTTCGTGGGAACAAGATACCACTGCTACGCAACCCAGATACGATTAGTTCTATCAATCAAGGTCCGGCAAGTGTCGTCAACGTTCTAAAACAGGCCGGTTTTGGCGACAATTGGCACAACAGTCAGGCCGCCGGCGGCAACCACCCAGGCTATAACGATTTTGTCCTGATCATATTATCAGATCTCAATATGAGCGCAGAGATGGGAAACTGGGGGCCAGATAGCCGCAGCCGAGCTGTTTTCGATCTGCACCGCTATCTGGATCAAATCGCTCGGGACGGATCGCTCCCCATTATAGGCACCGGAGCAGACACTTTTCGGGCTGATTTCGAAAGCTATCTTACCGCTCTTCACGGGCCGAACGGTCCCGATTACACAAACCTTGGAGGCACAGCTCAAAATGCCATTGATGGCTACCGCTCCACCGGTAATAATGGCCAGTTCGATGCGACTGTCACGGATGCGGATGGGGAGAATAATACCCAAGAGCGCTATTTAAAGACTGAAGAGACGATCGCAGGTGCTCGAGGAGTTTTGGGGCCGGAAGAATTAAAAAATGCCGACACAAATTTTGCTAAGGCTTCTCCCAGCGGCAATTCAGGCAACGCGACGGCGGCGGGCATGGCAGCCTGATGTTCTTTCAAAATACCCATGTTCTGTTTGTCGCTAAAACGGCTTGTTCTTATATCTCCTCTCATTCTTGGAGAACAGGCTAACCAAGAAATCGCGTATGCTTTAGGGGAGCAAGGCAAAATGTCTGACCATGTTGCTGAACTTCTGGCGAGTGAAAAAGTGCGGATTGTATATATAGGTTTTTGATGGATTTTACGGTTGAAATCCTCGCGGCGGACCATGGCCGGGACTGGAAGGCGCTGCGGCTGGAAGGGGCGCGGGATTTTCCGCTTGGGTTTTTGATCAGCGCTGACGAGGCGGCAAATATGACCGATGAGCGTGCACGAAACATCCTCGACTTTGGCACGATGCGCGGGGTGTTTGATCGAGAAAGGCTTGTCGGCTTTTGCGGGTATCGCCGGGAGAATTTCGAACGCACACGGCATCGGGCAGAGATTGGCCCGTTTTTTGTTACGGCAGAATATCACGGTACGGGCGCTGCCAGGCATCTCATGTCGGCTATTGTCCAGGAAGCACAGGGAGATGGTGTGGAGCAGCTGGAGCTGTTTGTGGATGTGGAAAACCATCGGGCAATCCGGTTTTACGAGAAATTCGGGTTTCAACGGATTGCCACTCACTATGATGGGGTGAGAATTGATGGTGTGTCCCGTGACGATTATTTTTACTGCCTGCGGCTGGAAAAGAACGCCATTTAGTTGACACTGTTAGACTGGCTGGTTGACTGGCTGGAAACCCAAATCAGCGTTTCTTGCGTCTCAACAGGTGCATAGATGCCAGATCAAAATTGTCCAAAACCATTGCATTCTGAATTTTTCGTATACAGGATACAAAAGGTCGAATTCGGTTCATACTGTTGGTTTGGCATTGGGTCGGCTTTGCGAAAAAGATCTTCAACGGACTTTTCGCTAAAAGAGAAAAAGAAAACGGGAGTAATATGAATATGATAAAGATTCTGAGGCGCAGTGTGCTGGGTGCCACTGCATTCGCTTTCACCTTGGGCATGAGCCTGAGTGCTGTTGCGACCACCGCCAGCGCCGAGACGGTGTTGCGGGTGAATATGCATTCGGACCTGAAAATCGTCGACCCGATCTGGACAACGGCATATATGTCCCGAAACTACGGCTACATGGTTTATGACACCCTGTATGGCATGAATTCCAAAGGGGAAATCAAGCCACAAATGGTGGAAAAACTGGACATTTCTGCCGATGGATTGACCTATGATTTCACCCTGCGCTCTGGAATGACATTCCATGATGGTGCGCCGGTGACCGGTGATGATGTTGTGGCTTCCATCAAACGCTGGGGCTCAAAAGACGCCATGGGTCAGTTGATGATGGGCTTCGTCAAAGACATGAAGGGCTCGTCCGGCGATACATTTCAATTCATTCTCAACAAGCCCACGGGTTTGATCATTCAAGCATTGGGCAAGCCATCTTCAAACGTGCCGTTCATCATGCCGGCGCGGATTGCTGCAACTCCTGCCACCGAGCAAATTACGGAATATGTGGGTTCGGGGCCGTTTGTCTTTTTGAAAGACGAGTGGAAGCCCGGCGACAAGGCTGAATTTGCCAAATTTACCGAATATAAGCCGCGCAACGAGCCTGGTGACGGCCTGGCGGGTGGTAAGGTTGTGCACGTGGACAAGGTCGTGTGGAAAGTTATCCGCGACGCTCAGACCAAGATGAACGCTTTGTCAAAAGGCGAAATCGATGTCATTGAATCCCCGTCCCATGACCTGCTTCCGTTGATGGAAAAAGACCCGAACATCAAACTGGTTGATCTCAACCCGTTCGGAAACCAATACACATTCCGTCCCAACTCCCTGCATCCGCCTTTCAACAACCCAAAAATTCTTGAGGCGCTGCTTTATGCGTTCAATCAGGAAGATTTCGTGCAGTCCACAGTGGGCAACGAGAAGTACTACAAGCTTTGCAAGGCTATGTTCATCTGCGGCACGCCGCTGGCGACAAATGCCGGATTTGAGGACAAGTTCGAGTCCAACTACAAAAGGGCACGTGAGCTGGTTCAAGAAGCCGGTTATGACGGCACACCAGTGCTGATCATGCATCCAACCGACCTGGCAATCCTTGGAAACCTCGTGCCTGTTGCCAAAGCTGCGATGGAGAAAATTGGCCTGAAAGTCGATATGGTTGCCATGGACTGGCAGACACTGGTTGGCCGTCGCAACAAGCAAGAGCTTCCTGCTGACGGTGGATGGAACGCATTCATCACATCGTGGAACTCAGTGGACAATGCCAGCCCGTTGAGCACTCCGATGCTGAATGCCGCTTGTGAAAAAGCTTTGTTTGGCTGGCCTTGTGATGAGGAAATTCAAAAGCTGCGCAATGAATATGCCGGTGAATCGGATGCCACGAAACAACTCGCAATCGTTGAAAAAATTCAACAGCGTGTGTCCAAGAAGCCAACCCATATTCACCTGGGTCAGTGGTATTCACCGGCGGCCATGGGTGCCAACATCACTGGAGCGCCAGTCTCTCCCGTGGTTGCATTTTGGGGTTACAAGAAAGCGGAATAATCCGTTCTAAATCCTGCCATTGGGCGACGCCATTTCTCTCACCTGAGTGTGGCGTCGCTCCACTTTTTGTGGCCACAACCGGCCCGCAAATCCAATTTGATGCATAGTGGGGCCCTGGGCGCGTAGCATGCTGACTTATCTTATTAAACGTGTCTTGTCCGTGATTCCGGTATTGATTGTGGTAGCGGTTATCGTTTTCCTGATGCTGCGGCTGACGCCTGGTGATCCGGCTGCCATCATTGCCGGCGATGCTGCAACCAGCCAGGATATCGCTCAAATCCGAGACAAGCTCGGCCTGGAAGAACCCATGGTCATCCAGTTTGGCATATGGGTTGGCAATATGCTGACCGGTGATTTTGGCGACTCTTTTTATTACAAGCGCACCGTCTCCAGCATGATCGCTGACCGCGTGGGACCGACCGTGGCGCTTGCTACCTTCACTATTATACTGGCCTGTATTGTCGCAATACCGCTGGGCACAATAGCCGCTTACAAGCAGGGTTCGTGGCTCGACCGCGCGGTGATGGGCATGTCGGTCATCGGGTTTTCTGTGCCGGTCTTTGTGATCGGCTACATGATGATTTATTTGTTCGCGGTTAAGCTGGACTGGTTTCCGGTGCAGGGATACCAACCCATAGCCGATGGAATTGGCGGGTTTTTGTATCGGCTGGTCATGCCTTCCGCGGCTCTGTCCATCATATTTATTGCCCTGATTGCCCGCATGACGCGAACCAGTGTGTTGGAAGTGCTGAATGAAGATTATATCCGCACGGCGCGGGCCAAGGGGCTGGAAGAATCCAAAGTGATGACCCGCCACGCCCTGCGCAATGCGGCCGTTCCCATTGTTACCGTGATTGGTTTTGCCATTGCCATCTTGATTGGCGGTGTGGTGGTCACCGAAAGCGTTTTCGTTATTCCAGGCTTGGGCACGCTGACGCTGGATGCGATCCAGGGGCGGGACTACCCCACGGTGCAAGCTTTGATCATGTTGTTTTCGGTTGTCTATGTTCTGATCAACCTGGTTATCGATGTGATCTACACCCTTCTCGATCCTCGTATCAGGTACTGACATGGCCATTGAAGCAGTAACTCCAGATTTGACCGAAGACAGTTCCCGCCAGTCCGGTTGGTCACGGCTTTTTCGCAATGTCAGTGCGTTGATAGGCGGAGGCCTGTTGATCCTGATTGCGTTGATGGGCCTGTTTGCCTCATCGCTGACTTCCCTGGATCCAACCGAGATCAATCCTTCCAACCGTCTTAAGTCTCCGGGACACGAAGCCTCCATTCGTGATGATGATGGGAACAAGCAAAAAGTTATCGCACACATGGGCACGGATTCTCTTGGAAGAGATATCTATTCCCGCGTGGTCTACGGGGCACGGATTTCCCTGATTGTGGGCATTGCTGTTGCCCTGGCATCGGTTGTGCTGGGCACGGTGATCGGCCTGGTTGCGGGGTATTTCCGTTGGGTTGATGCGGTGGTGATGCGAATCATGGATGGATTGATGGCGATTCCGGCAATCCTGTTGGCGATTTCGCTGGTCTCCCTGTCGGGGGCCAGCTTGTTTGCCGTGGTTATTGCGATCACGATACCGGAAATTCCGCGTGTGGTGCGGCTGGTGCGTTCAATCGTGCTAACCATCCGCGAAGAACCCTATGTGGAAGCCGCAATTTCCGTTGGCACACCAACCCACAAAATCCTGTGGCGCCATGTGCTGCCAAATACCATCTCGCCGTTGATTGTTCAGGGTACCTTTATCTGCGGCTCCGCCATTTTGCTTGAGGCTATTTTGAGCTTTCTGGGGGTTGGCATTCCGCCGGAAACGCCCACCTGGGGCAATATCATGGCCGAGGGCAGGGACTTCTTCCAGATACACCCCCATGCCATTTTCTATCCGGCCATTTTTCTTTCAGTGACCGTTTTGGGAATTAACATGCTGGGCGATGGTATGCGCGATACGCTCGATCCGCGTATGGATAGGAATATTTGATCCATGGCGAACTCTACCAAAAGCAAGAACGGCGAGAATGTTCTGGAAATCAAAAATCTAACGGTCAGCCTTCCCAAAGGTGCGGATCGGGAGTTTGCGATTGAAGATGTGTCCATTTCTATCGGCGTGGGTGAAATCGTCTGCATTGTTGGCGAATCCGGATCGGGGAAATCGGTCACGGCGCAAACCGTCATGGGGCTTAATCCACCGGACCAGTTAAAGCCGGTCGCGGGCAGCATTCATCTCAACAATGAAAGCATTCTGGACGTTTCCCAGGAGCGACTGCGTCAGTTGCGCGGTGAGCGCATGGCGATGATTTTTCAGGAACCCATGACGGCGTTGAATCCGGTCATGACGGTGGGCGACCAGATCGCCGAAATGCTTGAAATTCACACCAATATGTCGTCTGGCGAGCGCTATAAAAAGGTGCTTGAGGTGATGGAGGATGTCAATCTTCCCGATCCGAAGAAAATGATCGATTCCTATCCCCATCAGCTTTCTGGCGGCCAGCGTCAGCGGATCATGATTGCCATAGCTCTGGCTCTGGAGCCTGACCTGTTGATTGCAGATGAGCCCACAACTGCGCTTGATGTGACGACCCAGGCGCAAATACTGGATCTGATCAAGGACATTCAAAAGCGCCATGGCACGGCGGTAATGTTCATCACCCATGACTTTGGTGTGGTGGCGGAAATCGCCGACCGTGTGATTGTGATGCGCAACGGGCATGTGGTGGAACATGGCACTGTTGACTATGTACTGTCTGAATCAACCGAACCTTACACCCGAATGCTGATTTCTTCGGTGCCATCGCTGACACCGCCAAAGCGCGAGCCGATTATCAAGGGCGAGCCGATCTTGGAAACGCGGGGGCTGGAAAAAATCTATGGCTCACTTGGGTTGTTCGGCCGGGGCCGTGTCGTTCATGCTGCCAATCAGGTCAAACTGGAAGTACGCCGGGGAGAGACTCTAGGAGTGGTTGGTGAATCCGGCTCGGGGAAATCCACGGTGGCGCGCTGTATCGTGCGGCTTGTCGATCCAAATGGCGGTGAAGTGTTGATTGATGGCAATGACATTGCCGGGCTCAGCCAAAAGGGCATCCGCCCGTTCCGCAAAGACGTGCAGATTGTTTTCCAGGATCCCTATCGCTCGTTGAACCCGCGCCGCACAGTGGGGCAGTCCATCATTGAAGGGCCAATGAATTTCAAGGTCAGCAAGTCTGAAGCGATTGACAGGGCAGCTGAACTGATGCGCGTGGTGGGATTGTCACCCGATGCGCTTGACCGGTTTCCCCATCAGTTTTCCGGCGGGCAGCGCCAGCGCATCTGCATTGCGCGGGCATTGGCCATGGAGCCAGAAATTCTGATTGCAGATGAGGCGGTATCGGCGCTTGATGTATCTGTTCAGGCCCAGGTGCTGGAACTGCTGGATCAGGTGCGCCAGGAATTTGACCTCGCCGTTTTGTTTATCACCCACGATCTGCGGGTTGCCGCACAGATTTGCGACCGCATCATGGTGATGAAACTGGGCGAAGTGGTGGAAGAAGGCCCAACCGCCAGCGTTTATGCCGATCCGCAACATGAGTATACCAAGCTGCTTTTGGATGCAGCGCCCGGACGTGAAGTTGATTTTACTGCGGCAGTGACAGGCTGAACAATCAGCGCGCCAAGAATTGCCCAGTTGAAGTCCTGCTAGATACCTACCGAAAGGACGTGAGACCATGGCGATTTTACCAATTATTGCAGACAGCACCGACGAACTGACGGCAATTTTCAAAGACTTGCACAGCCATCCTGAACTGGGTTTTAAGGAAAGCCGCACAGCGTCGATTGTGGCTGATAAGCTGCGCAGCTATGGCGTTGACGAAGTGCACACAGGCATTGCGGAAACCGGCGTTGTTGGGTTGATCCATGGCAAGGGGAAAGGCGACCGGCGCATTGGCGTGCGCGCGGATATGGATGCACTGCCGATCCACGAGGAAAGCAATCTCCCCTATGGTTCAAAGAATGAAGGTGTGATGCATGCGTGCGGCCATGATGGGCACACGACCATGTTGCTGGGTGCGGCTAAACATCTGGCCGAAACCCGAGATTTTAATGGAACGGCGGTTCTGATTTTTCAGCCAGCTGAAGAAGGTCTGGGCGGCGCGCGCGGTATGTTGGCGCAAGGCCTGTTTGACAAATTTCCCTGTGACGAAATTTATGGGATGCACAATTACCCAAATGGTCAGCCTGAGAAAGTTGGCATTTGCAAAGGCACCGCAATGGCTGGCGCGTCTTTTTTCGATATTCGCATTCAGGGCAGGGGAAGCCATGCCGCCATGCCTCATCAATCCCGTGACCCGCTGGTGATTGGTGCAGCCCTGGTTGGGCAGTTCCAAACCATCTTGTCGCGCAATTTGCCGCCGTTAGATTCCTGCGTGTTATCGGTGACGGAATTCCATGCAGGCTCGGCCTATAATATCGTGCCCGATACGGCCACGCTCGCGGGCACCATTCGGTATTTCTCTGATGATGTGATCGCCCTTGTTGAATCCCGGATGAAAGAAATGTGTGACGGTTTTGCCCAGGCCTATGGCGTGGAAATCACGCTGGACCTGCGCAATGTGTTTGATGTGCTGATCAATGATGCAGAATTGTCCGACGCCTATCTTGATGCCGCAGCTGATATTGTTGGCAAAGAGAATGTGAGTGGGACGGATGAACCGGCGACCGGCTCTGAAGATTTTGCCGACATGCTGAAAGTGGTTCCCGGCTCCTATTGTAAACTGGGACATTCGGGCACTGTGGGTCTTCACAATCCGAGCTTTTTCCTTGACCCGGAAATTCTGCCCGTTGGTGCCTCCATCATGGCGCGCATTGTTGAACGTCGTTTGGCTGCTTGATCAGGATATTTGAATTATGGATTTTATGAAATTACCCTTTGATACGGACGAAATGCTGGCTGGCTTGAAACCGTGGATCGAGTGCGAAAGCCCCACCCATGACTCGGACGCCGTCAATCGGATGATGGACCTGGCGGCCTATGAATTGTCTGCCCTGGCCACAATCGAACGAATACCGGGCCGCATGGGATTTGGCGGCTCTTTGCGGGCCCGTTTTCCCCATCGCGATTATGGCAAACCCGGTGTTCTGATTTGCGGCCATATGGACACTGTGCATCCGGTGGGAACGCTGGATGTGCTGCCATTCAAACGCGATGGCGAGATTTGTTATGGCCCCGGCATCATGGATATGAAGGGGGGAAACTATGTCAGCGTGGAAGCCATTCGACAGCTCATCCGGGCCGGTGTTGAGACACCTTTGCCGGTCACTGTGTTGTTTACACCCGATGAGGAAGTGGGCACACCGTCTACCCGCAACCTCATAGAGGCGGAAGCCGCCCGCAACAAATATGTGTTGGTGCCAGAACCTGCCCGCAGCGATGGCGGGGCTGTGATTGGGCGCTATGCGATTGCGAGGTTTAATCTCACAACCAAGGGCAAGCCCAGCCATGCCGGTGTGCGTTTGGGTGACGGGCGTTCTGCCATTGCCGCAATGGCGCGCAAGATTGGTGAGATTGAATCCATGACCGGCGATGATTGTACGTTCAGCGTTGGTGTCATACAGGGCGGTCAATGGGTAAACTGCGTCTCATCGCAGTGCACAGCACAGGCGCTTTCAATGGCAAAAACCCAGCAGGATCTCGATGATGGTGTGGCGCGCATGATGGCGCTTGCGGGGGAAGCAGACGGCGTGGAATTTGTCGTGTCCCGCGGAGTGACCCGTCCGGTCTGGGAGCCGGATCAGCCTGGCACAATGATGCTGTTTGATATGGCGCGGCACATTGCAAAAGATCTTGGTTTTGAGCTTACCGGTGCCAGCGCCGGTGGCGGTTCAGACGGTAATTTTACCGGTTTCATGGGTATTCCCACACTGGATTCCATTGGCGTGCGCGGGCGCGGCCTGCATACGCTGGATGAACATATTCAGGTGTCCAGTCTGGTGGAACGGGCGCGATTGATCAGCGCCATGTTGATGAGACTGTCCTAAATTTATGTTATCGTAATATTTTAGGTTTTCTCATTATCGCGCTGAATTAATTCGAGAAATGTTATTTTAGTTGTGAGGTGGCCTGCTCTAGCGGGAAAGTGCCATAATCGCTTTATTGGCTCTGCCCAATCGATCGGACATCAAGCGAACGATAAACGAGTGAAACGCCCCGGCTTCTGCTGGGTGATGTTTGTTGAGTTCATCGTAACAATTCTGGTCGAGCCGATACAGTTCGCCATCTTCTTTCACCACCGCAGTCGCGGAGCGAACGGCACCAGTGTACAGCGCCATTTCCCCCAAAATTGCACCGGCGCACATGGTTCTAAGGTGTATCGTTTGGCCGCTTGGGAGGTTCAAGACAACTGATACAGACCCGCTGAGTATGAGATAAAGCGCGTCCCCCGGTTCGCCCTGTTCAAACACGATGTCACCACGCGAGACCGGTAATTTTTTGAACTGATGTGATACGATCTCAGCTGCCGGTTCATTCCCCAATAATTGGGTCAGCATATTGACGGGATCGTCATCATCGGTCAGCTTTTCCATACGGGCTAGAATTTGGTCACCACACCATGCCACCCCGTGATCCAGATCATCAAAGACATATAATGTATTGGCCGCCTCAGGTATGGCGTCAACCAGGCTGTGAAACCGAGCGCGAATGCTTTTGGAACAGCCGGTAATAACCAGTTTGATTTTTCTCTTTTTGCATATTTGCAAAAGCTTTGCGAAGCTGTTGATCGCCGAGGTGTCGAGTTCATCAACGGCGTAAAAGTCCAGGATCAGGTATCTGATATTCTGCCGTTTGGGGTCATCCAAGAGTGACCTGACATCGTCAAGCAGGCGACTTGCCGTTCCAAAAAACAGAAAACCTTGCAGAACCAAAATGTGAAACTCGCCCCCATGCTCGTCCAGATATTTGGTTTGTTCCTGGTTGCGGTCGACATTGCTCACATGTTCAGCACCCGTCTTGTCAGATTTGATAACACTGAGTTGGCTGTAGCTGTGGACGAAAAGTACGATGGTCAAAACAATCCCTACGGCAACGCCTTCCAGCAAACCGTAGGTGGCTACGACGAGTAAAATTCCGCACACGACCGCAAAATCTTTCATCGGCATTCTTTTGCGAATTTTCCAAACCCAGGTCATCAGAAAATCGATGCCAATATACATGAGCAATCCGCCCAGCATGAGCGTGGGCACGTAAGCGATGGGGCTGGGTCCGGCAATGATCACTGCAACGATAAAAATCGTATATAGGAAGATCATAAGAAACCGGTTGCCACCAAGTTTATGCGCAAATGCGGTATCGGCCGCGGCCTGAATGGCTATGACACCCGTGAAAAATCCGTTGATCACATTGGCAATGCCCGCCGCCTTGAGTTCGTGATTAGGGTCCAGATCCCGGTCAATCACGATTTCAACGCCTGACGTATCAAGCAGAAGCATGATGACGCTCATTAATGCCATGATCAAAATTGTGCTTGATTGGCCCAACACCGCGGTCCAATCAACCAGTCCCAATTGCGCTATTGTGATGACAGGGAAAAAGCTCGACTGCGCCACATCGATTGTGGGCAACCACTGATTGGCTGCGGCTGTATCCACAGACCCGCCAACTGAAAACAAAACAAGGTAGAAAGTGGCAACGGCCGCGAACAGATAGGTGGGCATAAGCAACCAGTGTTTTATGCGTTGATCCAGTATGTAGAGCAGAACAGCAAACAGGAATGCCGGTGCAAGGTGAAGCGCCACGTCCAGGGTTAAAAAGCTCGTCAGATTATCCTGCGACACCAACGAACCAAGTGTTACAAAAATTCCCCCTTTCAAGAGGAGGAAACCCAGCCCTGCGAAAAACCCGCCCATGACAGGGTAGGGAACGTAGCGGGCCAATCCGCCAAGCTTCGCCCACCCAAGACCGAACAAGAACAAACTAATGACCACGGAGGCGACCAGAATTGTCACGATGACTGTGGCAACCACCGTGTCATCGGTCTGCCCATTCATCGTCAAGACAACGCCAGCGGCAATGGATGCGACAATGGGCGCTTGGCCAGACCGAGGCCCGGCAACAATGCCCTTGTATCCACTGAATGATGCGACCAGCAGGCCGCCCACCGCGGTGCTGACGAGGAATAAACCAATTCCAGTGGGCAAATAAGGCGCCAAGGGACCAGAGAACACCAATGCTGCAATCGAGATTGCGGTGGTCACATTCATAACGGCCAGAATGGCTGCTGCTGTAAAGTTTGGAAGTAAAATTTCAGGTGAGCGAAGCGCCAGGAAAAATGACGCAAGAGATCGTCGGAAGTTATTTTGTATGTCGGATGGCTGGTTCATGGAAATAATTCGGCATTCAAAATACAACCAAACCTTTGGCCGACCAACTCAAGTGAGCAGCCGGCATGGCAGCGTTGATCAACAATTGAATGCAATAAAGTCCCCAAACCCTTCCCTAAAAAATAGTTTCATAATTGTGCTATCGCATCAAGCTTTTGACAGCCAATTACATTTTCAATTCCAGGGCAGTCGCGCCTCTATTTGAGCGCATATTTTGGGGTTCATCCTTCGAGCCGCGCTGCGACCTAGCCCCAGGAATGACCAGCCCATTCTATGCGGTCGCCTGACAGCCATGTCTCCCCGGTTGCATACAGGGTTTCGACCAGGTCTCCCTTCAGGCCCGGCATGTCCTTTTTTACCGGATATCCGACCTTGCTTTGAAGGTAAGCAAGATGGCGATAGCCGGTGGGGAATTGTTCGAGAAGGGCGGCTTCCAGGGGGACATTTTTGCCCGGCTCAACCGGATCCATCCGGTCTTTCTCGTATATCGGTTGGCGCAAACACATGCCCCATTTGCCATCGCGTTTTTCCAGAAAATCATAAAATCGGCCTGTGCACACCACATCACACAAAATGCCGTGTACCTCGCCACGCTGGGAAATCGTCATCTTGGTTTGGGCTATGGCCCTGTTGCCAGCAATCTGCGCGGTATGGCCGCCCAGAAAATGAAGAATGGAAACTCCTTTGGCCCAACCCTGCTTGTTCATTTCAATGAACTCATCGGCAGTACCCTGGGTCCATGTGGCCATCATGCGCCCGTCATCGTGCCAAACGGTGCGAAATTTCTCCCAAAACCCGGCATCGCGCCAGATGGCCCAATTGTCGATGAGCTGTCGCAGTTCAAGCTGATCAAGAAGGTGTTGGTCCATCGAATATTCCAATCAAAATTACGGATCTAGGTTGCGACGGTTGAGCGTCTTCGTTTCACAACGCGCCAAACGCGAAATGTTTCAAGCAGGATCAAAGGCATGAAATGCACCAGTGCAGGGCCAATGCCGCCCCAATCATGCAGTGCAGCCCAATGCAAAAGGGTTAGAACCGCAGCTGCATAAACGAAACGCTGGAGCGTTTTCCATTTGGTTCCCAGACGCTTGACCCAGTTATCCGTGGATGTGATCGCCAGCGGCACGAAAATGAGAAACGCCAACCAACCGGTCCAGATATAGAGCTTTGAGATTTCATCGAAGGAAAGCGCAATGGCGCCTTCATTGATGAGGTAGAGCAGGGTGTGAACCAGAGCATACCCAAAGGCAGCAACGCCGATGTGGCGGCGTCTTTTCATTAACCAACGCGGCCAGGTATGGGTTTTAAACAGCATGACCAATGGCGTGATCATCATGGCGATGATCATAAAACGCGCTGAAAACTCACCCGTTGGATGAATGAGCCTGTGCACCATTCGTTGATCACCGGACGTGAGCGCAATCATCATGGGGATGGCAGGCAAACACAGGATTGCCCAAAACACATATGGCTGATTGAGAAATGACTTAACAGAAGACATAATCACACCAATTTGGGTTAAGGCGACCGGCCCGACTATACACGCTGAATTTTCAGTTTGGTTTTCATGTCCGTCTTGCAAAATGCATGCAGGAAACAGGTCTGTTCTGACATGTCGAGCATTTCACGGGCCACATCATCCGGCTCGTTCGTTTCCAGGTAGACATGGGTTTCCAAAGGGTCGGCTTTGCCAGCTTCACCGGTTCCACCAGACGCACCGCCCAGTGAGAAATGGCTGTCCTGCACGATGCGGTAGTCTGATAGGTCAAGATTGAGCATTTTTACGAAACGCCCGAACTGGGTCATGAAGCAAAATGCGATACCGGCGCTGATCAAGGTGTTGGCGTCCGGTGCCCGGCCCTGGCCACCATTGATGGGGGCTTCTTCTGAGAGGAAGTTAAAAGACGTGCCATGGGGCGAATATTGCATTTGCTGGATTTGCTTCATGCCGTCTTCGCGCAACGTGCAAATCGCACCGATGTTGAGCGTGCGGTTTTGCTCCTCGGCCAACGAGGAACCGGCTTTCGCCGTACCACCATCAACGGCTTTTTTGGGCGTGATGCCATGGGGCCAGCTCAGCGCATCGAAGGCCGCGCCGCTTGTTGGGCGGGCTTTGGCAAAGTGATCGCCCGGATCGGGATAAACCGCGCCATCCATACGCAAGGCTTTGTTCGGCTGCAATTCGCCGCCGTTTTTTGTGAGCGTGAACAGACTTTCCAGTTGTCCGCGCATCAGGCCATTTAAGGGGGATGCATGTACAGCGTTCATGAGAAATTCGTTGAGAGCGGTGTCGTCCAGGTCGCAATCGATCTCAACAAGCAGTTCGACGGGCAGGGCACCGCCCACCATGGTGCGTTTCGGCATGGAGCCGGACATGGTGTAGTAATTGTCCTGGGTGAGCTTTAGATGGCGAATGGTGATGCCCTGCATTTTCGCCAGGGCGGTAATCTCGTTGGCATAGCTTGCCACCATGCCCACGCTTAAAAATGCCAGCGGGCAGGGCGCTTCATCATGGCCATCAAGATAGGGCCCTTCGTCAGAGGCCAACCGCCAGGTCATTCCGGTTCGGGATGATGCGACAATAGCTTCCTTTTGGAAGACAGACAGGGAGCGGATTGCCGTGCGCAAACTATCGCCCATCCGAGTTTCCGGGGGCGCTATGGCGACATCGCCTGGGTTGGCGAGTTCAAAGAATATTGGCAGGCCGTCTTCGGCCAGAACATTGGGTCCAATGGGCATCTGGAAATTCCTCTCAGGTCGCCTCTTCCAATTCGCGGGCGTAAAGCAGGTAATAGTTTCGCGTCATCGCATTGATCGTTAGATCTGCCAGCTTGCGCATGGCTGCGACTTTCACTTGCCGCGCTTCGCCAACACTGGCTCCAGTCGCGATTAGCCGATCCGCCAGTTCCATCGCCCACTGGCTGTCGTCTTCTGCCAAGGCCGACCGGGCGGCTGCCAGAACCTTGTCTGCCCCCCCGATCAGCTCAATCATCCGCGCGGCTTCGTGAGCCGGCGTAAGTTCTGCAATGCGGGTTGGATTTCCATCGAACCAGCCCAGTGTTCCAGAAAAATAGTGACGAGAGGCATATCCAATATGGCCGTAGAACTCCTGCAGATACGGCTTGTCAGCCAGGTTTTCCGGAAGCTTTAGAGCCGATGCAATGGTGATAGGGTCGAGACCGGCATTCATGCCCTTTACGGTCTCAGTAATCACATGGCGTATGGCGTCTCGATAATCTGTGAGGCGTTGTTTGATGGCGTCTGCGCCAATGACGGGAAGTGTGTGCCCGGTGGCAAGAATCTCAGGCTCATATGCCATCAATTGATCCATCGTGTCTGCCCAAGCATCGAATTCACGATAAGGCGTGCCACGCAGCGGTGAAAGGTTGGGGAATGAATGATAGAAATTGTCACCGCAAAAGAGGATGCGTTCTTCAGCCCACCAGACCACCAGATGGTCAGGCGTTTCGCCCGGTGCTTTTGCCAGTTCTAATTGAAATCCTTCCCGTTCAATCTGGGTGGTTTTCCCAAATTGCACGGTGGGCTGCATGAACCCGGCGCCCATGCCCTTCATGGGGCGTTTGCCCGGCCCAACGCCCAGGCTCACACGTTCATCGTCAGACAGGGTGATGCCAAACTGACGCTTGGTGCGGGCCATCATGGCCGCATGGGGATGTGGAATTGTTTCGTCGACATCAACAATGTCGGACTTGAAATTGTCAGACGCGATGATTTCGATATCGCGGCCATTGGCAAAAACTGTTGCGCCGGAAATGTGGTCCCGGTGGGAATGGGTATAGATAATTGTGTTGATCGGCAGATCGGAAATTTCCCTGAAATCGGCGAGTATATTTTCCGCTGCCTGGGTCGTCTCTGACGTATCGACAACGATGACGCCTTCCTGCCCGACCAGAAAATGTACATTGGACGCGGCATAGCCAACGGCGCTGAAAACATTGGGCGCGAGTTTGTGCAGTTTCTTTTCAAATTGCGCGTCCTGCGCAAGCAGATCTGGATGGGCTGGCATGGTGATCCTTAACTTTTGAGCAGGTCAGATTCGGCGGCGGAATAGGCGACAAGATCAGAGACTGTGAGAGACTCATCCCGTTTCTCAAAGGTTTCGATATATTCGATCATTGTGTGCGAATGTTCGCGTGTCATTCCTTCTGCGCGAACGGCATCTCCATGTTTGATGGCTTCGTAGATAACCTGATGTTGCGCATTGCCAATGCGAAGGCGGAAAATGCCGCGCTCAATTTGGTCAGGTGAATCGTGGACGCGCCTGTCAAAAACCATTGAACCGGCGGCGAGCATGGGAAGATGGCTGATCTGCTGGCAAGTGAAATTCACATACTCATTGCCACAGGCTTCCAGCATGGTTGTATGAAATACTTTATTTGCCGCCTGCATCTGGTGGATTGCGTCTTCGTCCAACCGCCCCTGGCTTGTCAGGTCATCAATGACGCGAATGGCCTCTGCCATATCGGGCAAGTGCTCGGCACGGGTAGGGGATTGCGCCATTAAACGCGCTGCCAGACTTTCCAGATGGCCACGCACCTGCACTGCCTGCAATATATCAGAGATAGTTGGGCTTTGAATTTTGTAGCCACGCCATTCGCCACGTTGAATGATGCCTTCCCGTTCGAGGCGTCGAAGAGCCAGCCGAACGGGCGTTCTGGATACCTGGTGGGTTTCGCACAGCTTTGCCTCAGACAGACGCTCATCTTCAGCGTAAACGCCGTGGATGATGTCGTCTCTGATGCGTGCTGCAAGTTCTGTGTCGATTGTGTCCATGTGGCTATTCACTTTATTTGGGATCCCAAAGTCAAGTCTGCGGGCGAGAAACTGGGGCAATGTGTAAAAATTACTTGATTCAGGATCCTAAATGCAGTGGTATTCTGAAATTGGGTCCAACATTTTGGCAATCTGTGTTGCTGAAAAATATTTTGGGATCCCAAAACCGCCAATTTGGATCGAGCCAAAGACCGGGAAGATTTAAACGATGCAGCAGTGCCTGAACTTGATCATCATGAACACTGGGGAACCGCAAAATGGTTGTCGTCATACCGACTGACACATCTGTGCAATCGCTTAAGGGATTGCATCTGTATCACGGTGCGATCTCGAACTGTTCCATGCGGGTTCGCATGACCTTGTTTGAAAAGGGACTGGAGTGGACGAGCCACCATCTCGACCTGAAAAAGAAAGAGAATATTTCCGACGCCTATTTCGGGATCAATCCCAATGGCCTCGTGCCAACACTGGTCCACAACGGCGTGGTCCACATCGAATCCAATGACATTATCGATTATCTGGACAAGACTTACAAAGAACCGCCCCTGCGCCCCGCCGACGGGGAAGATGAGATGATGGCGTGGCTAAAGCTTGCCACTTCGATCCATGTGTCCGCCATCAAGCCTTATGTTTACGCCACCAAAATGCAGCAAAAGGTTCAAAAGACCGCGGCTGAAGAGGCCAAATATGACGCGCTGCAAACGAATGAAGAACTGAAAAAATTCCACGCCAAACATGCCGGTGGCAACGCATTGGGTGCGGCAGATATGGCCAGATCAAAGGTCATATTGGAGGATTGCTTTAGCAAACTTGAAAAGGCCCTTGAGGGTCGCGAATGGATGATGGGCGACCACATCACGCTGGCTGATATTTCATGGATACCCGTACATTTCGTTCTGGTTGGCTGCGGTTATCCGTTTGAAAATTACCCCAACATTCAGCGATGGGCGAACGCCTTTAAGAGCAGGGAAAGCTATCAGGAGGGCATCATCAAATGGTGCCCGGACTTTTCGAAAGAATAGTCAATGGGGGCGGGGAGGCCTCCTTGATGACTGTGAAATAATCTGGTCCGTCAATCGGTCTTACAACTGGGAGAAACTACTATGAAAACGAAACTCAAAAGTGCGCTGCTGTCGCTTGCTTTGGCGACATCGGTTCTTGGCAGTGTTGGGCAGGCGAATGCGGAGGAGTTGTCGGTTGCCACATTTATTCCACCGCAACACCACATCAATTCATTTTTCTTCGACTGGTTCGGCAAAGAGGTTGCCAAACGCTCCAATGGATCCTTGACCATCAAAGTCTATCCGGCAGGTCAGCTTGGTGCTGGTCCGGTGCAACAATATAAGCGTGTTGTTGAAGGCGTGGCTGACATTACATTCGGCCTTCCTTCATACACACCGGCGATTTTTCCAAAGACAATTCTAATTGTGCCGCCTGGTAAGGCGACGACTTCGCTCGAATCCACTCAGGCACTTATGAACGTCTATGACAAATATCTCTCCGATGAGTTCAAAGACGTAAAACTGCTGGGTCTCTTCACTGTTGCAGGTGATGCCTGGGCGGCAACCAAAGACGTTTCAACGATGGACGGGCTTAAAGGTTCGAAGATTGTACCATTTGCTTCAATGACCACGCCGATATTTGAAGAAATGAACGCGGTCCCGGTGCAGATGCCGGTGACGGAAATGTACACGGGACTGTCGACGGGAACGATCGACGCAACAACAATCTCGCCTTCGCAGACTTCCAAACCCTGGAACTTCTCGGAAGTGTCGACGCATTATGTTGACAATATTCCCACTTCCTACGCTGTCTTTTTCGTGGCGATGAACAAAGAGCGCTATCAGGGCCTTTCCGATGAGCATCGCAAAATCATCGATGACCTTGCAGGCGAGCAGGTTTCCATGATGGGGGCCACAAGCTTCCACAATGACGGCGAACGCGGCAAGAAATGGATGGCTGGCAATCCGCCCGAGATGGCCAATGTCAAAATGACCACAGTCTCAGCGGAGGAGCGCGCCAAGATGGATGCTGCGGTGGCAAGAGGCATGCAAAAGATCTTTGCCGACTATGCAAGTCGCGGGATCGATAACGCTGAAGAAATCTACAACGCAATGAATCAGTAGATTGGTGTTTGCCGGGGTCATTGGCCCCGGCAGTCATGCGTTGGAGCCTTTGATGTCCAAGAACCCCAAAATGACTGGAATTATCGGTTTCGTTGACCGGGTGCTGACCTGGTTTTCGTTGCTGATCGGTGGCGCCACGCTGATTTTCATGACCGTGTTTTCGGTGTGGAATGTTCTGGTCATGCGCAAGGCGCTGAATTCCCCCATTGTGGGCGCCGAGGATATCTTGATTTTGCTGCTGGTCGCCATCGTGGCTCTTTCAATTCCGCTTGGAGCCAGAACAGGCGCGCATATCGAGATTGAAGTTCTCGAGCCGCATATGTCCAAAGCGTTCGCAAAATGGTCTCTGGTCTTTGTCAAATTACTGGGCATTCCACTTCTCGTTGTCATGTCGTGGCGGCTGTTGCATGCGGGTCAAAGTGCCGCTCGCTTTGGTGAAACAACCCAGCAATTGCTGATTTCCTATGAATATTTCTATTACGCGCTGGCTGTCTCCGTTGCCGTTTACGCCTTCGTTCTTGTTCTCGATATCTGCCAATTGCTGACCACAGAAAAGGTGGAAACCCTCAAATTCGGCGGAGGTTCCTTGTGATCAGCATGCTGTTCTTGGGATTTTTGGGGTTGGCAACTCTGTTTGTGTTGCTGTTTCTGCGAATGCCCGTTGCCCTTTCCATGCTTGGTGTTGGTTTTGTCGGCACGGTCATTGCCAATGCCAACAAGTTCATGGCGGTGGGCATGGCCTCCGATCAGGCATGGGCAAGAGGCTGGAAGATTGCGTATTCGAATTTGGCTGGAGAGACCTTCGAGGCATCGTCAAATTTCAATTTGCTTGTCATTCCAATGTTTATCCTGATGGGCAATCTGGCGGGCGCATCGGGGATGTCCAGTGATCTGTTCAATGCTGCCTACAGATGGATGGGACACCTGCGCGGCGGATTGGCTTCGGCAACGATTGCGGCTTGTGCGGGGTTTGCTGCGCTTTCCGGCTCGTCACTGGCATCGGCGGTGACAATGGGGCGGGTCGCTTTGCCGGAAATGAAAAAATACAAATATGCCGACAGCCTTGCCACCGGATCGGTGGCGGCAGGGGGCACGCTTGGATTCCTCATTCCCCCATCGGGTGGGATGATTATCTACGCCGTATTGACTGAGCAGTCGATCGGGCGGCTGTTCATGGCAGGCGTGTTTCCCGGCATTATCCTCACGCTTCTGTTCATCGGTGCAATCTATTTGGTCGTCGCACGAAAGCCGGAAGCTGGCCCCCGTGGAGAACGCTCAAACAAGACTGAACGGATCAAATCGTTTTGGCTCGCCACGCCAATTTTGGGTGTCGTTCTGGCCACCATTGGCGGCATGTATACCGGCTTTTTTACGCCTGTTGAGGCCTCATCAGTGGGCGCTCTATTGACCTTTGTGGTTGCTGCGGCCCGCAGAAAACTATCGCTGGCCAAGATGCGAACGGTGATTTTGGAAACGATGAATTCAACCGCAACCGTGTTTTTGATCATCATCGCCGCATTCGTTTTCATCCCCTTCATGTCGCTGACCGGATTGCCGGCTCAATTGGTGACCACGCTCACTTCACTTCCGATTGGTGACATTGGTGTGCTGCTTGTCATTATTCTGGCTTACATGTTCCTGGGCATGTTTCTGGAAAGCATCGCGATGCTGGTGCTTACTATTCCAGTTGTGATCCCGATTGCCATCGCCTTGAACTGGGATCTGGTCTGGTTCGGCATCATCGTGGTGATCGTGCTGGAAATGGGGATGATCAGCCCGCCGGTTGGCATCAACGTATTCATTGTCAAATCCATCGCTCCAGATGTGCCAATGGGGCAGATATTCCGGGGCATCTGGCCATTCTGGTTTGCGATGGCGGCCATGATCGGGCTTCTCATTCTCTTCCCTCAAATCGCACTTTATCTGCCGCAGACACTTGTCGGCACTTAGCAACAACAGGAGGCTTCAAATGGACGCCAAGACAGATATCAAATCGCTCCAACTCTTCGTCAATGGCCGGTGGGTCGATGCCAGCAGTGGCGAGACCTTTGACGATCTCAACCCACTTGATGACAGCCTTTACGCGCGTGTGGCCAAGGGAACAGGAGACGATGTTCGCAAGGCAATTGCTGCAGCAAAGGCGGCTTTTCCTGCTTTCAAAGAAACCACTCCCACCGAACGCGAACGTTGGTTGCTGCGCGTTGCTGAAATTATGGAAGAGCGGAAATCGGAGATTGTGAATTGCCTGATCGACGAGATCGGTTCGCCCATCGGCAAAGCAATGTTTGAGTTCAATAAGGGCCTGGCCATGACGCGGGCTGCCGCTGGACTGTGCCGTAATGTGCGTGGTGAGACCATTCCCTCTGACCGGCCAGGCACGTTTTCAATGTCAATCCGCGAGCCATTGGGTGTCGTTGCCATCGTCACGCCATTTAATGTGCCGCTGATCAAGAACACCCGTCTGGTGGCTAATGCATTGGCAGTGGGCAATACGGTGGTTCACTTGCCTTCGGAAATGGCACCGCATCTGACACTGCTGATGGCTGAAATTTTTTCCGATGCCGGGTTCCCCGATGGTGCGTATAATGTTGTGACGGGCATGGGTGCAGAGATCGGCGATGATCTTACCAGCAGCAAGGATGTTGATTTTGTATCCTTTACCGGCTCATCGGTCATTGGCCAGCACATCAATGAAATCTGCGCCAAAAACAAAACGCCGAACACGCTGGAACTGGGTGGGAAAAGCGCAACCGTTGTATTGGCCGACGCGGACCTGGATGCCGCCATGCCGCTGGCGGCGCGGTCTATCTTCATGTTTGGCGGTCAGCTTTGCATTGGCTCAAGCCGGTTCTATGTGGAACGGCCGATCTACGATGAGTTCGTCAAGCGTTTCTCTATGATGGCGTCCAAGGTTGGCATGGGAGATATGCGTGACCCCGACACTGTAATCGCCCCCATCATATCCGAGCGTCAGCGAAAGCGGGTAAAGGATCACATTGAAAATGCAGTGGCGAATGGTGCGACCGTTGCCGCTGGCGGTAAATGGGAAGGCAATCGTTGCCAGCCGACAATTCTCACCGATGTGACCGAGGAAATGACGTTGTGCCGCACGGAAACATTTGGCCCGGTCACTGCGATCTACCCGATCGACAGTTATGAGGAAGGTTTGGAGAAAGCCAATGATTCAGAGTTCGGGCTTTCCTCTGCAATCTTCACAAAGAACATCGATAAAGCCATGCATTTTGCCAGAAATATAGGCGCCGGCATGTGCCACATTAATGGCCCCACGGTTCATGATGAAGCCCATGTGCCATTTGGCGGTAATGGCGAATCCGGTGTTGGCCGTGAAGGCACTGACGCAGATCTTGAAGCCATGACCGAACTGAAATGGGTGACAATACAGCTATGAGTTTCACCCTTTATCATCACGGGTCTTCCGTTTGCGCAGCCAAAGTCCGGTTTGCCATGGCCGAAAAGGGCATTGAGTGGGACGGTGTTTATATTGATATTTTGGCGGGTGAACAATTCACCGACGCCTATCTCAAGCTCAATCCCAAAGGGGTAGTGCCAACGCTTTTGCACGATGATCTGGTGATCCCTGACAGCACGGTGATCGTGGAATATCTCGATCAGATTATGCCGCACCATTCGGTTCATCCCAGTGATCCCTGGGAACGGGCGCAGGTGCGCTATTGGACTAAAGCAGTGGATGAAGACCTTCATCCAGCTTGCGGCACCGTCACCTTTGTTTGTTCGCACCGCCACACGGTGTTGAAAAAACTTGGCAAGGAGGGTGCCGATAAATTCATGGCGTCAACGCCGGAAATTTCAGTCACTTCCAACTGGAAAGAACAGAAAGAGGCTTTCATCCGTTATGGATTTGAAGCGCCAGGTGCTGTGGAAAAAGTGAAGCTCTACGACACATATCTTTATAAAATGGAGGAAGCGTTGAAGGGCAATGATTGGCTGGTGGGCAACAAATTCTCCATCGCAGACATTTCACTCACCCCTTATGTCAATCGCCTCGCGATGATGTCCATGCGCGGCATGTGGGAAAATGGACGCCTGCCAAATGTCGAAAAATGGTTTGCGCGTATTGAAGCGCTGCCGAATTTCAAGAAGAGCCTGATCGACTGGGTGCCGGAAGATCTCACAAATGATCTGCGCGAAAATGGAGCCAAAAGCTGGCCCGAAGTCGCAAGAATTCTCGATATCAAAATCTGAACGAAGGAGGCTGTCATGGGCAGACTAGACGGAAAGACTGTAGCTATCACCGGTGCCGCACAGGGCATTGGTGCAATCATGGCCAAACGTATGGCGCAGGAGGGGGCGAATGTCGTTGTGACGGATGTTCTCGATACCGCAGGTTGCGTTGCGGCAATCAAAGGTGACGGTGGATCTGCGATTGGCATGTCTGTCAATGTTACGTCCGACGAAGACCTCGCCAACATGGTGGCAACAGCGGAAAAAGAATTCGGCGCGCTCAATATTCTGGTGAATAATGCCTCGATCTTTACTGCATTGCAGCCGAAACCGTTTTTGCAAATTGACAATGATGAGTTTGACAAGGTGATGACCGTCAACAGCCGCGGCGTGCACCAGGCAACCAAAGCTGCGGTGCCGGCCATGCTGAGGGCAGGGGGCGGCAAGATCGTCAACATTGCCTCGGGAACCTTTTATTACGGACCTCCAGGCTTGTCGCACTATACGGCATCGAAGGGTGCGGTCATTGCACTCACCCGTTGCCATGGTCGTGAACTGGGCGACAAGAATATTCAGGTCAATGCGATTGCGCCTGGACTGACAGAGAGTGAAGGCATGCAGGGCCATACCGGGTTTGACCCGGCGCGAGGGCCGACAGTTGCGTCACGCTCCATCAAACGCGACATGCTGCCTGAAGATCTGCTTGGTTCGCTGATGTATCTCATCACGCCTGACAGCGATTTTGTGACCGGCCAGACGTTGAATGTCGATGGTGGCAAAGTGAACCTGTAAGGCGGCATTGAGCGTGACCAAGCGATATTCATTTGTCCCACCAGGGGGTGGCCCAAACTACGATTGGTCGGCAGACCATACGTTTGTGAAGGTCAGTGCTGCCGATACTGGCGGGCAATACACATTGATGGAGGATAACTTGAAAGCCAATTTCAAGTTGGGCCTTCACATGCATCGCTACCACGCTGAAACGTTTTACATCCTGGAAGGGCAGGTCGATTTCTATGTGGATGGAGACTGGATGGTGGCGTCACCTGGAACCTGTCTGCACGTCCCGCCTGGCATTGAACACGCCTGCCAGGTGTCGGATGGGCATTCAAATGCGCGTATGCTGATGATCTACCAACCCTCCGGCTTTGATCAATATCTTGCTGAACTGGGTAAAATGGATGACGCGGATTTTGAGGATGCTGCCAAAATGAAGGCGCTGGAAGAAAAATTTGACATCATCAATATCGGCCCTGTGCCGGACCGTGCCTAACCAAAGAGCAAAAATACATGGCTTCTCGTAAAAACGTTCTCTTTATCATGTGTGACCAGCTGCGTTGGGACTATTTGTCATGCACGGGGCACAAGACACTGCACACGCCCAACATAGACGCCTTGGCAAAACGCGGTGTTCTGTTCACCAATACCTATTGCCAGTCGCCCATTTGCGGACCAAGCCGCATGAGCTTTTACACGGGCCGTTATGTGTCTGCCCACGGGGCAACAGCAAATTTCGTGCCTCTGCGCATCGGCGAGCGCAATATTGGAGATCACCTGAAACCTTTGGGTGTTCGTCCGGTTTTGGTCGGCAAAACCCATATGATTGCAGACACCGAAGGCATGTCCCGGCTAGGCATCGACCCTGAAAGTCACATTGGTGTGCACCATCGCGAGGCCGGTTTTGAGCCTTACGAGCGAGACGATGGCATCCACCCTGAAGCCATGGTCAAGCAGGATCTGGCCTATAATAAATATCTCAAGGACAAGGGATATGCGGACACACCTAACCCCTGGCACTGGAGCGCCAATTCCGTTGATACAGACGAGGGGGTTCGCACCGGATTTTTCAACGACATCGCGGACAAACCAGCGCGGGTGGCGGAGGCGGATTCCGAAACGCCGTATATGACACGGCGGGCAATTGAATTCCTCGAAGAAGATGATGGTACGCACCCGTGGCTGCTTCATCTGTCCTATATCAAACCTCACTGGCCCTATATTGCGCCTGCTCCCTACAACACGATGTATGGGGCCGAAGACATCCAGGCGGCAATCCGTTCTGATGCGGAACGGGAAGACCCCAACCCCCTGGCAAAATTGTTCATGGAACGGGTGGGTGGCAAGACGTTTTCAAAGGAAGACGCCCGTGAGACCGTCATTCCCACCTATATGGGCCTGATCAAACAGATCGACGACCAGCTTGGTATCCTGTTTTCCTATATGGAAGAGCAGGGATTGATGGAAAACACCATGATCGTCTTTACCGCTGATCACGGTGACTATTTGGGCGACCACTGGATGGGCGACAAGGATTTCTTCCACGACCCTGCAGTGAAGGTTCCACTGATTATTGCCAATCCAGACCCGGCCTGCGACGCAACCCGTGGCACACACAATACCGAACTGGTGGAAGCAATTGATCTGCTGCCAACGTTTATCGAATATTACGGTGGTCAACCGCAAGCGCATATTCTTGACGGTCGTTCCCTTGTGCCTTTTCTTGAAGGCAAGAAGGTTGAATGGCGTGACTTCGTGATTAGCGAATATGACTATTTCCAACAGGCATGGTCGCCCACGACCGGGCGAAAGCCGTTGGATTGTCGCAGTTTCATGGTTGCAAACCATGCATGGAAATACGTTTTTGCACCCGGTTTCCCGCCAATGCTGTTCGATTTGAGAAATGACCCTGATGAATTCCATGATTTGGGGCGCTCAAGTGATCACGCTGAAGAGCGGGCAGCGATGCATACAGCGCTGGCAGATTGGGCGCTTCATTACCGGCAGCGGGAAACCGTGTCCGAAGAACGGGCCAACCACATGGTTGGTATTGAAGACAAATTCGGCGTCCTGATTGGATATTGGGACGAGGAGGATGTGAAAGAACCGGCCCGTGCGCCGCAATGGCCGGAGACTTCATGAACAGAAAGATGGCGGCTTGCCACCATCAAATGAAAAAGCTGCCGCTTTGGCAGTGATAATAAGGGAGAAGACCATGTCACTAACCAAATTTGCATTGGCCCTGGCCGTGAGCGCGAGCCTGCTTGCAAGCAACGCCAGTGCCCAGAACGTTATAACTGCTGAAACCGGGCCTCCCGGTACGGTGCCATTCACGGCAACGACTGCACTTGCTGAAGTTGCTTCTGCTGAAAAGATTGCAGACTTTCAGGTGGCCGACAGTCAGACGCTGACCAATTCTTTGCAAAATGTGGCAGAGGGGAAAACTGATGTTGCGGGTGCGCCGCTAATACTGACATTCCTGATGTCCAAAGGTGCTGGCCCCTATGCCAAATTGGGCAAGGAAAAAGGCGCGGCACTCATCGATAATGTGCGGGTGCTTTACACGTTCAACTATGGCGGGTTTGGCCTTTATGCCTATAACAGCGCCAGCGTGAAGGGATGGGACAGCGTCAAGGGCAAAACCATTCTCAATGGGCCACCACGCGGTGCGGCCTTGACCAATGACCGGGGTATTTTGACAATTGTTGCCGGGGCAAATGATGGCAAGGATTACAAGGGCATTCAGGTCAATTGGGGCCAGATGGCAAAGACCATTTCCGATGGTTCTGCTGATGGCATGATGCTGCCAATCACCTTCCCGGACAATCGTATCACGCGCTCCCTTTCTGCGGGCGATATGACGCTTTGGTCCATTCCAAAGGATGTTTGGGAAGGCGAAGCCATGCAGAAATACGTCAAAAGCCCTGGCACTGGCAGCCTGGTTTTTGATTTGAAAAATGTATCGCCGCAGAAGGGTCTCACAATTGTCAGTGAAGATGGAATCTGGCGCAGTCCAACCACATTGGCGTCTGAAGTGGTCAACAAGAGCATGGATTTTGACACCGCCAAGGCGCTGACTGCTGCCATGTTGCGCAATGTGGAAACCTTCAAGAGCAAGGCGCCTTTCATGGCCACGACACAAATCGGCTCCGTCGGTGTTGGTCTTTGTGGTGCAGTACCTGTCAAATATCATCCTGGTGCGGTCGCCGCGTTTGAAGAAGCGGGAATGACAGTTCCAGATTGCGCAAAACCCTAAACAGGGCTGACATACACTTGAGGGAGGGGCGCGCCATTTGCCGCGCCTCTTCTTTTGACACTGAACGGGGAAGAGAGAATGTCACAAGAACAGGGGGCAGCCATTGAGCCAAGCGGCTTTGTGACCCGTTTTGTATATTGGCTGGCAGCATTCTTCGTCGTTTTGGGCATGATCAATGCCATGCCGGGCATTCCCGGCCTTGATCAATTGGTTGCTGATGTTTCCGGCAACCCGGAATTCATCATCCGCAAATTCCCCTATGAATATTACTACCCATTTGTCTTTTCACTGATGATGTTGATCGTCGCGCTGCATCATTCCATGTGGCGCAGTTGGCAGGACCAAAGCCGCCTGCTGCGCCGTTTTGGCCTGTGCATGGACATCGCACTCGTTGTTATGGCGCTGACCATATCGCTGTCCTATGTCGTGGAAATTGAATCCGTTTGCCTGATTGACCAGTTCACGGGCGACCGCGCGCGCATGATTGCCGAGAGCCTACAAATTGAAAAAGAGAATGCGTCGCTTTTTGGTCTGCCGGAGCCGACCAGCGTGGACGATCCCCAATGTCTCAACACAACCGGCGGCTGGCTCGTGCTGATTGTTGGCCTCGCGATCATTGTGTTCTTGACCTACAACGTCAAAGTCTGGGGGCTGCCACTGGTGATGGTGGCTATTTTGATTGCTGCCTACACAATCATCACAGTGTTGGTCTGGTATTTCTACGGCACCGAAGACATCAACAAATATCTTGTCACCAAAATAGGTGGAGAGCCGCGCCTGCTGACGGATGGCAGGCCGCGTGTGCATGACATTCTCACCAACAATGCCTCGGGGTTGCTGGGGCGTTTCATGGACATCATCCTCAATGAGATATTTCCCTATTTGATACTGGGCGCGCTGTTTGGGGCTTCTGCAGGCGGTCAATCATTGATCAAGGTTGCCTTTCGTTGGACCCGACATTTGCGCGGCGGGCCTGCCCATGCAGCGATTGTCTCGTCGGCCATGTTTGGCACCATTTCCGGCGGGCCTATCGTCAATGTTCTATCGACTGGCGTGCTCACCATACCGATGATGATCAGGCGGGGGTTTTCGAAAGTATTTGCCGGTGGCATGGAAGCGGCTGCATCATCTGGCGGTTCCATCATGCCGCCGGTAATGGGCGTGGCAGCCTTTATCCTGGCGGCGCTGACTGGCGTTCCTTACAGTGAAGTGATTATTGCTGCGACGCTGCCTGCACTGGCCTATTTTTTATGCCTGTTCCTCTCGGTGATATTTCAGGCGCGCAAGCAAAAAATTACCGCCATTGGCGAACTCACCGAAGACATGTTCATGACCCGGCAGGATATCTACAACCTGGTCATGATCTTCCTGCCAATTTTGATCATTTTGTTTCTGTTGCTGACCAGCAAAGAAAGTATTGGTTGCGGGGTGGCTGGCGGACTGTTTGGGGTGGAGCGCATTTTCAGCGAGGGAGGCGGGTGTCAGGTTCAAAGCCTGCCATGGATTTTGCAGCTTGTTCAAAATGCCGCGGGTGATGCTGGCAGTGCAGGGTGGTGGGCTGTTGTTGTTTTGTGTTGTGCGTTGTTCCTGGACCCGCAAGTGCGGGCAAAGCCATCGAAACTCATCGATTCACTTTCCAATGCTGGCTTGTTGATTTCCACGCTTTATCTGATGTTTCTGGCGGTCTCTATCATCGATTTCTGCCTGAAATTCACAGGCATGCCCTTCTTCATTTCAGTTGATGTGTTGCAATGGCTGCAAGGGCTTAACCTGGGAGAGGGCGGTTCTGGCGGTTTCCAGTTCCTGGCATTGTTTGTAACCATGCTGCTGGCCATTTTGTTGGGCATGGGGATGCCCGCCGTGCCGGCTTACATCAATGTAGCTTTGCTCATGGGGCCTGTTCTTGCCGGATTAGGCATATCCGTCTTTGCCGCAAACATGTTCATTTTCTATTTTGCAGTAGCGTCTGCGATAACACCGCCGGTGGCGCTGGCTGCATTTGCGGCTGCCTCAATTACCAAGGCAGAGCCGATGGCGACTGGTTTTTCCGCTGTTCGCTCCGGCATTGTCATGTTCATCATCCCGTTTGTGTTCGCTCTGTATCCGGAATTATTGTTGATCGAAGCGGCCGTCATCGATCCAAAATCCCTGGGTGGGAGCATCAGCTATCTGCCGGGTTATGATGGTGAGGTCTACTGGAGCGCTCTGGCCTGGTTGCTGGCGCGTTTGGCTCTGGCCTTATATCTCATTGCCAGTGCATTAGCTCAGTTTGACCGCAAGCGGTTGGCATTTTGGGAAGTGGCGCTAAGGCTGGTATTGGCAGGTTTGGTGCTGATCGGCGATCCCATGATCCATGGCTTTGCCATCGTCGCTACACTCGTCTGGATCGGACTGCATTACGTCAGCAGCCGGGCATCAGATGAGGCGCTCGAAAACGCATCTTCAAGCTCGTAGCGGTTTTAAAATTGAATGATTGGCGAGCAGGCGGGAAGCCGTTAGATATTCCCACTCAAGTCACCATTGACCGGTTTTGATGAAACACTTTTCACCCAAACGATTGATCCTGTTGGGCATATTGCTGGTGATATCAGCACTGCTGTTCGGCGGCTATTACCTGGGCGTCCCTTATCAAGACCCGACACCACAAATGCAGGCTAGTTGGGATGGTCACATGAATATCTTCAATATTCTGCTTTTGGCTGGATCAGGACTGTGCATCGCGGGGTTGGCCATGGCTATCATCAAACGCAGGGTGCGATAGACCCGTTTCACCAGAAGGTTTTGCAGAAAGGAGCATGCAACATGATTGCCTATGTTACCGTCGGCGCCGATGACATCGCGCAGGCAAAACGGTTTTATTGCGCGTTCCTGCCAGCACTTGGCTATGGGCTGGAAGAGGGGCCGGAGGGGTTGAGCTATGTATTGCCGCTTCAACCTGGACAAGCAGTGGCGCTGCCGGATTTCTATGTCAAACCCACCTTTGATGGACAACCGGCTTCAGCTGGAAATGGCGCCATGACTGCCTTTGAAGCGCGCAACCAACAGCAGGTGAGGGAGCTTCACAGGGCAGCGCTTGCCGCAGGTGGCACGGACGAAGGCCAGCCCGGTTTTCGCGACTCCTATGGCCCTCATTTCTACGTGAGCTACCTTCGCGACCCGCAAGGCAACAAGATCGCATTGTTCTCCGCCGATCCAAACGAGCCTGGAAGATGAACGAACAATTCCTTTGTCCCGGTGCCCGGTGTTTATTGGAAGTGCCCCGTGAGCCACCGAATTCGACGCTGTAGGTTGATCAAATAATATTTATCCAAAAACCTTTCTGCGTGGCCATCGTTTCATAATCTGTAAGATCAATTCTGGAACGCAAATTATGAAAACCCTGAAACACGCTATCGCACTTGTCGCTTTTACCGCACTGACAACATCTGCGGCATTTGCCGATGGTCACTCTGTAAAGCCGATGATTGAAGCTGCAAATCAATCTGTTTCCAATGGAACAGTCAGCGCTGCCAAGGTCGTTGCTGGCGAGAATGGCTGGCTTGTTGTGCACAAAACGGACGATACAAGAAAGCCCGGCCCTGTTGTCGCGCATGCTCCCTTGCAAAAAGGGGAGAATGTGGACGTAGCGGCGATCCTCACTGAAAAAATCAAGGCAGGCGAGAAGCTTATGCTCATGGTTCATTCTGAAAAAGGCGGCGTGAAAACCGGAATTTTTGAGTACACCCTGGGCGTAAAAGAAGATGGCCCCATAAAGATCGATGACAAGTTGGTCATGACAGTCATCACCACCGAGTGAAAATCTCGTAGATCGCAAAATTTGACCCGCCCGAATTCAACGGGCGGGCCTCTCATTGTGAGACGCATTTGCGCAGTCATACTGAGTTCAGCACCTTGTCACTTGTCCTTGGCCAACGTCATCGCGAATAGCTTTTCAGCCGGTCCGCAGGGCAGGGCAACCTGACCGATGGCGTACCCAGCGATTTTAGCCGCCTCAGCCCGGCCTAAATGGCAGGTGTGGGGACAAAGCTACCTGCTTAGTAACTGCCCAGTGTTCAGTTCGCGACAATGAATCCTCGAGCTTCATAAGGTGTGTTATTAAGCATTTTGTTAAAGCGTTAATGTTAGTCAGTATATACCAAGTTCAGACAATATTTCCTTCGCGATTCCTTTTCGTTTATGGCGATCTCCTCTGCCACGCATATCAATGTTTAATGCAAAAGGGTAAAATCCTGCGTCGCTTTTCACCCAGCCAACAAACCAACCTGTCTGTGGGAAGGTATGAGCACTCCATCCAGTTTTACCGTGTAGAACACGCGCTCCTTTTCGTTCGAGAGCTGTGATTTGTTTTATGCTGTCTGTGGTTTGACCGGAAATACCTAGCTCATCTGTTAGGAATGCATTTAAAAAAGAGACTTGCTCAACGGCACTGATTTTCAAAGGCCCTCGTAACCAGAACGTTTCCACATTTGAACCTATGGATTGATTTCCGTACTCGAATTTACTCAACCAGTGACGAAAGCGGTTTAACCCAATCCTGCGAGCTACCTCTTGATAAACTGGAACATTGGATACTCTAATCGCCTGTCGAAGGGACATGTCATGTTCCCATTGGGGAAATTTTTGTGGCAGTCCGCCATAAGGAATGACCTCGTCCACATCGGCAACGGCTTCAGTCTCTAGTGCTATTATACTGTTGGCAATTTTGAAAGTTGATGCAGGAATTTTGCGTTGTCGGGCGCGTTCGAGATTTACAACAATTATTTGTTTGCCAGCAGGATTGGAGACAACAAAAGTTCCATCGATGCCATACTGCCCAAAAATCTTATATAGCTCGGCACGTTCCACGACTTCGATTGCTTCGGCATGTGAGAAGGGTAGAAAACAGAAAATCAACAAGACAGCATGCCAAACCGAAACGAATCGGCGCTGAAAATAACACATGAGCAATTCACCATCTGAAGCGTCTTGATAATGAAGACATTAAAATTTTCATCCACTATATCTTGTGGGCGACACAATGCGAACTAGTAGGATGGGCTCCAAGCCGCCATCCGACATCAAAACATATGCCTTGCTCGTTCTACGAGTTGCGTTCTGGCACGGGCAGGGCAAGCTGGCTAAGATTTATGTAGCGGTGTAACTTCCGGGCTTAAAAGAAGCGTTCGCCTTCCGCTCTACCTCCACACACAATTGTCGCATAAGATATATTATGGAACTTTTTTGTGTATGTCATTTATGAGAAAATACTCACATGCCATTGTTATTGCTGGATAATGATCTGCATTCCATCATATGCAGGTTCCACGTGGTCCGGCGTTTCTTTTGATACGGTATCGTAGTCCAGCGGTGTGTGCATGTGGGTCAGGATTGCGCGTTTGGGTTTGAGTTTCTCAATCCATCCCAATGTCTGGTCCAGGCTGAAATGGCTTGGGTGTTCGCGATATTGCAGCGCATCGACGATCCAAATGTCGAGATTTTCCAGATGTGGCAATGCGCGTTCGTCCAGTGCGCTGACATCGCTGCAATAGGCAAAATTGCCGATCCTGAACCCAAGGGAATCTATGGAGCCGTGCGGCTGTTCGAATGGCAGCAGTTCGATGGGACCGCCATCGCCGTTAATCGTGAATGGCACGCCCGGAACAATCCGGTTTTCCTCCAGAATCGGCGGATAGCTCGAACCTGGCGGCGTTTCAAAACAATATCCAAATGCCTCATGCAGCCTGTGGGACGTTGGAATGTCGGCCCAGATTGGCACCTTGGCGCGCCGGTTGATGACGAAAGAGCGCAGGTCGTCGACGCCATGAATGTGGTCCGCATGGGCATGGGTGTAAACGATGCCATCGGCACTGGATACATTTGCAGCGAGCATCTGTTCTCTAAAATCCGGGCCCGTATCAATAACGATGATCGTTGTGCCATCGGGTCCGAATTTTTCAATGAGCACAGACGCACGGCGGCGCCGGTTTTTTGGATTTTCGGGATCACAATTGCCCCAGTCACCACCAATGCGCGGCACGCCCGGCGACGAGCCACAACCAAGAATTGTTATGCGCAGCGCATTGGCGGGGTCGGAGGCAGGTGAGGTGGTCACAATGCCCCCTGCCCGTTTTTCGGTCGTGATACCTTTGAAAACAAACGGAAAAAATTTTCCGTCGTCTGTTGTGCCGTGGTCTCGATATCTTGCTGCCAAACATCTGCCAGAACCGCTGCAGTATGCGCGGTATAGGCTGGTTCATTGCGTTTGCCCCGGTGCGGCATGGGGGCGAGATATGGTGCATCTGTTTCCACAAGCACCCGGTCTTTTGGCATGAGAGCCGCAATATCACGCACATCCTGACTGTTTTTGAACGTCAAAATGCCGGAAAATGACACATACAGCCCAAGCTCAATGCCGGTTTGTGCCAGGGCCAGGCCGGAGGAAAAACAGTGTAACACGGCGGGAAACGCGCCTTTTGCGGTTTCGTCTTTGAGAATGGCGGCCATGTCTTCGTCGGCGCTTCTTGCATGGATCACCAATGGCAGGCCGGTTTGACGGGCAGCTTCGATGTGGATGCGCAAACCTTGCGCCTGCGCATCACGCGGCGCTTTGTCGTAGTGATAATCCAGACCGGCCTCGCCAATGGCAACGACCTTGGGATGTTGTGCAAGGCCAATGAGTTGATCTGCCGTCACATCCAGCTCTTCACCGGCATTGTGGGGATGTGTTCCCACCGAACAAAACACATCCTCAAAACGTTCGGCCACGGCCAATACCTGGGGGAAATTCTTCACCCTTGTGCAAATTGTCAAAATTCGGCCAATACCAGCGTCCCGCGCCCGTTGCACCACATCGTCCAGTTCGTCGGCAAAATCTGGAAAATCCAGATGGCAATGGCTGTCGACAATCATGCTATTGGCCCGCAGCTTCTTCAACAAAGCGTGGGAACACACCTTCCGGTTTTTCCATCTGCGTGGCGCCATCGAGGCGGTGGCCGGCGCCGAGATGGGCAAAACTGCGCTCCTGCGGCACGATCTTGAGTTGATCCAGCAATTTGGAGGCGCTTTGCGGCATGAAGGCCTGACACAGCAAGGCCACCTGGCGCACCACTTCAGCGGCCACATATAGCACTGTTTGCATTCTGGCCGGGTCGGTTTTCTTCAATCCCCATGGTGCCTGTTCATCGAAATACCGGTTGGCCTCATCCAACACATGCCAGATGGAATCCAGTGCTTCGTTGGGCACGGTGCGGTCGATTGCATCGCGGCATTTGTCGATGGCACCATCTGCCACCGCGAGCAAAGCCAGATCTTCGGCGGCAAACTCCCCCGGCGCACCCAGTTCACCGTCAAGGTTTTTGAAGATCATCGACAGGGAACGCTGGGCCAGATTGCCGAAATTATTGGCGAGATCAGCGTTTGTGTGGTTGACGATATCCTCATGGGAATAGCTGCCATCGGACCCAAACCGCACTTCACGCAGGAAGAAATATCGCAACTGATCCACGCCATAGAGTTCCGCCATCTGAAACGGGTCAACCACATTGCCGACCGATTTCGACATCTTCTCACCCTTGTTAAGCAGGAAGCCGTGGCCAAACACGGTTTTGGGCAATTCAATGCCAGCCGACATCAGGAATGCTGGCCAGTAGACAGCATGGAACCGGGTAATGTCCTTGCCGATGATGTGCAGATCGCAGGGCCAGAATTGCCAAAGATTAGAGGATGTATCGGGATACCCTGCCCCGGTTATGTAGTTCGTGAGCGCATCGACCCAAACATACATGACGTGTTTTTCATCGCCGGGCACTTTTACCCCCCAGTCAAATGTGGTGCGCGAAATGGACAGATCGTTCAATCCGCCTTTGACAAAGGAGACGATTTCATTGCGCCGGCTGGCGGGCAGTATGAAATCAGGTTGCGAGTCATACAGCGCCAGAAGCTTGTCCTGATAGGCCGACAGGCGGAAGAAATAGCTTTCCTCATCAACCCATTCCACCGGCGTGCCCTGGGGGCCAATGCGCACGCCGTCATCGTCCAGCGTGGTTTCGCTTTCATCGTAATAGGCTTCATCGCGCACGGAGTACCAACCGGAATATACATCCTTGTAGATGTCGCCCCGTTCAGCCATGGCCTGCCAAATTGCCTGACTGGCCTCATGGTGGTCTTTGTCAGATGTGCGGATAAAACGGTCATAGGACACATTGAGCGCATCCGTCATGGCCTGAAAGACATCGGAATTCTTGTTGGCCAGTTCAGCCGGTTCAATGTTCAGATCACGGGCTGTTTGCCACATTTTTTGACCATGAACATCGGTGCCGATTTGAAAGCGGGTGTTGAAACCGTCGAGTCGCTTGAAACGCGCGATCGCGTCCGCGCACACAAACTCATAAGCATGGCCGATATGCGGTGCGCCATTTGGATATGAAATTGCCGTGGTGATATAGTAATTTTTGGCCATTAGATTGGCTCAACTTTCCTGTGAAAACCGCCTTGCATAACCGGTTTCAACTCCCGCGATTTCGTTCAAAAAGAGAACCAAATAACGAGAGGATGACCTGTTTTTTGTCAAGATTGAAGGCGTCTGCCGTCTTGGTCGAATACAGCGCCTTTTCCCACACCTCCGCCCAGCCTGCAAGCGTTGCCGATGTCCCCTGCCCGGTGCGCACCTGGCGTGAAACCCATCCGGTAACAAGGTCAATGAAAAGATGATAGGCGTCATCTTCTCCGCGTTTTGATACGGCTTCCGCAACGCTGTGGGCGACAAGCCAGTGAGCCGGTGCGCCATTGGCATTTTCCTGCATGAGTTTTTCAAAACGGTCATATTCGGCCATCACATTGCTGCTGGCCAACACTATGGCGCGCCTTACCGATCCTTCTGCCAGACTGGCCGTGCGCTCCATGCTTCCCGGCATGGCCTCAATATCGAGGTGTTGAAGCGCGTTGCCCATATCTTGCGCCTTGAGTGGTGACAATGACAATCGCTGGCAGCGCGAGCGGATAGTGGGCAAAAGGCTGCCAGCGGAATGGGTGATGACAAAAAAGAGGCTGCGCTTCGGCGGCTCTTCCAGAATTTTCAGCAGAGCATTAGCAGCACTGGCATTCATATCATCTGCGGCGTCGACGATGGTAATGCGCCAGCCGCCGCCGCCTGCGGTCATACCATAAAAGCCCTGGGTTCGGCGCACCTCATCGATAGCCAATTGTGTTTTGAATTTCTTCGTTTTGTCATCCCATGGGCGGGTGAGATGAAGCAAATCTGGATGTCCGCCATTGGCGACTTGTCGAACCAGAGAGTCTGCCCAGTCATCGGCACTGACACGTGCGGGAGCATCAGACGGATTGGGATGGGCAAGGATGTGACGCGCCATATGGAATGCAAAGGTGGCTTTGCCCACACCCCTTGGGCCGTTCAACAACCAGGCATGGTGCAATTGGCCCGCATGATATTGTTGCGCCAGGTCCTGCAGGGCAGCATCATGGCCATATAAGTGCTGGTTTTCACTTGGAAGGGAAATACCTTCCAGCCGGTCTGCAACTGGGCGCTCTTCGTCAATCATTTAGCCGTCACTTTGGCTTTCTTGCGTGCCGATGGTTTGCCAGTGGCCTTTTTTGGTTTGGGAAAGAGCTTAGCAATTGCCGCATCTGTGGCTTTGCGCACCTGGGGCAGAGATTGCGAGGCATCAATGACAACACATCTGTCAGGTTCGGCCTCGGCAATGTCCAGAAAACCCTGGCGTCTTTTTTCATGCAGTTCCAGCGTATCGCTTTCAAACCGGTCCGGACCATCTTCGGCCCAGACTTTGGACGCCCGCTGCAAGCCAAGTTCGGGTGGAATGTCGAATATCAAAGTCAGGTCAGGACGCGCACCTTCTGTGACGGCTTGTTCCATACCCAGGATAAATTCCATGTCCACACCACTGCTCACGCCCTGATAGACGCGGCTGGAATCCATGAACCGGTCGCACAGCACGTGTGTTCCAGATTCCAGCGCGGGCAAAATAATCTGCTGAACATTGTCGCCACGTGCGGCGGCAAACAATACAGCTTCCATTTCCGATCCGAATTTCTGAGCCGCGCCCGATAGCACCACATGCCGAACAGCTTCTGCGCCAGGCGAGCCTCCGGGTTCCCGGGTGACCAATACTTTGTGCCCTGCCCGGGTCAGATTTTTGGCAATGCGTTCAATCTGGGTGGACTTGCCAGCCCCCTCGCCGCCTTCAAACGTGATGAATTTACCGCGCACCGCACATTACCTCGTTCCTGATGGTTCTGTTTAGCGGGAACAGTTCGCAATTGCGACAGCAATGGTGCTCAATTGTGCAGATCTAGTCGAAGCGGAACAGCCCAATGATGAGTTCCTGTACTGCATCGGTAGCGCGTTGAGAAATCGTGCCCATGCCCACATCTTCCGCGGCAAATAGCGGCGTTTCCTGGCTTACTTCGCCGTCAATCTTGACCTGCAACTTGGCAATCTTAGTGCCTGCCTCCACGGGCGCGCGAATGGGGCCATCAAATACAATGTCGGCTTTCAACCGATCTCTAAATCCCGTTGGCACGAATATCCGCAACGGGCCTTCAGCCTTCAATTCAACGCCAGATTTGGCACCGCCATATAGGGTGGCTTCACCCACCACTTCACCATCGGCAAACAGATCAATTGCCTGGAAAGCGCGGAACGACCACCGCATAATTTTAACGGCTTCATCGGCCCGTTCTTTTATGGATTTCATACCGCTCAAAACAATGATAATGCGGCGATTTTCAAATTTGGCGGATCCCACAAGACCGTAACCGGTTGCTTCAATGTAACCGGTCTTCATGCCATCGGCACCTTCAACCTTGCCCAAAAGCGGGTTGCGGTTGCGTTGCCTGATCTTGTTCCAGGTGAATTCCGGTTCTGCATATATTTTGTAGAGGTCCGGATAGGTTTTGATGATGTGGCGCGCCAAATAGGCCAGATCCCGCGCCGTAACATATTGCTCCTCATTGGGGAGGCCGGTGGCATTGCGGAAGCTGGAATTTTCCAGGCCGATCTTGCGCCCACGCTGGTTCATCAAGCCCGCGAAACCAAATTCTGAACCGGCCATACCCTCAGCGATTGCGATCGAAGCATCATTACCGGACTGAACGATGACGCCGCGCAACAAATCTTCCAACCGCACGTCTGAATTCAATTTGGCGAACATGGACGATCCGCCCGAATTGGTGCCGCCGCGCCGCCATGCATCTTCTGAAATTGAGAATATCGAATCCATATTCAATTCGCCCTGTTTCAAGGCATTGAATACAACTTCGGCAGTCATCAGTTTCGCCATGGATGCGGGCTGAAACCGTGCGTCTGCATTCTTTTGGAACAACACGGAGCCGCTATCAAAATCCATGACAATGGCCTGCTGCGCCTTGGTTTGAAACCCCTGGGCAACCGCAATTGTGCTGGCAAAGACAAGCACATATAGCGCGACAAAAATCCGGCTAACGACAGCAAATATACTCATAAACGACGAACTCTTTCCCAACCCGACGGCACAAAACGTCACGCACTCCTCATAGTGCCTGTTCAGGTTAGAACTGGACAATGTGATTTACAACCGGGCAGCCATGAATAGATGTTTGCTGGTTAAGGTTATTGTGCGTCGGTCCTGGTGAAAAGCGTCTTGAGCCGCAGTGCCAGCGTTGATCCGGTGTCCTTGCGCGACCTTATCTGCTGAATTTCATTCAGGAACGGATCTGCGGTTTGGGATTTGGGCTTGATCGAACCGGTTAGAATTCGGTCGATGGCCACCGGTGGCCTGATTGCGGCTGTGGCGGTTGCAACGGGCGCGGTGTCGCCATTGTCACGGTAGGATGCAGCCAGATAAGAGGCATCCAGCCCATGCAATGGTGCCCGCCCCATATATTCAACGCGCACACGGGCAATTCCGCTTTTTTGATAATCCAGCAAGTGAGATGCCCGCGCGGAAAGGTCGATAATGCGCCCGTCATGATAGGGCCCACGGTCATTCACCCGAACCACGACACTGCGGCCATTTTTCACATTGGTGACACGGGCATAGCTTGGCAGTGGGAATGTGGGATGCGCGGCTGACAGGGCATATTGATCGTAGACTTCGCCATTGGCGGTCAAACGGCCGTGGAAATTTGGGCCATACCAGGAAGCGTTGCCGGTTCGGTCATAGCCTGGCTCTTCGCGCGGCGTGTACCATTTGCCTTTGATTTTATAGGGCTTGCCAATTTGTGCACGTCCGCCACCTTTGCGCACATGGCGGCTGGTGGTGACGCGCGGGCTGGCGGCAACGCCATAGCGCGATTGGGAAAACTTTGTCTTGTTGTTGATATGGGCGGCACCAGCTGGGGCGGCACGTTCAATAGAAGCGCCCCCTCCAAAACAGCCTGATAGAGAAACTCCGGCAGCCACAAGCAGCACGCATTCCAACGGTTTCAACAAACGCACCCACACACCAAAAAAACACGCCCACTTGGGCTTCAGATGTTGGGGAATCTAATGGGCTGGAATTACGATCCTGTTAATCCCGCGTTAAATGGCAAGCTGGGTGCTGCCACCTGAACGGGATTCTCACTTTGAAATGGTGGCCGTACCTGCATAACCGTCATTACGCACCCACCGAATGGTGTTTGTGCCGGTTTGGGTGATCGAGAAACAAAAAGACTGACCTTTGTACCATGTGGGAAAACGCTGGCAGAGCTGGTTGGATGCAATCCACCAATTGCCTGTTTCTTTGGGCGCAAAGAATCGGGCAAGTCCCAGTGCAGAACCGTCGCCTGTAACGCGCTTGTTTGTGCGGTAGCGCAGGGGAAATGAGCCCCAGCGTGTTGCCAGCATCACACGCTTTCCGGCAATGAGGTTGTTAATTTCGCGGCCCGATAATTTGGAAGCCTGGGCCGTGGAGGCAAAAGTCATCACGCTGGCCAGTGCGACGATGTTTATGAAAATACGTGTCATTGGGTTCTCCTTGGAACACAGTTACGGGCCAACACGAGATTGGTTTCACAAAACATGGCGCCAAATTTCAGAATCAACCGCTACAAAATATCGGCGGCATATGTAACGCAATAATTGTTTTAATTGATCGCGGAAAAAGCAGCAACCAAAGCCTTGATTTGCTGCAACGAATACAGCATAGCAGCAATGTGGACAGGTGGCCGAGCGGTTTAAGGCACTGGTCTTGAAAACCAGCGTGCGTGAGAGCGTACCGTGGGTTCGAATCCCACCCTGTCCGCCACATTTTAAGCGTTACCGATTGATTTATTTATATTTTTTCGCTTGCTGAAGTGGTGTCCTAGTCTTTTCCCCACTCAACAAGATCTGTACACCGACAGTTTCGTTCCAACTATCAAAGCTGAAGCGTCGTTTTGGTACTCAGGATTCGAATCGAAGCGCATATTAAACCTGCGATCTATATGTGCATCTAATTCCCGCCGTTTTGGCCGACATTTCTTAAGCAAATTAATTGGAAAAATTGCAAATATTTTTACAATTAACAGCGTATCGTCTTCAAGTCGTAGTAGGCTTATGAGTAATTATGGCTGTCAATATTCTAAACGATTGGACAATTCTGTGAGCGATCCGAATTTATTTGGCGATCATACAGATAAAAAATTGTCGATTATTGGGCGGTATTTGCAGAGTTACACTACTGCATTATCAGGCAAAAACTTCTCGCTAATTTATGTTGATGCTTTCGCTGGAACTGGAAAACGTAAATCAAAATCTAATGACGAACCTAGTTTGATTTCTGAGTTTGTAGAGATGACGCGAAAAGGGTCAAAACCCGGCTCTGCTACGATTGCTCTTGAGACCCAGCCTGGGTTTGACGTTTTGCTTTTTGTCGAACTCGAGAAAAAACGCTTTCAGGCCTTATCGACCCTCGTTGATCAGTACCCCGATCGTAATTGCATGGTCCGCCATGGAGATGCGAATGTATCCTTAAAGCGCCTTTGTAGTGGCCTGGACTGGCATGGAGACGAAAAGGGCAAACAATATCGCGCGGTAGTGTTCCTAGATCCTTTTGGCATGCATGTGGAGTGGGATACGCTTGAATATATATCCCGCACTGAAGCAATAGATGTTTGGTACCTTTTTCCGACTCATGCTGTTTTGAGACAGGCGGCATTGGACCCGTCAAAGCTGGACAAAGACAAAGTCGGTGCATTGGACAGAATTCTAGGAGGTCGTTGGTGGCGTTCCGAGTTCTATTCAATGGTAGATGACGGTATGGAAGGCATTGAAGATATGTTCACCGGCTTACCCCAACTCGTTATCGAAAAGAGGACCGCCACCGCGGCAGATGTCGAGGCTGCATTTGCGCGACGCTTAAACAAACTGTTTAGTTATGTCTGTCCAAAGCCCTTGCGGTTATTCAATCAAAAAGTTCCAATGTTTTCGTTGTTCTTTGCAGTCTCCAATCCGTCACCAAAGGCATGTGGTATCGCTGGCAGTATCGCAGAGCACATTATCAGGCAGGCGAATGTTGAGGGTATTCAGACCAAACGCGACCTTTATAATGCCGGCCGGTAGATTTTTTATTGCTACCGCCCCACTGTTTGAAGAAAAATGCAGTCTGAAACTTCCTGCATTGTTTTTCTATCTCTTCCAGCCACTCTTCTTTCATGGGGCGTGAACCGGGACCGGATTCGCCACCTATAATTGCCCAATGAATACAATCAAGTTCCAGTTCCCCAACAGGGCCAATTAATGGTTCAAACGACACAAACCTGATCGCCGTTCGCACATTTTTTAGCATTTCAATTCTTTCGACGGCATTTGCATTTTCTACACTAGTACCCAGCCACACATTTGGGAGCACACTGAAACCTTTTGCATCAGTAAACTCCGCCATCCGATTTGGGCGTTTGGTGAGTATTTGAAACGTATGTTGGGGACAGGATTTCATAACCCCCCATACTCTTTCTACAAAATCAAAGGGCACATCAGGATGGAATAGATCTGACATCGAGTTAACGAAAACGTTTCGTGGTTTCTTCCATGCGGTTGGTGCAATCAGAGTACTTTCATCGCAATTGATGTTTCCCGTCCAAACTGCTCTTCCGCCGCTCTTTCGAGTAAGTCCCTGATATTTCTTTACGCCCATTGCTTCTAAGCGAGCAGCCATCCTCATGGCATAACAGTTGGTGCAGCCAGAAGACTCAATTGAACAACCAGCAACCGGGTTCCAAGTTTTATCCGTCCACTCAATTGAAGAATCAGACATTTTGCACCCCAAAGAAAACACAATCTATAGAGTGTCTTTCCAATTGATTAACAATCTCTCATTGTATTTGCGGCCACTAGGCAGCTGTTCCATACTAAGTCCAACATAACTCGTACGACGGAAAATATAGAATGAGCCAAGAACACCAGACGCATTTGAATGATCGACAACTAGCTAAAGCCGAACACTCAAAACTGATGGATGTTCATACAAGCCTTCTTTCTATGCAGGCAGGCTTCGGGCTAGCTGCCATTAGAGCTCCTGGAGTTGCTGCTGTGGCAGGGATCGCAGCACTTCTTGCGTTCGCGACTGGTAACAACGAGCTGTATCAAATTCCGGCGGCGCTTTCTTCTTTCAATTCTGCACTCGCTCAATTCTTCGCTGGAGTTCTTTTATCGGCCGCCGCGCCTGCAGTCAGCTGGGTCTCGCAGGCGTCATATAATTCTTCGACAGTGGCAAAGAAAGCAACGTGGGTTTATCCTTATCATGAGGACACCAATGCATCTCGACTTTGGCGTAAGCTGGGATACACGTTTCATTTTCTCGCTATTCTTGTTGTAATTCTAGCTCTAGTCGCGCTCGTGTCAGGCGCGTTTCATTTTTACAATGTTGCCATATCAGTGGCTGGTCATTTGTCAAAATAGTAGGATCTGCCATGCCTTAGGTATAAAGTGATATTGCAATAATCCGATTAATGCTGTTTCAGGTTTGTTGTTACAAATATCAGCCACAGAAGCGGTTGATCGCATCGGCGGCTGACTTGAAAAACTTAGAACTGCTGCAATGCAACGATCATTCCTGCGCTTTCTGAACTGGAAACAAGTTGCAGAAATTCGCCTTCGTCTTTGCATCGATGCTGAACGTACGGGATGAATCCAGAACTCCTCTCGATCGAAGCACCCGCGACAGTGTTCTCAAACCAGACAAACCCAGCCTCCGTAAAAGGAGTGATCGTGAACGCATCATCAGCACCATGAGTTTTTTTAAAGAGAACATCTGCCTGCCGTGGAACTGAGTGAATATCTGAGGCTGTTGTGGTGCTGGAGAATTTAGATATGAAATGTGCAGTCATGGTGACGGTCCTTTCGTCGTTGTGATTAGAGCCTTCGCGGGTGGCCGCCCGCGTTGGCTCGACTATTCTGAGTCTTTTTCGGCCAAAGTCTATATCTGTTTAGAAAATTTCAGCAGTTGGTCGACATTCGACCAGGCGTAATTTTTACGCTTCGACGTCTTTGATGATGCAGTCCGTGTCGCATGGCCAGATCATCCAAGAGAGTAATCACCAAGCACGAGACAACCGTGAATGGACTTCGGACCTTGCGCGGGCAATTCAGCGCGGCTTTCTTATTTCAGTATCTTGAGGCTATTGGGGAGCGTGAAGTTAGGACTTAGTTCGAAGAGGATTCTTTCCGAATTAAGTCGAGCATTCCTTTTCTCCACCAAACCAAAAAAGCTGAGAATACCCAAAAACCCAAGCCTACAAAAAGACAAATCGGCTGAACATAGTCAATCGCGGCCTGAGCCGCGGCAGGTATGGAGCCTGCTAGCACCGTGTCTTTGAAAATATCCAAAGAAAAAGCCAGAAATGCCGACCCCAATGACGCAGTCCCAGTTATACCGATATTGGCAAGCCCTATTTGCTTCAGTTCACTCTCGGTGACTGAATACATTTTCATTTTTCGCTTTGAGTAAACAGGCTCAATGGTGGAGCCATTTGAATTTCCAGACAAACCTTCTGTAGCTGCAACACTATCTGTCAGAGCTTGGTCTGGCGTGTTCTCTAAGCCTTCCACAAGGCTTTCAGGCAGCGCTTTGGGCGGCTTTGATGTATTTTTTGATGCGCTCTTTGTAGTGCTCTTTGATTGAACTGTCATTCAGTAAGACACCGCGACTGTTAGGATCAAAAACTTCTTTCCAAGGGCTTCCGTCTTCATGCGTTTTGTTCCTAAGAGACCATGCATCAAAAATTTTATATGCAGCCCAAACCTTACTGAGAACAAAATGCAATTCGCTATTGTCCAACGGAATACGTGGCTCGAAGACCTCCTCACTAAACCAGTCAGTTTGAGTCGCTTTAGCAGTAATTGGGTGTTTCCCGAAGTGCTTAAACTCATGGTACAGTGAAGGTATTACAGGGCCATGTTCCCAAGCTTCTACACCCTCGTCAAACAGGCGATCATCAGTTAGCGCTAAATACCACCCATAAGCGATGTAAACTAGCTTTAATAGTTTCATCTGACTAATCGGTACATCTTCCTTGTCTGCTCGATCAAGGAAATAGTTTGCTACTTGTTGTGGCGTTGTAGTCATGTCACCAATAAACCGTGCACTTGCATCCTCCCAACAGGCGCGAGGCACAATTTCCTCCATATCAACCTTTCTAGCAAGTCTACGTGTCAAGTCTATGGCGGGGATTATTTTTCTTGATAGCTATTGGATGGCGACCATAATCCAAGCCGCGTCTCAAGGCTTGTCACCTTTGATACATAAGGCTGGGCATCTGGGAGGTTATCCTGAGTTGATCCAACTTAGGCGCCACCCATGCCAATACCCTACGGATGCGACTCGCAGCTTGTGATTTGTAAATTCCTTTCAGTTTAGTACAATTTTGGATAATGGTCATGCATCGTCCGCGAGACTGGCGTCAGCAACGTCGACGCCCGTTCGAATAGAATCGGCGACTTCCGCGAAGCGACGTTCGAGGTGTCCTCGCTCTTTGTCGCAGATTTGTTCAATTCTTTGCCGCTCTCTGATGTCGCGCGTGATCTGTGCAGGAAGCCCCGTTATGCTTTCAAGAAAGCGGCCAGTAATCTTGTCTATGGCGTCAACTGCTTCTGCCACATCGATAACTGTGCCATCTTGCCGGGCAACTCGGAGCTCAATCTCTCTTGCCCTCGCATCTCGAAGTCGGTTATCGCCCGCCGCTGCTCTCTTAGCCGTTGCTTTCAAAAATCGAATGTATCCCTGAACCACCTCGACGATCGCCCAGCGATCGCGGCTCTTGGCTTTGAACCAGCCTTCCTTTGCCAACTGCCTCACGCGTCGCGGCGTCACCTGGATTAACCGGGCCGCTATTTCGGTTGAAATCAAATCTGACTTGTCAGAAGCCTTCATTCGTTTGACTCTTTTGCTTGCTGCTGCGGAAACGGAAGCGGGTTTTTGAAAATTAAAAAAACGCTCGAAACTCGGGCCTTTCGTCACCCGCGCGGCGGCGGCGACCCTCCAGAAGGAACCTTATAGGGGGGTGATATGGCCTAGGGACTTCAACGGATCACTCCGTTTGTTATCTTGGCCAGCATATCTTCAACGTCCTTCTGAAGATCCCTTGCTTGCGCTTGGAAGGCTGCAAGAGATGCTCCACGCACCATCTCTTTTGGTATCGACGGGCCTACTTCCTTTTCGATGGCATTAAAGCGGTCAGATTTCTCGCTGAATCCTCTTGTGTTTGTAAACACATGTCCGTTGCCTACAACTTTGCCACTTCGGAATGTTCCTGCGTATATGAACGCACCATCAATTCGCTTTGTTTGCCCCCATGGTTTGGCTCTTACGCCCCATGAGAACTGTTTGGCTCCAAAGTGTTTTAACGACAGTTTGAACCGCCCCCGGTTTACCGGAGGCATTTTGGTTTAAGTTATGCGGCCATTTTTGTTTCGTCCAGCATTGCATAGTAATTCCGTTCGGCCTCGGCGGGTGGAATGTTGCCTACAGGTTCAAGCAGACGGCGATTGTTGAA
>CALHBJ010000013.1 GCA_937930845.1 uncultured Rhizobiaceae group bacterium
AGCGATGATCGCTCTCATGATCCAGAACCATCCGAACAGCACGGCCGCGAACTTCAGGTGAAAACTTGTTCGTTGTTTTGTTTGTCATAGCTCTATCCTACTCAGGAGTTAGAGCCTCCGGCAAACAAGGGGCGGTTCAGTTCTTTACCTGACGAGCCGATTATGAACTCAAGCTTAGCGTAGTTCGCGCGAGTTGCGCGTACTCCGCCCAGTTGGATCAGCTTTCGTTGAGTCATCCCCGTTTGTTTTGCGAGGGCGCGTTTGACCTGGGTGAAAGCCTTGCCACCGCTCTTGTTGATTACCAGTCGGTAGGCTCGGTGCATTCGGGTTTCGTTGCCGAGTTCGTCTACGGCACGATTGAGCTTTGGAAGCCCATCGCCCTTTATTCGTTGGATAATTATCATGGTATTACGCTGTAGATCCGGAGTTCATCTCACGATGATGTCCATGGCTTTAAGTTCAGCTATCTTTGTTGCGACTTCGGCGTGGGTATCAACGTCAGCTGCATAAACGAGCTCATCACGGATGACTTCAGCATCTCGAGCAATGACAAGGGCCTGAAGATTGTCCGTGCCCGTGATCCTCTCGTATCCAAGGATCGCGACTGCCGTATCAGCGGCGGCAGCTGGTTTGTATTCACCAGCTTCCACGGCCAATACCGTGCCAGCCTCCAGCAAACCTAGATTGGCTGCTAACGCAATGGTCTCTCGAGGCCGTTTGCCGCTTGCTTCAGACAGCAGATACCCAAGGTTTCGGCGCCTTTGAGAGTAGCTATTCATGAATCATTGTTCCTGATGGAATTTTTGGAGTAGCCGGCGCCGAACATGCATTTCGTCATGTTCAGCGCCGACCGACGACAGCAATCCGCCAAATGGAAAAGACGCGGTGCTGAAACTGTCATTTTTTTTCATTTCTGTTGGCGTAGAGCGCTTTGGCATCAAGCGGCCACTCATCGCTTTGTTGAGATGGCCATGCTGAAGCTCCAATTCCGGCGAGTGGGTCGGATTTGATGTCGCTGCTTTGGGGTTCGATAGCACTGAGCGGAACTGTGCGGGGTGTTACAGTCGACTTGACGAATGCAACAATTTCGCCGGCTGACATCCTATTGTTTTCAACTTGTGCCAGAGATGTAGCTGCCTTCAACCATTCTGGGCAGGCTAGGATTTCCGGATTGTTTTGAACCGCTGACAATCGACATTGGATTTGTACACTGGGCATTTTTGGCGGCATCAACGACGAATTTTTAGATTTGTTGGCGAGGCGATCCAGGACGCTATCAAAAGTTCCAATGCGATCAGCAAGGCCAATCTTGACTGCTTGATCTGCTGACAAAATTCCGGCTTCTGTTTTTCGAATAGATTCTTGTGAAATCCGCCGATGGCTGGCAACCAGATCAACAAACGCGGTCATAGTGCGATCAATTCTATCTTGTATTGCTTTCGCCGAATCCTCGCCCATCGGGCCGAACGGGTTCATGTCCACTTTATGGGCGCCAGCATGAAACATCGTCACTTTGACGCCGCGCTCGGCCATGGCCGCGCTGCGGTCGAAGTGAACCATCAGAACGCCGATTGAACCGAGTTCGGAACTCTCGGAGGCCACAATTTCTGTGGCGCCTGAGGCGACGCCCATCGCTGCAGAAAATGACATCGCGTTTACGATGGCTGTTACAGGCTTAGATTTAGAAACCTCCCGTACTGCACGAGCAGCCTCAATCATTCCGGGGGCAGCGCCGCCTGGGGAGTTCACATCGATAATAAGGGAATCGGCCTCCGCGTCGGACGCAGCATTTTTGAGGGACTGGGTAAAGCCTTCGTATGAGGTCAGTCCAGACGAAGCTCCCATCCATGCGCCGCGGTTAACAAGTTCACCGTGCAAGTTAACGATTGCGACGTTGCCGGCCCGACGATAACCAAGCGCCACCGGCTTCTGATCGCGACCGGGCGCTGCAACTGGTGCTCCGCGGAAGGCATTTGCTGCGGGATCCTGATCGATCCGAGAAGCCAGATATTCAGCAATAATCAGCCCGTGGCTTTCTGCGATCAGAAGAGGAATGCCAAATACTTGGCTAGCAATTCGAGAATATGGAATCGGCCTCGTCATGCGACGACCGTCGAAGACATTGAGTGATCAACATTGTTTGGTCCGGTGGGATCTTGATTAAGTGCATCATACCCGTTTTCGACTAGAACGATGTTCAGCAGAGCCTTTGGCGAGGTATCCTCACGGAGTTCGCTTAGATCACCTGAAGCACGGATAATTGAAACTTCGACACGCTCCAAAGCCTCTATTTTTAGTTCAATCTCAGCAACTTTGATATTGCGCTCATCGTCAGTCAGTGCAGTGTCATCCTCTGCCTGTTCATCAATTTCGGCGAGCAGGCGTTCAAGAATTTCATCTTTTTTGAGCCAAAATAGCGTTGCCTGTGCCGCTTCGGCGGGCGAAGCCACTTCACGCCATGCGTCATTGACGAAGTCGGGAGTCAGGTTCGGTGCCGATCCATCGTCAAAACAGCAATCTAAACGCGGTCGGCCAAGCTCAGCCAAGATCCCAACTTTGCGTTTGGCAGCATCCTTGGCGATTTGCGATGGTAGCGGCGCTCCCAGGATACGAGCGCGTTTGACGCGCAACTCAGCCAATTTGGCACGTACGTTTGCGACATTTTGACCATCGCGCGCTTTAACGTCGCGATCATCTTGGATATTTACCACTCGGATGCCGGCAATTGGATCCCTTGGAAGGTTGGCAATCCAGCTTTCGATTGAATGCGTTATCCGTTGAAAATGAGTCCACTTGCCTTCCGACAGTTGTTGTCGGGCTGTCAGCTCAGATATCTGGGTGGTGAGCTCTTTCAACTCGAGCTCGGTATTTTTTATCGCAGCCTCGGTATCAGGAAACTTCTTTTTCGACGCGTAACCTAACTGCTTTTGTTCCAGTTCGGCGATCAGTTTTTTTAGGCGGGTTTTGACCTTCTGACGGTCAAGGATAAGACCACTAGTGTGGATTCCTTTTCCATCGTCACCGAAAGAAGTCTGACCATTCAATCGATCCATCAGACTAATCAATACTGCGTGGTTTTCCTGCGAGAGTTCGAAAAGCTCAATAGCAAACCTGCGGGCTTTGGGAGGGAGGACTGCGAAATTTGCCGGGGCCGACTTCATCGACCCTGCCCCTTGCTTGGCGCGTTCGACGCGCCGGCGACGGCGGCGTCGTGGCGCAGGTTTCTAGCTTGGTAGACTTGAGCGGCAAGAAGTGCCCATTCTGTACTTGAATTGTCTTCTGCCATTTTATCAGCCCGGTTGAAATCTTGCGATCATTGGGCCAGTGAAAGTGGGGCAAAACAATCAAATTCGACGCCCCACTTACTGCTTTGAATTTCTAATGATTTTTCGGATTGTCTCGGCGTCAGGGACACTCTGCTTGGTCGTTTCCGCCAAGTATCGTTGAACTGCTCGAGCTTGATGTCTTGAGGTTAAACCTACAAATTCTGGGCGCACAGCAGTTACTTGAATGAGTATATTTCTTTCTTCCAACGTTGCTCGCCGAGTGAAAGACGGGTGTGTGCCCAAAGCGCGCACCGCATTCTCTCCATCTCCCTCGTGGAGCGACTGAAGTGCAGATAGTGCGCGCCCATGCTGTATTTCGAATTCTTCTTCTAACAGTTGAACAAGCTGCGAATTCATCTGGACGCTTGCCCAAGCTGCTTCGTAGAATTTCCCAACTTCAACAGCTTGTTGCAGGCCGTTAGAGCCTTGTCGAAGCGACTGTGGCTTGCAGCCAAACTTGATCGAACAGTCGCTACACGCAGTCGTGCGCGAAGCGCACGACGCCGGCTGGAGATCGCACGAGCAGCAGCAGCCCATACCTCCGGTGAATAGCTCTGAAATCTTCCGGCAGCAATGTGGCCAACGATACGTTCGACCTCCGTCAAGTCGATCGACTGCGCGAGTCCTTCATGCAAGATCAAGACAGCATCTCGCCATGTAACACTGCCGTTTATTGCCAACATCAGTTGATCCCGAAGAGCCTCTAGCTTTTCCATTTCGGGAAGGTGTTTCAACCATGATTGCCAGTTTGATTGTGCAGCCCGGATGACCGGCATCGGCGCGCCAGGGCGCGGCATTGCCCACTCAAGAACTCGACTGTTCTCGTCGATCAACGCATCGATACGTCGGAGATATTCAAAGTCTGGTTGTGGAATCATGCTACCCAAAACACTTAACCTTGCCGCGCTTTTATTCGGTTAAACTCAGCGTTTAGCTCGCGCCCAAAAAGTTCCAACTCTATGGCTATGTCTGTTTCTGATATTCCCTTAACCGCGAGCTCCCTTTTCAAATCAGAATGGATACGATCAATGTATTGATCTCGCCATTTCTGGCTCTTGCCCCGATTATAAACTTCGACAACGTGCCTAATTTTCCCGATACGTCTGGAGAGAGGAAAAACGTAAATCTTGCAATCAACAACGCGGCACCTGAAAAGTGGAAGGTCTGTGTGATGGTCTTTCATCAAGCAACATCCTCCATATCTTTGTCTGGGGGACACGCGCCAGCAAGCGCGTGTCCTGTAATGTCTCCGTAAGATGGGGACCCGGTCGCGCTTTTTGGCGCGCCGGTTCCCCTTCCTATTGGGGCTGTGTTCACACCAATTGAGCCGACCATTTTATTTGGGGCTTTATATGGAACCCGAACTGCAGTTTCGTTTCGCGAGTTGCTGGAGTTCGGTTTCGAATCCTCTGGATAATTCTGTTTCGAACCCGCACTATAGTTCGGTTTCGGATTTAGCTTTTTGAGTTTCGGTTTTGGGCCAGTTCGCTCAAATGGACCGGTGTCGCCTAAAGGAGGAAACCAATAATCAGTCGATGGAAGGCTTCTTCTCCAAAGGACGAACCCCTGTCTTTTGCACTCTTTCAGTCTGTTTCTGAGATGCGTGTCCGAGCAATCCAGCTCTCTACACAGGGTTTGCTTGCCCGGAAAACATGCGTTATTTTTTGCGTTTCTGTGCATCAACAAGACACATAACAGAACCCGATCAAAGTATGTGAGTTTGGGATCTACCAGAATGAAATCCCGCAACTGGTGCACACTAACATTCTTGCTCATGAACGTGCCTCGCGCCGAATGCGCCCGGCCTCTGCGCAAACCTCGCCTAGTTGCCTCGCTGCCAGCCCAAACCGAACGCGCACCTCATTTACCGCTGCTTGGCCTGGCCCGTTGACGGCCAGCCAGCGAGCGGCGTCATCGATGTCGGTGTATTCGTGATCCAGACCTGTAGTGCCGCCGACTGGAACGCATGATGGGAGCCCATTCATGCCGCAGCCCCATCGCGATCGGAGATACGCTTCTCAATCCATGCTTCGACTTCCTCAGCAACAAACGCAATTCGCTTGTCACCAAGTTTAATAGCTTTGGGAAAACCACCTGCGGCCCGGTGATTGTTGATCGAAGTCCGGCTAAGCGAAGTCAGCCTACAAACTTGATTTATGCTTATAAGATGTTTGCCTGTCACGTTGATCTCTCCTTTTCATGAAGACGATCAATTCAATAAAGGCATTGTCGAAACTACTGTTAGGGGGAAAAATAGGGATTTGGTTTTCCCATAAACCCCTTATTCCAAATTTTGATAGCCTCTCTCCCAGAGTCTGCGTCAAATCCAAATATTTTTTCGCGCGGATTTTCAGGCAGTTGTAACAAGTGCCGCCTCATTGGATTCCAACAAGCCCTCAGTAATTGAACTGCCGGCCCCGATGCGCTTTCACCTATCCTGTCACCTGCTAGAACTGTAGAAAACAACCGTTCAACAAACATTTCCCTGTCAGGTTTTCGACCAGAGTTCCGATTTTTCCAGCCGTCGTACTCGGTCTTTGCAAGATCTTCTGCATCCAAATCCAGTTTCAAGAGTAGGTCTGATACAATGTGCCAATCTGATCCCAGCAATATATTAGCGGGATAATTTTCATCGAACGGCACAGCTATGTCCACACTATCAAAGGCTTCCAAATCGCCGAGTTGATTTCGAAGGTCAGCGGCAGTTTTTGAGATTTTTTCCCAAACTGCGGCCCGTTGGGTGACTGACGCAGCAGTATCTTGTACGCCTACTAAAATCGAATGTGCTTGGCCTCGTGCAATCTTTTCAAGTCGATCAATGCAGTCATGGATATCGACTATGCTCAAAAAATTTTTACCAATGACCTCCGCCAAAGCATCCCTATCCAGCTGGTCATATTTAAACTCGCGCAGCTCAATTGCTTGCAACAATCGCAATGCCGCAACTTTTGTTAAACTATCCATGAAGTTTGACCACCCCAGCCGCCTCAGGCGCTAAGAAAGCTGTCCACGCATTCATCAATGCTCTGCGCTTCTCCAACGCATCACCGCGCCGGTAGGCAAGCTCAACAGCATTCCCAACAGAATGAGCGAGCGCTTGTTCTGCGACTTCACGCGGAAAGCTGGTTTCTTCACCAGCCCAATCCCTGAAAGTTGATCGAAATCCGTGCACTGTAGCGCTTTCTACCTCCATCAGCTTGAGCTGTTTGCTCAACGTCATGTTGCTGATGTGTTTGCCTAATTGCTGGCCAGGAAACACAAATGGATTTCCATCTAAGCGTGGTAGCGTTGCCAGCATGCTGATGGCTGCACGGCTCAGTGGAACACGATGCTCACGCTTTGCTTTCATCCGTTCTGCGGGCACTGTCCAAACCGCTGCATCCAGATCAATCTCACCCCATTGTGCCGCGATGGCTTCACCCGTACGGGCAGCAGTCAAGATCACAAATTCAAGAGCCCTAGCCCCTATGCCTTCGCGGGTGCGCAATCTGGAAACAAATTCTGGTGCGTCCTGATAGGGTAGCGCCGCATGATGTCCCTTTTTGAGTTTGCCTTGCGATGGCAGCAAGTGATCAAGATTGCCTTTCCACCGGGCTGGGTTTTCACCTGATCGCATTCCCCTCGCCGCTGCGTGATCAAGTACCTTCTCAATTCTCATTCTTGTTCGCCGTGCAGTCTCCGCTTTGGTCAACCAGATCGGTTTGAGAGTTCGCAAGACATCTTCAACATATATCTCGTCGACAGACTTTGAGCGCAGCGGCTTCGCATAAACCCGCAAAGTCATTTCCCATTGCGCAAGGTGTTTTTTGTTTGTCCATTCCGGGGACATGGCTTCTATGAGACTGTCAGCGGCGTCACCAAACGATAGCCGATGTGTTCGCGCCTGGCGCTCTGCCATGTCTTTGAAAGGGTCGCCGCCGCTACCGAGGATGGCCCTAATCTCGTCTGCCTTCCGCCTCGCGACCGCGAGGCTTACTGTTGCTGTACCTGTCGCAAACGAACCCAAACCCATCTCTCGGCGACGCCCATCGCGAGACCACATGAATACCCAGCTTTTGGTTCCGGCCTTACTGATATTCAAATAAAGCCCATCACCGTCGCTCAGCCTGCCAGGTTTGATGGCAGATGCAATTTGCGTGTTTGTTAGTTTATTCCTTGGCAAAGCGCAGGCTCCGTAGTTCCAACAAAGTGGGATTCGAACTCGGTAAAAAAGGAGGAGTTACAAATTTCCCCACTCTCAATCCCACCAATTTTTGTTGTCAACAAGGACAACAATGAACCCTATGTTCAAACTCTTTCCTACAAATGGCTGAAAATGCAAGACCTGCTTTTCAATAAAGATAACAAAAACAATAAGCTAACGGACACCCTGTCCGCCACGGACAATCCACAATGCATCTAATGTTGAGGCGGTTGCCGGATAATCTGGGCCCGGGGTCGTTTTACACGCCGAAGCCGTGCCCTGTATCCTTTGGTTTCATGCGGATCAGACGAGACGTTTTAACCGCTGCCTGCCGGTGGTGTACGATGGCCTGATAGGCCGGGTTGTAGACCATATCCAGGAAAGCCTGGCCGGTTGGGTAGTGCGCGATGAAAGCCACATCCCACATTTCGTCCTGGGGTCCAATTACCATCAATTCTGGGTCACCTGCCCAGATAATTTTGCCACCAACACCTGAAAATATGGCTGCACTTTTGCGGCCATAGGCTTTGTAGGCATCTGCGCCGCTTTTGCTGGAACCGTCAGGATAGGTGGCGATCTCGTTAAGGGATACCAGATTGAGCATATCCACCGGATGATCGAGTGCCAGCCCTTTAAGGGCTGCAAAAACTTCTTTGATGGGATCAATATGATTGTTGTTGGTCATGGTCATGCTCCGCTACTCTGAGGCAGCCAAGCATGCCACATCAACTGGCCTAATCAAGGCCGCAAGCCGGTCAACACTGGCGAATATAGGTGAAAACAAGATCATCATGGGCATTGCGACCGGTGGGCTGGCATCTTTTATGAACTGGCCGGGAGCCACTGACGCGCACCCGCAACTGGTTGGACGAAACCGGACCTTCAACGCTGTAAACCAGAGGACTGCCAGGGCAAAACTTGGAAAAACGGCGTGCCGTACCTGAATACCAATCACCCCGTTTGACACCTGTGAACAAGACTGTTCCGCGGCGTACACCGGCTGCCCGCAAAACGCTGCGCGGACGTTCGTATATAAAGGTGCGGCGGTTGCCGGTCGCTTTCAAGCGCATGGTGGAGCCATTGTGGTTCCAACATGAATCAGCATGGGCCACATTTGGCACAATGCTGGCGCTGGCACTGACAATGAGCGTGGCAAGGCCCGCGCCGAATAGTTTCTTGATGGTGGTTTTCATAACCCGGTTCCTCTCTTGAACATCTGCGTCCCAAACGCATGATCTCCAAACAATACTGAACCCGTCATGAACGGCTGTGACATTGATCACCTGGCGAAAATCGGTCAGGCCCCTGCCCTGATGCCCCATCAGCTATGCATGGCACGCCCTTCGGAATCCAACACGCTTTCATGCATCATTTCTGACAATGTTGGATGCGGGAACACGGCATTGATGAGTTCTTGTTCGGTGGTTTCCAGGTTCATGGCGATGACGAATCCCTGGATGAGTTCGGTTACCTCAGCGCCCACCAAATGGGCACCGAGCAACTGGCCGGTTTTCTTGTCGAAAATGGTTTTGACCATCCCTTCTGGTTCACCAAGGGCGATGGCTTTGCCATTGCCTGCAAAATTGAACCGGCCGACCTTGATGTCATGACCCGCTTCTTTTGCGGCCCGTTCGGTCAGGCCGACGCTCGCCACTTGTGGATGGCAATAGGTGCAGCCGGCAATTTTACTTTTTTCCATCTTATGAGGCTTGAGCCCGGCAATGGCTTCAACACAAATCGCACCTTCATGTTCAGCCTTATGGGCGAGCATTGGTGCGCCCGCCACATCACCGATGGCATAAATGCCAGCCACATTGGTGCGGCAATAATCGTCGGTCTTGATGGTGCCGCGATCCATTTCAATGCCGAGCGATTCCAGGCCCAGCCCTTCGGTATTTCCGATAACACCAACCGCAGAAATGAGTTTTTCCGCCTTAAGTGTCTGCGTTTTACCGTCTTTCAGTTCAACGGTTGCGGTGACTTGCCCTTTGCCCTTTTCCAACTTGGACACCTTAGCCTCAAGCAGAATATTCATGCCCTGTTTTTCAAACCGCTTCTGGGCGTGTTTTGAAATCTCGGTATCTTCCACCGGCATGACCTGGGACATGAGTTCAACCACCGTTACCTCGGCACCCATCGTGCGGTAGAATGAGGCGAACTCAATGCCAATCGCGCCTGACCCCATGACGATCAGGGATTTAGGCATCTCTTTTGGTGCCATGGCCTCGAAGTAGGACCATATGTGTTCGCCATCCGGTTCCATGCCGGGCAAAGCCCTTGGGCGGGCCCCTGTGGCCACGACGATGTGCTTGGCGGTGTAGTCTCCTTCGCCAAGCGTTCCTTTTGGAACGGGGTTTTGAGGTTCAACCACAGGCTTTTTCGACTTGGACACTTTGACCGTTCCAGCCTTTGGAATGCTTGCTTCTCCCCAGATCACATCGACTTTGTTTTTCTTCATCAAAAAGCCAACGCCGCCTGACAATTGGCCAGATACGCTGCGCGACCGTTTGACCATTGCCGACGTGTCATAGGCGGGTTTTTCCACCGACAATCCAAATGCATCTGCATGTTGCATGTGGCTGTAGATTTCTGCCGAACGCAAAAGCGCCTTAGTGGGAATACAGCCCCAGTTGAGGCAAATGCCGCCAAGATGCTCGCGTTCCACCACCGCAGCCTTCATGCCCAATTGAGCGGCGCGAATGGCGGCATAATATCCGCCGGGTCCGCCACCAATGAAAATGATGTCATATACATTTGCCATTTAGATTGCCTCTTGGATGAGTGGCATGGAAAGCAGCAGCCACTCCTTGGTTGTACTATTGTCGTTAAAAGGAATGTAGGGCCGCTTGTCGCGCAAGGAAAAACCCAAAGATTCATACAGCGCACGTGCGCTGGTATTGCTGTCTTCACATACGAGGCTGACACGGGCTTCGTTGCGATCGCGCCCTCGCTGCAAAGCATCTTCCATCAATGCCCGTGCAGCCCCGCGGCCCCGTGCATGGGAATAGACGGCAAGTGAATCGATGAACCAATCACCCGTCGCGACCGCAAATAGCTCGAACACTGTGGTGAACCATTGCGACTTGCCCGCATCATCTTCGTCGTCAGGCGGCGGCATCTTGTAGCTTGTGCAGGTGCCCACTGTGATGTCGTCACAGGTTGCAATAGTGGCATTTGACCAGCCGTAGAAAGCATCATCGGCCATCATGCGTGCCCTGCCCCAATCATAAGCATCGCTGGCTTTGCCTTGCTTGACGGCACCTTGCCAAAACCACTGGGAAATTCCGTGTCCGGCGATGTTGTCGAGAATGGCCAAGTCGGCGGCATCATTGCGTGTGGCAGGCCGCAGGATGATCTTACTCACTGTCTCACCTCCACCGAATCTGATTGCCCCATGCGCGCGACAAACCGGCGCTTGCGTCCACTCTTGTGTAATGGCGCAACCGGGGCCATAGGAAGCTTGTCAAACTTGGTAAACGCCTGGATCAACATGCAGTTTTTTCAATCTCTCCACAGTCTCGGTTATTCTGCTGTAAATCTGCTTCTCGTTTGGCTCGTTGCCAGCGCTGTGCTGTATCGCGTTTTAGGGCTGCAGCGCCGCAATATGATATTCAGGGCCGTTTTTGCTGCCGTCATGCTTGGCATATTGGCCTACAGCGCCAACTTCCTGGCCGATCAGAACCGAATTCTAAATGAAGCCATTCGTGATGAGGGCGGCATTAAACAAAACTTTCCCAAAAACTAGACCAACATTCCCAACGGATTTTCAATCAATTGCTTGAAGGCCGATGCAAGTTGTGCACCTAGCGCACCATCAATCGCCCGGTGATCAAAGGCAAATGTTGCGCCCATCACCGTGCCAGCAACCAATTCTCCTTCGGCATTGACCAAAGCGCGTTTTTCACCGGCACCGATGGACACGATGGATGCGTGTGGCGGGTTGATGATAGAGGTGAACTCGCGCACGCCAAACATGCCAAGATTGGATACGGCTGTGCACCCGCCCTGGTATTCATCTGGCTTTAGTTTGCGGGAACGGGCCCGGCCCGCCATGTCTTTTATCTCTGCGGAAATGACGGACAGCGGTTTGGATTCTGCCCGGCGCACAATGGGTGTGAACAGGCCATCGTCCACCGCAACCGCGACACCCACATCCGAATGGGTGTGGTAAATCCGGTGGGTGCTTGTCCACGAAACATTGGCCATCGGCACTGCCTGAAGCGCCATGGCCATGGCCTTGACGATCATATCATTGACCGAAATCTTGAAGTCTGGTTTGCCTTCATCATCCTTGGGAGCTGCGCCATTGATCTGTGCTCTTAAAGCAAGCAGTGCGTCGATGTTGCAATCCATGGTGACGAAATAGGCCGGAATGGTCTGCGCGCTGACAGTCAGGCGCTCGGCAATGATTTTGCGCATCCCGTCATGGGGCTTGGCTTCGTATTTGCCTTCTTCAAACAGGGCAAGAACAGCCTCATCCGAAGGCGATTGAGGCGCAGCCATTGCGGGGGTTGCCGCTTGCGATGGAGTAGACGCGGACGTGCTTGCCGATGCCCCGTCGAGGTCTGAGACGACAATGCGGCCACGCGGTCCGCTGCCTGATATGCTGGAGAGGTCAATATTGTTCTGTGCCGCCACCCGACGCGCCAGAGGGGTGACAAACAGGCGACTGCCATCACCGGTTTTTGCCGCCATTGGTGCAGCCGGGGCCGCTGTTTCAGGCGCAGATGTCATGGGCGCCGGTGCAGCGGCTTGTGCGGGCGCTGGTTCTGGGGCGGTTTCAGTTGCTGGTGCCGCCTCAGATGGTGCCTCACCATCGGCGGGCTTCACGTCGGAAGCATTTTCACCTTCTTCGGCGAGCACAGCGATAACGGCATTGACTTTGACGCCCTCGGTTCCCTCAGCCACCAGAATTTTGGCAACAACACCTTCATCAACCGCTTCCACTTCCATGGTCGCCTTGTCGGTTTCGATTTCAGCGATAACATCGCCGGCTTCGACTGTATCGCCTTCTTTCACAAGCCATTTGGCGAGGTTGCCCTCCTCCATGGTGGGCGAGAGTGCGGGCATGGTGATGTCGATACTCATTGAGGATCTCCAAGATAAATGGGGCCACTGTCATCAGGGCCATCGTCATAGGGTTGAACGCTCCACGAGCGGGCGTTCATGATGCCGCTGGTGATGGTAATTACGTTGTCATGGGCCGGAGTCGCATTTGCAATTGCGCGCAACATGGCCTTTTCATCCACCGCCACTTCAACAGCTTCTGCTGGTGAAAGTGATCGGTTGGCCCAGCTTTCAAGGGCGTCGAGTGAAATGACCAATTGGTCCCGTCCGGCTGGAATCACCACCGCATCGCGGAACTTGTCCCACTCAGCATCACGTATATCCAGCTTGGGAATATTGCTCATTTATACGTCACCGCACGAACAGCCTGCACCACTTCCTCGGCACTGGGCAGGGCAAGTTTTTCCAAATTGGCGGCATAAGGCATGGGCGTGTCCTTACCCGTAACCCGCAATACCGGCGCATCAAGATAATCAAATGCTTCCTGCATGATTTGTACGGCAATTTCCGCGCCAATGCCGGATTGTGGGAAGCCCTCTTCGATTGTGACACAGCGATTGGTCTTTTTCACAGACTCAATGACCGTTTCCATATCGAGGGGACGAATGGTGCGCAGGTCGATGATCTCTGCTGAAATATCCAAAGACGCCAGCGCTGCTGCGGCTTCAATCGCGTATTTCATACCGATACCAAATGTAACCAATGTCACATCGGTGCCTGTTTGGTGAATACGCGCCTTGCCAATGGGCAGCACAAAATCATCCATGACCGGTACGTCAAAGGACTGGCCATACATGATTTCATTTTCCAGAAAGACAACCGGGTTGGGATCGCGAATGGCGGCCTTCAAAAGGCCTTTTGCGTCTGCCGCGCCATAGGGCGCGACGACCTTCAATCCAGGGATGTGGCCATACCAGGCAGCATAGCATTGGGAATGCTGTGCGCCCACACGGGCGGCTGCGCCATTGGGGCCACGGAACACCATGGGTGCACCCATCTGTCCGCCGGACATATAAAGCGTTTTGGCGGCGGAATTGACGATCTGGTCAATCGCCTGCATGGCAAAATTGAATGTCATGAATTCCACAATGGGCTTCAATCCGGCCATGGCCGCACCCACACCAACGCCTGCAAACCCATGTTCGGTGATTGGCGTGTCGATAACACGCTTTGCGCCAAATTCTTCCAGCAGCCCCTGGGTGACCTTATAGGCACCTTGATATTCAGCCACTTCCTCCCCCATGACGAAGACGCGGTCATCTGAACGCATTTCTTCCGCCATGGCGTCACGCAGGGCCTCACGCACCGAAGTGGAACGCATTTCGGTTCCCGATGGAATGGAAGGGTCATTCATAATGGCAGGTTCCGGCGCTTTGGGCGCAGCTGGCATTGGCTCTGCCACTGGCGCTGGCGCTTCGGCGGCGGGGGCTGGTTCAGCTGGTGCATCTGGTGCCGGGGCAGCTGCCGGTTTGGCATCAGAGGCGCTTTCGCCTTCGCCCAACAACACAGCAATCACCGAATTGACCTTAACGCCTTCGGTGCCTTCCGCGATTTCGATGGACCCAATAGTGCCCTCATCCACGGCTTCCACTTCCATGGTTGCCTTGTCGGTTTCAATTTCGGCAATGACATCACCGGAGGCAACACTGTCGCCTTCTTTTACCATCCATTTGGACAGGGTGCCTTCTTCCATTGTGGGAGAAAGGGCTGGCATGAGAATATCAGTTGGCATGGTTCACGCCCCTTCCGTCACGGGCAACAGGATATCGGTGTATAATTCCGATGCATCCGGTTCCGGATCATTCTGTGCAAAATCGGCAGAATCCGCCACGACCGCGCGCACATCCTTGTCGATGGCTTTGAGATCATCTTCGCTTGCCCATTGTTTTTCCAAAACGCGCTGCTTGACCCGCTCGATGGGGTCATTTTCCGCGCGCATTTTCTGAACTTCGTCTTTGCTGCGATATTTGGCCGGATCAGACATGGAATGGCCGCGATAGCGGTAGGTCTGCATGTCCAGAATAATTGGCCCTTTGCCCGAACGGCACCAATCGGTGGCAAGATCACCGGCGGCTTGCACGGCGCGCACATCCATGCCGTCGACTTCGATGCCGGGAATGTTGAAGGAACAACCGCGTTTGGAAAATTCGGTCAAAGCCGATGAGCGCTGGACCGAAGTTCCCATGGCATAACGGTTGTTCTCAATGACGAATACAACAGGCAACCCCCAGAGCTTGGCCATGTTGAAACTCTCATACACCTGCCCCTGGTTCGATGCGCCATCGCCAAAATAGGTCAGGCACACATTGCCGTTTTCGCGGTAAAGATTGTTGAACGCGATGCCTGTGCCAAGCGACACCTGCGCGCCGACAATGCCGTGACCGCCATAAAAGTTCTTTTCCTTGGAAAACATGTGCATCGAACCGCCCTTACCGCGGGAATATCCTCCCTGGCGGCCTGTCAGCTCTGCCATGACACCGCGTGGTTCCATGCCGCAGGCCAGCATGTGGCCGTGGTCACGATAGGCCGTGATGACCTGATCCCCCTCAATGAGGGCGGCCTGCATGCCGGTGACAACGGCTTCCTGACCGATATACAAATGGCAAAAACCACCGATGAGGCCCATGCCGTATAGTTGACCGGCCTTTTCTTCAAAACGCCGGATCAACAACATCTCGCGATAGGCATTGAGTTCTTGATCTTTGGAATAGTCTAGCGGGGCCGGCGTCTTGGGCGCGGCCGCTTTCTTTGTCGATTTCGCCACAGGTTCACCTTTAAATGACTTTTCGATGGGGCAATTGAATGCATAATGGTGATTCAATTGGATCGTTGATATCAGAATAACTGAACAACAGGCAAAAACAAACCTGTTTTTGCGTTCAAAATGGCGTTATAATCTTTTGTATTATAACGCTTTTTGCGCGATTAACTAGATTTGTAGCAACTGCTATATCAGCGCAATATCAGGACAACTTCATCGTCGCGGGCCATATTCAGTTGGCTGCGGACATATTGGTCCACCATGTCTTTTTCCAGACTGCCGGTGCGCAACAGGCTGACACGGGATTCAAGCTTTTCACGCACAATTGTGCGTTCCGCCAAATGCTGCTCAAGCTTGTCCATCCGGTTTTGCATCGCCAGGTGGGCGCGAATGCCGTATTGGCCATTGAAGGCATGGAATCCGAAATAGCCCAAAATCATCATCGTCGCTAATGGCGCGATGAAGCGGGTCAGGGATTTACGTTTGCGAATGCGTACCGGCATGATCAGACCATGCCGGATTCGCAGTTAACAAAGCGTTGCTAAACTCACATTCGGGTCAGGCGCGCAAAACGCCCCTGCCCGCATATACGGCCTGGCCGCCAAGCTCTTCTTCGATGCGCAGTAGCTGATTGTATTTGGCCAGGCGGTCAGAGCGGGACAGGGAACCGGTTTTGATCTGGCCGCAATTAGTGGCGACCGCCAGGTCCGCGATTGTCGTGTCCTCGGTTTCGCCGGAGCGGTGAGACATGACACTGGTGTATCCGGCACGGTGGGCCGTTTCCACGGCCTCAAAGGTTTCGGACAGGGAGCCGATCTGGTTGACCTTTACCAGAATTGAATTTGCCACGCCGCGCGCGATGCCGTCTTTCAGGCGGCTGGTATTTGTGACGAAAAGGTCGTCACCCACCAACTGACAGCTCTCACCGGCAAGATCGGTCAGCGTTTTCCAGCCATCCCAATCGTCTTCGGCCATGCCATCCTCAATGGAGATGATCGGATATTTGCCAGCCAGTTCGGCCAAATAGGCGGCCATATCATTGGAGGAAAGCGTGCGCCCTTCCCCCTTCAACTCATAGGCCCCGTTGTTGAAAAATTCGGTGGATGCGGTGTCGAGGGAGATGAACACATCTTCTCCCGGCTTGTATCCGGCCTTTTCGATGGACTGCATGACGAAATCCAAAGCCTCTGGCGCGCTGCCGATATTTGGCGCAAATCCACCTTCGTCCCCCACATTTGTGTTGTGTCCGGCGGCAGTCAGCCCTTTTTTCAGCGTATGAAAAATCTCTGCTCCCATGCGCAGGGCTTCACGGAAGCTTTCCGCCCCCACCGGCATGACCATGAATTCCTGAAAGTCGATTGGGTTGTCGGCATGTTCGCCACCGTTGATGATGTTCATCATGGGAACGGGCAAAACATGGGCGGAAGGTCCACCGAGATATTTATACAATGGCAAAGCCGCTGCATCAGCTGCCGCCTTGGCCACAGCCAGTGACACGCCAAGAATGGCGTTCGCCCCCAGATTGGCTTTGTTGTCCGATCCATCGAGATCGATCATCATGGAATCAACAGCGCGTTGATTTTCAGCTTCAAGGCCGCACACGGCATCATAAATGGTGGTGTTCACGGCCTCAACGGCCTGGGTCACGCCTTTGCCCAGATAGCGGTCACCGCCATCACGCAATTCCACCGCTTCATGGGCACCAGTTGAAGCACCCGATGGCACCGCCGCACGTCCAAATGCACCATCTTCCAGCAAAACGTCCACCTCGACGGTGGGGTTACCACGGCTGTCGAGAATTTCACGGGCGTGGATGTCGATGATTGTTGTCATGGGTGGGCTCCATCATTTAAATCGATTTAAACTTGTGCCTGTCATAAGGCAAAATCTGGGAAACTCAATTGCTGGCCGGAATCATTCTGGGACCGGTCAGCTTGGTTGGAATGCTGTATAGTCGTGTTGAGGCGGTGATGAACAGCCGGTCGCGTTTAATCCCACCAAAGCAGAAATTGGTGCTCTTTTCGGGAAACAGCACAACGCCCAGGCATTTAGCTTTTTTGTCAAACACATGAACACCGCCCGGACCGTTGCAAAACAAATGCCCGGAATTTGCGAACTTCATACCGTCAGGCACCCATTTTAGCCCGGTCTTCGGGTCCGTGTGTGTGCCTGTAACCTCTGCCCAGATTTGCCCGGATGCAAGTGCACCGCTGGCATCGATATCGAACACCCGAATGTGCCCCTTGGCGCTGTCATTGATGAATATCTGGCTTTCGTCCAATGACAGGCACAGGCCATTGGGGGCGGTGAAATCATCTGCAACAAGCGTCAGTTTACCGTCCGGGTCCAGCCGATAGACCCCGCATAGATCCAGTTCGCAGTCGCGCAATATGCCAAGGTCTTCGCGCGTGCGGCCAAAATTGGGATCGGTGAACCAGATACGACCTTTTTGGTCGACCACCACATCATTGGGACTGTTAAGCGCGCGGCTCTCATAGTGGCTGGCGATGACTTCAATCATCTTGCCGCCGTGCACATGGCGCACAACTTGTGAGGATGCGTGCTCGCAGGAAATGACCTGCCCGGCGAGATCAAAACAATTGCCATTGGTCTGGTTGGACGGCGTACGGAAAGTCTCCAACTGGCCGTTTGCCGTAAAACGGTATTGAACGCTTTCGGCAATATCCGAGAAGATCAGGAAATGGTCGTCGGGATGCCAGATTGGACCTTCGGTAAAAGTGAATCCTTCTGCTTCAACCCTCAACTGCGCCTGTTCGGAAAAAACGTCAAAAAAGGCGTCGTCGCGGATTTCGAAATGATCGCTCATGCGGCTTCCACCATTTTGGCTAATTGTGTTGTGATCACCGCCGCACCGCGCAGGCGCTTGTCCGGTGTTGGATAGTCACGTTGTAACATAATGGATTGGTCCGGGCGGATTTTGGCCAGACTGCCCTGTTCGCCAATCCAGGTAATAAGTTTGGCCGGTTCGGCAAACTCCTTATTGCGAAATTGCACCACGACCCCTTTTGGACCGGCATCCAGTTTTTCAATGTTTGCCTTGCGGCACAGGGATTTCACAAAAACAATCTTCAGCAAATGGTCTACTTCGGTCGGCAAGGGCCCAAAGCGGTCAATCAATTCGGCGCCAAAGGCATCTATGTCCTCTGCGGCCTGCAAATCGGCCAGACGCCGGTACAGGCTCATACGCACCGTAAGATCGGGCACATAGGATTCGGGGATCATGACGGTTGCACCCACCGTGATCTGGGGCGACCAACGATCTTCAATTTCCGCGTCTCCACCCTCTTTCAGTTCAGCAACCGCCTCTTCCAGCATCTGTTGATAGAGTTCGTACCCCACCTCGCGCACGTGGCCGGATTGTTCTTCACCAAGAATGTTGCCAGCACCGCGAATGTCGAGATCATGGCTGGCCAGTTGGAAGCCTGCGCCCAGCGTATCCAAAGACTGGAGAACCTTCAGCCGCCGTTCTGCTGTTGCTGTGAGAACCTTGTTTGGTGGCAGCGTCATCAACGCATAGGCGCGGGTTTTGGAACGGCCCACGCGCCCGCGCATCTGATAGAGCTGGGCGAGGCCAAACATGTCTGCACGATGCACGATCATTGTATTGGCGGAGGGAATGTCCAGCCCGGATTCCACGATCGTGGTGGACAGCAAGACGTCATACTGACCTTCATAGAATGCGTTCATGACATCTTCCAGTTCGCCAGGCGGCATCTGACCGTGGGCGATGGCCACTTTCAATTCAGGCAAATGTTCAGCCAAAAATTCCTGCCTGCCGCGCAGGTCGGTTACCCGTGGCACGATGTAGAAGCTCTGGCCGCCCCGATAGCGTTCACGCAACAAGGCTTCGCGCACCACCACACCGTCAAACGGCATGACAAATGTTCTCACCGCCATACGGTCTACAGGCGCGGTAGTGATCAGCGACAACTCGCGCACACCTGTCAGCGCCAGTTGCAGGGTGCGTGGAATGGGTGTCGCGGAAAGCGTCAAAACATGCACATCGCTGCGCAATTCTTTCAGCCGTTCCTTGTGCTTCACCCCAAAGCGCTGTTCTTCGTCGATCACCAACAATCCCAGCCGTTTGAATTCAATGGAATTGCCTAACAGCGCGTGGGTGCCCACTATAATATCCACCGAACCGTCCTTCACACCCGCCTTGGCTTCAGCCAGTGCTTTCGCACCCACAAGGCGGGAGGCTTGTGCTACGCGCACCGGCAGGCCGTGGAACCGTTCCTGAAACGTTTTGAAATGCTGGCGTGACAACAATGTGGTGGGCACGACGACGGCGACCTGCTTTCCCGCCATGGCGGTTAAATAGGCTGCGCGCAGTGCCACTTCTGTTTTGCCAAAACCAACATCGCCGCAAATCAACCGGTCCATCGGGCGGCCAGACGACAAATCACCAATCACGGAATCGATGGCGTTGAGCTGGTCTTCGGTCTCGTCATAGGGGAAACGGGCGGCAAATTCGTCATAGACCCCATCGGGAACGGAAACCGGATCGGCCTTGCGCAATTGTCGCTCGGCAGCAACGGCGATCAACTGGCCTGCCATTTCCAGAATACGTTTTTTCAGCTTGGCTTTGCGCGCCTGCCAATTGGCGCCGCCCAGACGGTCCAGCATGACCTCCGCATCGCTGTTGCCATAGCGAGACAGGAGTTCAATGTTCTCCACTGGGAGGAACAGTTTGTCGTCGTTGTGGTAGCGCAGTTCAAGACAATCATGGGGTGCACCGGCGGCTTCAATCGTCACCAGTCCCTGAAAGCGGCCGATACCGTGGTCCACATGAACAACAATATCCCCAGCCGCCAGGCTTGAGACTTCGTTGAGGAAATCTCCGCCCTTTTTGCTGGACTTACGCCGTTTGACCAATCGGTCACCCAACACATCCTGTTCGCCGATAATCGCCAATTCGGCGTCTGCAAACCCAGCCTCCAGCCCAAGCACCGCAAGTGCGGTTGTGCCGGGTCCAAGAGCTTGCGCTTCTGCCCAGTTGGATACCTGTGCGGTGTTGGTCACGCCGTGTTCGTCGAGCACCTGCACTAGTCTGTCACGGGCACCGCCGCTCCAGGAAGCAAAAACGACCCGTTTCCCGTCTGCACGCAGATCGGCCATATGGTCGGCTAATGCCTGAAACACGTTGACATTGCCGCTCTGGCGCTCGGTGGCAAAATTTCGCCCAGGCCGCGCTTCCAGGTTCAGCACCCGCTCGCCGGGCACAAAGTCTGGCACTTCAAAGGGGGAGATCAGAATTTTTGCCCGGGCATTCAGGTGCGCCCAGACCTCATCTGCACTCAAATACATGGATCCCGGCTCAACGGGTTTGTACGGCGCACCACTGTCGGTTTGCGCGTCGAGACCCCGCTGGCGGGCCTCATAATGGTCCACAATCTGGGCGGCGCGTGCGGTTATGGCCTCATCCACCAAATGGTCGATGACTATGTGTGATCCCGGCAGATAGTCGAATATGGTTTCCAGCTTGTCGAAGAACAGGGGCAACCAATGTTCAAGGCCAGCATAGCGACGGCCTTCGCTGACCGCGGTGTAGAGTGCATCGTCGCGGGTCGCAGCGCCGAAGGTCGACAGATATTGAGTACGGAAGCGCGCAATGGTCCCAGGGTCCAGCGTCACTTCGCTCATTGGTGACAGGGTGAGCAGTTTTAATTGTTCCGTGGTCCGCTGACTATCAGCATCAAACCTGCGCAGGCTTTCTAGCGTATCGCCGAAAAAATCCAGACGCACCGGATTGTCATCACCGGGGGGGAACAGGTCGAGTATGCCGCCTCGTATGGCAAATTCACCCGCATCGCGCACAGTTGGGGTTCGTTCAAACCCATTGCCAGCAAGCCAGCCGGTCAGTTCATCCATGTCCACCCGTTGACCGGGTGCAAGCTTGCGTACCTGACCGGCAAAGGCGGCCTGTGGCGGCAGACACTGGATTAATGAATTGGGTGTGACCGTAATCAAACGCGGCGCGTCCTGCTCTTGCTTCGAGGCAAGTGACGAAAGAGCGTCAATGCGTTTTGCCAGCACATCGCTGGACGGAGATACCCGGTCATAGGGAAGACAGTCCCAGGCCGGGATGTGGAGCACATCTGCCCAGGGCGCAAAAAAACGAAATGCCGCTTCCACATCGGCGGCACGCTGACCATCGCGGGCCACGAATATGAGATCACGCTCGCTGTGGTCTTCAGCAAGGCGCGACAATGTCTTTGCCATCACTAGGGCTTCATATCCATCTGGCACACCGCCTAAGCGAATGCCTGTTGGGTCTGCCAACAAAGACAGAAATTTGCTGATGGATTGGGATGTCATGGCTATGGCTGTGTCAGTCACCAAGGTGGAACTGTCGGATTTTGCGCACCATGTCATTATCCCAATTGGGAGGAACCGGCACGGTGCCTGACAGCCATTTATACATATCCGGGTCCGGGACTTCCATTAGTTGTTCAAATTGATCGAGACCGGCATCATCGAGATCGGCAATGACTTCATTTGCAAATGTGCCAAGCACATAGTCCATCTCGCGCATGCCTCGGTGCCAGGAGCGGAAAAGCAGGCGTTTGCGGCGTTCATCCAGCCCAAGGCTGCTGCGCATTGATTCACTCACTGAAAAACCCGCCATTTTTAAAAACTAACGTTCAAGCCCGTCTCTATAAGGTTGTTGATCGGCCTTGTCAGCGTCCATGTTGCCGCGATTTTAGAAATTTTGTTTGCGAGGTGGCCCGCATATTGGCAATAAAGTCGAATGCGGCCCGATATCCTCAACCCTCTCAATGCTCCGGTGATCAGTCTTACCGGAATCGGTCCAAAAATAAGCGCGTCACTGGGCAAACTATTGCGCGGTGCCGATGGTGAAGCCGTTGTGGGCGATTTGCTGTTTCACTTGCCTTTCAGTTTGATAGACCGGCGCAATCAACCGGGTATTGCGGCAGCCCCTGAAGGGGAATTGGTCACGTTGAAAGTCCGTGTGGATGGCCACCAGCCTCCGCCCCGTGGCAATCAACGTGTGCCCTACCGGGTGCAGGTTCACGATGATTCGGGCGAGATGTCGCTGGTTTTCTTTCGCGGACAGGGCAAGTGGCTCGAACAGCAATTGCCGGTTGGTGAGACACGCTTCGTCAGTGGCCGGGTGGAATGGTTCAACAACCGACCCAACATGGTGCATCCTGACCATATTGTTTCCGAAGAAAATTTTGATGATCTACCTTTAATCGAGCCGGTCTATCCACTCACCGCCGGGCTTTCATTGAAAATGGCTACCAAGGCGGTACATGCCGCGCTGGCAATCCTGCCCGATTTGCCCAATTGGGCAGATGATTCTTTGGTAGCGGCCAATCACTGGCCCACATTTGCAGATGCGCTGCAGCGCATCCATTACCCCCAACAGCCACTGGATATTTCGCCCGAGTCTGTTGCCTGGCAACGACTGGCCTATGATGAATTGCTGGCCGGTCAATTGGCTCTGGCGCTGGTGCGCAGTCGGATGAAAAAGTCGGCAGGGAAAAGCTGGCAAGGTGATGGGCACAAACGTGCCGCGATCTTGGCTGCCCTGCCCTTCACACCCACGGGTGCCCAGGAACGGTCAGTGCAGGAAATATTGGGCGACATGGGATCACCTGAGCGCATGTTGCGCATGCTCCAGGGCGATGTGGGGTCAGGTAAAACGCTTGTGGCATTGCTGGCCTGCGCCAATGCGGTTGAGGCTGGTGGTCAGGCCGCCATCATGGCCCCTACCGAAATTCTTGCCCGGCAACACTTCGCCACCATCGAACCGCTGGCAAAGCAGGCGGGAATGTCCGTATGCGTTTTGACCGGCCGCGAGAAAGGAAAAGCGCGCGAAGAGATTTATGCCAGACTGGCCAATGGTGACATCGACATCGTAATTGGTACCCATGCCCTGTTTCAGGCCGGGGTGACTTTTGCCAATCTCGCCCTTGGTGTCGTGGATGAGCAGCACCGGTTTGGGGTGCATCAGCGACTGGCATTGGCCGCCAAAGGGGGTGGCGCAGATATTCTGGTCATGACAGCAACTCCCATTCCGCGCACTTTGGTGCTGACCTATTTTGGCGACATGGATGTGTCCAAGCTCGATGAAAAACCGGCCAACCGGCTGCCCATCAAAACCAACGCATTGTCCATGGACCGTCTGGATGAACTTGTTGAGAGGATTACAGGTGCGGTTTCTCGCGGTGAGAAAATCTACTGGATATGTCCACTGGTGGAAGAAAGCGATGAACTGCCTGTCACATCAGCGGAAGAGCGGTTCAAAACGCTGACCGCCCGTTTGGGACAAAATGTTGGTCTGGTGCATGGGCGCATGAAACCGGCGGAAAAAGACGCTGCCATGCAGGATTTCAAAGAGGGCAAGACCCGTGTTCTGGTTGCCACCACGGTGATCGAAGTAGGCGTGGATGTGCCCGATGCCACCATTATGGTGATCGAACATGCCGAACGGTTTGGTCTTGCCCAATTGCACCAGTTGCGTGGTCGCGTTGGGCGGGGCGACAAGCCGTCGAGCTGTCTGTTGCTCTATAAAGCGCCGTTGGGTGAAGTGTCACAGGCCCGCATTTCCAATATGCGCGAAACAGAAGACGGTTTTCGGATTGCCGAGGAAGATCTGAAATTGCGTGGCGAAGGTGAAATATTGGGCACCCGTCAATCCGGCACGCCCGGATTCAAAATCGCCCGCATGGAACATCACGGCAGCATATTGGAGATGGCACGTGACGATGCGCGGCTGGTTCTGACGCGGGACCCCGAACTTTCCAGTGAACGGGGGCAAGCCTTGCGCGTCTTGCTGTATTTATTTGCAAAGGACGAGGCGGTGCGCTTGCTGCGCGCGGGTTAGGAGGTCTCTTTGGCGCGCTTGTCCAGTGCCTTCTGCTTGGCTTCCTGAAATTCCGGTGCGACCAGACCCGCTGAAATAACCAGCTTGGCGGCATCTTCCACACTCATGTCCAGGGTAACCACGTCTTCCTTGGGAACAAACAGCAAAAATCCAGATGTGGGGTTTGGCGTTGTGGGCAGAAACACGCTGACGGTCTGGCCCGCTGGTTCATCTAGGCGTGCCTGAACTTCGCCCAGGGTGTCAGTGGCGACAAATGCCAGTGCCCAAATGCCCCGGCGCGGGTATTCCACAATCACAACGCTTTGGAAGCTTTCAGCGTCTTCGCGAAACACGGTTTCGAATATTTGTTTCAGGGCTGAATAGATGTTGCGCACGACCGGCATGCGCGACAACAAATACTCGCCATAGGCGACAATGGATTTACCAATCAGATTGGCCGTTAGAAACCCGACAATCGTGATGACAAACAAGGCCACCAACACGCCGAACCCGGGAATGGAAAACGGCAAGTACAGATCGGGATTGTAGATATCCGGCAGGTAAGGTTTCACCCAGCCATCCACCCACTGAACCAGGGTCCAGGTGAGATAAGCGGTGATGGCAATGGGCGCACAAATAACCAACCCGGTGAAGAAATAATTCCTCAATCGGGTCATTGCCGGCTGGCGTTTCACGATTTTAGTCTGGTCAGTCTCTGGGATCATTTGATGAGAAAACCCACGATCAATCTGGAGGCCCGGCGCATGCCCGGCTCTATGCGTCTAAGTTGTGTGGCCAGCGGCAAATTGCAAGCGCAATCTCACTCGACGGTGACAGATTTCGCCAAATTGCGCGGCTGATCCACATCTGTCCCCATATGCACCGCCGTATGGTAGGCGAGCATCTGGATGGGCAGGGAATATACAATGGGCGTTATGATTTCAGGCATGTTAGGCATCAAGATGACCTGTGCCTCTTCCATGCCTGCTTCCTGCGCGCCGCGTTCATCCGTTATCAAAATAATCTTGCCGCCGCGCGCCGCCACTTCTTGCATGTTGGAAACCGTTTTTTCAAAAATCCGGTCATGCGGTGCGATTACGACAACCGGCATTTCCTCATCGATCAAGGCGATGGGGCCGTGTTTCAGTTCACCGGCGGCATAGGCTTCTGCGTGGATGTAAGACAGTTCCTTAAGCTTCAATGCCCCTTCCATGGCCAATGGATAATTGGTGTCGCGGCCAAGATATAAAACATGTTCCTTGTGGGCCAGCGTGTGGCCAAGCTTGCGGATTTCATTTTCCATCTTGAGTACTTCATTGGCGTAGCGCGGTGCCTCGGACAATTCTTCCACCAGTCGCTGTTCGCTGGCTTCGTCAATGTGGCCCCGTTGAACGCCGGCACCAATGGCCAGTGCAGCAAGCACCGACAATTGACAGGTGAATGCTTTCGTTGACGCCACGCCAATTTCCGGCCCGGCCAGGGTTGGGAACACATTATGGGAAGAGCGCGCGATGGTGCTTTCACGCACATTCACAATCGCTGCCAGGTGTTGCCCGGCTGCCTCACAATATTTCAAACCGGCCAGTGTATCGGCTGTTTCACCAGACTGGGAGATAAACAGTGACAGGCCATTGGCGGCCATGGGCACTTCGCGGTAGCGGAATTCCGATGCCACATCGATATCAACCGGCAGGCGGGCGTGGCGTTCAAACCAATATTTTGCCACATAGCCAGCAAGATAAGCCGTGCCGCAGGCAGTGATGTTCAGCCGGTCCAGCTTGGCGAAATCAAGCGGATTGGCGGTGTCGCCCATATCGCGCAGCGCGATGCGGCTTGCGTTGAAATCCACATAATTGGCCAGCGTGTGGCCAATGACTTCCGGCTGTTCATAAATTTCTTTCAGCATGAAGTGGCGGTGATTGCCCTTGTCGACCATCAGCGCTGAGCCGATTGAAGTCTGCTGAACGCGGTCAATCGTGTTACCGGTCTCGTCAAATATTTCAACGCTGTCGCGGCGCACGACCGCCCAGTCCCCATCTTCCAGATAGGTGATCCGATTGGTGAAAGGCGCGAGTGCCACCGCATCGGAACCCAGATACATTTCGCCGTCCCCGTGGCCAATCGCCAGCGGTGGCCCGTTGCGTGCGGCGATTATGAGGTTGGCATCCGTGCCAAACATAACGGCCAGGGCAAAGGCACCGCGCAATTGTTTGATAGCCGCAAAAGCCGCCTCTTTGGGCGCAAGGCCGCTTTTCAGACCACTTGCCACCAGATGGGCCACAACTTCGGTGTCGGTTTGAGAGGAAAAGGTGAAGCCTTCCTCTTCAAGCAAAGCACGTAATTCCCGAAAATTTTCAATAATGCCGTTGTGAACCACGGCAACTTCGCTTGAAAAATGGGGGTGCGCATTGACCTCCACGGGCGCGCCATGGGTCGCCCAACGGGTGTGGCCAATGCCGATATTCCCCGCCAAAGGGCTGCCGTTTAAGCGTTCCTCAAGATTGACAAGCTTGCCCTCGGCGCGGCGTCGATCAAGGGTCGACCCTTCCACCGTTGCAACACCGGCTGAATCATAGCCACGATATTCCAGACGCTTCAACGCATCCACGATCAATGGCGCAACCGGACGCGCTCCAACAATTCCAACAATTCCACACATAAGCGGCCGTTCCTTCGATTATTCTGTGGCGGTGATTGGGGGCTTAATCAACAATTCTTTCACCCTCCCAATCAATGCCCATAAGCGCCCGTATCAGACTTCCCGTCTTTGTGTGCTCAAAAAACATTTCAAATGTGAAAACAAAGATACATTGTTTTCAATTTGCATCCCGTTTTCTTTGCGCATTGCGGTCCCGCAATTTCTTGGCTTTCCCGGGCAAATTGGCCTGTTTTGAGCGTTCAATGGCCAGATCATCGGCTGGCACATCTTCGTAAATCACACTTCCCGCTGCCGTATTTGCGTTTTTACCAATGTTCACTGGCGCAACAAGCGAGGTGTTGGTGCCGATAAATGCCCCTGCCCCAATGATTGTTTTATGCTTGAGAAATCCATCGTAATTGCACGTGACAGACCCGGCTCCGATATTGGCTTTTGCGCCTACACTGGCATCGCCCACATAGGAAAGGTGATTGACCTTTGCCCCTTCGCCAATGTGGGCGGCTTTGATTTCAACGAAATTTCCAACTTTGCTGTCAGCGGCAAGTTCAGCGCCAGGGCGCAGCCTTGCATAGGGGCCAACAATGGCACCTTTGCCCACGCGACAACCCTCCAGATGAGAAAATGCCCTGATACGTGCCTGGCTTGCCACCGTGACACCGGGGCCGAAAACCACATAGGGTTCCAGTTCTGCATCCGGTTCCACCACCGTATCATGATGCAGAATGATTGTGTGTGGCTCAGACATTGTAACACCGGCCAGCATCAACTCGTGGCGGCGACGTTGTTGCCACAGGTTCGACACCTGGGCCAATTGGGTGCGGTCATTGACACCCAGTGTTTCATCTTCGTCCACAGCAATTGCTGCAACCTTCAGCCCCATGGCGCGGCCAATTTTTACCGCATCGGGGAGATAGTATTCCCCTTGTTCATTCTTGTTGTCCACCTGGTCCAGAACGTCCAAAACATGTGCGCCACGAAACGCCATTATACCACAATTACAGAATGTTATGCGCCGTTGTTCATCTGATGCATCTTTTTCTTCTACGATTCCCGTCAGTTCACCCTCTTCGATGATCAAGCGCCCGTATCCGGTGGGTGTGTTGGTTTCAAACCCCAACACAACAATGTCGGTGCCAGCGGCAAGAGATTGGCGCGCCTGCCACAAGGTGTCGACAGATATCAGCGGCACATCGCCATAAAGAACCACCACATCATCAAAGGCATTTCCCATTATGGCATCGCGGGCCGCCAGAACAGCTTTGGCCGTGCCTTCTCGCTTATGCTGGATATGGGTTGTGGCCTGTTGGTCGTGATCGGTAACCGCTTTGGCCACCCGCTCGGCCTGACTGCCAACCACAATAGCCCGTGCGCCACCGCCTGCGGCCATGCAGGTATCCAGCACGTGGCAAACCATTGGCAACCCGGCAACGGGATGCAGCACTTTGGGCATGGATGATTTCATGCGGGTGCCTTCACCAGCGGCCAGGATAATGGTGAGGCAGGAGCGTTCTTCGGTATTGAGTGTCATTCGTTTCAGCCTTTATGTCCGGACAAAAAAGGCCGAACCGTTTCTGACATGCAGATGGATGTATCGTTTTACGGGAAATGCTGCAAAACCGCCTTATCAATGGTAAATTGTAACGATTCGTTCAACAGGCCGTTGTTTTGCTTTTGGCCAGCTATCAGGACAACGTGTGCCAGACCCTTATAATCAACCCGCTGAATTCAGTCGCAAGAAAGCGCGGCGTGCCGCCTCTGACGCTGCACAGACCATACTTTCTGACCTGGAGCGCAAGCAATCCCGCCGCAACGGGGCTGTAGCCCTGTACACCTGGGGCGCATTGGCGCTTCTGTCCGGTGCCATTGCCGCGACAATCGGCTTGCTGCCGAACTCAAACCCGTCCAACACAACCACCATCGTGGCCCAGACAGACCCTGCCCCTCGCCCAACCCCTCCGATTGAAGTGGTGCAGGGCGTGGCTGATGAGAAAACGCCAGAAGATTTGGCTTCATCACAGACAAGTTCGCTGGATGAACTGGCCCGTTCTGCCCCCGAACCCAGCGAACCATTTTCCCGCGAAGAGGTTGATCAGGTTCTCAATGAGGCCGAACTGGAAGAAAACACAACAGCATCTGTTCCCAGAGAGAATGAAGTGACCCCTGCTGATCAGCCCACCGCGCGCTATGGTGTGGAGATTGGTGATTCCAAAAGCGTGCCCCAATTGGCCCAGCGATACAGCGCACTCCACCGGCGGGCCGAAAACCTGTTTGCGGGTCTCACGCCTTTGGTCCGGCTGCAGGAAGACGCAACGGGGATGAGCGCACGGCTCATTGCTGGCCCCTTTTCCTCACGCCAGGAAATGGCACAATTTTGCCGCACCATGAAGTTGCGCCTGACCGTTGAGTGTAAAGAATCGGCCTATGAGGGCGACCCCCTGGCTGACAGCCGTTGATCGGCATATTGGATTGACACAGGATACAGCACAAACAGAACGCAGCCGTGCGCTGCTGATTTTGTTCGTCATGCCGTTGTTCTTTTCAACCAACATTGTGTTTGGCCGTGCGGCCATTGATGCGGTTGAACCTTTTACGCTGGCCTTTTTGCGTTGGGGTTTTACCACGCTGATCTTATTGCCGTTCGTGGCGATCACGCTAAAACGCGATTGGCCTCAAATTCGCAAGCTTGGGCTGCGCCTGTTGGTCATGGGATTCCTGGGCATGTGGGTATGCGGTGCGTTGGTCTACCTGGCGCTGAAATACACCAGCGCAACCAATGGCACATTGATTTACACGTCTTCTCCGGTGCTGATTATTCTTATTGAATGGGCCTTTCGAGGCCGTGCCATTGGGGTGCGTGAGGCGCTTGGTGTGACGATTGCCTTCGTGGGCGTGGTTGTCATCGTGGCGAAGGGCAGCTTTGCGCGCTTGCTGGATCTGGAATTTAATCCCGGCGATCTGATTTTCGTGGGCACTGCGATTTCCTGGGCGATATATTCAGTTGGCCTTCGAACACCGGCCCTGTCGGGGTTCCAGACATTCCCCCTGTTTGCTCTTTTGGCTGGGGCTGGTGCCCTGTTGCTGGCTCCGTTTGCCCTTGTGGAAACCATCTGGCTGCAGTCTTTTCCGCACACGGTCTCCGCCTGGACCAACATAACCGGAATTGTCCTCATTTCTTCATTGCTGGCATTTTCGGCCTTCCAATATGGCGTGAAAATCGTCGGCTCATCGCTGGCAGGTGTGTTTTTATATTTGTTGCCGGTCTATGGCGTCACACTGGCCATCCTGTTCCTGGGAGAGGACTTAGCGGCTTATCACGGCTGGGGCATTTTGCTTGTGCTGGGAGGCGTGGTGATGGCCACGGTGCCAGCAACCGTTTTCAAGGGTAAACGGCCAGGCCGAGGAGCGTTCTAACCGATCGTGCCCAGAGCCGGGAATGTTTCCAGCAGGAAGAAAGCGAATGCGGCCATCCAGCCAGACATGAATGCAATTCCGGTCAAAACCAGAAGGGCACCCATAAGCTTTTCCACCGTGCCCAGATGACGCTTAAATCGGCTGAGAAACCGCATGAACGGGCCTGCAAACAAGGCGGCCAGCATGAAGGGCACACCCAGCCCTAATGAATACACCCCCAACAGAAAAGCGCCCTCGCCCACGGTTTCGCGGCTGCTGGCAACTCCTAAAATAACCCCCAGAATAGGGCCGATACACGGGGTCCAGCCAAAAGCGAATGCGAGCCCCATGACATATGAACCAACACCGCCGGCGCTGCGCACCACATCATCGCTGACCTGAAAACGGGCTTCACGATAAAGCAGCCCGATTCGAAACAGGCCGAGGAAATGGCAGCCCATCAAAATGATCAGCACACCTGCAATGGTCGACAGGATTTCCTGGTTTTGGCGCACGATTTGAGAAAAGCTCGATGCCCCCGCGCCCAGTGCGACGAACACGGTGGTGAAACCTAGGACGAACAACCCGGCATTGATCAGTGCCTTGCGCCGCACATTTGAAGCAATTGTGGCCGTTCCATCGGGACCGGCAATCACTTCATCCAGGGACACGCCGGCCAGATAGGTCAGGTAAGGTGGAACCAGCGGCAGCACACAGGGCGACAGGAATGAAAGTGTTCCTGCGAAAAAGACAACATACAGGGCAATATCTGTGGTCATTATGGATATCGGATCCCGAATTTTTATCTATTGAGCCTGTTTAGCCGGGACAGTGCGAAATGGACACCCAAAGCTTGTCACGCCTGCGTGACGACCATGTGGGAGGGTTTTGGGCGTACAAAACGTCGCGGAAACCATTTTTTCAAATTATTTTGGCCCAACTCCATTTCACCCGCTTGACCCAAACGCAAGCTTTGCCTATTGCCTTGCCAGTCCAAGGTCGTCACTTACTCGCGCCGACCCGGGAGCCCGTAGCTCAGTTGGTAGAGCGCTTGACTTTTAATCAGGATGTCCACGGTTCGAATCCGTGCGGGCTCACCATTTTCCCATTACTTTCAAATCGGTTATCCCGGTCCCATGAACGAACAAGACCGCACGAGCGCTGATTTTTCCTTCACCATTTCCGCAACGGATGGAAATGCCCGGCGTGGCGCCATCTCCACGCGGCGTGGCACCATTCGCACCCCTGCCTATATGCCCGTTGGCACCGCAGGTACGGTCAAGGCCATGTATATGGACCAGGTGCGCGATCTCGGTGCGGATGTTATTTTGGGCAATACCTATCATCTGATGTTGCGCCCAGGTGCAGAACGGGTGAACCGGCTAGGCGGGTTGCATGAATTTGCCCGCTGGCCGCACCCGATATTGACTGATTCCGGCGGTTTTCAGGTGATGTCGCTGGCCCAGTTACGCAAAATGAGCGAATCCGGCGTTACGTTTAAATCCCACATAGACGGGGCGAAATTTGAACTGACACCAGAACGTTCTGTGGAGATCCAGGGGCTGCTCGACAGCGATATTCAAATGCAACTCGACGAGTGCATTGCGCTGCCCGCCGATGTTTCCGAAATCCGCCGCGCCATGGAACTGTCCCTGCGTTGGGCAGAACGGTCCAAGACGGCGTTTTTAACCCAAAGCGACCATTCGGCCCGCGCTTTGTTTGGAATCGTGCAGGGTGGCGACAATGCGGCGTTACGGCTTGAATCTGCAGCAGCCCTGCGGGCCCTGGATTTGAAGGGATATTCGATTGGTGGTCTGGCAGTGGGTGAGCCGCAGGAAGTCATGCTGGAAATGCTGGATGTCACCTGCCCCGCATTACCGGAAGAAAAACCGCGTTATCTGATGGGTGTGGGCACGCCTGATGATCTTTTGAAGTCCATTGCCCGCGGTGTCGACATGTTTGATTGTGTCATGCCCACACGGGCCGGACGCCATGGCACGGCCTATACCCGGCACGGCAAAATTAATTTGCGCAATGCGCGCCATGCCGAAGATCACAGGCCACTGGATGAAGAATCCTCATGTCCGGCGGCGCGGGAGTATAGCCGTGCCTATTTGCACCATCTGGTACGCGCCAATGAAGCTCTGGGCGGAATGCTGCTCACATGGAACAATTTGTCTTACTATCAAGACCTTATGCAGGGCGCGCGCGATGCTATCGAAGCAACGGCCTATGGCGACTATATGGCGCGCACAACGCAAATGTGGGAACGCGGAGACATTCCCGCGCTTTAAGACGATTGCGACCTTTAAGTCGCCTGGGCTTTTCCCTCCAGCATTTGCACACCGTGAATACGCCAGGATTTGTCACTGGCCTGTTTCAGGGCGTAAAGCGCGACCCATTCCTTGCCCAACGGGCCGGTGAACAATACTTCCTGGTACAGCAGACCCGCTTCCACTTTGCTGCGCCCAAACGACCAGTTTGTTGCGCCGTAAAGAGCGCCATAGCCGCGCTTCACCATCGTGATAAAGCGTTCGCTGGACCCAAACACCTGTTGCAGATTGGGCGCGGCATGGCTGAAAGCTTTGTCGTGATTGCGTGCTTTAAAGGCGCTGATCTGGCTGTCGATCACAGCTTGAGCCTTGGCCGATTGTTCAGGGGTTTGGGCCGTGGCTAAAGGCGCAAAAGCCAATGATGCGGACACAAAGGCAGCACCCAACACATAACGAACCTGCATACTGATTCTCCTTCAATCGACCAAAGTCTGGCATATGAAGGAGAAACGGGCCATTGGGGCACATGGTTTCACAGGTTCAGGGATTTTTTACCTCGGCTGGGAACAAAAGCGACGAATCCCCGTAGGAATAGAATCTGTATTCATTGTCGATGGCATGTTGATAGGCATTGCGCATGGTTTCGCGGCCCGCAAAAGCGCTGACCAACATGAATAATGTGGATCTGGGTAAGTGGAAATTCGTCATCAATGCGTCGGCGGCCTTGAAGCTGAATCCCGGGGTGATGAATATATCCGTCTCGCCATGCCACGGCACAAATGTGCCATCTTCTTCAACCGCGCTTTCCAACAGTCTTAGCGAAGTGGTGCCAACGCAGATCAAACGGCCATCATTTGACCGTACACGGTTAAGCGCTGCGGCTGTTTCAGCGCTTATTGTGCCGGATTCCACATGCATTTTGTGGTCGTTGGTGTCGTCCACTTTTACCGGCAAAAACGTGCCTGCCCCCACATGCAGTGTAACCGCGTGGCGTTCGATACCGGCTCTATCTAATGCCTCAAACAATTCGGGCGTGAAGTGCAATCCGGCTGTGGGTGCCGCGACCGCGCCATCTTTGGCCGCGTAGATTGTTTGATAATCCTTGTGGTCGCGCGCATCGGTGGCGCGTTTGCTCGCGATATAGGGCGGCAAAGGAATTTCACCGGCTTCCACAAGGGCTGCATCCAATTGCGGGCCGCTTAGATTGAATTGAAAAACGACCTCGCCCGCATCGCGTTTTTCAGTTGCAATTGCTTTTAGACCTGCTGCTCCGAAATCAACCAGTTCTCCCACGGCCAGTTTTTTTGAACCGCGCACAAATGCGTGCCAGGTGTCGCCAGAAGTTCGCAGATGAAGCGTAACGCCCAGATGGGCAATAACACCATTTCGATCCCTGGTGCCCTGCAATTGTGCTGGAATGACCCGCGTATCATTGAAAATCAGCGCATCGCCCTTGCGCAACAGGCCAGGCAGATTGCTGACCGTCAGATTTTCGAACTCGTCCACCTGGCCGCCATTGACCAACAATAACCGTGCGGAATCACGTGGGATGGCTGGCCGCAGGGCGATGTTCTTCTCAGGTAATTCGAAATCGAATTCATCGACACGCATGGGAGACGGGCTTTCCAAACCAAAAGTGGCGGAGCCCGGCCCCGCCACTTTTACAAATTGCAACTGTGCCGATTAAGCGTCAGCCGCCACTTTCATGGTGACAATCTTGTCGGGTGACGGCACCGGCTCGCCACGGGCGAACTTGTCCACATTGTCCATGCCTTCGATCACACGGCCCCAGGCTGTGTACTGGCGATCCAGGAAACGCACGTCATCAAAGCAGATGAAGAACTGGGAATTTGCGCTGTCCGGGCTCTGGGAACGCGCCATGGAGCACACACCGCGCACGTGGGGTTCGTCGTTGAATTCGGCTTTCAGGTTGGGCTTGTCCGAACCGCCGGTGCCAGTGCCTGTGGGGTCGCCGCCCTGGGCCATAAAATCATCGATCACGCGGTGAAACACCACGCCATCATAAAAGCCTTCACGCGCTAGTTCTTTAATATGTTTCACATGGTTAGGTGCCTGATCGGGCAGGCATTCAATGACCACGGTGCCCTGGGACGTTTCCATAATGAGTGTGTTTTCGGGGTCTTTATAATCCGCCATTTTGAAATCCTGTTATTTGAAATGGTTAGTATTTATCTGCTGTGCGCATTTTCACAATTGTATCGGGGTTCTGTACGGAGCCATTTGCGGCATTGGAACCCTTTTTGATCTGGTCAACATGCTCCATGCCTTTCAGCACGCGGCCAAATACAGTGTATTGGTTGTTGAGATGGGGCGCTTCAGCAAACATGATGAAGAATTGCGAATTGGCGCTGTTGGGGTTTTGCGAGCGGGCCATGCCCAAAACACCACGGCTAAAGGAAGTGCTGGAAAATTCTGCTTTCAAATCTGGCAGTTGTGAGCCGCCTGTGCCATCGCCGCGCGGGTCGCCAGTTTGTGCCATAAACCCATCAATGACCCGGTGAAACTTCAATCCATCGTAAAAGCCCTGGTTTGCAAGCCCGGCAATGCGCTTCACATGGTTAGGCGCAACCTTTGGCAGCAGTTCAATTTCCACCTGGCCGGATTTCAAATCCAGCAACAGCGTATTGGCCTTGTCAGCAGCCCAGGAGGCCGTTGCCATGCCTGATGCCAGGCAAAGTGTCAGAGCCGCGAAGGCGGCAGTCTTCAGTTTGAACATTAGTTTCTCCGCAGATGGTTGATTGGGTGAGATCAGTTGAATTTCTTGGCGATTGCGTCAACAACGGATTGAGGAACGAATGGGGACACATCTCCCCCCATTCCCGCGATCTGGCGTACAAGAGTGGCTGTTATGGGGCGTGATTCCGGGCTGGAGGGCAAAAACACCGTTTGCACCTCATCGCTCATCGCGCCATTCATGCCCGCCATCTGCATCTCATAGTCGAGATCAGTTCCGTCTCGCAGGCCCCGCAGCAACAATGTGCATTGTGCGGCTTTGGCCGCGTCCACAACCAGATTGTTGAACGATTCCACCGATACCCGCGCCCGCAATGCCTGGGGCAGTAATTCTTCAATCAACGCCTTGCGCTCATCAAATGTGAACAGACCCATTTTGGAGGAATGTACGCCGATTGCGATGACGATTTCGTCAGCAATGGCCATGCCTTGAAGAAGTATGTCTAAATGCCCGTTCGTGAACGGATCAAAAGAACCGGGATAATAAGCGCGTTTTTTCATGCCCGTCACATAGTGCGGCACGCCCTGAAAGGCAAACCGTCTACGGGTAAAACTGAAAGCCTAATTTCGACTAAGGGCCAGCCACAAACCGCCGCCAATCATCATCGTGCCGGCGCCATTTTCTGCCAAGCGAATATTGCGCTGGGTCAACAGCCCGCCCGCGCGCCCTGCAGCAATGGCGTAAGCGCTGTCCAACAGGGTTGCCAATCCCATGAACAGCAACCCAAATGCCATTGTCTGCAATGCTGTATTACCGGCAGGATCGATGAATTGCGGTAGGAAAGCGCCAAAAAACACCAGCACTTTGGGGTTGGACAGGACGACAATAAATCCCTGCCAAAACATAGACTTATCCGGCTTCGCGGCGGCATCCTCAGACGGCGTGACCAGCATTCCATCGGAGCGGATGAATTTATAACCCAGCCAGATCAGATAGGCAGCGCCAGCCAACCGCACCCAATCAAACACCCAGGCTAGTGTGGTCGTTAGTGCTTCAAGTCCTAAAGCCAGCAGGCCCAACAGCAAAATCAGGCCCAGTTGTGTGCCGGCAATGTTTATCAAACCGGCGCGCGCACCATAGCGCAAACTGTTGGCAATGATCACGGTCACGGTTGGTCCAGGTACAATCAAAATCGCAATGCTGGCCAACACAAATGTGAAAACGGTTCCAAATTCTGCACCTAATATTTCCTGCATCTTCACATTCCTTTGAATCGTCGTGTGCATTTGCGCACTGGAATTGCCCATGGAATTTCCCATGTAAGGGTCACCGGAGCCTAGTGCTCTCAAAAACAAACGCAAAGAACGCAAATATTTTTTCGCACCAGCGATAATTTAAAAGGAACAGAAAAATGATCACCGCGGCAGCAATAGCAGGAGCGATATGGGCCGTAACCGTTCTCCACCTTCAATCCGATTCATCGAGCACCGATGTTTCGATGCGCGAATGGTGGAAACTTGGCAGTTACATCAACGATGGTTACGTCGAAGATGCAAACCAGGAGGAAAGATCATGAGCCTTATCGCATTTGCATTCACCATGGTTTCAATGCTGATCGTATCCACATTGATCACAATGCTTCGCCAAAACGATACGAAACAATCCCGTGCCGCGATTTATCAATCCAATCGCGACACGAATGATCATAAACGCCTGAAGTAAGACCAAAACTGCCGGTCAGGTTATTCTCCAGTGGCCTGATCGGCAGATGGTTCTTCTTCGCCATCATCCTCATCGGACTCGCTGATCCGCTCGACGGAAACCACCATCTCATCTTTGGCCGTGTTGAACACCCGCACCCCTTTGCTGGCGCGGCTGGCAAATCGGATATTATCGACCGGCACCCGGATTAACTGCCCTGCATCGGACACCAGCATGATCTGATCGGCGTCTTCGACGGGAAAGGCTGCAACGAGCGCACCGATTTCCTTGGCTTTTGACACATCCGTTGCTTTCAAACCCTTACCGCCCCGGCCGGAAACCCGGAAATCGAAGCTGGATGAACGTTTGCCGAAACCCTGGTTGGATACAGTGAGGATAAATTGTTCTGCAGCACCCATTTCTGCATAACGCTCAACGCTCAGCGCGGCTTCTTCACTGCCCTCATCACCATCGTCGGAAACGGTATCCAGATCCGGATCGGTATCGGCTTCACCGGCCAATGCCCGACGATCTGCGGCAGCGCGTTTGAGATAGGACAGGCGTTCAGCTGGCGTGGCTTCGAAACCGCGCATGATCGCCATCGAAATCACGCTATCGCCCTTGCCAAGGCGAATACCGCGTACACCCACGGAATTGCGGCTGGAGAACACACGAACATCATCAACGCGGAAGCGGATGGCCTGACCTGCAGATGTGGTCAACAGGACATCATCGGTGGACAAACAGGTGTCCACGCCAACAATGCCGTCATCATCATCCAGCTTCATGGCGATCTTGCCGTTTCGGTTCACCTGAACAAAATCCGACAAATTATTGCGCCGCACGGTGCCCTTGGTGGTTGCGAACATGATGTCGAGCGTATCCCAGGTGTCTTCATCCTCGGGCATGGGCAGGATTGAGGTGATCCGCTCGTCGCTTTGCAATGGCAAGAGGTTGATCAGGGCTTTTCCGCGCGCCTGAGGCGTTGTCAGCGGCAGTTTCCAGACCTTCAGCTTGTAGGCAATGCCGCGCGAGGAAAAGAACACCACGGGCGTGTGGGTGTTGGCCACAAACAAGCGCGTGACGAAATCTTCGTCTTTTGTGCTCATTCCTGAACGGCCCTTGCCGCCCCTTCTTTGAGCGCGATAGGTGGTCAGCGGCACACGTTTGATATAGCCGCCATGGCTGACTGTAACGACCATTTCTTCCCGTGCGATGAGATCTTCGTCGTCGTGTTCAAAGCCGCCATCGAGAATTTCTGTGCGGCGTGGGGTGGCGAATTCGTCACGCACTTCCGCCAACTCATCTTTGATAATCGTTTGAACCCGCACGCGCGAAGACAATATGTCGAGATAGTCTTTGATCTCTTCGCCAATGGCGTTCAGTTCGTCGGCAATTTCATCACGACCAAGGGCGGTCAGACGTTGCAGGCGCAAGTCAAGGATTGCGCGCGCCTGTTCTTCCGACAGATTGTAACTGCCGTCCTCATTGACGCGGTGACGAGGGTCGTCGATCAGCATGATCAAAGGTGCCACGTCTTTTGCGGGCCAGCGGCGTTCCATCAATTCACGTCGCGCCGTTGCCGGGTCGGGCGCGCGGCGAATAAGCGCGATGATTTCATCGATATTTGCAACGGCAATTGCCAAACCAACAAGAACATGGGCGCGGGTGCGCGCTTTGTTGAGCAGGAACTTGGTGCGGCGGGTCACTACTTCTTCGCGGAAGCTCACAAAGGCTTTCAGCAAGTCAAACAGGTTCATCTGTTCAGGCTTGCCGCCATTCAGCGCCACGATATTGCAGCCAAAGGATGTTTGAAGCGATGTGTAGCGGTACAACTGGTTCAACACGACTTCGGCGACCGCATCGCGGCGCAATTCCACAACAACACGGTAGCCGTGACGGTCGCTTTCATCGCGAATGTCGCTAATGCCCTCAATGCGTTTATCGCGCACCAGTTCGCCAATTTTCTCCACCATGGTGGCTTTGTTGACCTGATAGGGCATCTCGCTCACGATAATGGCTTCGCGGTCACCCTTGAATTTTTCAATTTCCACCGCACCGCGCATGAGCACGGAACCGCGCCCGGTTTCATAGGCTGAGCGAATGCCGGAACGTCCCAGGATTTTGCCCCCCGTTGGAAAATCCGGGCCAGGTACAATTTCCAGCAATTCGTCGAGATTGATTGCGGGATTGTCGATCATCGCCAGGCAGGCATCGATTACTTCGCCCAGATTGTGGGGCGGAATGTTGGTCGCCATGCCTACGGCAATGCCGCCAGCACCGTTGACCAGAAGGTTGGGGAAACGGGCAGGCAAAACCATGGGCTCGCGTTCGCGGCCATCATAGTTGGCCTGAAATGCAACCGTTTCTTTGTCGATATCGTCCAGCAGCCGGTTGGCCACCTTCTGAAGCCGACATTCGGTGTAACGCATGGCAGCGGGCTTATCGCCATCAATAGAACCAAAATTCCCCTGCCCGTCGATCAGCGGCTGGCGCATGGCAAAGTCCTGCGCCATGCGCACCAGTGCGTCATAAATAGAAGCATCCCCATGGGGGTGGAACTTACCCATGACCTCACCAATGACACCGGCGGATTTGCGATAGCCCTTGGAGAAATCCAGGCCCATTTCATACATCGCATATAAAATGCGCCTGTGGACCGGTTTCAATCCATCACGGGCGTCAGGCAATGCGCGGCTTACGATCACGCTCATGGCGTAGTCGAGATAGGAACGCTGCATTTCCTCAACAATAGAAATCGGCTCGTGTTCGCTTGGAATCAGCGCACTTCCGCCCCCGGCGCCCCCGTTGCCATCATCACTTCCACCGCCGCCACCACCGGCATCAGCTGCGGGTGGCGTTGCTGCTTCATCCACGGGTATTTGTGAATCTTGTGGGAGGTCTTCGTCAGCCAAGTTTCTGTCCTTTGAACGGGCTGCAAGAATCGCACGCCCATGCCTTTCCACATCATAGCTGAACCCGATATTTTTCTCAAATATGACCCAAAGTATTCAAGTCATAATATTGTTTAGTTACAACCGGTTATCTGCCACCAAAACGGTATGGGCGGAAAATTGCCAATTGGGCAGGCACAAGAGGTGCATATCGTGATTTGGCGACTGATCTGACCGTTTCAAATACAGCAAATTCAGGTATGTTTGGCGCAGTTTTAGCTTCCAGGTGCGCACATGTTTCCCACCGAACAATTGATAAATGCGTTCGCGACTTATTTTGTGACGATCGACCCTCCGGGTCAGGCCGCCATCATTTTAGGGCTCACGGCAGGAATGTCTTCGCTGCAACGCAGGCAGCTTGCGCTGCGTGGCACATTGCTTGGCATTGGCATATTGATTGCCTTTGTATTCATCGGGACGGGCCTGCTTTCGGTGCTGGGGATATCTGTCGCTGCCTTCCGCGTCGCAGGCGGATTGCTGCTGTTTTATATCGCTTCAGAGATGGTTTTTGAAAAACGGGCTGAAAGGCGTGGGGAAACAGCGGAAAAGGCCGTAAGCGACCACCATGCCCGCGGCCTGGCTGTATTTCCGCTTGCCGTTCCCCTGATCGCAGGCCCCGGCGCGATTTCCGCGGCTATATTGCTCTCATCCCAATTCACCACACCGCTGGAACAGGGCCTGCATGTGGGCGTCATCGTGCTGGTGGGCGTGATCTTGTATATGTTCCTGCGTCTGGCCGACAGCATTCAAAAATATGTATCGGATTCGGTCAGCAATGTGCTCACCCGCCTGCTCGGCATATTGCTGGCGGCCTTGTCAGTTCAATTCATCGCCGATGGTGTGAGAACGCTGGCTAGTTCTGGCTAGTTCAACGTGACAGTCATTTCCTTGCCGGAATAGCCATGCACATTATCCCCTGCCCGCACGGTTACATTCTTAACGTCACCGGGGATTTCAATGCCGCTTTTGGAGCGGGTAAAGGGCTGTTCATTGTCGTGGGGATGGGCCAACACGCGGGTTGCCAGCACTTTGCCGCTTGGGTCCAATACCTGCCAGCTATTGGCATAGTGGTCCCAGCCAGCATCGGCATGCAGCACGGTGACATCAAAACGATAAGTGCCGTTTGCTGATTTATTGACTTTGACATCAACCACATCAGCGCCGCCCGCATGGGCAACAGAAAAGGTTGAAACAAACAAGGAAAGTCCCAAAAGCAGAGTTTTCATCGTACCGCTACAGTTGTGTTATCAGAAATTCTCTCTTAGCACGGCTTTGGTGCGTGTGAAATTCAACGTGGAGTGATCGATGGCTTCTGGCTCGAAAAAAGTGATTTATGCAGCAATGATCGGCAATGGCCTGATCGCAATCGCCAAGTTTGTTGGCGCTTCGATCACAGGATCATCCGCCATGTTGTCTGAAGGCATTCACTCGGTTGTCGATACGGGCAATCAGGGGTTGCTGCTTTATGGCATTGCGCGCTCCAAGCGACCTGCTGATGAAAAGCACCCGTTTGGCTATGCCAGTGAAATCTATTTCTGGGCATTCATTGTCGCCATCCTGATCTTCTCAATTGGTGCTGGCATTTCCATGTATCACGGGGTGGAAAAAGTATTGCACCCCAGCGCGGTTGCGGACCCCATGGTCAACTATGTCATTTTGGGAATGGCAATGGTGTTTGAAGGGGTTGCCTGGTGGATTGCCTATAAAGAATTCGCCACGACCAAGGGCAAGAAAACCCTGTTTGCGGCGGTTCGGGAATCTAAAGATCCGACTGTTTTCACAGTGTTGTTTGAAGATACGGCAGCCATGTTGGGTCTTATCGTGGCCTTTATCGGCATCTGGATATCGGTGACATTCAATCTGCCGGTTGTGGATGGCATTGCTTCAATCGTGATTGGTGTCATTTTGGCAGGCACAGCTGTTTTGCTGGCCCTGGAAACCAAGGGGTTGTTGATTGGCGAATCTGCGGCGCCGGAGATTGTCGAGGAAATCACCAGTCTTATTGCCGCCCAACCGGCCATTATTGCTCTCAACGAAATCAGAACCCTGCACCGTGGCCCCAATGATGTGCTTTTGGCCTTGTCGGTGGACTATGTGGACGAAATTCCCGCAGGCGTGGTTGAGCGGTCCAATACGGAGCTGGAAATTGCGATCAAGAACCGCTTTCCCGTGGTCAAACGGTTGTTTATCGAGGTTCAAAGTGCCCAGCACCATGCTGAAGAAGTGGCGCGCGCGGCCGAATTGAGGGCTGCCGAAAATGAATAAGAACCAATGGGTTCCCCGCGACGAAGACTACAAGAGCCGCATTGAACGCCTGTTTGCCGCCCAAAACATGATGGCTACATTGGGCATGTCGCTGGATCATGTGACACCGGGGCATGTGGAAATCACCATGTCTTTCAACACGTCACTCTCCCAGCACCACGGTTTCCACCATGCAGGTGTTGCGACCACGGGCATGGACACAGCCTGTGGCTTTGCCGCCTGCTCTTTGATGGACGCCAGCGAAGAAGTGCTGACTGTTGAATTCAAAAGCAGCTTTCTGGCCCCCGCGACGACGCCCGAATTCAGGTTCGTGGGCGAAGTTCTCAAGGCCGGACGGTCATTATATTTTTGTCAGGGGCAGGCATTTGGGATTGACGGTGGCACATCAACGCTGATTGCCAGCATGTCTGCCACCATGATGGCGAAACGCGCCTGATCAGCTGGTGACAGCCAAGGGATGTTGGCTGGAGAACTGAACCAGATCCCACAGATTGCCATACAGGTCTTTGAACACGGCAACCTGCCCGTAGTCATGGGTTTGGGGTGGCCTTACAATTTCAATATCCATGGCGCGTAAATGGGCAAAATCCCGGTCAAAATCATCGGTTGAAAGAAACAGGAAGACGCGGCCACCGGCCTGGTTGCCTATGAATATTTCCTGTTCGGGCTTTGACGCTTTTGCCAATAGCAAAGTGGTGCCTGTTGAACCCGGTGGGCGCACAACAACCCAGCGTTTGTCCTGTTCGGCCTGATAGGTGTCTTCCACAAGCTCGAAGCGCAATTTGCCCACATAGAAATCCAGGGCCTCGTCATAGTCCCGCACCACCAATGCAATATGGGCGATTTCCTGCCTCAAGCGGCGTCCATTCCCATCTGCCAGAAATCCCGCTCCAACCGGGTAGCGGTTGCAAACAGGGATTTCAGACGGGGGTAGCGGGCTTCGTTCATCATGTCGGCTGCCAGAGCGTCCAGATTTGCGACGGTGGCATGCATGAGCGACTGATACCCATCGCTAGCATATTCGTTGATCCATTCGCTATAGGGATTGTCCGCATTTGCGCTTGGTGCAAGCCGTGCCCCAATCTCACCATAGCCGATCATGCAGGGTGCCAGGGCAATATAGAGGTCCAGCAAATCTCCAGCATTGCCCGCATCCAGAACAAATCGCGTATAGGCTACCGTGGGTGTTTTTTCCGGACTTGCCTCAAGATCATTGGGACTAAGTCCCCATTTTCCGCACAGGCGCACGTGAAGGTCCATTTCCACATCCAAAATGGCTTTTAGTCCCTCCAGCCCGTTGCGCATTTCGTCCAGCGAACGGCCTTTATAAATTGCCAGTGCATAGGCACGGGCAAACTGGATCAGGAACAGATAATCCTGGACCAGATAGTCCTGGAACGCCGCGTTTGGCAAAGAGCAATCGCCCATCCCCTCCACAAATGCGTGGTGGGTATAGTCATGCCAGTCATCATGGCAATCATTCTTGAGGCGTTCGAAAAGAGAAGTCATGGGTCAGGATATCGACCTAATCCTAGAACGGGATTTCGTCATCCATGTCACCGCCGGAGGATGGGAAACCACCTCCACCGCCGCCAGACTGGCCGCCGCCGCCCATTTGACCACCGCCACCATAATCACCGCCGCCGCTCATCTGGCCGCCACCGCCGCCATATCCGCCACCGCCTTCGCTGTTGCGGCTGTCCAGCATAGTCAATGTGCCATTAAAGCCCTGCAAAACAACTTCTGTAGTATATTTGTCCTGGCCGCTCTGGTCCTGCCATTTGCGGGTTTGCAACTGGCCTTCCACATAAACCTTCGAGCCTTTTTTGACATATTGCTCGATCACTTTGCACAGGCCTTCGTTGAAACACACGATGCGGTGCCATTCGGTTTTCTCGCGCCGTTCCCCAGTGTTTTTGTCACGCCAGCTTTCCGACGTGGCAATTGAGAAATTGGCGATGGGTCGCCCGTCCTGGGTGCGGCGAATATCAGGATCCTGTCCCAGATTTCCAATCAAAATGACCTTGTTTACGCTGCCTGCCATAAATCCTGCTCCTTGGTGCACAATCGTGCATCTGTTCCGTATCGACGGAGTTCTCTCTTGCCCCAACATAGGCGGGCATCCATCACATTGGCAGAGTGGATGCGCCCCAGGAGCGGTTTTCCACCGCTTGTTTAATTCCTATTTGTTCATGTATTGTTCTATAACAAATTCGAATCGCATTCAAGGCCGCGTCAACACGCAGCAGGCAAATATGTTATCGCCTTGTGGGGAATGGGGCCGGGTCGCTGGACACGGGCCTGTAATGCCCCACATATGACGCTTAGAGCAAAGATTGGGCGAATTGCCCCACCTCGTAAAGATTTCTTCCATGGCTTCAAATTCTAAAACCCGCCCCCGGAAACGTGACGACAAGCTGATATCGGTGCGCGGTGCGCGCGAACACAATCTCAAGAATGTCGACATTGACCTGCCCCGCGACAGCCTGATCGTGATGACCGGACTGTCAGGTTCGGGGAAATCCTCGCTGGCTTTTGATACCATCTACGCTGAAGGGCAGCGGCGATATGTTGAATCCCTGTCGGCTTATGCGCGCCAGTTTCTGGAAATGATGCAAAAACCGGATGTGGATCAGATTGATGGCCTGTCTCCGGCAATTTCGATTGAACAGAAAACCACGTCGAAAAACCCGCGTTCCACGGTCGGCACTGTCACGGAAATCTATGACTATATGCGCCTGTTGTTCGCGCGCGTTGGGGTGCCCTATTCCCCCGCCACCGGCCTGCCTATCGAAAGCCAGACCGTGAGCCAGATGGTGGACCGGGTGATGGAGTTGGACGAAGGCAGCCGCCTGTATCTGCTGGCGCCCATCGTCCGGGGCCGAAAGGGCGAATTCAAAAAGGAATTCGCCGATTTGATGAAAAAGGGGTTTCAGCGGGTCAAAGTCGACGGCGAGTTTTATGAAATTGCTGATGTTCCGGTATTGGACAAGAAATTCAAACACGATGTGGATGTGGTGGTGGACCGCATTGTGGTGCGCGATGATGTGCAGACGCGGCTGGCAGATTCCATGGAAACCGCGTTGCGGCTGACCGATGGTATGGCCGTGGCAGAACTGGCTGACAAGCCCCTGCATGCTTCCGAAACAGCGGCTGAATCAAAAAACAAATCAAAGAATGAGACCCACGAACGGCTGGTCTTTTCGGAAAAATTTGCTTGCCCGGTTTCGGGTTTCACCATTCCGGAAATTGAACCAAGACTGTTTTCATTCAACAACCCGTTTGGGGCCTGCCCCAGTTGTGACGGTTTGGGAAATCAACAAAAGATCGATGAAAACCTCGTCGTGCCTGATGGATCGCTGGCGCTCAACAAGGGGGCGATTGCGCCCTGGTCGAAATCCAATAATCCCTCCCCTTATTATGCCCAGACCCTGCAGGCGATCGGCAAGGTCTACAAGTTCAAAATCAGCGATGCATGGGACACATTGTCAGCTGAGGCCCAAACGGCTGTGTTGTTTGGCACTGGCAAAACGCCCATCAATTTCGAATATGATGATGGCTTGCGCACCTATAAAACCAAAAAACCGTTTGAAGGCGTGATCGGAAATCTGGAACGCCGCTGGCGCGAAACGGATAGCGCCTGGATGCGCGAAGAAATTGAGAAATTCATGTCTCGTATGCCTTGCATGGCGTGCGAAGGCTATCGCCTCAAACAGGAGGCCATGGCAGTCAAGATTGACAAGCTCCACATCTCGCAGGTGGCCGAGTTGTCTATCAAACAGGCGAATGTGTGGTTCAAGGATCTGCCCGACCGTCTCAATGACAAGCAAAACGAAATCGCGGTGCGCATTTTGAAGGAAATTCGCGACCGGCTGAAATTTCTCAATGATGTGGGACTGGACTACCTTACCTTGTCGCGCAATTCCGGCACATTGTCGGGTGGTGAAAGCCAACGCATTCGACTGGCTTCTCAGATCGGTTCCGGGCTAACCGGCGTATTGTATGTTCTTGATGAACCTTCAATTGGCCTTCACCAGCGTGATAACGCACGGCTGCTGGAAACCCTGCGCCATCTGCGTGATCTGGGTAATACCGTGATTGTTGTTGAGCATGATGAAGATGCCATTTTGACCGCAGACCATGTGGTGGATATCGGCCCGAAAGCCGGCATTCACGGTGGCGAAATCATTGCCCAGGGAACGCCCAAGGCGATTATGAAATCCAAGGCATCGATCACCGGCCAATATTTGTCGGGAGCCTTGAGTGTTGCTGTTCCCGAACAACGGCGCAAAATCAACAAAGCCCGCAAGATCAAAGTTGTGGGCGCGCGGGGCAACAATCTCAAGAACGTCACCGGAGAAATCCCGCTCGGCACATTCACGGCGGTGACAGGGGTTTCCGGTGGGGGCAAATCCACTTTCCTGATCGAAACCCTGTACAAGGCCGCAGCACGCCACATCAACAAGGCGCGTGCCCTGCCCGCGCCCCATGACCGCATTGAAGGCCTGGAGCATCTCGACAAGATCATCGATATTGATCAGTCCCCAATTGGTCGGACACCAAGGTCCAATCCGGCGACCTATACCGGCGCCTTCACGCCCATTCGCGAATGGTTTGCAGGCCTACCGGAGTCGAAAGCCCGTGGGTACAATCCCGGTCGCTTTTCATTCAATGTGAAAGGTGGGCGTTGTGAAGCATGTCAGGGTGACGGGGTCATCAAGATCGAAATGCACTTCCTGCCGGATGTTTATGTGACCTGCGATGTATGTTCCGGCAAACGCTATAACCGCGAGACGCTGGAAGTTCAGTTCAAGGGCAAGAGCATCGCCGACGTGCTGGACATGACCGTTGAAGAAGGCTGCGAGTTCTTCGCCGCGGTTCCCTCGGTGCGCGACAAGATGGAAACGCTCAAACGTGTTGGGTTGGACTACATCAAGATTGGTCAGCAGGCGACCACCCTTTCCGGTGGTGAAGCACAACGGGTCAAACTGTCAAAAGAACTGTCCAAACGCGCCACGGGTCGGACCCTCTACATACTCGACGAACCCACAACCGGGCTGCACTTCCACGACGTGTCAAAACTGCTGGATGTGCTGCATGAACTCGTCGACAGCGGCAATACCGTTGCCGTGATTGAGCACAATCTGGAAGTCATCAAGACGGCAGACTGGGTGATGGATCTCGGCCCGGAAGGCGGCGATGGCGGTGGTGAAATGGTTGCCATTGGCACGCCGGAAGACATCGTCAAGGAACCGCGCTCTTACACCGGGCATTTTCTCAAGGAATTGCTCAATCGGCGCCCTGCGGGCAAAAATGATCTCCAGGCGGCTGAATAATCCAGCCTGGTGCTACAAAAGTGTTTCGTCGTGGATCAGTTTACCGTCCACGGATATGCCTTTGATCTTGGCCGTTCCATCCGCCTGTACAGCCAAGATAATACCAAGCTTTTGGTCGCGGTTTAGAGCTTCAAGTTCAAGGGCACGTCTTTTGGGCGCGTAGTATCTTGAAAATGGCAAGCTGACATTGAAAGGCTGGGTTGGTTTGGCGTTTGGCGGTACATATGATGTGACGCCCTTTAGGAATACGCCGCCGCTGGGTGCAGTCGCCGATACAGCGCTGGCCTTCCAAAACCCATCTTCGCCTGGTTTGAGCACAATGAACACGTCTTGCCGGGTCTTAAGGGGCAGGTCTGGCAAAGAAACCGTTTTTGGATCAATACGTTCCACATCCAGCTGTAGCCTTGTGTAGTGGCCACGAAAGAAATCGCGCGGGTCGCGCATGTTGGACTTCAGCACCACCTCGACGCCCGTGCGCAAATCTTCCAGATGCTTATAAATTATTGCCCCCAATGCGCCGGTTTGAAGCACTGCAGCGACCACCAACCCAACGAACAGGCCTTTTGCGGTTTTCATGTCTTCTCCTCCGAACGTTTCTCAATTCGCAGGATGAAAACAGACACCACAATGAGCAATCCACCCAGCAAGGCGTATATCAATGCGGTCAGTTGCAACGACCCCATGACCTGAAGATAGGAAACGAGCAATGCGATCAAAAAGGTTGCATAGCCCGTCAATGAGAGAAAACGCGATTCAAGCCGCCAGCCAAAGCGGACAAACCAAATGCCCAGGAAGAAGCAAAACACCCACCTGGCGATTAAACCTATCAAGCCCCATGCCGCCGTTTGTGTGAAATACACACATGCGATCATGACGATTGTGAGCGCGGCTGCGATTGGAAATACGATCTGATCGCGCATTAGCGGGCTGTTGCGCCCCCGCAACAACAACACCATTCCCAAACTCACGCAAAACGCGATGACAAGAGCCAGAACGGACAAGGACACAGCTCCGCTCATTGCCGATTGCTTGAACTGGCGCGTGGTGCTGGCAAAGGAAATGGCGATGCCTGCAATGGCGATGGCATGATAGGCCAGCAGCGGTCTTTCAAAGCCGAACAGGCCCTGTCGCCCCACATAACTGTACAGGACACCAGATGCCGACATGAGCAGCAGGGCAAATACAATCCACCAGACCGGATGTGTTATTTCAATATTGTGCGCCAGCAAAATGGCCAGCCAACCCAATGTCGACAGGGCCAGCAGATGCGCGGCCAGCCTGGAGCGGAAATATCGCGTGACCCATGCAAGGAGGATGATTGCAGCCGGATAGAAATAAAATTGATCTATGCCAATGATGCTGGCGGCATCGCGATTGAATGGGGCGGCCATGAAAACCCAAATCGAGCCCAGCACGATTGTTGTGCACAATGCAGCCGTGGAACGCGACAGCAATGTCGTGACAAGCCCGCCGGTGGCCCACAGCAGAATTGCATTTTCCGGTTTGCCTTGCAGGTGAAACATTTGTGAGATCAGGATAATAGCTGCACCAAATGCACCAATCCCAATGACAATAAATGCCGCCGACAATGCATCATATCCCCGCGATGCGCCAAACCAGGCCACCAGATAGGAAAGCCAAAGCGCGCCAAACAACAGGCCCAATCTGTATATGCGGGGCATCTGATCCCAATTTGCTGCCACGAAGGCGATCAATGCCGCCAGCACCAACAGGCCACCGAGCATGGCAACAATGCCACCAAACGTGGTCGAATACTTCTCGTCCACGACACGTTTGAGCAGTCTATCGCGGGTGTGGGCGTCAATCAGTCCGTCAACCTGCCAGGCAAGAAGGTCTTCTTTCAGCCTGGAAGCATAGTTGAATGCGATCATCTGACAGTCCTGTGGCAACGGGAATAGGCAATGTTAATAATCGTTTCATATTTAAGACGAAATTGCGACCGCACTTGCACAATTTGCATGGCTTCCCTGCATCCTTTGCGTTCGTAATTTTTTCCCAAAACCCTATTTGTCAAACATCGAAGGACGCAAACGAACACGGCCTTCAAAACAGACACATCAGATACGGTCAGCGCGAATTGCTGACGCCTAGAAGGAAGAAGCAAAATGGACATCTTTAACAACATCCGCACATGGAACCGCGTTCGTCAGACTCGCAACGAACTTTACAGCCTTTCCACACGCGAACTGAATGACCTTGGCATCGCCCGCGGCGATATCCCGTTCATTGCCAAACGCGCTGCGCGCAGCAACTAAAACAGATTTAGCGGAACTTTCCTCCTCCCAGTTCCGCTAGACTTTCGCTGATACTCTCCTCCCATCAGCGAAAACAAGAAACGCTCACTGGATCCTCCTCCCCCAGTGAGCGTTTTTTATTGTCTGAATTTCATTATATGTGCGGTTTGGCCTGACGGACTTGGCGGGCGCTTTACAGATCGAAGCTGTCGCGCACCTGACGCCACTTGGCGTATTCCATGATCTGGGCAGATTGCCCGTTTTCCCGATACCAGCTGTCAACTGTCCAGCGTTTGCCGCTGGCATCGCGCATGGTGGCCGATTTATGAGGGTAGCGGCCGTCAATGATCAAACCACGTTCGGCAAAATGCTTGTCGGGGTTATGGTGTTTCAACAGGCCCAGGGATTTCAGGTGAAACAGATAGCTGGTTGTGTTGAGAGATTCATCAACACAATCCATCTGGCCACGTATGCCGTTATATCGCGCATTGGCCTTCGCCTGGTCTGGGCGAAAGCGCAATTTATTGCGCGTCATTTTCTCCATTTCACCAATGGCCAGGGCAATCGAGGCCCGTTCATCTGCCGGTGACTGGGTGTTTTTGCCCATAATCTGGCGAAGAACTTCATTGTCTTCGGCGTTGAATGAGAACTTCTCCTCAATCGCGCATCCAAAACCGGAACACAATTTGATCAGTTTTGCAGGCGCGGCGTAATTGGCGCTCAATGTGGAGGTATTTTGTGCCGATGTGCATCCCGCCAGCAACAGCATCCCAAAGACCGCCGCCCATGGATTGTCACTGCGCAAAATATTCAATGCCCGTACCAATTTGGATTGTGCCCGTTTTGAAAGTTGTCACCGGGTTGCTAACAAAATTCAGCCTTCCCCGCCAGATGGCGGACCTTCACAATTCAAACAGGCCAAACAAACCGATTGCGACCATCGGCAGGCATGCCGACACCTCATTTGGTGTTGAACCCTGTGACGTGCGCGCTTAAGACAAGTGCCATGAAAACACAAAAAACACATGTCGTCGGCGGGGGCTTGGCCGGTTCGGAAGCTGCCTGGCAACTGGCCATGCGCGGCCACGAAGTCGTGCTCCATGAAATGCGTCCCGTTCGTGGCACTGCAGCCCATCAGGGCGAAGATTTGGCTGAGCTGGTCTGTTCCAATTCCTTTAGATCAGACGACCACAATGCCAATGCAGTGGGCCTGTTGCACGAGGAAATGCGGCGCGCCGGATCATTGATCATGCGCTGCGCCGACGCTCACAAGGTGCCCGCAGGTTCTGCACTGGCGGTAGATCGCAACGGTTTCGCCCAGGCGGTGACCGAAGCAATAGACTCCCATCCCAATATTACAGTTTCGCGCGAAGAAGTGACCGGATTGCCGCCAGCGGACTGGGGCCCAACCATCCTTGCCACGGGACCGTTAACCGCGCCTCACCTGGCTGAAGCGATTGCCGCTGAAACCGGCGAAGATGCCCTATCCTTTTTCGATGCGATTGCGCCGATTGTCCATTTCGACAGTATTGATCTGGATATTGCCTGGTTCCAGTCGCGCTATGACAAGGTTGGCCCCGGCGGCAACGGCAAGGATTATATCAATTGCCCCATGGACCGGGATCAGTATGAGGCATTTATCGACAAGCTTGTGGTGGGTGAAAAAGCGGAATTCAAGGAATGGGAGCATGTGCCCTATTTCGACGCCTGCCTGCCAATTGAGATTATGGCAGAGCGTGGCAGGGAAACGTTACGCCACGGCCCCATGAAACCCATGGGCCTGACCAATGCCCACAAACCCGATGAAAAAGCTTATGCGGTTGTTCAATTGCGCCAGGACAACGCACTTGGCACGCTTTACAATATGGTGGGATTTCAAACGAAGTTGAAATATGGGGCGCAGGCCGATGTTCTTCGTTCCATTCCAGGCCTGGAAAACGCAGAATTTGCGCGGTTGGGTGGTTTGCACCGCAATACCTATTTGAATTCACCGACGCTGTTGGACGAGACGCTGCGCCTTAAATCCAGGCCGCAGATTCGTTTTGCCGGCCAGATCACCGGTTGCGAAGGCTATGTGGAATCTGCCGCGATTGGCTTGCTGACCGGGCGTTTTCTGGCCGAGGAAGCTGCAGGCGAAGCCCCGTCATTGCCACCGGAAACAACGGCTTTTGGCGCCTTGTTGAACCACATCACCAAGGGCCATATCGCCTATGATGAAGGCATGGGGCGCAAGTCGTTCCAGCCGATGAACGTAAATTTCGGCCTGTTTCCACCGGTGCAAATTCAAAAACCAGCAGATCACGTGGGCCGTTGGCGCGGCAAAGAAAAGGGCGCGGCGAAAAAGCTGGCCGTCACCAGTCGCGCACTGGAAGATGTGATGGATTGGTTAGAAGACGGTACAAGCGCACAGGCCGCAGAATAGGCCTGGCCGTGTGCCAAACATCAATAGGGCACTGAACGTCCGTCCAGCCGATCGCCCAATACGTCAATCAGCCCCTGCTCATACATGTAATAGCGGGCCGTTCGCGTGCCATAGGTTTCATAATAGGCATCGGATTGCTGAATCATTTCTTCGATTTCCGACAGCCGTTCGCCATCGGACATGAGTTCGTCTTCAACGCGAGCCAGAATTTCATTGGCCTGAATGCAAAGTGCTTTACGCAACTTTTCGTCGATATCGATTGCCATATTGCCAAGCTGTCGCATCCGCTCTGCACATGCCACATGGAAATTGATTTCCTGCTTCCATGAAACATCGGATCCGGCTTTTGCACGCCATGCATCTTCAGTTGCCTTGGCACACATGCCGCGCAACTTTTTCTTCCATTCACTGACAGGTTTGTCCACGAATCTGCTCCAGAATCAAATTCACGCCTTGCTGCCCCCGTATTCCACATAGTGGAAACCTATTAACAAAGCAGTAATCCGAAGTTTCGAATTGTTTACACCAATCTCACCGCGGGCCGCGCCACAACGCCCACTGGCGTGCGATCTGGGACAGTTCAACAGGACCGTTGAGCAATGTAGCGGGCGTGCGTTGCATTGAATTCAGGTAGGCACGGGTCAATGCCAGCGGACGATAGATGCTGCGCGTTTCATCAGCCAGGCCACCCAATGCAGCGATGGCCTGCCCAAGATGTTCGCGGCCAAAATCAACCATCCCTTTGATTAATGACACATGTTGCTCGCCCAGGGGTTCCAGAAATTGTTCCACGCTCAATCCGGCAGCCGCCACCAGATCGAGGGGCACAAAACACTGGCCCTTGGCGTGACTCCTTGCCAGGTTTTGAAGCACAAATATTGCCCCGGTGGCACAGCCCGCATGGCCGCTGGCGGTCGTTGCCGGTCCCGCTTCATCATCCAGGCCTAAGGTTTCGTCTGCCAGAAGCTGAAACAGCACGGAACGTGTTTCACCGCACCACCCTTCCAACATGTGCCTGGATTCCATGGGGTCTTGATAGAGTTCAAAAACATGCGCTTCCAGTTTAGCGCTGAGCGCTTTGCGCCAAAACGGCCTTTGGGCACAACTGCGCGTCAGCCAATCTGCCAGCGGGTGTCCGGCTGCTTCCTTTTCGCGGGTGCCTTCAATGACCTCGCGCCACCACTGCAAACGAATTTCACCGGCCAAGGGTTCGTGATTGGCACCAATGACGTTACCAATTTCCACGTGGAATGCGTGAAGGCCAAAAGCTGGCGTTTTCAGGGATTGAGGCAAAAGCAGATTGGCAAGATACATGTCCGGTGCGGACTGACGAACCAATGCAAGCCAGTGGTCAAATTCCTCTGGGCGGGCTTCCAATGGCTTTGGCATTGTGGGTTTATCCAACCGCCAGCAAGGCAGCGCCGATTGCCCGCCCCTCGGCAAGCAAAACATTGAATGTGCGCGCGGCAGCACCGGTGCTCATGACATCAATGCGAATGCCCTTGCGCGCAAATTCTTCTTTCAGAGCCGGTGCCAGGGGCACCAGGTCGTCCCCGGTGCCAAACAAGATAATCTCGACCTCCGTTTCACCCAAAATGCGCTGACAGGTTTCAGGCGTGATTTCATCGGGCTTTGTCGGTGTCCAGCCATAAATCCCACTGGGCAGGCACAAAATGCTGCCCTTGTGCGACATGTCGGCAAAGCGAAAACCGCCATTGCCATAGGTATCGACCGGGGCGCGGCCAGGAAAATGGGCCGCACGTATTTCCAGGCCGGCATTGGACCGGGATCCGGTCAACGCCATTTACTGGACTTCCTGTGCTTCCTGCCCCGAATAGGGCGATGGATCGTTTCGTTCCATCGCGCCGGGCCGCAGGTTGAACAGAATCAACACCGGTGAGGCGATGAAGATTGACGAATATGTCCCGATCAAAATGCCGAAGATCATGGCAAAGGTGAACCCGCGCAACACTTCCCCACCGAGGAAATACAGCGCCAAAAGGGCCAACAGGGTTGTGACAGATGTCATCACCGTGCGGGACAATGTGTCGTTGATCGACATGTCCAACAGCTCACGAATGGGTTTTTTCTTATATTTTCGTAAATTTTCGCGGATTCGGTCATAGACCACCACCGTATCGTTCAACGAATAGCCCACAATGGTCAAAATGGCGGCGATGGACGACAGAGAAAACTCAATCTGGAGTATGGCAAACATGCCGATGGTCAAAATTACATCGTGCGTCGTTGCAACCACTGCTCCCACAGCAAACTGCCATTCAAAGCGGAACCAGATGTAGACCATAATCGCCAACAGCGAGACCAGAACAGCAATTGTGCCTGCCTGGGCCAATTCGCCCGACACGGTTGGTCCCACAACTTCCTGACGGCGGAATTCGTGGTCGCCATCCATGACATTGCGCACTTTTGCAAGCGCACTCTGTTCGGCATTATCACCGCCTTTTTGACTTTCGATGCGGATCAGCAGTTCATTGGGGTTGCCAAATTCCTGGACCTGCACATCGCCGAGGTTCAAGTCCGACAGGCGCGAGCGCACATCGGCCAGATCCGCAACAGCTTGCTGCGACTTGTACTCGATCAGCGTACCGCCCTTGAAATCGATGCCGTAGTTGAGGTCGTTGACGACAAACGCACCCAGCGAACCGACCAACAAAATGGCAGACAGCGGGAACGAGATTTTGCGATAGATCATGAACCGCAACAGGGTTCCGTATTTGACCAATTGGATAAGCCCCTTGGGCAATTCCTTGGGGCGCTGCCACCGCATCCACAGGGTCACCAACAGGCGTGTCAGCGTGAACGCGGTGAATACGGAAGTCAGGATGCCGATGGCCAGTGTCACGGCAAATCCGCGAATTGGGCCGGACCCAAGATAGAACAGGATGAATGCGGCGATGAGCGTTGTGATATTCGCATCAAGAATGGTCGCCATGGCTTGCCGGAAGCCAATATCGATGGACTGGACGATGGACCGCCCTGCCCGTCGTTCTTCACGAATGCGCTCGTAGATCAGCACGTTGGCGTCAACCGCCATACCCATGGTCAAAACGATACCGGCGATTCCGGGCAATGTGAGGGTTGCACCAATGAGCGATAACAGACCCAGAATGATGATGATGTTGGCAGCAAGAGCGATGTTGGCAATAATGCCAAGCACGCCATAAGCGAGCAGCATGAAAATGATAACCAACACGCCAGCAACGATGGATGCGAACTGACCGGCATTGATGGAATCTTCGCCAAGGCCTGGACCAACGGTGCGCTCTTCAACAAATGTGATTTCCGCAGGCAAAGCACCCGCGCGCATCAAAACGGCGAGGTCATTGGCACTTTCAGCGGTAAAGCTGCCGGAAATCTGACCCGAACCGCCACAAATAGCATCCCGGATCACCGGCGCGGAAATGGATACATCATCAAGCAAAATCGCAAAGCGGTTGCCCACATTGGCCGAAGACCAGGTGCAAAACTGACGCGCGCCCTTGTTGTTGAAACGGAATGTGACGAGCGGCTCGTTGGTTTGCTGGTCAAAACCCTGTTGGGCATCAACCAGTTCCTCGCCGGAAATCGTCGCGCGCGATTTCACAACGATATTCGCCTCACCACTTTCCGGGTCGGAGGTTTCCACCAATCGCGAACCCACGGGCGCACGTGCGCCATTGAGGATATCATTGACACTTGCGGTCTCATCCACGGCGTGGAAATTCAGCTTCGCTGTGGTGCCGATCACACCTTTCAACCGCTCGGGGTCATCAAAACCGGGCACCTGGACGATAATCCGGTCGACACCCTGACGCTGGATGATCGGCTCGGTGGTGCCCAATTCATCCACGCGGCGGCGGATAACTTCGATGGACTGGGACACAGCTGAACGAAGGCGCTCGTCGATCCCCTCGTCGGTCAGGGTGAATTCCAGAACAGTAGGCGAAGGCTGGCTGCGCTCAACTTCGACAACACCAAGACCGCCCAGAAGTGTCCCGGTGGGAATGACCGGATCGCTGAGGGAATCCAGGCGTTCAATGGCTTTCTCGCTGTCTTCTGCTTTAAGCAGGTTGAGCGTTACCTTGCCGTCCTTGCCGCGAATGCCGCCATAGCCAAGCGGGCCAAGTTCGCGGTTGCGCATGGATGTGCGCACATCGTCCAGCAGGATTTCCAGCCTTTCAGCCAGAATATCTTCCTTATTCACCTTTACCTGAAGGTGAACACCGCCCTGCAAATCAAGCCCAAGAGAGACCTGTTTCTTGGGCATCCAACTTGGCAGGGCTTCCAATTGCGATGGGTTAAGCAGGTTCGGTGCGGCGAGCAGGAACCCCAGAAAAACCGCCGACAGAATGCCGATAACTTTCCACTTAGAAAAATGCAGCATGAATGCGTGTCCTGTTTGTTATCCGGCGGGCTGTCTGGGGAACGGCCGGGACTGTATTATTTGGTTTTGTCAGCCTTGGTGGCTTTCGTAGCCCTGGCCGATTTCGCATCTTTGGCAGGCTTGTCATTGTCAGCCTTGACTGGCGCGCCTTTGACCCGCACGTCAGCAACCATGGAACGCAAAATCTTGACTTTGACATCGGTGGCGATCTGAACCTCCAGCTCGGTATCATCGATCACTTTCGTGACCTTGCCGATAATACCGCCACCGGTGATGACGGTATCACTGCGGCGCACATTGCTGAGCATTTCTTCGCGGGTTTTCTGTTGCTGGCGCTGGGGGCGCAACACCAAGAACCACATGATACCAGCCACAAGGATGAGTGGAAACAACAGCTCAAAAATGCCGCCACCGACACCACCTGCAGTCTGCGCATAAGCCGGGGTAATAAACATACGTGAAACCTCTGAAAATACGGGCTGAAAGCAAATCAGTCTCGCCCGGTGATATGTTGCGCGGAATATAGTGAACCGCCTGCCCATTGCAACACGCCCGGACATGATATTCCTGCAATTGTCTGTGTCCTTTTCCCTGCAACCAACCCATGTTAAGCGGCGGTAAACAGATTTGGGGAATGGCATGAGCAGCAGTGAGAATAAATCCATCGAGACACTCAACCAAAAGCTGGATGTTTTAACCCGTATTATCGAGCGCTTGGCCCCTCCAGTGCCCAAGGCGACGGACCTGGAAAGTGCCGATACATTTGTCTGGCAACCCGGCGATGACTGGCTGCAATCCGTGGAACGGGTCAACCGTGTGGATATGGTGCTGTTGAAGGGGGTCGATCACGTGCGCGATATCCTGCTGGAAAACACCCAGCGGTTTGCCAACAATGTACCAGCCAACAACGCCTTGCTGTGGGGCGCGCGGGGCATGGGCAAGTCTTCGCTGGTCAAAGCCGCTCATGCCACCGTCAACAAGGCCAGGGATGGCAAATCCAATGCGCTAAAGCTGATTGAAATCCACCGTGAAGACATCGATACCCTGCCACGCCTGCTAACCGTTTTGCGGCCCAGCCCGTTCAATTTCATTTTGTTTTGCGATGATCTTTCGTTTGACCACGATGATACGAGCTACAAGGCGCTGAAGGCCGCTTTGGACGGAGGGGTGGAAGGCCGGCCGGAAAATGTGATCTTTTACGCCACATCAAACCGTCGGCACCTGATGCCCCGTGACATGATCGAAAACGAACGATCGACTTCGATTTCACCCAGTGAAGCGGTTGAAGAGAAGGTTTCTCTGTCTGACAGGTTTGGCCTGTGGCTCGGATTTCACAAGTGCAGTCAAGATGATTATCTCGAAATGGTAAGCGGTTATGTGAATTACTTCAACCTAGGTGTAAGCCTGGACGAGGTGCGTCACGATGCGTTGGAGTGGTCAACAACACGCGGCAGCCGGTCCGGCCGCGTGGCCTGGCAATTTGTCGTAGATCTCGCCGGTCGCCTAAACAAACCACTCACCAGCAAGAACTAACCCCAGTTTGACCGCTAACCCTGTGTTTACCCTGCCGTTTAACCAGGCATTTGCCCTTCAATGGTAATTTGCATCCTCGACTCTCTTTTGTGAGCACTTGCACACCAATCGACACGAGGCAGATCATGGGCAGGAAATTAGCAGGCAGTGGCGGCGCAGTAGAACGGGTGATATTTTTCCTGATTGGCGTGGTGTTGGCTGCCATTGGCACAACAGCGGCCTGGTACAGCTATAAATTTACATCGGATACACGCTTCATCGAACATCGCTGGCTCTACATCGCCTTCACCAGCGGTCTTGCATTTTTCATGCTCCGCGGCGCGTGGTTCACGATTTTCCCGGAAGTCAAAGACGAGCGCGTTGAATTCAACACCGGTGGGCGTTGATCTCCGTCGCGTCAGACACTTTTCGGATCACACCAGGCGGCTTTGCTCTTTTGCGGCCGCAATGAAGCTTGAAAACAGTGGATGTGGCTCAAAGGGGCGACTTTTCAGCTCCGGGTGATATTGAACACCGATAAACCAGGGATGCACATCGCGCGGATATTCCACGGTTTCGGGCAGCAAGCCATCGGGACTGAAACCTGAAAACCTCAGGCCCGCCGCTTCCAGCCGTTCACGGTAGTCAATATTCACTTCGTAGCGGTGGCGATGGCGTTCTGAAATTTTCTTGTTGCCGTAGATCTCGCAAATCAGCGAATCATCTTCCAAAACGCTGTCATAGGCACCAAGGCGCATGGTGCCGCCCATGTCGCCTTTTTCCAGCCGCTGTTGCAGTTCGTTGCCCTTGAGCCATTCGGTCATCAGGCCAACTACGGGCTCCCCAGTCTCTCCGAATTCCGTGGACGATGCCTTGGGCATATCCGCCAGATTCCTTGCCGCTTCAACAACGGCCATCTGCATGCCGAAGCAAATCCCAAAATAAGGAATCTTTTGTTCTCGGGCGAAAGTGGCTGCCTGAATTTTGCCTTCACTGCCGCGTTCGCCAAACCCGCCGGGCACCAAAATGGCATGGGCCTGTCCCAAAGCTTCTTTCACGGTGCTGTCCGTGAGTTCATCGCTTTCAACCCACTCCAGATTGACCTTGACGCCATTGGCAATGCCGCCATGGACAAGCGCTTCCATCAGGCTCTTATAGGCATCCTTGAGAACGGTGTATTTGCCAACAATGGCAACGGTCACTTCTCCTTCGGGGTTGTGAATCTTGGTGCTGATTTCTTCCCAGATGGCCATTTGCGGCTTGGGAGCCGGGTCAATCCCGAACGCATCGAGCACTTGCTGGTCGAGACCTTCATTGTGATAGGCCATGGGCACATCATAAATTGACGCTGCATCGAGCGCCTGGACTACGGCTTCCGGGCGCACATTGCAGAACAAGGCCAGCTTCTTGCGCTCGCTTTCGGGTATTTCCCGGTCAGCGCGGATCAACAGAATATCCGGCTGGATGCCGATGGAACGCAATTCCTTGACCGAGTGCTGGGTGGGTTTGGTTTTCAACTCTCCAGCAGCGGCGAGATAAGGCATGTAGGACAAATGCATGTAAATGCAGCCGCCACGCGGCAGGTCATTGCCCAATTGGCGGATGGATTCGAAAAACGGCAGGCCTTCAATGTCCCCCACCGTGCCGCCGATTTCCACCAGAACGAAGTCATAGCCCTCGTTACCGTCCAGCACGAACTCCTTGATCTGATTGGTGACATGGGGAATCACCTGAACAGTTGCGCCCAGATAGTCGCCGCGGCGTTCTTTGGTGATGATGTCCTGATATATCCGACCGGTGGTTATGTTGTCAGACTGGTTCGCCGGACGGCCCGTAAACCGCTCATAATGGCCAAGGTCCAAATCGGTCTCAGCGCCATCATCCGTTACAAAGCACTCACCATGCTGGTAAGGCGACATCGTGCCGGGGTCGACGTTGAGATAGGGGTCGAGTTTGCGCAGGCGGACTTTATATCCACGTGCTTGAAGAAGGGCTCCAAGAGCCGCCGAGGCCAGGCCTTTTCCAAGGGAAGAAACCACGCCGCCAGTGATGAAAACATATCGCGCCATGGGAGAACAGCCTTAGTTCCTATTTGACTGTTCGCCAATGGGCATTCGCCCAAAATCGCGTGTTTTACACACCATGGGCGAATGTTTTTTTATTCTGAGGTGGGAACACCGGTTGTTGGGGCCACAGGCTGGCCTTCACGCTCCAGATCTTCAAGCAGATTTCCGCCAGAAGGAGCCGCAGTCCCATCGGTTTCACCGCCAGGTACGGCCGGGGCCGTTGATGTGGTTCCATCCAACTGGCGCAACACATCGCCGGTGCGATTGTTGCTGTGGGACACGATGCCCAGGGCAATTGACGTTAAAAAGAAACCTGCCGCAACAATTGTCGTTGATTTGGTGAGCGCATCTGCGGCTCCACGGGCTGACATGAAGCCGCCGCCACCACCGCCGCCACCGCCGATTCCCAGCGCACCGCCTTCTGAACGCTGCATCAGCACGAGGCCGATGAGTGCCAGCACAAGCATGATATGAATGACGATGAGGACGGTTACCATTTTGATTGCTTTCCAGTGGCGCACACAAAGGAGTGCGCAATTTGATCCGCAGCTATCTAGATGAAAGCTGATTCTTTGCCAAGCGGTGAATGCGCCCTACGGCACAAGCTTACGACTAAAAAGCCGCATATTTGGCTCACATTCCTGAATACACAGCGCATATGGCGAGAAAGTCGTCAGCTTTCAAGCTTGCGCCGCCAACAAGTGCGCCGTCGACGTTAGAAACTTTCATCATTTCCGCAGCGTTGGCAGGTTTGACAGAGCCACCATACAGGATGCGCATTCGCTCCCCCGGCCCCTGGAAACGCTCGACAACGGCATCGCGCAGGAATTGATGAATATTGCCAACATCTTCAGGACTGGGCGTTTTGCCGGTTCCAATGGCCCAAACGGGTTCATAGGCGATGATCGTGTTGCGCTCGTTTGCCCCATCGGGAATTGAGTGTTGCAATTGACGCGCAAGCACAGCTTCCGCCTGTCCCGCATCATATTCAGCTTCCGTTTCCCCAATACAGATGATGGCTGTCAGGCCTGCGCGCCAGCATGCTAAAGTCTTTTGGTACACATCGCTGTCGCTTTCCCCGTGGTCGGTGCGCCTTTCGGAATGGCCGACAATGCAATATTGCGCCATGCAATCCTTGATCATTTCTGCAGAAATATCGCCGGTATGGGCACCGCCAGCCTGAGCATGGCAATCCTGCGCCCCCACGCCAAGGGGCGTATCTTCTGAAAAGGTTGTGGCCACATAAAGCAGTGTGGTGGGCGGACACACAACAATATCGACTTTTTCAGATATGGGATTGCTGGCACCACGGGCGATCAGGGCCAGTTGATCCAGCTGTTCGCGCTGGCCATTCATCTTCCAATTTCCGGCGACAAGGGGCTTGATATCCGGTGTCATGGCACGTCCATTTGTTTGCTGCGGCTGGTTGGAACCCGTGCGTAGATTGTGTCATGCATAAAATCAATGAGATCACGTGCGGTTTGCCTTGCCGCTGTCCCACCACACACATATGTTGTGGCAAATCATTGACCGGTATCGAACCGGCGTATTTTTTCAGGATTGCGATATGCTCGGTGCATTGAGAAGTTTCGTTGGCAGTTGGGCTGCCAAAATTTTGCTGGTCTTGCTGGTGGGCAGCTTTGCGCTTTGGGGCGTGTCCGGCAGCATTTTAGGGGAAGGTAATGGATTTACCGTTGCCCAGGTTGGTGAGACGAAAGTTGAAGCAACAGACTTTTTGGGCACCTACAACCGCAACCTCAATGAAATGCAGCAGCGAATCGGCCGCCGCATCACCCGTGAGGACGCCCGCAATCTTGGCCTGGAAGGTCAGGCACTCAGCGCGGTGATCTCATTTGCCACCATTGACGAGTTCGCCCGGGAAAATGGTCTGGCCCTTTCCGATGAGATGTTGGCGCAGATGATTGCTGACAATCCGGCATTCCAGGATTCCACGGGCAAGTTCAACCGCGATTCATTCACCCGTGCATTGTATAGCGCTCAGATGCGCGAGGCGGATTTTATCAATCTGCAAAACGCAACGGCCATTCGCCAGCAGGTGACCGAAGCCATCGCCATGGGCGAAATTCTTCCTGATACTTTTAACAAGGCTATTAGAAGTTACGTCAATGAAGAGCGCCGGTTCTCCTATTTGTTTATCAACCCGGAAATCGGCGGCAAGCCTGCGGAACCGACTGAGGGAAATCTGAAAACCTATTTTGAGGAAAACAAAGCCAGCTATGCGGCACCCGAATATCGCAAGATCGGTATTTTGTCCCTGGAGCCGAAAGACATCGTCAATGAAGACGCGATTTCCGATGATCAGGTGAAAGATGACTATGAAGCCCGTATCGCTTCCTACAGCACGCCTGAGCGCCGCCGGGTTCAACAGCTTGTCTTCAAATCCCAGGAAGCGGCAGACGCGGGACTGAAGTCCCTGAAAGACGGTGCGACCTTTGAAACGCTGCTGGAAGAAAACAGCATTAAGCTGAGTGATGCGGATCTGGGCCTCGTTGCCCAGACCGCCCTGCCCGCACAATTGCGCGAAACCGCGTTTTCCCTGGAACTCAACAATACCAGCGACATTGTTGATGGCGCTTTTGGGCCGACAATGGTTCGAGTCACAGAAATTGCACCGGCGAGCGTCAAACCACTTGAGGAAGTGAGTGGAGAAATTCGCAAAGAACTTGCCGAGCGGGTCGCTGGTGATGAGATTCTCAACATTCAGGAAGAAGTAGAAGACGCCCGTGCCGGTGGGCTGCCCCTGGAGGACGTTGCCAAGAAATTGAAGCTGACAGCGCGCACGTTTGAGCAAATCGATGCAAGGGGACGTTTGCCAGACGGAACACAGATCACTGATATTCCCGTTTCGGCCGAATTATTGCGTCAGGCATTCAATACCGAGATTGGCGCTCAGGCCAGCCCGCTGGACATCGGCACCACAGGTTTCGTTTGGTATGATGTGCAGAAAATTGATGCGGCCCGCGACCGCACCTATGACGAAGTCCAGGACAATGTCCGCACGGACTGGACACGTGCGGAACAAATGAAAATTCTGACGCAAAAAGCCGAAGCGGCTCAAAAAGAAATCGAGCAAGGCAAGTCTTTGAAGGAAGTTGCCCTGTCTTTGGGTGCGCTTGATGAAACCACCCCGTTTATCAAACGCAATGCCGAAACACCGGACTTTCCGCGCCGTTCTGTTCAGGCCGGTTACGCGATTGCACCTGGCAAGGCTGCAGTTTTGCCGGTTCCTGCTGCTGAAACCGTGTTGCTGATTTCCGTATTGGAAACCAAAGGCGCGCAACCAGAAGCGCAAGCGAGCACAGTGGCAGGCATTGAACAGCAGTTGACACTGGCTAATCAGGGCGCGGGAGACGACCTGCTCAATTTGATGATCCGTGGACTTGGCAATCGTTATCCGGTGACCAGCAATCCGGCGGTTGTGGAGCGGGTTCTGGCCAATCCTCATGGGAACCGCTAAACCGTCAACGACCTGTCAAAAACAGTTTGGGGAAACAATTTGACTGACCTCAAGGAGATCATTGGCATTGTTGCCAGTGGGGAATCGTTGTCACGTACCCAATCGGAACGGGCTTTCGATATCATTATGTCTGGCGAAGCCACGCCTACCCAGGTGGGCGGCTTTCTCATGGCCCTGCGCGTGCGCGGCGAAAGCGTCGATGAAATCACCGGTGCTGTATCCGTGATGCGCTCGAAAATGCTCCAGGTTGCCGCGCCTGATGGTGCGATCGATATTGTTGGAACCGGCGGCACCCAAACCGGCACGTATAGCATTTCGACCTGTTCGGCGATTGTTGCCGCGGGTGCCGGGGCCAAGGTTGCCAAGCATGGCAATCGTGCCCTTTCGTCGAAAACCGGCACGGCAGACACACTGGAACAACTGGGCGTCAATCTCAATTGTGGGGCAGATGGCGTTGCGGCCTGTGTACGGGAAGCCGGTGTCGGCTTCATGTTCGCACCGGCACATCATTCCGCCATGCGCCATGTGGGGCCAAGCAGGGTTGAACTGGGCACAAGAACCATTTTCAACCTGTTGGGCCCACTGGCCAACCCCGCCGGGGCAAAGCGACAATTGCTGGGCGTGTTCGACCCCATTTGGCTGGAACCATTGGCGCATGTGTTGAAAAACCTCGGTTCCGAACATGTGTGGCTGGTGCACGGCGATGGCATGGACGAGATCACTGTGACCGGCACCACGAAAGTGGTTGAACTGAAAGATGGCTCTATTCGCTCGTTTGAACTGACGCCGGAAGATGCCGGTGTTGGACATCACGACATTGATGCCCTGCGCGGCGGTGATGCTGCCACCAACGCAAAAGCTCTGCGCGAATTGGTCGATGGCAAGGCAAGCGCCTATCGCGACATGGTATTGATGAATACGGGTGCTGGCCTTCACATTGCCGGGCTGGCTGATGATTTGAAGACCGGTGTATCCATGGCTGCCAGAAGCATTGATGATGGTGCAGCGAAGGCTGCATTGGCTTCGTTGATTGAGGTTTCCAACAGGTTTTCGGCATGAGTGATATTCTTGAAAAAATCGGTGCTTACAAACGCGAAGAAATTGCAGCGGCGAAATCGCGCGTGCCGCAAAGCGAATTGAAAGCCCGGTTGGCCGATGTGGAAGCACCGCGCGGTTTTGCCGATGCGTTGCAGGCAAAGCTGGATGCCGGTGCCTATGCGCTGATTGCCGAAATCAAGAAAGCAAGCCCGTCCAAGGGGCTTATTCGGGCTGATTTTAATCCGCCTGCGCTCGCAAGGGCCTATGAAGCGGGCGGTGCGGCTTGTCTTTCGGTTCTCACCGATGCGCCTTCTTTCCAAGGCGCGCCAGAATTTCTGACCAACGCCCGCAACGCAGTCTCCCTGCCCTGTCTGCGCAAGGATTTCATGTATGACCCCTACCAGGTCTATGAAGCCCGCGCTTGGGGGGCAGATTGTATTCTCATCATCATGGCGGCATTGGACGACGACACCGCTAAATCCCTTGAGGATACTGCATTCGATCTGGGCATGGATGTTTTGCTGGAAGTTCATGACGCCCAGGAACTGGAGCGCGCGTTGAAATTGCAATCCAGGCTGGTGGGCATCAATAATCGCAATCTGAAAACCTTCGAGGTCTCCCTCGATACCACGGTGCAGCTCGCACCGGTGATCCAAAGTGCGGACCGGACCGACCGGATTGTTGTTTGCGAATCGGGCCTGTTTACCCCAGCGGACCTACAGGCCATGGCAGATATAGACGTTGGCACATTTCTGATTGGCGAGAGCCTGATGCGCGCCGATGATGTGGCGCAGGCAACCCGCATGTTGCTGGACAAGAACAATGCCTTGTCAGGTGCGGCCTGAGCCATGGCCGATACACTCACCCATATCGATTCCAAAGGTGCAGCCAATATGGTGGATGTGGCCGACAAGGCCCATACTACGCGGGTTGCTGTGGCTGAAAGCGCCATCAAGATGTTGCCGGAGACACTGGAGCTGATCCGTTCCGGCAATGCCAAGAAGGGTGATGTGCTCTCGATTGCGCGGATTGCCGGCATTATGGCTGCCAAGCGCACCCATGAATTGATCCCCCTTTGCCATCCATTGGCGCTGACGAAAGCGGACATCACGCTGACATTGGACGATGAATTGCCCGGTGTACGCATTGAGGCTTTGGCAAAGGTAACGGGCCAAACAGGCGTGGAAATGGAAGCGCTGACCGCTGCCAGCGTAGCGGCTCTGACCATATATGATATGGCCAAGGCGGTGGACCGTGGCATGGAAATTGGCCCCACACGCCTTGTGAGCAAGAGCGGCGGCAAAAGCGGCGAGTGGAAGCTGGAAGACCGCCCATGAGCGGGCTGTTGAGCGTCGACGAAGCGCTGCGGCGAATTCTCAATGGCGTTGAGCCGACAGATATTGAAACCGTGCCCCTCGCCGATGTGAGCGACCGCACTCTTGCGCGTGATGTGATCTCACAGCGAACCCAGCCGCCTTTTGCAGCTTCTGCCATGGATGGATATGCGGTACGGTTTGACGATGTAAAAACGTTGCCTGCCAATCTGCGCCTGATTGGTGAAAGCGCCGCCGGCCATGGATTTTCCGGCGCGGTAGAATCCGGTGAAACCGTTCGAATATTCACCGGCGCGCCCGTGCCCGAAGGTGCCGATACGATTGTCATTCAGGAAGACACCAAAGCTGAAGGCGATACCATTACGGTGTTGGAAGTTGGCAAACGCGCAGCCTATGTGCGGCCTGCGGGTTTGGATTTTTTGCAAGGCGATGTGGGGCTGAATGCGGGTCGGATTCTGGACCCGGCCGCCCAGTCACTGGCGGCTTCCATGAATTACGCCAGTCTGAAACTGCGCCGCCAGCCGCGCGTGGCAATCATTTCCAGCGGTGATGAATTATTGCCACCCGGCTCTGAACTCGGTGCTGACCAGATCATCAGTTCCAACAGTTTCGGTGTGGCAGGCATAGTGCGCCGCGCCGGTGGCCTGCCGGTTGATCTTGGCATTGCCGCTGATTCCCTGGAGGCGTTGGCTGAAAAATTCGACGCCGCAGCCGATGCGGACATTATTGTCACATTAGGTGGCGCGTCGGTTGGCGACCATGATCTGGTGCAAGAGGCCCTAAAAGCGCGCGGTGCCCAACTGAACTTTTGGAAACTGGCCATGAAGCCTGGGAAGCCAGTCATGTTTGGTCAATCCACCCATGACGGCAGGTTGTTGCGCTATATCGGCCTGCCCGGCAATCCGGTTTCCAGCCTGGTCTGCGCGCGCATATTCGTGGAACCGCTCATTCGCAAAATGCTTGGCCAGACCGAATTTTCACCACAAATTCACGCCCGGCTGGCGACCGACTTGCCCCCAAGCGGCCCAAGGCAGGAATATATGCGGGCCAAATGGGAATTGCGCGATGGCACCTATTTTGTGACACCGTTTGACAATCAGGACAGCTCCATCCTCTCACTGCTCGCAAAAGCTGATTGCCTACTCATCCGCCCGGCAAATGCCGTCGCAGCGATTGCAGGTGATAATTGTTTTGTAATGGATGCTTAGGCCGGTTTCTTAAACCTTAAGCTGCATCCGAGATGACTTGATTACGACCATTGCGTTTAGCCATGTACAAGGCTTCGTCGGCACGCTTGAGCATGGTTTCAATCGTGTCTTCTGAACCTTCCAGCGATGCAATACCAGCACTGATGGTAACTGCGATCTGTTGCGCGCCACCATCGATCACGAATGGATGTTCAGCGATTTCGCGGCGCATACGGTCTGCAACCACATAGGCCAATTCGGAATCCGTATCCGGCATGGCGATGATGAATTCTTCGCCGCCAAAGCGGCAGGCCAAATCCTTGGAACGGACGGTTTTCTTGATACGCTCAGCAAAGCCAATCAACACATCATCACCCGCCTGATGCCCATAGGTGTCGTTGACCAGCTTGAAATGATCGATATCGATAATGATCAAGGAAAGCGGTTTGCCCGCAACGCTGGCCTTGTTCAGCAGGTTTTGCGTGTGCGTGTCGAAATACCGGCGGTTGTTCAGTCCGGTCAAAGGGTCTTTGACTGCCATTTCCATGGTGGTTTGAACGCTTGCACGCAATTCATCATTCAGTCGCTTGCGGCGGATTTGGGTGCGGACGCGCGCGGTCAGTTCATTGGGTTCAACCGGGCGGCTGATATAGTCGTTCACGCCCAGATCAATGGCACGAATCAACGCGGCATCATCACCTTCCTGGGTGACCAGCAACAATGGAATCATGCGTGTACGGTCGAGGGAGCGCATTTGCGAGCACAGGCGCAGGGCGTCAAATTCATCAATACCCAGTGAGATGATGACCAGATCAAAATTTTCCTCAGCCACCCGAAACAGGGCTTCCTGGGGATTGGTGATCACCACAACTTCGTGGACCTGGCCCAGGGTACGCACAATTCTTTCATAAGAGGAGGCGCGATCATCGACGACCAGTATTTTACCAGGATCATTCCTGGACAAATCCACATGACGCGGTGCCAGGTCTTCGAACCCCAATTCACGACCTGTGGACACGCGCATATGCAACTCGTCGGTGACCATTTTCAATCGCGCCAGACTTTTTACCCGCGTCGTGAGCGCAAGATCATTGACCGGCTTGGTCAGAAAATCATCAGCACCTGCTTCCAGACCCATGAGCTTGTCGGAGGGCTGGTCCAATGCGGTGACCATAATCACCGGCAGATGAACGGTTGCTGGGCTGGCTTTCAACTCGCGACACACTTCATAGCCATCCATGCCGGGCATCATGACATCCAAAAGCACAATATCGCATTTGCCCGCGCGGCAAATTTCCAGTGCTTCAGGGCCGTTAGCAGCGGTGAGCACTTCAAAATACTCCGCCATCAGCCGGGCCTGCAGCAATTTCACATTGGCTTCAATATCATCAACAACAAGAACACGTGCAGTCACGTTACGGATCTCCCGATCAAACTTGGGGCGCGGTTAAACATCGCCGAGATAGGATTTGACGGTCTCAATGAATTTCATCACCGAGATCGGTTTGGATATATAGGCTTCGCACCCCCCCTGGCGGATGCGTTCTTCATCGCCCTTCATGGCAAATGCGGTAACTGCAATGACGGGAATGCGCGCCAGGTGATCATCTTCCTTGAGCCATTTGGTGATCTCCAGGCCAGAAACTTCCGGCAATTGAATATCCATCAAAATGAGGTCGGGCATGTGGGCACGGGCAAGGTCGAGCGCTTCAAGGCCATTGCTGGTTTGAATTGTCTCATACCCCTGTGCTTCCAACAGATCGTTGAACAGCTTCATGTTCAACTCATTGTCTTCAACAATCATCACACGTTTGGTCATTGTATTTTTCCAGGGAATCTTGCCCACAGACATGGGCATCCCGTTTCAGGCGCGTTAGAGTGCGTTTATTGGTTAATACAATTAACTCCAGTTCCTTTAGGACTCGTGAATATGCAGCTTTTGGCGAAAGAGCGGGCTGAAGCCATTGGCATTGCCGGATTGCAGCATCTGGCAGGCGAAGATGACCTGCTGATGCGGTTTTGCTATGTGACCGGTATTTTACCAAATGATATCAGGGACGCGGCGACCCAGCCCCACTTTCTGGTGGGGGTGCTGGATTTTTTTCTCAGCCATGAACCTGACCTGCTGGCTTTTGCGGAAGCGGCCAACATTAAGCCCGAATTGGTGATGGGCGCGCGTTACAGCCTTGCACCTGAAGATATGGCGGGACTGGAATGAGCGACACACAACCCGATTCGCAAACAAGCGCACAATTGCACAATCTCGGCTACCGCTGGGGTCAAAATACGATTCTATCAGACAAACCCCTGCTCATCTGCGATGTGGATGAAGTGGTATTGCATCTGGTCGATCCGTTTGTGGAAGTTCTGCAAGAGCGTGGTTTTGAACTCAAATCCCATTCGTTCAAGCTGACAGGGAACGTGTTTCACCGGGACACGGGTGCCGAAGCGACACAAGAAGAAGTCTGGGCGGGGCTTACCCAATTGTTTGAAGAGCAGGCTCAACGCCAGATGATCGTTGATGGCGTGGTGGAAGCATTGAATTCCCTGTCGCACGAAATTGATGTGCTGTTTTTGACCAATATGCCCCATCAATTCGCAGATATTCGCCGCAAACACCTTGTGGAAAGCGGCCTTGACCAAAATCTGATCACCAATTCCGGTTCAAAGGCTCCGGCGGTCCAGATCATTCGCAATCAACATGCCGGACCGGTTGGTTTTATCGATGATACGCCGCGCAACCTGCAACAGGTTGGCGACGGGGTTGAGGGCATCGAATTATTTCATTTCATGGCCAATGAGATGTTCCGCGATCTTGCGGACCCTGTGGAGGGTACGCATTTTTCCACCGGCGACTGGCGCGAAGCCAGGGCGGGAATACGCAAGGCATTGCTTTAGAACAGAGGCGGAACATGCTAGCTTGCGTCCATGAACGCACCCTTTGCCCCAGCTGCTGAAAATGGCTTTTGTCGGGACTGTCTCGTCCAGATAACCCGACCGGCAAGGCGATGTCCGTCTTGCGGCAGTCCGCGACTCGTTATGCATCGCGAGCTGTTTGAGCTGTCGCTGGCCCATATTGATTGCGATGCATTTTATGCGTCGGTGGAAAAGCGCGACAATCCCGAACTCGCCAATAAGCCCGTCATTGTGGGCGGCGGGCGCAGGGGTGTGGTCAGCACATGTTGTTATGTGGCGCGCATTCACGGTGTGCGTTCGGCCATGCCAATGTTCAAGGCGCTGAAAGCCTGTCCCGATGCAGTTGTCGTAAAGCCACGAATGGATCTGTATTCGCAAGTGGGCAAACAGGTGCGCGAAATGATGCTGTCGCTCACCCCGGCGGTTGAACCACTGTCGATAGACGAGGCATTTTTGGACCTTTCAGGCACGGAAAAGCTGCATGGCACACCGCCTGCCCTCACTCTGGCGAAATTTGCCAAACGGGTTCAGGAGGAAATTGGAATTACAGTCTCTGTAGGTCTGGCGGCCAATAAGTTCCTGGCAAAAATTGCGTCCGACTTTGAAAAGCCAAAGGGGTTTTCGGTCATTGGTGCAGCGGAAGCCTATGATTTTCTGTCCAAACAGCCCGTATCCCTGATCTGGGGCGTCGGCAAAGCCATGCAACAGCGGCTGCATGCGGATAATATTCACCTTATCAGCGACCTCCAGCAGATGGAGGAAACCGATCTAATTCGCTCCTATGGCAGTATGGGCATGCGCCTGTCACGGCTATCGAAAGGACAGGATCATCGCAAGGTGGAGGGGCGCGGTTCTGCCAAGAGCGTGAGTTCTGAAACCACTTTCAACACCGATATGCGCAGCGCCGAGCAATTAATGCCCGTATTGCGGCGGCAGGCAGAACGGGTCTCCAAACGCCTTAAAGCTTCGCACATTGCCGGGCAGACCGTGGTTTTGAAACTGAAGACCGCCGATTTCAAAAGCCGCACGCGCAGCACCACCCTGCCAGATCCCACCCAGCTTGCAGACCGCATGTTTCAGGTCGGTCGCACCATGCTGGAAAAAGAACTCGACGGCACCCGCTTTCGCCTGTTGGGCATTGGTGTCAGCGACCTCCAATCGGATGAATCCGCCGACCCCGGCGACCTGATTGACGAGGACGGTGCCAAACGTGCCGCTGCCGAACGCGCCATGGATTCCGTGCGCGAGCGGTTTGGCGGCAAAGCGGTGGAACTTGGCCTGACATTCGGTAACGTCCGCGACGAACCAAAGCCCACAAAAGAGTAAGGTCTGCAATTGGCGTTTATTGATGGTTTACGGTTTGACAGTACCTGCGATTCTCGCTCCCGCAAGATACAGCACCGCGGCAGCGCCAATTCCAAGCAGGTTTGGGATCAAATCCCAGGACCGGCAATGCCCGGTGATAAAGAAGCTTTGTTCCAGTTCCAGCAATGCGGAGAACAAAAACACGCCTGTCAGTGCCACAAACAATCGACGCCTGCCCATTTTGAGCAATGCAACGAGGCAAAGAATGCCGTAGGAGATCAAATGGCGCAGGTTGAAAACGGCGCCTCTTGCCGTTTCCAGATTGGTTACCCATTCACAGGATTGATTAGCCCATGTGAATCCGGACCGGATCGGCTCGAAAGCCATTGCAAGTGACGACAGCAACAGCAGAGGCAGCCATTTAACGTATTGCACAATGGCCACTATGATTAATCATGATCTATTCACATTTAGAAACAGGTAGATATTCCAGTTCTTTCAACTGACCTGACAACGCATAATCTGGGTATTGCATCTTCAAATCGCGCGAAACGCCGCTGGCGTGAAGGTAGAACGAGACCTGGTAGCTGGGCAGTCTTTCCCCGGCATTGGCTTCTTCACCGGTGGAGAAATAGCTTACCGACATGGGCCAGGCTTCTTCTTTGCTCAGCGATTTAACCAGTTCTTCAGGCTCGCCCTTAAGCCCTTCAAGACTGGGTTTGGCGCGGCCGATGACGGCGGTGGTATCTACCAATTTGTCGCCTTCGTCCGATCCATCAAACACTTTCGCCTGAACAATGGTTTGCTCAGCGGCGGCGGCATCAAGCAGTTTCGCGATATGGGCGGTCATGTACATGGCTGTATCCAGCTCGACTTCGCGCTCATCGGGTTTGGAAATTGTGATCTTGATCTTGTCGTCCTTCTTTGAGGCGCGCCCGCGCAAATCCTGTTCCTGCTGACCATTGAGGAAGGATTGGGTGACAAAGCTGAACTCATTTCCATCACCGCTTTCAAATGTGGAACTGCGCTGATCGTTGGTGAATGTCTTGCGGGCAGATTGAACGCGAGTGAGAAAACGAAAGCGCACGGTGAATCCCTCACACACCGAGCCTTGCATTTCATAAACAATGCGACCGTTCATGCCGGTGATTCCAGATCGATCACTCGCCTCCTTGAGCGACAGATCATATACGGCGCGGTGAGCGCGCAGTTTTTCCAGTGCACTGGCGTGGGCCTGCGGTGCTGGCCATATGCTGGCCATTGTCGAAAGAGATACGGCAATTGCGAACAGTGTCGGAGTTCGTGTCATCTTGGCTCCACATCCAAAAAAAGGCGAATAATCGGCTGCGGGCAAGTCTTTCACCCCGCGTGCAAACGCGCTACCTGTTTTGTAGAAACAAAGCAAAGATTTGGGAACAAATAATGTCATCAGAAATTGAAAAACGTCTTCATGACCTCGGCATCGAATTGCCCTCACCGCCTGCGCCTGCTGCTAATTACGTTCCGTTCACCATTGCGGGCAATTTGTTGACCATTTCCGGCCAGATCCCCATGGGACCAAATGGCATTGAATTTGTTGGTAAACTTGGCGATACCGCCGATGTGGCCACCGGCCAGGGTGCGGCACGGCTTTGTGCGATTAACATTTTGGCACAGGCCAGAATGGCCTTGGGCGATCTATCGCGGGTGAAACAGGTGATCAAAATTCAGGGCTTTGTGAATGCCACGGCTGATTTCACCGATCATCCTGAAGTCATCAATGGCGCATCTGATCTTTTGGTTGCCGTTTTGGGTGATGCAGGACGCCATGCGCGCGCTGCCATTGGCATGTCCTCCCTGCCCCGTGGTGTTGCAGTGGAAGTCGATGCCATCATGGAGATCGCCGATTAATGGGCAAGCTTACTGCTGCGCCGCAATGGCTTATTGAGCGGCCCATTGCCCATCGCGGCTACCATGACTTGTCCAAAGGGCGCGCTGAAAATTCGCTTTCCGCTTTCAGCGCGGCCATGGACAAGGGATTTGCGATTGAGTGTGACCTGCAGGTAAGCGGTTCGGGCGAACCGGTTGTGTTTCACGACCCAACGCTGGAGCGCATGACCACGACTCAGGGCAATGTGCGCGACCTTCCTCCCCAAGAACTTGGGAAACTAAAGCTGCTTGATACGGCAGATTCAATCTGCCTGTTGCGGGATCATTTGCGATTGGTTGAAGGAACTGTGCCCATTGTCCTGGAACTGAAAGGCGTGCGCGACGAGGATGCCGGTTTTGTTGAAGGGGTGGCAGAGGCCGTAAAGGGCTATGATGGGCCACTAGCGGTTATGTCGTTTGACCATTGGGTCTGCGCTCAATTTGCCGAACTGATACCCCACATGCCGCGCGGTTTGACCGCACATGGGCAGCGCGACACCTATGATATGCATTTGGCAGCTATGAAAGAGTTCGACCTTCAATTTGTGTCCTATCACGTCAAAGATCTGCCAACGCCCTTTATTGCGGATATGCGCGCCCAGGGATTGCCAGTGATCACCTGGACGGTTCGTGATAAACCAACACGTGATCTGACCACTAAATTTGCGGACCAGATGACATTTGAAGGTTTCGACCCCAGCCTGGAATTCTTGGATGAGTGAAAGCAAATCCATCACAATCAAGGTGGTGGACAGTGTCAGCGCAATTGATGCAAAAGTGTGGGATGGGCTTGCCAACCCGCCGCGCGATGCGGCGACTGTGGATTTTGACTATAATCCGTTCCAGTCCCACGCCTTCTTCCACGCATTGGAAGCCTCCGGCTCGGCAGATCGCAGCACTGGCTGGCTTGGTCAACATCTGATCATGGAGCGAGCCGAGGATGGTTCAATCCCTGAATCCGATGTGGTCAATGGGCAAAACATCATTGGAATCGTTCCCTGCTATTTGAAGAACCACAGCCAGGGAGAATATGTATTTGACCATGGCTGGGCAGATGCCTTTGAACGGGCTGGCGGACACTATTATCCAAAGCTTCAGGCCGCATTTCCCTTCACGCCTGCCACCGGGCGGCGGATGCTGGTTGGCAATGGAAAAGACGCGAAAAAGCATCGGCTTATGCTGGCCGGCGGTCTGCAACAGGTCTGCGAACAGCTTGAAGTCTCGTCGGTCCATGCCACGTTCAGTTCTCAAAACGACATGGAAGCGTTTTCGGCAGCCGGATATCTGGAACGCACCGACCAGCAGTTCCACTGGCTCAACAATGACTATGCGGACTTTGATGCTTTTCTTGCCGCTCTTTCCTCTCGCAAACGCAAAAATATTCGCAAAGAACGGGCAACTGCGCTTGCGGGCAATGGTATTACAATTGAATGGCTGACGGGCGATCAGCTGACCGAAGACATTTGGGATATTTTCTTTCGCTTCTACATGGACACCGGCGCGCGCAAATGGGGCCAACCATATTTGACCCGCGCGTTTTACTCCATGATTGGCGAAACCATGGCCGATGATGTGTTGCTGATGTTGGCAAAGCGCGATGGTGAATATATCGCAGGCGCGATCAATTTTGTTGGATCCCACACATTGTTTGGCCGCCACTGGGGTTGTGTTGAAGACCACCCCTGCCTGCATTTTGAAGTCTGCTATTATCAGGCCATCGATTATGCGATTAAGCACGGTCTTGATCGTGTGGAAGCCGGCGCGCAGGGTGGGCACAAACTGGCGCGGGGATACATGCCGCAATTGACCCATTCCGCCCACCACATCACGCATCCGGACTTCCGGCGCGCGGTCGGTGACTATCTGGAACATGAACGTGCGTCCGTGGAGCGGGAAAACAAAGCGATTGCCCGCCATGGCCCATTCAAAAAGGACACCACCCAATGACGACACCGGTCTATGACGATCAAAATATTTTTGCGAAAATTCTGCGCGGGGACATGCCCTGTGTGAAAGTCTATGAAGACGACGACACATTGGTGATGATGGATATTTTTCCGCGCAGTCAGGGCCATTGCCTGGTGCTGCCGAAGGCCCCGGCCCGCAACATATTTGATATTGAAACGCCGATGCTGGAAGCGGTGATACGCACAACTCAAAAAATTGCCATTGCCGCTAGAGCCGCATTTGGTGCCGATGGTATTTCAATTGCCCAAAGCAATGAGGCCGCTGGCAATCAGGAAGTGTTTCATTTGCACGTCCACATCATCCCCCGCTTTGAGGGCGTGTCCATGGCGCGGCCAGCCGCCAATATGGAAGACGGTGATGTGTTGAAAGCCAATGCGGAGAAAATCAAGCAGGCTCTGGCGCAGTAGCGGTTGATTTGGGTGCTGGCCGATAGGCCGCGCTGCCGTTTGACGCAATCACCTTGTTGACGGCGATCAGTCCCACAACAAACAATGCAGCACCAGCAAACAGGTCCACAAGATGGTGCCCCCCATGCATCAAAGTGCCGGGCAAAATAATCGCATTAAGCAAAAGGAATGCCGGGAAAAGCCGCCTGATTCCAAATGCACAATAGGCACAAATGAACGCCAGTGTGGTGTGATAAGAGGGAAAGCCAATGAGCCCTTCCACATGGGCAGGCGTCACCATTTCAGGACCGGTTTTCATCATTTCCAGCAGGCGCACACCATATTGCGACCCAACGATTGGCCGGGCAGCGGCGGTGACTTCATCTGACAACGTGTAGAACGCGGATGGGCCATGGGTGGGGAAGATTGCCCAAAACGAAATCAGGATAATTGTTGTTGTCACAATGAGCAGCAACAGCCGATGTAACCAGATTTTTCGTCCCATCAGCCCAAGCAACACCACAAGTACCGTGATTTGCGGCATGGTAGACATATAGGCATATCGCGCAATTTCGTTGATTGTGGGATGCGCTGCGGCAAAGGCGACCATATCCGGCCATGAATAACCAAGCATTGCGTCCCACTGCATCAGAAGAGGGTCGATGGATTGAGTTGCAAGCGGAAGCAGCAGGAAGTTGAAAACCAAGGCCGAATTTGAAAACAGGATCATCAGCGCCGTGCAGGTGAGCGCATCACCAATGGCATTGCTTCGGCCCGAAATGCGGTAAAACTGACCCAATGCACCAACGGCAAAAGCTGCAAAAAACAATGTCGAGTAGGCCTGCACATCAATTGAACCGCCACGAAATGCCATCAATCCGGCATTCAGGGCCATGACCACCAGGGCCATGCGCAACACGAAGGTTTCCACCTTATCAAGTACGAACCATTTTCGGCTGGTCATTGTCTCTAGTGACGAATGCATTGCGGCGGTCCCCACGGCCAAGTTGAAGGCAGTTAGCTTAAGCGCAGAGATTTAAGGAGACGTTGATGGGCTTAAAGCACGTTTCGCTTGATTTGTGTGTGACCTGATTGGACAGCACAGGCATCAAGGCACAAATAGCACATAGCCCAGCAACAATATTGCCTCGCCAGCCAATATGCCCACAATCATCTGCCTGCCCCAAAACAGGAAAGCGGCAAACCCACCCAGTGCAGCGCCGAGGCGTACCCATAACGGAATGTCTGCCAATGGTCCCGATGGGAAAAACACAAATTGTGCGATCACCGCTGCCACAAGCGACGTGGCAACACAGCGGATGAGCACCAAAATCTGCGACTCTTCGTCAACATTGCCAACCAGCAACACCCCCGCCCAACGCCAGATGGAGGTCGGCAGAATACCCGCCAGAAAGATGAACAGGAACGGCCACCACCAGGTATCGAAACTGTTGTAATACATCAGCCCCTGCCCTTTTTTGCCAACAAGCGTCCAACGCCATAGGCTGAAAATCCACCCACCACACCGGCAATCAATATCCCAGCCGAGGGTACGTAATAAATTGCCACCGGCCCCAGGAAGAAGCCCAGCACCAGTGCCAGATGCTCTGATTTCACCCGCGCGGTGTTCCAGGTGGCGGTGGCAAAATAAATTGGGGTGAGAAAATACAGCCCCGCCACAACAATGGATGGCAATGCCGGTGCCAGTTGATAGACAAGGGTTGCCGCAATCGTGGTCGCCGTCGCCATGGTGCCGGCAAATCCAACGAAATAAGGCAATCGCCCACGGCGGGGAATGTCTTTCGCCCGCTGCAATGTGTGGACCCAGGCGGTCACGGCCACGAAATTGGATGTGAGTAACAAATGCCATTGCTTCGTGCCGGGGGCGCGGATTTCCGGCATTAACGCCATGGTCATGGGCATCATGCGAATGGCGGCCAATGTGACGCCAAGGGCAATTGTGATGAGCGGTGCCCCGCTGACAATGCCCGCCAGCAAGACCAGATGGCTTGGCAAGGCCCAGATTGTGGGAATGAGGAATATCATTTCCCAAAGCGGCAACCCGGCGTTGCGCGCCAATCCACCAAAACCAATAAAGGCCGACAGCAATACCAGCGCAGGCAGGGAGAACAGATTGCGCATTCCCCGCAGCGCCCAGCTCCAATCATACACACCACTGGCGGTGTTCAATGGCGGTGCAGCGTTTTCATTGGGGTATTGCATGTAGAAAAGCACAGATGATCTGACCGACCATCTGTGCTTCCAACACGTGGGGATTTCAACCCCGCCACCCCTTTGGCCGGAATAAAGGACCAAGGCAGAACGGGCGAAACGTCCCTATCCGGCGGCTGAGCCATTTGCTGCAACCGCCTCAAATGGCTTGCTAAAAGGGCCAACTTTACCTTTTTTATCGCCAGCTTCGGTCAGCGATGTCAGGCTGGAATCATTTTGAATTTCCGCCACCAATTCATCGATCATGGCATCGCCAGAAGCATCTTCAGCCTTTTGCGACTTATCGTGCGAAGCCTCTTTCCTTGGCGTTTCCACCACCGTCGCCGCAGCACTTAAGGGTTTTGGCGATGATGCGGTGAAGCGGGAAGTCGTTGTTGCCGGATCAAATGCCAGCTTGTCGTCGAGCTTTTCGCCCAAGTCGACAATCAACAGTCCCAATTTTTGCGCCAAACGATAATCATCGCTGCTGCGCAATCTTTGAATGGCGTCTAGTCTGATTTTTTTTAGCTGCTCGATGTGTTCCATCTGCAATCTCCCTGCGTATTTTTAATCCGGGATGATTGATCTGCGAACGCGGCTTTGACGTGGCGACAATGTGGAATTGTCGCGATTGGCAATCACAAAAGGTGACCGGTCGACACACAGATACGCAAACGGCCCGGTCATCAAACCGGGCCGTCAGATGTTTCATGCAACCAATCCTAGCTTTTCAGAGGCACCTTTGGCACCGCCGTGCCACCGCGCTTGGGCGGAGATTTGGGGGCCTTTTTAGGCGCAGGCTTAGCGGCGGCCTTTGTAGATGTCTTCTTCTTAGCCGTCGAAGTTTTAGGTGCTGCTTTCTTGCGCGGCACTTTTTCCTTCTTCGGTTTCACCGGTTTGTCTTCAATGGCTTCCAGTTTCAGGCCTTTTTCGCCGTCCACCTCTTCCACTGTCACCTTCACGGTGCCGCCTTTTTGCAAGCGACCAAACAACACTTCATCTGCCAGCGGCTTTTTGATGTGCTCCTGAATCACCCTGCCCAGCGGACGCGCGCCCATCCGGTCATCATAGCCTTTTTTGGCAATCCACTTGATGGCCTCTTCGGTCAGGTCAAACGTTACACCGCGCTCGGAAAGCTGTGCTTCCAGTTGAATGACGAATTTCTGAACAACCTGATGGACGATTTCCGGCGTCAGACCGGCAAAGGGAATGATCGCATCCAAACGGTTGCGGAATTCCGGAGCAAACAGCCGGTTGATGGCTTCCATATCATCGCCGGTGCGCTTGGAGGAGCCGAAACCAATGGCTGATTTCGCCGCTTCCGCCGCGCCCGCATTTGTGGTCATCACGATGATAACATTGCGGAAGTCCACTTTTTTGCCGTTGTGATCGGTCAGTGCGCCATTATCCATCACCTGCAACAGGATGTTGAACAGATCCGGATGCGCCTTCTCAATCTCGTCCAGCAACAGGACACAATGGGGGTGTTGGTCGACACCATCGGTCAACAATCCACCCTGGTCGAAACCCACATATCCAGGAGGCGCGCCGATAAGACGCGAGATCGTGTGGCGCTCCATATATTCGGACATATCGAACCGCAGCAATTCAACACCAAGGGTGTCGGCAAGCTGTTTGACAACTTCCGTCTTGCCAACACCGGTTGGGCCGGAGAACAAATAAGAGCCGATTGGCTTTTCCGGTTCGCGCAACCCGGCACGGGCCAGCTTGATGGAAGATGCGAGCGCCTCGATCGCCTTGTCTTGCCCATAGACCATGCGCTTGAGCTGGTCCGTGAGATTTTTCAGCACTTCCGCATCGTCTTTCGACACGGTTTTTGGCGGAATGCGTGCCATCGTGGCAATGGTTGCCTCGATATCAGTCACGCCGATGGTTTTCTTGCGCTTCTCGGCTGGCAACAGCATCTGGCTGGCGCCGGTCTCGTCCACAACGTCGATTGCCTTATCCGGCAATTTGCGGTCGTTGATATAGCGCGACGACAATTCCACCGCTGATACAATCGCATCATCGGAATATTTCACATTATGGAAATCTTCAAAATAGGGCTTCAACCCCTTCATGATATCAATGGCATCGGCCACGCTTGGCTCGTTGACATCGATCTTCTGGAATCGCCGCACCAATGCACGGTCTTTCTCGAAGAATTGGCGATATTCCTTGTAGGTCGTGGACCCGATGCAGCGGATCGCACCATTTGACAGCGCGGGCTTGAGCAGGTTGGAGGCATCCATGGCACCGCCAGAGGTTGCCCCGGCCCCAATCACGGTGTGAATTTCATCGATGAACATCACCGCGCCGGGTGTCTCTTCGATCTCTTTGACAACCTGCTTCAACCGTTCTTCAAAATCACCGCGATAGCGTGTCCCGGCCAGCAGCGTGCCCATGTCGAGCGAATAGATTGTGGCATCAAGCAGAACTTCCGGCACATCCTTTTCAACGATCCGTTTGGCCAGGCCTTCTGCAATTGCCGTTTTGCCAACGCCAGGGTCGCCCACATAAAGCGGGTTGTTTTTGGACCTGCGGCACAGAACCTGAATGGTGCGATTGACCTCCTCGGTGCGGCCAATCAAGGGGTCGACTTTGCCGTCCAACGCTTTTTGATTGAGATTGACGCAATAGGCCGCAAGGGCTTCGCCCTTTTGCGCTTCACCACCGCCCTCGCCGTCCGCACCAGTTGCGCCTTCAACACCTTCAACAGGGCGCGCATCGCTGGCCCCGGCCCGCTTGGCAATTCCGTGCGAAATATAGTTGACCGCATCATAGCGGGTCATATCCTGTTCCTGCAGGAAGAAAGCCGCATGGCTTTCACGCTCGGCAAAGATCGCCACAAGCACATTTGCGCCTGTCACTTCCTCACGACCGGAAGACTGAACATGGATGACGGCGCGCTGAATGACACGCTGGAACCCAGCTGTCGGTTTGGAATCTTCCAGACCATCCGTGATCAGGTTGGACAGCTCGGAATCGATATAATCGAACAAGTCATCGCGCAGCTTGTCGGTGGACACATTGCAGGCGCGCAGCACCGAAAGTGCATCATCATCATCCACCAATGCCAGAAGCAGGTGCTCCAGCGTGGCATATTCCTGGCTGCGTTCGTTTGCATATGTCAGCGCCCGGTGAAGTGCGCGTTCCAGACTATCTGTAAAACTTGGCAATCGATTTCCTAACTTTCCGAGACTGACATTGGCTGCGCCACAGGCGTGGCAAGTTTATTTCTTCTCCATCACACACTGGAGTGGGTGCTGGTTTTTGCGGGCGTGGTCCATCACCTGGGTTACTTTGGTTTCGGCAACTTCATAGGTGTACACACCGCACTCTCCCACACCGTTTTGATGGACGTGAAGCATGACTTTCGTTGCAGCTTCCAGATCCATCTGGAAAAAACGGGCCAGAACTTCCACCACAAATTCCATGGGTGTGAAATCGTCATTTAAAAGCAGGACACGATACAGGCTCGGCTTTTTAACCTTGGTCTTGGTTTTGGTGATGACATCGACACCGGTGCCGTTGCCATCATCTTCGTTGTCAAAGTCGTCGCCGCTTTGAAGTGTCCATCGGCTGTCATAGCTTGCGCGCATTGGTTCGATTATCCGTCACATTCAATGGTGCGTCGCCCAAATACAAAGTGTGGACGGCGTGAAATTTCAAAGCTCCATATAGGTGCTCCTTTTGTGAGTTTAAGCCCTGATGCCAAACGAACTCAACCGGGTTGGCATTTGATTTTGCCGACAATGTGAATCGACCCTGTTGCGGGTTCATTTTGCCTTCCCGGTATCGCGGTTGTGACCAGACCAATTCTTGCCCCTGTGATCACTTTTTCAAACGTCTGCAAATTTCTTCGAATTTTGTGCCCCGGCTTAAACCTTTGGAAACCACGTCGATTTACCTTTGCCGAACGTGTGGATGCCGTCATTCGACGGACTGCCATGAATGTAATCAATTCCCGCTGTGTGTTTGGTGGGATACATCAGAGGTTTTGTCGTGCGTACCGTATTCGGATCGACTATTCGCCCGTCCCTTCGGGGCGTGTTCACTTTTGTACTATCACTTGCACTTTTGACGGCATTTCAGCTTTCAACCGCTGATTATGCAGACGCTAAAAAGCGCAAGTCTTACAAACGTGCCAAAGTTTCCAAGAAAGCCAGGCACAATCCGCGCTTTGCCGCGTATGTGATTGACGCCAAAAGCGGCAAGGTTCTGCATTCCAGATACGCCAATGCGCCGCGTTATCCGGCGTCGCTGACCAAAATGATGACCCTTTATCTGGTTTTCGAAGACCTGAAATCCGGTCGCATCAAGAAATCCAGCCGCGTTGTCATGACCAAGGCCGGTGCGCGCCGCCCCCCATCCAAGATTGGTCTTCGGGTCGGGCGTTCCATGTCCATGGAACAGGCCATTCTTTCGCTTGTCACCAAGTCGGCAAATGATGTGGCAACCGCCATTGGCGACAAACTGTCCGGCTCAGAAGCCGCTTTTGCCAAACGCATGACGCGCAAGGCACGCCAATTGGGCATGAATAAAACCACATTTAAGAATGCGAGCGGGCTTACAGCCAGGGGTCAGATCACCACGGCTGCCGATATGGCCAAGCTGGGCCTCGCCCTGCGTGAACACCATCCGCGTTTCTACAAATATTTTCAGACCCGCCAATTCCGCTTCGGTAAGCGCCGTTATGGCAACCACAACAAGCTGCTGGGCCGTGTGCGGGGTGTTGATGGCATCAAGACAGGTTACACCCGCGCTTCAGGTTTCAACCTTGTCAGCTCTGTTAGCCATGGTCGTCGCAAAATTGTTGCAGTCGTGATGGGCGGACGTTCGGGTGCATCTCGCAATGCCCACATGACCAAACTCATCAATCAATATTTACGCAAGGCCACCAAAGGCCCAAGCCGCCGGTTGATTGCGAAAGCCAGGTCTTCGCGCAATGTTAAGCTGGCCAGTGTGTCGACGGATTCCAAAAAAGCCGTCAGGGTAACAGCCGCCAAGACCAATGCCGTTGCCTCCAAGGCCAATCAGTTGATTGCATCGCGCATCAGCACGGCGCACACCACGTCCGCATCAAAGGTGCTTGATCAGGAAAGCATCAAGCGCGATTTGAAAAAACTGGCACGCAAGCCTCAGGTTCGCCCAACGCTGCGCGCCTCAGCCGACCATACGGCGACCGCCAGCGTGGCAAGCACGACATCGAACGCCCCTGTCTCGGGATGGCAGATCCAGATCGCCGCTTCCGACAGCAAAGGCAAGCTCATGGAAGTGATGCAGTACGTGCGTTCCAAAAACCGCAAGATGTTGAGCGGCACCAAAATTCACACGCCCATCGTCAACAAGAACGGTGTGAAATTATGGCGGGGGCGCTTTGTAGGCTTTGAATCGAAAACAGCCGCTGTTCGCGCCTGCAAGATCATCAAGCAACAGCAGCGCAATTGCCTGGCCCTGAACGGCTAAGCACCAGACGTGGGGAGGGATTTATCCCGAACCAGACTATCCCGTTGACGCGCGCGTATTGTGCGTCAACGGACAAACTAACGGCCCGGTGTTTGCGGGCCGCGTAACCGAATTTCCCAAGTGTATTGAGTAGAGGAAATCAGGAATGGCTTCGCAGAAGAACATCCTTAGCTTCGTTGATTTTGGCAGCAAGAAACGTCGACCCCCCGCTGTCGGGATGAGCCGTTTTCATCAAACGGCGATGCGCCTTGCGGATGGCGGCGGCATCGGCGCCAATCGCAAGCCCAAGCACCTCATAGGCCTCCTTTTCGCCCATGGTTCCCGCGCCAGACGTGCCAGCTTGCCGCGCACCGGCATCCGCCTCAGCGTCTTCAGCCCCACCGGCAAATCGGCGATCAAGATACGCATCTAGTAACGCGAGAGACTCACCATCTTCTTCAATCTCGGAGCGGAAATGGCGCAATTCGTCTTCGTTCAGTTCGCCAAGCACCCTGCCTTCAAATGAGCCGACCAGGATCACGCCTTCCATTTCGCCGCTGTCATGGTCGAGTTCCATTTCCAGGGCGGCGGAGCGCACACTGGACACTTGCGGCCCCTGTTGGGATGCGCCACCAAACGTGCCGACCCCGCGCATACGCCGCCAAAGTGCCAGTCCGGCAAACAACAGCATGGACCCAATGCCAGCCTGTTTGAGCAGCATGGCAGCCCCGCCTGCAACAATCAGTGAAGCGGGGATGAATGTGCGCAATGAACTGGCCAGCACATTTGCGGGTATCATCACAAAGGCCGCGATTAATAAAACGGCGAAAAACAGAATTAAGGCAATGCTCACTTGATTTGTCCTAACAGGAGGCGGTCTTCAGCGCTGCCTGAAGAGCTTAATGCGTGTCTGCCGCCAGCCGCAAATCGCGCCACCGCTTTCAGCAACTCGGCCAATTTAGCAGCTGAGCCAGGGCCAAAGCGCACAAACGCCCCACCGGTCAGCCTTGCGATCTCACGAAAGGCCCTCTCCGCGATCGGGTCATGGCCTTCCTGAAACATAAAGCATGGCACGCCCAATACCGCCAGTTGCCCCGCTTTGTGGCACAGGGCATCAACATCTTCTTCCATTGCATCGCCCACAAAGACACAGGCATCCACCCGTGACCGGTCTTTATTGGTGGGATTGCGTTTGGCGGCTTCTTTGCGCACGTGGCTCAAGACCTTGCCGATTTGTGTCTGCCCGCCCTGGCAGGTGATGGCCGTCATCAAGTCTCGCAAAGCGGCGGGCGAGTTGACCCAGCGCGATGCGCGGCATTCGCCGTAGCCGCGGAAATAGACCAATTGAATATCCAGTCCGCCCTTACTGGCGACGCTGTCGAACATCTGCGCCTGAATGTGCAGTGCCTGATCCCAGGTGTGCTCACGGCTCATGGTGGCATCCATGGCAAATACCAGCCCGCCACGCCCGCCAGCAGGTGGCCGTGCAGCCTTGGCTTTGGCTAAAAAGCTGGCAATATCGGACTGATCAGATGTTTGCGCAGGTGCTTGTGAGGCAGCCGATGTCAGCCCCGTGGACTTTGACTTTTTGCTGAATTTAGATGGCGTTTTGCTCATGGTCTTAGATTGACGCTACAGCGCCAAAATTCAAGCAGGCAAATGTGTTCACCCATCAATTGGCCGTTAATCGGCAAAGATATCGGGCATCTCAAGCGGTTTGGCAGATTTTGCAATCCACATTTCGCGGGCAACGGCGCGTTGGCGCGCATGGTCATCGATTGGCAGGCGCAGTGCGCCCAGCAGGTTGCAAATTTCCTTGCGGGCCGCCACATGCGACGGGTTCTCACGTTCACCTGGACCGTTGAGCACATCTTCGTCCAGCGCTGTCAGACCCCGCGGGAAATATTGACGGAACACCACCCGCTCGCTGATGCCGTTGGCAATTCGGAATCCCAATTGCAAAGACAGATCATTGATGCAGCCAAATACGCTTTGTTCGTTGTGCGATGACAGAGACGACAAGCGGTTGCGCACCACGATCCAGTCCAGCAGGCCGTCATCGGTGTCGCGGCGCTTGCGGCGCGCCTTGCGCACCATTTCGGCATATTGTGAGACTTCTGTGACTTCGTTGGACCGGGCATCTACCCGCGCCAACACATCAAAATCCACAAATGAATCATTCATGGGCGTAATCAGCGTATCGGCCATGGAATGGGCCAATTGCATCAGGTAATTGTCGTGGCCGGGCGTATCGATCAGCAGAAAATCATGGGTCGCTTCAATGCGGGCCACCGCTTTCACGAATGAAGAAAAGTCCTTCATTTGCGCCTCTAGAGCGCTGTCAAACTCAGCTGCATCAAAGCGGAAATGGTCTGGCATTTCCAGGCGCAGGCCATTGTCATCTGACCACACAGCCCGGTTTTCGATGTAACGGGTCAAAGAGCGTTGGCGCACATCCAGGTCTATCGTGGCCACACGAAATCCGCGCTTAAGCAGCGCAACGGCCAGGTGCATGGTCGTTGTTGTTTTGCCGGAGCCGCCTTTTTCATTACCGCACACAATCACATGGGCGTTTTTACGCCCCGGCCTGGCTGGCTGAAACAGGCTCTCAACATTGGTCTTGTAGACCTTTTTCCCCAGTGCCATTGCACCCACGTCCCTTTGTGATCAGCGAAAGCTTCCCCAAGCTTTCCGAATTTCAGTTGTCCCGACGTCAAACAACCACAAATTCGCCCCACGTGCGAGATTTGCAGCCGGGAACTCGTTAAAAGGGTTAATCAATCATGCCACATAAGCAAGCCGCCGGCGAGTTATGAACAGGTGTTGCCAACCATCAAAAACGCAAAGATTCGTCTAAAACAGTTGCAGCGCTTTCATGCTGGCGTGCTCGTTGCGGCCAATGATGACATGGTCGTGGACCGTGATACCAAGCGGCATGGCCGTTTCAACAATGGTTTTGGTCATCTCAATATCAGCGCGTGAAGGCGTGATGTCACCAGAAGGGTGATTGTGGACAAGGATCATCGCTGATGCGTTGATCTCCAGCGCCCGTTTGACCACTTCGCGCACATAGACCGGCGTGTGATCGACAGTCCCGGTTTGCTGGACTTCATCGAGAATGAGCACGTTCTTCTTGTCGAGAAACAATATGCGAAACTGCTCCACCTTTTCGTGCCCCATGGCGGCGGTGCAATAGTCAATGACGGAAGACCATGAACCCAACAGCGTTTTTTGCGCATCAATGTCGGAGCGTATGCCGCGCGTGGTTGCTGCTGCCACGATTTTTAGATCCAGCGCCGTGGCCTGCCCCACGCCTTTGAGTTTCACCAGATCCTGTATTTCTGCGCGCAAAACTGCCGCCAGTGTGCCGAAACGGTCAAGCAGGGTTTTTGCGATGGGTTTGGTATCCCTGCGCGGCAAGGAACGATAGAGCAGCAATTCCAAAATTTCGTAGTCGGGCATGTTTTCCCAGCCGAGCAAAAACCGCTCGCGCAGCCGGTCCCTGTGTCCATGAAAATGTGGGACGGATGCTTCGCCAAAGCCTTTGTCTTGGTTGTTCCCCTCAGAACCCGACATGGTGTCGCTCAGCCCTTACAAATAAGGCGGGCGCGTGTGCCCGGCGGGTGAAGCGGTAAATATTTCAACGCCCGTTTCGGTGACACCGACCGAATGTTCAAATTGGGCTGAAAGCGAGCGGTCGCGCGTAACAGCGGTCCAGCCATCTTTCAATATTTTGACGTGATGCTTGCCCAGATTGATCATGGGTTCGATGGTGAAAATCATGCCGGGACGCATTTCCACGCCATCATTGGCATGGCCGTAATGCAGCACATTGGGTGCGTCGTGGAACAGACGCCCTACCCCATGGCCACAAAAATCGCGCACCACACTGCACCGTTCCTTTTCAGCCAGTTCCTGAATGGCGGCACCGATTGCGCCCATACGATTACCCGGTTTCACCGCCTCAATACCCGCCATCAGGCAATCATAGGTGAGATCAACAAGGCGTTCGGCTGCCCTTTTCGGGGCGCCTGCAAAATACATTCGGCTGGAATCGCCATACCAGCCGTCCAGAATGAATGTGATGTCGATATTGAGAATGTCGCCCTCGCGCAGCGGCTTTGAAGAGGGAAAGCCGTGGCACACAACATGATTGAGTGAAATGCAGCTGGAATAGGGGTATCCGCGATAATTCAGCGTGGCCGGAATGGCACCATGATCCATGCCGTATTCATAAACGAATTTATCAATCAGCTCGGTTTTCTGGCCCGGCACAACCATTTTTGCCACTTCATCCAGGCAACTGGCCGTCAACTGACAGGCTTTGCGCATGCCGGCAAAATCCTGCTCATTATACAGTTTGATCTGGCCCGTATTTTTCAAGGGCGCGCTGGCCGCATCGAGATATGAAGTCAAAATCCTACTTTCACAAATGCAATAGGGACCACACGCCCCCCGTCCTATTTAAGGCATTTCCATTGGAATTCTATCGCAGGCAATAATTTCCTGTGTCGAGATTTTGCACCGAATGGCATAGGCTTCAACCCCAACAGCAACGGCTTGTTTAAATTCAGCGACATAATCAGGGTCAAAATCCTGCGCCAGGGCAAACCTGTCACCATCTTCGCGCTGAATGACGTAGAGCATGGATGCGCGAGCACCCTGTTTTACCATTTCTGCCAATTCCCGCAAATGCTTGGCCCCGCGTGTGGTCTTGCAATCGGGGAATTCATGCAGACCCGCTTCGCGTACAAGATGCACATTCTTGATTTCCACATAGTGGGGGGCCTTGCCCGGCGCGGTGAGCAAGATGTCGATACGGGAATTTTCGCCATATCGGACTTCGCGTTGCAGGTCTTCAAATTCTGACATTTCGGCAATTCGCCCTGCCAAAATGGCTTCTTGCGCCAATTGGTTGGGCAGATTGGTGTTGATGCCCACAAGGGCCGGACCGGATGGCCCTTCCACCTGCATCAGCTCCAGCGTATGCCGTAATTTCCGTTTTGGATTGCCGCTGTCGGATATCCAAACGCGGTTTCCCGGCGAATTCAGCCCGACCATGGCACCGGGATTGGGGCAATGAACCGTTTCAACCGATCCGTCCGCCAGGCGCACGTCGGCGAGAAAACGTTTATAGCGCTGAACCAGCGTGGCCTCGATCAACGGCGTTGGGAATCTCATAGATGTCGGAAATGATCCATTGACGATTGCGCAAGTGTATATGAAGTCCCTATCAATGCGCCATATTGGCGTGGCAACTAATTGCCTGTTGCCCCAATCAAACCTTAGCGGCCACTGACCATGTTTCTTTCGGTATTTGATCTCTACAAAATTGGCGTTGGCCCTTCATCGTCCCATACGATGGGGCCAATGGTGGCTGCTGCCCGCTTTCTGGAATTTCTGCGCGATGGCGACTGGCCGCGCCCGGCGTCATCTCAAGTCAATGCCTTACGCGTTTCCCTGCATGGGTCGCTGGCATTTACAGGCAAAGGCCATGGTTCTGACCGGGCGGTGGTGCTGGGCCTGAACGGTTGCAAACCAGATACGCTTGATCCTGATGATGTGGACACCATTATTGCAGCCGCCAATGAGCGCAAAACCATTGCGGTTGAAGGATTTCCCCAGTGGCGTTTCGACCCGGCCACCGATTTGATTTTCGATTATGACGAAAATCTGCCCGGCCATGCCAATGGCATGCGGTTTGAGGCTTTGGACGAAAACGGCGCGCTGTTGGTGCGGCAAATCTATTATTCGGTGGGTGGTGGTTTTGTTGTGGACGACCTGGAAATGGAGCGCATCAATGCAGGAGTATCTGAAACCGATGAGGTTCAGGTGCCCTATCCGTTCAAAAGCGCAAAGGAAATGCTGGACATGGCGGCTGGGTCCGGCATGTCGATTGCGCAGATGAAGCGGGCTAACGAACAGGCCACAATGGGCTCTCACCAGCTCAATGAACAATTGGATTCCATTTGGAATGCCATGAAAGCCTGTGTTGATCGTGGCCTTGCCGAAGAGGGAGAATTGCCCGGTGGACTTCAGGTGCGCCGCCGCGCCCGCATGGTCAAAGACAAGCTGGATGCAAAATGGCAAAGCAATGAATTGGGACCACTGGCCGCCAATGACTGGCTTTCCGTGTTTGCCATGGCCGTGAACGAAGAAAACGCAGCCGGCGGCAAGATTGTAACCGCCCCCACCAATGGCGCTGCGGGCGTTATCCCCGCCGTTTTGAGCTATCATTTGAAATTCAATCAGGGCGCAACCCAAAACGACATCCACGAATTTCTGCTTACCTCGGCAGCGATTGGCGGGATTATCAAACACAATGCGTCGATTTCAGGCGCGGAAGTTGGCTGCCAGGGCGAAGTAGGCTCTGCCGCCGCCATGGCCGCAGCCGGTCTTGCTGCCCTACTGGGCGGTACTGCCCAGCAGATCGAAAACGCGGCAGAAATTGCGCTGGAACATCATCTGGGCATGACCTGCGATCCCGTTGGCGGCTTGGTGCAGGTGCCCTGTATCGAACGCAATGCGCTGGGTGCTGTTAAGGCCGTGACCGCAGCGTCCCTGGCGATGCATGGGGACGGCACCCATTACATGCCACTGGACAATTGTATTGAGACCATGCGCCAGACCGGCCATGACATGAATGTGCGCTACAAGGAAACAAGCCAGGGTGGGCTGGCCGTCAACATGCCCGTCAATATTGTGGAATGCTGAAAATACCTAATGTATTTTCTCATAAGAACGCTTCACTACATTGGAAATTTTACGTAATTCTTCATCCAATGGACTTGTTTTGCGCCATATCATGCCAATGGTTCTTGAGGGTTGTACGCCTTCGAAACGGGTAATGGACACGGGTGCAGAACTCGTTTCCACAGCCACGGCCATTTCCGGCAACAGGGTCACGCCAATGCCCACACCCACCATTTGAACCAGCGTGGACAATGAACTGCCATCAAGACCGTCTGAAGATCGGGCGGAATTGGCAGAACAAAATGACAGGGCCTGTTCGCGAAAGCAGTGTCCTTCCTCCAACAGCAACAAGCGCATCTGAAACAGATTTTCCGGGCTTGGTACGGGTTCATCGGCCTGGGAACTGGGCCGAACCAATACAAAATCCTCGCTGAACAGCGCCACCTCGGTGAAAGCCGGCTCAGAAATCGGTAAGGCAACAATTGCCGTGTCGATGCGCCCGTCGGCGAGTTCCTGCAACAGTTTGGATGTGAGAGTCTCGCGCACATGCACATCAATGGCCGGATAATCCCGATTTAAACTCTCAATAATGCGGGGCAGCAGATAAGGTGCGATTGTTGGAATGATCCCAATGCGCAGGCGTCCGCGCAATCCATCCTGGGAAACGCGCGCAAGATCAACAAGTTCGTCGACGCAAAGCAGGATGTCTCGGGCTCTGGCGGCAAACTCTTCGCCAAACCCGGTCAATCGCACATGGCGGGCACCGCGTTCAAACAACACCACGCCCAAACTGGTTTCAAGTTCCTTGATCTGCAACGAAAGCGCAGGTTGGGAAATTGAACTCGCGTCAGCAGCGCGGCCGAAATGTCCGTGCGCAGCGAGCGCTTCAAAATAGCGCAATTGTTTCAGGGTGATCCCTGCCATAAGATTTACTCATCAAATCAATCAGAAAATTCAACTTAATCTAATTGCAGTATTTTGATAACCTTTGATGAGGCCGATCATTATGTTTCACGCTAGAAACGGCTTCGCCTCCCGATAATTGCAGCGCAAACTGATTTAGAAATTTTGATGAACAATTGCTGATCAATTGCAGTGCCCCGAATTGAACAACAATAATGCCCTAACCGGCGCAGAATGGAGATAGACATGGATACAGGAAACAACGAAAGCGCAGGCAAATGTCCCGTTATGGGTGGCGCACAACGCCCCAACGCCACGGGCAGTTCGGCAAATCAGGCCTGGTGGCCCAATCAGTTGAACCTGAAGATTCTAAACCAGAATTCTCCCCTGACCGACCCAATGGGCGAAGAGTTTGACTATGCTGCGGAATTCAAAACCCTTGATCTGGAAGCCGTGCGCCAAGACCTTTATGCCTTGATGACTGATTCGCAGGACTGGTGGCCAGCTGACTATGGCCATTATGGTCCCTTCTTCGTTCGCATGGCGTGGCACAGTGCAGGCACATATCGTGTGGGCGATGGCCGCGGTGGTGCCGGTGCAGGAACACAACGTTTTGCGCCGCTCAACAGCTGGCCGGACAACGTCAACCTGGACAAGGCCCGTCAATTGCTGTGGCCTGTCAAACAGAAATATGGCCGCAAGCTCTCCTGGGCTGATCTACTGATTTTGGCAGGCAATTGCGCCCTGGAATCCATGGGCTTTAAAACCCACGGCTTTGCTGGCGGTCGCGTTGATGTCTGGGAACCGGAAGAAGACATCTATTGGGGCCCGGAAGGTGAGTGGCTTGCCGATGAGCGCTATAGCGGCGACCGCGAACTGGCGGGCAATCTGGCCGCCGTGCAAATGGGTTTGATCTATGTGAATCCCGAAGGTCCAAACGGCACTCCCGATCCCCTCGCCTCTGCCCGGGACATTCGCGAAACATTTGCCCGCATGGCGATGAATGATGAGGAAACTGTCGCGCTGATCGCTGGCGGTCATACGTTCGGTAAAACCCATGGTGCGGCCGATCCGGACAAATATGTGGGTGCAGAGCCCGAAGGCGCGCCATTGGAAGCCATGGGCCTGGGTTGGGTGAGCACCTATGGCACCGGTAAAGGTGGTGACACGATTTCCAGTGGCCTGGAAGGCGCGTGGACCGAAGATCCCATCAAGTGGGACAATAACTTCTTCGACAATCTGTTCAATTATGAGTGGGAAAAAACCAAAAGCCCTGCCGGTGCGGTTCAGTGGAAGCCTGTGGGCAATGCCGCATCAGACCTGGTGCCAGACGCCCATGATGCGTCCAAGAAGCATCCGCCAATGATGCTGACCTCAGATCTGGCCTTGAAGGTGGACCCGGTTTACGCGGTAATCTCCAAGCGTTTCCACGAAAATCCAGATGAATTTGCGGTTGCTTTCGCCAAAGCCTGGCACAAGCTGACCCACCGCGACATGGGCCCTTATATCCGTGGCCTTGGCCCGCTGGTGCCAGCCCAACCGGAAATCTGGCAGGATCCTGTTCCAGAAGTTACCCACGATCTGATCGATGCCAAGGATATTGCAGCTCTGAAATCCGACATTCTCGGCTCTGGCCTGTCTGTTTCACAGCTTGTGTCCACAGCCTGGGCGTCTGCTGCCACCTATCGCGGCACGGATATGCGCGGCGGTGCAAATGGTGCGCGGATTCGTCTGGCACCGCAAAAAGACTGGGAAGCAAACAACCCAGCCGATTTGGCTAAAGCGCTTTCCGCACTTGAAGGTGTTCAAAAAGCGTTCAACGATGCCCAGTCAGGCAATAAACAGGTGTCGCTTGCCGATATCATTGTGCTGGGCGGTTGTGCTGCCATTGAGAAGGCAGCCAAAGATGGCGGTCACGACATTGAAGTCCCCTTCTCTCCCGGTCGCGCTGACGCTACCGAAGAGCAGACAGATGTGGAAAGTTTCGCTGTATTGGAACCAACCTCAGACGGCTTCCGCAATTATATCCGCGCAGGCCATAATCGCACGGCACCTGAATTGCTGGTCGACAAGGCCTGCCTGATGACCCTGACTGCACCTGAAATGACTGTTCTGGTAGGCGGCATGCGCGCTCTGGGCACTAATGCGAACCAGTCCAAACATGGTGTGTTCACGGATCGTCCTGGTGCATTGAGCAATGATTTCTTCGTCAACCTGCTTGATCTGGGCATTGAGTGGAAACCATCGACAACAGAGACCCATGTCTATGAAGGCCACAATCGTGCTTCGGGCGAGGTCAAATGGACCGGCACTTCCGTCGATCTGTTGTTCGGTTCGAACTCACAATTGCGGGCACTGGCCGAAGTCTATGCAAGCAGTGATGCATCCCACACATTTGTAAAAGACTTCGTTTCAGCCTGGAACAAGGTCATGAACCTCGACCGGTTCGACCTGGCGTAAGCTCAACGTGTGAATGTGTATCAAAGCGGCGTTTCAAGAAATTGGAGCGCCGTTTGTTTCTGGGAAACGGTGTCACAAAATCTGGTGATTTCACACCTGCATCCCTGGCAAAATTTCTCCTAAATGAATGGAACGAGACCATGACCATAACAGTTGCACGACCGGACGCCCCTGAACATTTCATGGTGTTGCGGCCCATCAACCGCCGCGTCGTTGTGCGTTTGCCAGATGGCACCAAAATTGCCGAAAGCACCAAGGCCACGCGGCTGATTGAATCGGCAAAATCCATCTATGACCCGGTGGTCTACTTTCCCCGCGATGCCATCACTGTGGAAATGACCCAGCAGGACAATTCCACCCATTGCCCACTCAAAGGCGATGCGACCTATTTCAGCGTGCCGGGCATTGATAATCTGGCCTGGAGTTACGAAACCCCCATGCCTTTCTCTAAAGAGATTACCGGACTTGTTGCGTTTTACGGTGACAAGGTGATCGTGGAAGAACACCCGATCGCCTGAACCCGACTTGTTATGGGGATCGTTCAGCGGTCGGTTTCAGACCAGTCCACGGGTGGCCCAATGGGAATGATACCCAATGGGTTGCGCTTTTCGTTCTTGCTGAAATAGCCCTGTTTGTAGATGTCGAAATGCACGGTTTCACGCACGCCGGGCAAGTGATAGATGCGCCGCGCATAGGGCCACAGGTTCGAATAGTCCTGCAATTTCTTCAGATTACACCGAAACGCATAGTGATAAGCCACGTCGAAGCGGGCGAGCGTTGGGAACAGGCGAATATCGGCTTCAGTGAGATCGTCACCGCACAGGTAGCGACTCTGACCCAGATGTGCATCGATGCGATCCAGGGTTTCGAATACTTCAATAGCGGCTTTTTCATAAGCCTGTTGGGTCGAGGCGAAACCCGCCCGGTACACGCCGTTATTGACGGTGCGATAAATCAGATCGTTCCACTCATCGATCTGATGCTGAAGTTTTTTAGGATACAGGTTGGTGGTATCGGGGCTGAGGGACACGAATGCTGAATTGAACATTCGCACCATATCAGCGGATTCATTGCTCACCATGCGCCCGGTCTTTTTGTCCCACAATACCGGCACGGTCAGCCGCCCGGTATAGGGGACGTGATCCTTGGAATAGACTTCGTGGATTGCGGACGCGCCAAACAGCGGGTCGCTGAACTCGCCGGAGGCATCGAATATCCACCCCTGTTCATCCCGGTTGGGCCTGGCCACCGACAGGGAGATCATATCCGTTAGTCCTTTCAGCGCACGGGTGAGCAATGCACGGTGCGCCCAGGGGCAGTTCCACGCAACGAACAGGTGATAGCGGTGCGGCTCAGCGGCGAATCCACCCTCGCCAGTGGGCCCGGGGGCACCGTCATCTGTAATCCAATTGCGTACATCGCTGCGGGCTCGTTGCCACTCACCATCCGGCAGCGTTTGAGTAACATCATCGCCCACATGATAAACGCCGTTGACCATGTATCCCATTATTGGCGCTCCGCCTGGCCTGATTTTCACAAAGATCATTGGCGGCAAAACGATTGGCGGGCAAGTGCTGTGGTTGCAATTGCCCGGTGCCGTGATGAAGCCTATATTCGTGCAACCAAAATCAACGCTACACCGGTGAACCAGACCTTCCATGAAAAGGCCCGTGCTTTATTCGTTTCGACGCTGCCCCTATGCGATGCGGGCACGCATGGCGCTGATGGCGTCCGGCGAACAGGTTGGCTTGCGCGAGATCGTCTTGCGGGACAAGCCGCAGGAAATGGTTGAAGCATCACCAAAGGCAACCGTGCCCGTGTTGGTGCTGGCAGATGGTACGGTGCTCGACCAAAGCCTCGATATTGCGCTTTGGGCATTGGGCCGCAAAGACCCGCAAGGCTGGTTGCCCGCTGATGATGACCAACGCAAAGCCATGCTGGACTTTATTGATGAGATGGATGGCCCGTTTAAACATCATTTGGATCGGGCAAAATATTCCACCCGTTACGTGGAAGACAGCGAGGATGCGCAGGCCGTTGCTCAGTTTGAAGCGCATCACCGCCAGGCGGCTCTGGAAATCTTGAAGAGCCTGGAAAGGCGGCTTTCCCAATCGGCTTATCTGTTTGGATCACAACCCAGTTTTGCAGATGTTTCCACGTTTCCGTTTATCCGTCAGTTTGCCAATTCTGATCGGGACTGGTGGGCAGCGCAGGCATTACCCCATTTGCAAAACTGGCTGACCACGTGGCTGGAAAGTCCGTTGTTTGAGGCCATCATGGAAAAGTACCGACCCTGGAAAGAAACCGCAAAAGAGATTGCGTTTCCATAAATGGTTCCAAAATCACAATAATTTTCCAGCTATTTTCCTACGATTTTCCTGCAATTAAACGGTCTTGCACTTGAATTCCTGCCCTGCCCGCCCGACATTCGTGTTCATAATTTCTAATGCAATTGGACCTCGAACATGAGCGACACCCCAGACCCCGCAAATAACTTCCCCGCTGGCTACATGCCTGAAAAGGTGTGGAAGTGGAACAAAGCAAATGGGGGCAAATTTGCCAACATTAACCGGCCAATCGCGGGGTCGACCCATGAGGAAGATCGCCCGGTTGGTGAACATCCTTTGCAGCTCTACTCTTTGGCCACGCCCAATGGCGTGAAGGTTACTGTCATGCTGGAAGAGCTTTTGGCCGCTGGCCATGAAGGCGCTGAATATGATGCGTGGCTGATTAATATCGGTGAAGGCGATCAATTTGGTTCCGGGTTCGTGGAAGCCAATCCCAATTCAAAAATCCCGGCTCTGATGGATCACAGCACGCCCACCCCTACCCGTGTATTTGAATCCGGGTCGATCCTTTTATATCTGGCGGAAAAATTTGGCGCTTTTCTGCCAACCGATCCGGCCAAGCGCACCGAAGCGCTGAACTGGTTGTTCTGGCAAATGGGCAGCGCGCCTTATCTGGGTGGCGGATTTGGCCATTTTTACGCCTATGCGCCCATCAAGATTGAATATTGTATTGACCGTTTTTCCATGGAAGTGAAACGCCAACTTGACGTGCTGGACCGGCATTTGGCCGAAAATGAGTATATGGCAGGCGATGAATATTCCATCGCTGATATGGCAATCTGGCCCTGGTACGGTGCTGTTGCGCTGGGCAAAATCTATGAAGACGCTGGCACCTATCTGGAAGCTGAAGGGTACAAACACCTTGGCCGCTGGACCAAACAGATTGGTGAGCGCGAGGCGGTCAAACGCGGGCGCATGGTGAACCGGGCATTTGGCCCACCGGAAGAACAGTTGCACGAGCGCCACGACGCCAGTGACTTTGACACCAAGACACAGGACAAGCTGGCTGCTGCTGAGTAAGCAGACCGGAGTTCATTGAACAAATTTGACGGGCGGAACCATGACGGCTCCGCCCGTTTTTCTATTTGACGGTGGGATCCAGCCGCAATTGCGGATTACCGTCGGAGGTTTTTTCAACCGTTTGACGGTCGCCCCCCAGAAAACACGACACCCGTTTGCGAAATGCAGACATGCCCTCAAATCGGATCACGTCCACAGCCTCATCAAACTGGAACGTTACGCGGTAACGTCCTGTCGTGGGACGATGGTCCACGGCAATCACTTTGCCTGTAAACCCGTGCCCCAGATAAGTTCCGGCAACACGCTCGCCCAGTTGAACGGGCGGTCCGCTTGCCGGGCCGTTACCGGCGGCGGCGTGTAATGTGTTCCAGTCGCGATAGCCAAGCTGATGGGCCAGCAATTCCAACGAACCGGCGTGATTCATGGTTGTGCCGCGCTGTTGCAACTCGCCGCGCAGGCGTTTGGCCTGATCCTTGAGCTGATCCACCGTCGGCAAAATTTGGTTTGGTCGTGAATTTGGCGTGTTCATCACAGTCTTCCTTCAAAGAACGGGATGCGGGAATAACAACGGTGCTCGCATTGCCATCGAACCGCATTCATTTTGAAGCAGGAGGATGATGTATCACATATTGAGGCTTCACCTTGGCAGCGCCAGCGAGCGGCAGGGGCCTCGTCCCTGAGACCGCCACTTAGGAGTGACCAAAACCAAAGTCAATGCCTGGATGGCTTTGCCCGTGGCCCGAACTCGATCACACTCTCCCCTCCCGGAAAGCTTTGATTGGCGCGCGCCAATGGTTCCGCCCTGTGGATTCTGGTCATCGTCAGCCTGTTGGTAAGTTCTTCGGCAAGCAATCCACACACCGCAAGCGCCCAGCCGGCAGCCACACATTTGTGGTGATCGACACCAAATGGCGAAAAGTGCGATCCGTCGTATTTGGCCTGTTCGAAACGTGTTGCATCGAACTGGTGAGGACATGCAAATTTCGTATCGTCATTGTGCCCTTCCCACAGGCACAAGCGAACAAGCGCGCCGCGAGGGAACGCAAAACCTTCAAATGTGAAGCCTTTTGTGACCTTGCGCATGATGTATTCGCTTTGGTGCATGCGCATGGTTTCGCTGATCGCTGCGCGCACAATGCGCCGTCGTTCCTGCAAATCACCGGACGTGCAAATGGCGTCCATCAACGTTGGCTGGTCGGCAAATTCCTCAAGCATCCAACTCCACAACCGTTGCATGTCTTCAGCAACGCTTTCGACGCTGAAAATGAGATTGCCCAGCATTTGCTCGTCATAGGTATCGCCGTTCAATGCCTGCAACAACATCGACGGTTCGACCGTATCATCCTGCTTGATGGCTTCGGCGTGTGGTCGAACAATTGCTGCAATTTCCTCATACATGCGCCGAAGCTCTGGGGTAATTCTGGCCAGTTTCATTTCTCTGGAGAAGTCCACAAACATAGGGCGAAGGCGCTGTTCGAGTTCAGAACCTGGTTGAACACCAATGATCATCATCATTGTCAGTTCCAGCGCTGCCTTGCGCATGACGATTGCGGCGTCATTCATTTCTGCGGGCTGGGGCAATGCCAGAAGACTTTCTGCAACCCGCTGAAACAGGGCACGAAGGCGCGCTTCGCTCTCCCCCACAGGAACACCCGAAACGGTTGCCGATACGGCTGGACGGAACGCGCGGTGTTGTTCGCCTTCCATTCGGCGCAACAGGCCGCCGGGGAACATTTTTGCGTAGTCAACGACCGGTGTGAACAAGTTGTCGGCGTATTCGCGCGTCAGCTTCATGGACAAATCCTGGCCAACCACGCAAATCGTCAGTTTGTTGTAGAACCATAATTTGAAAATTGGCCCATCGGTTTGCGCCCGTTCCTGAAAGAAATGGCGCTTACCATCGTAATTGGAATAGCTGGTGGCGAGACTGCCCGGCGGCATGGCGCCCTGCAGGGGTGTGGCAGCAAGATGTGCACGCATCCACGCCGACATTTTTTTTCGGTGCAGCCCTAAATTCATTTGCCAGCCACTTGTTGAATTCCCTTTACCGCAGTCCGTTTTCAATCGGAACCACAGGTTCCCTTTGCCACAAGCAGTTAACGAGAGCCATAGAAAACCGTTTACTTTTCAACGTAATGCTTGTTTGACACGAGCCAAAGTGCTAACGGAACCAGTTAGTAACCTATGTCTCCAAGGCTCCCGGAGGCACAGACTTGATTACCGGGTTGGGAAAAGACCATGAAAAAGAACTACAATACGCCATCATTGATCGCGACTGAAAAGCTGATTGCGGTGACCGCCGTTTCCTCACCAACAAGCGGTGTAGCAAACGCCTATTCCAGATAATCCTGGGTGATGTGCGGCAGAAATTTGCCGCATTCTGACTTCGGCCAAACGTCCTTCCATTTGTTTTATTGTGTTTTTTGCCGTTAAATCGATTACGATTTGGGGCAAAATGCTCTAGCGTTTTGGCATGGATCCGAACACAATTCCCAATCTGCCCCCTGCTCCCGATGGCTTTGACATGTGCCATGCGGGACAACGCCTTGCCCAGATCACCGCCGGGATAGACCTCGACACCCGCGCTGAAGGGTTTGAACAGGTATTTGGCCCCTCTTTGGAGGTGGAAACGCCCGCCGCTTTTGCCAATGGACTTGCAGAAGCCAAGGCGATTGTCGCCAGTGTCTATATCAAGGCGCTGCGTGGGCCGATTGAACAAGACTATGAAAATAGCGAGAAACTGGGTCGGTTCTGGTCTGCATTTGCAGACTGGTCGATCAATCGTGCCCTTGAATTCGCTTATCAAATGCCGTTGGTGTCGCGCCACCTGGCGGCTGACATGCCCAAATCGCCAGCTGAGAGCGGGTTATTTGTTTTTGGCCTTGGCAAGCTTGGCGGGTGCGACCTCAATTATTCCAGCGATGTGGATCTCGTAGCATATTTCGACCCTGACCGCTTTCATGTGCGGTCCGATGCTGGGCGCACAGATGTTGCCAATCGCATTATGAAAAACCTCACCCAATTGCTCACCGGCAGCCATGGTCAGCGCGTTTGGCGGGTGGATTGGCGATTGCGGCCAGACCCTTCCGTTACAGGACTGGCCATGTCCTCCCATGCCGGGCTGGATTTTCACTTCTTTCATGCCGCCCCCTGGCGCAGGCTGGCCATGATGAAAGCCCGACCGGTTGCGGGCGACATTGGTGCGGGCCAACAATTCCTGGACGAACTGAGTCCGTTCCTGTGGCGCAAGACACTGGACTTTCGCGCCATTGAAGAACTTGGTGGCATCAAGCAACGCATTCGCTCTGAGCATCCGGATCTCGAAGAACAACGCATGAGTGATGTGCCGCTGGGCACTTTGGCCGGTTTCCACGTCAAACTGGGTGCCGGTGGCATTCGTGAGATCGAATTCATCGTCAATGGATTGCAGCTTGTTTGGGCCGGACGCCAACCCTCCCTGCGCACCCCGCATACATTGACGGCCCTGCGCACATTGGCTCAACTTGGCCATATGGACAGCGCCGAGGCCACGGCGCTGGAACAGGGCTATGTGACATTGCGCGGACTGGAAAATCGCCTGCAGGCGTTAAATGATGGCCACGTACATACTCTTCCCACAAAAGAATATTCCGATTTATCTTCATGGAGTTATATCGAATATCTATATGATGACATTAATCCAGATATCCTGGCATCACATTTTGCCAAGTTTAGAGAACTCATACATGAACGCTTCTCTATTCAGTTCGGCACACCGCTTGACGAGCCCGGCGCAGACAAGGCCAAGGAAAATGCGCCGCGTGTCGAACATAAATTGTCAGACCAGCAACAGGCGATTGTCGACAATTGGCTTGAGGGATTTACCAATCTTGGCTTGCCACGCGAAATAGCCCCACGCATGGGGGCCCTCTCCCGCGCGCTGATTGACCTTGTCAATGAATCCGATACGCCGGAAATCACAATCGACAAAGCCCAGTCCTATTTCCGTTCCCTGCCCCCCGGCGGTCAATATCTGCGCCTTCTGGCCGAACACCCCCAATTGGCACGTGATATTCTAAAACCGCTGACCGAAGACGGTGCCATGGCGCGCCTGTTGCTCCATTCTCCCCATGTGGTTGATCTGTTGATCGAACAACGGGGACACGCAGAAACCAGCCCACAGGAACGGGCTGATCTTGGTGCTTTTGCCAGTGCCCAGCGCGACGAAGAGGCCCAATTGGAGGCGATGCGGGCCCATGTGAATGAAATGCTGTATCTGGCTTATTTGCGCCTGTGGCGCGGCGAGATAGATGCAGCGCAGGCGCGCACATTGCTCACCACGCTTGCGATTGAGGCGCTGGAGAAAACCAAGGCCCTGGTTTTGGCCATGGGCAATAAGGATGGCGGTGTGGAAACGGCTGATGTTTCCATAGCGGGGTTCGGCAAGCTAGGTTCTGCTGGCATGTTGCCTGAATCTGACCTTGACCTTGTTTTCCTGGCCCATGGGCCGGAAAGCCTGGAACTTGAGGATGTGGAAGCCGCCCACAAATTCGCAACCCGGCTGAAGACGGCCTTAAACGCCAATATGCGCGGCGGGCGCATTTATGAAGTGGACACGCGCTTGCGGCCATCGGGTGCTTCGGGCGCGCCGACCATTCGCCTGGCCACATTTGAAAACCACCAATTGCAACGCGCCAAAACCTGGGAACACATTGCCCTTGTTGCCGCCAGAGCGGTTGTTGCGCCGCGATTTGCCAGCGATGCCTTTGAAGGCGTCCGTGCCATGGCGATTACCAAACCCCGGGATTTGCAGCAATTGCACGATGATGGCCATTCAATGCTGTTGCAGTTGCGTGAGCACCGCATTGCCCGCCCCGCCAAGGGCACAATATCAATCAAACTGGTGCCGGGCGGTCTTATGGAAGCCGAATATCTGATTTCATTTCTGGCGATCAAACATGCCCCCGGCACGCCCAAACTGGTTGATATTGCCTATGACGATATTGCCAAAACGCTGGAAGCTACCTGCCCGGAACTGGCGGGGCTGGACACGGCATTCAACACATTGCGCGATGCCCACATGTATGGGCGGCTGTTTGGGATTGAAGGCAAGTCCGCCTCTGCCTGGAATGTGGTGGCCAAGGCGCTTGATACCTCACCTGAAAAGCTGGCGTCCAACCTGAGCGACGCCACAAGCCTCATTGAGGCACTCGTTCAACAGGAGATCATCAAACCGTCGCACCTCACCAAGAAAAAGGCCGCGAAATACCGGGAAGAACCCGTGCGCTGGCTGTAAGGCCGCCTAGATTGCAAGATACAATGTTCGTTTGAAAGCGCATGTGATTGGATAATATAATGAAAAGGCGGGACATCTTGAAAGCTGGCACCGCTTTGGGCTTGTGTGGCTGGATGAACAAATCACCACTGGCGAAGGAGCACTCCGAACTCTGGGTGCCACCGGAAGAAGACGCTCATGAACTCACCTTCATGCAATGGCCGGTAAATGGCCGGGTTCATCCCGACCAGACATTCCTTCACATGTTGCAGCAGACGATTGCGGACATTGCGAACTCCATCGCTGAGTTTGAACCGGTTGTGCTGCTTGCGGACGAACGAGACCATAAACGCGCGCTCCAAATGTTGTCGTCCAAAGTCAAGCTTTGGGATGTTCCAACCGAGGATTTATGGTGCCGAGATTCCGGTGCTCTGTTTGCCAAAACACCAGATAACCGACGGGTTGTCAGCCATATCCAGTTCAATGGTTGGGGGGATAAACAGGTTCACAAGAGAGATGGCTTGATCGCTGGCCTGATCGCAGAAAGACTCAGCATGGATATGGTCCCAAGTGGGCTGGTCGGCGAGGCTGGCGGTGTTGAACACGATGGCCATGGATTGCTGATGGCCCATGAAAGCTCATGGGTAAACAAGAACCGCAATCCGAGCGTTTCGCGCGAAGAAATCGAGCGTCGTCTGTTGAAGGCCTATGGTGCGGAGCGGATGATATGGTCACCGGGCGTGTGGGGCGAAGACATTACGGATTATCACATTGACAGTCTTGCTCGTTTTACAGGGCCCGGTCGTGCATTGATCAACCTGCCTGACAAGCCGAACAAGAGCGATCCGTTTCATGTTGCCGCGATAGACACGCATGATCGGCTGCTCGCAGCGAAGCTGGGCGTCGATGTCATTCCGGAACCGACATATCGCCGGGTCAAGAGCGTTGATTTCGTGGCATCTTATGCGAACTATTATGTCTGCAATGGCGGTGTGATCGCTCCACAGTTTGGAGACAAAGACACCGATGCCATCGCGGTCAACGCAGTTGAAAAACACTTCCCCGAACGAGAAGTTGTGACGCTCAACGTGGACGTTCTTTGCGAGATCGGTGGTGGCATCCACTGCGCAACGCAGCAATTGCCGGCGGCATGAAGTGGTTGAAGGGAAACGCTGAAACCATTTAGGCAAGTGCCGCAGTGATTACGGCAGTCGCGGCGATTGCAGCACCCATAGGTGTGAAATACCAATTGGATGGTGCAATCCTATCCTCACCAGACCGCGCTTGTAATGCCGACAAAGACCAAAAATAGTCATGTCGCTGAAAACATAGTGAGAAATGATTGCTAATACGCCGGAGGATATTTGAATTGAACTGTCTGCCCGCCATTCGGCGATAAAGGTTCATATCAGCTCGAATTTTCTCTCTAGATAATACTAGAATACTCATTCAGTCTCAATTCTTAAGTTTGGCTTCGATTATGAGTTATCTGTGATCTTGACATTGCCCTTTGTGAATAGAACTGAAGAACTTGAGTTTTTTGGAAACGCCCTTCTCGAGGGAAAATCCACGTCCGCACGAGTTCGCGTTTACCACGGAAAATCAGGTGCGGGAAAATCGACGCTATTTCGCGAAATTGCTAAACGCGCGCAGGGTACTGAATTTGCTTTCGCAAATCCAGTTGTCGGACAACTAGACTTCGACCCTAGAAACCTTCCGGTTGCTGACAAGATGTTGCTTCGCTTGCGCAACAGCTATGCAAGCAGAGGGGTTGATTTTTCGATATTTGATTTTGCCGTCCTGCTCAATTGGTCGGTAAACTACAACGATGAAGCCGTGCCGCCTCTCAACGATTCAATGTTGGCCAGAGTTGTCGGAGAAGGGATGGATGATACGGCCGTTGCTCTTGCAAATGAAGGCTTCGAAAATCTGACCAAGGAGTTATTGAACGGAATTATTGAAGAAGTTCCGCTAGCTAAGTTTTTGTTCAGGCAAGGTCGCAGATGGCTGATACATCGGGCCCGCCTGAGGCTGCTGAGCGATCTCAAAGAACATATGAATATCTTCCATGAGAGTGACGGAAAAACAAGGAAAGGTGCCCATGAACTTGGTTCCCTTTTGGTGCCTTCGTTTCTTATTGATCTCAATCGACATCTCACTGCAAATCCAGATTCTCGTCTTGTGCTTCTGATCGATCATTTTGAAGGTATTTTTTTGGGAGAAGGCGCGCGTGACGCGACATTGCAATCCGCTCATTTAGGTATGGTGAAAGATATTGTGACAGGCATTCCAGATGCCACTGTTTGCCTATTTTGTCGGGAGCTTTCGATATTCAACACTGACCTCTTCTGGCAAAATCAGGTCAACTACAAATCCAAAATGGTCAGTGGATTAACAAGAGAACATGCTCGAATTGCCATCGAAACCTATATCAACCAGCACAAAAAAGGGAAATTGCAACTACCAGTTTCAATTGACGTGTTATTAGATCATTCGGTTGATGGTGGCTCATCAACTAAACCGATTTCATCAGAACGTTTACTGGAGGACGTGCACCACATCGATCCGATGAAACTGACTTGGTTGATTGATGGATTGATAAAGGATCCCGAAATTTTCGAACGTGGATTCGGAGAAGTCAGCGATGAAATCGACAAGTCCCTTCTTTCCAAGGTGGCTGAGCGTCGATTGCAGAACCTCGACAGCTCAGCAGCTTCGATGATCAGGTGTCTCCATTTGCTTGACGGATTCCCATTGGAGTTTTGGGAACAAGCCGATGTCCGCAACGAATACGGGTTGACGCCAATATTGATACACAATGTCAAGAATCTTTCGATAACAGTGATAGAAGATGATCGTCTATTCCTTGACCCCGCGACTCGAAAAGGCATTCGGCAGCTTATGGTGGCCGATGAACTAGATTTTCTGGTCAAACTGACGCTGGAGGCCTTGGACAAGTATCTGATGCACCTAGCTAACGAAAATCGTTCTGAAGACTATCTTTTTGCTTTTCAAAAGTCGGTTGAGCTTCGAAGAGAATATTTGATGAATGTCGACATCACTTGGGCAGAAACTGCCAGTGACCCCCTTTTTGAAGCAGGTTTATATGATCCCCTTTCTGCGATCTGGACCGGGTTGATGAAAGACTTTGGAGTGTCCGAAGACAGACCCTCTCTTGAACTTTCAATGTGCCTTAGTCAGTTAGGCACCTGTAAACGCCGCACAGGACGACACTTGCAGGCCATCAAGTTATTCGCAAAGGCATTGGTTGGACGAAACGGCGGACCAAGAATGGGTCTCAGGGAAGCACAAATACGCTGCAACTATGGCGAGAGTCTGAGAGCTCTCGAAAGGTACGATGAGGCGATTGACGCATTGCGCGCTGCAAATGAGTTTGAGAGTGACCGCAGTTACAAACAAACCGAAGTAAAATCTCAAATCGTTGCGAATTTGGCTGTCGCGCATCTTGAGGCAGGCGATGCTCAATCTGCACGAGAATGCATAGAAAATGGCCTGCATCTCTTTCGAACTCGCTTAGATGACAAATATCCAAATGCTGTATTTCATCAGATACTAGGATCGCTGATGTTTGATGAAGGCGATATCCAAGGGGCACTTGAGCAATATGGAATGTCATTGGAGTGTTGGAGCGAACGCCCAGCTGAACATAGTGTGGCAACAGCACGCGCATACATGGCTGTTGCACATATTCATTCCAGCCAGAATGCTTGGGCCAAAGCGCTAGCAAACTATGAATATGCGATAGCTCAATATGAGGCATTCTACGTTGGACCTCATTCAGAGTTAGCCGACGCTTATTTTTGTGCTTCGCAGATGTTGGATGAAATGGAAGACCCTGAAGCTGTTCTCCGTGGCCAAGCGGCGCTGACAATAGCTGGGGACTTGTTCAATGAAGAGGAAAAAAACATCGAATTCATGGCCGACCACTTGAAAAAAGTCGAAGAAAAATACAACGATGCAGAAATTAGATAGATTGCGTTGAGGAACCGACATGTACACGAAATTCAGAATTAAGAAATTACTTGCCTGTCTTTTTATTATTGGTTCTTTCTCATTTACCAGCATCGATACTCAAGCGGGCGCCCCGCTCATACGTTCTGCTCCTCAAGTCGTTAAACCCGGTTTATCCATTATATTGGTTGAGTCAGCAGCCAAAGCTCGGGCAATCATCAGACCAATTAATAATGGGGCATCGCAGTGCGCTCGCGTTGCACTCGATGAGCGAACGAGTTGTGTTGCTCAAGCACTTAAAAAGGCCGCTCGTGCTGGCAACAACGTAAGATTTGGTAACGGTACCACAGCGCGTGCTATAAGCCGTGCCGCAAGAGCGATGAGACGTTTGCCAGATGACGGTTCCAAGGCATCTTTTGCACAGGGCCGAATTATTATTGACGACTTGGTCGCTAGAATTGTCAAGCACGCAGGAACCCGCAAACCAAGCTATAAGAGACATCAACTTGCAGTCTCAATAGCACTTCCAAAACTGAAGAGACCATTACGTGGCGGAAAAGCCTGATACTACGGAACTGAAATCTCTCAAATTGTTCGAATACTTTGGATATAAAAAAGAGACCGACACCAGGTGCTGTGCAGGTGCATGTCGTTTAGTTAACAAAAATCCCGAGTGTATCGGCCGCCTTGCCCCACCCCCGTCGTTCAACTCACACTTTCTGAAAGCCCAGTTCCTTTGAATTTGTGCGCTCGGCAGACAGGGAAATTTACAAGGAACGATCATTTAACCGCGTGTCTTTGTCACCGCATCGTCGTTTAGGGATTCAAACCAGTCTATGGCGATGTCCGCCCAGCCTTTTGGGACACTGTGACCGCCAGGATGCAGGTTAAACCGTAGGGCGCTGCCTGGCGTGCATCTGGTCCACCACCGCTGCCAATAGGCGGCATTGGTGTCGAATTTATCGGCACGCAGTTGAGAGCATCCGTTGACCTTGCGCATGATTTCCAATCCGGCAAACACATCGCCCTGAAATATGCGGCCGCCGCCCAGGGGGCGACCTTCCAGCGGCACTGTACCATCGCGCCAGCCATGGGTGTGCAACATGCGTATCGGCCCCTTGCAATCATCAGCATTTGGATGGGGCCGCCAAAATGCGCCTCCAACCGGCACATAGGCACTGGCGACCGTTGGATCCTTGCAGGCAAGATACCAGGTCAGCGATCCGCCTATGGAAAAACCGCCCATCATGATGCGCTGCCGGTCGATGGAAAAATTCTTCGCCGCATGGTCCAGCACTTCACGGGCAAAAGCCAATTCGTCCCGTTGCTGCTTTCTAAAAGGCAGGAACGACCAGCCCGGCCCAAAGCGACTGTTGGGACGTTTGAGGCCGCTTGGGGCAATCACGGCATAACCACGCGCCGTAAATGCGTCGACCATTGATGTGTTGCGCATGGCGCGCTGACCAGAGCCACCTGCCCCGTGAAAATAGAGCAAAGCGGGAATTTTAGCCCCCGGTGCCACAGCTTTTGGCAAACGGATGGCATAGGTTCCAAGCGAGGTTGGACATTGGTTTAGGTTTGCGCCACAGGCCTGCTGTGCATGGGCGGATGTGCCCGCCATTGCGACCAATACCCCAAGGGCAGTCAAAGCGACCGTGCCTGATGGGCAGCTTTTGCGCGCCATATGAAATCGGGAGTTTTCCTGCCTCTTCACGATCATTCCTCAAACCTGCCAATCAATCTAAAAAATGGCAGATTGCCCTGGGGGAATACAGGGGTGACGTGATCACTTATTCGATGGTTTTGGTGACAGTGAAGATTTCCAACTGGTAAAATTGTGGTCTGGGGCTGAATACATCTTGACTGAATCAAGTGACCATGGCGAATTTCCCCAGGCGTAGGATTGGGAGATACGCCGCCGGGACCGGGTGTTTGGACAAACACATTTTGGGGGAGACTTGTCTAGCATGACGTTGTTGTCGAGTGCTGCATATCTGGTGCACTTTGCCAGCCTGCTATATGTGGTCGCCTTTCTGGTGCGCGACCAATTGGTGCTGCGTCTGCTGGTGTTGTTGGCGACAGCATTTTACATTTGTTACTATTACTTTGTCCCGGAAAAGCCTCTTTGGGACGCCATTGGCTGGAGCATCGTGCTTGGACTGGCCAATTTGTACATTACGGCGCTGATTGTTCTGGAGCGAACAACCTTTTCTCTCTCAGAGGAAGAAAAAGAGCTTTATGAATCCCTCAACACATTGTCACCGGGGGAATTTCGCAAATTGCTCAAAATATCCACCTGGACCACAACTGAAACAATTCATCAGCTAACAGTTGAGGACAGCCTGCTGGACCATCTCCACTTTGTGTTGCGTGGCACCATCTATGTGGAAAAGAAGGGCAGTCGCTTCCCTATCCCGCCCAATTGTTTCATTGGCGAAGTGGCTTATTTCCTCAAACAGGAAGCCAGTGCCAGCGTGTTTTTGGAGCCGGGCGGGCGATATGTTTCTTGGAAACGCAGCGACATTGACGTGCTGGAACGCAAAAACCCGAGCATTCGCATCGCGCTGCACGGGTTATTGACTTCAGACATGGCCCGAAAAGTAGCGCTTAGCTCACAGACCTGACGCCGAAGGCGAGCGGAAACCGGCTGTCGCCAAAATCTATCGGGTTCAACTCGCGCCCAGATGTTTGAGCGGGTCCACTGGCGTGGAGTTCTTGCGCAATTCAAAATGCAGTTTGGGCACGGTTGCGTTGCCGGAACGACCGGATTTCGCAATGGTTTGGCCGCGTGTCACCTTGTCACCACGTTTGACCAGCGTGCTACTGGCATGGGCATAGGCAGAAACCCAACCACCCGAGTGGCTCACAAGAATGAGTTTGCCAAAGTCTTCCAGTTCCGACCCGGAATAAATCACCGTACCGTTCTCACTGGCTTTGATGGACGTCCCAATGGGCAGGGAAATATCAATCCCATCGTTTGAACCGGACTTAATACGTTCGCCAAACTTGGTGATAATGCGCCCTTTGGCGGGCCACCTGAATGTGCCAGCAGACGTAGCGGCGGCGGTTTTCACCTCTTCACGCGACTTGTTGGCAATCGATACGGATTCTTCGGCGCTGGTGTAAGCCGGTTTTATGGTCTTTTCAGCCGTTGTGCGATTCAACACTTTCGAACCTGTTGGTACACTCGATGTGGTGATCGGATCTTTTGTATTTGACGCAACAGTCAACCCGCCTGCCGGAATGGCGAGGCTCGAGCCGAGACGCACAACATCGCTGGTCATGGAGTTTGCCGAACGCAGTTGCGCAGCTGACACACCATGGCGTCGCGCAATTCCGCTGAGCGTATCACCCGGCTGAACCGTGTATCTTTGTCCTGTCGTGAGTATTGGCTGCGTACTGACAGGCGCGGATGGCGCAGAAAGACTTGGTGCAAACGTGTTTTGTACACGCGCTTTGGGTACGGGCACCCGCCCCCTGACCTGGCCCTGGAACCCTGTGGATGCGCGGGAGGCATGGGTGATCGGATTGTTATCAGGCGCGGACACCGGCACAGACGCTCCATGCTGATAGGTCGGGATCAAAATGCGCGTACCTGACTGTACAGAGCTTGCATCTGCAATATTGTTGGCGCTCATGATTGCCGTTACCGGCACACCAAAACGCCGAGACAAATTATAGAGCGTCTCTCCAGACTTCAACATAATCCAGGAACCGCCGGTTTTGGTCCAACCGCCCTCACGTCTCGACACAGGCTCAACCGGTGCATTTCTTGTAACCGAACCAGTAGTTACGGCATCTGTATTGGTCATAAGCAAAGGTGTTTTCGTCGCCGTACGAGGTGCAAGCACAATGGGTTGCCTTGCCGCTGTTACAACCTTGCGAACAGGCTCTGGCGTTACGGCCTGAACCGCCTTTTCTTTGACAGGCTGGGTGATGGTCTTGGTGGCGTGATAAGAAGTCACCGAAGGCGCTGCAAGTGGTGCCCTTTTGACAGCCGGTGCGAGTGGCTTGCGTTCATATGAATTGGTCGGTGCCGAACGAGCAGCCACGCGAATACCGTCAGATGTTACGGACGAAGTGGACACTTCATCAACCTCATCTGGTAAATCACCAGGATATGGCTGGGAGACAGGCGCGCGATTTTTGATGATCGCCTGCTGGTTCGCTGTCAGGGTGGAGCCGGTTGTTATCAGATCATCGAACCGCACAGCATCGTTGCTGCAGGCGGTCACAAATACGGATATTCCAACCAGGGCGGAGGTCTTCAACAAACGGCTGACAGACCGCACATGGACGTGAGAACGCATAACTTATCCACGGACTACTCAAAACTAACGTTGTTGATTAAGCCTCATCAACCTTAATCTGCCGTTAAGGGCGAGCGTTAATTTGGAATAATCTCGTTAAGCCATTGCTCTACAAACTGCCGGCAACACCGGATTCGAGCCGGCCAAATCGCACAGGAAAGAGGTCTTCGCGTTCAAAACGGCTGCCAATTTTGGTGAGTCGTACCAGCATTTGCTCACTGGCCGGCTCGCCAATTGCCGTGACCACAACGCCGCCCGCGGTGAGCAATTCGAGCAGATGGCGCGGCACGGACTGGTAGGCACAATCACAGAAGATCAGATCATACAGACCATCCAGGGCATTGGTGTTATTGCCGTCTGCCTGGGCAAAAGAAATATTGTTGATCTCCAACGCCTGGGTGCGCAATTTGGCTTCATCAACCAGGCAGCGATAGCGGTCAACAGAACGTACTTTCTTGGCCAGTTTGGCCAGAACAGCCGTGGCATATCCACTGCCCGTCCCGATTTCCAATACGGTGTGGGAAGGGTGCGGGGGAAATGCTGCAATCATGCGGGCCAGAATGTCTGGAGATGTCATGGTTTGTCCGCAGGGCAATGGCAGTGACACTGACTGCCAGGATTTGTCGAAGAACTGCACCGGCACAAAGGCGCTGTGCGGACAGTCCTCAATTGCCTTGAGAATCCTGGCATCAAGAATGCCATGGCCGCGCAATCGCAGCATGAATTCAGCAATGCCCTGTGCATTTTCCATGGATCAGTCTTCCAACGCCATATTCAAGGTCTTCATCCAGTCGTGGTTGGTCATATCCATGCGCACCGGCGTTATGGCAATTTCATTGGCGGCAATTGCGTCAATATCACTTCCCGGTTGGGACGATGGTTGTTTGCCCATGAATTCCAGCCAGTAATAGGGCAGTCCCCTGCCATCCTCGCGTCGGCCAATACCAAGACCATGTTCAAATTTACCCTGGGACACCACGCGACTGCCTGCAACATCCTTTGCCTTGCAGGCAGGAAAATTCACGTTGATCAGCGTATCCCTGGGGACATCCAATTGTACCAGCTTTTTCAACAAGCCTGGGGCGTGGCTGCGTGTCGTGTCCCAATCAATGCGCGCATGGCGCTCAAAACTAAAAGCCTGCGACATGGCAATTGAGCGGATGCCCAACAAGGTTCCTTCCATGGCGCCAGCGACCGTGCCCGAATAGGTGATATAATCACCAATATTCTGCCCCGCATTGACGCCAGACAAAATCAGATCGATTGGCTTGCCCACCAATTGGCGCACGGCCATGATGACACAATCGGTTGGCGTGCCAGTCACAGCGAAGACTTTATCGTCCACTTCGCGGGCCCGCAGCGGATGGCTGAGCGTTAATGAATGGGCCAATCCGCTTTGGTCGGTTTCTGGTGCCACCGTCCAGATATCATCTGAGAGGGTTTCGGCAATTTCGCGCATGACGGACAGGCCTGTTGCATTGATGCCATCGTCATTGGTGAGCAGAATGCGCATCAATTCGCTTCCACCAATTCCCTGCCGTTCATATACGGACGCAGCACTTCTGGCACGGTGATCGTCCCGTCTTCGTTTTGATAATTTTCCATAACTGCGATCAACGCACGGCCAACTGCGATGCCGGAACCGTTTAACGTGTGGACGAAACGGGGCTGCTTTTCGCCTTCCACGCGATAACGGCCATTCATGCGGCGGCCCTGAAAATCACCACACACGGAGCAGGATGATATTTCACGATAGGCGTTTTGACCCGGCAGCCAAACTTCAATGTCGTAGGTGCGACGTGCGCCAAACCCCATGTCGCCGGTGCACAGCGCCATGGTGCGATATGGCAGGTTGAGCTTCTCCAGAACCGTTTCAGCGCAACGTGTCATGCGCTCATGCTCGTCATTGCTGGTGTCCTGATCGGTAATCGACACCATTTCCACCTTGTAGAACTGGTGTTGGCGCAAATATCCACGGGTATCACGCCCTGCGGACCCTGCTTCCGAGCGGAAACACGCCGTGTGCGCCGCCATGCGTATGGGCAATTCGCTTTGGCTGTATATCCGGTCCGCCGCCATATAGGTCAGCGGCACTTCAGCGGTTGGGATCAACCAGCGGCCATCGGTTGTGCGAAACAGATCATCGGCAAATTTGGGCAGTTTGTCGGTGCCATAGGCTGCCTCATCGCGCACCAGCAATGGCGGTTGCATTTCCCTATAGCCGTGCTCTTCCACGTGAAGATCAAGCATGAACTGACCCAACGCCCGTTCCAGCCGGGCCAATTGACCGCTGACCACGCAAAAGCGTGATCCGGCAATTTTGGCAGCACTTTCAAAGTCCATCTGGCCAAGGGCCTCGCCCAGCTCATAGTGCTCTTTCGGCTCAAAGGCGAAATTTGGTTTCCCGCCGAAATTGCGCAGTTCCACATTGTCATTTTCATCGGCGCCCACAGGCACATCGTCAAATGGCAGATTGGGAATAACCGCCAGCGCATCGGTAACGGCCTGGGACAGCTTGCGCTCTTCCTCTTCGCCTTCCTGAAGCGCTGATTTCAGCTTGGCGACTTCTGTGATTGCCGCTTGCGCAGCGGCTTCGTCGCCGGTCGATTTCGCCTTGCCGATTTCCTTGGACGCGCGGTTACGTTCCTCCTGCATCTCTTGCAGGTGAGCCACATGGGCGCGCCGCTTTTCATCCAGCGCAATCAAAGATGATGACAACGGGTCGAGGCCGCGCATGGCCAGACCCGCGTCAAAAGCTTCAGGATTGTCTCGTATCCATTTGATATCAAACATGGCGTGCCGCTGACTTGATGGACCTTCTCAGGCGGTTAAACGCGACTTGAGTGTCAGGCCAGTTCGGCCTCGCTCTCCTGCCGCTTACGCTCGATGAGTCGTGTTGCGTAGATGGAGAGTTCGTAGAGAAGCAAGGTGGGAACCGCAAGACCGATCTGGCTTACAGGATCAGGCGGTGTGAGCACGGCTGCGGCGATGAATGTGAGGACGACCGCATATTTGCGCTTGGCTTTCAGCCCCACTGAACTCACCAACCCGGCGCGCGCCAGCAAAGAAATGACAACCGGCATTTGAAAAACCAGCCCGAACGCAAAAATCAGCGTCATGATCAGGCCCAGATATTCGGAAACCTTGGGCAAGAGTTCCACCGTTGTCGAAACTGAATCCCCCTGCACCTGCATGGACAGGAAGAAGGTCATGGCCAATGGCATGACGACAAAGAACACCAGCGATGCGCCCATGAGAAACAAGATCGGCGTGGCAAAAAGGAATGGCAAAAAGGCCGAGCGCTCGTTTTTGTAGAGACCGGGTGCCACGAATTTGTAGATCTGGGTGGCGATCACAGGAAACGCCACGAACAGCGCCGTGAACAGGGCGATCTTCAATTGGGCGAAGAAATATTCCTGGGGCGCAGTGAAAATCAGCGTCAGATTCTGATTCTCCCCGGCGGCGCGTTCATAGGGGATAACGAGAATCTGAAAGATTTCGTCGGCGAACATGAAGGCCACCACAAACACAATCGCCACCGCAATCAGCGCACGAATAAGACGCTGTCGTAACTCGGCCAGGTGTTCAACCAGTGGCGCAGCGCTGCTTTCAATATCTTCCTGGCTCATGCGCCCGCCTTCTCATTGGAAGGTTTGCGCGATGGGGTTTTCTTTGCAGCCGGTTTTTTAGCTGCAGATTTTTTGACCGCCGTTTTGGAAGTGCCTGCTGTCTTGGCGGCGGCTCTGGGTTTTGCTTTGGTTGAAGTACTTGCCTTTTTGGCCGGCGCTTTGTTTGCGGCTGCGCGCGGTTTTGACTTTGCTGCAGGCTTTTTGGCAGCAGGCTTCTTGGCGGTGGCAGTTTTGCCCGCCCCCACTCTGGCGGCTGCCGCATTGGCAGCTTCAACCTGTGCCTGGCGATCCAAGGCGGCGGCGTCCACGTCTGCATCAGCGTTTGCCGACTGATTAAACAGGGTTGCCGGGTCATAATCGTGGGGGCTGTTCAGCCCATCATTAATCTCACTGGTGGTGCGTTCCAGGTCGTCTTTCAATGGGTTCAGCTTGTCCCGCACGGCTTTGGTGGGGTCGAGATTGCGCACATCGTCGATTGTGCTTTTGACGCCATCAAGATCAGCGTCCCGGATGGCCTGGTCGAACTGTCCCTGGAATTCGCGCGCCATGGCACGCAACTTCTTGACCGTGCGGCCAAAAGTTCGCAGCATTCCCGGCAATTCCTTTGGACCAACGAAAAGAATGGCGACCACGGCCACCACCATCATTTCTGTCCAGCCAATATCAAACATGGCCAGGCTCCAGCACTATCGGTGTCAATTCTTAAGACAGGGGCACAGGCCCATGTGGCTCAACTCAGCTTGTCTTTGTCTTTTCAGCTGCAACGTCCACAACTTTGTCTTTGCCTTCTTCGACCTGCTTTGCAACGTCGTCACCGGTTTCGTTCATGCCCTTCTTGAAGGCATTGATTCCTTTGGCAACATCACCCATCAGATCGGAGATTTTACCGCGACCAAAAAGAAGAACGACAACGACACCAACAATGACAATTTGCCAGATACCAATTTGTCCCATATCCGAAACTCCTGCGGGGCCCCATCAGGGGCCGTGTACATTTCCCGCGAACCTAGACAAATCAAGGCCTACTCGCAACACACCTTTGGTCTTGGCTCGCATTAGGGTGAACTTTATTTAGGTATCGGATTCGTCTACGCCAAGGCTGGGGAACACAAAACTTCCCTGTCTTACCGGTTGCAACAGCACTTCACCGCCACCGGTAAGGGCTTTTTGGACGACACTGCCCGCGGCAATGCGCGCGCGCAGCGGGGCATCGTGTCCGGTAACGCCGATGAGCAAGTGTTCGTGATGTCCCGAAAACTGCACATCAATGATACGACCCACAACGCCGGTTCCGGCCGTTTTCCTGTCATTTGCCGATACTTTGATGGACCCGACCCGTACCGCGCCTATGGCCGGTGCCCCATCGGCCAGATGCGCGGCATCCAGTTTTCCAATCGCCGTATCCAATTGTCCGTTGGATACCCTGCCCTCAAACCGGTTCCACTCGGAAAAAAAGCCCGCCACAAACAGGCTTTGGGGCTCAAAATACAGTTCGCGGCCCGAACCGAATTGTTCCAGGCGACCATGGCGCAACAGGGCAATCTTGTCGGACATGCGCAATGCTTCAGACGGATCATGAGTGACCATCACCGATGTGGCGCGGGTTTCGCGCAAAACGGCCAGAGTTTCATCGCGCATGGAATCGCGCAATCTGGAATCCAGCCCGGAGAACGGTTCATCCATCAACAACACACCGGGGCGCGGTGCCAGCGCCCTGGCCAGTGCGACCCGTTGTTGCTCTCCGCCTGACAAGGCCCTGGGATAATCCTGCGCCCTGATTTCCAGGCCAACCCGGCTCAACATTTTTCGTGACTGGGCGTCGCGTTCGGCACGGCTCAAATGGGCCAGCCCAAACGCCACATTTTCACCAATAGTCAAATGGGGAAACAGCGCATAATCTTGAAAAACAAGGCCAATTCCGCGTTTTTCCGGTGGTAAAAAATTGTCCGGCCCGCCGATCTCACGGCCATCTAGCAGCACCCTGCCCGCACTTTGTTGTTCCATCCCGGCAGCGATGCGCAATAATGTGGTCTTGCCGGATCCTGAGGGCCCTAAAAGGCAGGTCACAGTGCCGGTTTTGGCTTGCAGGGAAATATCGTGCAGAATCGGTGTGGTGCCAATGGTATGGCACACCTGCTCAAACGCCAGTTCGTGGGGAATCGACACGCCCGCAGTATTGGGCACGCCCCAGCGCGAGCGGGTCACTCCGTCGATTATTTTGAGCGGGTTTCTCATCAAGTGACTTGTAGCGACGATTGCCGGTAAATCCAGCCCTGCATATGACAGAACTGCCGCGCCTATTCGTCGCCAGCACCACCGGGGGTGAGCAGGCCCAGTTCTTCCACGTCATCCAATGTGAAAGGATCCTCATCGTCCTCAAGGGCGTCATCATCATTGGGAACGGGTATCGCAAACGTGGCCGGAACCTGGGACTGCAACAGGCCGGAACCTTTCAGTTCATCAAGGCCCGGCAAATCGCGAATTTGCTCCAGTCCAAAATGGTCCAGAAATTCGGTTGTCGTGCCATAGGTGACGGGACGCCCTGGTGTTTTGCGGCGTCCGCGCATGCGCACCCAGCCAGTTTCCATCAGCACATCCAGCGTGCCTTTGGATGTCACCACACCGCGAATTTCTTCAATTTCCGCACGGGTGACGGGCTGGTGGTAGGCAACAATGGCCAATACTTCGAGGGCAGCCTTGGACAGGCGGCGGGTTTCGACCGCTTCCTTTTGCAACAGGAAAGACAGATCATCAGCTGTGCGGAATGCCCATGCATCACCAACACGCACCAGATTGACCCCGCGGCCCGTATAGGCGGCCTGCACATCCTTGAGCAGGGCCTTCACATCGGTCCCTTCAGGCAAACGTTCCACAATGGCGCGTTCGGCCACCGGCTCGCTGGAGGCGAAAATCATAGCTTCGACCATGCGCGTCAAATGCAATGCGTCCTGCGCTTCGCCTTCCCCTTGCATATGGGGAAACGGCAGCACTTGCGCCGCTTGTGCCTGATCTGCGGCCTGTTCGTCGGCTTCAATCGCTGATGGCATTGCTGGGGTTTCCTTCATGGTCAATTAATCTCAGCATTTTGCGCTGGGTTTTGGGCAACGCTGCGCAGATAGAGCGGGGCAAAAGTCTTGTCCTGGCGCATTTCCAGCGTTCCCTCTCGCACCATTTCCAAACTGGCTGCAAATGATGAAGCGATCACACCTGCCCTGTCAGTTGGAGAAGTGGTGTATTGGATCAGGAACGAATCAAGCGGGGTCCAGTCTGCAATCTTGCCAATCAGGCGAGTGAGGATTTCACGGGCATCTGACAACGACCATACCTGCCTTTGGGATATCGTCACTGTGCTAACGGACTGGCGCTGGCGTTGTGATGCATAGGCGGTGAGCAGGTCAAACAGGCTTGCTGAATAGGTTCTCGATCTTTCAATGATCACGGGTTCCGGATCGCCACGGACAAAAATATCGCGCCCCAGGCGGTTGCGGTTGATCAGGCGGTTGGCCGCCTCGCGCATGGCCTCAAGTCGTTGCAGACGAAAGGCCAATTGGTTGGCCAGTTCTTCACCGGACGGCTCAGGATCCCCCTCCGGTGCTGGCAGGAGCAGGCGGGATTTCAAATAGGCCAGCCATGCCGCCATGACCAGATAGTCCGCCGCCAATTCCAGACGCAATGTCCGCGCTGTTTCAACGAATTTCAGATATTGCATCGCCAGCGCGAGAATTGAGATTTTGGTCAGATCAACCTTCTGGGTGCGTGCCATGGCAAGCAACAAATCCAGCGGCCCCTCAAAACCATCCACATCAACCGTGAAATCGGGATCATTGATCGTGCGGTCGACTGGTTGGGCACTTTCCCACAGGTCGACCGGCATCGGTGTTTCTACCGCGCCTTGAGGGCTTTCAGCCGGATCAGTCTGTTTACCGTCGTTCGACACCGGGCTAACGCTCTTTCCAAATCAGAGCTGCCGGTTGGAGACTAAGCCATCGGCAGCATGTTCATTAATTCCGCGAACTCGGCGCGGCATGCAGCTTCGTTACTGGTATCAGTTTCACCGATGCCCTGAAGTGCCCGCGTGGCTCTTTCCAGTGCTTTATCGGCCAGAACCGGCGTAGATGAGGCAACCGCTTGCGTTTGCGCCATTTCGCCGTTGCAATGAAGCACGATATCGCAACCGGCTGCAAAGATTGCGCGGGTTCTATCTGCAAAATCCCCAGAAAGTGCTTCCATGGACACATCATCACTCATCAACAGGCCATCGAAACCCATTTGAGCGCGAATCACTTCGTCAATAATTTTGGGCGATGTTGTGGCCGGATTGTCGGCATCCAACGCGGTGTAGACCACATGGGCAGTCATCGCCATGGGCATGGAACTCAATGCTGCGAAGGGTGGGAAATCCGTTGCTTCCAGTTCGTCGCGTGGTGTGGTGACAACAGGCAATTCCTTGTGGCTGTCTGCCATGGCGCGGCCATGGCCTGGTATGTGCTTGATCACCGGCATGACGCCTCCGGCCATCAGGCCTTCACAAGCTGGCAATCCAAGGGCGCTGACCTGATCCGGCGTTGCTCCCAATGCACGGTCGCCGATGACGTCATGTCCACCGGGCTGCGGCACATCCAGCACCGGCAGACAATCCACAGTGATGCCAAGGCGCAGGAGGTCGAACGCATGCAGACGTGACAATAACCAAGCTGCGCGCTTGCCTTTTTCCGGGTCAATTTGGAAAATACCGCCCAGGCTCGCGCCCGCCGGATATTTTTCCCAATGGGGCGCGCGCAGACGCTGAACCCGCCCGCCTTCCTGATCCACCAGAATGGGGGCGTCTGGACGCCCCACACATTCACGCAAACTGGCGCACAGATCGGTGACCTGACCGGGCGTGTCCACATTGCGGGCGAACAGAATGAAACCCCAGGGGTTTTCACTGTTAAAAAATGCCCGCTCGGAATCGTTCAGTGTCAGCCCCGAGAGGCCGGCGATCATTGCCTTGGCGGTCATGTGGAAATCCTGTGGTATTGATACAGCCGGATGGAGGCCTTAACGGGTGACGAAACAGTCGCCACCACGTTTTTTAAGAGCGGAACACATGGTGTTCGCCTCACCCCGGGTTTGCGCTGGGATGCGTACCCGATAGAAAGTGCCTTTTCCCGCAGCCTTGAACGTTTGAATGTCCACACCCTTGCCGCCCAAAATGCTGTTGTAGCGCTTTGACAGATTGGCATAGGATTGCTGTGCGGCGGCCTGGGAACGCTGGGACGCAATCTGCACGGCAAATGGTGCACTTGATGCGGCGGCGATGGGCGCTTCCGGTTTTGGTGCAGGCTGTGCAGCAACGGGCTTGGGTTCGGCTGCTTTGACCTTCACAGGTTCGACTTTCACCGGTTTTGGTTCAATCCGGGCTGTTTTGACCGGTGTGGCAGCGGGCTGATCAGCCGTTGGGGGCGTATAAAGGCCGCCGGAACCGGTGTTCGTACCCGTGGTTTGAACTGGTGTTGACGCACCCGTTTCAATTGGATCAGCTTTCAAAGCCAATTTTGGCTCTGCAATTTCCGGTGCTGTACCCTGTGCTGCTGCTGGTTGGGCCTGACCGGCCACACCACCGCTGACAATGGTGCCATCGGGGCGCACGACAACAGTGCGAACACGGCGCGGTTTCAACACCGTCACGCCATTATTCTGACTGCCATCAATACGTTCCTGAACCTTTGTATCTTCACTCTGGCGGGCGGCAACGCGGATGGGTTGTTCAGAATTGTCCGCAAGGCGCTCCTGACCGGCAACATCTTCGGTCTTCCCGTCAACCGTATTATAAACGGCCTGGTCCTGATTGGGGACGGTTTCCCCCCCGGATTCAGCAGGCTTCACTTTGACCGGTTCTTCGGAGGCCAGGATTGTCGGCGCTGGTCCGCTGTCCCCGCCAAAGAAACTCATACCCATTACGGCAACACCGCCAAGCAGGGCAACGCCAAGTACGGCCAGTGCCACACGCTTTCCAGCCGCACCCTTGCGAGGGCGATCTATGAACGCGGCATCGGGAATTTCCAGCGACGTGTCGTTGAATGCAGGGCTTGTCATGGGATCAAAGCCGGGCGCGGCGTCAAAATCGCCGGACCGCATATCTACCTGCGGTGCCTGGGCAGGCTGTTGCCCAATAAGGTCATCTTCGCCAAGGGCCGCAGCAAGGTCCGCTTCAAACGCATTTTCGAAAGCGGCGTCTTCCAGCGGATCAATCTCAATTGAGGGTTCGGTTGGCTGGGCGCGCATACCAGGAATGGCTGCCGCAGTCGCAGCGGCGGCACCGGCTGCAAAAGCACCCAATGAAGCAGTGCTGGATTTGATTGTTTCCATGGGGCCCGGCGCTGGTTCAAGTGGCGGCACAGGCTGTGACTGGCTGTCTTCAAAATAAGGTTGAAATTCAGCTGCGGGATCAGAAAAATCCGTGGTCTGGGGCGGTTGCCAGTCGGAGACGGGCTCCACATGAGGCATCGCCAGATCAATTTCTGGTACGTGTGGCGATTCAACTACGGTTGGCTCGGTCCAAGGCGCAATCATCTCAGAAGGCGCAGGCGGTTGCGGCGGGACCGCAGGGGCTGCCGTGGGCATGGCCGGTGCCACTGGGGGGGCCGGTTGCAGCTCATTGCCCATCAGGCGCGCCAGTTCATCGACAATATCGTTGTCAGCTCCGGCAGAAATTGGGGACGCGGCCGGTGGGGCAACGGGTTGTTCCATGACCGGCGCAGGCGTTGGTTCAAAGACTGATTTTGGGGCTGATACAGGGGCTGGTTGAGGTGTAGGTTCCGCTCCTTGCACGGCTGTCGCGTCCAATGTTTCAAACAGGCGATTCATATCATCCGTGCCAGCCTGGCCGGAAAATTGCATTGCAGGGTCAACAAACGCTTCACGCTGGGCTTCCACATCGGACTGGGCCAGAGCTTCATGCAGGGCTGCCAGGTCGAGCAGGTTCTCATCCGCCGGGGCGGAAGGAGCCTCAGGTGTTGAAGGCATGGCGAGCGCAGAAAGATCGGGCGCTGACACCGGTTCCAATTTTGGTTCTGGTGCTGGTTGTGGTGGCTGGGATATGGCGTCCATCCAAGCGGGGTCAGCAAATTCCTGTTCGGGCGCGGCAGTGGCGGCCTCGGCAGGCGGGGTCGAAGGTGCGTTGCCCAGGGCACGGCTCAACTCCTGTTCAAGATCGAACTGTAAGGTGGGAGCAGTCGCGTCTGTGGCATTGGTCCATTCGGGCAATTCCAGTTCGGCCACCACGGGATCTACAAGATCACGGGTATCGCCGGCATCCAATGCCTGGGACAAGCGTTGCAGGTCAGCCAACTGATCTTCGGCTGCGTTTTGGGCGAAACAGGCAAGCCTGTCGCCCTCCCCGCCATAATTCCCTTTGACTGGGCTCATAACGAAGTCATCTTTGTACTCGAACACGTTGACACCTATCGGTTTACCGCTGCGGCTCCGAACATTTCGGAGCAAAAACTCCCTGGCGCAGTCACTGACTGCACAGGCACTCTACCAAGCCAACCCTTGCAACGGGAATGCGGCGAAAATAGCGCGATGCAGCTAAGCAGCTGTTTTAACGCATTTCTTCAGGCGCATCCGCTCCAATAATTCCCAACCCGGAAGCGAGAATATTTGAAACTGCCGACACAAGAGCAAGTCTGGCCAGGGTCGAAGGTGCATTTTCTTGGTTTATAAAGCGTAAAGCTGGATAATCCCGACCACGATTCCACTGGGCATGGAGCTGGCTGGCCAGTTCGTAGAGGTAAAAAGCGACCCGGTGAGGCTCATGCGCTGCGGCGGCGGCTTCGATTATGCGCGGGTATTCGGCCATTTTGCGTGCCAGGGCCGTTTCACCCTCATCACTCAACAGCGACATATCAGCCCCTGCCCAGGCATCTTGTCCCTGTGGCATGTCGGGCATGTCATTTGCCGCCTGTCGGAAAATGCTGTGGCAGCGCGCATGGGCATATTGCACATAAAATACCGGATTGTCCTTGGACTGCTCGGTCACCTTGGCAAAATCAAAATCCAGCGGCGCGTCGTTCTTGCGATACAACATCATGAAACGCACAGCATCGCGGCCCACTTCGTCCACCACTTCGCGCAACGTGATGAACTCACCGGAGCGTTTTGACATTTTAACCGGTTCGCCATCGCGAAACAGCTTGACCAATTGGCACAACCGGATTGTGACTTTGGACGCGCCATCGGAGATTGCCCGACCCAAGGCTTCCATGCGCTTCACATAGCCGCCGTGGTCTGCACCAAGCACGAATATCATCTCGGAGAACCCGCGATCGAACTTATCCTGAAAATATCCCACATCGGCTGCAAAATAGGTGAAATCGCCGTTAGATTTCATCAGTGCGCGGTCCATGTCGTCGCCCACATCGGTTGAACGAAACAGCATTTGTTCCCGGTCTTCCCAATCTTCCGGTTTGGTTCCTTTAGGCGGCGGCAATGTACCTTTGTAAACCAACCCCATATCCGTCAGTCGTGCGATTGCCTTTGAAATGAGGCTGTTCTCGGCACCACCGGCATGGAGGCTGCGCTCGCTGAAAAACACATCATGACGCACGCCAAGGGCGGCCAGATCACTGCGTATCAGGTCCATCATCGCGTCAATGGCGGCTTCTTTGATCAGCGGCAGCCATTGTGCCTCGTCCATGGCCAGCAGGCTGTCGCCGTGGGTTTGGGCAATTTTCTCACCCAGCGGGACCAGATAATCTCCAGGATACAGACCTTCCGGTATGGCGCCGATTGCTTGCCCCAATGCCTCGCGGTAGCGCAGAAACACGGATTTTGCGAGAACATCTATCTGCCCGCCCGCATCGTTTATGTAGTATTCGCGTGTCACATCATGGCCGGCAAACGCCAAAAGATTGGCCAATGCATCGCCCACGACCGCACCACGGCAATGGCCCACATGCATGGGCCCGGTGGGATTGGCAGACACATATTCCACATTGACCTTGCTCTTTGAACCCGCGCTTGCAGCCCCAAACCGCGTGCCCGATGACACAATGTCGGTGAGATGTTGCGCCCAAAAACCATCCGTCAACCGCAGATTGATGAAGCCGGGACCGGCAATATCAACGCTTGCCACATCGCTGTCAGCGGAAATAATCGCCACAAGTTGATCCGCAATCACGCGCGGGTTCATTTTCGCCGGTTTGGCCAGAACCATCGCAGCATTGGTGGCCAAATGGCCGTGGGCTGGATCACGCGGCGGCTCAACCGTTATCCGGGATATTAATTGAGAACTAATGCCTTCAATTTCAAGCGATTGCACCGCATTTCTAATGCGTTTTTCGAAGAGAGAAAATACGTTGCTCATGGGACTCTTAAATGGGTTGGGCGGCGGATCATTGCGAATTTACAAAACAATAGATTTGCGCGCGAATTCGATGTGTCGGTTATCGCAGTTCGGGGGTGTGGTCAAACAGCCGCCAATGGTCACGTATGGCAAACCGGTCTGTCATACCTGCGATGTAGTCGCCTATGCGATAGGCACGCTGATGTTCATCCAGCCCCGCAAGCGACCATTCGGATGTATTGGGCATTTCAGCCCTGCCGGAGAAATAACAATCGAACAAATCCCCCAATATGCCTTCGGCGATCTCCACCGGGCGCATGACGATGGGGTGTCGGTACATGTTTTCGAACAGGAAGGCTTTTAACTGCTTCTCCTGCGCCTCCATCTGGCTGGAAAAGCTCACAACCCCGTAATCGAGACGGCGAACGTCATCAGCCGTGTGCGGATTGCTCTGGGACAACCGACCCACGGCTTCTGTAATGACATCCTCGACCATCAAGGTAATCTGACGCCGCACCAATTCATGGGCGTGGCGCGTGGGCGACAGGCTGGGATAAGCTTCGCGTATCTGTTGAAGCATGCCAGCACACAGCGGCACCTGGGAAACGTCATCAAGCGTGAACAACCCTGCCCGCAACCCATCGTCAAGATCATGATTGTTATAGGCAATGTCGTCAGCCAGGGCGGCACATTGGGCTTCCACCGATGGCCAGGACCAAAGCCACAGATCGTGGTGTTTAGTGTAGGTGAGAAACGTTTCAGGCACGGGACCGTCCAGACCATCGCCATCACGGTCTGTCAGTGGGCCATTGTGTTTCACCAATCCTTCCAGAGTTTCCCAACACAGATTCAACCCGTCAAAATCCGCATATCTTTGTTCTAACGCGGTGACCACTCGCAGGGATTGGGCATTGTGGTCAAAACCGCCATAGGCGGCCAGCTTGCGGTTCAAAACCCGTTCACCGGCGTGGCCAAAGGGCGGATGGCCAAAATCATGCACAAGAGCAATGGCTTCCGCCAGATCTTCATCCACCCGCAGGGCCCGGGCCAAGGCGCGGGCGATCTGCCCCACCTCGATTGAATGGGTCAGCCGGGTGCGGAAATGATCGTCCTGGTGCTGCACAAAAACCTGGGTTTTGTGCATGAGGCGGCGAAAGGCATCTGTGTGAATGACCCGGTCACGGTCCCGCTGAAAAGGTGTGCGGGTGGGGCTTTCCGGTTCATCAAGCAACCTGCCGCGGCTTGATTCCTGATGACATGCAAAAGATGCGAGCGCGCCCGTTCGCGCGGTGGTGCGCACGCTGGTCAGATCAAACCCTGCAGCAAATGTTTTGATTCCCGTCATAGGCACAACCTAAACCAGTTTAATGTGGCCGCCAATTGACTGACACCTTTGCGGTTCCTACATATCAGGCAGTGAAATTGGATGAGCACCCCACATGGACAGCACAGCAACAAGCCCTGACTTACCCCCTGCCAGCCCGGAAATGGGCGAAGGCAGTGTGAGCGTTTCTGATTCTGCTGCACGCCGCGTAGCCCGTATCCTGTCGTCAGAACCGGAAATGAATGCCCTGCGCGTGTCTGTTGAAGGGGGCGGTTGTTCGGGATTTTCCTACAAATTTGACCTGGTTGCAGACCGGCAGGACGATGACCTGGTGCTGGAAAAGGAAGATGCAACGGTGCTGATCGACCCCATCTCGCTGATGTATATGGGCGGATCCGTGATCGACTTTGTTGATGACCTGATGGGCCAAAGCTTTCAAATCAGAAATCCCAATGCCACGGCGAGTTGTGGCTGCGGAACCAGCTTTTCCATGTGACACTTATTGAACGCCACAATACAAAAGGGCCGCTGGACACGATGTCCGGCGGCCCTTTTTTTTAATGGCCATTTAAGCCATGGTGCCGCCATCGCGATGCCCGGATTCTCAAAAACATGAAGATTGCCTCCTGGAACATTAATGGCATCAAGGCCCGGCACGATGTGCTCATTGAATGGCTCAAGCAGGCCGAGCCGGACATTGCCTGCTTGCAGGAAATCAAATCGATGGATGAGACATTTCCTGGCGCGGAAATTGAAGCGCTGGGCTATAATGTTGAGACCCACGGTCAAAAAGGGTTCAACGGCGTCGCCCTGCTCGCGCGGATGCCTTTTGATGAAGTCAATCGCGGGTTGCCGCTTCTCGATGGCGATGAAGATGATGAGCAGTCGCGGTTCATCGAAGGCGTCTTTACTGTTGGCCAACGGGCATTGCGGGTGGTGTCTTTGTATCTTCCCAATGGCAATCCCGTCGATGATCCGCGCAAATTTGACTATAAATTACGCTGGATGGACCGGCTTCACGCCTGGGCCGGTGAACGGCTGAAATTGGAAGAGCCGCTGGTTCTGGCTGGCGACTATAATGTTATTCCTCAGGCGGAAGACTGCTGGGATCCCGCTGTGTGGGAGGGCGATGCGCTTTATCGCCAGGACACGCGCGCGCGGTTTGAAGCCTTGAAAAATCTGGGATTCACAGAAGCCCTGCGCGCCAGCAGCGATGATGACGGGCTGTATACGTTTTGGGATTATCAAGCTGGCGCCTGGCCGAAAAACCACGGCATCCGCATTGACCACTTGCTCATGTCCCCAGAAGCGGCCGATCTGTTCACCGGCTGCAAGATCGACTCCTTTGTGCGTGATTGGGAAAAACCCTCAGACCACGTTCCCATTTGGGCTTCCATGGCTGACTGACCAGAGCCTGCATCGCGTTCAGGCCCGGCCGCGATTGCAGGCGAATTGTGACCACGTGGCCCGATTGTGGCTGCAACGTGTCTGGCCTGCGGCCCAGTGCTCATATTGCAAGACCCACTGACATCAAGATTGAACTGCCCTGCCCCATTCGCCCCCAGTTGACGAGTCAGGTTGCATCTCGACCCGCCGGTCTTTGGAGCGGCGATTGAACTGCAACAGGAGTACGATGATGACGAATGTCGCGAAAACAAATGCCAGTACCGCGCCGAACCGCCGTTTTTCAACGGACAAAAAGCGTTTAGTCGCTTGGGCCGTTGGTGCCGCCACCCTTGGGCTTTCCGCTCAGTTTGCATTAGCAGCCGATGTGATTGTGGAAGAAGACCCCATTCCCCCTGCGCCTGTTGTGGAAGAGGTCGTAAGCAATCCCTGGTATATTGCCGCTCGGATTGGCGCGGCATTTTCCGAGGATGCGTCCTTTGGCACATCTGGCACGAGCGTCTCTACAGATTTTGACGCGGGGCCGGAAATTTCCGGTGCGATCGGGTACAAGTTCGATACCGGCTCACCCCTTTCCTATCGCATCGAAGCAGAGTTGGGATATATGATTCTGGATGTGGACAGCCACGCGGTGGCAGGCGTTGGCAATTTTTCCGGCGGTGATGCATCGGGAGAAACCAATACATTTTATGGCCTGGCAAACGCCTATGCTCAATATGATCTGGGCTACACATCGCCCTATGTGACGGCCGGTTTGGGGTATGCTCAAACCGAGTTCGACGGCTTCTCCACATCAGGCACCGGAGAAGTGCTGGACGATACCGGGACAGGCCTGATCTGGCAGGTCGGTGTTGGCACATCATTCACACTGACCGACCGCATCGACCTGGATATCGGTTATCGCTATTCCGGCATCGAAGATGTGGGTGTGTCTGCAGTTGATGGCACATCGTCAGACGTGGACTTGCGCAGCCATAAAGTGCTGCTGGGCGTGCGTGCCGCGTTTTAGGCCATTTGTCTGAGTGCGGGTAAGGCCCGCAATAATGGCTCGGCCTTTTTTATGACTATCCAAAAAAAAGAAGGCCGCCGAAATCTGATTTCGGCGGCCTTTCGATTCTTCATCAGCTAACTGCGTTTAATTGCCCTGCGAACTGCGCTGTCCGTCTGTGGTGAACCCAAATTCGCGAACCGACGATTCAGTGTTGATCTTCAGTTGAGACAATACATTGTTGGCGGCATCGCGCTGGGATTGGGTTGCCTTGGTGAACGCCGCCTGGCGCATTTTGCGCAGGCGTTTGGTCCCATTGCGGGCTGATCCGGCAACGGCACGGGTCATATAAACCAGGCCTCTTACCGGCCTGCGCGGCACGCCTTCGCCATAAAACAACATCTCACCCAATTCTGCCTGGGCACCTGAATGGCCTTTGCGGGCAGCCAGGCCGAGCCAGCGAATGGCACTGCGCGGCTGTTTCACACCCAGTTTTCCGGAACGGTACAAGCGCCCAAGCTCAAATTGAGCGATAGGATCGTGATAGAGTGCGGCGGCACGATAAAACTGATCTTCAGCGCGCCGCAGGTTACGCTTCACGGGAGAATTCTTGATCCCCGTCAAAGAATATTTGCCAACCCAAACGACTGAATCGGCCACAAAGCCGCGTTCACCCCGGGTGGGTGCTTTTTCGACAAAACGATTGGCGATCTGCGCGTAGAGTTGAAACGCGGCATAGTGGTCTTTGTCCACGCCCGTGCCGGATTGCAACATGCGCGCCAGTTTCCACTGGGACGCAAGATCGTTGCGTTCTGCGCCAAACCGAAAAGCGCCAACAGCGCCAGCCATATCGCCGCGCTTGAGCGCATTAAAGCCAAAGCGCACAATTGTGCGCGGCTCATCATCTGGCTTGAATTCCTTTTCAGGATCAAACGACAGCGCACTCCCGTTCGACACGAGCACAAGGCCCAGTGCCGCACAGGCAGTCAGAAGTCTGGATGTGAACTTATTGGTCCGCATAACTCGTCTTTTCAGCTGCTCCGCCGGGATGGGTCACTGCGCCGTTGAGCGCATTGCCAACCGTTTGGGCATATTTCCAAATTGCGCCAGACGCGGTGTCCGTCTCGCGCGGTTTCCATTCCTTGCGGCGTGCTTCGAACTCTTCGTCCGTCAACGCCACTTCAATTGTGCCAGATTCAGCATCAATCGAAATCATATCGCCGTCTTTCAGCAACCCGATGGGGCCGCCCACGGCAGCTTCTGGCCCCACATGGCCAATGCAGAACCCGCGGGTTGCACCGGAGAACCGGCCATCGGTAATCAGGGCCATTTTTTCACCCATGCCCTGACCGTACAGCGCGGCTGTGGTCTGGAGCATTTCGCGCATTCCAGGTCCGCCTTTGGGGCCTTCGTAACGGATGACAAGCACCTCGCCTTCTTCATAAGCGTGATTTTGAACCGCATCAAAAGCCAGTTCTTCGCTGTCAAAGCACCGGGCCGGACCGGTGAACTGCAAGTTGGACATGCCAGCCACTTTAACAATGGCACCTTCCGGGGCGAGATTGCCTTTCAAGCCAACCACGCCGCCCGTGGGTGTAATGGGATTGGACACGGGATAAACGACATCCTGATCGTCATTCCATTTCACGTAATCCATGTTTTCGGCAATTGTGCGGCCAGTTACGGTCATGCAATCGCCGTGGAGGAATCCACCGTCCAAAAGCGTCTTCATCAACAGGGGAATTCCGCCAACTTCAAACATGTCTTTGGCGACATATTTACCGCCCGGCTTCAGATCGGCGATATAGGGGGTGCGTTTGAAAATCTCGGCCACGTCGAACAAATCGAACTTGATGCCAATTTCATGAGCGATTGCAGGCAGATGAAGCGCAGCATTGGTTGAACCACCGGAGGCAGCCACAACGGTTGCCGCATTTTCAAGCGCTTCAAGGGTGACAATGTCGCGGGGGCGGATATTGCGCTGGATCAATTCCATCACTTTTTCGCCAGCTGCCATGCAGAAACGGTCACGGATTTCATATGGTGCCGGTGCACCGGCTGAATAAGGCAATGCCAGGCCAATGGCTTCCGACACGGTAGCCATTGTGTTTGCGGTGAACTGCGCGCCACAGGCACCGGCAGAGGGACAAGCGACTTTTTCGAGTTCATCGAGGTCTTCATCCGACATAGTGCCGTTTTGATGTTGACCAACGGCTTCGAAGAGATCCTGAACCGTGACCGGACGGCCGCGGAAATTGCCCGGCAAAATCGACCCGCCATAAATGAACACGGATGGCACATTGAGGCGCACCATGGACATCATCATGCCGGGTAAGGACTTGTCACAACCGGCCAGACCAACAAGCGCATCATAGCAATGGCCCCGCATGGTCAGCTCAACCGAATCGGCAATCACATCACGCGAAACCAGTGATGCCTTCATGCCCTGGTGCCCCATGGCGATGCCGTCGGTCACTGTGATCGTTGTAAACTCACGGGGTGTGCCCTGGGCAGATGACACGCCCTTCTTCACAGACTGGGCCTGGCGCATGAGTGAAATGTTGCACGGTGCGGCTTCGTTCCAACAGGTTGCTACCCCCACCAGCGGCTGGTGAATCTGTTCTTCCGTCAATCCCATTGCATAAAGATACGAGCGGTGCGGCGCGCGGCTTGGGCCTTCCGTAACGTGGCGGCTGGGCAAGCGGGATTTGTCGAAAGTTTTGGCGTCCATATGACACGGTATCCTTGTCAGATTCACAGAACGGCGACGCGCTCCATGGAGATTCACGAAACTCGCAAACGCGCCGGTTCCTGATGTGGATTGGGCGCAGTTTGTGGTTGAAAAGCGGCAAGGCCGCCTTGAATCTGTATAAAGGAAAACTTGTTAACGGTTGTTGCAAATTGGGCACATCACGCACGCTAAAACACAAAAACGTGCCCTCGACACGGCAAATTTCTCGTTTCAAGCTGGTTTACACGCAAACCGAGAACCCAGAACCATGGTAAAGCCCCCAGCGAAATCTGAAGATGGCGCTCCCCAAGAGCGCAATGGCGGCCATTTCGCCAAGGCTTATGCGCTCAAATCAAGCCATGACACGCGCAATTATTACAAATCCTGGGCCGCCACCTATGATCAGGAAGTGGGTGTGGATAATGGCTATGCCCAGCCACAACGGGCCGCAGCAATGTTGCGTCGTCATGGGGGCAGCAAGCACATGCGGATTTTGGATGCCGGCTGCGGTTCCGGCCTGTCTGGTGCGGCACTGGCAGCGGCGGGGTACGACGATCTGCACGGGGTCGATTTTTCGCCTGAAATGCTGGAACAGGCGCGGCTTAAAAACGTGTACGCCACTCTGGCGCAGGCCGATCTCAATGTCGGCCTTCCAGACATGGACGATGCAAGCTTCGATGCCGTCACAATTGTGGGTGTGTTTTCATTTGGCCACGTGGCACCGGCCAGTTGTGACGAGCTTGTTCGGGTGTTGAAACCATCCGGCTGGCTGATCATCGCGTTGAATGAACAGTTTTGGGACAAGGGTGATCTGTGCGCCAAACTTGATCAGTTGGAGGGCGACGGACAAATCAAGATAGCAGAGCGGGAATTTGGCGATCACCTGCCCGGCCATGACGTGAAGGGATGGGTGATTGCCGCGCAAAAGCGGGCTTGAACCAAAACCAACGCGCGTTTTGATCTCACCGAGCTAATGTGCGTTTACGCACATTAGCCGCTCACGCTGCAGTAACAGGGATGCGAGATCGCTGGATTTGTAGTTTCACCACCCTAAGTCATGGTCGCAGACGAACTAAACAACAGGAAACGCAAAAGGACATTCCATGAAAACCCCCCTCATCAACTTCATCGCCTCCGTTGCTGTCGTGGCAGCAACTGTCCCCTTCTCGGCCCAGGCCGCTGGTTTGGCCACATCGGTGCTGACAGCACCATCGGACACACAGCACGTTCAGCAGATCGCATTCCGCAAGCGCGCCATTAATAAAGAAAAAGGCGCACGGGAACTTAAGCGCCTGTTGAACTCCCATGTGGGCTTTCGTCCAATCACTCGCGATGCCCGCGCTGCAACCGGCAATCCCAATATCCGCGTGATTGACCGCCGTGTTGGACTGAATAACGTCTACAAGTGCAGCTATATTTTCATGGGCGGTGAACGCACGCTCATCTGCGACTGATGCAAACGCCCCTGCTCCGTGCATAGGCATTGCCGGAATTTGGGACAGAAAACCTGACGAGGGGCGTAGCTGCCCTTCGTCGGGCACAGTTTATTGACAGCCCCATACGATGTATCAAATCTATACCACATGTATGGTCGTATAAAATATTAGACATTCAAATAGTATACCAAATTATAAATATTCTATCTGTCGGTAGATATATTTGTGATGATAATATCATCATGCCAAATTTGATTCTTACGTTATATATTCAACAACTCGTGATAATAGTGAAATTCTTGTATATTTTACGATATTTACCAATTCATCCCTCTTCAAGCAAAATCTAAACCGCATTTTTCCCCGTAACTGGACAGCTACAATTCGTTAATGAGCGATTAAGCATACTGTTTGGCAACCTGTCAGGCACGCCTCGAATTGTAGCACTTCGATACTTGAGTACTCGGAGTAAGAAACCGGGCTTTGAATCCCGGCTACAACTAAAATCGACAGGGATATTTTATGCGTATCTATCGAAAATCTGAAAAGGGGAGACCCATGCTAGAAGCAAGAAAAAGACTTCGGCGCGGTTGGGTCCAAGTGTTGACCTTCATGTTTGTCGTTGCTTCCGCAACGGCTTTCACATCGATTGGTTCAACAGTATGGGCACAAGACGCCGGACAAGCCGCCTCAAGTGAGAGCGGCGACAATGGCTCAAGTTCGGGTGAAAGCTCGAGTGCGGGTTCAAGCTCAAATGAAGGAAATAGTGCAAGCAACGGGAACAGTCGTGGCAATTCTGACGGCGCGCGCGGCGGCGGCCGTGGCGGTGATAATGCCCGTGGGAATAGCCGTGGTCGTGGCGATGCCCGCGGCAACAGCCGCGGTCGTGGCGATGCTCGCGGTAGTAACCGTGGTCGTGGTGATGCCCGTGGTAACAGCCGTGGACGCGGCGAAGCCCGCGGTAATAACCGCGGTCGTGGCGATGCCCGCGGCAATAACCGCGGTCGCAATGACGCCCGTGGGAACAACCGTGGACGCAATAATGCCCGTGGCAATAACCGTGGACGCAACAATGCTCGCGGTAATAACCGTGGACGCAATGACGCCCGTGGGAACAACCGTGGACGTAACAACGCTCGCGGAAACAACCGCGGACGCAATGATGCCCGTGGGAACAACCGCGGTCGTAATAATGCCCGTGGCAATAACCGCGGCCGCAATAATGCCCGTGGCAATAACCGTGGACGTAACAACGCCCGCGGTAACAACCGTGGACGCAATGATGCCCGTGGCAACAACCGCGGACGCAATGATGCCCGCGGCAATAACCGCGGTCGCAATGATGCACGTGGCAACAACCGTGGACGTAACAATGCCCGCGGCAATAACCGTGGGCGCAATGATGCCCGTGGCAATAACCGTGGACGTAACAACGCCCGCGGTAACAACCGTGGGCGCAATGATGCACGCGGCAACAACCGTGGACGTAACAACGCCCGCGGTAACAACCGCGGTCGCAATGATGCACGTGGGAACAACCGGGGGCGCAACAACGCCCGCGGCAATAACCGTGGGCGCAATGATGCACGCGGAAATAACCGCGGCCGTGACAGGGCTCGGAATAGGTCACGTAGCCGCAAGCAAGAAAGTCGACAGCGGCGTGCTGGTCAGCGCAGAAGCTTCAGGGCTGAACGCGCGACGAGGACTGGGCGCGACTCACGAAACCC
>CALHBJ010000014.1 GCA_937930845.1 uncultured Rhizobiaceae group bacterium
GAAAGACCACACTCATCACTGGGTAATATCACGCCAAATGAATTCGCCATGAAAATGGCGTTGCAAAAACAGGCCGCATAAGGCCAAAAACAAACCGACGAATTCTCCAAATGACTGGAGGAGAGTTGGGTCTCAGGTCACGATGACTTCAGCGTTGCCCCGTTGTCACTCGCGGCCCTTACCAGACCTTCGAGCAAGGTTGAGAGATTTTCCTGGGTTGCCCGTTACCGGCCATTGAGAAAACAAACAGATTGGCACCGTGGTGGTTTCAGGCCATGTTCAAACGTATGGCTTTTGGCGTTTTCATACATCGAACTGACTCAATATACGACGACGTGCCGTCGGAGCGATATCAATTTCCAAAGCAATATCTCAAACGCGTGCAGCAGTGTGTAGGCGACTGGATCATTTATCTCGAACCCAGCAAGGTCAAAGAAACAAAAGGCTACTTTGCAATCGCAAAGGTTCAAGAAGTCATTCCCGACCCCAGAGGCTCAGAAATGCATTTGGCTATAATCGAACCGGGCAGCTATCTCGATTTCGGTGATCCGGTGGCATTTCGAGAAATGGATGGAGTAGCAGAACGCGGACTGTTGAATAAGGAAGGAAAAATCTCAGGGCGGGCTCAATCCGCAGTTCGACCGCTTTCCCAAGAAGACTTTGTTCGCATCGTTCAGCGAGGGTTAGGAAATGACGAAGACATTCTGCCGCGACAAGATGATGTAGTTCCGATAGATGGTTTCGAGGAGGCGCAGGAACCGTTTCAGTTCGCCACCGCTAGAGAACGCATTACTCAGATAACCAACCGTGCTGTACGGGACCGAAACTTTCGAAAAAATGTGCTGCGAGCCTATGGCGAACGCTGTGCAGTTACCGGCTTAAGATTGATCAATGGTGGTGGTCGAGCTGAGGTAGAAGCAGCACACATTAGACCAGTTGAACATGGTGGTCCGGACATCGTCAGCAACGGTATAGCACTGTCCGGCACGGCTCATTGGATGTTCGACAGGGGGTTGGTGGGGTTATCAGATGATCTGACGATCCTTGTGTCTCGACAAACCAACGACGCTGCGGCGGTAAATTCCATGATCAATTCTTCTGGTAGACTTCTGGTTCCAGAACGCGCCGCGAATAGACCTAGGTTTGAATTTCTATCTTGGCACCGCGAAAACTGCTTCAAATGCTAGCGGCCCAGTGAAAACATTCACTTGCAAACAATGCTTTGGCCGATGTCAAATGCAGGATCATCCTAGGCTTCTTCCCGATACGAAACGTCATCATATCGTTTGATGAAATCTGATTGAAGTTGGGAGGACGCCTTCGCAAGCATAACTCGCGCTCTTGAATCATCAACTTCATCGTATACCGCCCGAGCCTTTGATATAATCTCCTTGAAAGCGGCTTCTTCCATTCGGTTCCCCAACTTTACCCCCAACATCGACGGGAAGATTTTGTCATAGCTACCCTGAATTGATTTGGCAGAAGGGATTGCAGCCAGATAATGGAGGATGAACTCAGGCCGCATCATGTAACGTGAGCCTTTATCCGAAACCAATTTCCCCGTAGCGTTTTGTATTCTTGTTTGCTGGGTCAGCCACCAAGTTTTGAATCCATAAGGGTTTCCTCCATTTCGCTCCCCCTTTGACCTTCGTTGTTGATAAATACGAAGAACCATCACGGCAGCATTTCTACATAAAATTTCCTCGCTAGCCTCTTCTCGACCAGGATTGTTACGGCTTTTCAGAATCTGTTCCGTAAGAGCATCTAACTCCTCAGGGTCAACTCCGTCCAACAGTGTTTTTTCGTCTTCGAACTCAAAGCCAAATTCATTGACGAGGTATTCCCTTAACTCATCCCGGGCAGAATCTCGGGAAATTTCACTTGCCGTGATGAACTGCCCCAAATAGTTCGCCCAACCAAATGGCCCTTTTTTGTGCGATGCACGTTCAATTTTTGCGTAGAAAAAGGCTCTTATCAGAATTTTACTGATTTGGCTTGCTAGTGGGAGCGTCATAAAATTCTGAATTTCTTGATAGTTATTTACAAACTCAAAATGTGTGGTTCTGAGATGATGCCAAACTTCATCGAGAGTTTTGTCCGTTAAAATCAGCTTAGATCCAGATGCTCGCAGGAGTTTTAGAGCGTTTTTTGTCATTTGGTCATCATTGGAGAGCATGTGCTCGGAAAGCGCCCTCACAATAAGGTCAGAACCAACGTAGAGTATGAAATTGGAAGTCATACTTCGAAAATATTCGACCACTCGTGGCTCATTCTTCAACATAAATAGAAGAACATATGTGCGCGAAAGCTTCCGAAGATATTTCCGTTCAATTTTGGCGCTGCTATAATAAGTCCCGCGAAGTATTTTAAGGCAAGCCTGCGCTACTAATCCCGCCTCCTCTCCAACAATTTTACGATCAGATATGATTTGATCCAAAATGTCTTTTATCGTCGGCAGATTGCTGTCGCTTCCTTCGTCGTTCTCCAAGAACAACGCGATTTCCAACCCTTGTGCGTGGAAGGACTTGTGAATGACACCGTGACAAATTTCAACACATTGCTCAATCAGCCCAGAATTATCAGTTGCCAATGATATGTCTTCTGCAGCGCGACTTCGGAAAACTTCGCTGACCATCATTTTCAAAGATTCATCGTCTATGTTTTCCTCTCTAATTTTTGTCCTGGTCTCAAAAGGCAGGCAATATCCATTTTCCTTCTTATGGAAATTGACCTTCCGCCCCCCGACGTCTTTAGAAGTCAATTCGTCCAGCCTGTGTTTTAACACTCCTTTGAAATAACTTTTTGCGGACGGTAGAGTCTCTAGAACTTGATTTTCAATTTGCTCAAGACTGCGGAACTTCCCTTTATCTGGATCCGTATCTTCCAGCGCCCACAATATTAAGCTGTCAGCGACCGCGTCCAAAAGTTCGCTTTTCCCCCGTCTGCGGTCGAGTTCTTGCCCGAGGAAAACACACAACGTTTTAGCAGGCAGATCATTTGTCGCGTTGAGCGTATCCGCCGCGCCAATTCCATCGAGGTAGGATGCGGCTCCTGCCACATATGATTTGTAAGACTGCAGCGCTCCAGGAGTTCCATTGATCTGATGCTGAAAATAATGCGCATCGCGGACAACAATTCTACATTCTAATTCATCACTCAAATTTTCTTGTATTTGGTCAATGAGATTCAGTTTCTGACTGGTTGCGTATATAAGACTTTTGGGTTCACGGCCAAATTCCCGCAATCTCCTTACAGTGCTTCGAATTTTTGTTGTCGGTTCAGCAGTTGTCGATGCCTGCATAAATTTTTGGGTGCCACCGTCCGCTTCAAATACTCGATCATCAAGCGCGCCATCGGCTCCGCCATCGTGGAAACCACCCATTGGTACATAGTCGACCCCCATAGTTGCCGCAAAAAAACCTTGAGTGAAATTCTCAAAATCGAAACCTCCAACCCTTGATAGAGCGATTTCGATTATTCTTGGGTCGACCGTGTCCACTACAAGATTCCTTACAACGTATTTGAGAGCATGACCAAAAACGATACACAGCACTCATTTGTATGCAAGTCGGGGATCATAATGAAAACTGTATATTTGCAGACACAAAATTCATCTAGTTCCATATTTGCTCACCGGAACAATTTGAAAGTTGCCTCTCTTGTTCATTATCAATATCTGGTTTCTGAAGCCGTCATGGATTTTTGACGACAACACCAATGGCAGCTCACCCCCAAGAAGGCCAAGGGGGTGAGATTTAACCGATCATTTTAAAATCGATAAATGGACATATTTTACCCGGTGGGGCGCTCCACACGGTGTTGAAATATGAATTTATTAACCATGAATCCACTGGAATTCGGTTATAATTCTATCAGAAATTTGGGAGGGTTTGTGTCCACGCATGGAATTCAGTTTGAACCACTTCTTGCACCCTGGATTGACGGACCACGCGCAATCCGCGAGGATGTATCCAGTGTTGTTGCTGTGATTGTATCCGGATAAGAGTCGGCTATTTTTCAAGCAGATTTTATTGAATGAACTCAATAGATTACAGGTACTCTGGATAAGAATCCCTGTCTCTCCGCCATTCTTTCGCTCACGGTAGTTTCGCTGCGCTCAACATCTTTGCGGGGGCGGCCTGACCGGCCGGGCGTTTGCTTGAACGCCTTGGCGGAGTTTGGAATTTCTCCGTTGCACTCCGCCATTTCATATGGCTCACCGCCGTTTGGTTTGCACTTTTGCTTACCCGGGCACTGAGTGACATGAAGTTTTGCATGTCACTCGTTTGTCATTGGGTGCTGATGTAATCGTGATTGGCGGAACTTCAATTTTCGGCACATTTTAGGGTTCACCCCGCGTTTTCGGCCTGGATGTCCTTCAGGCTCTATTGGACAGGGCGCGGCAGGTTGTCCAGGCGCATTCTCACAGGGGTATGTGCGTCTGGGAACAATAAAGGCATGTGAAAGGTCTCTCCCATGGCATTGGTACCGGGTTCTCAATTCCGCTTTGTATTTATCGCTTTTCTGGCAATGGTTTACACTATGGGGGCCGGTTCGTTGCGGGCCCAGGAGAGCGGGTCGCTGCCGGATTATGTGATCAAACAATTTGGTGCGCCGCCGAAAATTCCCACCGGCCCATTATCAACAGAACTGAAATCTGCCGTTCAGGTGGCCTTTGTCGATGCCATGGCCCAATCGACCTGGGGCCGGGACCAAGGCGTGGCTCTGGAGCAAATTATCGAGGCCAATGACCCGCGAGTGGCGTGGATCATCAGCGATCTGATGCGCTTTGTCACCGGGCCACAACTGAATGCAACATTGGGGGCTTCCGCGTTTAAATTACTGGGCAAAGACCTGCCCCGGGACAATCACTGGGGCGCTGTCACCGACCACCTCATCGCGTGGAATGTGCCCGCACCGCCTAACTATCTGGCGGTAAAACGCGCCATTTTTATCAGCATCGTGCCAGGTTGGGACAGGCTCTTTGTTGACGGTACAATCGACTGGCGGCTGGTCTCTTGGGGCGGTGTGCTGATCGACGATCGTGCCTATGACACAACAGATGAAGCGTGCAATTGCATTCCTGCTGCAGACAATCCCCAAGTCAGCAGTGCTGCGGATGCCACATGGCTGAAAGATGATGATGTCGTTTTCGGGGTTGAAGTAAACGGTGAATACCGGGCCTATCCGCGCCGCATTATGGAAGTGCGCGAAATGGTCAATGATACACTGGGCGGAAGGCACCTTGGCATTCCCTATTGCACCTTGTGTGGTGCGGCCCAGGCTTATTTTACAGATCAGTTGCCCGAAGGAATCGAGCGCCCGATATTGCGCACATCGGGCCTGCTTATTCGTTCCAACAAGGTCATGTATGATCTGACCACCTATTCGGTGTTTGATACGTTTTTGGGCACTGCCGTAACGGGACCGTTGGCACAGAAAAAACTGAAGCTGAAACAGGCCAGCGTTGTGACAACCGATTGGGGCACATGGAAGAAAGAGCATCCCACAACCACCGTATTGCTCGAAAGATATGCCCTTGGCCGTGATCCGGATTTCCGTAATGGGCGCGATGCCAATGGTCCAATATTTCCGGTGGGGAATGTGGACCCGCGTTTGCCAGTTCATGAAGACATTATCGGCGCCATTACCGCATCAGGTAAGCCGGTTGCATTTCAGCGCAGCAAAGCCTTTGTCGCCTTGAAGAATGGCACAGAAATCGCCTTTGAAAATGTCCGCCTGAAGCTGGATGCCGGTGGCATCAAAGCGGTGGATGCAGATGGTTCAGACCTCGGCAGCCACCAGGCTTTCTGGTTCGCATGGTCGCAGTTTTATCCCAAAACTGAACTCTGGTCGGGATAGTGCGGTTGTCACAGAAAATTACTGCGCCTTGAGGTGCAAAATTGCAGCGCAGTTTCAGATATTCATATCTGTGCTTCCAATGCACCTTCAACCCGCTCAATCTCCAACTGGAAATCGTATTGTTTCACCATTTCAAGCGCTGCGCGTAACAGGCGTTTGCCCGTTTCAAACTGCTTTCTCTGGAACATAACTTTGCCATATAATGTGGTTGCAGACGCCAGTCGCAGGTTGAGTTGATTGCGTTTTGCTTTCGCAATGACTTCCTTCAGCAGTTTTCCAGCGACTTCTGTTTCACCCTGTGAAAGCAGGAACTCCGCGCGAATATGAAGCGTCTCACACAGCAGGGAAGGCATGTCCATTATCTCGGCATAACGCTCGATCTGTTGCAGGTGATCAACATGGTCAATCGGTTTGCTATCGCCGGTTGCAATTTTAACTCTGATCCGGGCCAGTCTAATGCGGTGATACAGATCTTCATGCCCGCCTAATTCAGCCGAAGCCAATGCTTCTGAAAGATAGGAGTTGGCCTGTGCTAAATCCCCCTGTCGGCGTTTTAGATCACCCAGATGGCGGCAGATGATTGAAATTCCCCGACTGTCTTCCATCTGCCGCAGGTGCTTAAGAGCGGCCTCATAGTTTGAGAAAGCAAGGCCCAATTGCCCGCGCATATGATAGATCAGTGCTTTTTGGCCAAGGGCAAGTGAATGTACAATGCTGTCGCTGCTGGAATGATGAATTATGTCGTCCAGCCTGCGCGTGGCGCTATCCAGTCTGCCTCTTTCAATCTGAACCATCGCCAAGTTTAGCCCGATACGACAATGCTGGTCGCCGCCTTCGCCTCTGCCCTCGATCGTGCGGTTTAGTTTCAGAGCCTGACGCAGGAATGTCTGTGCGTCGACCAGATTGCCCTGGACCAGGCATACGACACCGCATTCATTGTAGAGCCAGATGATTTCATCTCGATAGAATGGCCGAATATGCTGTTTGTTTTCTTCATCGGGGTATTCGCGATCAAGGGTAAACGCTTTGCGCAACAGCCAACGCAATTGAATGCGATGTTCTTCGAAACATCCCGCGTGTTGGATTCCCGAAAGCCCTCGAAGCTTATAGTCCTCAAATCGCGATACGACGGCGACCGAGAAAGTCGACCTCAATATGCCAAGCGCTGCACGCAATCCTTCAATCCGTGTTGGTGCATTTGCTGTGCCCATGTGCCAGGGCTCTCCGGCTTTTGAAAGTGCATGGCGGTCTGCATATTCGCTCAAATCCGCCACGAGTTCTCTCATGAAGCGGTAAGCTTCTGTATTGGGCCGTGGCAGTTCTCTCGGCATTGATCCGTGTACGGTTGCCGCAAAATTATTGGCGTAGATGAATTCCTTGAGAGATCCCCCCATTTTTCGCATCACATGGCGATGGACCAGACGATGTACACTAAAGCGATCTCGGGTCTCGCTGGTTTCTTCGCTGATGAATTTCCCGTCGGCATCGTGTTCGCCATCAACCAATTTATAATTCTTGCTAATTGTTGGTTGCGCATTCAATCGGAACAATAATCCGCGCCTTTCAAGGTGTTCGATTGCTTGCCGTAATTCTTCTGTGCGGCGGTCAAATTTTGGATCGCCTTGGGCGATTTTCAAACGTGCAGACGCATTTTGTTTGAACCAGCGGCGTATTTCGGGAACGCGCACCAAAACATCGCAGCTTACGGGTTGTCCGATGACGGCAAGATGTCGAAGTATTGCCATATGAAGATTGATGTCCCGCGTGGGGCTGCCACTTCGGTGATATCGCTCGTAGATGTCCAGCACCAGCGAGACCACAATTTCCTCACGGCGCTCGTTGCTGGCAGTGTTTATCTGATCAATTACCGAGTTCATGAAACGGTCGACCCGTTGTTTGGCTTCGAGCACACTCGTGCAATGGCGGGTCAGATAATCAGCTGCTGCAAGGACAAGGGTGAAGCTGAACCTGTTAAATTGAAGAGCCCTGCGTAGCCTGGCCCAATCGTTGCTGGCGTCTGAATCTGCCACCAAATCGACTGTGAGCGCGCTTTCATTCTCGCCGTAGTGCTGTAACAAGAGATGTCGAAATTTGACCTGCGGGTTTGTCACATTTTCCCAATGATGACTTGGAAAGAAGCTTGAAAACGTATCAACGATCCTGCTTTTTAAGGTTTCCAAACGGTCGTTGGAAGCAAATTCCGGATCGTCGGGTTTGGGTTGGGTTTCGTCGTTTGCAGCTAAAAATGGCTGGAGAATATTTTGATACTCATCGGAATCTTCCGGCTGAATTGATTTTAGATGATGGCCGACCAGCAGATGGCTTGCCAAAATTGGAAAGTTGTCGATTAGGAAATGCTCGGCTTTCATGACGCGGCAAAAATGTAAATACAGGCCGCTCGAGGGATTTTCGATCACCCCGATGCGCTCGCCTGCCAGATCTACATTACTGACAGCCAGTAAGCCGGAATCTCGCAGGCGCCGGTGCATCTGTGCCTTTCCAAATGTGCTGATCCCAGGGCGCAGCAGCAAGTTAAAAACGGCCGGCTGATCTTCCGACCGCAGATTTTGAGGCGTATTCTCTTCATCCGTGATCATGATGATATCTATGGGAAGATTGGCGAACTGCCGAGCGCTGAGTATTTCAAATGTCTTTTTGATTTGATCGTTTTTCGGCTGGCCGTTTTGCTCCAGCAACACGTCGATGGAATTGAAGCAGAACAATATCCGATATTTATTTTCACCGGCAACAGATTGCCATTTGAATAGCAGCCACCGGAGCAGTTCAAGTCGCGAAAGATTGCCGGCCTCTGACTTGAGCTTGTTTATCTCCAGCCGATAATCGTGGGTTCCATCAATGTCAGGCTTCATGGCGCGGACAATGGCATCGAACATAACCTGATTGACCATGTCCCAGGTGGATGCAATTTCAGTTGAAAAGCTGTAATTGATAAAAACAGCTGAGAGATATGTGGGTCGGAATTCTTCTGACCAGGATTTCTGGATAAATGTATGAAGCCCGGCATTGCTTTCGAGTGCTGATAGAAAAATGCCTTTGCCAAGGCCCCTGTGCGCGGCAATCAAAAAGGTGCGACGGCCCTTGTCTTCTTTTAGAACCGGGCCAAATTTGGTTCCGCCGGGGTCGGATGTAATTTCCCGTTTTACGGTATCAGCGTCCAGGGATGCCAAGAATGTGTCGACGGCGCGAACACCGGTATATGCACATTCCTGTTCTGCATCTCGAGCTGAGCGTTCGGCTTCCTCGATGTCGCTGGGAGCAACAGGTTTATCGGAAATTGTCGTATAGCCATTTGCAATTTTGTGGCGGGCAAATCTCTTTAGCTTTGGATATTCTCCATCAGGATTTATTTCGAGAGACAGGAACCGCGCTTTGCGCTCTTTCGGTTCCTCCTGCCACTCAGCCCACCAGTGTTTCCAACGCAAATGCAAATAGCGCAATTCTGCACATAGCATAATCGTATAGATGGACTGAGTGATGCCTTCGAGGCCCGTTTGAATTGCGATACAATCACGTATGAGATAGTTGAGATTGTCTTCGTCTTTGAAAGACTCTAATGCGCCGTAAAGATCTTCGATTGCTTTGGTGATGTTTCCATTTTTCTCGACAGCCTGTTTAATTTTCTCACAGTTCAGGTCGAGGGTTTTCGTTCTGGTGCGAACAATTTTTTCGAAACTGCGAAGCAGTTTCAGTTCAAAATCAACCTCAAGAAGTTCTTTTTGTTTGTAGCCTGAATTATCAGAGAATCGCCGCTTGGGCCGACGATATTTATCGCAAAATACGACGCAGGCTCCTGTATCTCCGAAAAGCCCAGACGCGCCGTCGAAATAAGTTTTCTCCGGTTTTGCAATTTCATTGAGCACATCTGAATCGTTCTTACTCAACCAGGCATTCAAATTTTCAGTTTTGTCTGTGGCCGGATCCGAAAGGGTTTGTGAAATAAATTCGCAATCCTTTAGCAGGCTTGTAGCCAGTCGATACTTCTCTGTTTCGGACGCCAAATTTTCCAGATCGGCTTTTGCATCGGACGGATTTTTGACGATTTTTTGTATCCGTCGCAGTGCCTCCAATTGTGCTGTGTTCACCTTCCCCAGTGATTTGGTCACATTTGAAAATGTTCTAAGCCATTCGACTTCGACTGCTTCACAGCCTTCTGGCTTGATGTGTGCCTTCCCAAAGTAAAGCGGCAGCACACCAAACCGGGTGAAGAGCACTGATGCTTCTGAGCGCTTTTGGTCGTCTCCTTTGCCTCCTGGTAGCAGTGCGATCGATACTCGATCACGTCGTTTCTCCTGGTCGCTGACAAATTGCCGAAGGGGTCGCAATACATCATCTTCAGTCATTCCAATTCCCAAAAACAGGATCGGATTTGCCGAAAACGCCAGGTCTATGGCTTCATTTACAAGTTCTCTTTGTTCGTCATTACGCAGATATAAATTCATGTAATCACGTTCGGTAATTACAATATCGGAGTCCGAGGTCGCGCGGCCATGGAGATGAAATACACGGCTGTCCATTGCCTCCAAATCCAGGGTGAACGACAATAGATCTGCTGTGTGATGGCGTCTGAATGTTGTGTCTGAGGATTGTCCGCCAAGCTGATCGCTTCTGGTGATCTGGTCAGCAATGTCACGATTCTGATTGGCGTAGCGGCTAACCTCATAGCCGCGATCGGCCATCATGCGTTCGACTTCAAGATCGTAATTGGTCGTAAGATATTTGCGGATGCCCAAATCCATGGACAATTGTTCAAGTGGGTCCATATCTCCATGAATGAGCGCGCGACGGCTATGGTAGTCTGAACGGCTGATGCTGTGAAAAAATTTATGGCCTGCACCGCCGGGGTCTTCTTTCCAGGCAATCCTATTATCAGGATCGAACGGGTCTTTGAGTTTGGACAGGATCATCCCAACAACGAACCTTCTTGTGGGCGTCCAAACGACCCTGTTGCCGCGTTCCTTGGTTTGTGAACCGAAATCATCAAGTATCCCTAGCAGTTCCTTCCATTCAGTTGTTGTGCCTCCCCCCTCGCTTTCAGTCATGTAATTTGTGAGTGCTGAAACGCTTTCCTTTTTATAGAAGCCCAGGACTTTGTAACGTTCAGGGTCTTGTGATAATCCGCGGATATCCCGTGTGAGTTCGTTGGGCGCGAGAGGCGGGAATGTGTCCTTCACATAATTCCAGTTCAACTTGCGGGAGTCTGTGCTTTCTATACCCAACCAGTCGCCGCGGCCACATTCAGCGGAATAGCGCAGGGCGACCGTCAATATGTGTTCAGCATGGGCGCATTCATCATAAACCAGTTGCTTGGAATAGTCCTTGAATTTCAGGTTGCTCCCACGCCTGCGCAGCAGACGATGGTATTCCTGAAATTGTAATTTGAATTCTTTATATTCTTCTTCGGGGCTACTTTCAGGGTGTAATGATTCCAGTTCATCTTCGAGAATGTAGGCGTTGCCATTCTCACCATCCGCCAAATAACCGTATTTGCAAGCCAGGTGGTGCTCTTCCCAATCGATGTCTAATTCGCCACCACGTGTTGACGCTAACCCCTCTGGCCTCCTGATGAATAAATGCTCGGAATTTTGAAGTGCATCCTGCAGGCGTTTCGCAATTTGAAATTGGATGGGATAGATATCGCCACCCAAAACGCCCTTGGAATCCTTCAATGAATTGAAGTTCTGATAGAGCCGGGACACCTCTGCCAACCGATATCGAATTTCATCGGCCTTGATTTTGAGGTGGCTTTGCAGCGTTGGAAGTGGCGGCTTCAAGGGGCCGGTACCGGGCCTTTCTGCTTCAATTAGGGCGTCGCTTTTTTCGATGAGTTTGATCGAAGCCTCGGCTGTTTTACGAAATTGCTTTGCTATTTCGGAAATTTCACCGAGTTGTTTTTCCAATAATTGAGGCCAACTCATCCGCCCGTAAGCTGCGGAAACTCCTGTACCAACGAATGCGACCAGGCTTTCTGCATTGAGTGAGCGGAACAAGAGTTCAATTGCGCGCCCCTGTAGCAATTCCAGATCGAGTGTCTCTTCAATGGCATTGATGGCATATGGCCAGTCTATTAGTGCCGAATGATTTTTTTCAAATACGCGGAATTCGTCCAACTTTAAAATACTCAATCTAGATAAATGACACTACAGACTAATATGATTTGGTCTTTCTGAAATTTGCAATAGAAAAATATTCTGTCGGGAAATTTACGCTTATTGTTGATATGGATTATTGTATAATTCTTTGATTTTGCTTTTTTATTGTTGCGCATTCAATCAATCTGTATTTGATTGAAAGATTGCCGATTGGCATAAATTATCCAATGACATGGCGGTGGGTTAAACTTGCTCACCGCTGCTGTTTTGTTGGGCTGGTTTCTTTGGTTGCCATGAAGACGCCAAGGCCAGCGATTGCCATGCCGACCCATGTCAGTGGTGGCATGGCTTCTCCAAGTACGATCCAGGCCACTGTTGCCGCCATCGGAGGCACCAGGAAAAACAGGGCGGATACTTTGGAAACTTCACCAGCACGGATCATGGCCAGCAGGAGGCCAATCGCAATGAATGAACTGGCGATGATGAGATAGGTCAGTGAGCCAACCAGTTCCCAGGTCCAGATGATTTCCATTTTTTCGAAAGCCACCATAAAGGGTGCAACGCCAACCAGTCCTGCCGTGAACCCAATGAGGTTGGCGGTGACGGGATGGTGGGAAACACCAAATCGCTTTTCCCACAGGGATCCGCCCGTAATTCCCACAAGGGCGAATGCGGCAAACAGGAATCCCGCTATCGGTGGGATATCGATTTTGGACCTTGCCAGAATAAAGACAACCACGCCCAGCAATCCCAGGCCGAGACCTGCCCAGCAGCGCCAATTGACGGTTTCCCCGGCCCAACTGGGTGCGACCAGGCCAACGATGATTGGTTGTAGTGCCAGAATAAGGGCCAGAGTTCCCACAGTCAGGCCCGATATAAAGGCCATATAACAGCCGCCAAAATAAACCGCCTGTAACAGGAAGCCGACGATCATCACATGTATCCATTCCCCTTTGGTCCTGGGCAATGGAGGGCGCAGAATCGCGAACAGCGCGGCCATGATGACGACGATGCAGGCGAAGCGCAGGGTCAGGAAAGTCATCGGTTCGATGTATCCCAGCCCAAATTTTGCAGCCACATAACCGGTGGACCACATGATCAGAAATATGCCGGGTGCAAAGGCCAGCCATGTGGGTTGTTTTGCCTGGTCGATGGGAAGCTTTCCAAATTGTCTTTGGCGCCATCTTGTACAAGATGTCCGAATTAGGAAACCAACTAGCGCCCAAGAGTTTGCAGTTGATACGACCTAAGCCGTGATCTGTTGAGCCAATTGTGCCACCCGGTACAGATTGGCCGGATCAATGCCGGTGTGAAATCCAAGCTCTTCAACGCGCTCATATACGGCTTGCGTGGCCACATTGCCTTTTGCGCCGGGCGCATAGGGGCAACCGCCGATTCCGTTGATGGACGAATCAAATATGCGCATGCCCAGGGACAGGCACAATTCGATGTTTTCCAGTGCCCGGTTGTGGGTGTCGTGAAAATGTCCGGCTATTTGGCCGATTGCCGCTTCTTCCAGCACCGCTGAAACAACGGCTTCAACAGTTTGTGGCGTGCCAACACCAATGGTGTCGCCAAGGCTGATTTCATGGCATCCAATGGCCAATAGTTGTGCCGCCACCGCTGCGACCTGTTGCGGTTCGACCGGGCCGGAATAGGGGCAGGCTATCATGTTTGAAACATAGCCCCGGATTGGCAGGTTTTGTGCCTTGGCCAGTTCGGCCAATTCGGCAAATCGTGCCATGCTTTGCGCAATCGAGCAGTTGATGTTCTTTTGGCTGAATGCCTCTGATGCGGAGGCAAATATTGCGACTTCATCTGCCCGGTGTTGGATGGCGGCCTTCAGGCCTTGCAGATTTGGGGTCAAGGCCGAATAGAGGGTTCCTTCGCGGCGGGAAATGCCGTCCATGACCTTTGCCGCATCAGCAAGCTGCGGCACCCATTTTGGGCTGACAAAACTGGTTGTTTCAATTTTGCCAAAGCCACATTGGGACAGCGCATTGACGAGCATGATTTTCTCAATCGTGGGCACAATCCGGGTTTCGTTTTGCAAGCCATCGCGGGGACCAACTTCGACAATTGTGACGTGATTATCCATGCCGGGGCTCAGGCCATTGCAGCTAGCAATTGTTTGGCAATATCAACGCTGACTTCACCATCCGTTGCCATGGTGCTGGCAATGATGTCGATCTCTGCGCCCTGGGCACCTGCTACTATGGCGATGTTGCGGGCGTGCAGGGCCATATGGCCGCGTTGAATGCCTTCAGTTGCCAATGCGCGCAAGGCTCCAAGATTTTGCGCCAGTCCAACGGCTGCTATCACCTTTGCCAGTTCGGTGGCGGATTTCACATTCATCAGGCGCAAACAGGCCTGTGCGGCAGGGTGAGTTTTGGTGGCACCGCCCACGAGGCCCAGTGCCAGAGGCAGTTCAATGCTCCCGCACAGGCAATTGTCAGCGCCTATTTCCCATCTGGTCAATGATGTGTACTGGCCCGATTGGGCGGCATAGGCGTGAGCGCCTGCCTCAACTGCCCGCCAGTCATTGCCTGTTGCCAGAACAACTGGATCGATGCCGTTCATGATGCCCTTGTTATGGGTTGTTGCGCGATAGGGGTCGACAATGGCCAGGGCGCAGGCTTCCACAATTCCTTGTGCCACTTCAGCGCCGTCCAGCTTGTCGGTTGTCAGCACTTTAGGAGTTAACTGAACGCTGGCGCGGACCAGTCTTTCATCCGCCAGGTTTGACAGGATGCGCAAGCGCACCTGGCCACCAGTGATCGCTTCCACACGCGGCGCAAGCATTTCCGCCATGGAATTGACCGTGTTGGCCCCCATGGCATCGCGCACATCGACCAACAGGTGAAGCACCACCATGGGCCCAACCGGGGTGGCGTCAAATATGTGAACTTCGATATCCCGACACCCGCCGCCCAATTCAATCAGCACTTTGTCGCGGACATTGGCCATTGCGATCAGTTCATCGCGCTGGGCGAAAATCCGATGTTTTGCCGCGTGGGGATCGGTCACCCCCAGTACCTGAATTTGCGCGCGCATGATGGGGTCTGTCGCGGAAGCCTGAAACCCGCCGCCGTCGCGGGCCAGCTTGGCCATGTAAGAAGCCGCCGCCACAATGGATGGCTCTTCCACGGCCATGGGCACGAGATAGTCCTTACCGTTGACCTGAAAATTGGTTGCCACTGCCAAGGGTAATTCGAATTTGCCGATCACGTTCTCGATCATGCCATCGGCGATTGACATGGGCAGTATGTCTTGACCTGCAAGAATGCTGGTATCCCCTTGCTGAAGGGGTGATGTCCCGGCAATGGCGGACAATCGCTCCTGCGGCCCCATCGCACGCATGTTTTCAATGCGGGAATTTGTCGGTGACGTATCGCTCATGGGTTTTTCCTTTTCCAACCATTCCCTTCATAGCTGATGGGCGCAACTTGCCAAACCGCAACTGCTCTTGATGCGCACCTGATCTGGCTACTAGACTTGCCCATGTGTGTTGCGGGAGGTTGTCGTGGCAGAATTTACGCTGGTTGAGTTTCAAAGCCGTCTGGCGAAAGCCCGACGGGCAATGGATGATGCGGGGCTACAAGCGCTGGTGGTGAGCGACCCCTCCAATATGTCCTGGCTGACGGGGTATGATGGCTGGTCCTTTTATGTGCATCAGGCGGTGGTGTTGACGCTGGAAGGCATGCCCCATTGGTGGGGGCGGGGGATGGACGCACAAGGCGCAAAGCGCACGGTGTTCATGGATGATGATCACATTCACGGATATGATGACACCTATGTTCAAAATCCAAACAAGCATCCCATGGGTGATCTTTCCCGGCTGCTTGCCTCACTAGGATTGGAACGCTCCCGCATTGGCGTTGAAATGGACAATTATTACTATTCGGCTGCGGCCCATGACACGCTGGTTCGTTCGCTTCCCAACGTGCAATTGTCAGATGCCACCGGCCTTGTGAATTGGCAGCGCGGTGTGAAATCTGAGCAGGAAATTGAATATATGCGCCGGGCTGCAGGCATCGTTGAAGCCATGCACGGGCATATCCTCAATGTTGCGGAACCTGGCATGCGCAAGAATGATCTGGTGGCAGAAATTTATGCTTCTGGCATTCGCGGCGCCAATGGCCATTGGGGCGACTATCCGGCCATTGTGCCAATGGCCCCATCGGGCATGGATGCGACAGCCCCGCATCTGACGTGGGATGATCGGCCCATGGCATCGGGCGAAGCCACATTTTTTGAAATTGCCGGGGCGCATAAACGCTATCAGTGTCCACAATCGCGCACGTTGTTTTTTGGGCCCGTGCCGCAAAAATATCTTGATGCGGAAAAGGCCGTGCTGGATGCGGTGGATGCTGGCCTGGCCCACGCAAAGCCGGGCAATCAGGCGCAGGATATCGCCAACGCATTTAACGAAACTCTCAACCGGGCGGGTTTTGAAAAAGACAGCCGCTGCGGATATGCAATTGGCATCAGCTATCCACCCGATTGGGGTGAGCGAACGGTGTCTTTTCGGCGGGGCGATGAGACCATCCTGCAACCGGGCATGACGTTTCATTTCATGCCTGCGCTTTGGCTGGACGATGGGGGGCTGGAGATAACCGAACCCATTTTGATAACCGAGACGGGCCATGAGTGCCTGTGCAACACGCCGCGGCACCTCTTTTCCAAATGATGGACAAGTGATGACCAGGAGCCCGGTAAGCCCGACGATTCCATTTGACCGCGATGGCGTGCACCACGGGTATTTGCGCATTCCCCACAGCCGCGACGACAGCGCCTGGGGTTCCGTTATGGTGCCCATCAGCATCGTGAAGAATGGGGAAGGGCCAACGGCGCTGCTGACGGGTGGTAATCATGGAGATGAATATGAAGGCCCAATTGCGCTTCAGGAACTGGCGTCGAATTTACAAGCCGATCAGATCAATGGCCGGGTGATCATTATGCCCATGATGAACTTGCCTGCGTTTCAGGCGGGTGTGCGGTGTTCGCCAATCGATGGCGTCAATATGAACCGGGCATTCCCAGGCAATGCCGGAGGCACGTTGACCCAGAAACTGGTGCATTTCATCGCCACGGAACTGGTGCCATTGGCCGACTTCGTTCTCGATTTTCATTCAGGCGGAAAGACGCTCGATTTCCTGCCCTTTGCGGGCGTGCATGTGTTGGATGACAAGGGGCAACAGGCGCGGTGCGTGGCGGCCATGCGGGCCTTCAATGCGCCCTATAGTTGCCAAATGCTGGAGATCGATAATGTGGGCATGTTTGATACGGAGGTTGAGCGGCAGGGCAAAACTTTTGTGACTACCGAACTTGGTGGCGGGGGAACTGCCAGCACCGCAACCATTGGCATTGCCAAGAAGGGGGTGCGCAACCTGCTCATTCATGCGGGCATTCTGGTGGGTGATCTGCAACTGGCCCCAACCGTCCATCTCGAAATGCCCGATGAGACCTGTTTTATCTTTTCAAGCCATAGCGGTCTGGTGGAGTTTAAATTTGACCTGGGAGACGTCGTGAACGAAGGCGATGTGATTGCCCGTGTCTGGTCAATGGACAGAACCGGCGAAGCGCCAGTGGACTATCAAGCCAGACGCGGTGGCCTGTTAACCGGCCGTCATGCACCGGGATTGATCAAGGTTGGCGACTTTGTGTGCCTGATTGCTGATGTGATCGAAACTGGCGAACCTGTCTGACCTAATTCTTCGCAAACGTTTCCTTGTAGGTTTCGCGCAATATATTCTTCTGCACCTTGCCCATGGTGTTGCGCGGCAGGGAATCGACCACATGCAGCACTTTGGGTTGTTTGAACCGGGCGATCTTATCTGAAATTTCCGCCAGTGCCGCCTTGGGGTCAAAGCCGCTGTCGCGGGGCACGATGACGCCGACCACACCTTCTCCAAAATCTGGATGTGAAACTCCGATCACAGCAGATTCCACCACGCCATCCAACTCATCCAGAATGAGTTCAATTTCCTTTGGATAGATGTTGTATCCGCCGGAGATGATCAGATCTTTACTGCGGCCAACTATTTGTATGTAGCCGTCTTCGTCGACCTTGCCCAAATCACCGGAAATGAAAAATCCGTTTTCCCGGAATTCCTCGGCGGTTTTTTCCGGCATGTTCCAATAGCCGCAAAAAACATTTGGGCCTTTCACTTCGATGCTGCCGATTTCGCCCTGGGGCAATATTTCACCGCTGGACGGGTCGCAGATATTTACCTCCACATTGGGTAGTGCAAACCCCACGGTTCCAGCCTTGCGCTCGCCGTCATAGGGGTTGGTCGTGTTCATGTTGGTTTCTGTCATGCCGTAGCGTTCCAGAATGCGCTTGCCGGTACGCTGTTCAAATTCGATATGGGTTTCGGCCAAAAGCGGTGCACTGCCGGATATGAAAAGGCGCATGTGTTGTGCCAATTTACGGGTGAACCGCGCATCGCCGAGCAGGCGTGTGTAAAAAGTGGGAACCCCCATCATGGCTGTTGCCGTGGGCAGATGTTCGATCACATCATCATTATGGAAGCCGGGCAGGAAGATCATGGAGCAACCCGAAATCAGTGAAACATTTGAGGCGACGAAAAGACCATGGGTGTGAAAAATCGGGAGGGCGTGGAGCAACACATCCTTTTTGGTAAACTGCCAAAGTTGCGCCAGCGTTCGCGAGTTCGACAGCAGGTTCTCATGGGTGAGCATGGCCCCTTTGGAGCGTCCGGTTGTTCCCGATGTGTAAAGAATGGCAGCCAGGTCATCGGGTGCCCGTTCCACACTGTCAAAACTGGTGGATTCGGGGGGCTGCTCTTCCAGCATCGTGCCTGCAAAGATATCCGGTGCCTGCCAAACGCCCATGGTTTCCAGTTTTGCGCCTAGTCTTTGTGCCAGGTCTGAATAGGCATCGGCGTCATTCGGATCGCAAACGAAAATTGCCGGGGTCGCATCTTCCAGAAAGTAGGCCACCTCACTGGCGGTATAGGCAGTGTTCAATGGCAGGAAAACACCGCCCGCCCGTACCGTTGCCAGATACAGCATGATCATTTCGATGGATTTGGGCACCTGGACGGCTACACGGTCGCCCGGCACCAGCCCCAGTTTTACGAGTCGATTGGCGAGCTTGGCGGAAACATCGAGCACGTGCTGATAGGTGTAATATCGGGTTTTAATTTCCCGGTCAGCGGACCGGGTGCCGGGAATTTTCGCAAACTGGCGGTCAGGCGAAATGCCTTCCAGCAAGCCATCAAAGAGATGATTTTTCATTGGGCGTTCTGCCTTCCCTACAACACGTCTTGATCAGCAAGACCAATTCGAACGTGCGGCCTTAGCGATAATCCGGGCCTGATCTAACAAAAAAGATGTGCGAAGGTCGACAGGCTGAATTCATAAAGCTGATGTTCAAGTGCAGATCAAACCCGATTTGCCGGGCCAAGACTTGCGATGATCTCCCGGGCATGGTCCCGCAATGGGGCCTCGGTGTTTTTCAGTATGGTGATGCGGTCGAAAACGGATGGGTCTGCTGCAATGGTTTCCCGAAGCTGAGAGCCAAAAGTCATGCGTAATTCCGTGCCGATATTGAATTTGCAGATGTTTGATGACCGGGCAAGCAGCGTGCGGGTGTCGCTTGAAACGCCTGACCCCCCATGGATGACAAGGGGCACAGAACAAACGCTCTCAATTGCCTGAAGTGCATTTAGATCAATATCTGCCTTCTTGTCCTGCTGCAGATGCACGTTTCCAATTGAGATCGCCATTGCATCCACGCCAGTGGAATTTGCAAATTTGCGGGCATCATCCGGGGCGGTGCGTGCGGACGCTTCTGCATTGTCATAACCAACGAAGCCAATTTCACCTTCGCATGACACGCCAGCCTTGTGGGCCAGTTCAACCACCTGTGCGGTCGTATCAATATTTTCTTCAAGCGAAAGGCGTGAACCATCATACATGACAGATGTGAAGCCGCAGTCGATGGCCTGGCGGCATTCATCTGTGTTCTGGCCATGGTCCAGATGGACGACGACAGGTATATCAACACTTTCAGCTAGCCACCTGAACATGGATGCCAGAACCGGCAAAGGCGTGTGGGCCCGACATCCTGGACCGGCTTGCAGAATGACGGGCAGTCCCGCATCTTGCGCCGCATGGACATAGGCGCGGGAATCTTCCCAGCCCAGACACACAAGACCGGCCACCGCATAGCCTTCATTTAAGGCGGGCTGGAGCACATCTTTGAGCGTGGCAAGGGTCACTTGAACTTCGCTATCATGTCCTTGATGCCGGGAATCGTCTCGATCTGATAGGCATGGCTTGGCTGGAAATATTGAACCAGAGAGCGCTGGGACAGGCCGCCGAGAATGGTGAAATAGTACATCTCATAACCTGGAAGCACGCAACAGGGATGATAGCCATTGTCGAGACAGATCGTTGATCCATCGACAATGTGGTAAGCATCCCCCGGTTTGCCATCTTCGCGCTGCAACATTTGTACGCCAGACCCATGGTTTGGCCTGAAGCGGAAATTGTAGGTTTCGTCGTGGCGGGTTTCCAGGGGCAGACGGTCTGTATCATGTTTGTGACTGGGAAAGCCTGACCAGCCGCCAGCACCCACGGTGAACAACTCCGATACAAGAAGACGCCCGACTTTGTCGGCCTGTTTTTGCCCTAAAATGTGTTTGATCTTGCGGTGTGTCTTTGTGTCGTCGGAACCATATTGCACCAGATCAAGGGCATCGGCGCGCACGTCAAAAGGCTCAAGCACCTTGTCGTATTTGGCTCCGGCAACAAACACTTCAGCAGTGTCAGACACACAAACCATCTCAGCCTTGGCACCTGAGGGAACATACACGCCTTCGGGTTCACCATCCCAAACATCAACGCCCCTGCCGCCAAGCTTTTCAAAGCTGACACCTTCAATCGTCACGTCCACACTGCCAGTGGCGGGCGCGATGCAGGTTTCGTAGCCGGGCACCTGATATTCGAATGCCTCACCCTTTTTCAGCTTCACAATGTTGAAATAGTTGAGCGGAACGGTTGTGTCGTCCATATCGACGATTGGCTTGTTGCCGTTTTCATAAGGGGGGATGTGCACTGTCTATTCCTCAATTGGTCGAAGGGCCGGGATGGGATGCGATGAATATGTCGAGTTCCTGGGTTGTTGGCATTGCCGGGGCGCAGCCCACGCGGGTGACCACAATGGCTGCGCTGGCCGCGCCGCGTGACACGCAGGTTTGCAGGTCGTGCCCGGCGGTGGCGGATGCCACAAACCCTGCCAGGAAGGCATCACCTGCGCCCACGGGTTTCAGCGCGTCAACGGGATAAATGCTGGTCTTGAATTCGCCTGCCTGCGAAAAAGTAACTGAGCCATTTTCGCCCATTTTATAGATTGCAATGCGTTCGCCGCCTGCTGCCAGTGATTTGGCCATGGCCAGCCCCTTGTCATATCCACCGGCCATGAAACCAAATTCATCATCATTGCCGATGATGATGTCACTCATTTCACCTGCACGGGAATAGACCTGCGAAGCCTCCTGTGCAGACTCCCATGAATAGGGTCGATAATCCACATCGAATATCAGCGGAATGCCTGCGGCCCTGGCACGTTCAAATGCATGGAAAGCGGCGCTGCGCGAAGGTTCTGCGGCGAGCACTGTGCCGGTGGTGATGAGTGCTGAATAGTTTGAGTAGTCGGGCCGTTCCACATCTTCCAGTGACATCTGGAAATCGGCTGCGCCATTTCTATAGATCACTGTTTGATGCCCCTCCAGGCGACTTTCGGAAAGGGCCAGTGAATTGCGAAATTCGCCACCAACACCGCGCACAAATTCCCGGTCGATGCCGTAATGGTCCAGCTGGTTCAGGGCGAAGCGGCCAATGGCGTCATCGGAGACACATGTAACAAGACTTGCTGCAGCTCCGTGTCGGCACAGGCCGGCGGCAATATTTGCCGAAGAGCCACCAAGATGGGAAACGAAACGGGTAGCTTGTTCAATGCCCGTGCCGGGTGGGTCGGGATAGAGGTCCATTCCCGCCCGCCCCAGCACAAGGAATGAATTGCTGGCAAGCTTGGTGAGACTGCCCATCAAACGCCTTTTCTTTGGCGCGATCGGGCGCTCTCGACCTCTGCATGGGCATCACGAATGGATGCACTTTGTGACACGTGGGGCGTGCCAATTTCCCACCAGGCGTGACCTTCTGTTGTCCAGCCCTCATAGGCGTCGACCTGCATGACGATGATGCTGGTTTTGTCGCTTTTCCTGGCGCGGGTGAATGCGTCAGCCAGTTCGGCTGGATTGGCAACCGTTTCTGCATTGGCACCCATGGCCCGGGCATGGGCTTCGAAATCCACGGCAAACGGTTCTGGCACAGTGGGACAATCGGCGATCAGATTGTTGAAACTGTCTTGACCGGTGTTGTTTTGCAGTTTGTTGATTACCGCAAACCCGCCATTGTCGAGCACCAAAATGATCAGCTTCTTGTTGGTCAATACGGATGAATAAATGTCTGAATTCATCATCAGGTAAGAGCCATCGCCGGTGAAGACGATTGTATCTGCATCCGGCTCCGCTTCGCTTTGAGCGATGCGGGCGCCCCATCCGCCTGAAATTTCATACCCCATGCACGAAAAACCAAATTCCACATCGACCGTGCCGATGTCGAGCGTGCGCCAATTGGCGGTCACTTCGGCAGGTAATCCGCCAGCGGCTGCAACCACCCGGTCGCGCGGGCCGCACAGCCGGTTTACGGTGCCAATGGCCTGGGCATAGGAATTTGGGCGATTGCCGGGTCGGCAATTGTCTTCCACATACACATCCCATTTTTGGCGCAAATCCTGTGCCTTTTTCGTCCATGACGATGGTGCCTTATAGCTTGCCAGTTTGTCGCTTAAGGCAAGGAGACCCAGTTTTGCATCGCCAACAATGGGCAGGGATTTGTGTTTTCCCGCATCATGTCGTGCGGCGTTGAGAGAGATGATCTGGGCATCGTGCGCAAAAGCAGTCCACGAGCCTGTGGTGAAATCCTGCAGACGCGAACCGACGGACAATACGACATCGGCCTCTTCGGCGATGGCATTGGCACTGTCTGAGCCGGTCACGCCAATGGGGCCGGTGTTGAGCCCATCGGTTGCCACCATATTGGCCCGCCCGGCAATAGTTTCGACCACGGGAATTTGATGCTTGTCGGCAAAGGCTTTGAGTTCGTCGACCGCACGTGAATATTGCACACCACCGCCTGCGATAATCATGGGCCGCTTGGCTGTTTTGAGACATTCAGCGGCGGCTTCAATCTCGTGCAAGTCTGCGGATATGCGGCGGATATGATGGGTCTTTTCTTCAAAGAAGCGGGTTGGATAATCATAGGTCCAGCCCTGAACGTCCTGGGGCAGAGCAATGAAAGCCGGCCCGCAATCGGCCGGGTCGAGCATGGTTGCCAGAGCAGCGGGCAGGGATTGGATAATCTGTGCGGGGTGCGTAATTCGATCCCAATATCTGCTCACAGACTGGAAACCATCATTGAGGCCAAGTGCCGGGTTTCCAAAATGCTCAAGCTGTTGCAACACCGGATCAGGCAGGCGGGTTAGAAAAGCATCGCCACACAACATCAGCATGGGCAGGCGGTTGGCGTGGGCCAGCGCGGCTGCGGTAAACAGATTGGCCGTTCCAGGCCCTGCGGAAGCAGTGCAAAACATGAAGCGCTGGCGCAAATGATATTTTGAATAAGCGGCCGCGGCAAAGCCCATGCTCTGCTCATTTTGCCCCCGATAGAGCGGCAACTCATCGCGGTGATTGTAGAGCGCTTCCCCCAAACAGGTGACATTGCCATGGCCAAAAATACCAAATCCGCCACCGCAAACGCGAACGCGCTTTCCGTCGATCTCAATGAACTGGGCGGCAAGATATCGGATGATGGCTTGCGCAGTTGTGAGGCGAATGGTGTCCTGCGCCATGGCTTAATCAGCTCCTAGAACGTGTCGAATGTGGTCGATTTTCCAAGAGGTATATTTCACCAGATAGGGGCAATTTGCAACCGGTTGCAATGTTGCTTCTGCCAATCAAGGTAGCCAGGGCCTGGGTTTGGAATTTAGTGTGCCGCGTTCGACAATGTGGCAGGGAAACAACCGGGCTTCAGGATAACGCCCTGGATCCTGGAACATAGCCGCCATCAATTCGATAGATGACGTGACGATTTGCTGAATCGGCTGGTGGATAGTGGTGAGATTGACGCTTTGCCAACCGGCCATTTCCATGTCGTTCAACCCGATAATGCCCACATCGTGAGGCACGGAATATCCCAGGTCCGCAGCCGCAGACAACGCGCCGATGGACAAGATGTCATCGCCGCAAAAATAGGCCTGGGCGGCACCATTGCTTAGCAATCGGGACATTTCGCGATGACCGGCTTCAAATGAGTAATTGGCGGCAAAGCCGAAACTCAATTGTGCGCTGTTGCTGGCTTGCAATTCATCGCGAAAACCGGTCAGCCGATCCTGGGTGGATGTGGCATATTGCGGCCCTCCCATGAAGCCGACACGTGTATACCCCCGTTCCAGCAATGCGCGGGCCGCCATGCGCCCGCATTCCACATTGTCGATGCCGACAACGTGCACATTGGGGGTGCTGGTGTGACGGCCAAATGAGTGGACCACGGGAATTCCTGCATCCCGGAAAGCCTTGGCAAAACTGGGCGGCAAGGTGGAGGAGGCAACGATAACGCCGTCGACCGAATATTGTTGCAGCATCTTGAGCGACTGACTGGGATCTGTTTCATCTGACAGGTTGACGAGCAGCGGTCTTAATCCCCGTTCCTGAAGTCCTTTTGTGAACAGGTCGAAAACCTGAAGAAATATGGGATTGTGAAAATTATTGGAGATCAGGCCGATCATTTTGGTGCGGCCGGTGGTCAGGCTGGAGGCCAATGCGTTGGGGCGGTACCCCAGTTCGTCTGCCGCTTGCAGGACGATTCTGCGGGTCTTGTCGGAAACGGATGCTCCGTCGGTAAAGGTTCTCGATACGGCCGAACGGGATACGCCAGCCCGCTCTGCCACTTCTCGCAAAGTTATCGACATTGCCCTGCAATCCTCAAATTCGTATTCACCGACACTATCAATCTGTGAAAGATTTTTGCAACCGGTTGCAGAATTGGTCCCTGGTTTCCCGGTTAACAGGTTGCTCAAAGGGCTTGATGGTTTGTTTTTCGATAAATCGTTTGCTGGTTAAGATTGATGCTGGATTTGAGAGGCTGCGACTGGCAAGCCAGAGGGATGATACTTAAAGCGTAGACCAATTCCCCATGCCGTCACCTGTCCGCCCTGCGCCACATGTATTGCCAAGCCTTGCTCTCGTTGTGGGCGGTGCCCTGTGGGGATTGTTCTGGATACCAATAAGAGAGATTGGCGCGCTGGGATTTGAAGGGGCGTGGCCGGGGTTTCTTGTTTATCTGACTTGCACCGTCATCTTTGTGCCCATTGTGCTGGTGGGCAAAAATCTGGTCCGATCACCGCTGAAACATCTCATGTTGTGCGGCTTGTTTACCGGCGCCGCCTTCACGCTTTACGCGGTCAGCGTGTTGCTCACCGATGTGGTGCGTGTGCTGCTGTTATTTTATCTCACGCCCGTGTGGAGCACGCTGCTGGGGGCCGTATTTCTTGGCGAGCGCATCACGGTCCACCGCATGCTGGCGTTAATTTGCGGGATTGTCGGACTGGCCGTGATACTGGGTGCGGGGCTTCAGTTTCCCTGGCCGCGCAATCTGGGAGACTGGCTGGCACTGGCGTCGGGTCTGTCGTGGACGATCGGGTCAATGTTGTTGTACCGCATGCCGCAAACGGGGGTGTTTGAGCAAATGCTGGCATTCGTCCTGGGCTGTGTTGCCGTTTCAATGATCTTTTTGGTGTTCGGCAATGCCAGTTTAAGCCCGCCTGTTGTCGTGCCGGATTTCGTGCCCGCACTCATTGTGGTTGTCTTAACGGCGCTGTTTGTCTTGCCGATCATGTATCTCACCCTTTGGCCGATCAGCATTTTGTCTCCTGGCCGGGCGGGTCTGTTGTTGATGAGTGAAGCACTTGTCGGCATTGCTTCCGCCGCCTGGCTGGCGGGGGAAGTGTTTGGCTTGCGGGAAATTCTGGGAGCGGTCTTAATTGTCGGCGCAAGTGCCATTGAAATTGTGGGCGCAGGTATGGGGCGTTCTGCGGCAGCGGGAAGCGTGCATTAGTTGAGAGGACGACCGCTAAGAGGGCGATGCCGCTGGTTGGGGAATTTTATCCAGGCCGCCAAGTGCAATGAAGTTGGGATTTCTAAATCCGGATTTTCCATAGCGAAGCGGTTGCCCATCGGTATCAACAATTTTTCCGCCCGCGGCCCGCAAAATGGCATCCCCGGCAGCCGTGTCCCATTCCATGGTCGGTCCAAAGCGGGGATAGATGTCGGCCTCTCCCGCTGCAAGCAAGCAGAATTTTAGGGATGAACCGGCTCTCTTATAGGTTTCAATGCCGCGTGCGTTTAAGAATAGTCTGGTTTGGTCGGTCAGGTGGGAACGGCTGGCAAGGGCGACCGGCGGCGTGTGGGGAGGGCGTATCTGTATCTTCTGGGGAGCTGAATTTTTGATGCGGCGATAGCAACCGAATTCGGTTGAGCCAAAATAGGCGGTCTGGGTGACGGGGATGAATATGACCCCCAGTACGGGCTGGGCATCGCGGATCAGCGCAATATTGAGGGTGAAGTCACCATTGCGGTTCACAAATTCCCGTGTGCCATCGATTGGGTCGATGAGGAAGAATTCACCGGTGGAATGATCGGTGAGATGGTTTTCCACCCGTTCTTCGCTGACAATTTCAATATGGGGAAAGTCGTTTTTTAGGCCTGAACAAATCGTTTCGTCAGCCACCTTGTCAGCCAGGGTGAGGGGACTGTTATCGGCCTTAAGCGATGTTTCAAAATTGATCCCATTGTAGATTTCGAGCACCAGATCGCTTGCCTTTTGCGCCAGGGTGCAAAGTGATGCAGCGATATTTTCAAGCTCCAAGGCCATGGCCTGATTATCTTTTCCCGGGCAGTCGTTGAGACATCTGGATCACCACAATGTGAAGCACCTGGCTGCGTCGATAGCCCAATCTGCGATGACATGCCATTGAGAATATGAAACTCTTTTCCCAAGCTGCGTCTTTTGGAGATGTGTGCCTACCATCCTCGCGTGTTGCGAAATGTGTTTGCAATCTACGAGATACCATCACAATATTCGTGTGTGGTTAGACAAAATGAAACTCTATTGGAAAGTGAATCAATATGCAGTTGTCCCGTCTTTTAAAATTATCCCTTGCTGCGGGCCTGTTTGCGGCTGCTGTGGGAACATCTTTTGCTGCTGGTAATCCGGCGTCTGAACGTCAGGCACTGATGAAGAATGTTGGTGCTGCAACCAAGGCTGGTGCATCAATCGCGAAGGGTGAAGTTGAATTCGATCTTGTTGCTGCGCAGCTTGTTCTGCATACCATGAACGGTTCCGCCCTGGGATTTGGGTATATGTTCCCCGCCGGTTCTGAAACCGGGTCGGAGACGGAAGCATCTCCAAAGATTTGGGAAGATCGCGCTGGATTTGATGCTGCGGTGAATAAGTTTGTTGCCGATACCTCCGCCAAAGTGACCGACCTGGACAGTTTCAAGGCTGCTTTCGGGGCTGCTACTGCAAATTGCAGTTCTTGCCATAAAGCCTGGCGCGTCAAGAAATAAGCAATGAAAAAAGCACTGGCAGTATTGGCCTTTTTAGCGGTTGTTGCTGCTGGTGTTTTTTACGGCCTCACGGCGCCAAATCGGCTAAGTGCCGAGGAGATTGACGCATTGCCAACAGGCGATGCGTTGAAGGGCGAGACTGTGTTTTGGGCCGGCGGGTGCGCCAGTTGTCATTCCGCTCCCGGGGCAAAGGGCGATGCCAAACTGGTTCTTAGCGGTGGCCACGAGTTGAAAACGCCTTTTGGCATTTTCAGATCTCCCAATATTTCGCCCCATGCCGATGCGGGAATCGGAAACTGGTCGCCGGCTGATTTTGCCAATGCCATGCTGAAAGGGACATCGCCCAACGGTTCCCATTACTACCCCGCCTTTCCCTACACATCCTATGCGCGCATGACGCCTGGAGACGTGGTGGATCTTTTTGCCTATATTCTAACATTGCCAAAAAGCGACCAGGTGGCGGCGGACCATTCACTTGGTTTTCCATTTAACATTCGCCGCGGACTGGGATTGTGGAAACGGGTTTTTCTAAGCCCTGACCCGGTGGTTGATCTTGCAACCAGCGACGCACAGGTGTTGCGTGGTCAATATCTTGTTGAGGGACCAGGGCATTGTGGTGCCTGCCACACGCCGCGCAACCTTGCTGGCGGTGCGGTATTGTCAAACTGGCTGGGGGGTGGCCCGGCTCCGGAAGGGGATGGGCGCATTCCCAATATCACGCCCCATGAAAGTGGTATTGGGTCGTGGAGCGCGGCCGAAATTGCTGAATCCTTGAAAACGGGATTTACCCCATCGTTCGATTCCTTTGGATCGTCCATGGTGGCTGTTCAGGAGAACATGGCCAGGCTCACCGAAGCAGACAGGGCGGCAATCGCCGCCTATTTGAAAGCCATCAAGCCGGTGGCAAGCGCGAAATAGCGTTCTGGTTGCAACAAATCGATTGATCTTGTTCAGCAATTGATAACCCAGAAAACACTTGCTTTAGCATCTTAACAACGTGGAAATCTTGGCCTGCCAGTTTCTTCCTGGTTTGGGATTCCGTCCCGTGACGGGGGAAAAGTGGATTCATGCGGTTACGTACGGTTTTATTGGCAGCGTTTGTGTTTGTGACGCTCGTGCCGTCGGTACTCTTTGGTTTCTGGTCTTATCAGTCGGGCATTGAACGCGAATTTTCTGAGGTTCGCGAACGTCACCAGCTGATTGCCGAAAGCCTTGAGTTATCGCTGGACCGGCATCGGTTGCATTTGATCAGCGGGTTGGAATCGGCTGCATCTGCATTGTTGCATGATCAAACACCACCCAATGTGGAAATGTTTCTCACCCGCCTCAACATTGATGCGGTGGCGCTTGTTGAAAAGAGCACGCTTCGCATAACCCGGCAAATTGGCAGCAATGTCATCAGCGCCCGCAGGGAAATCGATGCCGCCAACCTGATTGAGGTTGCAGGCAAGGCGAAGGTTGGCGAAACCATTTTCACGCCATTGATTGTCACGCGCAGCGGCAGGCGCGTGATGTATGCCGTGCAGACAATGCAGGATTATGTGGCGGTTGCGGAAATCAATCTGAATTTCTTTTTGGATGTGGTGGAAAATATCAAATTTGGCAAAGACGGGCATGCGCTGGTTCTTGACCGGCTGGGTCAGGTGCTGGCCAAACCGAAACGGTTCGCCGAGCAAATTCCAGACAATTTGAGCGATGTGGCGGCCATCCAGCGGGTTATCTCTGGTGCGCAGGGTGTTGTGCGGTTCAATTATCCAGGAGAAACACAGGTTCTTATTGCGGGCGCGGCAACGGTGTCAGAAGCCGGTTGGGGCATATTCATTCCTCAGCCGATAGCCGAGATCAACGCCAAGGTGGCAGCAACGCTCAACACCACGCTGACCGCATTGCTGATTGGCCTGTCGCTGGCGGCAGGTGCGATTGCGCTGTTGATGCGCTGGTTGGCATGGCCGCTTGAACGGGTTGTGGCCTCCATGAAAGACAATGCACGCCGCAAGAAGCTTTCGCCACTGGAAGCAGGAGAAGATGGCGGGGCTGTGCGTGAGTTCAAGGAACTGGAACGCAGCTACAATTTCATGGTCAAGCGCGTGAACCTGGCTAACAAGGAAGTGGAGAGGCTGGCCTATCGGGATTCTGTGACCGGCTTGCCCAATCGTGAAAAATTTCAGTCGACGCTGTCAGCACGTTTGGAAAATGACGAGACGCTGGAAACAGGTGGCTGTGTGGTCTTTGTCGACATGGACAATTTCAAAGAGGTCAACGATCTGCACGGACATGACGTGGGAGACGACTTCCTGCGGGCGGTTGCTGCCACGCTGGCTGATGTGGCCAAGCGGCACCATGAATTGCTGCTTGTCACCAATGGCCAGAAAAAGATTTCGCCACCCATGGTGAGCCGGATCGGGGGAGATGAGTTCACAATTCTGATGTCGGGCATGACCGATACCTATGCGGTGAACGAGTTCCTGGATGATATTCGGCGCAGCATTGCGCAACCGACCAGCGAAGTCGGGTTTAACAACAGATGCAGCGCAAGTATTGGCTGTGCGCGCTATCCCGACGACGCCACGACAACATCGTCGTTGATCAAGCGGGCTGATATTGCGATGTATCACGCCAAGAATGGCGGTAAGAACCGGGCAGAATTGTTCCGCCACGAGATTGGCACCCGCACGGAGGCAGAGATCCGCCGCGATGTGCTCTATGCCATCGAGAATGATGAACTGAAGCTGCAATATCAGCCCAAGGTCAATGCTGCGGACCGTAGCGTGGCCGGTGTTGAAGCGCTGGTGCGCTGGCATCATCCCGACCTTGGCATATTGCCCCCTAACACGTGGATCCCAGCCATAGTGAACTCCCATGTTATTGTGAAACTGGGTGAGTGGGTTGTTCGACAAACCATCAAGGATCAGGCTGTGTGGCGGATGCAGGGGCATGAACTCAGCGTGGCCGTCAATATTGGTTCAAAGCATTTTATTGCACCCAAATTCGTTGAATTCCTCAACGCCACATTGCTTGAATTCGGCCTGGAAGCACACAGCCTGCAACTGGAAGTGACGGAAGATGTCCTGTTCGGTTCAGATGAGTCGGCGGCGGATATTCTCAACCGTCTGCGCACGCTTGGCTATAAGGTTGCCATTGATGATTTTGGCAAGGGCTATTCAAATCTTGCCCGCCTGGCCCAATTGCCGGTTGATTTCATCAAGCTCGACCGGTCCATTGTGGAAGGCGCACAAAAAGACCCACGGGTGAGGAGTATCCTTGCAACCTCAATTGATCTGGCCCGGCAGCTTGGTTGCAAAACCATTGCGGAGGGTGTTGAGACCGTTCGACAGGTGGATTTTGTAACCCATATGGGTGCGGATATGCTGCAGGGCTATTATTTCTCCAAAAGCCTCAGCAGCAAAGACCTGCTCAGCTGGCTCAACAAAGTGCATGTCAATTCTGTCCATGAGCAACAGCGTCAGATTGAAGCTGCTGTCGGCTGATTGGGCCAACGGATCGACGATCAACTCACAAAGTCGACCTCTTTGCTAAAGGGCATCTGGCGCAACCTCTTGCCGGTTGCAGCAAATATGGCATTGGCAAGCGCTGGTATCGCTGCAGGTGTTCCAGGTTCTCCGGCGCCGCCCATGTGTTCGGCGTTTTCCAATAGAGTGACTTCAATATTGGGGCACTGATTGATGCGTAAGGCATCGTAGGAATCGAAATTGGTCTGCTCGACCATGCCATCATCGAATGTGATTTCCTGTCCAATGCATGAGGACAGGCCATAAATGATGCCGGACTGTATCTGGGTTTTAACGATCTGTGGGTCGAGAACCGTGCCCAGATCCGCCGCACACCACACATTTTCAATTTTGATCTCGTCATCGACCATGGCGATTTCAACGACCTGCGCAACCCAGGTTCCAAACGACAGATTGAACGCCAGTCCTTTGCTGCGGCCGGGTATATTGGCGGCTGTCCAGTTGGACATTTTTGCCACTTCCTCCAGAACTGCCAGCGCGACGGGATGTTTGGCCATGGTTTTGCGTCTGAATTCGAGGGGGTCCATGCCAGATTTGACAGCCAGTTCGTCCATAAAACCTTCGTGGAAAAATCCGTTATAGGAATTGCCAACCGAGCGCCAGAAACCCACCGGGATGTTGAGCGGCGCCTTGATGCCGGAAACGCGGTAATCGGCGAAATCATAGGGCTGGTTGAACGACCCGTCGGTGATTGAATTGTCCGGCCCAACGGCGGGTATCGATGGGAATGTTCGCGCCAAAATGCTGCCAACGATAGATGGACAGGCAATGCGCATATCCACCGCGCGGGGGATACCATCGTCCCCCATGCGGGCTCGAAAACGCCCAACCGCGGCAGGCCGATACATGTCGTGGGTTGTGTCTTCTTCGCGGGTCCAGACCAGTTTGACCGGTTTGCCGTTTGTATGTTTCGCCAGGCGCGCAGCATATCGGGGAACATCGACCTCGGCCCGGCGACCAAAGCCGCCACCAAGAAAGGTTGAATGGATGAACGTCTTTTCTTCCGCCACGCCTGCTTCGCTGGCCACATCTGACCTGACGATGGTTTGTGCTTGGGTGCCCAGCCACATATCCAGTCGACCATTGGCCAGTTGTGCAGTCGCGTTCATGGGCTCCATCGTTGTGTGGGCAAGAAACGGAACCCGATATTCCGCCTCAACGATGCTCTCTCTTGGGGCATCGGCAAAAGCCAAATCCACATCCCCATCATTGCGCAGATTGTCGCCTTCTCCCGTTTTTGCCGCCTTCACAATCACGTCCATTATGGCATCGGTATTTGGCGGATAGGGTGCTTTGGCCCATTCAATCTCAACCGCTTCGGCCCCTTTGAAGGCGGCCCAGGTGTTGGTGGCAATCACGCCGATGCCTCCACCGAAGAGTTCTTCTTGTGGGCCGGTCATGTCGACGACCTTGACCACGCCCTTGATCTTAAGCGCTTCGGTTGCATCGAATTTGATCATGGCCCCGCCCAGTCGCGGGTTCATTTTTACCGTGGCATAGAGCATGTCCGGCAGGTCCACATCCATGCCGAAAATATCCTGGCCGGTTACTTTGGCGCGCATGTCGTTGCGCGCAACGGACTTGCCCAAAATGCGCCAGTCCGATTTCTCGCGCAGCTGAATATCGCTTGGAGGAGAGAGTTGTGCGGCGTCTTTTGCCAGTTCGCCAAAGCTCATCGTGGTGCCATTGGGCAGAACGATCATGGCGTCCTTTGCGGTCAGTTCACCAATGGGTATTCCAGATTTGTTGGAAGCTGCCAGTTTGAGCGTTTCGCGGGCGGTGCAGCCGGCCAGCCGCATTTTGTCAAACGCATCCTTTGTGGAAGACGAGCCGCCGGTGACCTGCAGACCCAGAACCTGGCCCACCGTGCCCATGGCTGTGCGGGTGGCCTGGGCGGTCAGGGACCGGTTGAAATGGGGCACGGGCGCGCCGTCTTCCAGCATGGCAGAATTGAAATAGGCGTAAGAGGCTGGCGCGAATTCGGTCTTGATATCGGCCACATCCATATTGAGTTCTTCGGCCACCAGTGCGGTAAGGGTTGTGGTGATGCCCTGACCCATTTCGGCGCGCGGAACCAGTACGGTTACGTCATTGTCGCTGGAGATTTTCAAGAAGGGATTGAATGTGGATTCGCCTTCGGCGAGGTTATCTTCCAGCGGATTTGGATAGGGGGTGCGGATTTTATAGGCCCCAAAGGCAACGCCACCAGCAATTGCTGCCGTACCGATCAGGAATGTGCGGCGCAGAATTTTGCCCATGGGTCTAGGTCTCCGACTGGGATTTGGCGGCGCGTTTGATTGCTGCGCGGATTTGGGGATAGGAGCCACAACGGCATAAATTGTCAGCCATGGCACCGTCGATATCCGTGTCCGTTGGGTTGGGATTATCACGTAACAGGGCGACCGCGCTCATGATCTGACCCGACTGACAATACCCGCACTGGGGCACCTGTTCGGCGACCCATGCGGCCTGAACCGGGTGGAGGGCCTCGCCATTTGCCAGACCATCAATTGTTGTCACCTGTCCTTCCACACTGCCGACCGGTAAGGTGCATGAACGTTGGGGCTCGCCATCAATGAGGACGGTGCAGGCACCGCACATGGCAATACCGCACCCAAATTTTGGCCCCTTGATTCCAGCCAGATCGCGCAATGCCCAAAGCAAGGGCATCTGCGGGTCGGCATCAATGTCGATGGTTTGGCCGTTTACACTGAGGTTCATTACAAATCTCTCCAGGTTTCTTGACAAAATATCAAAAAATGTCAGATTGTCAAATATGAGTGACGCAACGCATATGCGAAAATCCGCAATCATAGTGGCTGCACAGGGGGTAATTGCCACCTATGGGTTCAAGCGCACATCAATGGAAGACATTGCGCATGCAGCGGGTGTGTCGCGCCCCGCGCTTTATCAAAGCTTTGCCAATAAAAAGGACATTTATCGGGCAATCATCCGTTCTCACATTGATGAAATTCAAGCCAGACTGGATCTTGGCTTTGAAGAAACGTTGCCGCTTCATGAAAGATTGGGGGCCATATTTGATATTGCGGTGCTTGAACCGCACCGGCTTTTGGAAGGCATGCCCCATGGGGAAGAGGTGCTGGGTCTGAAGGACGAATATGCCAGCGATCTGTTTTTGGATTTTAGAAATTACCTGCGCAATGCGGTTCAAACCCAACTGACAGGTGCCGGAAAGATTGACCAACAGCGCGCCGATGATCTCAGCACAGTCATTGATCTGGCTATTTACGGGCTTAAAAGTGAGCGTCGAACGGTTCGTGAGATGGAGGGGGAAATCCAGCGCCTGCTACGAGTGGTTGTCCCGATGGCAAGTTCAATGGGTGGCGCGGCGGTTTGACCCTACACATCGCCTCTGCTGGCTGTTAGAAACTGTTCAGCGTTCAGAAGTTTGTTCACAAGCTTGCTCCCATGCTTGCTCGAAGGGGTTTAATATCAGTGACTTCCACACTTTCTGCTCCCTGTGATCCTTTCGCTTCCCATCCGCCTCTTATCAAGACGCTCGGTCGGCAAGAGACCAAACCCGTTCGTGTGGGCAATGTCGTGGTGGGTGGTGGTGCGCCGATTGTGGTTCAGTCAATGACCAACACCGATACGGCCGATGTGGATGCAACCGTCGCGCAGGTGGCCGCACTTGCTCAGGCAGGTTCGGAGCTTGTTCGCATTACCGTTGATCGCGACGAATCTGCAGCTGCTGTTCCAAAAGTCAGGGAAAGACTGGACCGTCTTGGCATTGACGTGCCTCTGGTGGGGGATTTCCACTATATCGGCCATAAGCTTCTGGCCGACCATCCCGCTTGTGCGGAGGCTTTGGCAAAATTTAGAATAAATCCCGGCAATGTGGGCTTTAAAGAAAAGCGCGATCGCCAGTTCGGCGAGATCATCGAAATTGCAATGCGCCACGACAAGGCCGTGCGAATCGGTGTGAATTGGGGGTCTTTGGACCAGGAATTGCTCACCGGGTTGATGGATGAGAACGCTGCAAATGGCAGCCCGCTTTCTGCTGACGAGGTGATGCGTGAGGCCATTGTCCGCTCCGCCCTGCTTTCGGCTGGTGAGGCGGAACGGCTGGGCATGTCGAAGGACAAAATCATCTTGTCGGCAAAGGTCAGCGAAGTGCAGCAATTGATTGCCGTTTATGCCGATCTTGCGGCGCGGGGCGACTATGCGCTTCATTTGGGCCTGACCGAAGCTGGAATGGGCACCAAGGGCATTGTCGCGTCTTCGGCTGCGCTGAGCATCCTGTTGCAACAGGGCATTGGCGATACGATCCGAATTTCACTGACCCCGGAACCGGGGGGGGACCGCACCCGTGAAGTGCAGGTGGCGCAGGAATTGTTGCAGGTGATGGGATTTAGATCATTTGTCCCCATTGTTGCGGCATGTCCAGGATGCGGGCGAACAACATCGACGGTGTTTCAGGAGCTGGCGTCAAAAATTCAGGGCCAGCTAAGGGAAAACATGCCCCTGTGGCGGGAAAAATATCCCGGTGTCGCTGATCTGAAAGTTGCCGTGATGGGCTGTATTGTGAACGGTCCAGGCGAAAGCAAACATGCCGATATTGGCATCTCGCTGCCGGGCACGGGCGAAACACCGGCGGCGCCCGTATTTATCGACGGCAAGAAGGCGGTTACCTTGAGGGGGGAAAACATCGCGGAAGAATTTGAATCACTGGTCCACACCTATGTGGAAAATCGGTTTGGTGAGAAGGTTGATGCGGCGCAATAGCCGTTTGATCCGTTGTGCATCTGTTGCTGCACTCCTTTCGGTGTTGGGCACCGCGCCAACGCTTGGCCAAAATAAGCCAGCCAATCCCGGCGATGCTTTTGCCAAGGCATGGCCCGCCACGCGGATATGCGTAGAGATTGAGCGCGTTGCACTTGCTTACAAATTGCCAAAATCAACTTTTGCGCGCCTGATCTGGACTGAAAGCCGGTTCGATGTGGGGGCGATCAGCCCTGTGGGTGCCCAGGGGATCGCACAATTCATGCCCGCCACTGCCGCATCAATGGGCTTAACCAACCCATTTGATCCAGCGCTTGCCTTGCCCAAATCGGCTGAATTGCTGGCGCAATTATTGGCGCAATTTGGGAATTTTGGGCTGGCGGCCGCCGCCTATAATGCAGGGCCTGGGCGGGTGAATTCCTATTTGAATGGCCGATCCGGCCTGCCATTTGAAACCCAGGACTATGTGGTGGCGCTCACGGGCAAGTCGGCTGCATTTTTTAAAAAGCCGAATGTGCAAGTGGATGATTTCGCGTTGCAGCCCGGCAAGAGTTTTCAGGAAGCGTGTTCGCAACTGCCGGTCAGGAAATTGCGTTTCCGTGGAGGCATTGCGGGATCGGACTGGCAGCCATGGGGTGTTCAGGTGGCGGGCAGTTTTTCGCGGGCAAGGGCCATGAATTCATGGGCCCGTGTGAGGGGGCGTCTTGGCCTGGATGTGGGGGCCTCCAAACCGGCATTGTACCGGGACAGTGCACCGCGCGGCATGAAACGGCGCTGGGCAGTACGTTTGGGCACGGCTAAACGCAGCGAAGCAATTGCGCTTTGCAAGCGGATAAGACGGGCAGGCGGGTTCTGTCTTGTAAAAAGAAATCGATAGGGTCAGGGCAGTGCCAGGGCTGGGGCCCAAGACTCCGTAGTTCTGCCGCCATCAACTGGGTTTATTGGAATTGATGAAATTCTTTATGTCGGTCATTTCAGCAATAATACGCTTGGCTCTTTGATCATCAACGCCAATGGCACATCCCAGGCCGGTGGGCACTGCGAGCGCTGTTTTATACATCTTTTTGCCTTTTTCGGTCAGATATACATGAACCTTGCGCTCATCTTCCTGATTGCGGTGGCGGCTGACCAGTTCGAGTTTTTCCAGTCGCTTTATGAGTGGTGTGATCGTGGCCTGATCAACTTCGAGGCTTCGGGCGATGTCCTGGACGAACACACCATCTCTTTTCCAAAGCACCATCAGCGCTAAATATTGGGGATAGGTGACCCCCATGGAATCCAGCAATACTGCGTATTCTTTTGTAATTGCCCGGGATGCCGAATAGAGGGCGAAACACAACTGATCCTCGATGTTCAGCAGGTCATCTTTATCGGTAACGCTCGGTTTCAAGTTCAATATCCTATCCATTGTCTGGCTATATAGGGCGTTTCTCCCTGACCTACAATTGAGCAAATGGTCTGAGCAGAAAAATTCCAAAATGACGTGATGCAGGCCGCGGGGTTGACTCTTGGAAAATTCTGCCTCAATTATATAGTGCATTATTTATTAGTGTATTAAATAATTTAGTGCACTATGAATCTCACAGGGAGAAATGGAATGAAGATGTTGAAAATTTTGGCACTCAGCACTGCGGTGCTTGGAGCGTCTCTTGCCGGTTCTGCCGCTGCATTTGCTGCGGAATTGACGGCTAAATCCGTTGTTCTGGTACACGGCGCTTTTGCCGATGGCTCAAGCTGGAGCAAAGTGACACTCATTCTCGAAAAGGCCGGACTTGATGTAATCGCCGTGCAAAATCCGTTGGATTCCCTTGCCGGCGATGTGGCTTTTACCAACAGAGCGATCAAGCGGGCGGAAGGTCCGGTCGTGCTCGTTGGCCATTCCTGGGGCGGCATGGTTATCACCGAGGCCGGAAATCACGATAAGGTCAAATCACTGGTTTATGTTGCCGCCTATGCTCCAGATGCGGGTCAGTCTCTGGGAGCTGCTGCAAAGCTTGAAGAGCATCCCGCGCCCGGCATTGCAGCCCTCAAACAAGATGAAGACGGGTATCTGTTCCTGCCCGACGAAGCGGCTGCTAAATATTTTGCGCAGGATCTGTCCGCAGAACAATCGGGCTTTATTGCCGCAAGCCAGGGCCTGTTGAACAGCAAGGCGCTTGGGGAACCGGTCACCAATGTCGCCTGGAAAAACAAGCCATCTTTCTACGCCATCGCTGGTGAAGACCATATGACACCCACCAAGCTGCAGCGTGAATTTGCCAAGAAAATCGGCGCAACGTCGGCGGAAATTAGTTCCAGCCACGCAATCATGGTTTCCAATCCCGAATTCATCGCCGATCTCATCATCAAAGCCGCGCAATAAATTTCATCAACAGGAGGATAACCCGATGAAAAATCTGATCAAAATGCTTGCAGCAATGGGCGTTGCCACATTTGCACTGAGTTCAGCCGCCCATGCTGAAGATGTCCGAACGCCGGTATACCCGAAGGGCTCAAGTCCAATTGCCCCTTATTCTCCGGGCATCAAGCTGAGCAATGGCATGTTGTTCGTGTCAGGGCAGATCGCCTATGTGAAGGGTGCCATACCTGACAATGCCAAGAATGACATTACGGAACAAACTAAAATCGTGATGGAGAACCTGCGTACGGTTTTAAGTGAAGCTGGATATGACTTCGATGACGCGGTGCGAGCAACCGTCTATTTGACGGACATGGATAATTACGGTGCTTTCAACAAAGTCTATGGCGGCTATTGGGGCGAAGGCAAAACACCTCCGTCCCGAGTGGCGGTCGAGGTTGCCAAACTGCCCGGCAGCAAACCTGGTGCCCCAACCATGGTTGAAGTCTCAATGGTGGCTGTAAAATAAACAGCTTCCTCCCCGGAGAGCCCCGGTGATATTTTTGTCCATTTTTATCACCGGGGTTTTGCACTCAAATCTATGTTGTCAGGCTTGTTGAACAGCCTTAGTTTTTTCGCTTTGCAATAAAGCGGGCCGTGTCTTTTAGAAGTTCGGCCGACGCGCCAAATGGTGTGAGCAGTTCACACGCATTTTTGATAATTTCTTCTAACATTGTCTTGGCCGTTTCGACGCCGTGAATGCCCACCAGCGTGCCTTTGCCCTTTTGGGCATCCTTGCCAACCGCCTTTCCCATATCTGCCTGTGTCGACGTAACGTCGAGCAAATCGTCGGCAAGCTGAAAGGCCAGTCCGATCTGTTTGCCAAATTCTGCCAATGTCTGGCGGTGGTGAGCAGATGCGCCTCCCAAAACCGCCCCTGCCTCGCAGGCATATGTGATCAATGCACCGGTTTTCATGGCCTGTAGAGTTGTGATTTCGTCTGGGGATGGTGTCCTGGTTTCTGCGGCAATGTCCAATATCTGGCCGCCTATCATGCCGCCTTGCCCGGAAGCGCGCGCCAACAGAGATACCAACTCGCATCTGATAGCCGGGTCGGGATGTGCGTCCTCTCTTGTTAAAATGTCGAAGGCCAGGGTTAGCAATGCATCACCTGCCAAAATGGCGGTTGCCTCATCAAATGCCTTGTGGACGGTGGGCTGTCCGCGACGCATGTCGTCATCGTCCATGGCGGGCAGATCATCGTGAACCAGCGAATAGCAATGGAGGCATTCCAGTGCACAGGCGCAGGCCATGGCGTTTTGGGGCGCCCCATCAAACAGTGCTGCTGTTTCAACTACCAAGAATGGGCGCAGGCGCTTGCCGCCGTTCATGACGCCGTGGCGCATTGCCTGCACCAGCATGTTAGGACGCATGATTTCTCCGTCCCGTATGCAGGTCGTCAAATAGGAGTCCAGCGCCGCATTGATCTGGGTTTGGCGGGTGCTGAGCGCAGTTTGAAATCTGGACGCCATGGCTGAAATCTGTCTCACCTTTGGGCTGGTCTTCCCGTGCTGGATGCCTGTGGTTGAGATGAAGGTCAACACACCGTTGCTGCAAAGCGCGGGAACCGATAGGGAGTATCAGTCATTCGTTGCGCCGAAGAAAGAACGAACCTTGCCGCGCAAAGCCAAAGCTCCCGCCAAACCTTCAAAGCCAAGAAAGGCCAAAGCAAAGGCGGCTGTGAAAACACCTGTAACGGAGTTGCGGACAAGCCGGTTTAAGCCGGTACTTTGGCGCGCTCTTAAGTGGGTCTTGTGGGGGCTATTGGCCCTTGTGGCATTGTTTGTGGTTGTTTCCGTGTCCTATCGGTTTTCCGGTGTTCACCCGGTTTCAACCCTGATGATCGGCCAACGGCTTCAAGGGAAAACAGTGCAGCGTGCTTGGGTGAATTTCGATGATATTTCACCCAATGTCTGGCAGTCGGTCATTTCCTCCGAGGATGGGCAGTTTTGTGCCCATGGAGGCGTGGACTGGAACCAGATCAATATCGTGATTGACGATGCTCTGGAGGGTGAAGGCATGCGCGGGGCAAGCACGTTGTCCATGCAGAGCGTCAAAAATCTGTTTCTGTGGCCCAGCCGCTCTTATCTGCGCAAGGTGATGGAAATCCCCATGGCGATGTGGATCGATTTTATCTGGGGCAAGAAGCGAACCATGGAAATCTATCTCAATATTGCCGAATGGGGGCCTGGGATATTTGGCATTGAAACGGCGGCCCAACACTATTTCAAACGTTCTGCGGCGCGGCTTTCTCGCCGACAGGCAGCATTGCTAACGGTGGCGCTGCCCAATCCGCATATACGCAATCCGCGCAAACCGGGCCGCGGTCTGTTGCGTTTGGCGCGGCTGGTGGAGAAACGTGCCAGGGCATCAGGCGCTTATGTGAAGTGTTTGCGTTAATCCTGCCTGCAACTGATAGGCCGATCGCAGACACGCCTTGGTGAAATGGCTTGCTTCTTGCGCCAATTCTTGTATATCCACCGCCAAATCACACGAAATTTTTTGATATCGAGTGTGCGCAGCGTGGGTCTGTTGGACCCAATGTGACTTTCAATGCGCCTGAGCCACCGATATTTCACGTCCGGAGTAACACACATGGCTGTTCCAAAGAGTAAGATTACACGCATGAAACGCGGCCATCGCCGTTCCACTGATGCGTTGAAAAACCCCACTTATGTGGAAGACAAGAATTCCGGCGAATTGCGTCGCCCGCACCATATTGATCTGAAGTCCGGCATGTATCGTGGCCGTCAGATCCTGGAAGCCAAAGACAGCGTTTAATCCGCAGTTTTTTGTTTAAGCAGAATTATTAAAGGGCTGGCGTTAGCGCCGGCCCTTTTTTGTTGCCAGTGGCTGCAGGTGCGGCCACAATTGGTGGACATGATTGTATGGGCAGGTGCACGATCTGCTTGCCGAAGCCCCACAGAAAGTCGCGGAGCCAATGAAGATGATTTCCAATTTTCCCCTGATGATCATCATGCTGGTTGTCTATAACGGCATTGCCTTTGGGCTGGGCGTGGATGCGGCCAATTGGGGTGCAGAGATTTATTCGGTGGGCATGCTGTCCGGTGCCCGCTGGTCGCTCAGCATGGGCGACCTGGTGATTGCGGCGGGCCTGTTTCTGCTGTTCTTTGAAATATTGAAATCAACCCGTATTGGTGCACGATCCATCGTCGACCATTTATTGTCGACGATTGTGTTTATCGGATTTCTGGTTGAGTTTCTGCTGGTGCAAGTGGCGGCAACCGGGGTTTTTGTAACCCTCATGTTGATGACGCTGATCGATGTAATGGCCGGTTTTTCGGTGTCGATCAGAACAGCCACCCGCGATGTGGCCTTTGGCCGGGGTGGCGAACTTTAGCGTACAAGCCTGTGGCCTGTCAGGCTTCCCGTTTTAAAGAAGCGGGTTTGGCCTGTGGGCGCTTGTGAAAATTCCTAGTTGAAACCATCGGGCAAATCGCCATTGCCGCTATCTTCGTCGTTTGACTGGATACGTGCTGGCAATCGCACGGCCCGTTCCACGGCCCGTTGACGTTGAATTGCCCGGCCGGCGCGTTTGCGCATGCGGCTTTGCACTGTCGATTTGAAAGGTAGTTTGGCTTCACCTGTGCGCAATTCGCCAAGATCAAGGGTTACTGGCTTTGTTTCCGGTGCGATGCCGATTTGAATGACAGAGCTTTTGCTGGTCGCGCCAAGCTCCACAATGCCCTGGGAGGCGCTTGCTGATGTGGTGGCCCACATTGATGCGCATATCAGCGTTAAAAGTGAAATTTTTCCCGATGTCATAATAATACCCCGCCTGATTCCAAGTGCCTTGAGAGAATTTCCTGTCCAACAACCTGTTGTAGCGCCATTGCACTTCAAATTCGTGCAAAGTTTCTGCCTAATGTGAGCAGTGTGGGAAAGCATTGGTTAACCCAGTTGAGTTCACCAGATGCATGCAGGCGGGCGAAGAAAATGGTTCCGCATGAGGGGGATGTGCTTTAGGTTTTGGCCATTAATGAGTGTTTGCCAAACAACGGATTCAACATGAACTCCTATGATATGGGGCTGGATCGCAACCAGGCCAATTTCGAACCGCTGACCCCACTGACCTTTTTCAACCGGGCCAGAGATGTGTTTGGACACCGCCCTGCCTATGTCTATGGAAAGACACAGCGCAGCTGGGGAGAGGTTCACGCCCGTTGCACGCAACTGGCGAGTGCACTGAACAAGCGCGGCATTGGCAAGGATGATACGGTCGCCGTTATTGCCCCCAATATTCCAGAAATGTTTGAGGTTCAGTTTGGCGTTCCCATGTCGGGCGCTGTGATGAATCCGATCAACACACGACTGGACGCGGACACCATTTGTTTCATTCTTGATCACGGCGAAGCCAAGGCACTGATCACCGATTCACGGTTTGCACAGACTGTTCGCCCGGCCCTGGAAAAACTGGGTCGCGCAGACTTGCTCGTGATTGATATTGATGATGTGGAAACGGATGAAGCGCCCGGCGAGCGTCTGGGAGCCATGGATTATGAAGCGTTTCTCAAGACGGGGGATGCTGATCATGACTGGTCCATGCCCGGCGATGAATGGGATGCTATTTCGCTCAACTACACCTCCGGCACAACCAGCGACCCCAAGGGCGTCGTTGTGCACCACAGGGGCGCTTATCTCATAGCGCTTGGCACCATCGCGGCCTGGCCGATGCAGGGCGATGGGCCGGGCGTCTTTCCGGTCCACATGTATGTGGTGCCCTTGTTCCATTGCAATGGTTGGGGCCACGCATGGGCGCTGGCGGCAACGGGTGGGAAATCTGTCCTGATCCGAAATATTACGGCAAAGGCGCTGTATTCAGCCATTGAAACCCACCGGGTGACCCATTTTGGGGGCGCGCCCATTGTTCTTTCCATGTTGATCAATGCAAGCGAGGAAGAACGGCGTCCGTTTGACTGGCCTGTGCGGGTGTATACGGCAGCGGCACCACCGCCGCCGGCTGTGCTACAGGCGTTCAAGACTGCGGGATTTGAACTTACCCATGTTTATGGCCTGACCGAAACCTATGGTCACGTGGTGGAATGTGTGGCCCAGGAGGAGTGGAGCGGGCTTGATGACGACACGCTTGCCGTCATGAATTCACGCCAGGGCGTGCGATTTGCCGTGACCGATGAGGTTATGGTGGCTGATCCTGAAACCCTGCAACCGGTCCGCGCCGACGGTGAAACCATGGGCGAGATCATGATCCGCGGCAATACGGTGATGAAAGGGTATTACCGAAATCCCACGGCGACACAGGCGGCATTTGACGGCGGCTGGTTTCGCACCGGCGACCTCGCGGTTCTCCACGAGGACGGCTATCTCCAGATCCGCGACCGCTCCAAGGACATCATCATATCCGGGGGCGAAAATATTTCATCCGTTGAGGTTGAAGGTGTGTTGTACAGCCATCCGGATGTGACTGCTGCTGCGGTTGTGGCAAAGCCGGATGAAAAATGGGGCGAGACCCCTTGCGCCTTTCTTGAATTGCGCGACGGGGCCAATGTGAGTGAAGAGGATATTATTGCGTTTTGCCGCACCAAAATGGCTCACTTCAAGTGCCCAAAGACTGTGGTGTTTCAGGAACTGCCGAAGACATCCACTGGAAAAATTCAAAAATATGTGTTGCGCGCGTCCCTTTCTTGAACCAGCACAGGTCTGCGTCATGCGCCTTTCATGCCCGTGACGAATGCGGCATAGAATAGGCTTGATCAGACATTGCGCTTTTGGCGCATCTTCACAGGAGCAGCAGACATGCAGAAGATCGGAATTGTTGGCGCGGGGCAGATGGGCAGCGGAATTGCACATGTGTGTGCGCTCGCCGGTATGGATGTTTTGATCCACGATATTTCGATGGAACGGATTGAATCGGGACTGGCGACGATTTCCGGCAATCTGGCCCGGCAGGCAAACTCCGGCAAGATTACAGAAGAGAACCGGGTATCGGCTTTGAAGCGACTGTCGGCTGCGCAAGATATGTCAGAACTGGGCGCTGCAGATTTCGTGATTGAGGCGGCGACGGAAAAAGAAGCGGTTAAGCAGGAAATCTACAAGGCGTTGTGTCCGGTGCTCAGCCCGGATGCAATTTTGGCAACCAATACATCGTCGATTTCAATCACCAGACTGGCCGCAGTTACAGACCGGCCGGAAAAGTTTCTGGGTGTTCATTTCATGAACCCAGTACCTGTGATGCAATTGGTGGAGCTGGTGCGGGGGATTGCAACCGATGACGCAACATTTGCCGCAGCCCAGTCCTTATGTTCGAAACTGGGCAAAGAAACCTCGGTATCAGAGGACTTTCCGGCCTTTATCGTCAACCGTGTTCTGATCCCGATGATCAATGAGGCGATCTACGTTCTTTATGAAGGTGTGGGTGGGGTTGCCGCGATTGATAAGGCGATGAAGCTGGGGGCCAACCATCCCATGGGGCCGCTTCAATTGGCGGATTTCATTGGCCTCGATACCTGTTTGTCAATCATGCAGGTTTTGTATGACGGTTTGGCCGATACGAAATACCGCCCTTGCCCATTGCTGGTGAAATATGTGGAGGCGGGCTGGCTTGGCCAGAAATCTGGCAAAGGCTTTTACGATTATTCCACCGATATGCCGATGCCGACCCGCTAAAGCTCAAGAGCCGTTTTAATGAGCCGCTTGGCGTCTTCGCCTGCCCATTCTGCTGGCCCGTTGAGTGTGCCCAGCACGCAGCCGTCTTTGCCAATGAGCAATGTGGCTGGCAGGCCGAAGGCAAGCCCCTCGCGTTTAAGGGCGTTTAGGGTGTCTAGTTTGGGATCGTGGTAGAAACCCAGATTCTGCAAGCCGATTTCTTCGAAAAACCCGATTGGCCGACCGGGTTCGCCCAAATCGACGCTGATGGCCACGACTTCAAATTCCGGTCCGCCCAGTTCCTTGTTGAGTGCATCAAGCGCTGGCATTTCTGCACGGCAGGGCGCGCACCATGTTGCCCACAGATTGAGAAGGGCCGTGCGGCCTTGCCAATCAGCGAATGTCAGTGCTTCGCCTTTGCGATTGTTGAAGGTGAAGTCTTTGACCGAATAGGGGCGGTCCAAGGCGTTGAAGGCGGCGATTTCGCCGGTGGCGGATGCATTGAGCTTTTCCTGGTCGGCTTTGTCGATGGAACAGGTTGAAGTGGCCGCGGCTGATTGTACCAATGCCGGACCGGGTTTGCCATTTCCATTGAAAAAGGCGTATAGGCCTGCCCCAAGAGCAACGCCCAGGATTGCAACAACCGCACCGATCAATATCGGTGACGATCCCGATTTATTTGGTATTTCGGATTGTGGCATTTGGTCTTTGCTCATTTAGTTTCCGTTCAAGGTTTTCGTCATATGACCCAGCAAGATTCCAACGGCAATCAAATGTGGGGCGGCAGGTTTTCTGCCGGGCCCGATGCCATCATGGAAGAAATCAACGCTTCGATAGATTTCGACCGCAAACTATACGCCCAGGATATTGCCGGATCTTTGGCACATGTTTCAATGTTGGGTGAACAAGGCATTGTGTCAGCTGATGATCAAGGCAAAATTGAAGACGGCCTGCGCACAATTTTGTCAGAAATCGAGAGCGGTGCTTTCGAATATTCCCGGTCGCTTGAAGATATCCATATGAATGTGGAAAACCGGCTGGCCGAATTGATCGGTCCGGCGGCTGGGCGTTTGCATACTGCGCGGTCGCGCAATGATCAGGTAGCGCTTGATTTCCGCCTGTGGGTCCGTGACCGCACAGATGCGATGATCGACGACCTCACATCGCTGATTGCTGTTTTGCTGGACAAGGCTGAAACCCATGCCGCGGCCATTATGCCCGGCTTTACCCATATGCAGACTGCGCAGCCGGTCACTTTTGGCCACCATTGCCTTGCCTATGTGGAAATGTTCACCCGCGACCGGGCGCGGTTTCGCGATGCGCGGGTGCGGATGAATGAATGTCCGCTGGGAGCAGCGGCTTTGGCTGGCACCGGATTTGATATCGACAGGCAGGCAACGGCCGAGGCTTTAGGCTTTGCCAGACCAACCCGTAATTCGCTTGATACGGTATCGGACCGGGATTTTGCCCTGGAGTTCCTTTCTGCGGCCAGCATTTGCGCCACCCATTTGTCGCGGCTGGCAGAGGAAATTGTGATCTGGTCAACGCCGCAATTTAATTTTGTGCGCCTGTCGGACCGATTCTCCACCGGCTCCTCAATCATGCCGCAAAAGAAAAATCCCGATGCGGCAGAACTCGTGCGCGGCAAGGTTGGACGTATTAATGGCGCTCTTGTGGGGCTGCTCACTGTCATGAAGGGGTTGCCGCTGACCTATTCCAAAGACATGCAGGAAGACAAAGAAGGCGTGTTTGATGGGGCGGAAACGCTGGAATTATGCCTGGCGGCGATGCGTGGTATGGTGGACGATATGACCATCAATGAAGATGCCATGCGCGCTGCTGCCGGTTCCGGCTTCTCCACGGCGACCGATCTGGCGGACTGGCTGGTGCGCGAGGCTGACTTGCCATTTCGCGACGCCCACCATGTGACCGGCCGGGCAGTGGCACTTGCGGAACAAAAGGGCTGTGAACTGCACGAGTTGGAATTGAGTGAATTGCAGTCGATCAATCCGCAGATTACCCAAGGGGTTTATTCCGTTCTCACCGTGGATGCATCGGTGGCCAGCAGAACCAGTTTTGGTGGCACAGCACCCGATGGTGTGCGGGCACAGATTGCCTGGCATCGCCTGGAGAATATCTGAAGCTGACAGGGAACGCATTTGGGCATGTTCACATGTGCCAAAAAAGTGCTAGGAGAAGTTCATGAACCGGATTTTGATCATACTTCTTGCAGCTTTTGTGCTGGCCAGTTGTGGCCGGGCAGGGCCGCCTGTGAAACCATCGGTTGCGGCAGCCGATGCAGCCAAAGCTAATGGGGAACCTGCTCCGGAAGCGCCGGTGGCCAATGCCCAAAATCCCGGCAAACGCTTTGTGCTCGATGGCCTGCTAGAATAATTCTGGGCCGTTGTTTCCCAAGCTTCCCCTTTCCTGAATTCGGTGCATCATGAACCATTTCGAATATCGTGAGGGCATCCTCCATGCCGAGGATGTCAGTCTCCCTGAAATTGCGCGTCAGGTTGGTACGCCTTTTTACTGCTATTCCACAGCCACGCTGCGGCGACACTATTCGGTGTTCTCCGGTGCATTTGATGATATTCCCTCGCTGGTTTGTTATGCGATGAAGGCGAATTCCAACCAGGCTGTGTTGGCCACACTTGCCAAGGACGGTTGTGGTGCTGACGTTGTGTCGGAAGGCGAATTGCGCCGGGCCCGCGCTGCGGGAATTCCACCTGAGAAAATCATGTTTTCGGGTGTGGGCAAAAAAGCCAGTGAGATGGACTACGCACTGGGCGAAGACATTTTGTGTTTCAATGTTGAATCGGAACCGGAGCTGGAACTTCTTTCAGCCCGTGCAACTGCCCTGGGCAAAACCGCGCGCGTGTCCTTCCGTATCAATCCCGATGTTGATGCCAAAACCCACGCCAAGATTTCCACGGGCAAATCCAGCGACAAGTTTGGAATTCCGTGGAAACAGGCGAAGGAGGTCTATGCCCACGCTGCAAAACTGCCCGGCATCAAGGTGTCTGGCATTGATATGCATATCGGCAGCCAGATTACCGACCTGGAGCCCTTTGACCGGGCGTTTGGGCGGCTGTCGGAACTGATTGGCGCATTGCGTGCAGATGGCCACGAGATTGATCATGTGGACGTGGGTGGCGGATTGGGCATTCCCTATCATGCAGACAACCAGCCTCCGCCGGATCCCGATGCCTATGCCCAGGTGGTGAAGAAACATGTGCGTGACCTCGACGCCCAGATCATATTTGAACCGGGCCGTCTGATCGCGGGCAATGCGGGCATTTTCGTCACCGAGGTTTTATATGTCAAAGATGGCGCAGACAGGGTGTTTGTCATTGTTGATGGTGCGATGAATGACCTCATTCGGCCAACGCTCTATGAAGCCCATCATGAAATACGTCCTGTGAATGTGGCGCGGGGAAGCTCGTCGCGCATTGTGGCTGATATTGTGGGGCCGGTGTGTGAATCCGGCGACTATCTGGCCAAAAACCGTGAGATGCCCCTGCCAAGGCAGGGCGATCTGCTGGCGCTGGGGTCAGCGGGTGCCTATGGCGCGGTTCAAGCGGGCACGTATAATTCCAGACTGCTGGTGCCTGAAGTGCTGGTAAATGGCAGTGACTGGCATGTCATTCGCCCACGCACCAGCTTTGAAGAACTGATTGCCCTGGACAGTGTGCCGGACTGGATTTAGCTCAGCCCGCAGGCTTTGCAGCTGGTGATTTGCGTTTGGCGGGACTGGCTTTCAGGAGTGGTTCGTCCGACAGCATTCGGATTTCCCGTTGCGGATAAGGGATCTTGATATCGTTTGCTTTCAGGGCGCGCCAAACAATGAACAACACGTCTGAGGAAAATTTGTTCTTCCCGTCGTCGATGCCGTCTGCCCAGAATTCTACCGCGAAATTGATCCCGGAATCGCCAAAGCCGCGTAACTCCACGTCCACCGGTTCCGGTTGGTCGAGTACCTGGGGGTGTTTGGCCACCGCCGTGGCAATCAGTTCGGGTATTTGCTCGATATCGGTGTCGTAGGCGACGGAAAATTCAACCTCATAGCGTTGGCGCGGGTCGTCACGGGTCCAGTTAACAAATGTGGTCGTGATGAATTTGTCATTGGGCAGCATAACTTCCTTGCCGTCATAAGTTTCCAGTGTGGTGGAGCGCATGTTGATTTCTTTCAATATGCCCGCCCGGCCATCCTCCATCTCGATATAATCGCCTGGCTGTAAAGAACGCTCAAACAGGATGATCATGCCGGAGATGAAATTGGCTGCGATCTGTTGCAGGCCAAATCCAAGGCCAACACCTACGGCACCGCCGAGCACAGCCAGTGCTGTGAGATCAACACCGAGAACCTGTAGGAAAATAATGCCAAACACGATGAACAGGACAATCTGGAACAGCTTGGAGACCAGCGATTTCATTCCCAGATCAAGGGCTTCCTGCTTGTGAATGGCGGTTTGACCTGCGGTATTTGACTGGCGTCCCAACCAAAAAATGATGGCCCCAAATATGGCTGCTTTGATCAGGAACAGGGCAGATAACCGGATGTTGCCCAATTCCAGTGCCAGCGTATCGAGGAATGCGGTGAATTCGTCGAATTTGCCAAACACCATCAGCAAGGCGCTGGGCAGAACGACCAGATTGACGATTTTGCGCAGGCCATCATTGGGCACAAAAAGCTTGATGGCGTTGAATATGGTCAGGACCAGAGCCAGACTTTGGGCAATTTGAACAAGCCACACACTGCCGGTGATGGACCGCAATACCGGGATTGTTGTCGCAAGAATGGCGACCAGAACCAGCGGAAAGAGCAGCCCGCGGGCCTTGTACACCCAATTGCGGATGAACAGCAGGCGGCCATCCTGTGGGGCGTTTTGCAGCAATGGCACGCGGGCGCGAATGAATTTTGACACAATTCCGGCCAGCAACCAGGCAAGGATGATTGCGCCGACCTGGGCATAGAACGCAGGCGATTTCAGCCACGCGAACACGATCATCCAATATTCCAAAAACTGCGCCTGCAAGTTTGCCAGATCTACCACTTAAAATTCCCCATAGAGCAGAAGATCAGTCTAGCTGCCCGCCCATTGGCTCGCCAAGGGCAAATATGGAATTCGATCACAATTCGGCGAAGCGCGATGGTGAATGGCATCGCCGCCTCGCCAATGTCTTGTTTGATGTTATAGTGGGAGTGAGAAAGGTGGCCCACCGCGATGAAACCGTCAGACGCTGCATATCAAACAAAGAAGACTGAAAGCTTTGCTGGTGTAGCCGGAGCACGGCGCGGCGCCTGGCTGGCTTTGCTGTGGGAAAATGTGTGGCCCCGGGTTTTGCCTCTGCTGGCCGTCATCAGCGTGTTTCTAATCTTCTCATGGTTTGGTGGCTGGTCATGGCTTCCAGATGTGGCCCGATATGTGGTGCTCGTTGGGTTTGGGGCTGCGGCCCTGGCCGCACTCAAACCGTTATTTGCGATCCGCCTGCCCCAGGCCATTCATGTGGACCGGCGGGTAGAATCTGCCTCTGCACTCGACCACCGGCCCGTCAGCACTCAAACCGACCGTCTGGCAGGTGGACCGCAGGCAGATAGTGAATTTGCTGATGCGCTTTGGCGGGAACACCAGCGCCGTATGCGTGACGGGCTGGACAATCTCAAAGCTGGTGCGCCTTCGCCCAGCATCGCGCGCCATGATCCGTTTGCCCTGCGCGCCGCGCTGGCACTTATATTATTCGTGGCGTTCGGCGCATCCTGGGGCCAGTGGGGAGCGCGCATCGGGGCAGCGTTTCAGCCCCAGCAGACAATCGCTGCTTTGCAGGGGCGTGTGGATGCCTGGGTGACGCCGCCATCCTATACCAACAAGCCCCCCATATTCCTCAATCGCCGCCAGCAACAGGCGTCGATTAATTCGGTCACGGTGCCGGAAGGCAGTGAACTGGTCATCCGAACGCTCAAAATTGACAGCCCGGAACTGGTGTTACTGGAGGATGGGGTGGAGCGCATTGTTGCCCCGTTTGTCAAAGATGAAGACAGCAAAAAAGACAAAGGCTCAGATGAGATCAAGCCAGATGCCGTTGCGAAAAAGAGCGACAGTGTCAGCTACAAAATCAAGTTGCAGAAAAATGCATCCGTACAACTGAAATCCGCCGGTGGTTTGAGCGAAGAATGGTCATTTGCAATCATAGAAGATGAAAATCCAAGCATCAGCTTTACCGAAGATCCTGCTGGTTCAAACCGAGGGGCATTGGAATTTTCGTTTGAAGTTGGCGACGATTACGGCGTTACCCGTGCGCTGGCGCAGATTACTTCTGCTGATGTGGGGGACAAGAATGCAAAGCCATTGATTGGTGCGCCGGAAATCGCCCTGCCGCTGCCGCGCCAAAATGCCAAACAAGGCATTTCCAAAACCAGCCAGGATTTGACCAGCCATCCATGGGCCGGGGCAAAGGTAACCATGATTCTGGTTGCCGAAGATGAGGCAGGCCAAAAGGGGCACAGTCAACCCCGCACATTTGTGTTGCCGCAACGGGTGTTCACCAAACCGCTTGCCCAGGCGATTGTTTTTGAACGTCGAAGACTTGCCATGGATCGCCGACGGGCACCTGGTGTTGCGGCCATGCTCAATATCATTACAACCACGCATCCTGAGGAATTCATCAAGGATTTTGCCCATTATACAGCCCTTCGGGTGGCCTACCGTACCCTGCGCCGGACCACTCGCGAAGACGAATTGGTCGATACGCTGGAACTCTTGTGGGAAACGGCTCTGTCGGTTGAAGATGGCGACCTGTCGCTTGCCGAACGTCGATTGCGTGATGCTCAGGAGCGTTTGTCCAAGGCGTTGGAGAACGGCGCGTCTGAAGAAGAAATTGCGGAATTGATGCAGGAATTGCGCAACGCCATGAATGAGTTCATGCGCGAACTGGCCGAGCAGATGCAGCGCAATCAACAGAACCAGCAGGCCATGCCGCTGGACCCCAATACCCAGGTGCTGCGCCAGCAGGATCTTGAACGTATGATGCAGCAGATTGAAGACCTGGCAAAATCGGGCTCTCGCGATGCGGCACGGGAATTACTCCAGCAGATGCAGCGCATGTTGAACAATCTGCAAACGGCACAGCCGCAACAAAATCAGCAACAGCGCCAAACAGACGAGTTTAGCGAACAGATGAATCGGTTGGGTGAAATGATGCGCCAGCAGCAGGAGCTGATGGATCAGACTTTCGACATGCGCCGCCAGCAACAACAGCAGCAGCAAAACGGCCAGCCTAATCAGCCAAACCAACAGAACCAACAGAACCAGCAAAACCAACAGGGCCAACAGCAGCAAGGTCAGCAAGGCGAACAGCGCCAGATGACTGCGGAAGAATTGGCTGAAGCGCTCAAGAAGCTCCAGCAACAGCAGGGTGAACTGCAACAACAGATGGAAGATTTGCAGCAGGCCATGCGCGATTTGGGGATGGACCCTGGTGAACGGCTTGGCGAAGCGGGTGAAGCCATGGGAGGGGCCGAGCAAAGTCTGGGCGAAGGGCAGACCGGCGAAGCGGCTGGTGAACAGGGCCGTGCTTTGCAGGCCATGCGTGACGGTGCACAACAGATGATGCAGAACATGCAAAATCAGGCTGGCGAGCAAGGCCAACGCGGTCAGCGTGGTCAACATGGACAGCAGACCCGCGAAGACAATGACCCGCTTGGCCGACAAAGCCGCACCCAGGGGCCGCAATTGGGCAATGATACAAAAGTGCCCAGTGAAATTGATGCGCAACGCGCCCGCGAAATCCTAGATGCTATCCGCCGCAGGCTTTCCGACCAATTGCGTCCCAAGCTGGAATTGGATTATCTGGACCGGCTGTTGCCAACCCGGTGACGGGGCCCAGTGGTCTGAACGCAAAAAACCCGCGATTGATGTGCTCAACCGCGGGTTCTTTTTTTCAATAAATCTTTGTGATCAGAGTGCTTTTTCAAGCTCCGGCAAGACATCGAAGAGGTCTGCCACAAGCCCGTAATCGGCCACCTGGAAGATGGGCGCTTCTTCGTCCTTGTTGATGGCCACGATCACTTTGGAATCCTTCATGCCGGCGAGATGCTGGATCGCACCGGAAATTCCACACGCGATGTACAAATCGGGCGCGACGACCTTGCCGGTCTGACCAACCTGCCAATCGTTTGGCGCGTAACCCGCATCGACTGCAGCGCGGGAAGCGCCGATTGCGGCACCCAATTTATCGGCAACGGGAATGATTGTGGATTCAAATTTCTCTGCTGAACCCAGTGCACGGCCGCCGGAGATGATAATCCTTGCCGACGTTAATTCGGGACGATCTGAGTCCGACAGGGCAGCACTTACAAATTCCGAAAGTCCCGGATTGGCGGCAGCATCAATTTTTTCAACGGAAGCTGAACCCGATTCATCAACCGCGGCAAAGCCTGCTGTGCGCACGGTCACCACGCGCTTCGCGTCAGTCGACTGAACGGTTTGCATGGCGTTGCCCGCATAGATGGGGCGTTCAAATGTGTCGGCAGATTTAACTTCCGTCACATCGGAAATCTGCATCACATCCAACAAGGCAGCTACGCGCGGCAGGATGTTTTTACCATCTGTCGTTGCCGGCGCCACAACGCCGTCATAGCCATCGGCGATGGATACAATTAGTGCGGCCATTGGTTCGGCAAGCCGATTGGTGAGGAAATCCGCTTCGCAGTGCAGCACTTTGGCGGCGCCAGAAAGTTTGGATGCAGCAGAAGCCACATCGCCACAGCCATTTCCAGCTACCAGCACATGTACATCGCTGCCCATGGCCACTGCTGCCGACATTGCCTTATGGGTCTGATCGGACAGCGATTCATTGTCGTGTTCTGCAATCAAAAGAGTTGTCATCGCGCGATCTCCCTACAATACGCCAGCTTCGTTTTTCAGTTTGTCGACCAGTTCTTCAACTGAGCCAACGATGACACCGGCTTCGCGCTTGGGCGGCTCCTCGGTGTTGATCACTTTCAGACGGGGTGTCATGTCGACGCCAAAATCCGCCGGTGATTTTTCATCAAGCGGCTTTTTCTTGGCCTTCATGATGTTGGGCAGGGAGGCATAGCGCGGCTCGTTCAGACGCAGGTCAGTGGTCATGATCAGAGGCATGTTCACCTTGATCGTTTGCAGACCACCATCAACTTCACGGGTCACATTGGCACTGTCGCCGTTGATTTCCAGCTTGGAAGCAAATGTGGCCTGGGCCCAGCCCAGCAAGGCAGACAACATCTGGCCTGTCTGATTAGCATCGTCATCGATGGCCTGTTTGCCCAAGATCACCAATTGTGGTGCTTCTTCGTCGACAATTCCCTTGAGGATTTTGGCAACGGCAAGTGGTTCTACCAGTTCATCGTGCTTTACCAGAATGCCGCGGTCGGCACCCATGGCCAGAGCCGTGCGAATTGTTTCCTGCGCCTGTTGCGGCCCAATTGAAACGGCAATCACTTCGTCCGCTTTACCGGCTTCCTTAAGACGCAGGGCTTCTTCCACTGCAATCTCGTCGAATGGGTTCATGGACATTTTTACGTTGGCGAGTTCAACACCGGAGCCATCCGCTTTCACGCGGATTTTGACGTTGTAGTCCACCACCCGTTTGACGGGTACAATAATTTTCATTTCGTTGACCTCTGTCAGCAAAGGGAATTTTTAAATGTAGTGCAGCCAAACGCTTCCTAACGCTAGCGCATGCCCGACACTCTTAACCGGAATCTGGACATGGGGAAATGATTGGTTCTTCGTTTTTGCCACATCTATGGGATAATATTGATTGACGTTTACGTCAATCAATTCAAGTGACGAATCGGTGATGTGTGACGTTTGCCTATTGCCTATTGGCGGCCCCAACGTTCCTGGGGCAGATCGCGTGTGCCCGGCACGGTCTGGGCTGCTTTTGGCAACCTGACCTGGCGGTCGAACAGGGGGACATCGCGGCGTTTCATGAGGACAACCAGTACCAGGCCGACCAATGCGCCTCCCACATGGGATGCCCACGACACGACGCCATTTGAATCGGTTACAAACATGAATACCTGAAACGCCAGCCAGCCACCGAGCAGGACATAGGCTGGCAGAAGGACGGGAATGCGCGACAAAAACAGAACCCAGACCTTTGTCTTGGGGTGCAGCATCAAATAAGCGGCAACAATACCGGCGGCAGCGCCAGATGCGCCAATCAGCGGTGCGTCGGACTGGTAGAAAGCGAAAGCGTGAAACATGGCCGCGCCCATGGCGCATAAAATGTAAAAAACAAGAAAGCGAAAGTGCCCAAGGGCATCTTCGACATTGTCGCCAAACACCCAGATAAAGAGCATATTGCCCGCCAGGTGCCAGAAATCTGCGTGGAGAAAGGCCGACGTGATCGTGGTTGTCACATAGATGCCATCGGGAATGAGGCCATATCCATCGGGCAGGGTGCGTAAATCATTGCTCACTGATGGCACATGGCCAAGGGCCAATATGAAATAGTGTGTCCCCCCTTCAATGGCCGCGGCACCCCAATTCACCACCAGATAGACCACAACGTTGAGTGCGATAATTGAAATCGTCACCCATTGCAGTTTGATGCGTTCAACCGGATTGGTGTCATACAGTGGAATGAACATGGTGAAATTCCGATCTGCATCTGCTGACAGGGTTGATGGGCGTGTGGCTTTTTAAGACTATCGGTTCTCGCCGGGTACCCACAAGATGTCATCTGCCCCATTTTCATTGGCATGACGTGCGGCCACAAACAGAAAGTCTGATACTCTGTTCATATAGCGAATGCCTATGGGGTTCACATGTTCACCGGGTGTCTGCGCCAGATGTACGATCAACCGCTCTGCACGTCGGGCAGTGGTGCGCGCCAAATGCAATGTGGCTGCGGCCGGTGATCCGCCGGGCAAGATGAAAGAGCGCAAGGGTTTGAGCGCGCCGTTGAGCAGGTCGATGTCCTCTTCAATACGGCTTACCTGGGTCTCGACTAGCCGTAAGGGTTCGTATGCCGGAGGCTCGTCTGTTTCCGGTGTGGCCAGGTCTGCGCCCAGATCAAACAGGTCATTTTGAATGCGCAACAGCATGGCATGGAGATCGCTGTTGTCGCCGGTGTGCAACCTGACCATGCCAATGGTGGCATTCGTTTCGTCCACCGTGCCGTAGGATTCGATGCGCAGATCGAATTTTGGCCGACGCTCGCCGGTGCCAAGCCCCGTGGTGCCATCGTCTCCAGTTTTTGTATAGATCTTGTTGAGTACGACCATGGTGGGTGTCCTGGGCTTCTAAATGAGCGGGGAAATTTTTAGTTCAGCGGGTGGCGTAAACGACAATGACGATCACAACAATGGCGATGGCCTGGGCGATGACCCGCATGCGCATGAGCTTTTGAGACGTGTTGCCAGGGCCGTTTTTCAACATATTCCACAGTCCGCGCAACAAAATGAGCGCGACAATAACGCAGGCAATAAGGGCAATAATATATGGAAAGTTCATTGGGCTGGTTCCCGCAACAAGGTCAATTTGAAGTTTTAGACAGGGGTTCGGCTGGTGCCAATGGCGACGAATTGTCCTTGTGGCCCGGCCCGGCAGTACTGCGTGTCGCCAATGCCACCGCCACTGCGCACAAGATCATGCCAAATAACTGACTGGAGTTCAAAGTTTCATCAAATCCGACCCAGGCCATAAATGCGGCTACGGCGGGAACCAGAAAAAACAGAGTCGATACTTTGGCAACTGAGCCCTCGCGGATGAGCCACATGAGCAGGAACACGGCAATGAGCGACAACACGAATACAGACCATACCAGCGCAATGATCAATTCACCGTTCCATTCAACCTGTCGGGTTTCAAACAGCAGGGAAAACAGCCCCACGGGGATGACCGCGCCCAGATATTGCAGCGTGGTTCCGGTGCGAATGTCGCTGAGGCCACCAATGCGTTTTTGATAGACGGTTCCCAAAGTCACACTCACCATGCCGAAGAAGGCTGCGATAACGGTGGCGGTGTTGATGCCGCTGCTGGCAATGTCGAGCTTGGGGGCAACGACAAAGGCCACGCCCAAAAGCCCAAGCACGAGCCCGGCAATATGATTGCGCCCGATATGCTCGTGTAGAAACGCGCCCGCCACCAGGGCGGTGAGCAATGGCTGCAGGCCAACAATTACGGCAGAAACTCCGGCGGGCATGCCCTGGTCAATTGCCCAGAAAACCGCGCCAAGATAAAGACCATGGATCAACATGCCGATGAGAATCGCGTGGAACGCCCCACGCCAGCCGGGCCAGCGGGCTTTCAGCATTAAGGCAATCAAACCCAAAACCACAAAGGCGGCGAGGAACCGAATCGCCAGAAAAGTGCCAGGTTCCGAATAGGGCATGGCCAGGCGTGCGTTGATGAAACCTGTTGCCCACAGGCACACGAAAATAAATGGAATCAACCTGAGCAGCATGATGGCAATCTGGTTTTAGGTTGCAGACTGTTTGCCAGCCGCTTAACCACATGTCGAGATGTTGTGAAATTTCATCCGGTGCAAACGGCGTCACGATAGGTGCCGTAAAGGTTTGGGGCAGCAGTGCAGCAAATTACTGAAATCATTGCGCCCGTGTTTGCGCTCATTGCCTGTGGCTATCTGGTGGTTCGCATTGGCTATCTTGGGGCAGCGGTGGGCGATGCGCTCGCCGACTTCGTGTTCAAGGTAGGCGTGCCGTTGTTGCTGTGGCGTTCAATTGCAACCGCAGATTTTGCCGATACGGTCGGTCTGCCTTTGGTCTTTTCATTCTGGGTTGCCTATTTCAGTGGCGTGATCGCCACCTGGCTGCTTGCCTGGATATGGATTGGTGTGATCTTCGGGCGCGATGCGCGCGCCACCATCGTGGCCTGTGTTGCGGCTGGATTTTCCAATCTCGTCCTGTTGGGAATTCCATTGATAGAACGGGCATACGGGCAGGACGGACTACAGATTCTGTTTCTGCTGGTGTCGATCCATCTGCCAATCGTCATGTTTGTGTCGACCATTTTTCTGGAATTGGCCGAACGGTTGGACGGCATTCGCCATGCGCCGGTTGATTTTGTGAAAATCAGCCGCTCCGTCGCCAAGAGCTTATTCTACAACCCCATTATCATGGGAATTCTTGCTGGCGTTTTCTGGCGTCTTACCGGGCTTGGTTTTGGGGGCATTCCCGGCCAGTTGGTGAATCTGATCGCCCAGGCCACGGTGCCTCTGGCCCTGTTTTCCCTGGGCATGGGGCTGATAAAATATGGCATTAAAGGCAATTTGCTCCCGGCGAGCGGGTTGGCGGCCATCTGCCTGATTATTTTGCCCGGTGTTGTATTTGTGTTGGCAACACAGGTGTTCGTCCTGCCGGACCTGTGGACCAAAGTTGCTGTTTTGGCAGCGGCCAGCCCCACCGGCGTGAACGCTTATCTATTTGCCACCCATGTGAAGACTGGCGAAGGTTTGGCAACCAATACAATTGTAGTGTCGATGTTGGGCTCGGTGATGACCATTCCCCTATGGCTGGCGCTCACCGGTATCTAAACCGATCATTCGTATGACGTCATGGGCTGTAACACCGGCCAAACGCAGTGCGCGCAAACTTGTGTCACCGGCGCTTTTGGACAGTTTGCGTCCGTGGGAATCCAGCACCAGCTGGTGGTGGTAATAGGTCGGAGTTGGAAAGCCCAGGAGATCCTGCAACACCCGGTGAACACTGGTTGCGTGGAACAGATCACTGCCGCGCACCACATGGGTGATGCCCTGCAAGGCATCGTCCACCACCGCAGACAGGTGGTAGCTGGTGGGGGTATCGGAGCGGGCAATCACCACATCGCCCCATTGGCGAGAATTTGCTTCCTGCTTGCCGGTTTCGCCATTGGGGCCCCTGCCGGTTTCATCAAACACCAGCGGCCTGCCAACATGGGCAATGGCTTTTGACATGTTCAGCCGCAGACTGTGAATAGGCTGGGAATGACATGCTTCCTGCAGATCGATCTTTGTCCAGTTGCGTTCATCGCCGGGGTAGTGCGGCGATCCATCGGGATCGCATGGCCAGTGGCTGCCCTGGGCCTGTTTGTGATCAATGCATTGCCGGATCTCCCGGCGGCTCAGGAAAGCAGGATAGACCAGTTCGGCATCGACCAGTACGGATAGGGCAGATTCATAATCGCCAAAGTGATCAGATTGACGCCGGGGCTCTTCGTCCCAATCAATGCCGAGCCAGGACAGGTCGTCCAGCATTTGCTCTTCGAGCAGGGGAGTGCAGCGCACCCGGTCAATATCTTCGATGCGGAGCAAAAATTTTGCCCCCATTTCCCGCGCCATGCGGTGATTGACTATCGCGGCATAGGCGTGGCCCAAATGCAATGCGCCATTTGGGCTGGGAGCGAATCGGAAAACGGGTTGGACAGGCGAGCTCATGGGTTAAAACTAGTGATTATTCCTGTCGGCGAGAAGTGCCCATGAGACCAGACCCAATTCGTGATGAACGCAGTCTCCAGGCAGCGCTTGCAGAATTGTCGAAACATGATCCGGCAATGGCCAAGCTTATTGCCGGTCTGGATAGTATTCCCTTGCGCCGCCGCACGCCGGGCTTTGCCGGACTGGCTGAAATCGTGATTGCCCAACAGGTGTCCAAGGCTTCTGCCTCGGCGATGCTTGGCAGGTTGAAACAGCTGGTTGTGCCATTGGACGCCCCGCACATATTGGAATTGGGCCTTGAGCCATTGGTTGCAGCTGGCCTGTCACGGGCCAAGCAATCCACCCTCATGGGATTGGCCAGGGCAATGGATGACGGCACACTGGTTCCACATTCCTTATGTGAAATGCCAGCGAATGAAGCCATGGATCATCTCACGGCTCTAAAGGGGATCGGTCCATGGACGGCGGAGGTTTTTCTGCTCTTTTCTGCCGGGCATGTTGATGTCTTTCCAGCAGGTGATGTGGCGCTTCAACACGCGGTGGGTTGGGTTTGCGAATTTGACGGCAAGCCCGACCAGAAACAGACCCGACAACTAGCGGAGCGCTGGGCACCGTTGAGAGGCGTGGCCGCGCGCGTGCTATATGCCCATTACGGGAAGGTGCGGGGCATGGAAGAGCTGCCGGTTTAAGATCAATCCCACGTGATCGGGCACATTGGATGTTTGCATTAGACGGGGAAAGAAAATTGGTCGCACATGGCAAGAGGTTCACAAACCTGTCTTACTGTCATTAGACTGTTGGCACGCAAAACCATTATTTGATTCTCGACAGGGATTCCTGAAAATGCCTGGTCGGGACAGGAGGGAAATGCAGTGACGATTGCCGTCAATCCCGAGCTCCATCCGGCGCTCGTTTTGAATGCGGACTATCGCCCTTTGTCCTATTATCCGCTGTCATTGTGGTCTTGGCAGGATGCGATCAAGGCCGTTTTCCTCGATCGTGTGAATATTGTCTCCGAATATGAAGCGGCGGTTTCTTCACCCTCGTTCCAGATGAAGCTGCCAAGCGTTGTCTCGCTCAAGCAATATATTCAACCACAAAGACACCCCGCATTTACCCGGTTCAACCTGTTCCTGCGCGATCGGTTTGAATGCCAGTATTGCGGGTCGCCAAACGACCTGACCTTCGATCACCTTGTTCCCAGATCACGCGGTGGGCTGACAACCTGGGAAAACATCATCACCGCCTGTTCGCCCTGTAACCTGAAGAAGGGTGGCAAAATGCCTAAGGATGCAGGCATGGTGCCGAATCGTAAGCCGTGGATTCCAACGGTCCATGATCTGCACAATGCAGGGCGGAAATTCCCCCCCAATTTTCTCCACGAAAGCTGGATGGACTATCTGTACTGGGACGCGCCGCTGGAACCCTGATATGCCGTAGCTTGTTTGCTGCTGGTGCTTTAGCTGGCGTTGGTTGCGCCAAACGCACCGCGATAGGCAAATATCGACAGGAAGCTGGCTGCGATTACATTCCAACCGGCAAAGCTGATGCCCAAAAAGCGACCGGCGGCTTCTTCACAACTGGGGGGTTTTGAGTTTGACAGGCTATCGAGAAGGTTGCCCGCGTTGCTGGAGGTGGCGGTCAGTCCAGCACCGCATGATTCAGGCCCCGGCCAAAAGCCCCATTCAGCCCCCGCATGGTATGCGCCGATCAATGCTGTTGCCACGAGGCATAAAAAGGCGATCATCAAAGTGCCGCGCACGATACAGGCAGGCCATTTCATCAAAGCGGAAATCGCGCCAATGACAATGAACGGAATGCCCCAATAATAGGGGTTGCGCTGTTCCAGACACAGGGCACAGGGTGCGTAGCCGCCGATATGTTCAAAACCCAGCGCACTGCCAATGATGATGATCATCCCCAATGCGACCAGAACGGCGGCCTTTGTTTGCGCTGGCCCTGCGGAAAGCCACATGGCGGAAACTGAATTTGAAGGGATATCAGACACCGGTTGTTCCCCTGACAAGTTCAACAATGGCAGAAATCAATGCTTGCCCGCCGATGATCAACAGAGCCACCCAGATTAACCCGATCACCAGACCCAGCAGGATGAGCAGGCCATCGCGTTCCACCAGACCAACGGCGGCAATGGTAACCCCAAGACCTGGAACAGAATTGGTAAGCGGCAGGGGCACGAGAATGGAAGCGCAGGGGATCATCAACAATGCTCCAATGATGCGCAGACCCATGCCCTCACTTAGAGCGCCAAACCGGGGACCGGCGAAGAACTCGAACCGTTTCAGCCAGGGCCTGGCCCGGGAAATCGTATTGCCAAGCAGGGAGATGCCAAAACGCCGTTCCCGCAGGCTGCCCGGCAGTGCAACGCGGGTGCGCCCAGCGGCCAATTGCCAGCTCAGATAGAGCATGGGCAGGGCAACGATCTGGGGGAGTATATATACAAAAGGCAATGTGCAGGGCAGCGCCATAAGCAGCAAAATTACCCCATAGGCCCGTGCCTGCAGGGTGTCCGTCAGTTCACCAAGGCTGACTGTTGCGTTGTCGCCAAGACTGGTGCGCAATTTGGAAAGCACATCATCCAGCAATGCGGTGGTTCCCGCAATTTGTTCGTCGCTTTGATGCATATATGGGAAGTCCGATTCACAGGTGCGGCATGGGCAATTGGATACCACATCGCCTTGCGCTGCGAAACGGTCTGATTGTGAACTTTGCTGCCTGAACTATTGTGCAAGGTCGGCTAAATTTATCAGATATTGAAATTAGCGATTGCCAGCTTCACGCGGATGGCTATATTCCGCCGCGTACGACCCAAAGTACCGCTGCCCCTCTGGCGGAATTGGTAGACGCGCGGGATTCAAAATCCCGTTCCTTCGGGAGTGCCGGTTCGATTCCGGCGGGGGGCACCAAAAGCTTTGATGGCTTTGTGGTTTGATGCGGCTTGAGATTGGATGTTGGCCGCCCCTGGGTGTGTTTTGGCTGCCTTTTGTGTGTTCAGTTAGCGCAAACGCAGTTTGCCGACCCATTTGTTCCATAGGTTTTTCAACATCTGGCGATTGTATTTGGCGCGGCATGCGCCTTCCAGCTCTTCTAAAGTGTCGCTCTTTAGGCCGATCAACAGGTTGGTGATCGCAATGCGGTCTGGCCAGATACGGTTCATCATCCAGTGGTTGTTTTGGGCCAGGCTATCGGCTTCGATGAATGTCTTGCGGGACAGCAGATTTTTTGTGGCGAACAGCATTGTCTGCATGCCCGGAGAATAGGCAGCATATGCCTCATCAAATGCCATTTTCCACGGAATAAGCCGGCCATTGCGCTCAAACATGATGAGCGTGGCGACAATTTTGCCATCCAGATAAATAGAGTGGAACTGACAGGCGTTGCGTGCGGCCAGGTGGGCGACGATCTGACGGGAAAATGCTGCGATGCGCTTGTGATTGTACAGCGCCGTGCCGCGGCGGCCTTTCCAGCCCTTAAGTTCAAGCGTAATGAATTCCTCAAACGCATCCAACGCCTGATCTTCTGATTTGGCGATGGAAAAACTTACCTCTCCCTTGGCTTTCAACAGCTTCATCTGGCGACGAAGTTCGCGGCGGCGTTTGGGCCCAAGCAGTCCTGCGATTGTGGCCTTTGGATCTTTGCTTGCCAGCAATGCCGCACGTTTGAAGGTGCAGCATTCGCGGAAGGGCAGCCCAAGGCTTGAGGCGGCTTCCTGCAGGACGGAATTGGCTTTGCTGTCCTGGCGAAGGTGCATGATGTCGAATACGCTGGGCATGCCAAGCGCAGGGTCAGACAACAGCCGCAACAGCGTTTCGCAGGTTTCCCCCGCACTGGCGGTATCGATTAATGGTGTGCCGATTGGCATATATTCGTTGGACAGGATTTGTAAAACACGATGCCTTGGCAGGCCGGTTTTGGCTACATGAACCGGTGCAAAAAATTTGAGGATGCGGCGGGTGTCGACGCTTTCCCAAAGGCACAGCATCCAACATCCTTCTTGTGCCAGAAGCGATGTCAGCCGGGGCCATGCGGCGTGTAAAATGTCTGGCTCGAAGAAAATATTGGAGTCGGTGGCGCGTGTGTTGAGATCGTGAATATCGTCCAACAGGCGTGTTAACCCGAACGCGGGAATCATCTCCAGTTCCCAAAGGCTGGACGTCATGCTGCCCTGGCTTGCGCGCAACATGGGCGTGCGCTTTTCCCGCCGGCGTTCCAGCACGCCACCAAAACTGTCTCTCTTGCGCGACGATTGTTGGACGATGTCTTCAAACACACCCATGGAGGTCTATTTCACCTCCATGGTGGGAGCTGGCGAAAATATAAACATATTCAGCCCCAAACGACGGCGCGTGACGGAATAGAGCGCGGCGGCCTCAAAAATCATGGCGAAAGTCGTGGCCCAGGCAGCGCCATAAAGCCCGTATTTGGGGATCAGCGAGATGTTCAGCAAGACATTTACCAACAGTGTGACGCCGTATACGGCGGCGCAGATGTTTTGCTGGCCAGACATGTTCAACACACTTTCCGTGGGGCCAATGGCTGCGCGGGCGATGATGCCCACCACCAAAATGAACAAGAGCGGGTATCCATCGGCAAACTCAGCGCCAAACAGCATTAACAGATATTTGCCCGTGAGCAGCAATAAAATGCCCATCGCCAAAGATGGCCAGAACGTCCAGCGCACGGTGTCATGTACGAAGGATTCGTACTGAAATTTATCGCCGGACCTGAAATATTGGGAATAGCGGTGGGCGGCACCGGCCTTTACCGCGAAATAGACGAAGTGGACCAGGGCAAGGGTTTTTACCGCGGCGAAATAGACCGCCACTTCCTTGGGGTCCAGATACATGCCGGCAATGAGAATATCCACATTGGTGAGAAGCGCGAAGAATCCCTCCACCAGAAATATGGGTAGGGCGACAATAATCCATGTTTTGGGCAGCAGGTCGCGCGGGCCGGTGGGCACCGTTTTGGTGATGCGCCGGTTCATGATGCCCATTTGCCACAGGGATGTGATCCAGGTGGCAACGATCGATGCAATCAATGCCGTGGCAGCGGTAGCTTCCGCGCCCAAGGCCAAAGCGGCGGCCATGCTGGCGAGGATGAGAACAGGGCGCACAAGATAGGTTGGAGACAATGCAATATCGACCCAACTGAAGGAACGTGCCACGCCGTCCTGCACTTCAGCCAGCGCCAACATGGGCAAACAAATGGCCCCCAGAAACAGCGGCAATACATACACATTGGTGATTGATTCCTGGAAAAACCAGATCAGCACAATGCCGATTGCCGCGATTAGAGTTGCGGTTATAACCGAATAGAGGCGCGATCCAAAGACGATGCCGCGCAACAGGTTTGCCTCGCCCGAGACTTGATATTGGGGGATGAAACGCACCACAGCGGACGGAAACCCGATACAGGCGATGCCGCCGCAAATGACCGCAGCAACCCACACCCAGACAAATATTCCATATTCATAACTGCCCAGCCAACGGGCCAGAAGCACCTGACTCACATAGGCGATGAATGCGCTGACAATTCGGATGCTGAACGCCACAACGGCGGTGCGTTGTGAGATTGCCTTTTCATCTTTGCCTTCAACGATTGCGTCTGCAATTTCAAACACGTTGTCGATTTTGTCCGGCCACCTGCTGGCAATGGCAGCCGGTATGAACGGCTTCACATGTGTGGAAGGTCGCAAGTGTTGCAGCATGGGAAGTGCAATCCGGTGGAAAAAATGATGGCGCAGGTCGTTCCGCGCCAAAGACCACAATGCGCACAATTCATTTAAGATTGTCTTCGAATGCAACAGGTTCAATTGCTGGTACAGTTAAACGCTCGTTAACGGGAAAATCCACCATTTGCCAGAAATTCGGCTTCCTGGGGCGTTGTATCGCGCCCCAGCACTTCGTTTCGGTGGGGGAACCGCCCGAATTTCACAATGATATCGCGATGGATTTTGGCAAATTTGACCTGCTCTTCCAGATCCAGTCTTTGCATCTCCTGAATGCATAAATCCTGATCAGAGAGCTTTTCGCTATGCATCAGGGGCAGGTAGACGAAGGGGGCCAGATCGTCACGCATTTTTCTGTCTGTGCCCTTTGCCATCAGGGCATGCACAAGGACCAGGCATTGCGCGTCCTGGGCAAAGGCCTTGGGCGAGTTACGAAACAGGTTTCGGGAAAACTGGTCCAGAACAATAATAAGCGCCAAGGCACCGTTGGGGGTTTGGCACCAATTTTCAAGTTGCCCCTGGGCAGCCTGCTCGTGGATGGTGGAAAACCGACGGGCGATTTCAGTGTCGAACGCTTCGTCCCTTTTCCACCATTTGGCTTCCCCTGCCTCGGCCCAGAAGGTGAGTATGTCTTCGGCTTCCAGAGGCAGGTGTGACGACATCAGAAGCGGAACTCGCCGCCGATAATGCGATCAAAAAGCGCTTTGTCCAAAGGCTCAAATTTTCCGCTTTGGGGATTGTTGAAATAAAGCTGGTCCTCGACCTTTTCAGGGTCAAACCCTTCTTTTACTAGATCCACTTTGCGTTGTTTGAATGTGCCCGTAATTTCCATATCGGGTTTGATCCGAATGAAAACCGGGTGGGCATAGGACGGCAACCGGCCTTTGAGATATTGCGCCAGATTGACGGGATCGAAATCCTTGTCTGTCACCAGCGCAGCCATGCCGGCGCGGCCATCCATGCCCGGTATTGCAACACCATAGACATTGGCCTCCTTCAAGCCGGGATAACCGGTACATGCTTCCGACACTTCCGAAGTGGCGACGTTCTCACCCTTCCAGCGGAAAGTATCGCCAATCCGGTCCACGAAATACATGTAGCCAAGCTTGTCTTTGCGCATCAGGTCGCCGGTGCGGAACCAGGCATCGCCTTTTTCAAATGCATCGCGCAGCACCTTTTTATCAGTGGCAGCTTTGTCAGCATAACCGTCAAAACGCTGGCTGGGGCGCTTGGGATCATTGAGGATTTTTGAGATGACTTCACCGGGTTCGCCCGGCGCACATTTGACACAAAACCCATCGAGGCCGCGCACGGGTTTTTCTTCGTCGATATCAAATTCAACCACTTCAGTGACAAATTTCTTCTCGGCCCATTTTGGTACGCGACCAACAGCACCGACCTTTTGGTCGAAGTTGAAATAGACCGCATTGCCTTCGGTGGCGGCATACCATTCCAGAATTTGGGGAACCTTGAAACGGGCCTGAAACTCTTCCCAAATGTCTGGGCGCAATCCGTTGCCGCTGGCGATGCGGATATTGTGTCTGGTTTCATTGGCTGTTTCAGGCGTGTTCAACAGATAACGGCACAGCTCACCGATATACTGGAACGCCGTGCATTGATTGTGAACAATATCATCCCAGAAATTTGTGGCAGAAAATTTCTCTGCCAGAACCACCGAGCCGCCGTGCCACAGGCATGAACCGGGGGCGAGAATGCCGCCGGTTGTGTGGTACATGGGCAGGCAGACATAGATGCGGTCGCTGGGGGTAAATTTCCCTGCCGCCGAGAACCCGGCCATAATAGACTGGGTTCGGTAATGGGTCAGCTTCGCCGCCTTGGGCAAACCGGTCGTGCCCGATGTGTAGATGAACAGGCAGGTGTCGGAGGATGTCAGCGGGGTTTTTTGATCCGACGAAAGGTTGGATGCGTCCTGCGCGTCAATCGCAGGCGCCAATTCCTTGGTGCCGCGCCGCTTGCCGCCCAGGCACCAGATTGCAGGCTTTTGTTCCATTTGCTTGCGGGCGGTCAGGAAGTTGTCCCAGCAGGCATCGTCAATAATCAGCAGTTTTGCGTCAACGATGTTGATGCAATGGGCCAGTGCCTTGTCAGTGAGATGGGTGTTGAGGCAAGCCGTCGCGCCACCGGCTTTTGCCACACCGATCCATGCGGCCATATATTCAGCCCGGTTGAGCATCAGCAAGGCGACCGTGTCCCCCTTGGTGACGCCGTTTTCAATTGCCCAACGGGCATATTGGTTGGCGCGCGCATTCAGCTGGCTGTAGGTATAGGTTTCTCTGGGGCCAATCAGGGCCGTATTGTCCGCCCACTTTATAGCCCATTCTTCCACACGATCCACAATCGTCACATCGGGTGCTTCGGCCACCTGGGTTACCGATTTCAACGCGCGGATTGCGCCGGTGAGATATAAGTATTCGCTTTTGATGCGTTGGATGATTCCCATCAGGTCTCTCTCCCTGTATTAGCCGCACTGGGGCGCTACCATGCGTGTATGTTTGACGCTAGATTGATCACGCATAAAGTTAAACGCAAGCAATTTGAAGCGGGTGACGCATTGTTCAACGAAAGTTATCACGAAAGAAGCGGTTCGGTTTATGGGTGATGATAATGTGGAAGAATATGATCTGCGTGGCTTGCGTTGCCCGTTGCCGGTTTTGAAGACCCGTAACCGGATGCGCAAACTGCAACCGGGTGAACAGATTTGGGTGGTCACTGACGACCCGCTGGCGGCGCTGGATCTGCCAAATTATTGCAATGAATATGACCAGCTTCTCGTTGAACAGAGGCCGGGCGAAGGCGACGAAATGCGATTTTTGATTGCGCGGCGGGGCAATCTTTGAGCTGTATTGGGGTGCTCTGTATCCTAACGAAAATTGCCTGAATGGCCGGGTACAGTCAGGGGGTTCGCGTCCAGTGCTGTGCGATCTGGTGTGTCTGACGCCACCTCGCCCACAAATGCGTTAAACAGTCTGGTGACAAATTCTTCCGGCAAGTCCCGCGTGATGATGACCAACCGCGTAGTGTGGTCGTGATCTGGCCAATCGGGCAGACTTGCAGGCGGGTGAAATATTTGTTGCACCCCGTGCAGCACCACCGGACGGTCTGGATCTTCGGCAATTTTCACAATGCCTTTTAGCCGCAACAGATTGGGCCCATGGGCTGACCGCAACAGATCAAGGAAGTTTGTCAGTGTTGCTGCGTCGATTGCCTTGTCGGTGGTCAGGGAAAATGAACGAATGCGGGCATCATGGCGATTGGGTTCGTGGTGGTGATGGTGGCCGTGGTCATGGGTGTGACCGTGATTATGGGCGTCTTCCTCGCTGGCGGCGTTCAGCCAGCGTTGTACGTCCGCGGTCTTGGTCGACGGATTGTACAGACCGCACTCAAATATATCCAAGGCGCTGGGGCTGGTTGTTGAAGCGATGATCTGACGGCCCGTTGGATTGAGCGCGCCAAGGCGTCCACGCAATTGGTCAATGTCCCGGTCAAGCTCGCGGGCAAGATCGGTTTTCGTGATTACCAGCCGGTCCGCAACTGCGGCCTGTTTGACCGCCTCTTCGTGGGTGTCGAGTGTGTGATTGCCATTAACGGCATCCACAAGAGTAATAACGCCATCAAGGCGCAGGTCTTCACTTAAGACAGGATGGCCCATTATGGCGTGGAGAATGGGTGCCGGGTCGGCCAAACCGGTGGTTTCAATGACGACCCGCTTTGGTGCACCGCCCTTGCGGCCAAGAAGCCTTGATAATGTATCAACAAGATCGCCCCGGATGGTGCAACACAGGCACCCGTCAGACATTTCCACAATGCCTTCATCGGCTGTTTCCACCAGCAATTGATCAATGCCAACATCGCCAAACTCATTGATCACCAGTGCAGCATCTTTAAGGTCGCCACGGGCAATCAGTTTGTTCAACAGCGTGGTTTTACCTGCGCCGAGGAATCCGGTGATCAGCGTCACAGGCACCGGTGTCGCCAAGGGTGCTCTCATGTGCCGGGCCGGAAAACGGGCAAGGGAATTGATTTGACCTGTACGCTTGCCCGTTTTTCTTCTGCCACCGGATTGGCGGCCAAGGTGGAGGATCCGCGCAGCTGGAGATCTGGCCGGAACACTGGCAGCGGTACACGTGCAGGGGGCTCCGGCTCCAATGCGTTGGATATGGGGCCGCTTGCGCCACCCAGCACAAACTTGATCGGGTCGCGTTCGATTTTGCGTTTTTGCAACCAGGGCGATTCGATAACAGCCTGACCCGCACCGGGGTTATAGGTTTTTGCCCGCGCTTCCTTTGTGCAAATGAGGGGCCGCATGTTGCGGGGTGAAGTGGGAATAGTTTCACCGGGGGTGAGTTCTGCAATATCTGTTCCAGCGGATACTGGTTGTTGAAAGCCCTCTGCAATCAACTTCGCTGCATCCACCGCGCGGCTGACCTGACCGTCACGGCCCAGTACAATTGCAGCTATGCGCCGGCCACCCTGGGATGCTGAACCGATAAAATTATATCCAGAGGCACATACGAATCCGGTCTTGAACCCGTCTCCACCGCGAAATCTTTCAAGCAACAAATTGTAGGAAAAATGGACGCGCTGAATGGTTTTCCCATCTTTCCTTTTCTTAGGCGCAATCAGCGATGGTGCACGAAACAGATAGGCATATTGCGGAAATTCGCGGTGCAAGGCCCGGGTTAATCGAGCCAGATCATGGGCGGTGGTGAACTGACGTGCGTTGTGAAGCCCATGGGGATTAACGAAATTCGTGCGGGCCATTCCAAGCCGTGCGGCTTCCCGGTTCATTCTGTTTGCAAAACCGCTAACGGAACCTGACAGGGATTCTGCAAGCCCAACGGCAATGTCATTTGCCGATTTTATGATGAGCAGTTTCAACGCATTTTCCATCGTCATCACGGTGCCACGGCCATATCCAATTTTGCTGGGTGGTTGCCGCGTGGCATTGCGGGTCAGTCGCACCGGGCTGGTCAATGTGATGTCACCTGATTCAATGGCGCGGAAAATCACATAAGCTGTCATCAGCTTGGTCAAAGATGCCGGATGCCAGGGGTGGAAAGCTTCTTTGCTGGACAGCACTTTTCCCGAATCCAGATCGATCGACAAATGGGGTACTGCCAATGCCTGGCTTGGTGACAACAGACACCAGGACAGGGCAATTGTCTGCAGAGCAGCTATGGAAGCTGCCCGAATTTTCAATGGTGTTTTTCGCGTAAGCATGGCGAACGGTTTAGCGGCTTTTGGACTATCGGTCATCGCGTTTTTTTGTTTGCTGGTGTGATTTGATGACGCTGGTGAGAATTCGGTCCAGCTCGTCAGCAGCCCTGTTGATCGAGTGGTCTTGTTCAACATGGTGTTTTGCGCTGGCGCTCATTTTGGTTCGTAAATCCTTGTCAATGAGCAAGCGGCGGATCGCTGAACCAAGTTCTGCTGTATCACCGGGCTTGGCCAAAAGGCCTGATATGCCATCATTGACCACCAGGGGGACGCCCATGTCGCAAAATGCCGCCACCGGCAGCCCCATCATCTGTGCTTCCAAATAGACCATCCCAATCGGTTCTTTCCAACCGGGCCAGACGAACACATCGCTTGTTTTGAAACTGGCAAGTACCGATGGGTGATCAAGCTCACCTGCAAACCAGATGCGCCGGGCATCGAAACGCGCAAACAGCTTTTCGATATCTGCGCGTTGCGGGCCGTCGCCAATGATTGTCAACGTCCAGGCAATATCTTGCAGTGGGAGGAGCGCTTCGGCAAGCAATTGGAAATTGCGCGTTTTCTTACCCGGTCGCATCATGGCGGCGGTCACAAGCCAGGGGCTACTTTCCTCCCGCTGGGGTAAGACTTGTGGCGGTGGCGGCAGGTCTTGCACCAGACGGTCGATGAAAATTGGAAAGTCACTAACGGGAGTGTTGGGCCCCAGCTTGTCGAGCAAATAAGCTTTGTCCGATGGCTTAAGGCAAAGATGCAAATTGGCTTTACGAAATCCCTTGTGGGCTTCTTCACGCCAATTGCGCCAAACGTCCCCGCCATTTTCAAAACCCTGGCCCGTGTGGGCCGCTTCCATGGTTACATAGGGCAGGCCGAGTTGTTCACTCACGGTCGGGCCTATCCAGTCAGGGGCTTTGCAATAGGGGTGGTAGGTTAAAAACAGTTCAGGGGGCGCGTTGCGCCACTGCGCCACAAGCCGGTCAGCCTCGGCCAATGCGTCATCTCGTCTGGCTTGCAAATATTCCAGCCCTGGACGTTTGGAATAGGCTATATGGCGCGATGCGATTTCAGTTTCAAAGCCTGCGAGAGAAAGCGCTTGCAGCGTGTTTTGTGCAATCAGACGGTCGCCAGACGGGATGGGGTGGTCGGGTGGTTTAACAGGTGCGTAGAAGGCGATCTTTGTCATCGTGTCGACGCTTCCTGTATCCAGGCCTTCAGTTGTGAAGCGGCGTGGACGGCACCCTTAAAATCAATGTCGAGATGAGGCAATTTCATCATTTCTGCGCGCTCAATGGCCTGACCCAGGCGTTCCGTTGTAAGTGAGGATTGGGGCAGGGACTGGGCGAAGCCCGATTGCTGGAGCAGTTCGGCACGGCGCAATTGTTCGGTTTGGCCCTGGGTATCATAGGGCACAAATATACCCTTTGTGCCGCTTTCGACCGCCGCCTGGAGTACGTCCATGGCCGTGTTATATCCGCACTGGGAAATCGATATCTGCGCCTGTTTTAAATGTGCGGCCAGCCCATCCAGATGGCGCACTATGGTAATGTGATCGGGTATATTCAGATGCAATTGGGCGAAAGTCTCATCATCCAGATTGGGCCCTGTGGCCAGGCACCAGCGCCGCCCGCTTTTGCCATCGCGCTTGGCAGCGTCCAGTGATGTTTGCATCAATGGCGCTCCAAAGCCGCCGCCACCGGCACTGACAATAACATCAAATTGGACTGCGTCGTGATTGGCAATCTTAGGTGGTACAACGAAACCGGTATAGGACAGTTTATGGGATATTTGTCCGGCCAGTGGATAGGTGGCGTCAAGGGTGATCAGATTTGGGTCACTGTGCACCAGTACATGATCAAAATATTGATCAATCAGATCCCTTACTTCTTCTGCCCGACCGGGTTTGCGCTTTTCCTGCAAGATGTCGCGAACAGAGGAAACCACAAGGGGCTTTGGTGTTCGAGCGGCGGCTGCATCCAACAAGGCTTTCAGTTCCTGGCGCACGACTCTGCGGCCAAACGGGAAGGCTTCGATCAGGATCAGATCGGGATCGAGTTGATTAAAAATCTTCAGCAGTTCGCCTGTGCGCCGTTCGATATAGTTGGCCGTCAGGGGCTTCCCGTTCTCGTCCAGGGTTTCGCTATAGGTGGCATCGCGGGCCATGATGGGTGGAAGGTACTGGGTGGTGCGCGCTGCGAATTGAAGATGGGGTACAGGCTTGCCGCCAATGATGGCGTCAGTTTCCAGACCGGCATCGGCAAATGCACTGATAAGCCGCTGGGCCCGATGGACATGCCCAACACCAAGCAGGTGGAGAAAATAAAACAATATGCGCGGCGTCCGCTGGGTCATCAGACCTCACCAAGCAAGTCAACGAGCAGGTCGATCTCCTGCGAAGCATCAAATTCGGTGCGCACGCGCGCCATTCCGGCTTTGCCCATCTGATGGCGCAGGGCTGGGTCGGCGGCAAATTTCTTCAAAGCGGCAACCAATTGCTCGACATTATCCGGCTCAATCAGAATGCCGTTTTTGCCGTCCACGATCAGTTCGGGAATGCCGGAAATATGGGTGGACACCACGGGAAGTGCCTGGCTCTGTGCTTCTACAATGACATTGGGCAATCCGTCTCTGTCGCCATCGGCCGCGATGCGGCAGGGCAGTACAAAAACATCGCTGTCGTGATAGGCCTGCAACACCCGTGCCTGCGCTTGCGACCCCAGAAAGCTTACTTTCCCGTTCAAGCCAAGCTGGTTTGCCTGTTCTTTGAGTTTTGGCAGCAATGGCCCGCCTGCAATATGTGTCCAGTGCCAGTTCAACTCATCTGGCAGGGCAGCCAGGGCCGACAATAGGGTATCCAGCCCCTTTTTCTCCACCGCCCGGCCAACACTTAAAAACTGAATCGGATTTTGTGGATCATCACCGGTGCGCTTTGATGGCGTGTGAGTGGGTTTGGGGAACCTTGTCAGGTCAAGGCCGTGGTAAACCAGTCGCACGGCCTGCTCGCGTGAAGCAAGCGATTGCAGATAGTCAGCGCCGCCACGGGTGCATGTAACGGTCCATTGGGCACCGTCGAGTTTTTCTGACAGTTCCCATGCGGGCGATGTCCAGATGTCTTTGGCGTGGGCGGAGATGGAATAGGGCAGGCCGCGCATGGTGGCTGCATATCGGGCAACTGAGCCGGGCGTGTGAATGAAGTGGCTGTAAAACCAGCTGGCATTTCCATCAATTTCCACGGCTGCCACCATTGCCTGAACAAATCTGCGCACCCTGTTGCGGGTAAAATCTCGGCGCAGGTCGCGCAAGAACAGGGAGCGTGCCTTGCTGAAGCCGTGCAGGCGCCGCGCCTGCCACCAGGCGCTGATGCTGCGCCGTAATTCGTGGTGAATGTATTCGGGCAGATACAGAACGGGAGCTGTGATTTCGTGGTGGACAGGATGTCGTTTCGTATCGGTGGGGTGGCGCAGGGATACCAGTTGGATATCGATCCCACGCATTTGCAGGTTTAAAATTTCCTGGGCGATGAAAGTCTCTGAAAGGCGCGGATACCCCTTCAAAAAAATGACCAGTTTATGGTGGTTGCTTTTTTCCCGGGCGTTCACGTGCGTCGTCATGCCTGGTGGGTGAGGGGAACAGGATCAAGGGTTGGGTCGGGAGTGATTTCCAACTTATGGGCCAACATTTTTTCAACCTCACGCTCAATCTGATCAAGCCCTTCCAGTTTTGGATGCCAGCTTGCCTCTGATGGTTTTTTAGCGTGCGGCAACGCATGGAGTGCGTCGGCCATGAGTGCCGGGTCCACCGCCATATCTGCATTGAGAACCTTGGACAGACCCAGTTCAGCTGCGCGGGTTGCGCGGATCAGCTGTTCCTGCCGAGGCGCGGTGCGCGGCACGAACAGGGCGGGTTTATCGAACGAGATGATTTCACAAAATGTATTATAGCCGCACATTCCAATAATGGCTGTGGCCTTGTTGATCACAGCTTCCAGTTCTGAATCAAAATCAATAACGGACACGTGGGAAAGGTTTTTGGCGCGCCGGTGAATCTCTTCCCTCTGCTCTGTTTTCATGAATGGCCCGGGCACCAGCACAAGCGGATACACAAGATTGCGGTCATGCTCGCGGGCGGCAAGAACCATCGACATCAGGTCTGCTCCATCCCCGCCGCCACCTGCTGTCACCAATAGGTAGTCACCCTGGCTGTGATCGGTTTTTGAATGTTCATTGGTTGGAATTTCCCGTGGCAGGAAGCCGATATATCTGGACTTCTCCTGGACCTGTTTGGGGACATTGAGGTCTTTGAGCGGGTTCCAAAAATCTTCGGGGCCGTAGATCCAGATATCATCATAGAGGCTGCCGATTTTTGGCAATACCTGTTTGCGGTTCCATTCTTTTTCCAACAGTTCCGGGGAATCCATGACATCGCGCAAACCCAACACGGTGCGACATCCCTTCATTTTCAGGGCAACGAGGGTTTTTTCCACTTCACCCTGGAGACCCAGAGGCTCCTTATCGACAATGAAAATATCCGGGCGAAACAAATCGGCCGTTTCGAGAATGAGGGATTCGCGCATGCGCAGGGTGTCGTGGATATCGATATGATCGCTGATCGATGTGTATTCGCCTGAATACAATTTGATAACGCTGGGAATTTTTACAAAATCCACGCGGGCCTTGAAGGCAAATGCGCCGGCAATCTGGGAGCCGGATATGATGAGAACCGAAAGGCCCTTGTATCGGTCAACAAGCGCGTGGGCGATTGTCCGGCAACGGCGCAGATGGCCAAGTCCGAATGTGTCATGACTGTACATGAGAATGCGGGCATCGTTGAGGCGTTTCATAGGACTGGCTGTCGATCCCGGCTTTGTGTTGTCCTCCAATCTAGGGAACAGATTTGCATACTGCAACGCTGTGTGTGGTGTGAAGTTTCTCCACAAATCAAACACTTGTGAGAAGGGCGAAAATTTAGAATTGCTTAATCATGGCGTTTGAAAGCTGCGCGTATTTACCTTCCCATACACTATCTGCGTTAAGCATGGGGCTGAACCTAGGGGTAGGTGTGGGGCAAATGAACGAAACATTAGAAAAAGAACGGGAAAAACGGGCGGTCCATCGTTCTTTGGTCATCTCTGTATTTGCAGACAAGGCCATATTGATTGCCGGTGTCGTCACGACGGTGCTTGCGATGGTGTTGAGCGGTATTTATGCCGAATCCATCGCTATATATGCGTGTGCGGCTGTATGTCTGGTCGTGGGCACGGCACGGGCGATGCTCAATTATCGGTTCAACCGGGAACTGGACGCTGAGCGGATCAAGCCAGGTGATTTCATTCATTGGGAGCGCTGGTTCACCGCCGGTGCTGTTCTTAATGTTTTCATTTTTGGTGTCTGGTGTGTTCTGGCGAGCCTCAGCAATAATGAATTTTCCCGACTGGTCAGTGTCACGGTTACATTTGCCAATCTGATTGGCGTGTGTGCCCGAAGCTTTCCCATTGAACGTTTGGTGAATATGCAATTGGTGGCAATTTCGGTGCCGCTGGTTCTCAGTCTCTATATGACCGGCGGTGCCTACCATTATTTGGCGCTGCTGATGGTGCCCTATCTTTTTGGATTGCACAGAACCGCCGCCATACAGCGCAAGACTTTGTTGGAAAATATCAATCAACGGCGCACTGCTGAAAGTCTGGCGGAGCGGTTCCATACCACGCTTAACAATGTGCCCCAGGGCATCTGCATGTTCGACGAGTCCGGCAAGCTGCTGGTTGCCAATGAACATATCGGGCGTTTTCTGGGTCGTTCCAGCAAGTCGGTGGAACGTTCCACAATGGGCCATCTCATAGATCTCATGGAAAGCCAGTTGTGTGTTGATCCAACCCATACGGCGACCATGCGCAAATGGTTGACGACCAGATCGCATGTGCCTTTGTGCATCACATCTCAATTGGGCGATGCGCCGCAAAAGACCGTGCGTTTCAGGGCCTCCACCATGCAGGACGGGGGTACGATCTGCACATTTGAGGATATTTCCAAAGAGGTGCGCGCCGCTGACCAAATTGACTGGATGACACGCTTTGACCGGCTTACCGGCCTGATGAACCGGGACCAGCTTTCAATATCCTTAAAGGAAGAGATCGACGCGCTCAATGAAGACCAAGACTGCGCGGTGGTGTTGATTAATATTGACCACTTCAAGCAGATCAATGACATGCAGGGACACCATTTTGGTGATCTGCTGTTGTGCGAAGTGTCGGACCGCATAAAACGGGTTTGCAATGGCGTTGGGACATGTGCCCGGTTCAGCGGCGATGAATTTGCCGTTGTTATTTCAGATCGAAACGCCCTGGACGTTGCCACAAACATTGCTGATCTGGTAATTTCGTCCCTGGGTGCAAGCATGAATATTGAAGGCCGCAAGCTGCATATTGGCTGCACCATTGGCATCGCAATTACCGAGCAGGAAAGCCTCAATACCGGCGAGGTTTTGTTGAAATATGCCGACACGGCGCTGCTTTGGGCCAAGCGCGATGGCCGTGGCGAATGGCGGGTCTTCAATAGCCAAATGAGCGATGAATTGAATCAGCAACGCGCCCTGGAAAATGATCTGCGCGCTGCGGTGACCAATAATGAATTCATGGCAGTTTATCAGCCCATCGTATCCGTTGACCGCAAGGCGGTTGCGACCTGCGAGGCGCTGATGCGCTGGAACCATCCTCGTCTTGGCTTTGTTCCGCCGTCTAAGTTTATTCCGATCGCGGAAGACCTGGGACTTGTGGTGGAGATGGGCAATTGGATGCTGGAGCAGGCCTGTATGGATTGTGCCAAATGGCCGGGCAATACAACGGTTGCGGTGAACCTGTCTCCCCTGCAATTCAAACAGGGCGACCTGGTGCAGTCGGTGCGCGATGCGCTTACAGCCAGTCAGTTGGAACCGCACCGGCTGGAGCTTGAGATTACCGAATCCCTGATGCTCCATGACATGGGTTCCACCGTCGACAAACTGAATGAGCTTAAGAAAATGGGCGTGCGAATTTCACTGGATGATTTTGGCACCGGATTCTCCAGTCTGAGCTATATGAACAACCTGCCGTTGGACAAGGTGAAGATTGATCGTTCCTTCGTTGTGGACATTCGCCCGGATTCAAAATCGCTGACACTTGTTCAGGCGATCACGACCCTGGGGCAGAAGTTGGGCCTTTCGGTTGTTGTGGAAGGTGTTGAGACGGTGGAGGAGTTGAGTGTTCTTCTGGCATCTGCACGGCCCAATGAGATTCAAGGGTATCTGTTTTCCAAACCTGTGAATAATGAAGAACTGACAGATCTGTTGGTGGTGGAAAACCTTGCCGCGCTGAAGATGCTGTCTCCGCTTTATTCGGCTCTCAAAGCGGCGGCTTGAGGGGTGAAGCTGAGTTCTATGTGATAATCTTGCCACGTGCCGTTTACTAAGATCGGCTGTTCTCCACATCACGTCTAGACTCGCTTTAAGCTTTTGTTAAAGATGTTCCCAGTTGCACAATTTGCGACAGGGCTGGGGCGGCTTTGATGAATAATGGAATACGGCGGGCAAACCGCTCACTGCAAGAACGTATCGATCTTATTATGCCATCTGTCGAATATCGGCGGATGTGCGATCACGAAGACAGGGCAGCCGTATTTCGGCTGCGATGCGAAGGTTACAAGCGCAACACGGATCTGCCTTCGGACTGGCGTGGAGACATGCCGGATGATTATGACGAATTACCCAACAGCCAAAGTTTTGGAATTTTCATTGCCGGGCGGCTTGCCGCTTCCATGCGGCTGTCACTGATCACGCCCGATGTGCAATCGGCACCGGCGATGCAGTTCTTTCCAGATGAGATTTCGGCGCGCGCCCAGGCAGGAAAAACCATTATCGATCCAAGTCGTTTCGTGACCGATATTTCGGCATCTGCCCAATTTCCGGAACTGCCTTACATCGCCATGCGTTTGCCGGTGATGGCTTGTTTGCATTTCGATGCTGATGAATGTCTTTCCATGGTGCGGCAGGAACATGTTGCATTTTACAAACGTATTTTCAGCGCGGACCCTATTGCCGGGCCGGTGTATCATCACACGCTCAACATGAATGTCTTGCTGATGATTTCCCAGGTGGACGACATTCATGACGACCTGGATACGCGATTTCCGTTCTGGCGTTCTCACTATCTGGAACGGCGTCAGTTATTTGGAAAGCCGGAATCGATGATGTCTGCCCGGACCAATTCCGAACAGGAAGCGGCATAATTCACGCCGCTTCAAAGCCCATGAGAAATTGTGCGAAGGCTGCTCCTGATCTGAGCACTTGCGATATGCTATTTGTAAGGATCAGCTGCGTCGCGCAGGCCATCGCCGAGGAAATTAAAGGCGATGATGACAAAGATGACGGGGACGACCGGCAACATCAGCCATGGGAATACAGCAACCACATTAATCGACTGTGCTTCGTTGAGCAAAACACCCCATGAGGTGATCGGTTCGCGCAAGCCAAGCCCAAGGAAACTCAGTGCCGTTTCGCCCAATATCATGGTGGGAATTGTGATCGTTGCCGAAGCGATGAGGTGGCTCATGAAACCGGGGATCAAATGACGCCCGATTATGCGCGACGGGCTGGCCCCGATAAGGCGAGCGGCCAGTACATATTCTTCCTCACGCAGGGAGAGCAATTTTGACCGCACGGCGCGTGCCAGACCGGTCCAGTCCAACAGGCCCAGTATGATGGTGATGCCAAAATAGATGACGATTGGGCTCCAGGATGCGGGCATTATCGCCGATAATGTCAGCCACAGGGGAATGGTCGGTATGGATTGCAGCACTTCAATGATGCGTTGCACGATCATGTCCACCCAGCCGCCATAATAGCCAGCCGCGCCGCCAATTACGATGCCCAGCAGGAAAGACACGGCAATGCCCAGCAGGCCAATTGTGAGCGATATTCGCGCGCCTTGAATGATGCGCGATAACATGTCTCTGCCAAGGCGGTCCGTGCCCAAAAGGAAAAACGGTTTTCCAGTTGGTGCGCAAACCAGGTGATTGTTGCCGGGGATCAATCCCATCCAGTGGTAGGAATCGCCGTTACAGAAGAATGACAATTTGACGATTTGTTTTGTATTGACCGTGTAGTCCCGGGTCATCGTTTCCAGATTGAGCTTGCGCGACAGGCCGTAGACAAATGGTCCCTGAAATTCGCCTTCGTGAAACAGGTGAATGCTCTGGGGGGGGACGTAAATATATTTGGAGTGCCGCGTCTGATAGTTCCAGGGTGACAGGAATTCGCTGAACAGAACGCTTGCGTATAACAACAAAAGAAAGATTCCGGACCAAACCGCCACGCGGTGCCGTTTGAACTTCCACCACATCAGTGTCAGTTGAGACGCGAAGTAGATTTTTTCCTGCTCCGGGGTCAGCTTTTCCACTGATCGCAAATCAAACGGGGCCGTGGACACATAATGATGCAGCTTTTCAGCACCGTCTGCTGGCAATGGCGAGTGGGTGTCCACACCGCCGGTCTGGTTTGGCTTCTTGCTCAACGTTCCGCGCCTCCCTGGAGACGAATGCGCGGATCAAGGAATCCAAGGGCAATATCGGAAAGCAACACGCCGATCACGGTCAGGGTTGCCAGGAACATCAGGAAAGAACCGGCCAGATACATGTCCTGGCTTTGCAGGGCGGCAATGAGAAGCGGGCCGGTGGTCTGGAGGGATAAAACGATGGCAACAATCTCCGCGCCAGAAATAATAGCGGGCAGCAATGAACCGATATCCGCAACAAAGAAGTTCAAAGACATGCGCAGCGGATATTTCACCAAGGCCTTAAAGGGCGGCACGCCCTTGGCCCGTGCGGTGACGACATATTGCTTTTGCAACTCATCAAGAAGGTTGGCCCGGATGCGTCGGATCATGGCGGCGGTGCCAGATGTGCCAATGACAACCGTTGGGACAATTAGATGCTCAAGAATGGAAACAAATTTCGGCCAGCTCATGGGCTGGTCGATGAATTCCTTGTCCATCAGTCCGCCAATCGACACGCCGAATATGGTCTGGGCAAAATACATCATGACCAGTGCCAGCAGGAAATTGGGTGTTGCCAGCCCCAGCAGGCCAAAGAAGGTCAGCCCGTAATCCCCCCAGGAATATTGATGAGTGGCGGAATAGATGCCAATGGGAAAAGCGATGACCCAGGTGAGGATAATGGTGGCAAATGATACCAGAATGGTCAGCCAAAGGCGGTTGCCCACGACTTCCGACACAGGCCTTTGATATTCAAATGAATAGCCAAAATCGCCGGTGATGAAATTGCCAACCCACAACAGATATCGCTTCCACATGGGCTCGTTGAGGCCGTATTCTTCGCGCAAATACTCAGCGCGCGCGAGATCAACGCTCTCGCCTGACGCCAGCAATTCCCCGATATAAGATTCCACATAATCGCCCGGCGGCAACTGGATGATCGTAAAGATCACCAGGCTCGCAAGGATGAGCGTGGGGACCATGGCCCCGATGCGGAAGAGGATATATCGAAACATGTGTGTTGTGGACTATTCTTCCAGCCAGAAGGTGTCAGGCAGATAGTGGCCGAAATAGAGGGTTGGCTCAAATGCCCAAATGCCCTCTTCTGGCACATTTCGCAACTTGTTACTGACGACGATTGGTTGCAGGCCGCCGGACACAACACCGATTGTGTAAACTTCGTCGGTGAAAATCGACAGCATTTCCTCCCAGATGAGCGTTTGTTGGTCACGGTCACCGGCGGCGCGCCATTTTGAATAAAGCTCGCTAAGGCGTTTGACTTTCTCGTCTGTGGGCGCTTCGCCGCCACTGCCTTTGCTTTCAAAGTGCAGGCCCCAAACCGGCCACTGGGCCTGAACAGATGATACCGGTGCAAGCTCTTCAGGATTCATATCCGGCGTGGCCAGGCCACGGTTCAACCCTTCCCAGGTAGACATCACGGTTTCACCGCTGGAAACGCGCCGGCGCAGAATGTCGCGCTGTGACGGTTTGACGAAAAGCTTGACGCCAATCGATTTCCAATGGTCCGTGATCAATTGCAGGATGTCGGTCTCCTGGCTTTGTTCGCCGGCGGTTTCGATGATGATTTCGAACTCGCGACCATCGGGCATCAAGCGTGTGCCATCGGAGGTGCGTTTGTCGAAACCAGCTTCGTCGAGCAGGGCATTGGCTTTATCAACGTTATGCATGGCCCAGGCGTCTGCAAATTCGTCCTTGTAGAGCGGGCTGGATGGCAGCACCGAATTGCCGCCTTCACGCGCCAGGCCGAAGAATATGGTTTCGTTGATTTCGGTGCGGTTGATGCCCAACGACAGGGCGCGGCGTACGCGCTTGTCCTGAAATGCGTTGCGGAACCCTTCATCAGCCGAATTCATATTGGGAATGAGGGTCATTTCCGACCCCTTGCCCGATGGCCACAACAGAACTTTATATCCGCCCGCTTCTGCGCCCTGTTTCAAAAAGGCGTAATTGTCAAAACGTACATAGCGTGCCTGGAGCGCGCTTTCGCCCGTTCCGGTTTTGGCGGGAATGATCTCCGATGACACGATGTTCATGATCACCTGATCGAGATAGGGCAGTTGGGTGCCTTCATTGTCAATGCGGTGGAAGTTGGGATTGGCCTTAAAGACAATGCGCTCGGAAGGAAGTTTGGTTGTGTTCATCCAGGCTTGCAGTGTGGGAAGCTTTGGATTTTCAGGCCTGTATTGGCGCCCAAAACGCTTGTGCAGTGAAGCCCAGTTTTGAACTTTCTCGGATTCAATTAAAGCGGTCAGTTTTGCCGGATCTGCGTATTTCTCATGGTACTGCTTCATGTAGTGGGCAGGCATGTAGATGTAGAGGGGGCGGGCGCCAGCAAGAGCAGTGAGGAAGAGCGGGTTCACCTCTTCCCATGTGTATCGGATGGTGTGGCTGTCGATAATGTCGACCACAGGCGGTTTGCCATTGGACAACATTTGTTGTGGCACACCGGATTTTTCCAGTGTCTCGTTATTGGCCACATCCTCCCACCAATATCTGAAGTCCTCAGTGGTAAAGGGCGTGCCGTCAGACCATTTGTGCCCTTTGCGCAGGTGCAGGGTAAATGATTTGTTGGAGTCAATGTTGATGGACTTGAGCAGGTCGGGCTGTAGCTGGAAAGTCTGGTCATAGGCCACCAGGCGGGCACCCGAATAGACTGTCATCATGCGAATGTCTTTGGACTTGCCCATCAAAATATCGATTGAGCCGCCTTTTTTGCCAACCGATTTTTCAAGCTCGGGCAAATTGATGATGCGGGGCTCATCAGGCGGGCCCGCCAATACGGGTGTCAGGGCGACCGCGGCTGCGGTGAGCAGGCAAGTGCAGAAAAGGGAAAGGCGGGTCATAGGCGTACTTTCGATTAACTGTTTAGATCTTCGGGCGATGTTCCGCGCCGCACAAGCACCTGATGGTCCTTGTGCAACGAAATCATCTCCATTTCGCTTGTCGAACCGTCCGACAATTCTGCGGCAAATGGAGCGGGCCATTGGCGGCCTTCGGCTGCCATATCCTTGTTGATGCGATCAAAATCCAAAGGATGATCGAGATCAGCATGGGGAACGACATCGAGCAAGGCGCGGGTGTAAGGGTGCACGGGATTTTCGAACAAGGCTTCCCGTGTGGCCAGTTCAACCATCTGGCCCTGAAACATGACGCCAATTCTGTCGGCAATATAACGGATTACTGCCAGATTGTGCGAAATGAAAATATAGGTGAGGCCGAGTTCGGTCTGAAGTTGTTTGAGCAGATTGAGCACCTGGGCCTGAACGGAAACATCAAGCGCTGACACCGGTTCGTCGCACACCAGCAATTCCGGGCGCAATGCCAATGCACGGGCGATGCCGATGCGCTGTCTTTGTCCGCCGGAAAAGGAATGGGGGTAGCGGCCCAAATAGGTTGGCTGCAAGCCCACAAGCCGCATCAGTTCCGCTGCATATTCGGCCTGGTCGCGGCCACTGCCCATGCCGTGGACTTCCATGGGTTCCTTAAGCGTTGCCAAGACCGTTGAACGCGGCGAGAGCGATGAAAACGGATCTTGAAAAACCATCTGAATTTTGCGCCGCATGGCTTTCAAATCGGCGCCTTCAAGGGACAGTAAATCGGTTGTGCCATCGGAATCATACCAGTCCACGGACCCGCTATCGGGTTTCAGCGCCCGCACCAGCATTTTCAAGGTAGTGGTTTTTCCGCAGCCGGATTCTCCCACAAGGCCAAAACACTCACCGCGCATGATGTCGAAGCTGATATTGTCGACCGCCTTGACCGAACTTGTTGTGTTGGAAAACCAGCCCTTGCTCTTTTTGGCCGTGAACGACTTTTGCAGGTTCTTTACGCTCAGCAGAACCGAACCGGCTTCGCCCTGGCGCTGTTGCACCACATCGCGCATGGAGGTTGGAATTTCATGGTCAATATCGCGCAGGGATTGCAGTTTTTCATCATACCCCATGTCGAGGCTGGGAACTGCATGCAACAGGGCTTTAAGATAGGGGTGCTGCGCATCGTTGAATATGTCTTCAACCGGACCGGATTCCATGATCTGGCCGTGATACATGACCACCACTTCGTCAGCCATATTGGCAACGACGCCCAGGTCATGGGTGATCAGCAGAACCGCCATGCCCAGCTTGTCCTGCAGGTCATTGAGCAGTCCCAGAATTTTGGCCTGCATGGAGACATCAAGGGCCGTTGTGGGTTCGTCAGCGATCAACAGGGCAGGGTGGCAAATCAGTGCCATGGCGATCATGGCGCGTTGTCGCAGGCCGCCTGAAAGTTCCATTGGGTACATGGACCAGGCGGCATCAGGGTTGGGGAAGCCAACCATGTCGAGCATGGCAATAACCGTTGGCTGGGCTTCAGACTTTGCCAGTCCCCGGTGAAGCTGTAGTGCTTCTGCAATCTGATTGCCGATTGTATGAAGCGGCGACAGGGAGGTCATCGGCTCCTGGAAAATGATGGAAATCTTCCCACCGCGCAGCTTTACGCGCTCAGGTGAATTGTCTGGAAGGGAAGCCAGATCAACAGGTGTGTCGGTTTGGTTTTCGCGATACCAAATGCTGCCGCCGGTGATCCGCGCCACATTGGGCAGGATGCCCAGAATGGCCTGGGACATGATGGATTTGCCGGAGCCGGATTCGCCCACAAGGGCGACTGTTTTACCGGCAGGAATTCGAAATGACGCCCCGCGCAATACTTCAAGGTCGGTGCCCTTGAGGTCGATGGCTACGTGTAAATTGTCGACGCGGATGATGTCATGACTGGCGACGCCACTGACGGGTTTGCCAACAGGTGTCGCCTTACCAGTTCCAGCCGCAGGTGGCATTTTGGCGCCCATGTTTTCACGCTCTGCAAAACCAGTACTCAACCCTTAGATCCTCTCCCCACGCCGATACCTGTAAAAACTCCCCCCGGCACGCGGCCACATTACACACATTTTCAAGGGAGTTAACACAGGTTCAGTGCGTTTTTCGTGGGTTTGTTGACAAAAAGCAACGCTATGGAAAATTTGACCGGGACAGATGTGCTGCTACTTCCGGCAAAACATGCATGCAGCTTGCAAATTGACGGAGATTTTCCGACAGTCTGGCGAATTCTTCCACAGTGACAGGACGCCAGGGTGAAATTTACCATTGCAGGGTCTAAATCGGTGTTTGCCGTGCTTCAGCGGGCAATTGCGGTATTGGTGGTTTCACTTGCCGTTCTTGCTGGCATATCCATGCATGTGCCAACCGCCCAAGCCCAGCTGCTTCCTGGCATGTCGTCTTCAAAGCCGGTTGCAGATGAGAGCGGTTTGCAGGGTCTGCTGGATAAGGCGCGCGAAGATGGTTCGACCGTTATTGTTGTCAGGCCTGGCGATCAAAACAAAGAAGACAGCGCCAATCTGTCCACGATGCGCGCCGAACGCTTTCTTGCGGCAAGGGAGCGGATCCGCGAGATCATATCGTCCGCGCCCACATTGTGGGAAAACATAAAAGGAACAATTGCCGCGGCCAGCCCCGATGGTACGTATTTGTGGCTGCTTCGTGCGGTGGGCACGGCCATTTTGGGCCTTGTGGTGGGTTGGTATGTGCGGCGTCCAATGTTGAGTTGGGCGATGAAGAACATATTTGCCGATCCCAATGTTGATCCAGAAACATCGGCGGACAAAATTGCGCACCTGTTATACCGGGCATTCTTCACGCTGATCTATGTGCTGGTATATTTTGCCATCGCCATATTTGTGGCCATTCTGCTTGATTCCGGCCATGAGCCATCGCGCCGCGTCATTTTTGAGATATTGGCCTGGTATTGTGTTTACCGCTTTTTGCGCCATGGGGTCTCGTGGAACCTGTTTGCTGGCGCTGTGCCACGCTACCGGATTGTCAATCTGTCGGACAAAGAAGCAATCAAGATGCACCGCGATTTCCACATCAGCGTTGCAATTTGTGCAGTGGCTGCCGCATCTGCGCGGTTCCTGAGCTTTACCGGCGTTGATCAGATTACCCTGGGCCTGAATCAGGTGCTGACCATTGACCACATCAAACTGCTGCAGATTTTCAATGCGGTTTTGGTGGTGTTGGTTTTCGTCATCTATTTGCTGAAAGACTGGAAGCCCTGGCAACGTATTTTCTCGCCTGCTGATCCGGGCGCGGGATTCTATGGATTGCGGACCAATCTGGCAAAAGCGTTTCCGGTGGTCATGCTGGTTTATAGCGTGGTTGCCCTGGCGATGTTCGTGTTCCGGCTGGCGCTGGATATGCCCTCGCCGGGCGTGGTGATTGCCGCACCATTTGTGATCTTTTACCTGGCGATTGTGGCTTATGGCATTGCATTGATCGTGATCCGTGGCCTCTACAATCGAAGAAACCGCCTGTTTCAGGAACGCGCTGCCGCTGAACGCCTTCAGCATCAAAAGGCAGCGGCCGATCTCGATGTGGAATCCGGTGAAGAGATGATTGTTGGTCCAGCTGCGGTGCAATTTGAATACCAGCCGATATTCCGCTCTTTCTTTGAGAGTGCTGCTCTGATCATCATACTGGTCATTGCCCTGGGACAGCTTGGCCAGGTTTGGGGCGTAGACATTAGTGATCAGGACAGCGCCTGGAATGCGATGCTGGATATCGTTCTGGCCGGAACGCTTTGCTGGATCGCCTATCTCGCGGTCAGCACTTTTATCGACCGCAAGCTTGAGGAAGAACGTGGCGAAGTTGTTGAGATTGACGATGAAATTGGCGGTGAAGGGGGCGGGGCAGGTGCTTCACGCATGGCGACCCTGCTGCCAATTTTGCGCTATGTCCTGGTCATCTTGATATTTTCTATTGCGGCAATGGTCATCCTGTCGCGAATGGGCGTTGATGTGGCCCCTTTGTTTGCCGGTGCCGGTGTTGTTGGTATCGCGGTTGGTTTTGGTGCCCAGACCCTCATTCGGGATATTTTCTCCGGCGCCTTCTTCCTGATGGATGATGCTTTCCGCAAAGGCGAATATGTGGAGATCGAAGGGATTAAGGGAACGGTTGAAAAGATTTCAATCCGCTCCTTCCAACTGCGTCATCACCTGGGTGCCCTGCACACCATTCCGTTTGGCGAGATCAAGCAGCTGACCAATTATTCCCGTGATTGGGTTTTGATGAAACTGCCGTTGCGTGTCACCTATGACACCGATGTGGAGAAGGTGCGTAAGCTGGTCAAAAAGCTGGGCCAGTCGCTTTTGGATCATCCGCAGGTTGGGCACACATTCATGCAGCCGCTTAAAAGCCAGGGTGTGTACAAGATGGAAGACAGCGCGATGATCATTCGCGTGAAATTCATGACCAAGCCGGGTGAACAATTCGTCACCCGCAAAGTGGTGTATGAGAGCATCCAGGACTTGTTCAGCCGCGAAGGCATTCACTTTGCCCATAAAGAAGTCACCGTGCGTCTTGCCGATGGTCAGATGGACGATCTGAGCGAACAGGAAAAGAAAGCTGTAACTGCGGCTGCGCGCAGTGTGATTGATGCCGAGGAGGAAGCGGCAATGGCGGGTGCAGCGCCCGCCGGCAGTGACCGATAGACCGCAGATGCTGGAACTCGATACCGTGTCTGCCCACGGCAACCATGTTGCCAGTGCCTATGAACGGCTGGTGTGGGCCGCTGCCGACTGGAAAATACTTCCGGCAAAATGGCGACAAAGATTGCGCAAACGTTTTGCCAGACCGTTGCCTGGTCCGTTCGATATCACCATTGAGAAAATGCGGCTGCGGCTTTATCCGGCTGAGAATTATTGTGACCGGGTGATCTTCGGGCGGAAATTGCTGCCGGAACATTTGGAACATGAGGCGCTGCTGCCCTATCTCAAACGGGGCATGGTCTTTGTCGATATTGGCGCCAATGTGGGTTCTTATTCCTGCTATGTGGGAACGCGGCTGGCCGGTGATCTCACACTCCTGGCTTTCGAACCCCACCCGCGCACCTATCAAAAACTGATGTTCAATCTCAAAGCCAATGATTTGCCGGTGGAAAATGTGTTGAATTGCGGTGTTGGACCGGCGCGTTCCACACTTCAACTATGGTCCGATGGCGGCAGCAATATTGGCCATACCTCCATGTTGAAGGCGGGAACATCCAATCCCAAGGTAAGTGTGGATGTGGATGTGGTGCCTTTGGCACACGTTCTTGCCGAGCGGAACATCACAGCCATTGATTTACTCAAAATCGATGTCGAAGGATTTGAAGATCAGGCGCTGGCCACATTTTTTGATACGGCCTTGCCCCAATTGCTGCCGCGCCGGATTTTAATCGAAATCGCCCACCAATCTCTTTGGCAGCGTGACCTGATGTCGATGCTGGAAAAGTTGGGTTACAGAGTTGTTTTCAAGACTGCCGAGAACCGCCTGCTAAGTCTGGACGGCTGATTCTGCGGCTTGAAACGCTCAGTTAAGCCGACCGGCGCAAGGCCTGACGTGGGTTGCCTGTCAGGGCGAGGCTGACGGCGTGGCGAATTTCGGCCAATGAGAACGGTTTGCTGACAACGTCGATGACAATTTTTTCCAGGCCATCTGCGCGTTCGCGCTGGTTGGCATAACCGGTCATCATCAGGATTTTGAGTTTTGGGAAGCGCTGGGCTGCGTTGTGGGCCAGTTCGATGCCGTCCATGAACGGCATTTTGATATCGGTGAGCAACAAATCGAAATTGCCCTCATTCTCCACCAGTTTGTCGAATCCATCCTCACCATCAATGGCCTCCACGACATCGTGACCATCCATCGACAGTGCCCGCGCCACAAAGGCGCGCACGGCCTCGTCGTCTTCTGTGAGAATAATTCTTGCCATCTAACGCCATGAAGATGGGGCGCACCCACGGTTTGGCCCCGTTTTGTTCCAACTCCCAGTTGCGGCGATTCGGGTTACCAAAAGGTTAACAGACCAAGGTTACCAACCGGGATGTGATCAGGCGTTACCTTCAACAACCCCCACGAAGGGCAATTCGCGGAAGGCGAAGGCCACGTCCATGCCATAGCCGACAACAAAATGATCGGGGCATTCAAAGCCCACATAGTCGGCGGTGACTTGCGCTTTGCGCCTGGAATGTTTGTCCAGCAATACGGCAATTTCCACATTGCGGGCACCGCGTTCGACCATCAGATCCTGGGCAAATTTCAGCGTGTTGCCGGATTCCAGAATATCATCGATGAGCAGAATGTCGCGGTCGCGGGGGTCGCTGTCGATGTCGCGTAATATTTGAACTTTCCCCGCTTCCGTTCCGCTGCCATAGCTGGAAAGGGTGATGAATTCCACTTCAGGTGCAATGCCCGAATCGTGCATGGCGCGAATGAGATCAGCTGCAAAAATGAACGAGCCTTTGAGAATGGCGATGACCAGTAGATCCTTGTGGCCCGACCCCTTGGCGCGGGCCGCCATGTCTGCTGCCATGTCTGCATTGCGCTGGGCAATTTCCTGGGCGGAATAGAGCGTGGAAATTTTTTTGCCGCGTACAACTATCATTTCTTTTTGGTCACGATGGGGTCAGTAAACTCTACTTCTACCTTATCTGCGCCCTTTGGATAGTCCTGGGCGACCGCAGTGAAACGACTGCGCTCGCCAGATTTCAATTTTGATTTTGCCGCCGTTACCGTCCAGGCGTACAGGTCTGCGTTCTTATTGTCGCGCATGATCAGCTTAAGGGGCGGGACGGGCACCGTATTGCTGGCGATGTTTTCAATTTCCCCGCGCACAATGAGCTGGCGGATGCCATCCTTGCGGGTGCGCGATGTGACCACATTTTCAATCATCAAATCCTGCTGTTTCACACTCAAACCAAGGGTGTGGTAAACGGCGGCCGTTTGCGGGAATTGCTCCGATACTGCGGCGCGGAAGTGAATGCCAAGACTTGTTGCTGTTAAGACCGCAAATGCGCACATGGCCATGGCGAAGACCGGCTTCTTTTTTGGTGGGGCTACCGGGTCGCGTTCAAAATATCGCGGTTCGAATTCTTCCGTGTCCTCATCCGCCGGTTTGTTTGCGAAGGTTTCAATGATCACGGGCAGTCCGGTGCGGATGATGTTTGGACCATTTGCCCGCAGATCATCCATGTCGGGTGCCATCGCTGGCGGGGTGATTTGCAACAGGGGTTTGGATGTTTTGGCCGTGGCGGGCATCCATTCATGCTCGCACTTGCTGCATTGCAGCGCGCGGGTTTCTGGAACATCTTCTGGAGGATCGCGAAAACGGGCGTCGCACGAGGGACAAATGACAGTCATGACCAACTCCAAAACCAAAACGAACCGGTATCTTCAACGCAAATCCGCGTTTGCAGACACCGGTCAAACGTGGTGAACAAAATTTAAACAAAACTAGCGGTGAAATGGTTAAACATTACTTACTGCTGGATGATGATGCGGTTTGATTTCTCATGAAGTTGAAGCATTGGCGGGCTGTGGGTTAAGACTTCTTTAACCATGCGCGCCGAAGGGTTCGCCGGAATTCGAGGCCAAGAAGCTGCAATGGGACGAACAGGTTCCGGTGCATGCCAAAGTCGAAACAACAACGCTGCCGATCAACACTGACAGGAATGAAATGATCCGATTTGAAGATGTTGGTGTGCGTTACGGGTCCGGCAAAGATGTGCTGCGTGATCTGACCTTTGATATCAAGCCGGCCTCTTTCCAGTTTCTTACCGGCCCTTCCGGCGCGGGCAAGACCAGCCTGTTGCGTTTGCTGTTCCTCTCGCTTCAACCTTCGCGGGGAAAGATCACTGTTTTTGGCCGTGATGCGGATTCTTTGAGCCAAACCGATTTGCCGGGCATCCGGCGGCGAATTGGAATTGTGTTTCAGGATTTTCGCCTGCTGGATCATCTCACGCTTTATGAAAATGTGGCTTTGCCATTGCGGGTGCGTGGTTATGAAGAAAGCGGTTATCGCCGGGATGTGATTGACCTGCTTAAATGGGTGGGCCTGGCAGAGCGCGTGGATGCGTTTCCACCCATTCTTTCGGGCGGTGAAAAACAACGCGCCGCCATCGCCCGGGCGTTGATCGACCAGCCCGAAGTCTTGTTGGCCGATGAGCCAACGGGCAATCTGGACCCCAGTCTGGCGCGGCGACTATTGCGCCTTTTTGTGGAGTTGAACCGCACCGGCACCTCTGTGGTGATTGCCACCCATGATCTGGACCTGATGGATCAGATCAGCGCACGCCGTATGGTGTTGAATGAGGGGCGGATGCAGATTTATGCCTGAGCGTAAAAAGTCCGACCCCCAACAGGATAAAGTGCCGGATGGTAAGCAACCTGTGTCAGATGAAGAGCTGCTAAGGGATCGCAGTTTCCATTCCATTGTGCCGCAGGACTCCATCGCCGGTTCTGCATTGGTGCTGGTGATTGCCATTATGGCCTTTCTGGCCAGTCTCACGCTCAGTGCCGTTGTGCTGGTCAATGATACCGCGCGGGGATGGCAAAGTGACATTGCGCGGGAAGTCACCGTGCAGGTGCGCCCGATTGACGGCGTGGACATCACCCAGTCCGTCATTTCGGCCAGACAGATTGTCGGCAAGTTCAGTGGTGTGGAGGCGGTGTCGGTTGTTGCCGATGAAAACCTGCAATTGATGCTGCAACCCTGGCTGGGTTCGGGATTTGACCTGGACCAATTGCCGGTGCCCCGGCTGATCAGTGTGCGGGTGAGCCGCACCAACCCTCCAGATTATGTGGCGATGGCGGCCGAGCTTACGCAAAAGGTGCCCGGTGCAAGTCTGGACAATCACCGGGCGTGGCTTGACCGGCTCAACACCATGGCGCGCACCACAATCGTGGTGGGAATCCTGGTCTTTGCCCTGATGATGGCAGCAACTGTCTTAACGGTCGTATTTGCCACCCGCGGCGCCATGGCGGGCAATCGTCACATTATCGAAGTGTTGCATTTTGTGGGTGCTGAGCGCGCCTATATTGCCGGTCAGTTTCAAAAACATTTCCTTCTACTGGGCCTCAAAGGTGCGCTCGCCGGGGGTGTGCTTGCCATCATTGCTTTGGCGTTTTTTGGCGCCTGGGTGCGGGGCAATGAAGCCGATCCTTCGGCTGAACAGGTGACGGCATTTTTTGGTACGTTTTCGGTTGGGCTGGCTGGATATGTGGGCACCGGCATGTTGATCTTTTTTATCGCTATGCTGACGGCCATAACATCGCGACTGACCGTGTTTCGCCATGTGGGCACGCTTGATCAGAGCGCAGTTGAGACCTGATCTGCCCGGCCTTTTTGTGCCGCCCGACCCGGCAAAAGGGCATGGGGGCTTGCCCTTTGGTGGCCATAAACGAATACTAAGTACTCAATTGCTGTTCGATGCCCGAAACAGATGCGCGCGGGCTGGCTGGATATGACAAGTGGAAGCGATCTTGGAACGACCTTCGCGAAAGTCTCCCGTGCTGCACGCCTCCAGGGCGCTGGCTGCAATATTGCGCATTACAACGAAATTGCTGGTCGTGCTGTTGTTTTTAGGCGGGGGCCTATTCATTGGCGGCTTTTTGAAATTTACCAGCCAGGCAAGCGAAACCAAACCAGCCAGTGAACTGACCCAGTCAGACGGCATTGTTGTGCTCACTGGAGGCTCTTTACGCATCCAGAAGGGCCTTGAATTGCTCAAGATGGGCAAGGCAAAGCGCCTGTTGATTTCTGGCGTAAACGAAGAAACGACGCGAGAGGATTTGCTGAAACTGAATTCGCCCCATGCCGACCTTTTCCAGTGTTGCATTGATTTGGAGCGGGTGGCACGCAACACGCTTGGCAATGCGATGGAAGCTCGAAAATGGGCCGACAAAAATGGCTATTCATCCATTATTCTGGTGACCAGCGCCCATCATGTTCCGCGCAGCCTGATGGAATTCAGGCGTCACTTGCCAAACACAAAGATCGCCACCTACCCGGTTGCTTTAAATTCGATTGAGCAGGAGGGGTGGTGGAAAGACGAGGGTGCGCTGCGCTTGATGGTGGGTGAATATATCAAATATATCGGAGCATGGTCGCGCGACTATCTCAAAGCCGATACGATCAAGGCCTTGCAGGCCACGGTGTTGGGACAAGACGCATAAAGCGTCTTGGCAATTGCGTTTTCTTCCATTGGGCCCACATCTGATGCAAGACATTTTGACCCAGATGGGCTAGGCGTAGAATCTGATTTTCAGCTGTTTTTGGGGCTTCGATGCTGCATCTGCGTTCCTTCATCTTCAATCTATTGTGGTATATCAACCTGCCGCTTCAAATGATTGTCCAGTCGCCGTTTTACTTTTTTCTAAAACACGAGAACGCGGTCAAAGTGCCCAAGCGATGGGCTTATAGCAGCCATTGGCTCCACCGGGTGATTGTTGGCACTCATGTGGAAATTCTGGGCAAAGAAAACCTGCCGGAAGGTGGGTATCTTGTGGCTGCAAAACACCAGTCGACCTGGGATTTCTACAGTATTTATGCCGAGTTGAAGGATTCAAGTTTTGTGCTGAAATCCGAACTGATGAAGATCCCGTTTTTCGGTTGGTATGTGGCCAAGCTCGATCACATTCCCATTCGGCGGGCAGATCGCAGCCAGGCGCTGCGGGCGATGACAAAAGAAGCCAAAATACAAATCGCGGGCAATCGTCAGATATTGATATTCCCGGAAGGTACACGGCGGGCACCGGGGGCAGACCCGGCCTACCGGTTTGGCATTACGCGACTGTATCTTGAACTCAATTGCCCCGTTGTGCCGGTTGCGCTCAACTCCGGCCAATTTTGGCCACGCCGCGGATTTCTGCGCTATCCGGGCACCATTCGTCTGTCTTTCCTGAAGCCAATACAACCGGGTCTATCCGCTGAAGAGTTCGCGCAGGAACTGGAACAGCGCATCGAAGAGGAATGCGATCGTTTGTATGTGCTGGGTTCGCAGGACGAGGTTCCGCCGCCGCCCAGTGAAGCGGTTTCAGTCAGAATTGCGGCCTATAAAGCGAAGCACGGCTAAAATTGTTCTTGTAATGTTCTGTTAACTTGTTCTATCTATGTTCCAGGAACAGAAGGAGTACAAGATGCAGTATATTGCCCCAGCCCGCGTTTCGACACTTGCGAATATCCATTCGGTCACACCATCGCGCCCATTTTCAGCGGCAGCAGATTCCAAATATGTTGGTCTGGGTGAGCGGGAACATCCTTATCTGGCCAATGGCAATATCGTGCGTTCGGTTGCCGAAATGGCGGGGCTTGATGGCTATGTGTATTTTCACGGCGGGTCAGGCAAACGCTATGTGTTTTCTAAAATAAGTTTGGCGCAGGCGAGCCTGTATGACCGCGCATTGTTTGCCGTTTGTGATATGGCCGCGCCTTCCAACAGCGCGGGCAGAGGCGCAGGCAAGGGCACGGGTTCCGTCAGATTTGTGAATTGTTGCAGCGATTTGCCTGCCCATTGCGGCCAATTATATGTGCACCTGTTGGACGACGATGCGGTGATTGCGGAGCGCGCCGTTGCTGATCTGACTTCCCAGGAATTGCAGTAAGGCGCATTGGGCTGATTTTATGCCAGGGCTTCAACAACGGATTCCAGCTTGCGGTCGCGAATGCCCATGCGGTGTAATTGGGCCAGGGTTTCGCGGAAATAGCTGCAATTGTCGCCCGACTTTCCTTTGGCATTGCTGATGCGTCGGGCAAGCGTCGTGGTGTCGAGGCGTCCGGCATATTGTTCGTGGCGGGTATCAGCGCGATAGGTCAGTGCTGTGACCCGGCGTCCATCGCGCAACTGAATTTGGCGCCATGTTTCCAGATAGACATCGGTGACCAGTTCGCGCTCGCGCAAATAGTCGATGGTTGAATGGCGCTTATCGGCAGCCACCTGGAATGCGGTTCCCGTGCAGGCCCCTCCCAGATCCAATCCCAAAACGATGCCGGGATATTCACGGGTGCCACGGTGCACCCAGGAATAGATGCAAGGCGCACGGTGCAGGCCGTTCATACGCGCTGTGCTGTGGCTGACAAAGTCAAAGCCGGGATTCCACATCAGCGACCCATATCCAAAAACCCAAAGATCGTTGGTGGTGGAAGCGGTTCTCATCATCTTGTCAAAATCGAGGTGGAAAGCATGGTGGACAGCGCGTATCAAGGCATCAGCGCAGATGCAACGTAGATTTTCAGGAGTAACCCAGCCCATGGCGACAATCAATTCGGCACGGTGGGTCAGGCGTTTTATCTGGCTGGTCATCACTGTTGTGGCCTTATGGTCGCTGGCCTGGTTTGCAGCCTCGCGCTGGGTGGACCAGCGCGTGGTGGACACGATCCAAAGACTGGGCGAACGGGGTGTGGATGTGGCATGTGCCGATCGCAAAATTGCGGGCTTTCCTTTTTCCCTTAATCTGGAATGCGATGAAACGGCAATTGTGACTGTCCGGGGAACGGAACGGCTGGACGTTAAGAATGTCAGTGCCGGTGCCGATTTGACCAATCCGGGCAGGCTGACGGCCCAATTGGGTGCGCCACTTGTTACCTATGCCGGCGGTCAGAAATTGGAGATTGAGTGGGCAAGCCTCAGTGGATTGGTCGATGCCACCTTTGATGGGGGATTTGATCTGTCGCAATTGGATGCGGTAAATATTAACGCCTTGCGTGGTGATGTGGGCTTTACAGCCCAGGCGGTGAATATTCGCGTGTCACCACTGCGGGCCAACAGGGAAACCATTCCGCTGCATTTCGATATAGCGGCCGGTGACCTCACACTGGCGATCGCCAACAAGAAACCCACGCCGCTTACGGCGCTGACCTTTCTCGGCCATCTCGAAAATGGCTATTCAGACCTGATTGAAAGGCGCGTTAGCCCGCGCGAACTATTGTCAAACGGTGCGGCGGTGGATGTTGAGACTTTGCTGATTGAAGTGCCGGATGGTGGCTTTTTGGGCATGAAAGGCCCGGTGTCCATTGACCGTTCGGGATTGATTTCAGGCGAGATCAAAATAGGTATTTTAAACCCTGACGCGGTGTCTAAATGGGCGGCAGATATCAGTCCGCAAATGCAGCAGGTCATGGCTGGTGTGGGCCAGGCCGTAGCTGGCATGGGTCGCGAAGATGCGATTGGCCCACAGCAATTGCGCACGATTACCGTGAAGATTGATCAGGGAGAATTACGGTTGGGCTTCATACGCCTGGGAACAATTCCACCACTTAGATAGTTGATTTTGCGCGAAACGGTTTATTCTTCCGGCTGGTCACGACCAAAGTTTGGCAGATCGGTTTCCTGTCCGGCCTCGATGATGCCGCGGCGGATGTTGCGTGTTTTGGTGAAATGTTCGAATAGCAAATCGCCATCGCCCCAGCGCACTGCCTTTTGCAATGCTGCCAGATCTTCGGAAAACCGACCGAGCATTTCCAGCACTGCACCGCGATTATGCAGAAAGACATCGCGCCACATGACGGGGTCTGAAGCTGCGATGCGGGTGAAATCGCGAAAGCCCGAAGCGGAAAACTTGATCACTTCAGATTGTGCAACTTCTTCCAGATCGGAGGCGGTTCCAACGATATTATAGGCGATCAAATGGGGAATATGCGAAGTCACCGCCAGCACACGGTCATGGTGTTCGGCATCCATAACCTCAATCATCGACCCCAATCCTTTCCAGAACAGGGTCATTTGTTCGACGGCTTGTGGGTCAGCCGTTGCCAGCGGGGTGAGCAGGCACCAGCGGTCGTCAAACAGGGTGGGAAATCCCGCGTCCGGACCAGACTGTTCGGTTCCGGCAATCGGGTGGCCTGGAACCAAATGCACATTGGCAGGCAGATGGGGAAGCAGTTGATCGATCACGGATTTTTTCACTGACCCCACATCGGAGACAATCGCGCCGGGTTTCAGATGGGGAGAAATGGCTTCTGCAACCGCGGAATAGGTGCCCACAGGCGTGCAAATGATGACGCAATCGGCACCGGCGACCGCCTCTGCAACGTCGAGATGGTATTCATCGCCCAGGTCTAGTGCACGGGCGCGGTCGAGCGTTTCGGTGCTGCGGGTGCTGATGGCGATCGACCCCACCAAACCGTCCCGGCGGGCCCGAAGTGCGATCGATGATCCGATCAGGCCGATGCCAATGAGGCAAAGGCGTTCAAAAATGGGAGATGATGTCATTTCATGTCTCTAAAAATTCTTTGAGTGCAGCCACGGTGCCTCTACAGGCCTCTGCCGTGCCGATGGTCATGCGCAGGGAATTGGGCAAGCCATATCCGCCCACCAGACGCAATACATAACCGCGCGGGGTCAGATAGCGGTCGGCATCTGCTGCGGATTTTCCAGCAATTCCATCGAAATGCATCAGCAGGAAATTGCCCACGCTGGGCGTAACGCTCAGCCCCAAATTGGTCAATTGCTCGCTGGTCCATGCCAGCCATTGGTCATTGTGGGCAATGGCACGATCTACCGTGTCTCGGTCTTCAATGGCTGCTTGAGCTGCTGCGTGGGCTGCGGCGTTGACATTGAAGGGACCACGAACCCGGTCGAGGGCATCAATGATATGGTCTGGTCCGTAAAGCCAGCCGATGCGCAGGGCAGCCAGGCCATGGATCTTTGAGAATGTGCGGGTCATCACCACATTTTCGGCACTGCCCACCAGCTCAATACCCGCCTCATAATCATTGCGGCGCACATATTCAGCATAGGCGGCGTCGAGCACCAACAGGGCATTTGCAGGCAGGCCAGCATGCAATCGACGCACCTCGCTCATGGCCAGATAGGTTCCGGTTGGATTGTTGGGATTGGCGATGAAAACGATTTTTGTGCGAGGTGTAACGCTGGCCAAAATGGCATCCACGTCCGTTGTAAAATCTGTTTCCGGTGCGACCACTGGGGTAGCGCCTGCGGCGAGAATGCCGATCTTGTAGACCAGAAATCCATGTTGCGAATAGATCGCTTCATCGCCTGGACGCAAATAGCACTGGCAGATCAGCGACAGCAATTCGTCGGAACCATTGCCGCAAATAATGTGCTTTTCATTGAGGCCGTGCACACCGGCAATGGCCTGGCGCAGCGCGGAAGACGAGCCATCGGGATAGTCTTCCAAACGTTCCGCCAGCGCAGCGAAGGCTGATTTTGCCGCGGCACTGGGGCCAAGGGGTGTTTCATTGGCGGAGAGCTTGTGCAGTTTCACGCCGGCAGGAACAGCCGATTTGCCTGGTACATAGGCGGCAATGTCCATCACGCCTGAATTGGGCTGGGGACGGGAACTGGAATCGCGCATGATCGGGCCTGCAAAAATCTGGACTTGCGGCGGTTTAGTCTGACTGGCCCAAATTGGAAAGGGGGTCCGTGTCGCCCAGTTGATGGGCTGCGGGCACGTACTGGTTCTTTTGGGTTGCTCCCTGCGGGGAAAGGACGGGCACGAACACCCGTCTCGACTGGCGCTGACGCACCGGCAATCCCTGATAAAGCTGCTTTGTGGCTTCCACGATTACCACACCGCCAAAGGCTGGCAGAAACCGCCTGCCAAACCGTTCCAGCGCGCGCGATGAAGCGTTGATGAAGCGGCGGTTATAGGGGGGGAAATGCAGGGCATCGGACCAGGCGGTCGGCGTGAACATGTTGTTGCGCAACAGGCGCACCAACTGGCCGCCGGAATAGGGCCGCCCTACCGCAAATGGAGTGCGCTCAACCCGCGCCCACATGCCCCGCCGGTTTGGCACAACGATGATCAGCTTGCCGCCCGGTGCCAAGACGCGCCAGGCTTCATGGAGGGTTTCATCGGCGCTTTCGCAATGTTCCAGCGCGTGAACCATCAAAAACCTGTCTACGCTGGAATCGGGCAGAGGCAAGTCCTCTTCAAATACAAGCGCGGTGGCGCAGGGTTCGCCAAACGGCCAATGCACACCGCCCTGTCGCGCTGGCATCAGGGCGATGGTGCGCTCTGTGTCCGATTTAAACTGATCGAGAAATGGCGTGGCATAGCCCAACCCCACAAGCCTTTCCTGGCTCATGGGCCGCCAGATGGCCTTTAGGGATTGCGCAATAGACCGTTGGGCCAGCCCGCCAAGCCCGGTCGCGTAAAACTGCCTTAAATCGACTATGTCCATATTCATGGCAACACGCTAACAGAGAGGAGACGGATGCAAAATGGTCAGGCTGTCAGCTTTGGCCTAATTAGCGACAACAGTTGAGGAGAACCCATGAAGATTTATCAATTTCCCTGCCGGGAAGACAATTATGGCGTGATTCTTAGTGATCCCGACTCAGGCTTTGTGGCGAGCATAGATGCCCCGGAGCTGGAACCGATTGCAGATGTTCTGGAGGACAAGCGCCTCAAACTCACTCATATTTTGACCACCCATCACCATGGCGATCATGTGGCGGCAAATGCTGCACTCAAGGCGCAGCATGGTTGCGAAATTATTGGTCCGGCCAAGGAAGAAAGTAAGATTCCAGGCATTGACCGAACCGCCGATCATGGAGATGTGCTGGATGTTCAATCCCACCGCATTGAGGTCATTGGAACACCGGGCCATACGCTGGGTCAGATTGCCTATTATTTCCCCTTGAAAGGGGTGGTGTTTGCAGCGGATGCTTTGTTTGCGCTTGGGTGTGGGCGGATTTTCGAAGGGGATGCAGCCATGATGCAAACTGCGTTGCAACGACTGGCAGCCTTGCCCGATGATACGAAAATCTATGCCGGGCACGAATATACCCTGTCCAATGCCCGCTTTGCGCTTTCTGTGGACCCCACAAATGAAAGTCTGCTCAAACGCGCCCGGGAGATTGAATTGCTGCGCGATGAACAAAAGCCAACTTTGCCCACGACACTGACCTTAGAAAAACAGACCAACCCGTTTTTGCGCTGCTCTGATCCAGCGATCCGGGCGAATTTGGGCATGGAAACGGCGACCGATCTTGAGGTGTTCACAGAGTTGCGCAGCCGAAAAGACCGCTTTTGATGGACGATCTGACCGCATCGCAAGTGATTGAATTGCTCGGCCTCACGCCGCACCCTGAAGGTGGATATTATCGCGAAAATTTTCGCGACGACAGTGCAGAGATTTCGCCATCGACGGCTATTTATTATCTTCTGGAAGCGGGAGACTGTTCCCAATGGCACCGGGTGCATGGCAGTGCGGAAGTGTGGCATCACTATGGGGGCGGGCCGCTGGCTCTGACGTTGTCTGCAAACGGCCATGATGCGCAAAGCCACCGGCTTGGCACAAATCTCAACGTGGGCGAACGACCGCAAATTGTCGTCCCCGCGGGCTGGTGGCAAACTGCCGAAAGCCTTGGCCACTGGACCCTTGTTGGCTGCACTGTGGCACCGGGATTTGACTTTGAGAATTTTGAATTGGCGCCGCCGGATTGGCGCCCGGTTCCCCGCCCGTCATCGTCCTGATCTGTGGCGATGGACGTAGACCTTCAGGCGGTTTTTTTGATCAAGGGCGTTTCCACCGGCAACCAGGGCAATGTGGCGCTGGGTTGGCCAAACTGGAAGCCCTGCAAGTAATCCACGCCCCAATCGCGCAGCAAGGTGGCGGTGGATTCATCTTCAACCCATTCGACCACTGTTTCAGCATTGAATAATTGTGCCAGATCGACCAGCGCCTTGATAAAGCTCTGGTTGATATGGCTGCCACCGAGATTGTCGGCAAACTGGCCATCAACCTTGATGATGTCGAAGGGTAAACTCTTGAGATTTTTGAAAGATGTGAATCCGGCACCAAAATCATCCAGCGCCACTTTGCAGCCGATATCATGGACGGAGCTGATGAAACTATTGGCTTCCTCCATGCTTTCAGCGGCATGGGATTCGGTAATTTCAACGATCAATCTCTGGGCAAGTCCGGGTGTGCGATAGGCGCCGTGGGCGAGTTTGGACAACCATTCCGGGTCGCAGGCCGTTTCGTTTGAAACATTGAGCGAAAACTTTGCCTGCTTGTTCTGCGCCAGTGTTTGCAATGCCAGATCCAGCGCATAGTGATCAACCAGACGGATCAGGCCAAGCCGCTGGGCGATGGCAACAAATTCGCCGGCCTCAAACAATGTGCCGTCTTCGTCTTTCAAACGGATCAATGCTTCATGGAAAGCAATCTCGCCACTGGTTGCATCGACAATAGGTTGCCAGGCCAGATGGATGCGTTTCTTTTTCAGGGCGGTGACAATGCGTTCAGCGGTACGCGCAGCCACCTGCCGTTCCTGGTCCCGTTTTGCATCGCGGCGGTAACTGACTATGGAGGCGTCACGGCCACGGCGGCTTTCGCCCAAAGCCTGGTGGGCTGCCATGAAGGCCTGTTTCACGTTGCGCGCATGTTGGGGAATAACCACCCCGCCAATGGAAATGCTCACCGCGATGGGGCCACTGCTTGTATTGACGACATTTTCCCGCAGCATGTTCAGTGTGCGATAACCGGCGACCAACATGTCGCGATCATTGCTTTCAGACAATATGACGCCAATCTTGGCACCGGAAAATCGCCCGATAATGTCGCGGTCGCGTAAGTTTTCTTTGAGACGGTTCGCAACTTCGGCAATCACCGCATCCCCGGCGTCATATCCATAGACAGAATTGATCAGATCGAAATGCTCCAGTCCGATGACCATAAAAGCGGCACTTTCGCCCGTGCGCGCGATCTCGTCGAATGTGGATTGCAGACAGGCGTTGAGGTGAGCGCGGTTGAACATGCCGGTGAGCGGATCGTGCCGGGAAAGATGCTCCAGTTTTTGTTCAGCCAGGCGGCGTTCATTAACGATGCGCACAATGCCATGGGCGCGCTGGGGCAGCCCGTCTTCACCGGCGAACCATTTTCCACTGTCTTCCAACCACAGATCGGATGACTCATTTTCGGTGCTGCCAGCCAGGGCGTATTGCAGCCGGTAGCGAACGCCTTCGCCTTCGTCTTTTGTGGTCGAAGACAATATTGCGTCATTGCGTGTGGATTCGGTCGTGGCGATCAACAGGGCATTGAATTCCCGGGTGGTCCCGATTGGTGTGTCCTGGCCGAGATTCATCAGCCGGTGGGCACCATCGCTCCAGGTGAGAATGTCCTTGTCGATATCCCACTCGTAAACACATTCGCCAATCGAATTGAGAACATCGGTTTCCAGATTACGCCGTTCGCCAAGTGTGCGCCTCTCCGCAATTTTGCGGCGGGCGGGGGAATCATCCTCCGGGGTCGCTTGTGACGAACTGGTGTGTGAATCTGACATCAATGATGGCCAACGAATCTCTGGAAACAGCATTGTCCAAAACATTCGTTAACGAACAGGTAACCTCGAAATGATCATGCCACACGTATTGGTGTGCGAACTCACTGGAAACGGGCATGGGGTCGTCGTAGAGGGGAAACAGAATTCTTATAATCGCGGATAAATATGATGAGCCTTGATGGGGACTATGAAGAATTTTTGGCCCATGCCAAGCGACTGGCTGGATTGTCAGGCGTGGCTGCCATCGCATCCTGGGATCAAGAAGTGATGATGCCAGCCAAGGGTGCCCAGGGACGTGCGGAACAGATGGGTGTTTTGGCGGCTATTTCCCACGAGCAGGCCGTATCTCCCCGGTATGGAGATCTGATCCAGTCTCTCAGCACAGGTGTCGACGATCCCGTTGCCCAGGCGAATGTGCGGCTTGCCAAACGCCATTATGACCGGGCCATCAAAGTTCCCGCCCGCCTTGCTTTTGAGCTTGCCCGTGCCACGTCATTGGCTCAGGGCATCTGGGCGAAGGCCCGATCCGACAATCGGTTTGGAGATTTTGCCCCGGTACTAAAACAGGTATTGGCGCTCAAACGTGAAGAAGCTGATTGCATCGCACAAAACGGACAATCTGCCTATGATGCCCTGCTGAATGATTTTGAACCGGGCATGACGGTGGAAATCCTCCAGCCCTTGCTGGAGAGCATGCGACCAAGGCTGACCGCTTTGCGCGAAAAAATAGCTGGCGGGTCATCGTCAAATGATGGGCTTGAGGGCGATTTTGCCAGCGAGGGGCAAATGGCCCTTGCCAGGCGTTTTGGCGACATCACCGGATATGACTGGGAAGGGGGGCGCCTTGATCTGTCCACCCATCCTTTTTCCACCGGCATTGGCCCCGGTGATGTGCGGATTACCACCCGCGTGCGAACAGACAATCCCTTTGACTGCCTTTATTCAACATTGCACGAAATCGGCCATGCACTCTACGAGCAGGGATTGCCACAGGATCATGCTTTCACGCCCGTGTGCACCTATGCGTCGATGGGGGTTCATGAAAGCCAGTCGCGACTTTGGGAAAATCAGATCGGGCGCAGCCGTGCATTTTGCCAATGGCTGGTGGCTGAATTCAATGCAACCTTTTCTGACCGTTCCCCTGTAAGCGCTAAACAACTCTACCGTGCGGTCAATCAGGTTGAGACCGGGTTTATCCGTACCGACGCCGATGAAGTGCACTATAATCTGCATGTTTTGCTGCGGTTTGAGCTTGAGCGTGAACTGATCAGTGGCGAGCTGGAGGTTGAAGATCTTGAGAACGAGTGGAACAGCCGGTTCAAACGGGATTTCGATCTGGATGTGCCGGATGCCGCCCACGGTGTGTTGCAGGATGTTCACTGGTCTGTGGGGGCGTTTGGCTATTTTCCCACCTATTCCCTGGGCACAATCTATTCCGCGCAATTATTTGATGCGATGGTCAAGGATATTCCAAAATTGCCTGACCTGATTGCGGTGGGTGATACCTCGCCTGCGCTGGCTTGGTTGCGCCGTCATGTTCATTCAAAGGGTGCACTTGTTGCGCCCCATAAATTGGTTGAAACCGCAGCCGGCGCACCCCTGTCGGCGCAACCGCTGCTGGATTATCTGGAACAAAAATACGGCGAATTCTGATTGCCGGTAACTGCCAGGGAATTACGCGGCTTCCTTTTCGCGCGCGCGGGCACGGGCCAATGCGTCGCGCCCCAGAACCCGGTCGAAATAGGCATTTACGGAGTCGCTATTGATGGCAAGTTTGGCATTGCGCGCCCAGGAGCCGATATGCCCCAATAATACGTCAGCGGCTGTAAATTGCTCGCCCATAACGAAGGGTCCATCGCCCAGCCGGGCTTCCATGGCGGCGATGGCGCGGGTAAATTCTTGTCCCGTGATGTCGCCAACGTCCAGACGCATCTCTTCGGGGAGAATGAATTTGTGCTTGGTCTTAAGCCATAGGGGCGCTTCCAGATCACCCTGGGCAAAATGAATCCACGAGTCCAATTGCGCCCTTTGGGGCGAACCGGAGGGCGCGGTCATGCCCTTTTGCGGGTGTTTGTCGGCAAGGTAAGAACAGATGGCCGCTGAATCGATGACAATGAGATCACCGTCCACCAGCACCGGGCCTTTGCCGGCTGGGTTGACGGCTTTCATCTCTGGCGAGTGCGGCTTTGCCACAACAATCTCATAGGCCTGACCCAGTTCTTCACACATCCAGGAAACGCGGGTTAAACGGGAGCCTGGGCTTCCGAAAATTTGTACAGGCGAGTTTGAAGCCATGGAATGTCCTTGGATGATTGCGCGATGGGGACTTATCGCTGTAAGCAGAAACAAAGTATCAGTCTAACGGAGCGTGGCCCCCGTGCAACGCACATTTTCCAAACCATTTACGCAGCAGGAACCCATCAGCGAAGCGCTGATTGAACGTGTGAGCGATATCATGCGAACCGGCAGGTTGCATCGCTATAACACGGTTGATGGAGAGATCGCCGAGGCGGCTGCGCTGGAGCGGGATTATGCTGCCTGGCAAGGGTCCAAATATTGTCTTGCGTGCACATCGGGCGGCTATGCCCTTGGCGTTGCCTTGAAGGCTGCGGGTTTGCGGGCTGGCGACAAGGTCTTGGCAAATGCCTATACGCTGGCCCCGGTGCCAGGAGCCATTCACAACGCCGGTGGCGTGCCCGTATTCGTCGAGATCGGCGAAGAATGGCGCATTGATGTGGCCGACCTTGAGGCCAAGGCGCAATCCAGCGATGCCCGGTTCTTGATGTTGTCCCACATGCGCGGACACATTGGTGAAATGGAAGCGATTGTGGCCATTTGTGAGCGCTACGACATCACAATGGTTGAAGACTGTGCCCACACGATGGGTGCGCGCTGGAACGGCAAAAGGTCGGGCAATTTTGGCCGTGTGGCTGCATTTTCGACCCAGACCTACAAGCATATCAATTCAGGTGAAGGTGGGTTGCTGACAACCGATGATCCGGTGATTGCTGCGCGGGCGATCATCATGTCGGGTTCTTACATGCTCTACGCCAGCCATGGTGCGGCCCCTGAACAAAGCGTGTTTGATGCGGTGAAACTGACCACCCCCAATTATTCCGGGCGGATGGACAATCTGCGCGCAGCGCTGATCCGGGCGCAGTTGGCAGGCATTGATGACAGTGTGCGCCGATGGAACGAACGCTACCGGGCGCTGGAAAAGCAGGTGGCCGCAAGTCCTCATATTGATACGGTGGAACGGCCACAGCATGAGGAATTTGTGGGATCCTCTTTCCAGTTTCGCCCACGAATTTCAGTGAAAGATATGCCTGCGTTTTTGACCGGCTGTTCCCAGCGCGGGGTGGATGTGAAATGGTTTGGTGCGGCTGAACCAAAAGCCTTCACCAGCCGATATGACAGTTGGCAATATCTGGCGCCGCAAGCCCCACTTGAAAAGACACTGAAAGTTCTGGAAACTACCTGCGATATTCGCGTCCCTTTGACATTCGATGAAGATGATTGTGCCATCGTTGGAGCCATTATTGCCGACGAGGTCAACAAACATCTTTAGCGTTCAGATTTGCAACCGGAGAATAGGTTTGCCGAAGTATTTTACAGTTATGTTGACTTGCCTGATGGTGCTTGTTGGCGCGGTCACTGCCCATGGCGCGCCGAAATCGGCTGGTAGTTCATCCAAAACGCCCTATCTGGTGGCATCCGCCCAAGGGGCGCCGGTGAATATTGTGGTGATGGGCGATTCCCTTGCCAGCGGCCTTTATCAGGGGCTGACCCGGCTGAACAAGGATGTGGACGGCATCAAGTTCATCAAAAAGGCAAAGGTGAATACCGGGTTTGTGCGGGTTGATCGATATGACTGGAACAAGGCTGCGGCCCAATTGGCAAAGTCTGGCGACTATCAGGCAGCGGTTATTCTTCTTGGGTTGAACGATCTCCAGACATTTAGGGAAAACGGCAAGGCCTATCATTATAAAACTGACGGATGGGTTGAGCGCTATCGCGAGCGGACCGAAAGGATGATGCGGGATCTGAAATCGGCCGGTGTTGCGGTCTATTGGGCCAGCATACCGATTGTCGCGCCCAATCGGTATCAAGAAGACTATGCGTATTTGAACGGGTTTTACCGTGCTGCGGCTGAGAAAATTGGCGTCAAATATATCGACACCTGGAAACCATTGGCTGATGAAAAAGGTGCCTATTCGCCGTTCGTCAAGGATCGTGAAGGCAAGACGGTTAAAACCCGCATGCGCGATGGCGTTCACTTTACGCCGGACGGCTACCTGATTTTCGCCGGAATTGTGAATGACATTCTCCACAAGGATTTGGGCGCGCTGCCATCGCAGTAGGGCCAATGTCTGACATCGCATCGCTGTGCTGGCGTTTCAACGCCCATGCCATTGAGGGTTCGTTAACGCTGTTTGGTTAGGTTTGCTTAACTTATGCGTGTGGCGGGTTTGTTGTCGCCATTGGGCGACAATGCGCTGGCACCGCAGCGGATTTGAGCGCGTTGAATCCAGGTGCGCTTGGGCATGTGCCAGCTGGCCTTCTATCAAGGCTGTCTGGTGCGGTATGCCATTTACAAATGTTGAGCGTCCTATGGTCCTAAAATTCCGTTCAGACCGCGATTTGAACCTGCCGTTAAAGTTGAGCGGTGTGCTTGGGTTCACGCTTGTCTTGCTGGCCGCCTGCAACAGCGCCACGCCACCCGATGTCGCGGTTTTGGGGGGCAATGGTCAAACCGCGCGTGTGCCGGCCGCGCGTGTGCCGGTGGCCACGCCAACGGCCCGGGCCAAAGCGCTGGCTGCTGTTTCTGTTCAGCTTGAAGAACAAAAACGCCAATTGGTTTCCCGCAGTTTCATAGAAAACCGCCTCACACCTTCTGGCGACCGCAAAGGCAAGAACACCAATATCTTGCTGGCATCGACCACCATTGGGGAACCGACATCGCTGGTTCAAACCATTGAACCGCCGGCGGCGACGAGTTCTGTGCCAGCTCCGTCAGACCCATTGCTGCAAAAAGAGGGAACCCTTGGCCGGTTCAATTCAAAACTGGCGGCATTGCAATCCGGGAAGCGTAAGACGGCCGTTACGATTTTACACATCGGCGACAGCCATGTGGCGTCCGACAGTTTTTCGCGCGGTATCCGCGATGAATTGCAATCTCTTTATGGCGATGCGGGCCGCGGAGCGGTTATTCCCGCCGGTGCGTTTAAATATGGTGTGGCCGATAAGCTCAAGATGTCAGCGGTTGGAAACTGGCGTGCCAAAACGGCGCTGAAACACAAAAGCGGCCCATTTGGTATTTCGGGGGTGAGCATGTCGTCGCGCTCGTCGCGCTCGACCTTGAAAATGATTTCACAAAGGGGCGCGTTTGACTGGGCCGAAGTCACCGTTCTCACCGGGCCGTCGCGTGGCATGTTCACGCTGAAAGTGGGCGCGGTGAAAGAAACGTTTAATGCCTGGTCCCGGACAAAGGGTTCCAAGACCTTTCGTGTGAATGCGCGGGGCAATGAGGTTGAAGTGAGGCCAGGTGGCGGCGCTCAAACGACCGTATTAAACTGGGCCACGGGGAAAGACAGGCCGGGCATTCGGTATGTGAATTTTGGATTGATTGGGGCCAAGGTCGATATCACCAAACGTTTTGATCCAAAACTGGTGGCCAATGATGTGGGCCGACTTAACCCCGATCTGATTGTCTATGGATATGGCACCAATGAAGGTTTCAATGATGGTGAGAACCTGAAAATATACCGTCGGTTTGCCGAAAAATTTGTCCGCAGTTTACAAGCTGCCGCACCCAATGCCGATGTGGTTTTCATTGGTGCCGCTTCGGGGTTGCGCAAACGGGGCAACCGGGCGTGTGGCGGCTGGTCTGTGCCGCCTAAGCTGAATGGTGTTCGCAAGACCATCCACGATATCGCACGTTCCACGGAGGCGGGATATTGGGACTGGTCTGCTGAAATGGGCGGTGCCTGTGGCATCAATCGTTGGGCAAAACAGGGATTGGCCGCCAAGGACCGTGTGCATCTGACCATGCGTGGATATCGCCGCAGCGCCAAGGGCTTCGCCAAATGGCTGACCGATCCCGTTGCCGACGCCACACGGGTGGCCTCTCAGAAGAACTGACCTCATGCGGTTATTTCTGGTGCCGTGATCTGGCACCGTGAAATGAAACGGCCCAATTGTTTCAATTGACGGTTCCCACTTCGCTCCCGGCGACTTAAGTTGTGGCATAGTTCAGTTCTGGTCGTTTGTTTACGTGCTTTTTCCCACCGCCACCTTTGCTGTGTTTTTCGTCATCGTTTTTGCGGCAAGCTGGAGCCTGCGCGAGAATGTGGAGATACGTAAAGCTGCGCTGCTTGTTGCCAGCTATGTATTCTATGGCTGGTGGGACTGGCGTTTTTGCTTTCTATTGGCGTTTGCCTCTTGTGTGGCGTGGAGTTCGGCCCTTGCGCGGCAGCACGTGGAAACGGATGCAGCCAAAAAATGGAGCACGCGGGCAAGCATAATTGCACTGCTGGGTGTTCTTGGCTTTTTCAAATATTATGGCTTTTTTCTTTCCAGTTTGCAGGAATTGCTGTTTTCCCTTGGCCTGCAGCGGGATCTGCCCTTTCTGGAAATCATACTTCCGGTGGGCATTTCGTTCTTCTCCTTTCAGGCCATTTCCTATGTGGTCGATTGCGCCCGCGGCAGCGTGGTTGCGCGCCGCAATCCCATTGATGTGTTTTTGTATATTTCGTTCTTCCCACAACTTGTTGCCGGGCCGATTGTGCGTGCAGCCGATTTCATTCCACAAATGGCGCAACGCAATTCCTTAAATGGAGGGATGATTGCGTTTGGATTGGTGTTGTGTGCCTCAGGCCTTTTCAAGAAAATGGTGATTGCCAATTATCTGGCAGCCGATCTGGTTGATCCGGTATTTCTCGACCCCGGTTCCTATTCCGCGCTGATCATCGTTTTGGCCACCTATGGATATGCGGTTCAGATTTATTGTGACTTTTCCGGCTACAGCGATATTGCCATTGGGACGGCGGCTTTGCTGGGATTTCGTTTTCTGAAAAATTTCGACCAGCCCTATCGGGCCACATCCCTGCGTGATTTCTGGCGGCGGTGGCATATTTCACTGTCCGGCTGGCTGCGCGATTATCTCTATATTCCGTTGGGCGGGTCGCGATTGGGCACAATGAAAACCTATCGCAATTTGTTTCTCACCATGTTTCTTGGGGGGCTGTGGCATGGGGCGGCGTGGAATTTTCTGATCTGGGGCAGCCTGCATGGCGGGTGGCTTGCGCTTGAACGTGCTTTAACCGGTCAGGGCGGCGCGCCGGGCGGATCGCGCGTTCGCGCGATTTTGGGCTGGCTTGTTACATTCAATATCGTGTGCGTAGCCTGGGTGTTCTTTCGCGCAGCGAGTTTTGAAGATGCTATGATGGCCTTTTCCCAGCTTGGCGATTATGGAAGCAATGGTATGGAATTGCTGACATGGTTCACTCTTGCATTGGTGGTTTTGCCGTTGGCGTTTCAGTTTGCGCCCCAGGATGGCAATGAAAAAATTGCTAAAATTCTGGCCATGCGATCGACCTTGTCGATTTTCATGTTGTTTTGTGCCGCGCTGTTGATCATCCTTTGGCTGGCACCTGCGGGCACAGCCCCGTTCATTTATTTTCAGTTTTAGGGACGGTTGAGAAAGTGCTGCGATGACTGAGGGATGGAACATATCGTTTGAAGCAACCCATGACCGGCATGAGGTGCGCCGATGGATGGTGCTGTTTCCCTGCGCTTTGGTGGTGCTGGGGATTTTCCAGTCGGCATCCCTGGTCAGCTTGGCCTATGACCTGCCGCCTTTTTGGGCTGACCTCGGCTTGGTGGGTTTGGCGGAAATCTGGCATGAGGGCATGCAATTTGTGGGCGCTGCATCGGTGACCGAATGGGTCCAGACCAGTGTGCAGGGCCTGCATGATGATTGGTCTGTGTTTGACTAGGCGGTTGACCTCTCTTCTTGTTGGCTTTGTCCTTTGGGTGCCCGCAGCCCATGGACAGGAACACCCGTGTCATGTGGACGATGGGATAAGTGGATATGTTGAAGCGATTGATGCCCGGCTTCAAACCCTCGTTTTGAAAGCTGATGCGGCCCAATATTTTGTCGCCAATATTACTGTTCCCAGTGGCGGCAAATCACCATTTGAACTGATGCAGATGCGCCCAGGGCAGTTTGTCAGCATCCACGCGGTGCAGGGCATGGAAGACAGATATGGGCGACGTCCGGCGTCGGTTTGGCTGCGCAATGAAATGGGGGTTCACGTTTGGGTGCAGGGGGATTTGTTGCGGCGTGGCCTTGCCATACTCGACGGGCTGCGTGGCAGTGTTTTAGAACAATGCTCAAATGCGCTGGCCGCAGCGGAAGGCGAGGCGCGCGAGGCAAAACGCGGGTATTGGTCACGCGCAGACAGTATATTAAGCGCCGGGGACGTTGAAAAACTGGCGCAAAGGTCTGGCCTGTTTACAATCATAGAGGGTGTGGTGAAGAGTGTTGGCGACCGGGAAAAACGGCTTTACCTCAATTTTGGCGAAAAGTGGTCGGAAGACTTTACAATATCGGTTGTCAAACGTGGTCGCGGTGCCTTTAAGGGGGACATCAAGCGGCTGACAAATTTAAAAGGCACATTGGTGCGGGTGCGCGGCGTTCTGGACAACAGTCGAGGGCCGCTGATCCGGATGGCAGATGAGAAGCAGATTGAAATTCTGGAATGAAAAAACTGGCCGTTTAGGCCGCGCCCTTGGCGTGGCGGTGTTGGCGCTTGGATTGCCCGCTTGTCAGATTCTGGCTGGTGCTGAAAAAATTGCCGAAGGTGATGGCGGTGCCGATGGGGCAGTGAGCGAAGGCAGCAAGGGCTTTTCCTTTGACAAACTGCGCGCCCAGGACCCGCAATCGGCCATTGGGGCCAAGGAGCATCCGCGTATCCTGAAAGCCTATGGTGGTGCGTATGAGGATGAGAACCTTGAAGCATTGCTGGCTGTGGTTGCTGCCGATCTGGTTTCTCAAGGGGACAATACCGAGCGCATATTCGACATCACCATTTTGAATTCTCCCACGGTCAATGCCTTTGCTTTGCCGGGGGGCTATCTTTATGTGACGCGGGGATTGTTGGCCCTGGCAAATGATCGCTCTGAACTGGCAGCGGTGCTGGCCCATGAAATGGCTCACGTATCTTCCAATCATGGCATTGCCCGCAGTGAACAGATCAAGGCGGGAGATCTGGCGGATGCGGTGGCCAGCGAAATTGTTTCCAATCCGCTGGTTAGTTCGGTTGCAAAAGCAGCGGCGAAGCAAAAATTGTCGAGTTTTTCTCAAAAACAGGAATTGCAGGCGGACGCCATTTCCATCCGGATGATCGGCAAGACTGGCTATGATCCCTTTGCGGCCGCGCGATTCCTGAAATCGATGGACCGCTATACGAATTGGCGCGATGCCGATGAGGGCGACAGTGCCGACATGTCCCAATCCCACCCCTCTACGCCTCAGCGCATTGAAGTGGCGGGGCGCCATGCCCGTTTGGTTGGCCCACCAGGGGCGGGTGAACGGGGGCGCGAGCGGTTTTTGCAGGGAATTGACGGGATGGTTTTTGGAGATGTGGACAGCGAAGGCTATATCCGCGCCAACCGTTTTTTGCATCAAAAACTGGGAATTACCTTCAGCGTGCCCAGCGACTTCAACTTGAAGAACCGGGTTGACGCCGTTCTTGCAGCCGGGCCGCAACAACTGGCCTTGCGGTTTGATGCGGTGTTGAAAAATTCGACCAGCGCACAATCTGCGGTCTCCTATCTCACCAGCGGGTGGGTCAATGGGCTGGACGAGAACAGTGTGGAAGGGCGAACGATTGGCAAGAATATTGGTGCAAGTGGCCGCGCAGAAGCCGGGGACTGGCAGTTTTCAATCAATGTTCTTGACTATAACGACAGGTATTTTCGGTTCATTCTGGCAGCTCCCAGAAACGCCGTTGGTCTGGCGGCGACCGGGCGCAAAATTGCTGAGACATTCCGTCCGCTAACTAAGAAAGAGCTTGCTGACCTAAAGCCTCTGAAAGTTAAAATCGTGTCTGTTGGCCGGCGCGATACGGTCGCGTCCATGTCGAAAAAAATGCGGGGTGTGTCGCGCCCTGAAGAGCTGTTTCGGGCGCTAAATGGGCTGGATGCGGGTGAAAAACTCACCGCTGGTACGAAAGTGAAGCTGATCCAGGATTAGCGCGCTTCAAGCTTAGCTTGAATCACTCTAGATTTGAATTTGTGCTCACGCTGTCAGGCTTCGCCTTTCGCTGCGCAGGCGCGGCGCAATGCGCCGGGTCGGCATATCCTCCCAGAGTTTCCACTTGAGTGAAAAACTCTCTAGCGGCACCTATTGGCCCAATGCAAGCGGGTGGGCCGTTTCCACCAAGCCGCGCAGCCTTTCTTCCAGCACGTGGGTGTAAATCTGGGTTGTCGAAATGTCCGTGTGACCCAATAATTGTTGGACAGACCGCAGATCGGCACCATTTTGCAACAGATGGCTGGCAAAGGCATGGCGCAGTATGTGGGGCGAAATCTTTGCCCGGTCCAGCCCGGCCGCATGGGCCAGTATTTTCAAGTCACGGGCGAAATGCTGGCGCGTGAGATGGCCCAGGGCGCTTGACGATGGAAAGAGCCATTTGCTTTGGGCGTGATCCCAGGTGCTGACATAGGCACTGACGGCCTGCCGGGCTTTCGATCCCAGCGGCACCAGGCGTTCTTTTTGTCCTTTTCCCACAACAGCCAGAAACTGCGTATCGTGTTTGGCTGCACTTGCGGGCAGGCTGACCAGTTCGGAGACGCGCAGGCCGGTTGAATACAGAAGTTCCAGCAATGCGTGCATACGCCGCGCTTTGTGCCTGGCCAATGGCTTTGTGGCCTGCTCGCATTGTTCTTCGGCGCATAGCAGCAGCGTATCCACATCGGCTTCGCTCATAACCTTGGGGAGCGGGCGTCCAAGCTTGGGATTGTCAATTGTTCCTGTTGGATCATCCCAGCGCAGGCCTTCGGCATAGGCAAAACGGTAGAGCTGGCGCAGTGCGGACAGCTTTCGTGCCTGGGTGGCAGGGGCAAAGCCTGACTTTTCCTGCTGGTTTAACCAGCGACGCACATCATCGGCGTTCGCGGCCAACAGGGTATTTGGGCAAGTGGCACAAAAATCTTGTAAATCGCGCTCATAGCCCGTCAACGTGTTGAGGGCAGCGCCTCTTTCGGCGCTCATCATTTCCAAAAAGGAATCGATTAGAAGAGAATCATTCATCGATGGCAGTCTAACGCGCCACCATTTTACAAAGTCTCAATTTTACAAAGTCTCATTTGGAAGTTCACGAGAACGCTGGGATAGGCGGCCCAAGTTTAGGGATTTATCTTTTTTGAGGGAACTTTGACACGAATTTCCCGCTCCTGGGGCTCCACCATGGTGGCAAGAGCGAACATGCCAGCATAGACGAGACCTGCAAGAACACCGCAAATCACGAGGAAGCGTATCAGGCTTGGCACGAGCGTCTCTCCATTGTGCGAGTTGACAAATCGGGCACGAATATCTCTATGTTGCGCGCCGGTTATACAATCATCCAAGTTATGATAAAGCTGGCCGGGAATAGCAAGTTGCACCGCGCCTCTTGACGATCAGATGAATTTGCGTTGTTTGGCGCTGAACCCCAGATACTTCACTCGAAAAAGAAGACAGAAAACAGACACCGTGAGCACCGCAACCACTCAAGAAATCAACCGGGCCGTCATTGCAGACCGCTCGAGTACCATTCGCCGGGCCCTTTCTGGACGCTCAATCGTCCTTGTAGGCATCATGGGGGTTGGCAAATCCACAATTGGCAAAAAACTTGCACAATATCTGGATATTCCTTTTGTCGATGCCGACAAGGAAATCGAGAAAGCTGCTGGAATGGCGATCGAGGACATTTTTGAGCAGTTTGGCGAAGAGGCTTTTCGTTCAGGCGAAAAGAAAGTGATCAAGCGGTTGATGTCTGAGGGCCAGAAGATTCTGGCCACAGGTGGCGGTGCGTTCATGAACGAAGATATCCGCAATGATATTGCTGAAGGTGGTGTGTCGGTTTGGCTGAACGCTGATCTTGAGATTCTCATGAAACGTGTTCAGCGCCGCTCGGACCGGCCGCTTTTGAAGACAGAAGATCCCGAAGAGACAATGAAAGCGCTGCTGGCAGAACGGAACCCTGTTTACGCGCTGGCAGATGTCCATATTGAATCGCGCACTGTTAGCCGTGACGTGATTGCCGGAGAGGTTGTCGACCTGCTGGCTGATCAGCTTCCCGCCATTGCCGAGGCCCGGGACTGGCGCTGATGGGCGTGAACGGGGCAGGGGAGACCTTACCGGATCTTCAAGGCGACGTTGAAGCGATCAAGGTAGAGCTTGGCGCGCGCTCCTATGATATTTTGATTGGCAGCGGTCTGGTTGCCGGTGCAGGCCAGCACGTGGCCAACCTTTTCCCAAATTCCAGATGTGCCATTGTGAGCGATAGTTCGGTCTATGAACTCCATGGCCGCGTGCTGGAATCATCACTCGACGCGGCAGAACTTGAGTATGAGGCCGTAATCGTCAGCCCCGGGGAGCCATCGAAAAGCCTTGCCACTTTGGAAAATGTTGTGGAGGCGGTGATCGCCTGTGGCATGGAACGAGGCGACGTTGTCATCGCTTTTGGTGGCGGAGTTGTTGGGGATCTGGCGGGATTTGCCGCAGGTATTATTCGCCGCGGCATGGGATTTGTTCAAATTCCCACTTCGCTGTTGGCCCAGGTGGATTCCTCGGTTGGTGGAAAGACGGGCATCAATTCGCCCCATGGCAAAAATTTGATCGGGCTTTTCAATCAGCCACAGGTGGTGTTGGCGGATACGGGCATATTGGACACGTTGTCTGACCGGGAGATGCGGGCGGGATATGCGGAAGTGGCCAAATATGGCCTGATTGACCGCCCCGAATTTTTTGCCTGGCTGGAGCAAAATCACCGCGAGATATTTGTCGGCGGTCCTGCGCGGCGCCAGGCTATTGCGGAAAGCTGCCGGGCCAAAGCTGCCGTGGTCAAAGCCGATGAACTGGAAAATGGCAGCCGCGCGCTGCTCAATCTTGGACATACATTCGGCCATGCACTGGAAGCTGGCGTGGGATATGATTCCAACCGGCTGGTCCATGGCGAAGGTGTGGCGATTGGCATGGTGCTGGCGCATGAATTTTCTTGCCGCATGAACCATTGCGGGCCGGATGTGGCGGATCGGGTGCGTGCCCATCTGGCCGAAGTTGGCCTGCCCACGTCGATACATCAAATTGATGGCCATGGATTTACCCCAGAAGGACTGATGGCTGCCATTGCGCAGGATAAAAAGGTCCAGCGCGGCGCGCTGACATTTATTCTGTCACGGGGGGTAGGCGAAGCTTTCATTGCCCAGGATGTGCCGCCCAGTGAGGTGCGTGCATTTTTGGATGAGAAACTAAAACCGACCTGACGGGCATTCTTTTAGCTGTTCTCAAACTGTGGTCATTGCGCTGATCGGAACAATATCGCTTGGCTTTTTAATGTAGTATAGAAAATTCTCAAACCGCCCGGGCGGTCCCCTCAATCGTGCGAGAAACCAACGCGACCATGACTCTTTCCATCTGGCTAATGATCCTTGCTATCCTGGTGTTGATCTGCCTTTCGGCCTTTTTTTCCGGCTCTGAAACGGCCCTTACGGCGGTTTCGCGCGCCCGCATTCACTCGCTGGAAAAGGCCGGGGACAAACGTGCCCGGCTTGTTGTGCGGTTGATTGATGTGCGGGAGCGACTGATTGGCGCTCTTTTGCTGTCGAACAATCTGGTCAATATCCTGGCTTCGGCGCTGGCGACGAGCATGTTCATCAGCCTGTTTGGCGAGATCGGCGTTGTCCCGGCGACCATTGTGATGACAATTCTTGTGGTGATTTTTGCAGAAGTCCTGCCGAAAAGCTGGGCGATTTCAAACCCGGACAAATTCGCGCTTGCTGTGGCATCGCCAATGAAGCTTGTTGTGGGCGTTTTTGGCCCCATCAGCAGCCTCATTCTTAATCTCGTGCGCCGTGTGCTGCGCGTATTTGGTATTGATCTGGATGAGAATTCAAACCCGCTTTCCGGCCATGAAGAGTTGCGCGGTACGGTTGACGTGCTCAAGCACGAAGGCGCGGTTGCCAAGGATGACCGGGACCGGGTGGGGGGTGTTTTGGATTTGCACGAGTTGGAATTATCGGATGTGATGGTTCACCGCACCGCCATGACCAGCATCAATGCCGATGACAAACCCCAGGAGATTGTCCAGCAGATTCTGGCCAGCCCCCATACACGTTTGCCGGTGTGGGAGCGGGAAAATGACAATATCATTGGCATCATTCACGCCAAGGACATGTTGAGAGCCCTTGCCGCAATCAAATATTCGGCAAGCAAGTTCGATGTGCGCAAGACCATGAGCGAGCCCTGGTTTGTGCCAGAATCAACAACGTTGAAAGACCAGCTTAATGCGTTCCTGCGCCGCCAGGCCCATATTGCCCTGGTGGTGGACGAATATGGCGAAGTGGAAGGCCTGGTGACGCTTGAGGATATTTTGGAGGAAATCGTTGGTGATATCGCTGATGAACATGATACCGAACTATCTGGCATGGCCGCCCAAACGGACGGATCGGTAATTGTCGATGGCAGCCTGCCGATTCGCGACCTGAACCGCGCGCTTGACTGGACCCTGCCGGATGAGGAAGCGACCACGATTGCCGGACTGGTGATCCACGAAGCCAAGATGATCCCGGAAGAGAAACAGACTTTCACATTTTACGGCAAGCGGTTTGTCGTGTTGCAACGCGAAAAGAACCGCATTGCCCAATTGCGCATTCGAAATGTGGCTGCCTGAACCGGCCAAATGACAATTCGCAGGCAGGTCCGGGTCAGGTGCCTTTTACATCAATGGCCAGTGCGTGAAGGCCAGCCTTTAATTCGTCAGAGCAAATTTCATTAATGGCTCGGTGAATGTTGACCCGGCTCATGCCGGTAAAATGGTCCGCCACCATGCGAATGCGGATATGGCTTTCGCCCTGGCCATTGAATCCGGGCTGGTGTCCGGCATGCAGGTGGCTTTCGTTCAGGACTTCCAGGGATGATGGATCAAAGGCTATGCGGAGCTTGGCTTCCAGCGCGGTAACCAATGGTCCTTTTTGATCGGATTTGTCGCTCATGCTTCACCTTTTTATGGTTGCTCGATGCCAGTCCCAATAGGGACGAAGGGTCGCGCGTGTTTTACTGGCAATATTTCCAGCTTTGGTTTAAGACGTATCGCCCCCTAATTCCATCCAGGAATGCGGTACTTTTCTGAAAGGCCGCGTGGTAGACTATTGGGGCCGGTCGCAGGCATGAGCCGAACCGGAATTTTTTGGAACACACACCGAAGGCACCCTTTCAGCGCAATGGCTTCCAATTCAGACATCTTTGATAAAATTCGCATCAAGCCCCGTGGGGCCAAGAAAAAAGAAGAAGAAGAGCGCAAGGCAGGCGAATGCGCCTGGGAAGGTTGCGATAAATCCGGCACTCATAAAGCCCCCATGGGCCGCAATCGCGAAGGGCAGTACATCAATTTCTGCATCGACCATGTGCGCCAGTATAATAAGAATTTCAATTATTTCTCCGGCCTCAATGATGATGAGATCGCGAAATATCAAAAGGAAAATATTACTGGGCACCGCCCAACGCGCCCCATGAGCACGCGCCGATCCGGGCAGCCGGTCAATCCGGACACGTTGCGAGCAACGCCGGGCTGGCATTCCCAGGTGCGCTCACGCCTCACACCGGATGGAAAACGAATCCCGGCGTCAAACGGGCCGCGCAAGCTCAAACGCCTGGAAGAGAAGTCCTTGCGAGACCTTGGGCTGCCATCCACAGCGTCCAGTGAGCATATCACCAGCAAATACAAGACGCTGGTGAAACAGAACCACCCTGATGCCAATGGCGGAGACCGCAGTTCGGAAGATCGGTTGCGACAGATTATCCAGGCCTACAAACATCTCAAACGTGCGGGTTTGTGCTGAGCAAACGTTCTGCTAAACCGATTTGAGATAGATTTTTCCTCAGTTAAGAGCGTCGGATTCGAACGCCAAATTTCAAGAGCAATAGAATTATGAGCGAGCAAGAAAATATGCCGGACCGCGAAGTCTCGGTCCGGGAAGTTTTTGGCATTGATTCCGATATGGTCGTGCCTGCCTATTCCCAAAGCAGCGAACATGTTCCCGCGCTCGACGCCGATTACCTGTTTGACCACAATACAACACTGGCCATCCTGGCCGGTTATGCGTTTAACCGCCGTGTTATGGTGACGGGTTATCACGGTACGGGTAAGTCGACTCATATTGAACAGGTCGGCGCGCGCCTCAATTGGCCTACGGTTCGCGTGAACCTGGACAGTCACATTTCCCGTATTGACCTTGTTGGCAAGGACGCCATCGTTCTCAAAGACGGTCAGCAGATCACCGAGTTCAAAGACGGTATCCTGCCCTGGGCGTTGCAGAACAATGTGGCGCTGGTTTTTGATGAATATGACGCGGGACGCCCGGATGTGATGTTTGTGATCCAGCGGGTGCTGGAAGTGGCGGGTCGGTTGACCTTGCTTGACCAGAACCGGGTCATCCATCCGCATCCCGCGTTTCGCCTTTTCGCCACAACCAATACTGTTGGCCTTGGCGATACGTCCGGCCTGTATCACGGCACCCAGCAGATCAACCAGGGCCAGATGGACCGTTGGTCCATCGTGACCACGCTGAACTATCTGCCCCATGACCATGAGGTTGGAATTGTGCTGGCGAAGACGCCAAGCTGGCAAAATGATGAAGGCAAAGACAATATCAACAAGATGGTTCGGGTTGCGGATATGACACGTGCGGCTTTCATCAATGGTGATCTGTCCACAGTGATGAGCCCGCGTACCGTGCTGACCTGGGCGGAAAATGCGGCGATCTTCAAGGACATCTCCTTTGCTTTCCGCCTGACATTCCTCAACAAGTGCGATGAGCTTGAGCGTCCTTTGGTTGCCGAATTCTATCAACGCGCATTTGGTGAAGAGTTGACGGAATCGGCTGCCAATCTGGTGCTGAGCTAGCTGGCATGTCGCGCATAGGTGATAATTCCAAGAACACGGCGTCGATCGCTGATGTTGAACCGCTGAAACAGTCAGTTGCAGGCTGTATGCGCGCGATTGCGCAGGATGCGGAACTGGAAATCACCTATGGCAAGGAAAAGGCTGGCATGGCCGGCGACCGTGTGCGCTTGCCCGACCCTTCAAAGACGCCTTCTGCCGCTGAGGTTGCTGTGACACGCGGATTGGCTGACTCCATGGCCCTGCGGCGGGCAAAGCACGACAGCGGCGTCCATGCCCAGCACATGCCCGCAGGTGATAATGCGCGGGCCGTGTTCAATGCTGTTGAACAGGCACGCTGCGAAGCCATTGGCTCAAAGGCCATGACGGGGATGGCCGACAATCTTGATATGATGTTGGAAGACAAATATCTGCGGGCCAGTTTCTCTGATGCCACAACCCGTGACGATGCACCGCTGGAAGATGCGGTGGCGCTTTTGGTGCGTGAGAAAATTACCGGGCGGCGTCCGCCGAAATCGGCGGCCAATGTTGTTGATCTATGGCGCGACTGGATTGAAGAGCGCGCGGGCGAGAGTTTCGATAATCTGGGGGAACAACTGGATGATCAAAATGCCTTTGCCCAGGCAACCCGCGATCTGATTGCCCAACTCGAAATGGCTGATGAGCTGGGTCAAGACCCCCAGCAAGACGACAATGATGACGAATCGGATGATCAGGATCAAAGCGATTCTCAAGAAGACATGGAGCGTCAAAACGAGGAAGCCACCGGCACCGAAGAAGCCGCTCCTGACGAGACTGAAGCCACTGGCGAAGAACAGGAAGCCGGTGAGATGGATGCATCTGAAGCATCCGGCGAGGAAATGTTCGACGACAATGACGATCAGGCGGAAACCCCCGGCGAAGCTCCGCGTCCTGATATGCCGTTTTCAAACATGCCGCCGATCTCCGACTACAAAGCCTACTCCACCAGCGATGATGAAGTGATCAAAGCCGAAGAGTTGTGTGATGATGCTGAACTGGAGAGATTGCGGGCGTTCCTCGACAAGCAACTTGCGCATTTGCAGGGCGTGGTGGGCAGGCTGGCCAACCGGTTGCAACGCCGCTTGATGGCGCAGCAAAATCGCGGTTGGGACTTTGACCTTGAAGAGGGATATCTGGATTCCGCCCGGCTGACGCGCATTGTTACCGATAAGACGGCCCCACTTTCGTTCAAGATGGAACGAGACACGGATTTCCGCGATACCGTTGTCACTTTGGTGTTGGATAATTCAGGTTCCATGCGGGGGCGGCCCATCACTGTGGCCGCGACCTGTGCTGATATTCTTGCCCGCACATTGGAGCGCTGCGGCGTGAAGGTGGAAATTCTGGGGTTCACCACGAAAGCCTGGAAAGGTGGACAATCCCGTGAGGCCTGGCTGAAAGCGGGCAAACCGCCCAATCCTGGCCGTCTCAACGATTTGCGCCATATTATTTATAAGGGTGCCGATGCGCCCTGGCGGCGGGCACGGCGTAATCTTGGCCTGATGATGCGCGAAGGTCTGTTGAAAGAAAATATCGACGGTGAAGCCCTTGAATGGGCGCATGAACGCCTCATGGCGCGGCCGGAACAGCGCAAGATTCTCATGATGATTTCTGATGGCGCGCCAGTGGATGATTCCACGTTGTCGGTGAATCCCGGCAACTATCTTGAGCGGCATTTGCGCCATGTGATTGAACATATTGAGACACAATCGCCCGTCGAGTTGCTGGCAATCGGTATTGGTCATGATGTGACCCGTTATTATGAAAAAGCGGTTACCATCGTTGATGCGGAAGAACTTGCCGGTGCCATGACCGAGCAATTGGCTGCCTTGTTTGACGAACAAAAAACACCACGGCGGGCCAAACGCCGTCGGGCATCGGGCATGGTTGGCTGATCATATGGCGGTCCGGGCGGCGTTGTGTGTTTTCGCTGCCCTTGTGGGCCTGGCCACCGCGTCCCTGGGCGCGGAACATGCCTCTCGCCCCCATATTCCCATCACAGCGAAGCCGATTACCGCATTTGACCTTTCTCACCCTGAACGGGTCCGTTTTGGTGAATTCGAATTTGCTGGCGGCCTTGTCCTGCAAAGCGATGCACCTGATTTCGGTGCCCTGTCGGGCCTGCGGATGCTGGATCACAGTCGCCTTTTGTCGGTCACCGATACAGGATTGTGGTTTGCTGCCACGATATTACGGGATTCATCGGACCGGCCAGTGGGTTTATCCAAGGGGCAAATCGCGCCGCTGGTTGATGAGAACAATGCCATTTTCGAGAACAAGTGGCAGTCAGATTCCGAAGGACTGGCGATCAAAGGTGGGAATGTGTTTGTCAGTACGGAGCAGGATGCCCGTATCTTGAAATATAAATTTCCGGCTGGATCGTCGCTGCCGCAAGGCCCTGCTGTGATTATCGACGATGCTCGCCCCAAGCCCCGGCTGCGCTATAATTTTGGCATGGAAGCCATTGCGGCCATTCCCATCCAAACTGGGGGTGGAAAATTTGCTGGCGAGCTGATTGCACTTTCCGAATACAGCTTGAATCCGCAGGGTAATATTCGCGGCTTTCTTTCTCAAGGTGAGCACTGGAAAGAGCTTTCGGTGCGCCCTCGCGATTTCTTTTTTGTCACCGATGCGGCGTTTTTGCCCAACGGTGATTTGCTCATTCTGGAGCGGCGTTTCAGCCTGGGGACCGGCCCTGCCGTGCGGATTCGGCGCGTTGCGGGTAATGACATCGTTGCCGGTGCTGTCTTGGACGGTGATGTCGTTCTCGACCTCACCCGCGCCCAGCAGATCGACAATCTGGAAGGTTTAAGCGTGTTCCGTGATCGCAATGGACAGGTGCGGATCGCGCTGGTGTCAGATGACAATCATTTTGAACTTCAAAGGACGTTGTATCTGGAGTTCAAATGGACCGGCCAATGAAATCAGGCGGCGGCGGCCTGTCGCGTGAACAGGCCGTAAGGCAGAAGCATTAGAAGACCCACGAAAACCTTTACGATAAAGTCGCCAGCGGCCAGGGAAGTCCAAAGAGGCACATCCCCGCCAACGCCAAGAAACGGAACCGCAGAGCCAAGGGAACCGTCTGCGCCACCAAAATCGAGCATGGCGAGAGCCGGGGCAAAGGCCAGACCAAAGAAAATCAGCGTGTCAAAACTGGAGCCCAGCAGGCTGGAGACCAGCGGTGCGCGCCACCAGGTGCCTTTGCGCAACCAGTTAAATATGGACACGTCCAGCAATTGGGCAATCAGGAACGCGCTGCCCGATGCAATTGCAATGCGTGGTGTTGCAAGCCAAACGCTCAAAGCGACCGCGATGAAAAACCCGACAAATACGACGAGGCGGGCTCGGGCCGGGCCAAATTTCCGGTTGGTGAGATCGGTGACAAGAAAGGCAGCTGGATAGGTAAACGCGCCCCAGGTCAACAGATCTGCCAGGTTTACGCCGCCGATCATTGCCTGAACCTGATATTCAACAAGCACATTTGAAATGACGACCACTGCGGCCATTGCAAAAACGAATATTCCAAGATCATAGGCGTTTGAGTTGGCCTGTTGGGCGTTCATTTCTCTGGTTCCATTTTAATTGGGCGAAAACCGTTGTGTCACAATAGCAAAAGGGCGGTCCGTCGAACCGCCCTGATATCAATCAACTGTAGCCTGCAAACACCGCCCGTTATTTTGGGCCGGTATATGCCTTGCCTGTCATCAGGCAGCTTCGGCTTCAGCCATCTTCTTGCTGATCTGACGGCGCATCAATGCAGCCTTTGAAGACAGGTTGCCTTCTTTTTCTTTCAGCAAAAAGGCGTCCAGACCACCGCGATGCTCGACCGTGCGCAATGCAGCGGCGGAAACGCGAAGACGGATGCGCTGGTTCAATGTTTCGCTCATCAATGTCACATTGACGAGGTTTGGCAAAAAGCGGCGACGTGTCTTATTGTTTGCGTGGCTTACATTATTGCCAGTCATGACGGCCTTGCCGGTCAATTCACAACGACGGGACATGGGAATATCCTTCAACTAGGGAGGGTTGAGAGAACATCGCGCCACTTGCTTTGATTTTAACAAGCACTTTTTCACCTCCGCCCGCTGGATCCCTGTGGGACTTTGCGAACCGGGCGGTGAGAGCGACATCTTTTCAACACCGGAAAATCTCGCGGGGTTGTAGGGTTGAATGGGGAATACGTCAAGTCTCCAGGAGCAAGATCGCGGGTCTTGGCCGGTTGAATTGCATTTGGTTCCCCGTGATCCCAATTTCGCCCTAAACTGGCCGTTAATTAAAGTGTCTGAGCACGGTTTGCGCAGCCTGGGCACCGCAGTTAGTGTATTTTTCAAACAAGAGCTGGATTGAGATCATGCTCCTGAACGTTTTTAGTGTTCGGTATTTTGCCGTAAGATCGGCCATTATTCCATTTTGTGCGGCGATTGACCTGTTTGGTGTCACACCGGCCAGCGCCGAGCCTGCAAAATATGAAATCAAAATGACGCTTGGCTATCTGGGCATCAGTGTTGGCAAATTCACCAATCGGATTGATGTGGATGGCGACCGCTATGCCATACGTGGCGATGCCCGAACCAATGCAATTGTTTCCATTGTAGCCAAAACTGATGCGCGGTTTGATGCATCGGGAAAGATCGCCGGGCGCAGGGCCATTCCAGATTCGCACACGCTTTCCTATGCCCAGCGTAAGAAGCAGGGAAACCTGCGTTTGGCATTCGCCAGCGGCAATGTTGTGAATGCGGTGTCGACGCCCAAGGTGAAATATAAAAAGGGCAGCATTCCCGTTACACAAAACCACCTGCGCGGTGTGTTGGACCCGGTCAGCTCACTGGTATTTCCCGTGGCTGTAAACGAAGTGGGCAATGGCCCAGCCATCTGCAATCGCACGGTGCCCGTGTTCGATGGCAAAAACCGCATGGACCTGAAATTTATTTACAAATCCACGTCCAAAGCGAAGGTGAAAGGCTTTTCCGGTCCCACATTTACCTGCTCGGTCAGGTATGAACCCGTGGCGGGCATGCGCATGCACAAGAAAAACATCAAGTTCATGAAATCCAACCGCAATATGGAGGTCACACTGGCCCGTCTTGGGGAAACCAATGTTTACGCCTTATTTGGATTTCGCGTCAAAACGCAGCGTGGAACGGCAACCGGCAACGCCTATAAATTCGCCAAGCGCTGACCCCATGGCAGAATATGTGTTTTGTGCCGATCTGGTACAAATTGGTTAACTGATCGCAAAGGTGTTGCGCGGCTGTGCTGGCAGACAGTTGGTGCCCGGCTACATCTTGTGTCGGGGGCGGTGCTGAATAGCTATATTGAGCAAGATCAAACGGGGAACGGGGGCATGTCAGTGATTCGGACATGGCTTGTTCGTGTTATGATCCACTTACTAACGGGTGGACAGCGCCAGGAGTTCAGGGCGTAAGGTTTTGTTCATAAATGATTTTTGTTTCTTCCCTGCATCGGGGCCAGATGTGTCCCGAACTGGAGCAGTTCGAACCGACAAGTGTTAAATTGTGCGTGGTGAGAGTACATCAACTGACCTTACATGCAGCCTGACTTGTGTTGAAATTGGCGGATGAACCCCACATATAGAAGAGAACAAAACGGAACCATGGCTGAATCACTGATTCGGGCACGTTATGTTCACGGACTGTTCGAGGTTTTGACAAAAACTGTGAGCGCGCCAATTAGCTGAGTGACCATGGTTTACGATGTGGTAATAAATTCTAAAGCCTGCGACGACGACCTGGGATCGAAGCGCCACCCATGAACCGCAATACGACTCCAGGATTGGACGATTCTCTTCGCGTTGCCGTCAATGCCCGCACGGGGCGTGGGGTCACCGCCGTGCTTGGGCCCACCAATACCGGAAAAACCCATCTCGCCATTCAGCGCATGCTGGCCCATCAGTCCGGCATGATTGGGCTGCCCCTGCGGCTGCTGGCGCGGGAGGTGTATGCCCGGGTGGTGGACCAGGTGGGCGTTGAGCAGGTGTCTTTGATTACGGGCGAAGAGAAAATCGTCCCGCCCAAATCCCGTTTCAGCGTTTGTACGGTCGAGGCCATGCCGATCAATGCCGATGTGCATTTTCTGGCAATTGATGAAGTGCAACTGGCTGCCGATCTGAATCGGGGGCATGTGTTTACCGACAGGCTGCTGAACCTGCGCGGCAGCCAGGAAACCATGTTGCTGGGGGCAGCAACCCTGCGCCCGGCGCTGGAACGCCTGTTGCCGGGCATCAATATCATCACCCGACCGCGTATGAGCCAGTTGCATTATGCGGGGCAGAAAAAAATTACCCGACTGCCCCGGCGCAGTGCCATTGTCGCCTTTTCGGCAGATGAGGTTTACGCGATTGCAGAATTGATCCGCCGCCAACGCGGCGCGGCTGCGGTTGTGCTGGGATCGCTGAGCCCGCGCACGCGCAATGCCCAGGTGGCTTTGTACCAGTCCGGCGACGTGGATTTTCTGGTGGCGACAGATGCCATTGGCATGGGGCTCAATCTGGATGTGGACCATGTGGCGTTTGCCCAGGACCAAAAGTTTGACGGCACGCATCAAAGGCGGCTGAAACCGGCTGAATTTGCACAAATTGCCGGACGGGCTGGCCGCCATCTGCGCGATGGCACGTTTGGGGTGACGGGCAATGTGGACCCGTTTGAAGATGAACTTGTTGAACGGTTGGAAGGGCATACCTTCGCCCCTGAAAAACAATTGCAATGGCGCAGCCGTGAATTGAATTTTGAGTCAATTGATCAACTGCTTGCCAGTCTGGATCAGACATCAGGACATCCGGTATTGGTCAGGGCTCCCATGGCAACGGACCAACGGGCGCTGGCTGCGATGGCTAGCGGGGATGATATTCGCCAGCGGGTTTCAGGCCGGTCGGATGTGGAGCAATTGTGGCGCGTGGCCCAGGTGCCCGATTATCGCAAGATTGCACCGGCCAATCATGCTGACATGTTGTCGACGATTTACCGGGATTTGGCCGATGATGGGTTTATCAATGAGGACTGGTTTGCCAATCAGGTGAAACAGACAGATAATACCCAGGGCGACATTGATGCGTTGTCAAATCGCATTGCCCATATTCGCACCTGGACCTTTGTTTCGCACCGCAGTGACTGGCTTCAGGACGCCGATCATTGGCAAAAAGAAACCCGCGCAACAGAAGATCGCTTGTCCGATGCATTGCATGAACGCTTGACGAAACGTTTCGTTGATCGCAGGACATCCGTTCTGATGAAGCGCCTTCGGGAAAACACGATGTTAGAGGCTGAAATTGCGCCATCCGGTGCGGTCATGGTGGAAGGGCACCATGTGGGTGAACTGTCCGGATTTAAGTTCACTGCCGACAATCAGGCCGAAGGGCCTGATGCCAAGGCTGCGCGGGCGGCTGCCCAAAAAGCACTGGCAAGCGAAATCGAGGCGCGGGCAACGCGGTTTGCGGCTGCGCCCAATAGCGATATTATCGCAGACAGCGATGGCACGCTGCGCTGGATAGGTGCGCCCGTTGGGCGTATTCTGGCTGGCGACAGTGTGTTGAAGCCGCGCGTATTGTTGCTGGCCGATGAACAATTAACCGGCCCGGCACGGGACAAAGTCGCCGCGCGGCTGGAACGCTGGCTGGCCCATTCGATCGACACACATCTTAAACCACTGGTGGATTTGTCGGATACCGAAGGGTTGGACGGTACGGCGCGGGGAGTCGCATTTCAGATTATTGAAAATCTGGGCACGGTGGATCGCCGCACCATTGCCGATGAAATGCGGCAATTGCAGCAGGAGCAACGGGCTCTGCTGCGCCGTAAAGGTGTTCGGTTCGGGGCGTATCATATATTCGTGCCGGCCTTGCTGAAGCCTGCGCCAGCCGGTTTGGTGACGCTGTTATGGGCCATTTTCAACGATTCACTTGAATTGCAGGGCCGGGCCGAAATTATTGCGTCATTGGCTTCAGGGCGCACATCGGTTGCGGTTGATCCCACATTTGCCACCCAATTGTATCCGTTAGCGGGATATCGGGTGCTTGGCCAAAAGGCTGTACGTATCGATATTCTTGAACGGTTGGCCGATCTTATTCGACCGGCAACTGCATGGCGTTTTGATGCGGCCAAACCTGCCCAACGCCCCGAAGGGGCCTGGGACGGATCTGGATTTACGGTGACGCCGGCGATGTTGTCGATCCTGGGCGCATCCCATGAAGACATGTCTGCGGTATTGAAGGGCCTAGGATACAAGTCGGAAAGCATGTTGGAAACAGACGTGCTGAGCAAGTTTTCCCAGTGGGATATTGCCAATGCCACGCCTAAAGATGCTGCCGACGATGTTGCGCCTGAGGCCAGCAAAGAAGAGGCCGCCGAAACCAAGCCCGCTTCTGATGCCAGCGTTGAAGTACCCGGTGCTAGTGAGCCAACCGCAGCGGGCGCACCGCAGGAGCAGGCGGCAATTCCGGATGTGATCGAAGAAATTACTGAACCAAAGCGGGTCGATATCTGGCGACAGAATCGCAATACGGGCAACAAGAACCGCTCGTTCTCCAAGGGCCCCAGTGCTGATCGTAATGGTGCCAATGCGAAGGCTGGCGAGGGCAACCGGCCACGTAAGCCGAACGGTGGCAAAAAGGGCGGGGCGGGCAATACGGGTCATCGCGGTAAAGGTAAGCCTGGCAAGCCCATTGCACCCAAACCGATTGATCCGGATTCACCGTTTGCCAAACTGGCAGCGCTGAAAGATCAGCTGAGCAAAAAATAGACGGAGATTAGCAACACGTTGAACACGTCTTCATCCGCCAAACTCAGAGTCGATAAATGGCTGTGGTATTCGCGTGTGGTAAAAACCCGGTCTTTGGCGCAGGCGATCGTTAAATCTGGAAAAGTGCGTGTTAATGGCACGAAAATCTCATCGCCCAGCAGCGCCATTGCGCCTGATGATGTGCTCACCATCACGTTGGACCGGCGTATCGCCATATTGAAAGTGATTGCTCTTGGCGTGCGGCGCGGCCCGGCGCCAGAGGCTCAATTGCTATATGAAGACCTGTCTCCGCCTCCGGTAAAGAAAACGGATGCGACCAGCAGCACGGCGCGTGTTGCGCCGCGTGATGAAGGGGCAGGGCGTCCAACAAAGAAGCAGCGCCGGGACATGGACAGGTTCCGCTTGCAGGCCGATCCGCGCGAGGAGGACTGAAAACAGAATGCTTTTGCTGTATGTGGCAATTCGGGCGAACAGTTTTTCTTGTGCTTGGGGCAAGCGCACGTTAATTCAGCTTCAAATGAAAATCAGATAGCTGAACTGCACATGACCTATCTCGTCACCGACAATTGCATCAAATGCAAATATATGGATTGCGTTGAAGTTTGCCCCGTCGACTGCTTTTACGAAGGCGAAAACATGCTGGTCATTCACCCAGATGAATGTATCGACTGCGGCGTGTGTGAACCGGAATGTCCTGCTGATGCGATCAAACCGGATACGGAGCCGGGCCTGGACAAATGGCTGAAGATCAATACCGAATATTCGGAAAAGTGGCCTAATATCATCGCCAAGGGCGAAGCGCCCGCCGACGGCGAGAAATTTGATGGCGAAGCGGATAAGTTTGAGAAATATTTTTCTGCAGAGCCGGGAGAAGGCAATTAGAGTTTTAGCTGCTTAACGGCCCGATTCATTAACCTTTTTGGCAGGACATTAAGGCTTTAGGGGCCATTTGGGCGGCTTTAGCGTTGAAATTTAACCTATTTTGGTATATATGGCAGTTAATCGTTAAGTTTTGGGCTGGCTGGTATACGTGCGCGTATCGTTGCCGGGTGAATCTGAAAGGCTGCTTTCGACCTCCTGATCATACGGACCAATTTTCCCTGTAAAAAATGTATGCATGGCGGCTGCGCCATCAATACCGGCCTGACAGGCAAACAGGGCTTGTGACTGTCGGAGCGGTTGAACTTCAAATCCGCGATTTCGTATAGGGCTTTAAGACAAAGCCACAAATTTGTGCGGGCATTTTGTGCCTGTGCCAACAAAATGGCCTGCTGGCCTAAATAATTAGGAGCGACACACTATGGCAGCGAAGAAAACGATCCAGAGACAGGGTTTCAAGACCGGTGAGCACGTTGTCTATCCAGCCCATGGCGTTGGTCAGATTGTCGACATCGAGCAACAGGAAGTTGCCGGATTTGCGCTTGAGCTGTTCGTGATCGATTTTGCCAAGGACAAGATGAAGTTGCGGGTTCCCGTGCCAAAGATCGAGTCCGTTGGAATGCGCAAGCTTTCTGACGAAGCCACTGTGGAGAAATCGCTGAAAACCGTTCAGGGCCGGGCACGTATCAAGCGCACTATGTGGAGCCGTCGTGCCCAGGAATATGATGCGAAAATCAATTCTGGTGATCTGATTCAAATTGCAGAAGTGGTGCGTGACCTGTTCCGTTCTGAAAACCAGCCTGAGCAGTCTTATTCCGAACGCCAGCTTTATGAAGCGGCTCTGGAGCGCATGGCGCGCGAGATTTCCGTGGTCAACAAGATTTCGGAAACGGAAGCCGTCAATGTCATTGAGGCAAACCTTGCCAAGGGCCCGCGCCGTGGACCCAAGCCCGAGGAAGAAGAAGAGGCAGAGGCGAGCACTGAAGGCGGTGGTGCGGAAGCTGCTGCATAAGCCATTGAATAAAAAACGGCTGGTAAATGGGTAATTTACCAGCCGAAATGATGACAAGGGCTGTATTTTCGCCCCAACTTATCTAAATAATTCTCGTCATTGTTCCGGGGCGTACGTGTATGCAGGCCTATCTCGAATTTGAAAAACAGATTGCGGATCTGGAAGGCAAGGTCCGTGAATTGCGGGCCATGGGCGAAGCTGATGGCGCCATGAACATCGAGGATGATGTGGCGCGCCTGCAGGCCAAGTCTGAACAGGCGCTCCAGGATCTGTATCGAAAACTCGATCCGTGGCAAAAGACGCAAGTGGCACGCCATCCAGACCGGCCCCATTTTAAAGACTATATTGCTGCCCTGATCGAAGATTTCCAGCCATTGGCCGGTGACCGCGGATTCGCCGATGATCATGCGATCCAATCGGGACTGGGCTGGTTTCGCGGCCGTTCCGTTGCGCTGATCGGCCATGAAAAGGGCAATGATACCCAAACGAGGCTTCACCACAATTTTGGCATGGCAAGGCCCGAGGGCTATCGCAAGGCCGTGCGGGTGATGAAGCTGGCTGAACGGTTTGGTATTCCCGTCATTTCTCTGGTGGACACCGCAGGGGCCTATCCAGGCATTGGCGCGGAAGAACGTGGGCAAGCAGAAGCCATCGCGCGTTCTACTGAAGCGTGCCTCAATCTGACCGTGCCATTAATCTCGATCATTATCGGCGAAGGCGGTTCCGGCGGCGCGATTGCAATCGCTGCGGCAAATCGCGTTTTCATGCTGGAACATTCAATTTATAGCGTGATCTCACCGGAAGGTGCAGCGTCCATATTGTGGCGCGATGCCACGAGGGCAAAGGAAGCGGCGACTTCCATGAAAATCACAGCGCAAGACCTGGAACGTCTTGGTATCATTGATGCCATTATTCCAGAGCCTGTGGGCGGCGCTCACCGGGGTGCGGAACAGATTTTCGACGCCACCGCGCAAGTGCTGGAAAAAGTGCTTGATGAGTTGGCAGACAAGTCGGGCGACGAATTGCGTAAATCGCGGCGCGAGAAGTTTTTGGCGATTGGCCGCAATCTTTAGCTTTGAGCCTGTCTTACAAAGCGACATGTTTCGTGTGATGCACGCAATGACAATGACGTGAATAAGCGCGTCGTTGTGAAGACAATATCAACCATAATATTTTATTCTCTTCTCTTGGCCCAAGAGTGATGGGCGTGATGGCAGGTCTTTGCGAAAAGCGATATGAAATATCCCAGACAATCAATTGACCGGACCTGGAACCGGGCAGGAAAGGGCAAATGGCAATTTGCTCTGGTTGCCGTGGCAGGGCTGGTACTTGTGGGGTGTCAAAGCGGGATTGACGGGCTTGTTCCCAAGCACGAATTGCCTGTGCCCGCATCTTTGGTTTTGAAAATGAAGGCGAAAGGCATGGCGCAAAACGCGCCCATCATGCTGCGCATTTTCAAAGTTGAGAATGAAATGGAAGTTTGGAAACAGACCCATACCGGGCGGTATGCACTGCTCAACACGTATGAAATCTGCAAATGGTCGGGCAAGCTTGGCCCCAAATTCAAAGAAGGTGACCGCCAGGCACCGGAAGGATTTTATCACGTCAACAAACGGCTGATGAACCCCAACTCATCCTACCATTTGTCTTTCAATATGGGTTTTCCCAATACTTTCGACCGGGCTCATGATCGCACCGGCACTTATCTGATGATCCACGGTGCGTGTTCTTCGGCGGGTTGTTATTCGATGACCGATGAGAAGATCGAAGAGATTTATGCCCTGGCGCGCGATGCCTTTAAGGGCGGACAAAAGGACTTTCAAATTCAGGCAATGCCATTTCGAATGACGCCGAAGAATATGGTGGAACATCGCGACAACCCGCATTTTGAATATTGGAAAATGTTGAAGCGCGGATATGACCATTTCGAGATCACTCGCGTTCCGCCCAAGGTGGATGTGTGCAATCGTGAATATGTGTTCAACACCCAGTCGGATGGGCGCTATGCATCGCGGGCTGCATGCCCAGCGATGACAATGCCGAAATCTCTGGCGTTGGCTTATACCAAGAAACAGACCAGTGATGCGCGGCAGTTTGAAAAGCTTTTGGCCAAGGCAGAAAAGCGTTCTCCGGTTAATCTGGCACCGATGACCTATGCAAGCGCGTTGCCGGGTATCAGTTTTGAACAGCCCGTTGCTGATGCGGCGACCCAACCGGATGTGGCGAAGCCCAATACCGGTGATGCGACGAAATCTGAACCTGCGGCAGAGGCGGCAGCCAAGGCGCCCGCGCCGAAACCTGCAACACCGCCATCTCCATCTGCCCTGACACCGCTGGAAAATACCATCAGGCCTGCCGGCTGATCTGGCCACGTTTCAATTATCGCAGTGGGCTGGAGACAGGTAAAATTGCCCGGTTAGTTGGTATCATCAGGCAGTACGGGCAAGGGGGCGATTTCGACGCCTTCTTCCAGTAAGTCCACCACTTCATCGCGGCTTGCGGAGCCATAAACGGTGCGCTTTTCTGTTTCGCCATAGTGGATTTTGCGGGCTTCTTCGGGAAATTTTTCCCCCACATCTTCTCCGTTCGATGTGATTTTGTCGCGTAACTCGCGCATCTGGGCCAGCACTTCCTTACGGGCGTGATCCACTGAGGCAACATTGATCTGTTCGCGAACCTTGGAGGTGGATACTGCCGGAGCCATCAGGCGTTTCGATATTTTGACTGATTGGCAGGTGGGACAGGCAATCAGGCCGCGCTTGAGCTGTTTCTCAAAATCATCGGACGAACCAAACCAGCCTTCAAACTCGTGGTCCTTCTCACAACCCAATGAAAACCGGATCATTGTATTTCATCCAGTTTAAACGGGCGGGTATTGGACAGATTGGGGACTTTCCCACGGGCTTGATGAACCAGCGCCGTATCAATTTCCGTCATGGCCATGCCGGGCTGGTCGCCGTCCACTTCGGCAATGATCTTGCCCCATGGATCGATAATAAGGGAATGGCCGAATGTGTCCCGCCCATCCTGCAATTTGCCGCCCTGGGCGGCGGCGATCAAGAATGCGTTGTTCTCAATGGCGCGGGCGCGCAATAAGGTATGCCAATGGGCCTGCCCGGTTTGTTTGGTGAAACAAGATGGGGAGGTCAGGACTTCCGCGCCCGCCTGTCCATAGGTGGCGAACAAAGCTGGAAAACGGCAATCATAACAAATGCCAAGTCCGATGCGAGCCCCACAGGCAGTTAACATCACAGCCCGGTTTCCCGGAGCATAAACCGCCGATTCACGCCAGCTTTCCCCGTGATCCAGATCCACGTCAAACATATGAATTTTGTCATAGGTCGCTAATCGTTGCCCTTGGGGACCAAATACATAGGCCCGGTTGGCCGCCATGCGGTTGCCCAGGCTTATTGGCGTGGAGCCGATGTGGAGCGTGAGGGCATGTTCCCTGGCCAGCTCGGCTGCTGTGCGCACAATGGGGTCGTTTTCTTCCGCGTGAATTTGCTGGAAGAATAGTTCCCGATCCCCCTGAACAAGGCCAGTCATTTCCGGGGTTTGGACAAAATCCGCACCGGATTTCGCAGCATGGGCAATCGCGGTGCGCAGATTTTCGACGTTTTCAGTCATCGATGTGCCGCAGCTCATCTGAATGACCGCCGCAGTGAACTGGGTCATCGGCTCGTACCTGCTTTAGACAGGGCAAGAATTGTCACTGGTTCAACAGACCATCCAGATTGCCAGCCCGCTCCATGGCCATCAGATCATCACATCCGCCCACATGAATATCGCCAACAAAGATCTGCGGGAATGTTCTGGCACCTTCAGACCGCTTGATCATTTCAGCCTTGATCTGAGGACTAAACGTCGCGTCATGCTCGGTAAAAGTGACGCTCTTTGCGGATAACAACCGTTTTGCTGCGGTGCAAAAACCACACATTTGGCGCGTGTAAATTGTAACTTCAGCCATGCTCATTCCCTTTTTTGGCAGTACCAGCGGACGCCTCTTGGGGTGCGCTGGCTTAGACATGTGTAGATATAGGTATCAAAACTCGCCGGTTGCAACCCGCGCGAATGTCAGACATGAAATCCGCTTTGCGCCTGCCCGGCGCAGGGCCCGTGCACAGGCATTGAGCGTGGCCCCCGTTGTATAGACATCGTCGATCAACACAATTTCGTGACCGGTAACGTTGACCTTTTGCTCCACAGGCACCCGAAACGCGCCTTGAACATTGCGCCGCCTTTCCTTGGAGCGCAGCCCAACCTGTTGTCGTGTGGGACGCACCCGCACGAGCACCTCAGGGGTGAATTTGAGTGCGCAGCGCTGGGCAATGGGGCGGGCGAGTTCTGCGGATTGATTAAAGCGCCTGGACCAAAGCCGCCTTGGGTGCAAAGGAACGGGTACGATATGTGCGCCATTGGCCAACATGCCATCGCTGGCGCGAATCATCCAATTGGCCAACCAGGGGGCAAGGTCAGTGCGATCAGAAAATTTCAGCCCCTGGATCAGCCGGCGGGCAATATCGTCGTACAGCACGACCGAGCGGGCCATGTCGAAAGAAGGCGGATTGGCGATTGCATCGGCGCTTTGGGCGTTTTCACCCAGATCATAGGAAAATGGCGACCCTAAAACCGAGCAATACGGCTTCTCAATCAGCCGTAGACGTCCCCAACAGGGGGCGCATAGGGTGCCTTGTTCATCCACATGCCGGGCACAGGACAGGCATGTAGCTGGCAAGATGGCATCTTGTGCCCGTGCCAAAATCCTGCGTGAGACACGGGTTGATGATTGCAGCAGCGGGATGATGGACGAAACACGCATGGGAATAGCTTGCCCGCATTTGAGCTTTTGCGATAGTCACTCAGAAGCGGGATTATTTGCAAGCGCTCAGCGCCCGCCGGTTCATTCAGTAAGGATTGCCAAAACGTGTTTTCCCATTCCCGACACTGCGCCAGCCTCGCCCGTGCACACCATGGCCATGAGCCGGGGATTGAATTCCTGCTGGACCGTGCGGTGGATGATCTCATAGAACGACTGGGCGTGGTGATGCGTGAATTTGAGCGCGGTCTGGCCTTGTTTGGCCGCACCCCGCGTCTGGCAGACCTGATGCAACGCAGCGGAAAAATTGGTGAAGTTCTCCGGATTGAGGAACGGGTGCATCTGGGTTGTTGTGAACACATCGTTTCGCTGGATGATCTGGGACTGGATGAAAACAGTCTCGACGTGGTTCTTGCGCCCTTTGGCTTGCACTGGGCCAACGATCTGCCGGGTATCATGGTGCAATTACACCGCGCATTACGCCCTAATGGGTTGTTGATGGCGGTCCTGCCGGGACCGGATACGCTGAATGAATTGCGCGCCTCGCTGCTTGCGACAGAAAGTCAATTTGCAGCCGGGGCCGCGTTGCGTGTTGATCCGTTTACCGATGTGCAGGATGCCGGCGGCCTGTTGCAGCGGGCTGGATTTGCGCTTCCCGTGATCGACAGGGACAATGTGACGGTTCGCTATAATACTGTGTTTAATCTGATCAGCGATCTGCGTGGTTTTGGTGCCAATTGTCAGTTGGCCGACCGGCCGCCCGCCCTGTCACGCCAGGTTGCCCTTGAAATGGCCCGCCACTATGGGGACCATTTCAGTGATGCAGATGGGCGGGTGCGTGCCACTTTTTCGTTGGTCCATCTCTCAGGATGGGTGCCCCATGACAGCCAGCAAAAACCCTTGAAACCGGGCAGCGCAAAAATCCGCCTTGCTGATGCATTGCGCGCCGATGAGGTTAAGCTGTGAGCTAGCAATCGCCTTCAGAAAGGCCCGTTTCGTAGATGATGCAGGGTTCGCTTGGGTTCTTTTGCAGAACCGAGCGGCGAATCGTATAGCGCTTTGTTTTCACATCGCCCTTGCGGGTGGTTGCGGTTGTTATTGGGTCGATATTCTGACCGCCCTTGAACGATCCAAAATAGGCAACCCGTTGTGACCCGGTGTCCAGCATGGGTGTTAGAAACAGCGCTGCAACAAAAGCCGCCGCACCGAAGCCAAGCGCGGTTTGAACACTGGTGAGACCAGATGTTGCAGCAAAATAGCCGCGCAGGGTGTTTGAATTTGTCTTTGTAGATTTCTTTGTAAGTTTGTTTGGCACGGCTTTAATATCCCACTTCCCCAATTGTGATTGCTATCGCCATAAGCGGGTGGCGCAATCGTGGTGAATGGAAGGTTAAGCCCTAATCTATAAAAGTTCCCTTAACGCGGGAATTAAAGGCAGATCCGCTTCCGGCATGGGATAGTCCCGCAAGGCGTCCGCGCGCACCCATTTCAATACCTGGCCTTCGCTGGGACGTGGAATTCCCCACCAGCGGCGGCAAACGAATAGTGGCATGAGCAGGTGAAAATCTTCATAGGCGTGGCTGGCAAACGTCAATGGTGCCAAACAGGCGGTTTTGGTTTCGATGTCCAGTTCTTCGCGCAATTCGCGAATGAGCGCTGCCTCAGGTGTTTCACCGGCATCGATTTTGCCGCCGGGAAACTCCCATAGTCCGGCCATGGATTTGCCCGGTGGGCGCTGGGCCAGCAATATGCGGTCATCGGCATCAATCAAGGCGCAGGCGACGACAAGCAGCATTTTTCGGTCAGTGGGTGAAGTGGCGTTCATCAATGCGTCCTGACCCTAGCTTCCAAAGCCTTCCGGTGCCTGTCGATAGGCGTAGCGATAGACTTCCTGGAAGCCAAGGGACTGATAAAGCGTTGTGGCGGGCCCATTGTTGGCCACCACCTGCAACCAGGCTTTGCGCGCGCCTTTTTCGCGGCCCCACAACATGGCGGTTTGCAGTATTTTACGGCCCAGCCCCTGGCGTCGCATTTGAGGATTGGAAACCACTTCAAACAGGCCCACGAGATCGCCAAACCGAACCGCCATGGCCGCGGCAAGGGGGGTGTGTGCACGATCTTCCGACAGGAACAGGCCAACTTCGCCTTCCACATTGTTGATGATTTCAGACAGGCCCGGCTTTAAGGATGCAGCGACACTTCCCATTGCCACACACTGATCAATCCACCAGCCCGTGTCCTTTAGGGGCAATTGGTCAAGCGCGTCTCCAAAATCCATATCTTCGAGGCTGCGTGTTAAAACCGCTGTTTCATCGAACCGCCGCCAGCCGCGCGCATCAAGAATGTTGTCCAGTTCAGCCGGGGCCAGGGGCGATTGGCGAAAGACCAGCGGGCGTCCAAAGCTCTTAAACCGATGGGCTGCGCGAACAATGCGCTTTTCAAGGTCGCTGTGATCTGCCCGGTCCAGGGGGTTGACCGAATTTATCCGCTTGGACGGATGCCCGGCGGTTAGCCGTATGGCCCATGTGCCGTCATATTCGATCGTTGAAGCTGGCCAGGACCTGAAACTCACCGCCTCAAGACGGCGCACCTCCGGCAATTCGGATTGTGCTTTGGATAAGTGGGATTGGGGAGACATCAAAATACCTGTGGGCGTGAAAGGGAATCAGCTGCGATAATCACCATTGATCGCCACATATTGTTTGGTCAGATCGCAGGTCCAGGCGGTGAACTGGCCCGAACCGATGCCCACATCGGCGCGAATTGAGATTTCATCGCGCCGCATCACGGCAGAGGCTGCATCCTCATCATAATCGGGGTCGCGCTCGCCATTGACCGCCACGCGGATATCACCAAACCAAATCGACAAATCATCGCGACTGGCCTGTTCGCCCGCCTTGCCAACAGCCATGACCACCCGACCCCAATTGGCGTCTTCACCGGCAATTGCCGTTTTGACCAATGGAGAATTGGCGATGGACAGGGCAATTTTTTTGGCGGCGAAATCAGATTCGGCCCCAGTGACGGTGATCTCAACCTGTTTGGTGGCACCCTCGCCATCGCGCACAACCTGTAGCGCTAGATCGTGCAAAAGGGCGCGCAGATGCTGCTTGAAAACCGCAAGGCGCGGATCGGCTGCATTGGTGATCCGGGTCGTGGATTTGCCCGTGGCAAAGATCATCAGCGTGTCGCTGGTGGAGGTGTCGCTGTCGACCGTTATGGCGTTGAAAGTTGTATCCGTGGTCTCGCTCAAGCAGCTTTGCAGCAGGGACTGGGAGATGTTCAGATCGGTAACTGCAAAGGACAACATGGTGGCCATATCCGGCGCGATCATGCCCGAACCCTTGGCGATTCCATTGATTGTGACCGTTTCACCCTCCAGATCAAATTGTGTCGTCGACAGTTTGGGATAGGTATCGGTGGTCATGATTGCCGAAGCGGCGTTGGACCAATTGTCTTCGCTTGCCTCATTGTCCATGGCCGCCAGATAGGGTGGAAAAATCTCAGCATCCAGCGGTTCGCCAATCACGCCGGTTGAGGCCAGATACACTTGATCGGGCGGGCAGCCCAGTTGCGATGCAGTGGCACGGGCCATCGTCTCAACCGCGCTCAAACCCCTGGCCCCTGTAAATGCATTGGCATTGCCCGCATTGACCAACAGGGCAGAAGCGGGATTGCTGGCTGCCAGTGCATCGCGGCACCAGTTGACCGGGGCAGATGGGCATCTTGAGCGGGTAAATACACCGGCTGTGACCGCTGGTTGATCGAAGGCGATTAACAGCAGGTCACATCTGTTGGCATATTTTACACCCGTTTCCGCAACCCCAATTCGAACGCCGGACATCGGTGGCAATTGGGCATAGGATTTCGGTGCCAATGGCGAGATGGGCAAAGATGTCACGCGCGTGATCCCCGGTTGTGCAAAATTTACGGCTTGGGAAGCACCAGTGTTTCATCCAACACTTTTGTGCCGATGGCTTCGCGCCCTTCCTGAACAGCTTTTGCATAGGCTTCGGTCAACATGACCTGCCTGATTTGCGCTTTTGATTGTTCATAGGTGGGCAGGGGCTGGTCGCGCTTATCGTCAACCTTAATGACATGATAGCCAAACTGGGTTTTGACAGGCTTTTTGGTGTAAGCGCCTTTTTCCAGGGCAAATGCTGCTGTTTCAAATTCGGGAACCATGCGGCCCTGTCCGAAAAAGCCAAGATCGCCGCCATTTGGGCCACTGGGACCGGTGGAGCGCTTTTTGGCGAGTTCTATGAAATCCTTGCCGCCATCGAGTTCAGCAATGATGTCTAATGCTTCCTGCTCGGTTTTAACCAGAATGTGACGGGCGCTGACTTCCTGTTGCGGTTTGGCGGTGGCCGTTTCCTTCTCAAACCGTGCTTTCATGGTTTCTTCGGTTACTGTTTTTTCGATGCGCTGTTGGAAATAGGTGTTGTGCAGCGCGCGCGCGGTAAGCAATTCAAGGCGGCGCTTCAATTCGGCATCATCGTCGAGTTTTTCTTCTGCCGCTTTAATGGCCAGGACATTGATGTCGATGAGGGCATCGAGGGCGCGGGCGCGGCGCTGGGCTTCTGGAAAACTGGCAAATTGCTGGGCCATGTCGGTCATGGCCTGATCAAGATCGGCAGCTGTGATGGAGCGATCACCAACGGTTGCGACAATTTTGCTGTCCTGCGCAAAAGCGCTGTGGCCGGCAAATGTGCCAGGCAAGGCCGCCACCAAGGCAATGATGGCGAACCCACCGATGACCGTATTTCTGCACTGGCGCAGGAGGGACTGGTGGCGATTGCGGTTGTCGGCGATTTTGACAGTTGGCTTCATGATAAATCCTGATTCAAGCTTGGTAGGGTGTTGCAGTGGATACGCGCCGGTTGCGTCATAGGGTGTGACGATGAGGTAGATCAAGCGCGCCCAATTCAACAAAACGTACGATACAGATGTCCTTACGAATGCAACCTGTAAAATAGGGCGAAAGTGTTGCGTTGTGGCCTCAGCGCAATTTCATCGGAATGGCCCCGATAAAGCCCACGTTGACAAGCCTATACCCCCCTCTTATCTGTCCAGAGCACAATCGTCCATATGCCACACAAAGGGCTTGGGGCGATGCTTTAATCTGGGCGCAGAAATAGTTGCCCGTCGCGTCAGGCGTGAGGAAAGAATTTATGGTCAGTTTTGGCGGCATTGCGCGCAAATTGTTCGGCTCCGACAATGAGCGCCAGGTCAAGAAATATCGCCCCCTGGTTGATCAGATCAACGCGATGGAAGATGAAATCGCGGCGCTATCCGACGAACAGTTGCAGGGGAAGACGCAAGAATTCCGCGACCAGCTGGAAGCCGGCACCGCGCTTGACGATTTGCTTGTGCCAGCATTTGCCGTGGTTCGCGAGGCGTCAAACCGGGCTTTGGGCATGCGGCCATTTGATGTGCAGCTGATTGGCGGCATGATTCTGCATGAAGGCAATATTTCTGAAATGCGCACCGGCGAGGGCAAAACCCTGGTGGCGACATTGGCAGTCTATCTCAACGCATTGCCGGGCAAGGGCGTGCATGTGGTCACCGTGAACGACTATCTCGCCCAGCGAGATTCCGAATGGATGGGGCGGCTTTACGGATTTTTGGGCATGACGACCGGGGTTATCATCAACGAGTTGGATGATGATGAGCGCCAAAGCGCCTATGCCTGTGACATTACCTATGGAACCAACAACGAGTTTGGCTTCGATTATTTGCGCGATAATATGAAGTTTGACCTGGAAAGCATGGTTCAGCGCGGCCACAGCTATGCCATCGTCGATGAGGTGGATTCCATCCTCGTGGATGAAGCGCGCACGCCACTGATCATTTCAGGCCCCGTGGATGATAAGTCCGATCTGTATTTGACCGTTGATGCGGTCATTCCCAATATTGATGAGGGTGACTACGAGCTTGATGAAAAGCAGCGCACGGTGAATTTCACCGAAGAGGGCACTGAAAAGCTCGAACAGATGTTGAGCGATACCGGCATTTTGAAATCCGGCTCCCTTTATGATGTGGAAAATGTCGGCATTGTCCATCACGTCAACAATGCCCTGAAAGCCCATAAATTGTTCACCCGGGACAAGGATTACATGGTGCGCAATGGCGAAGTTGTCATCATTGACGAATTCACCGGCAGGGCCATGACCGGGCGGCGTTATTCAGACGGCCAACACCAGGCGCTGGAAGCCAAGGAAGGTGTGGCTATTCAGCCCGAAAACCAGACGCTCGCCTCCATCACGTTCCAGAATTATTTCCGCATGTATGACAAGCTTGCGGGCATGACAGGCACGGCGATGACCGAAGCGGCTGAATTTGCCGATATCTACAAGCTGGATGTGGTGGAAGTGCCAACCAACAAGCCTGTTCAGCGTGTGGATGAGGATGATGAAGTCTACCGCACGGTGGAAGAGAAATACAAAGCCATCATTGAACTTGTTCGCGATTGTCAGGAGCGCGGCCAGCCGGTGCTGGTGGGCACAACGTCAATTGAAAAGTCCGAAATGCTGGCCAGCCAGCTAGGGCAGGCGGGTGTTGAAAATTATCAGGTGCTGAATGCCCGCTATCACGAGCAGGAAGCCTATATCATTTCCCAGGCCGGTGTGCCTGGCGCGGTAACCATTGCCACCAACATGGCGGGTCGCGGTACTGATATTCAACTGGGCGGCAATCTTGATATGCGTCTGGATCAGGAGATCGGCGACAAAACCGGCAAGGCGGCTGACAAAATTCGTAAAAGTGTGACTGAAGAAGTTGCCAAACTCAAAGAGAAAGCTCTGGGCGCCGGTGGTCTTTATGTGATTGCCACGGAAAGGCATGAAAGCCGCCGGATTGACAATCAGTTGCGCGGCCGATCGGGCCGACAGGGGGATCCGGGGAATTCAAAATTCTTCCTGTCCCTGCAAGACGATCTGATGCGCATCTTTGGTTCCAACCGGATGGATTCGATGCTGACCAAGCTGGGCCTGAAAGAAGGCGAGGCGATTGTTCATCCATGGATCAACAAGGCGCTGGAAAAAGCCCAGCAAAAGGTTGAAGCACGCAACTTCGATATTCGTAAGAACCTGCTCAAATTTGACGATGTGATGAACGACCAGCGCAAGGTGGTGTTTGAACAGCGCATCGAGATGATGGAAGCCGAAGACCTGTCCGAGATCGTTGCCGATATGCGCGAGGAAGTGGTTGATGGCCTTGTGGGCCACGCGATCCCTGAAAATGCCTATCCGGAAGAATGGAAGCTGGATGATCTGAAAGCGGGCGTGGTTGAATATCTTAATCTCGACCTGCCGGTTGACGAATGGGCCAATGAAGAAGGCATCGATGAAGAGCATGTGAAAGAACGTGTTCTGGAAGCTGCCAATACGGCAGCGCAGGAGCGCAGCGAACGGTTTGGCCCGGAAGTGATGAGCTATGTGGAGAAGTCAATTCTGCTGCAAACGCTCGATCACCTGTGGCGCGAGCACCTTGAGAATTTGGAACACCTGCGTTCAGTGATTGGTTTCCGCGGCTATGGCCAGCGCGATCCCTTGTCTGAATACAAGTCGGAGAGTTTCGAATTGTTTGGTGCCTTGTTAGGCAATTTGCGCCAGACGGTTACTTCCCAGATGATGCGGGTTGAAATCGTTCAACAGGCTGCGGGCGAAGAACTGGAATTGCCGGAAATGGCAGGCAGCCATATCGATCCGCTGACCGGTGAGGAAGATTTCGACAGTAATTATGACGATGATTATGGCAAGGCCATTCTCACACCATCGCGGGCAGCGGCTGCCGAAGGGCGTGATCCCAATGATGAGTCAACCTGGGGCCGTGTGGGCCGCAACGAGCCTTGTCCATGTGGAACTGGCCTGAAATACAAGCATTGCCACGGTAAGATTTAGCGCTGATCACTGGCGGCGGACGGCCTGTTCCGGGAGTATCTATTTGGGCCTGAGAAGACGAGTTCGGAAACTGTTAGAACATCGCTTTGGTGATGTTCAGATGTGGAACCGATTCGGCATTGGTGCCAGGCCTATGCTGGGCAAAAAAACGCCTGCACCATGTGATGCGTTGGAAGATCTTATTTCCCGGTTGCGCCCAAAGCCAATAGAGCAAAATCTTGTGCGCGTGGGGCCTGCCGGAGATGGTGGGTATCTCGTGCCCGATGATCTGGCCGGGATTACGGCTTGTTTTTCCCCTGGAGTGGACCGGATAACCGGCTTTGAAAGCGATCTGGCCGAACGGGGCATTGTCTCGTTCATGGTGGATGGATCGATTGAAAAGCTGCCGCAGGAAAATGCGCTGTTTCATTTTCAACCCAAATATCTGGGCGCCGTGAACAGTGCCAATACAATTCGGTTTGAAGATTGGGTGGAGGAATGCGCGCCCGGTGGCGGCGATGATTTATTGCTGCAGATGGATATTGAAGGCGCGGAATATACCGTAATTGCCGATACGCCAGATGCTGTTTTTGTGCGTTTTCGGATGATGGTGATTGAATTTCACGGCCTCGTCTCCCTGTTTTCTGAAGAAGGGTTTGCCCAGCTCAAGCCGCTGTTTGACGTGTTGTTGCAGAATTTCGATGTGGTGCACATTCATCCAAACAATGCCGCGCGGATCTATTCACACAACGGGGTGGATATTCCCGATATCGCTGAATTTACTTTCCTGAGGAAAGATCGTGTGCAATTGGGGCAGGGACGAAATACCTATCCGCACCCCTTTGATCAGGGCAATTTGGGCCATCGGCCAGACCTGATCCTGCCGCGCTGCTGGCAGTGAATGATGCGCAGCCGCTGGCCAGTGGTGTCTACTGAACGGGACGACTGGCAAGCACCATATAATTGACATCGGTGTCTGTAGATAATTTCCAGGTATCGCTCACGGGGTTGTAGAACACACCAGAGACTTCCTGCGTATGCAGGCCCTGGGCATGAAGCGGGGCCTCGATCTCTTCTGGTCTGACCAGTTTTTCATATTGATGGGTGCCCTTGGGCAGCCAGCGCAGCACATTTTCTGCCATGAAAATTGCCAGTGCATTGGCCTTCCACGTGCGGTTGATTGTGGCCACCACCGTTAATCCGCCGGGCTTTACCATCGACGCACAGGCGGTCATGAATAAATCCACATCGGCCACGTGTTCGACGACTTCCATGTTCAGCACAACGTCATATTTTTCACCCGCTGCGGCGAGGTCTTCAGCCGTTGTTGCCCGGTAGTCCACTTTGACACCGGATTGATCGGCGTGAAGGCGGGCAATCTCAATGTTGGTTTGTGAGGCGTCTGCGCCCACCACATCGGCACCCATGCGCGCCATGGGTTCGCTGAGCAGGCCGCCGCCACAGCCAATGTCCAGCACACGCAGGCCCGATAACGCATTGGGAGATTTGGGGTCGCGGTCGAAATGGGCGCAAAGTTTTTCGCGGATATAGCTCAGCCGTACCGGATTAAACTTGTGCAGCGGTTTGAATTTTCCTGTGGGATTCCACCATTCCTGCGCCAAAGAGGCAAAATGGTCGATTTCCGCCTGATCGATTGTGCTGTTGTGCCCGATCGGAGTGCGGGAAGCTTTTGATGCCATTGGTCGTTTCCCTGATTTATTGCCTTTGTCTTATGACGCTCCGGGAAAGGCAAGGTATAATCTGTGCGGCAAAAGTGTTGCACGCCGCGACAAACTGACCGTTGGGGTGGCGATAGGTGCTGGAATGTGATCGCACTTGATGGACAGATATGCGCTGGTGTTCTTGCCGATGGGGATGGCATCGTCTAAAGACCAGCGGGAATTTTTTATTGGGTACGGGTCGATTGACCCCTGCCATCTGCCAGCCAACCGGTTTTGGCGGACTATCAGGATAATTGTGACGGACCCATGGCCCGGCTTGTAATGAAATTTGGCGGCACGTCTGTCGCCGATCTTGAGCGCATTTATAATGTGGCGCGCCATGTGCAGCGCGAACATGCGGCTGGACACGAGGTTGCTGTGGTTGTCTCGGCAATGGCTGGCAAGACCAATGAACTGGTTGGCTGGGTCAATGCCATGCCAACGGTAACTGGCTCCAATGCGTCAATTTTTGATGCGCGTGAATATGATGCCATTGTGGCGTCAGGCGAGCAGGTGACCAGCGGCTTGCTGGCGATTGCGTTGCAGTCAATGGGCGTTGACGCCCGCTCATGGCAGGGCTGGCAAATTCCCGTTCGCACGAATAATGCCCATGGGGCAGCGCGCATAGAAGAGATTGATGGCAGTGATATTGTCGAGCGCATGGGGCGCGGGCAGGTTGCTGTTGTTGCAGGTTTTCAGGGCGTGGGGCCGGATAACCGCATTGCAACACTGGGGCGTGGCGGATCAGACACGAGTGCCGTGGCACTGGCGGCAGGCGTTAAGGCCGACCGTTGCGACATCTATACGGATGTGGATGGCGTCTATACGACCGACCCAAGAGTGGCTCCTTCCGCCCAGCGCCTTGACCGTATTTCGTTTGAAGAGATGCTTGAAATGGCATCTTTGGGCGCCAAGGTTCTGCAGGTGCGTTCGGTGGAGATGGCCATGATCCACGGCGTGCGCATGTTTGTGCGGTCGAGTTTTGATGACCCGGCGACCATCGATTCCAGCGATGGCGCCAACCCGCCCGGCACTTTGATTTGTGATGAGGATGAAATTTTGGAACAGCAAACCGTAACCGGTATCGCCTATGCGAAGGATGAAGCCCAGATTTCCCTGCGCCGTGTGGCGGATAAGCCGGGTGTGGCAGCGGCTGTGTTCGGCCCGCTGTCGCAAGCCCATGTCAATGTGGATATGATTGTTCAAAACGTCTCAGAAGACGGATCGGTCACCGATATGACCTTTACCGTTCCTGAAGGCGACCTTGAAAAGGCGTTAAAGACGCTTGATGCGGCGCGCGATGATATTGGTTATGAGGTCGCCCAGAGCGATCCGGGCATGGTGAAAGTATCGGTTGTGGGCATTGGCATGCGTAGCCATGCCGGAGTTGCAGCAACCGCTTTTGCAGCCCTTGCAAACAAGGGCATCAACATTCGGGCGATCACAACTTCCGAGATCAAGATTTCAATCTTGATCGATGCGGACTATGCCGAACTTGCGGTGCGGACTTTGCATTCCGTATACGGGCTGGATAAAGAGTAGTCACAACCGATCAGATTTCGAATAACTCTTTTCGAACTTACCGAACAGGCAACCCATGCAAGCCCATACCACCGGGCCAAGGGTTCTGTTGAAACATCTTCGCGAGGCGATGGCAGAACCCCTCGGGCCCCAGGAGCGGCTCGATAGGATTGTTGAGCAGATTGCTGCTGCAATGGGTGCGCAGGTGTGTTCGGTTTATGTGCTGCGCGCCGACAACGTGCTTGAACTGTTTGCCACCCAGGGTTTGAAAGCCGAAGCCGTTCACCTTTCGCAATTGCGGGTTGGTGAGGGTCTGGTGGGAACGATTGCAGCGGCGGGACGCCCGCTCAATCTTGCCGATGCATCGCAGCATCCTTCGTTTGCCTATCTGCCTGAAACTGGCGAGGATGCGTATCGTTCGTTCCTGGGTGTGCCCATGAAACGGGCAGGCCGCGCCCTGGGCGTGTTGGTTGTCCAGACGCAGGAAAAACAGAATTTCAGCGATGAAGATGTGGAAGGGCTGGAAACGGCGGCCATGGTGCTTTCCGATCTGGTGGCCGGAGGCGGACTGCGCGGGCTGGCCAAACAGGGAGCCGAGCTTGACCAGTCCCGGCCAATCAGTTTTTCCGGCGCACGCCTGTCACCGGGCATTGGCATTGGTGAAGTTGTTCTGCACGAGCCGCGCGTGGTGGTGGAAAATCTGTTTGGTGATGATGAAGAACATGAATTGCGCCGCCTTGCCACCGCGATCCAGTCCTTGCGCGAAACTGTTGATGCAATGGTATCCAGAAACGCTCAGGATTCAGGACTTGGTGGGGAAGGCGACCATGTGGATGTGCTGGAAAGCTATCGCATGTTTGCCCATGACCGGGGCTGGGTGCGCAGAATTGAAGAAGGTATTCGCGACGGGCTGACCGCAGAAGCTGCAACTGAAAAAACCGCCCAGGAAAACAGAACACGTTTGTTGCGTTCGCAAGACCCCTATTTGCGCGACAGACTGAGCGACTTTGATGATTTGTCACGCCGCCTGATGCGGCAATTGATGGGCAATGCGGCGAGCCTTTCGCCCGATGCCAGCGATTTTGTTGTGGTGGCGCGCACCATGGGTGCAGCTGAACTTCTGGACTATGATCCAAAACGCCTGCGCGGGCTTGTTCTGGAAGACGCCACGGCCACCAGCCATGTGGTAATTGTTGCCCGGGCGCTTGGCATTGCGGTGGTGGGCCAGGTGAGTGGATTTGTGGCGCGCGCGGAAAACGGCGACAGCGTCATTGTCGATGGCGATGAGGGAAGTGTACACCTGCGCCCGGCAGATGATCTTATTGCCAGCTATGATGAGCGTATTGAATTCCGGGCGCGCCGCGAGGCGCGGTTTGACCGGTTTCGTGACGAACCTGCGCTGACCATTGATGGAACTCACATTGATCTGATGTTGAATGCAGGTCTGTCGATGGACTTGCCGCAATTGGACCAGACCGGGGCGGCGGGCATTGGCCTGTTTCGCACAGAGTTGCAATTCATGGTGGCCAATCGCCTTCCCAGACTGAACGAGCAGACGCGGTTTTACACCAGTATTCTTGACGCCGCGGGAGATCGCCCGGTGACGTTTCGAACGCTTGATGTGGGCGGCGACAAAGTGCTGCCCTATCTGCAAACGGTGCATGAGGACAACCCGGCGCTTGGCTGGCGCGCCATACGCCTTGCCTTGGACCGGCCTGCCTTGCTGCGCATGCAGTTGCGGGCATTGTTGAAAGCCGCCAGCGGGCGGCAACTCAAGGTCAAGCTGCCGATGATCACCATGGTGAGCGAAATCGACAAAGTGCGGGTGCTGCTTGGGCGGGAGATGGATTCATTGACGCGGTTCGGCCATGCCCTGCCGGATCAGGTTTTGCTTGGCTCAATGATCGAAGTGCCGCAATTATTGTATCAGCTGGATGAGCTGATGCAGAAGGTCGATTTTGTATCTGTCGGTTCAAATGACCTGTTCCAGTTCATGGCGGCGATAGATCGTTCCAACACGTATCTTGCAAACCGATTCAACCCGCTTTCACGGCCATTCCTGCGCGCGCTTAGGGAAATTGTTCGCGCAGCGGAGCGTCACAACACGCCGCTTCAATTGTGTGGTGAGCTTGCAGGTGACCCGCTCTCTGCGCTGGCGCTTCTTGGACTTGGTTACAGGGTTATTTCAATGCCACCGGGTTCGGTTGGTCCGGTCAAGGAAATGATCCGTTCGATCGATCTGGCGAAAATTACCCATTTGGTGAACGCGACGGTGGATGAACCTATTGGAAACCGCACACTGAACGAAGTGTTGCGTGACTATGCCGACCAGCATGGTATTCCTTTGTAGCTTTTGCTGCACCGATATCGAGCACTCATCCGGACCGGAACCCCATGTTACCTGAAGAAAAAATGACGCAACTTCTGGACAGGTATTCTTCGCTTGAAACACAGATGAGCGAAAACCCGGATCCGGAAACCTATGTCCGGCTGGCATCGGAATTTTCCGAACTCGGCCCGGTGGTTCAGAAAATTCGTGAGTTAAAAGAAGCCCAGTCGGAACTGTCCGATCTGGAAGAATTGCTGGCTGATGCCGATATTGACGGTGAGATGCGGGAGATGGCGGAGGCTGAAATTCCTGATCTTAAAGTGGTCATTGGCACATTTCAGGATGAGTTGCAGATTTTGCTTTTGCCCACTGACAAGGCAGATCAGAAGAACGCAATTATTGAAGTGCGGGCCGGGACGGGTGGTTCGGAAGCGGCACTTTTTGCCGGTGATTTGTTTCGTATGTATCAGCGCCATGCGGAAACCCACGGCTGGAAAGTGGACGTGTTATCCGAAAGTGCTGGAGAAGTGGGTGGCTACAAGGAAATTGTTGCCACGATATCCGGTAAAGGGGTGTTTGCCCGCTTGAAATTTGAATCCGGCGTTCACCGGGTTCAGCGCGTGCCAGAAACGGAATCAGGGGGGCGCATTCACACATCGGCTGCCACCGTGGCGGTGTTGCCGGAGGCTGAGGAAGTGGATGTGGCAATTCGCAATGAAGATATTCGTATTGACACAATGCGGGCGTCTGGCGCGGGCGGACAGCATGTGAACACGACGGATTCGGCGGTGCGCATTACCCATATTCCAACGGGCGTGGTGGTCCTGTCCTCGGAGAAATCCCAGCACCAGAACCGTGCCAACGCGATGAAGGAATTGCGTTCGCGTCTGTATGATATGGAGCGCCAGAAGATCGACCAGGAGCGGGCGGATTCCCGCAAGGGTCAGGTGGGATCGGGCGACCGTTCCGAACGCATTCGCACCTATAATTTCCCGCAGGGGCGGGTGACCGATCACCGGATCAATCTGACACTTTATAAGCTGGACCGGATGATTGCGGGTGAAGGGCTGGATGAGCTGTTTGATGCGCTGATCACCGATTATCAGGCCAATCAGCTTGCAGCGCTTGGCGAGACCGATGGCGACTGAGCTAACGCTTGACGAAGCGTTGACCAGGGCCGCCAACCGACTTGAAGATGCTTATCAAGTTGAAAAGCGCCAGGTGGCGCATCTGCTTGCCGAGCATGTTTTCAACTGCACCAGGGCCCAGTTGATTGCCCGCATGAACGACAGGTTGAGCGCGGCGCACGAAGAGATGTTTTTCGATTGCGTGGAGCGCGCGCTGCACATGCCTGTGTATCGGGTGATTGGCGAGCGGGAGTTTCATGGGCTTTCATTGACTTTAAATACGGACACGCTGGAACCGCGCGATGACACGGAAACGCTTATCGACGCGGTGCTGAACGCACTTTCAGGCCGCAAAAGTGAGGCCTTGCGGTTTGCCGACCTTGGCGCCGGCACGGGAGCGATTGCCCTGGCGCTGCTGAGCGAATTGCCCAACAGCAAGTGCGTTGCCAGCGATATCGCACCGGGCGCATTGGACGCGGTTTGTGAAAATGCAAAGCGATGCGGATTGAGCGCGCGTGTTGAGACGGTCGTTGGATCGTGGCTGGAACCATTGTCAGGGAAATTTGATTTCATCTGTTCCAACCCGCCTTATATCGCCAGCCATGTGGTTGATGAATTGTCGCCCATGGTGCGCGATCATGACCCGCGATGCGCGCTCGATGGGGGGGCTGATGGGCTGGATGCCTATCGCACCATATTTGCTGAAGCTGCGCACATCTTGGAGCCGGGCGGGTTTTTGGCCGTGGAAATAGGGTTTGATCAGGCTGGTGCTATTACTGAACTGGGACAGGTGAACGGCTGGCAGGTGGATCCGGTAGTTTGTGATTTGGGCGGGCGGGATCGTGTCCTTGTCCTTCGACCACAATAGGGGGCTGCGTGTTCGTATCGCGGTTTTGAAATGTGTTGGTAAAACGGAAATGATTAGAGGTGATTAAACCGGTTTGTCGGACCTATCCATTCACCAATTTTGCGTGAGAACTTAAAAAAGGGCTTGCATTTTCCTTCCAGCCGCGTACTCCTAATGTCAGAGGCGCATCGGGCGCTTACCATTTCCAAAAAATCGCTGCTTATGAACACCTGGAACGGTTGATCGATGAGCAAAGCGAAAACGGGAAATTTCGGTATCAGAGCCAGTTTCGGAATGCGCGGGAAGCCGCAACAGGTTTGACCGATAGAGCGGAACAAAAGCTTTTAGGATCTGTAGGGAACAAATCCACATCGATGAGCTGATCCAGATTTAACAATTCGTACGGGCAGGGAAACTTGCGCGTTCAGGCAACAAGTTTGCCAATTCGCCGGGGCGATTTGCCCCAACTTGAACGGCCCCAAAGGGCCCCAAAGCCGCATCAGATCACACAGACGGTGCAGCTTTCAAAGAGAAGTGTCGAATGAGACAAGGCCAACAACAAAACCGGCAACGTTCCCGCAATCGCGGCAACAATCGCAATAATAATAACAGCAATCGCAACCAGCTGAACCGCTCGATGGAATCGAACGGGCCTGATGTGCGTATTCGCGGCACCGCGGCTCACATTGCTGAAAAATACATGCAGCTGGCCCGCGATGCCCAGACATCTGGTGATACGGTTGCAGCGGAAAGCTATTGGCAGTTTGCTGAACATTATAATCGCCTGATTGCTACGGCTCAGGCCGCGCAAGCCGAAGAGCAGGCCAAACGTGATGAAGAGCAGGCCAAGCGCGAGGAAGAACGTACTAAACGCGCCGAGGAATTTGGCAGCGACGAAGGTGAAGGTGCTCGCGAAGAACGTGGCCGTGGCCGTGGTCGCATCCGTGGCCGCAAAGAGCGGCCTGTTGAGACCGCCGGGAATTCCGATGCCGCAGGCGAAGGCCCGCAGCCGGTTTTGACTGATACGCCAGCCGAAATTGCCCTTGATGATGGCAATGGCGAGGAAGCGCCCGCACCACGCAAGGCGCGGCGTCCGCGCAAGAAGGTGGAACCGGAAGCGGGGGGAGCAGATGAAGCCGCCCCTGAATTGCCCGCGTTTATTTCAGGCGCTGCCGAATAAGACCTCGTCGGGGCGAATGGTCCCGGCGCAGATATCAATACGGCTGTGGCTGTAATTGAATCTGGCCGACCGGCGTTCCCCCTTTAAAGCGGGAACGCGACACCTATATCCTTTCTGAAAGGCTTGCCGATTGCGGGAGCCTCACTTTTGGTTGCCGGTTTTGCTTCGGGAAATCGGTATTGCGAAGGATGTTGTGTCATGAATTTGGAAAACTACACCGAACGTATGCGCGGATTTATTCAGTCCGCCCAATCCGGCGCATTGGCTGCCGGACACCAGCAATTTACACCTGAACATATTTTGAAAGTGCTTCTGGAAGACGAGCAGGGGCTGGCCGCATCCTTGATTGGGCGCGCTGGCGGGAATGCCAAAGAAGCGTTGATTGGTACTCAGATTGCCCTCGACAAACTGCCAAGTGTCAGCGGTGGTAATGGGGGCGTTTATCTGTCCCAGGAATTGGCGAAAGTTTTTGAGCAGGCTGAAAAAGTGGCCAAGAAGGCGGGCGACAGTTTCGTTACTGTAGAGCGCTTTTTGCTGGCGCTGACGCTGGAAAAGGCCGCCAAGAGCTTTGATATCCTAAAGAAGGCGGGCATCTCGTCTACCTCGCTGAACACTGCGATTGAAGAAATTCGCAAGGGCCGCACAGCCGACAGTGCCTCGGCTGAAGAGGGCTATGACGCCTTGAAAAAATATGCCCGTGATCTGACCAAGGATGCGCGGGAAGGCAAGCTGGATCCTGTGATCGGCCGGGATGAAGAAATTCGCCGCTCGATTCAGGTTTTGTCGCGCCGCACCAAAAACAACCCGGTTCTTATTGGTGAACCCGGTGTGGGTAAAACCGCAATTGCCGAAGGTCTTGCCCTGCGCATCGTCAATGGGGATGTGCCGGAAAGTCTGCGCGACAAACAATTGATGGCGCTGGATATGGGGTCGCTGATTGCTGGCGCGAAATATCGCGGCGAGTTTGAAGAGCGGTTGAAGGCCGTATTATCGGAAGTCACCGCGGCGCAGGGCGGTATCATTCTTTTCATCGATGAAATGCACACGCTTGTGGGTGCCGGGAAATCTGAAGGGGCCATGGACGCCTCAAACCTGCTGAAACCGGCACTGGCGCGTGGCGAGTTGCATTGCGTGGGCGCAACCACACTGGATGAATATCGTAAACACGTTGAAAAAGATGCCGCACTGGCGCGTCGTTTTCAGCCGGTTTTCATTTCAGAGCCAACGGTTGAAGATACGATCTCCATATTGCGTGGTATCAAGGAAAAATACGAACTCCACCACGGCGTGCGAATCGCCGATTCCGCTCTGGTATCTGCTGCAACACTGTCCAACCGTTATATCACTGACCGGTTTTTGCCGGACAAGGCCATTGATTTGATGGACGAGGCGGGGGCCCGGTTGCGCATGCAGGTGGATTCAAAGCCGGAAGAGCTGGACGAGCTTGATCGCCGTATCATTCAGTTGAAGATTGAGCGTGAGGCTTTGTCGAAAGAAACCGACAAGGCGTCGGTTGACCGGTTGCAAAAACTTGAAACCGATTTGTCGGACCTGGAAGAAAAGGCCCAGGAACTTTCTGCGCGCTGGATGTCGGAGAAGGACCGCCTTTCCAACACCCGCGACCTCAAAGAAGAGCTTGATCATGCACGTTCTGAACTGGAGATCGCACAACGCGATGGCAATTTGGCACGTGCCGGCGAACTCTCCTATGGCGTTATTCCGGACCTGGAAAAACGCATTGAGGATGCCGAGGGCGAAGACGATGAAACCGCCATGGTGGAAGAGGCCGTAACGCCTCAACACATTGCAGGTGTGGTATCGCGCTGGACAGGCATTCCCGTTGACAAAATGCTGGAAGGCGAGCGTGAGAAACTGCTTGCCATGGAAGATGAGTTGGCGGCCCGTGTGGTGGGTCAAGGCGAAGCCGTGCAGTCGGTCTCAAAGGCGGTGCGCCGTTCCCGCGCGGGTCTGCAAGACCCCAACCGGCCGATGGGTTCATTCATCTTCCTGGGGCCAACCGGCGTTGGGAAAACGGAGCTTACCAAAGCGCTGGCGGATTATCTGTTTGATGATGACAGCGCGATGGTGCGGATGGATATGTCGGAATTCATGGAGAAGCATTCGGTGTCCCGTCTCATCGGCGCGCCTCCTGGATATGTGGGATATGATGAGGGCGGTGTTCTTACCGAAGCGGTACGCCGCCGGCCTTATCAGGTGGTGCTTTTTGACGAGATCGAGAAGGCCCATCCCGATGTGTTCAATGTGTTGTTGCAGGTGCTTGATGATGGACGGTTGACCGATGGTCAGGGGCGCACGGTCGATTTCCGCAATACATTGATCATCATGACTTCCAACCTAGGTGCAGAACTCCTCGTCAATCTGAAAGACGGTGAGGATGTGGATCAGGTGAGGGACAGTGTGATGGATGTGGTCAAGGCATCGTTTAGGCCCGAATTCCTCAACCGGGTGGACGAAACTATTCTGTTTCACCGTTTGCAACGATCGAATATGGAAGCCATCGTCAAAATTCAACTGACCCGTCTGGAACAGTTGTTGGATGAACGCAAAATTAGTCTGGAACTGGATGAGGACGCGCTGACGTGGCTGGCCGAACGGGGATATGATCCAGCCTATGGTGCGCGCCCGTTGAAGCGGGTCATTCAATCGGCGGTTCAGGATCCACTGGCGGAAATGTTATTGGCTGGTGAAATAGCCGATGGGGCAACCATCGGTGTGACCTCCGGTGCCAATAAGCTGAAGTTTCGCGTGAAAGGCACCAAGCCAACGCCCGCGGATAACACGTTTGAGGTCAGCTCAGGCGGCCCGGCGGACAATCAAAACGCTGCCTAAACCAGTGGTTTGGCGCAAGCCGATGGCAAAAACCTGATCAACGCGCGCGAAAATTCGCGCGCGTTGACTTCTTCATGCCCTGTTCATCTTGAAAATGACAATGTGCTGGCAAGTCTGGTCGGCGACACGCCAACCAACACGATAATAGAACAGGTATGTGATGTTGCGTATTCCCAACTTGAAATTCCCTCTTTGGCTGGCCCTTGGGGGTGTGGTTCTGGCTGGCGGTTTTAATGCTGTAAGTCATGCCGAGGAGCGATCAATACAACTCGCCCAGTCGGGCTATTTTGACATCTATGTTGACGATCGCGGACGCCGATTCCTCGTTGATCCCGACACGGGACGCATCGTTGGCCGGGCAAAAAGGCAACGGGAAGCCAGTCGGTCACAGAGGCTGCGTTCACGCCTGCGCAACCGGCGTTTGCGGCTGGAACGGGAACTTGGGCGATTGTTTGATCTGGATGAACCTGAACATTTTGACGAGCGAGATGAATTAGACGAGCGCGAATTGCAGCGCCGGGTTCAGCCGCGCCGTAACAGGAACCGCAATTTTAACCGGAATGAACAGCGACCGGCCCAGCGGGAAATTGAGCGCCGCGCCTTACCAAGCATAAACAATGGGCGTGGTCAGGACGAAGAATTGGCGAGACTGCCCGACCCTGATGGTGCCGTGCAAAACCGCAATCTTGAAGCCCAGGGCCTAAATATTGCCAAGCCAAAATTGTCGCGCATACAAATCGCCAGTCTTCAGGTCGTGCTGGACCGCAATGGCTATTCACCAGGTGTGATCGACGGTGCGTGGGGGTCTAATGTGGCCAAAGCCGTGGCTGCCTGGAGAGAAGCCAATAAAGATGCGCCGGACATTACCTTGCCCCGCATTCTGGATGAGCAGATTGCCGCCACAGGGGGCAATCCGATTGTACGTTACACGATTACGCCAGCCGATATTCGCGGTCCCTTTGTCGCTTCGGTTCCGGTTGACTATGCCCGCAAGGCTCAACTGCAGGCGCTGTCTTACACCTCACCTTTGGAAATGCTGGCTGAACGTTTTCATATGAGCCAGGGCTATCTGCAAAAACTCAATCCAGGGAAAAATTTTTCGCGCGCGGGCACGACCATCCAGGTTGTGGCGCCGGGGAAAAAGAAGACTGAGAAAGTGCACTATGTCGTTGCAGACAAGCGCCGCAAGCAGGTGCGAGCCTATGGTCGCAATGGCAATCTGGTGGCTGCCTATCCCGCCACAATTGGATCGGCATCCACACCGTCGCCAACCGGCACGCATTCGGTGGCGCGCATCGCATTTGATCCTGAATATACTTACAATCCCAAGATAAATTTCCAGCAGGGGAGCAATACCAAGATATTGCGCATTCCGCCGGGGCCGAACGGGCCGGTTGGGTCGGTCTGGATCGCTCTTTCAAAGCCGACTTACGGCATTCACGGCACACCCAATCCAGAGACTATTGGCAAAACCAATTCCCATGGGTGTATTCGCCTGACCAATTGGGACGCTCAGGAACTGGCCAAACTGGTTCAAAAAGGAGCCACGGTGGAGTTTGTCGAATAGGCCCGGTTCCTGTGTCGAAATAATTCGCCATTGCCTGGCTGGCAAATTGGGGCAGTTGAAGTAAGAGTGGTCCAACTTTGGTGCCCATGTTGGAGCAGGGAATTTGGGAAAGCCGCCTGATTGGTTGCGCGTGGTTATGCATCGCGAATGCGAGGAATGGGTCTCTCAATTACGGCCGGAAAACCTCGATGCGTTTGAGATTTCCGGCCATAAATGGCAGCGGTTTCCGTTTCGGCGCTTTGACCATGGAAGTTACCCCGAACATGATATTTGCCAACGCCCTCCAAAGGGTCAGTTCGACATTATTTTTGCCGAACAAGTCTGGGAGCATCTGAAATATCCCTACAGGGCCGCGCAACATGTGATGTCGGCATTGCGGCCGGGCGGTTATTTTCTGGTGACCGTGCCCTTCATGGTGCGCAGCCATCCGCACCCGCTGGATTGCAGCCGCTGGAGCGCCGATGGATTGCGCTACTTTCTGGAAGAATGTGGCTTTGACGCAGAACAGATACGCGCTGACCAATGGGGCAACCGGGATTGTCTGGAAGCTAATCTGGATAAGTGGGTGCGGTTTGATGAAGACGCCCATAGTCTGGAAAACGATCCGAAATTCCCGCTGGTATCATGGGCGCTCGCCAGGAAACCGCTTTGACCCTTCCCACCGTTCCCCATGAAGCTGACACGGGTGATGCTTATTGTGGGCCTGGCCAACATAAATATGTGCTGATTGTCGCGATTTTGGCCAGTGGCATGGGGTTTCTCGACGGCGCGGTTGTTTCCATTGCAGTGCCACAGATACGGGCCAGTCTGAATGCCGGATTTGGTGAAATACAGTGGGTGCAAAATGCCTATATCCTGTTTTTATGCGCCCTGATGTTACTCGGCGGTGCCGCCGGTGACCGATATGGATTGCGCAAAGTATTTGCCACAGGCATTGCCGCCTTTGCTCTTGCCTCACTGCTGTGCGCCATTGCGCCGACGGTTGAAATGCTGATTGCTGCCCGTTGCCTGCAAGGGGCAGGGGCGGCGATCATGATTCCAGGCAGTATGGCGCTCATTTCCATCAACACACCCAGGAAAGAGCGGGGGCGGGCGTTGGGGATCTGGGTCTCTGCATCTTCCATCACCGCCGCCCTGGGCCCGATCATCGGCGGTCCGGTTCTCGACTATGGGGGTGATGAGGCGTGGCGGTGGATATTTGCCATCAACCTGCCAATTGGTTTGGTTGCGCTGTTCTTGTTGTTGCGGCATGTGCGAGGGGATAAGCCGCGCGCGCGAACGCCGCTGGACTGGCTTGGTGCTTGCCTGATTACCATTTCACTTGCCTTCATTGCCGGTGGCTTGACGGCGCTTGGCGATGGTCAGGATGTGGTTCTTTCTGCCAGTGCGATTGGTGCGGGAATAATGTGCGGTGCTATTGCACTTTTCCATCAATATCGCACCCCATTTCCGATGATCAATCTGGGGTTGTTCAGGTCACGGGTATTTAGTGGGGCCAATATTTTGACGCTGTTAGTGTGGTCGGGGCTTGGGGCGCTGCTGTTTTATCTGCCGATGCTGTTGATCATTGGCTGGAAATTACCTGCGACCTATGCCGGGTATGCGTTTGGGCCTTTCGCCCTTGTTATTGCCTTACTGGCACCGCGCTGTGGGCGATTGGCCGACCGCTATGGCACGCGCAGCATGTTGACGCTTGGGCCGATTGTGGTTGCTTTGGCGCATCTGTGCGTCGCACTTGCCATTGCCTATCAAAAGTTTCTCACTGGCATTGTGCCATCATTGTTGTTGCTGGGTGTTGGAATGGCGTTGTGCGCCACGCCACTGTCCACCGCGATCATGAATTCGGTAGAAGACATGGATGCCGGTTCCGCTTCAGGCATCAACAACATGCTTGCGCGGCTGGCGAATCTTTTGGCGATTGCAGGTCTGGGTGGGCTTTTGGCTTACATATATGCGCTGATGATACGTGGCAGTTCACTGCCCCTGGAATTGCAGGATCTGATGCATTCGGCAGGCTTCGGCGAACGCCTGAACGGTGCGCTTTATCAGGTGGCGACAATTGAGTTACAGGAAGTTGCCATGAACCACGCCATGGTGGTGTTATGTCTTGTCACGGCGCTGCTCGCATTGATGGGCGCGCTGGTGGGCTGGATGTCACAACCTTCCGCAAATGTTGAAACATCTTAATGCGTGATGCGGCTTAATTGAGTGCGGCCACGGTCTGTTCGGTGGAGCGGCCTTTTTCCAGCAATGCATCGATTCGGTCCCGTTCACGGCGGAAATCGGCAAGCGTTTTGCCGGAAAGCGAGCGCCCCTGGGGCAACCGGATCTTCATGGGGTTCACCTTGCGGCCATTTACAATGACCTCGTAATGAAGGTGGGGCCCGGTGGAATAGCCGGTCGTGCCCACCTGGCCAATGATCTGGCCCTGGGTCACGCGGGCACCGGGGCGGATGTTTTTGGCGATTCGGTGTTGGTGATTGTAGGAAGTCTTGTAGCCATTGGCGTGGCGGATAATGGTTTGGCGGCCATAACCGCCGGCCCAACCGGACTTTTCGACGACGCCGTTTCCTGCTGCGATAATGGGCGTGCCGCGGGGTGCAGAAAAATCAACGCCCTGATGCATTTTCACTACGCGGGAAATGGGGTGCCGCCGGGGGCCAAATGCGGATCGAAACTTGCCGTTTGGCACAGGTTTGCGCAGCAGGAATTTTTTGGCGCTCTTGCCGTTGTCATCGTAATAGTCGACCGAGCCGTCATCGTCGGCGCGAAAGCGATAATAATCCCGCCGCACACCTGCAAGCGTGAGGCCGATATAGAGAATTTCTGAATTGGCGCTGGCTTCGGTTTCGCCTTCTTCAAGGGAATAGAAGACTTCCAAATCATCATCGGGACGGCTGGCGGCGCGAAAATCCACGTCAAACGCCACAGTGCGTACGATGCGGCGTGACTGGGCCTTGTTCAGCCCCTGGGAAAGGGCCGCGCGGTAAATGCCGTCATAGATGGTGGGCAGGTTTGAACGGGCAATGCGGGTGCGCGGTTCCTGATTTTCATCATCGCTGGTGGCTTCGATGGCCGGAATAGGTGCTGGTTCCCGCCCCCATACGACTTCATTGTCATCGGTCAGGGCAACGCTGCGCAAATGTGAGCCACCACGGTATACGGAGATGCGACGGGTGATACGAATGGGTTTTGCACCCGGTTCAGGTGACGCTAATTGTTCCCAGGCGATTCGCAATTTTGTGCCGGATGGCAGCGGACCTGCACCCACTTCACTGGTCAGGGCCACTTCCATGGATTCCAGTGCGGCGGGTTGAAACCCCTGTCCAGCCAACACAGCATTGAGTGAACTGCCTTCGGGCACCGTGATCACTTCTTCAGAGAAGCTGCGATCAATCTCGCTGTCATTTGTTACAGGGACGGCTTCTGAGACATTCTGACGGGTAATGCGGATGTTGAGGCTGGATGTGGGGGCGACATCTTCCTGTTTCAGCGTGAAGCGGGAATTGTCGATATAGGGCAATGCGGCGATCTGCACGCCATCATCTGCCAAAGATGGCAGAGCTGCGCGCACAATGGCTTCTGCTTCTGCGCTGGAAATCTCGGCGGTTTCATCAAAAGAAGCCGTTGCGGGATCAAGCAGGGCAGACTGCAATCGCACTTCGCTTTCAACATCTGCACCATAGATGACGTCACTTGAGGCAATTGCCTGATCGGCATTGGAAGCGCGGAACACATCGAGCGGATTAAACGGTGGATATTTGACCGGATTGTTGGGCACAATGGCAAGGGGTGCCGAGGCGAATGCAAAAGGACGCTTGCGGATGACATTGCTGTCGCCAACCCGACTGACCGTGGGCACCTGCAATACCCGTTCGCTCACCGGCTGCAGTGCCACGATGGCAATGGGGCGGTCGCCGAGTTCGGCACCTTTGCCGCCGGTGCCGTTCCCTTCGGCAACAAAGCGGTCAAGCATGTTGGCGGGGGTGGCCAGTTGCTGGCGCCCTTCAAGGGCCGCATAAAGGGCGCCGCCCATGAGCAGCATGGATGTCATGCCGGTGAGAACCGAACCACTCATCCAGCGCATGCTGACCCGGCGCCGGTCGGGTGCGCGCCTGCCGCTGCCACCGATCAATGCGGGGGTGTCGCCAAGCACGGCTGCGTTGATTTCCTGGGACCAGGGCGCATGTTTGGATTGGGACGAACTAAAAGGTCTCGTTGCCATATTTTATTGAGCTGTTCCCAGTATGCGGCACGGTTGGGCCATGGAATTGATATTTACGGGCAATTGGGGCGTGTTTGCAAGAAAATCGTGGCCATATGTTGATTGTAAGGCCTGTTCGCCTATATGATGAACAACGCGCTTTTTGGGGTGACAGTCGCCCCAGTGAATTATTTTGAAAAAAGATCAAAAAAGTTCAAAAAGCGTGTTGACGGTTTTAAGTTTGCTGCCTATAACCCGCCCACCAACGACGGACGCAACGTTCTACGCTGCTTGAACCGCTCGCTGGTCACCCCGGAAAGGCGTCGCATCTGCGAAAACCTACCTTGAATTGGTAAGCGATTAGCTTTGGCTGTTTGCATCTGGTTCGAAGAAACGTTGCATGTCTTCGTTTCTGTTCTTTGATAATTTAATATGAAGAAAGAGAAACGTGGGCGGCGAAGTTCTGCCGGTTCCAACAGTATTTCCTTTTACTGTTCGGGAGCCATACGAGACTTCGGCGGACACGTTTTTCGAGAATGTTACAAATACCAGAGACCAATTTATTGGTTTCAGGTGTGTTTAAAATGTTCTCGTCAATTCGCATCGCTTCTACCCAGAAGCGATTGCAAATTCCGATCGCAAGATCGGAAGCGTGACCCAGTCACCACATTGAGTGCCAGCTTGCTGGTTCGTGGTGTACTGAAAACAGCCGGAACAAATCTCAGATCAAACCTGAGAGTTTGATCCTGGCTCAGAACGAACGCTGGCGGCAGGCTTAACACATGCAAGTCGAACGCCCTCTTCGGAGGGAGTGGCAGACGGGTGAGTAACACGTGGGAATCTACCTA
>CALHBJ010000015.1 GCA_937930845.1 uncultured Rhizobiaceae group bacterium
ATCTGGGCTGCACCGGTGATCATGTTTTTCACATAGTCGGCGTGGCCGGGGCAATCAACGTGGGCATAGTGGCGAGCATCTGTTTCATACTCAACGTGAGCCGTTGAAATCGTGATACCACGGGCCTTCTCTTCCGGCGCACCATCAATCTGGTCATACGCCTGAAAATCACCAAAATACTTCGTGATCGCAGCCGTCAGCGTCGTCTTGCCATGGTCAACGTGACCAATCGTGCCGATGTTGCAATGCGGCTTGTTACGTTCAAATTTTTCTTTCGCCATGGTGATCTCCGTTGGCAGCTCGTTGCGGTTGCGGCGGCCAAAATATGCCGTTGGCCGGGCGTATAAACGCCCGCCCCATATGGTGCAAGTAATTTACGTGCGCAATATCCATGCCACGCATTCAAATCAGCCGATCACAATTCTTCTATCGCCATAATATTTCAAGATCGAATAAATCGAGAAGGCGGCGTGTTACATACATGTTGCCGCCCAATGGCAACGGGAAATTACAGGATCGTTACCCATGAAAAAGTCTCAGACACTGAAACTCTCCCTGGCCTCTTTTATTGGCGCTGGCGTTATTTTTAGCGCAGGTCTCATTTTTCAGGTTCCCGCCTTCGCCGCTGGCGAAAGCAACAGCACAGTTCGCGTTCCCACCTGCAAAAAAGGCTTTGCTTACAACAAACGCCGCAAGAAATGTGTTCGGATCAAAAAGTCTGAAAACTTTTCAGATGACAATATCTATTGGGCGGCCAAAGACCTTGCCTATAATGCGCGCTATCAGGAAGCGATTAATTTGCTGAACCTGGCCTCCAACAAGAATGATCCGCGCATCCTCAACTACCTGGGCTATTCAACCCGCAAGCTTGGAAATGTTGAAAAAGGTCTGACCTATTATCAGGCGGCGCTGAAAGCTGACCCCGATTACACACTGGTGCGTGAATATATGGGCGAAGCGTTCCTGCAACTGGGACAGGTGGACAAAGCCCGCGAACAGCTTGGCGAAATCGCCAATCGTTGCGGTACATCCTGTCGTGAATACACGCTTCTGGAAACCCAGATCAACAAATACGCAACCAACTGAACATTCATATCCGGTTGTTTATGGAACAGCGACGAAGGGCGACTTTTCGCCCTTCGTCACAATGATGACGCAGAAAGTCTCTTCACCGGCGCGTGGTTTATTCGCCGGATTGACGATGCCTTTTACGCGCTTTGCTGCCAGGCCGCACCCGCGACTTTCCGTTTGAAGGTTTGCCACCACCGGGTTTTGACCCGGTTGGCTTTGGTCCAGCCGATTGAGGTTTGCTGTGGGATCGTCCGCCCGCAGGCTTGCGCCCTTCCCCCGGTTTTGAACTCCCCGCACCGGGCCGCCGCGTCTTGCGAGATGATGAACCATCTTCCGCCTTGGCTGCAGGATTGCCCTGCGCCTTTGGCTTGTTGCGACCGGCAGGTGCCCCACCTCCACGGCGCGGTGAACTGCGCCCCTTGCGACGCGGTGGTGGGAAATCACCGGCATCAGCGGTTGACGGTTCACCGCTCAATACCGGAATTTTGACATTCATCAGCTTTTCAATTTGCCGCAAAAGTTTGCCTTCATCAGCAGCACACAGCGCGACCGCCTTGCCATCGCGCCCGGCCCGCGCCGTGCGCCCAATGCGGTGCACATAGTTTTCTGGCACTTCCGGCAATTGATAATTATAAACATGGGTTACAGCGGGAATATCAATTCCACGCGCGGCCACATCGGTTGCCACCATCACGGCCGCATCGCCGTTCTTGAACGCTTTCAACGCCCGGTCCCGTTGGCCCTGGCTTTTGTTGCCGTGAATGGAAACGGCAGCAAAGCCACATTCCACCAGATGTTTCATCAGTTTTTCCGCACCATGTTTGGTGCGAGCAAAAACCAGCGACCGGGATGCGGCATCTTCCAGCAGCATGTCTTTGAGTAGGTTGGTTTTGTCGCGGGACGATACATGGTGCACGCCCTGCACAATCTTATCGACGGCTGTGCCCGGCGGCGAGACTTCGATACGCACCGGATCCTTTAGAAAATCCGCAGACAATTTGGCAACGGGCGCAGGCATGGTGGCCGAAAACAGCAATGTCTGGCGCGGCTGACCCAGCATTTTGGCGATTTTGCGAAGCGCATGAACAAAGCCCAGGTCGAGCATCTGGTCAGCTTCATCAAGCACCAGATAACGCGCTTCCGCCAGGCTCAACGCCCCCCGGTCGCAAAGGTCAATCAATCGACCAGGCGTTGCCACCAGAATGTCGGTTCCCTTGGCCAGATGCCGGATTTGCGAATTAATGGACTGGCCGCCCACGACAGAACTGACCCAGATCGGCGACTTCTTGACGTGCAGCCGCAGGCTGTCGGCAATCTGATTCACCAGTTCGCGGGTTGGTGCAAGAATGAGCGCACGGGCACATTTTGGCTGTGGCTTCTCGCCATCATGCAAAAGCTGGTGGATCAAAGGCAGGCCGAACGCCGCCGTTTTGCCGGTGCCGGTCTGGGCAAGTCCCATCACATCCTGGCCACTCAAAACAACCGGAATGGCCTTGTGCTGAATAGGTGTGGGGTCGGTAAGGCCTTGCGCCTCAACCGAGCGCAAAAGCCGTGGGTCCAAGCCCAGGTCACTGAACTGCATTGTTAATTCCGATTATCAGGAGATCGATATGCGCAAAATCACAGCCGCATATCAGCTTCGCGCGCGCGTGTGGTATCGGCCTGTTGCCTCAAATTGTCAACAATGGCGCTGGTCACACCGCATATTCAGCGCCAACATATCGTAACTGGTGCAAAACGTTCAGGCTGGCGCGCCGCCCCAGGCGCATTTGCCAGCCCGCTTAGCCAAGCCCTAAACCGTAAGTCAGGAACGCACGCGACGCGAGTTGCGCTCCAATTCCAGTGCCTTGCCCAATGCTCGGTCACGACCATAGACATCTTTATAATATTCAATTGTGCCGTCTTTCTTCGGCCAGGCCGTGAAATAAGACACATAGACGGGCAATTTCGAAGACAGCTTTTGTGTCTTATTGGCACCATTTGCAATATTGGACGCGATGGTATCAACGCTGGTTCCCAATACGGCTGCAGCCATTTTGCGTGGCTCCGCCAACCGCACACAACCATGGCTATAGGCCCGTTCATTGCGGCTGAACAATTGCCGCGCGGGCGTGTCGTGCATGTAGATTGCATGCTTGTTGGGGAACATGATCTTCAATTCACCCAAGGCATTTTTCGGACCTGGGGGCTGGCGCACATTATAGGGAAAATCAGCGCCAACGGACCACCAGTCCACATTGCTGGAACTGATGCGGCGTCCGGAAACCGTGGTAATTTCATAACCAAGATTGTCCAGATAGGAAGCATTGCGGCGCAATTTCGGTAGCATTTCGTTGACAAGAATAGACCGCGGCACCCCCCAATAGGGGTTATATTCCACATACTCGATCGTATCATGGAAGAAATTGGTCTGGTTTGACGTCTTCCCCACCACCGTGCGCATGGAGATGACTTCTTTGTTGTTGCGCATCAGCGTTGCGCGATAGGCAGGCTGATTGATGAAGACATAGTCGCGGCCAAAACTTTCAGGATGCCAGCGCAACCGCTCCATCGCATATTCAATTTTCTTCTTCTGTTCCTTGGGATTCCCAACTTTCAGTTTGGCAATGGTTCGTTTTCCCACAATACCATCTGGCTTCAGGCCAACCGTTTTCTGGAACGCGCGCACCATATCGACCACATCGCCCTCATAGATGGCTTGCGAATGGTCGCGGGCGAAAACGTCAAAATGGTCGTTGAGAAAGCCTTCATCCGCCTTGCGGCGAATGCTCTCGACGATATTTTCCAATTGTTCGTTGGTTTGACCCGGCTTCAAAAATGTCCCACGGGCAATTTCCACAGACTGAAACCTTGCAGCTTCTTCCTCGATCAGCACCAATTGTTTGCGCAAATGCTCAAAAGAAGCATCCTGGGGATGCTGTTTTTCAAGATAGAAGGTCGCATTACCCGCAGCAGTTAATTTCGCCAGGGTTTTCAGGTGATTGTTCTGCAAGTTCTTGAAGTCGTGATAATCGCTGATCCGATTGGGATCGACCAGCCCATGGCGCGCATCATTGGCATATTGCAGCGCGCGGGCAGTCAGTGCGAATTCAAAATTCATTGCCTCAAGCAGCCGGGCATTGTTCTCAGCCCCATCATCCGCCAACGCTGCGATGTCGTTTGAAAATTCCGGCAACACATAATGTTCGCGCGAAAGGCCAAAGGCATTCGCGTTGTTCAACACGGCGACAACTTCAAGAGCCTTGGCGGTGGGCTTGCCGTCTTCGCCAATCCAAAGAAAGTGGGGGTTTTCGCGATAATGGCTGACAAGAGGTGTTCTAAGCGAACTGGGCACCCGCAGTTTGATCTGGCTGAGCAGATTGCCGCCGGCGGACAAGCGAACGGCTTCGACCGGCTCCCTGTCGGTTTGCACATCCTCGACAACGGAGGGCGTAGGCTCAACCACCAAAGGAGCCGGCGGTCCAATCACATCGGGACCAACAACCTGGGAGATTTTGACGACCGGGATCTCCTGCTGCGGGTCATCGGCCTCAGGGGCCGTATCAACTTGTGGTGGTGTTGCGCGCTGATCCGCAAAGCGCCTTTCCTCGGCTGAAAATGCTTTGGCCAACCGGGTAAATGGAACGGCGGCAGTGCCGCGAACCACATAGGTTTTAAATCCCTTGCTCTTCACGACAGGCGCTTTGACAGTCGTGCGCTTTCGCGATTGCGCCTTCAGGCGACGCCGCTCCAGATTGCGCAGGCTCCGCAGGCGCAATTCCTGTCTTCTCGACTTTCTAAGCCTGCGCTCACGACGCCGTTCAGCGGCCTTTGGAAAGAGCGATTCAAACAGGCTGCGCGCTTCTGCAGGTTCATACACAACAGGGCTGCCAGCCAAAAAAGTCGATGCAAGAACCAGAGCCAAAAACTTACGCATGATCAAAAACCCTATACAAACCTTTATGAACCCATGTGCGTGGTGTGCACCACCTCAGCGCAGGGCCCGCCTACCTACCATAACGAAATGAACAAAACTCACCCCGGCCCCGAATTTATTTCCCCAAAACCAAAATAACTGCCATTCACCAGAAAGTTTCGCACTGATCCTGAACTGGAATCAATGCACAATGGCTTGATCCCAGCGCGCCAGCGATTACAGACCGCGCTTGCTTTCAAACTGCCCATGTTGGCGAAAGCGTACCAGATAATTGGGCAAAATTGCGTTCAGCCCAGTGGGCTCAATTGCCATATCCGCCAGGCCGCGGCCCGCATTTATGGCTTCCTGCGACACTATATTATCCGACTTGAGCATTTCCACCTGCCCCGGTGTGATAGGCGCACCGGGCGCATATTGGGCGATGGAACCTATGCCCGCAGCGATGCCAAATGGCAAAGTCACGAACCCGCGCTTGCGGCCGACAATTTGCAACATCCGCTCAAGACATTGCTTGAATGTCAAAACTTCCGGCCCCCCAAGTTCCCAGGTGGAGCCCGGTGTCAAATCGCCATCAACGGCGCGTGCCACAGCTTCTGCCACATCCCCCACATAGACCGGTTGAAACCGGGTATGACCGCCGCCAATCAGCGGCAAAACCGGAGCGTAGCGGGCCATGGTGGCAAAACGGTTGAAAAAATCATCCTCCGGCCCAAACACAATGGACGGGCGCAAAATGATTGCATCGGGCAGGGCTTCACGCACCAGCCGCTCACCTTCCGCCTTGGAACGCGCATAATTTGCCTGTGACCCATCATCAGCACCGATGGCAGACATCTGCACCATTTGGCAGCCCTGCTCACTGGCGGCCTGGGCAACCCAGCCGGCACCCCGCGCCTGCAATCCGTCAAAAGACTGCTTTCCGGTTTCTGCCAATATGCCCACAAGATTCACGACCACATCAGCGCCTTCAACGGCGCGGTCAATCGAAGCACGGTAGCGCAGATTGGCCTGGACACACTGGATTTGCCCCACCCCGCCAAGGGGTTGCAAATGCCCGGCAAGGTCGGGCCTGCGACAAGCCACACGCACACGATATCCCCGTGCCGCCAGAACACGCACCACATGGCGGCCAACAAATCCAGAACCGCCGAAAACCGTGACAAGCCTGGGGCTGGCGCTGTTAGAAGGTGGCATAAAATAAACTCCGCATCACATAAAGCGCGTCTTGTTCACAGGACATCTTCCAAAGACATCATTTGAACGCGCCAGAATTTCCAAATGTGCGTGATGGCCTTGCCCATTCCAAACCGGCAATTTCGCACCACGCATATCGAGGCATATATATGCCTCCGTGAGGTCAGGGTTTAAACGCAAATGAACGCCAGCGAAAGGCATCAAATCGCCAATATCCGTCCAATAAAATTGCGTATCTGTATTTTCCAACGGCCCGGCCGGTTAGCCAAACAGGCCAATTTCCGCAAAACAACGAACCGGTTCGCACAAGCCTTGGAATGTGAGCAAAATCGAGTTTCTATCTCTACCCCACAATGCTGACATTAATGCCCCACAGGTCATTGACAGCACCCACCCTGCCCCCTAGATACGCGCCTGCTAACACCAACAGTCCAAAGCGGTTGTTGGAGCCCCTGATGCCCAGGTGGCGGAACTGGTAGACGCGCTAGCTTCAGGTGCTAGTTTCTGTATGGAAGTGGAGGTTCGAGTCCTCTCCTGGGCACCATTATTTCACAGCAATGCTGTCCTCCGACATCATTTGTTCCAAAGAATTATACCTGGAACCGAGCATCGGCAGAAAACGCGGCCGCGGCTCTTTTAGTGCCTTGTAAAAGATGTACTTTGTGCTGGCGTCCGCCAAAAGACGACCAACATGAGGGCCATCTGCATGTCTGCCACGACAACAACGCTCAAAACAGCAATCATAAAAGAATTCGGCACCCCCTGCCCGGTCATCGACCTTGATATTGTCGAGCGCAATATCGCCCGTGCCCAAAAGCTATGTGACGATGCCGGGCTGGCAAACCGCCCGCACATCAAGACCCACAAGTCCCCCATCATTGCAAAACTGCAGATCGCGGCGGGCGCACGTGGAATTACTTGTCAAAAACTCGGCGAAGCAAAGGTCATGGCTGATGCGGGCATTACCGACATCACCATCGCCACAAACCTGCTTGGTGCTGCCCGCTCCGGCACGCTTGCAGAACTGCAAAGCAGAATTGGGCTAAAAGTATGTGCCGACAATCCCGTTTCGCTCCAGTACTACGCAGATGCGGCCGCCCAGGCAGGGCGCGCGATGGATGTGATGATTGAATGCGATACCGGACAGAAGCGTGCCGGTGTGGAGACCCCCCGTGAGGCCATCGCCCTTGCCGAAATCATCAACGCCAATCCATGGCTCAATTTTGCTGGCCTGCTGTTCTACCCGCCGTTGGACGGCTGGCCAAAGACCCAGACTTTCTTTGACGAAACCACCGCAGGGCTGGCTGGCCTTGGGATGAAAGCTGAGATTATATCCACAGGTGGCACGCCTAATTTTGTCAATATTGGCAAACTGAATGGGGCAACCGAACACCGGGCCGGCACATGTGTATTTAACGACCTCATGATGATCGACGCCAAGGTGGCAACATTGGATGATTGTGCGTTTCAGATATTTACCAGCGTTGTCAGCCGTGGTGGAAGTGAGCGGGGCATATTAGATGCCGGTTCCAAAACACTGACCGCAGATACCGGTGGCCTCGATGGCTTTGGCCGCATTGTTGAACATCCAAAGGCCCGGATTCACAAGCTTGCCGAAGAACACGGCTTTCTTGATCTGACCGATTGCACCGACAAACCGGAGATTGGGGACATCGTGCGCGTTATTCCAAACCATGTATGCGTGGCCGTTAATATGGTGGATCAATTGGTGGCGGTGCGTGGCAATGAAATTGTGGAGGTAATCCCCGTTGCGGCGCGGGGAATGCTGGTTTAACCCGCCCCCAAAATGGGGCAAGAAGCCCCAACTGCGCGGTGGATTGATATTTGTACACAACAGGTTTCAGCCCACTGCGAAAGCACAATTGCATCCCCCTTTCCCTCACCCTAATCTGGGGCGAATTCTTCCGGGGAACCATTTCATGCAAACCATTGTCGAACAGCTTGAAGAACGCCGCACCGATGCCCGCATGGGGGGCGGAAAACGCCGCATCGATGCCCAGCACTCCAAAGGCAAACTGACCGCCCGCGAACGCATTGAAATTCTGCTGGATGAGGAATCGTTTGAAGAATACGACATGTTCGTCACCCATCGCTGCACCGATTTCGACATGGCAGAATCGAAAATCCCCGGCGATGGCGTTGTCACCGGATGGGGAACGATTAACGGGCGGCTGGTCTATGTCTACAGCCAGGACTTTACCGTACTCGGCGGTTCGTTGTCGGAAACCCATGCAGCCAAGATTTGCAAAATCATGGATATGGCCATGAAAAACGGCGCGCCCGTGATCGGCATGAACGATTCCGGCGGCGCCCGCATTCAGGAGGGCGTGGCATCATTAGGCGGCTATGCTGATGTCTTCCAGAAAAACGTCCTTGCCTCCGGCGTTGTGCCGCAAATTTCGGTCATCATGGGGCCCTGTGCAGGTGGCGCGGTTTATTCGCCAGCCATGACAGATTTCATTTTCATGGTCCGGGACACGTCCTACATGTTTGTCACCGGCCCGGACGTGGTCAAAACAGTGACCAATGAAATCGTTACAGCCGAAGAGCTTGGCGGGGCCAAAACCCACACATCGAAGTCTTCGGTGGCCGATGGCGCATTTGACAATGACGTGGACACCCTGCGCCAGATGCGCAGGCTTTATGACTTTTTGCCCCTAAACAACCGCGAAAAGGCACCTGTTCGCCCGTTTTTCGATTCTCCTGACAGGATTGAGCCCAGCCTCGACACACTCATCCCTGAAAATCCCAACCAGCCCTATGACATGCATGAGCTGATCTACAAGCTTGCTGACGAGGGCGACTTTTTTGAAATTCAGGCCGAGTTCGCCAAAAACGTGCTCACAGGATTCATTCGCATGGAGGGTCAAACGGTTGGTGTTGTAGCCAATCAGCCACTCGTTCTGGCCGGGGTACTGGACATCAATTCCAGCCGCAAAGCCGCCCGGTTTGTGCGGTTTTGCGATGCGTTTTCCATTCCCATTCTCACCCTTGTCGATGTGCCAGGCTTTTTGCCCGGCACCGCCCAGGAATATGGCGGCGTGATCAAACACGGTGCCAAGCTGCTATTTGCCTACGGAGAAGCGACCGTACCAAAAGTTACGCTTATCACACGCAAAGCCTATGGCGGTGCGTATGATGTGATGGCGTCCAAACATTTGCGTGGCGATGTGAACTATGCCTGGCCGACCGCTGAAATTGCGGTCATGGGGGCCAAGGGTGCGGTGGAAATCCTCTACCGCCAGGACCTTGGGGACGCCGACAAGATTGCAGCCCACACGAAAGAATATGAAGACCGCTTTGCAAATCCATTTGTTGCCGCTGAAAAAGGCTTTGTGGACGACGTTATTCAGCCCAGCGAAACGCGCAAACGCCTGTGCCGCGCATTTGCAATGCTCAAGGGCAAGCAGCTCGAAAACCCCTGGAAGAAGCACGACAACCTGCCATTGTAAGCGTCAAAGTGAGCGCCAAACTGCGTTGCGCCGCTCACACCCCACGACAAATCTTCAATTCGCCGCCTAATCGCCTGTAGACGTAACGTCCTTGGTTTTAGCCCGCATCCGCGCAACAAATGGCGACAGCATGGGCACAAACAGGCAGGCGGCGGCAATGAGCAGGATCGTCAATGTGAGCGGGCGTTCCCACAGGAATGACCAACTGTCATTGTTGATCAGCAGCGCCCGGCGCAGGTTTTCTTCCATCATGCCCCCCAGAATAAAGCCCAAAATCATGGGCGCCATGGGGAAAGACAGCAATCGCAGGATTGTGGCAACCAGTCCAAACAACACCATTAGCTGAATATCGAACGTGTTGAACGAGACGAAATAAACGCCAATCAGCGAGAAAAACAAAATAAGAGGCAATAGAAAACGCGCCGGAATGGCCAACACCCGGGCGATGTAGGGAATAAGCGGCAGATTCAGCACCAGCAAAATGATATTGCCAAGCCACATGGAAACGATCACCGACCAAAACACATCAGGTTGGTCGAGATAAAGCCGTGGGCCGGGTTGAATGCCATAACCAATAAGCGCCCCAAGCATAATTGCCGTTGTGCCGGAGCCTGGAATTCCCAGCGTCAAAAGTGGCACGAAAGACCCGGTCGCGGCTGCGTTATTGGCAGTTTCAGGCGCTGACAATCCGCGCACCGACCCTTTGCCAAATTCAGCGCCCTTTACCGGCCCGGCTATGCGCTGTTCCGTGCCATAGGCAAGGAAACTCGCAATCGTTGCCCCGGCCCCCGGCAATACACCGATCAGAAAGCCAAGCACGGATGAACGCCCGATCACCGGGATCATTTCCTTCACCTCTTCCTTGGACACCGCCATGGACCCCAATTGTGCAGCCGCCTTGCGCTCTTCCTCGCGCTTGGCCTCATCGATTTTCTTGATGATCGCCATCAGGGCTTCTGAAAGCGCAAATGTGGCCATGACCAGCAACAGGAAGGAAATTCCGTCGACCAGATCCAACATGCCCAGTGTGAACCGCGGCACGCCGACCGTCTGGTCGGTTCCCACGGTGGACAGCATTAGCCCAACAACTGTCATCAGAAGGGCTTTCAGCACTTCGCCTTTGCCTGCAAAAGCAGCAACAGCGGAAAGCCCCAGAACCATCAGCGCAAAATAGTCTGTTGACTGGAAGGCCAGCGATACGGACGCCAGATAGGGCGCAGCAATAAGCAACATCAACGCTGCAATCACGCCGCCGGAAAACGACGAATAGGCAGCAATCGCCAGCGCCTTGCCCGCTTTGCCCGATTTCGCCATGGGATAGCCATCAAACGAGGTGGCAACCGTTGATGCGACCCCCGGTGCGTTGATCAGAATGGAAGAGGTGGAGCCGCCAAAAATAGCGCCATAATACACCGCCGCCATCAGGATAATTCCCGCCGAAGGCTCAAGGCTCGCAGCAATTGGGATCATCAAAGCAATGGCAGACATGGGCCCAAGACCGGGCAACATGCCAATAAACGTGCCAACCAGACAGCCCATGATGACAAAGAGAATATTTTGGAATGTAAAAGCCGTTGAGAGGCCAATCAGAATGCCGTCAAGCATAGTTTAAGACCTCAAAAATGCAGGAAGCGGTTCAATGAATACGGACAGCCCATAATTCATCAAAACCCAAAAAAGGACGACCAGAGGCACCGCAACCAGCACAAGGCGGGCGATATTGCGCTCGCCCAGCATGGCAAATCCAATCATCAGAAACAGAGACGTGGCCAGCAGAAACCCTACCGGCCGCACCGCCAGGCCATAGATCGACATCAACACAAGGAAAGCCAGGCCAAGCGGCCAGTTCAGCCCCCGCAGGCTCAACGTATCGCGACTGCTGGGAAACACGATCACCAGCAGCGACAGGCCAATACCAAGCACCGCCAGTACTTCGGGCATGGTGCGCGCGTGAAACGCGGAATTCAGTTGGAATGGCAGTAGCCTGATATTCTGACTTTGCCACGCATATACGAGACAAAATAACAGGATCAGAAGACCACCAATGCGGTCCTTTGAAAGATGCATGGCAGGCTCCAATTTACTCGAATTTTATCATCGCGATTGTGGGCATCAGGCCGAACAGATCAGCCTGATGCAGTATTGAGTACCGGGAGGACACCCTCCCCGCCAACAGGCCCTAGAGGAAGCCGAGTTCTTTCATCAGGCCACCGATCTGCTCTTCCTGACCTTCCAGGAATTTCACGAAATCAGCATCGGCATTGAAAATATCAACCCAGCCATTGCGGTCACGAACGGTTTTCCACTCCGGTGTGCCGTACATTTTTTCAAGTGCAGCGATATAGGCTTTCTTCTTGTCGTCCGACAGGCCAGGCGCTGCAAAAAATCCACGCCAGTTTACAAAGCTGGTGCCTTTTGAACCGGCTTCATCACAGGTCGGCACATCTTTCATGGCAGAATTGCGCTCGGTTGATGTGACGCAAAGAATTTTAACTTCGCCCTGACGCGCCAGCTCAACAGCCTCGCCAAACCCTGTTGCCAGGGCCTTGATTTCACCGGATAAAAGCCCGGCCATCGCCTTACCACCGGCATCATAAGGAATGTATTTCACTTTGGTGGCGTCAGTACCGGCATTCTTCATGACCAGCGCCGCAATCAGGTGATCCATGCCACCGGCAACAGAACCGCCGCCAACGGCCACATTGGTTGGGTCCGCCTTATAGGCAGCGACCAAACCGGCAAGGTCAGAAAGGTCCGAATTCTTGCCCACAACAATCGCACCATAGTCACCAATGGTGCCTGCAATTGGGGTGAGGTCTCTGAAGGACTGGGGGAAAACTTTGGTCAATGAACGAATGACGATGGGTGTGGAATTCACCATCAGCGTGTTTTGGTCTTTGGTCTCGATGATATGGGCAATCGCCTTGCCACCGCCGCCGCCGGACATATTTTCATAAGTCGCATTGCCAACAATACCAGACTTGGTCAGCGCCTCGCCTGTGCCACGTGCAGTTCCATCCCAGCCACCACCGGCACCGCCAGGAATGAGGAATTTGATTTCTCCAACAACCTGATGCCCATCGGCCTGAGCAAAAGACTGCGCGCCAAACAATACGGCACTGGCAGCAAGTGCCACCTTCAACATTTTCAACATAGTATCCTCCCGGAAAATATTCTTGGGGCAGAAACATTCCACCCGATTGCTTCTCAGGCACACATAAATGCCCTCAGTTGTATAAACTGCGGCGAAGCCACGACATGCGCAAGAGCTAATTCTGCTCACCCGCTCTAAAGGGCAAAAAACCCCTGAACTGGCGCGTATGAGAGATATCGAGGCATGTTAATGTGTGTGTTCGAATTTACTTTCTGACGTAATTGCTTCTGTGCTCTAGCCAGCGCTTTGTATCTTGGCACATCCAACCAACCGCCTCGACAATTTCATCATAAACTCTATTCGGATCTCGAAAAATAATCGGTTCATGATGCATGACTCGATTTCTAAATCTTCTTATCGCATTGAACCGCCCGTGAATTTGTTTTCTTGTTTTACCTGCGCCTTTCTTAAAACCGCGATGCAAGCAATTCCTCCATATCGAAGCATCATATGAACCGCTTAACAGCCCCACCCAAAATGAGAACTTTGAATCAGCAACGACTGCACCAGCGGGGATATCTCCGGGGTCGCGATCAAAGCGTTCAATCACCTCACTTATAGCATTGATCGAATTTTTATTTAACGGAGCGATAGGATCGTTGATCCAGTTACACCCATATGTATTTGACATCTCAATATGGATGGTATTCCGCAGACATACCTCAAGGCATTGTAAAGGTGTATAAAATCGTTCAGAGAGAAGCGTATTTTCTTCATAAAGCGTAATTGCCGCTTCCAGATCGTTGCCGCAATTTTGAAGATAATTGCTAAGGCGGTCAGGAGAAATTGAACGCTGTAAACTCTGGTCTATTTCGCTACTTCTCAAAAATTTACTTGTCCTAAACATCAACACGGCTATATATGGGGCGTATACCCCGGGTCGGCCTCTGCGCAAGCACGCTCCCGGGGTCAGTCTTTTTGGAGCACGCTTTGGTCTTAAGCTTCACTTTTATTGAACAGTTTTAAGCACGCCAATCAAGCCTAAGTCTGATCATATCCCCCTACAATTATACCAATACTTCCTGCATAAACCGCGCAACATGAATCGTCTTGTGAATACAATAAAATTTACAAGGTCCAGATCGCTTAAACTTACCGGGCAATAAGGACAAAGATGTATAATCCTGGAGGATTAACTCGCTATTTCTGCAAACCGGAAACTTAGCGAATGAGCCGGCCCACGGTGCCATCTAATAACTTCCAAGATGCGTCGGTTACAACTTGATGTAACTTCGTTTTACGAAACCACGGTTCTATTACTGTTCCGGCAGTCATCTCCCTCTAAATTTGCTGAACATTCTACAGATAGCAGCTATGGATAAAAACGAAGGGCAAGCCACAGCTTGTATCATGGATACAGGCGCTCCTCACTTGCTTTTTGTCCTTGGTTTGGCATGAAGGGCATATCGGAAATGGCCTGCCCGCCTCGCGGGTAAGCCCAGGCAAGGACAGCTGCTTTGACCATCAGACTTCACAAGGGCGATTTGCCTGATTTGTCCCACTACTCCAACAGCGTCGCCATCGACACGGAAACCCTTGGCCTCAATCCCCATCGCGACAGGTTATGCGTTGTGCAATTGTCTCCTGGAGACGGCACCGCCGATATTGTGCAGATCGCCAAGGGCCAGAAATCTGCCCCCAATATTGAGGCGCTGCTGAACAATGCAGACTGCACCAAACTGTTCCACTTTGGCCGCTTTGATATTGCCGTACTCTACAATGCCTTTGGCGCCCTGTCGCAAAATGTCTACTGCACCAAGATCGCCTCACGACTGACCCGCACGTACACCGACCGCCACGGGCTCAAAGACCTGTGCCGCGAGTTGATTGGCGTCGACATCTCCAAACAACAGCAATCTTCCGATTGGGCAGCAGATGAACTCTCCAAGGCCCAACAAGAATATGCCGCGTCAGACGTATTGTACCTGCATGCCCTCAAGGCAGAATTGGACAAGCGGCTGGAACGCGAAGAACGGGGTGATTTGGCACAGGCCTGTTTTGACTTCCTGCCACAACGTTGTCTGCTTGATCTGGCAGGTTGGGACGAACAGGACATTTTCGCCCATTCTTGATATTTGAGCCTGGAACATGGGCAAATTTTGCAGGCGCAAACATAAATTTACCTCATTGCATTCATAGTCAGGGGGTGCGGGCTGGGACAAACCGCGACAAACAGAAGTTCCGATAGGAGTATCCATCCGGTGCAGACTGCGCGGGCCACACAAGCTTTGACCGCTGGAACGCCCCCGCGCGCCGGCACTACAGGTCTGTTGTCTGGACGCACCAGACATCACGGCCGCGCCCGCCGACACTCACAATTGGTTTCGTTTTTGAAAAAGATGTTGCCGATCGCTGCAATTGCGATATTTGCGCTCTTCATTCTCTCGGGCGTGTATTCCTTCGTTCCCCCCGGACAGTTGTCGATGGAAGGCGTGGCCATTGAAAACGGCAAACTGGTGATGGAAAAGCCGGTCATGGCTGGTTTTGACAAGCAAAATCGCCCCTACAATGTGGAAGCGGCACGCGCGCTCCAAAACCTCAAGCAGCCCGGTGTTGTGGAACTGGAAACAATTGACGCCGATGTTCCCTTTGATGCCGACACAGCCGCCAACGTAACTGCCCGCACCGGGGTCTATAATTCTGAGAAAGAAAGTTTGGTTCTCACTGACAATGTGGAAATTACCGGCGCGCGCGGCATGGATATCAGTCTCGAAGATGCCCATATCGACATAAAATCGGGTACGCTGTTCAGCGAAAAGCCCGTTGAAGTCAAATCTGAGCAGGCCGACATCACGGCAGAATCAGTTAGGGTGGAAAATAATGGCGAACGCATTGTCTTTCGCAATCGGGTAAAAATGATCATCAGACGTCCAATTCAGCGCGGCGACACACCTGTCGCTCAAGGAACGTCAGGTGAGTAGATTATGCGCTATGACGTCCTCAACTCTCCCAGGAGATCGCAAATGAGCCGATGCACAAAAATTATTGCCAGTGTGCTGTCGTTGTCCCTCATCATGGCCAGCGCAGCTTATGCGCAAGTCTCCGGCGAAGCGTTCAGCGGCTTTAGAAGCAACAGCAAAGACCCTATTTTGATCGAGGCCGACGAATTGGAGATTCTCGATACCCAGGCCAAAGCCATCTATCGTGGCAATGTCAAAGTGCGCCAGGGCGGCAGTTTGATCTCCACCCAACGGCTGGAAGTGAAATACAACAAAGCCGGCAAAGGGGGGCAGGGAGATATTGAACGGCTGGATCTGAGCGGCGGCGTAACCGCCACTTCGCGCACCAATACGGCAAGATCGGACACTGGAACGTTTTTCGTGCGCAACGAAAACATCATATTGTCGGGCAATGTCAGGGTCAGCCAGGGGAAAAATGCTGCGACCGGCTGTCGTTTGGAAGCAAATTTGCGAACCAATATCGCCAAGCTGAAGTCATGCAAAGGCAGCAAAAAGTCGAAAGGTCGCGTCAAGACCATATTGACGCCCGGTGCCGGCAACTGATTTGGGCGGCGTGCTGATTTGTTTATGAAAAATCCACTGCGATCAGCCCAGAACAAAGACGGGCACACCGCTTCCCCCCTTGGGCAGCAAGGGGCAACTGCGACACCTGTAAATGCCGGTCAGACCGCTCGAAAAATGGACAATGTTCTGCTCGCCCGGGGACTGATGAAAACCTACAATCAGCGCTCGGTCGTCGACGGTGCAAGCCTTGGGGTGCGCCGCGGTGAAGCCGTTGGCCTGCTTGGCCCCAATGGAGCAGGCAAAACCACCTGCTTTTACATGATTACGGGTCTGGTCAAACCCGACGCTGGCAAAATTGAACTGGATGGTCACGATGTCACTGACCTGCCCATGTATCGTCGCGCCCGCTTAGGCATCGGTTACCTGCCCCAGGAAGCCTCTATTTTCCGGGGACTATCCGTTGAAAACAACATCAAGGCCGTTCTTGAGGTTGTTGAAAAAGACACCTCCAAACGCGCGCAGAAACTTGAGGATCTGCTTGACGAATTCAAGATTTCCCACCTGCGCAAATCACCCTCCATTGCCCTGTCAGGCGGGGAGCGGCGACGACTGGAAATTGCCCGTGCTCTCGCCTCCGATCCCGCCTTCATGTTGCTGGATGAACCGTTCGCCGGGGTTGATCCGATTGCTGTTGGCGATATTCAGGATCTGGTCCGCCACCTCACAAGACGCGGGATTGGCGTGTTGATTACGGACCACAATGTGCGTGAAACCCTGGGCCTCATCGACCGGGCTTATATCATTGCGTCGGGTAAGGTTCTCACCCACGGCCGCCCCCATGAGATCGTTAACAATCCAGATGTCCGCAGGCTCTATCTTGGTGATCAGTTTACCCTTTAACCAAGTTCGCCTTGAACTCCCCTGCCCGATTGACGTAAAATTGGCATGATACTTGCTTAGGCTTCCTGCCTTTAGTACCCGGCACACTGCCGGATCCGCGCGTTTGTGGGGAAATGGACCGAGAAATGGGCCTGTCTCAAAAACTGTCAATGCGCCAGGGCCAGTCCCTAGTGATGACACCGCAACTCACACAATCCATTAAACTGCTCGCCATGAGCAATGTGGAACTGAATGCGTTTGTGGAAAGCGAGGTCGAGAAAAATCCACTTCTTGAGATTTCCAGTGAAAGCCCGCACGAGCGCGAAACGCATGCGGCGGTGGCGACGAGTGAATCGGGCGAACCCATATCCCTTTCCCTGGGCGAGGAATTGGACACTAGTGCTGCCCAACTGGCTGAAAACCTGGGTACCAGCGTGGAAAACACGTTTCCCGATGAGCCGGATTATACGCCCGATCCAAGCGCTGGATTGATGGAAACCGCCCGCAATGATGTGGCAACCGCGCCAAACGGGCTACAAATGTCCAGCGGCATATCTTCCAGCGATGCGTCAATTGCAGACTATACCGCCCAGGAAGAAACGCTTCACGACCACCTTCTCCACCAATTGGCCTTGTCGGCCGCCAGCGCACCGGTGGCGTTGATTGTGCGTGATCTCATCTCGCAACTGGACAATGCGGGATATCTTCAAATCGACATGGAAGAATTATGCGCCAGACTTGGCGCAACAGATGCGGTGGCCCGCCAGGCGGTTGCTCTTTTGCAAAGCTTCGAACCGGTGGGAATAGGTGCCCGCAACCTGGCCGAATGTTTGCGGCTGCAATTGGCGGACCGCGACCGGCTGGACCCGGCAATCGATTGCCTGCTCGACAATCTCAACCTTCTGGCCAAGCGCGATTTTGTCACTTTGAAATCCCGCACAGGTCTCGATGTGGAAGACCTGCACGATGCCCTGGTCGAAATTCAGGCCCTGGACCCCAAACCGGGCCATGCCTTTGCCGGGTCAAACTCCCAATATGTGGTGGCCGATGTCCTTGTCAGCCAGACCCCGGACCTCGGCTGGCGAATTGAATTGAATTCCGAGACCCTCCCAAAGGTATTGATAAACAATACCTACGTATCCCAGCTTTCCACCAAACTGACCGGCAGTGATGACAAGACTTTTCTCCACGAATGTACGCAAAGCGCCAATTGGCTGACCAAGAGTCTGGATCAGCGTGCCCAGACGATTCTCAAAGTTGCCCGTGAGATCGTCAAACAACAGGATGCCTTTTTGGTGCACGGGGTTCAGAAATTGCGCCCGCTTACCCTCAAGGCGGTTGCCGACGCGATAGAGATGCACGAATCCTCCGTCAGCCGGGTCACCAGCAATAAATATATGATGACACCGCGGGGGATATTTGAGCTGAAATATTTCTTCACAACCAGCATCGCATCAACCGACAAGGGGGACGGTCATTCCGCAGAAGCAGTGCGCGACCGGATAAAAAGTCTCATCGACGCAGAATCACCGGGCGCGATTCTCAGCGATGATGCCATCGTGGAGGCGTTGAAAACCTCAGGCATAGACATCGCCCGGCGCACAATTGCCAAATATCGTGAGGCCATGAACATCCCGTCATCAGTGCAACGACGCCGGGAAAAACGCACCGCTCAACATCTTTCATCCAGCCGACAACCCGCCTGAAGCTGCGCAACTGCCCACAGGTTGGCCAAAATTCCCGTTGACATCAAAGGTACAGCGGAATAATCGACGCTCTTGCACGAGGCGTGGTCACAAAGAGAGACCAAAAAATTGCCTCCAAAACAAAATGCATTGTCAAGCTTTGTTCTGCTTGCCGCACCATACTAAACTGGCTCTGCAACCAGCTGCTTCGCCGCTCCAACGGCGAACTGCAAAGGGGCGTAATATGAACAATATCGGAGAATCTTTATGACCGTTCGCATTTCGGGAAAGCACATGGACATTGGCGACGCGCTGATGGCAAAAATAGAATCCCGAATTGACGACGCCGTCCAAAAATACTTTGGCCACGGATACAGCGGTCATGTCACCATGGAAAAGCAGGGATCATTTTTTCTTGCAGATTGCATGATTCATCTCGATTCCGGTGTGAACCTGCAAACCAGCGCCCGCGAGCCCGATGCCCATGCAAGTTTCGACAAAGCCGCTGAACGTATCGAAAAGCGACTGCGCCGCTATAAGCGTAAACTCAAGGATCACCATTTAGGCAGCAATAACGGCGCCAGTGATGTCGCCTATTCGGTGATGACAACACCGGATGAAGACGAAGAGGTGGCCGAAGATTTTGCGCCAGCCGTAATCGCGGAAAGCTCAGTGAGCATTCGCACCCAGACCGTTGCCATGGCCGTGATGCAATTGGAGCTTATGGACGAGCCGGTGAACGTTTTTAAAAATGCAGGCAGTGGTGAAGTTAACATCGTGTATCGCCGCTCAGACGGCAATGTTGGCTGGATAGATCCGTCAAAAGTTGCTGCGAACTAACCAAATCGTGGCGACAGCGCCGCACATGTCAATCCAACCGTTTTTGGGCCCGGCGATATGGAAATCATAGATATTCTCGACCCCACCATGGTGGTGGCGAATCTCAAAGCCAATTCAAAGAAGCAAGCTCTTCAAGAACTGGCCGGTTTGGCGGCGCGCGCGACCAATCTGGAAGAACGCGCCCTGTTCGACGTGTTTTCTCACCGCGAAAAACTGGGGTCGACCGGGCTCGGCGGTGGCATCGCCATTCCCCATGGCAAGATTGCCGGTATGAGCGGAATTGTTGGCGCATTTGCCAAAATCGCCAAGCCCATTCAGTTTGACGCCGTTGATGATCAGCCTGTCGATTTGTTCTTCATGCTATTGGCTGCTGAAGGTTCCGGCGCTGAACATTTAAAAGCCCTGTCGCGGGTCGCCCGCATTTTCAGAGATCAGGAAACGGTGGCCGCCCTGCGCGCAGCCGATGATGCAGACATGCTCTATCAAATTCTGATCGGTCGCGAAAAGGCGAGCGCCGCTTAGCCCATCGCCCGTGCTCAGGCATGGGGCAGCGAATCTATTGCACCTGAACGGTCATCAGATCCAATTCGGCTGCATTTTCAATAAGCCAGCTGGCATCGTCCGCCACAGCGATAGGTTGTCCGTCTGCGCCGAAAAGCGCCCACATTTCCTCATCATCGTCGTAACGCTCGACCTGAGGAAACCTGCGGCCCATATCATTGCCAGTCATTTTGCGCATATACGCAATGGAGTTTTTGCCAAAGGACTCAAATTCAATTTTTGAGCCAAACAGCTTTACCGGATTTCCTGACATGAAGACCTCGCTTCCTACAAACGACTGGCATTGTGCCATCGCATACAGGAAACATGGGACTCTAATTGCGCCACATCAAGGGCAATCACAAATAAGGGACAATTGTCCTCAACAGCTGAATCTGAACCATGCCTATTTGAACGAAAGTTTCTTATCGATGCGCTGCGTATCTGCAATCGTTGCATCGAGACCGGCCAGATCCGACTTCAGCAAAATGACATCAGTGCGGGCACGCAGGCGCGGCGTATACAATTCAGGTTGATAGGAAACCGAGTTCAGAACCGTATTCCTGCGTGCAATAGAAAGAGCGTGGGCAACCTGTGCCCGCTGTTCCACCAAACTCTCCAGCGCCCGACGATTGGCGCGGCGAATTTCGTTGGCGCGCCAGAACACACCGGTCTGGTTCTCAAACAAATTATCCACCCGTGAGCGCACAACTTCATCTTCGAATTGTTCCCGGCGGCGGCTGAGAACACCGGTTCTCACCGACACTTTGACCTTTGCATAAAGCTCTTCATTAGCGCTTTCCAACAGGGATTCCGACCCGCCATCCATGTTGTAACCACCTGTCAGACTAACCTTATAGGCATCGGTCTTGCGCATTTTACGTTGCAGATTGGCGATGCGGTTTTCCGCATCCATAAGCTGGCGATCCAGCCCTGCGGCATTGAGAATCTGCACATCATCAACAACTTCACGGCGCGCAGCCTCGCCGCGCATGCGCGATTCCACCGCGGCCACCCGATCGAGGTTCTGGCGCAAGGCATTGGCGTGTTGCACAGTCAACAAACCGCTGTTCAAACCCTGGGTGATGCTGCGCCGGATCTTGCGAAACTCACCCCGATTTTTGCGAAGAACATTGGCCTTGGCCAGATATCCTGCACGGGTCAATGCCTGGGGTGACGTGATCAGCAAGCGGCTCAGCCGTGTTGATGCTTCCGCCCGGATACACTGCGCGCGGGCCAGTTCTTCAGTTAAATTGGCACGGCGCAGATCGAGCACATCATAATTGATGCTCGCCCCCACTTCTCCCTGATGGTCGACCTCAGCGGAGATCGTGGGAGAGCGCAGTAAGGATGTCTTGGCACCGGCAGAAGCGACAATACCGCGGCAATATGCAGACAGTTTTGCATTATGTGGGCTGGGTTTATAAGGCGCTGACGCGCCGGTGGTGTTGCGGTCCACCCCATAGGCAGCCACAGACTTTGGCAATTCTTTTTTCACATCCGGTTTCACCAATGGCTTGGCAGCAGCAGCTTGTTTGGAAATCGCAGGCAAAGGCTTGGCCACAACTGTCGGTGCTTTTGCACTGACCTTGGCTGGCTCATTGTCCGATTCGCTGGTTGTTTCCAAACCAGCAACAAGGCTGCCTTTGGTTCCGTTACACCCGGCCAGTGCCAGAAGCGCAACAACGCCACCAACATACAGGCTCTTATGAGCAGCCCGATACGCAATACTAGAAAAACAGGGGTGCCCGGCCGGCATGGACTATTTCCTCGGTTACAGATTTAGGATCAGTGAATGTTGCTTCTACAAATGTGCCGCGCATGGGTTTGCCAAATAGCGGGTGAACGGCGGTCGTTTCGCCATCAACCGGCGCGCCAACTTCACCCACACGCGAGCAGAAGAAGAAGCTCAGCGCACACCCATGCAATGTCGTTCCCGGTGCCAGATTATGGGTGTTCGTGTAAGGCACGAACAGCACCATGACCGGCGCCTTGATCGCCCGGGCAACCGGTGTTGCCTCCAGCGATGAGATATTTTTGGAAATAACTTCCAGCGAATTGTTGAACCGCGTCACCCGCTGCCCCGCCGCTTTTGACGTGCGCTCGGCAGCAGCAATCAGGTTCTTTGATTCAATGACCTCACGCGCCAGGTGGGCCAGATCAGACCCTGCCGATGTGACAACGCGGATTTCCGGCTGCTTGATTTCGTCCAGCAGTGAACGCAGGAATTCCAGCTTGCGGGTCACATTCTGCAATTCAATCTGCTTAAGAGAAATCTCGTTTTGAACCGTGGCAATGCGGTGCATGGTTTCAAGAACCGCCAATGTGCCGCTATTAAGCGCTTTGCGGGTGATCAGGCGTTGTGAAAACGCCCCCTTGAGGTTACGGGCATAACCGCCCTTACCGTTCAACGTATTGAAATCACCAATGACTTGTTTCAAACGCGAAATATGGCGTCCAATTTCCAGGTGATCGGTCGTCGCCCGAATGATTTCTTCTTCAACAGTCCGCTTGGTTAAGGTGAGTTGCAGATTGCCATCGCGGCGGTCGCGCTCGGCTTTCGACAATTCAACATTGGCCAGCGTCAAATCCTGGCGAATCTGGTTGCGCCGCAACCGCATGGAGGAAAGATCGCGTTCGGCTTTCTCCACAAGCAGGTGGCCTCGCGACAACTCAAACGGCAATGACCAGCTTGACGATGACATGAAGAATACGATCATCGCGCCATAGGCAAGGAATGTGAGGAACAGCGCGCTCAACACCACAATCGCGAGTTTCTTGTACAGGAAGTTTGCCAGTGGCACGAAACGCTGCCACACCTGCTGATCAGCTTCCTGCGCCAAGGCGAGCGACGATTCAAACCCCTTGGTGATCGTGCTCTTGGCAGCAGCTTCCTGTTTTTCCTCGCCCGCATCAGAGCCAGTGTGAGCTTCAACAGCTTCGCTGACATCATCATCCACCGCTTCCACAGCAGGAGCACCGGCGGGCTTCTCAACCGTTGGTGTCACCACATTGTCTTGTGGCTCGTCCAGCGGGTTTTTGCGCGGAATGGCGATGAATTCTTCCACGTCGGGGCTTCTGTCCGGCGCGGAATTGACAATCGTCAAGATAATCTCTTTGGGGTCAACCGGCGCGCGCAAAATCGTGTCGATGCCGACCAGCCCTTCCAGGCTTTCTGCATTTTCGTCAGAGGCCAGCACAGCAAGATGGCGGCTGCCTTTCAACGCGGCAATCGCCACCACATTGAGCGGCGTCCCATCTTCTTCGCAACGCATATCGACCATGATGCAGTCAAACGGGCGAATGGCTGCCTGCGTTTCTATCATGGTCACCGCATCGGCCATGTCAGCTGCATGGTCACAGCGCACAACCTCGTCCTGGCGTTTGAACACACGCTTCATGCCAGCCAATGACCGGCCAACGAAAAGCACGTGAACGGGCTTTTCTTCGCGGCGGTTTGCCAGAATCTGTTGAAGCTCCAGGGCGTTCATGCAGCCGCCCCCTGTGTGTCTTCCTTGGCACCCAGCGCAGCCAGATCGATTGGACCGGCGCTGGCAATGCCCGCATTGTCAGACTTTTTGCCGCCGCGTGTTTCCCATGATGTGGTGCCAAGCGTGAACATGCCAAGCGGGGTCATCGTGAGATAGACAACGGGGAACACAGCCGCCATGACCAGGAACCAAAGCCCTGATGTCTGGGAAAATTCGGGCAGAGTGTGCTTGTTCAGCTCGTAGCAAATGGCAAAAACCGTCACGAGAACGGCGTGGCCAATCATCGGCATCACGAATTGCATTTCCATTGTTTTTGCAAGCAAAAACAATGGGTAAAAGAACAGCAATGTACCCATGGACAGATAGTGGATGAGCACAAATATGTTGAATTTATTGAGATGGGGAATGGCCGTGATCAGGTCGATCATGTTCGACCGCCGCCAGCGCAATTGCTGGTTCAGATAGGCCCCCATATTGGTGGGTGCTTTGGTGAAGCACCGCGCCGTAAAGCACAGCCGGGTCTTGTAGCCACGCTCCACAATCTTGCGTGTCAAAAAGCGGTCTTCGCCATATTTCACTTCATCGCCCAGGAATGTGCGGCTCTCCACGTCCTTATCCACGGCCAGCATGGCTTCGCGCTTATAAAGTGTCAGACAGCCCGACAGACACATCACATGGCTGTAGGCGTTTTCAACATTTTTAAGGAACTGATAGCCGATCCAGTATTTGACCGCCTGCATCCGCGTCAACCAGGTTTCATCGGCATTGGAGACAAACACGCAACCGCCCACGGCATCTGCGCCGGTTGAATACATGTGGCGTGCCAATTCACGCACCACGTTGGAATCCACAATCACATCGCTGTCCACAGACATGACAAGATCGGTATCCACGTCCTGAACCGCATTCTTGATGCCAAGGCGCTTGCCCATATTATGGGTATTCTGGATCAGCTTCATCCAGGGATAGAGACGGCAGGCCTCTTGCAGATGCTCATAGGTATCATCGGTGGACACATCGTCCACAAATACGATCTGGAGTTTGTCACGGGGATAATCGAGCGCGGCAAAAGAGGCGGCGGTCTGGAGAACACTTTCCCCTTCACAAAACACAGGAACCACAATGGCAACGCTTGGCCATTCTTCGGGATCGCGGTTGAAAGTGGGAACGGTACGATTGTCGGCAACACGCAACAGCGAGCCGAACACGTACCTGTTCGTAAACACGATCAGTACGAGCAAGCCAAACAGCCATTCAACTGTTGTGATAGCCAGCATCTTATAGTGCGCCCCGCGGAACCCCGCATTATGTTTCAGTTTAAGAGATGATTTGTCCGAAAACCGCCCCTGCTCAACGATCCATAAGAACGTGTCAGCCTAATAAGGTCGTTAACGGAAATGGAAATGTGCAGCTTTAATGGTCAATTTAACCGGCTGTTAACGCTGCTTTTGAATTCGTGCCTAACAGCTGGTTAAGAGTGGCCAATATTGAGTATTTCTTCATATTATCAATTCGCTAACCATGTGGCGGGTTAGTGTGCATTGATCACCATTCGTCAAACTCTCGCCCCTATCGTCGCCAGCGCAGGAATATGGGAATTAAGGGGCGAACATGACCATCTCAGCAACAATCAATGCCGCCGTGGCATTGGATCAGGATAACAATTCCAAGAACACTAATTTGCGCGTGCTGCACGAAGAACCGGTGGCCTTGCCAGACCCGGCCACATGCCGCGTTGCCGTTGTTGGCCTGGGCTATGTGGGACTGCCACTCATATGCGGATTCTCCCACGCAAGTCGTTCCATTGGCATTGATATTGATGTTCAAAAAATCAAAGAATTAGAGAATAATGAGGACCGCACCGGCGAAGTTACATCGGCTGATCTGGCAACGGCTGACGCGGAATTCACCAGCGATGCAACAGCACTTGCCGAGGCAGATGCCATACTTGTGTGTGTCCCAACACCGGTCAACAGCCGCAACCGGCCGGATTATAGGCCCCTGCTGGCTGCATCCCGCAGCATTGGGGCCCATATGAAAAAGGGGGCTGTGGTCGTTTATGAATCCACTGTGGACCCGGGCACAACAGAAGAAAAATGTCTGCCCATTCTGGAAGAAATGTCTGGAATGAAAGAAGGGATCGATTTCTATCTTGGCTATTCTCCAGAACGCATCAACCCTGCAGATCCGTCCCGCAAGCTCGCAGACATCAAGAAAATTGTCGCTGGTTCATCCCCGGTTGTGACTGATTTCATGGCAAAAATGTATGCCCGCGTGGTCAAGGCAGGTCTGTTTCCAGCCGCCAATATTCGTGTGGCAGAGGCGGCGAAAATTCTTGAAAACACCCAGCGCGATGTCAACATCGCCCTGATGAACGAGTTGATGACCCTTTACGATAAAATGGGCATTCGCGCCTCAGATGTAATTGCTGCGGCCAGTTCCAAGTGGAATTTCCATCATTATCGCCCCGGCATGGTTGGCGGTCACTGCATTGCCGTCGATCCCTATTACCTTGTGGATGCCGGGCGCCGCCTGGGCCTGCCCATGGACCTTGTGGCCGCAGGCCGCAGTGTCAACGAGCAAACTCCCTATTTTCTCGTTGAAAAACTTGAAGAATTATTCGCCCAGGCCAATCAGCCTCTCGCTGAAAAACGTGTTTTGGTGCTTGGCAGATCGTTCAAAGAAGACTGCCCCGACACCCGCAATTCCAAGACCTTCAAAATGATGGACTATCTGTGGGCACAAGGGGCTGAAGTCTATAATTTTGACCCAATTGCTGAGGACGATCATTTCGAAGGTGGGCGTGGGACCAACATTGTGGAAGACCCATTCGACGGTGGGGCCTACCACGCGATTATCGTTACTCTTGGCCACACAGTGTTCCGCGAGCAGCTTGATCTGGACACGCTCACATCATTGGTTCCCAAAGGCGCACCACTGATCGACATGCGAGGCATGTATGATTGTGAAGCCGTCAATGATCATTTCCGCTATTGGAGACCATAGCGCACGATCGTACAAATCAGTACGACGCCCATCAAATACGCCGCAGAACCCTTGGTCGGGTTTTGCGGTGTATTTTGTTATGCACAATAAAATGCATATAATTCAGATAGATAAAATCCGTACCAATTGGTACATTCAAAGCGTTATGACTGCGCCAATCAGGCGAAACGGTATGCGCCGCCTTTTTCAAGCGCTCTTTGCCAGGCCGGGCGCACGTGTAGCTCTTCCACAAACCCGGCCAGTTTGGGAAACTCTCCTGCCCTGCCCTGTTTCATGGCCACCTCGGCGGGGAAGCTCAACATCACGTCCACTGCACTGATGTCATCGAGCACGAAATGCCCGCTGGGGCGTAAAACACGCTCCATATAGGCAAAATGGCTTTCCAATTGCTGCTGGATCCGCGGCTGCAAAGGTGCAGCAGCCTCTCCCAGGCGGCCCGTATACAGCGCCAGCAGAATGGGCGTCATCGCCGACCCTTCCGCAAAATGCATCAATTCCAGATGCTGCAAATAGGCATCCGTCCCGGCCTTGGGCACCAGATGGGGGCCAAATTGGGCGCAGAGCACCTCAACAATGGCACCCGATTCCACAATCAGCCTGCCATCAAGTTCCATCATCGGTGATTTACCCAGCGGATGAACCGCCAGCAGTTCCGGCGGGGCCAGGTTGGTGACCGCATCCCGCTCATAGGCCTTGATCTCGTATTCTTGCCCCAACTCTTCCAGCAGCCACAAAATGCGTTGGGAGCGGGAATTATTGAGATGATGAACGGTGATCAATGAATTGGCCTTAGGGACGGGTGAAACTTCATGCCCGCGCTTTGTATTCAAGACGCCGGGCATGCAAAACCGGCTCGGTATAGCCGCTCGGCTGTTGCGTTCCCCTTACAACCAGATCGACAGCAGCTTTGAAAGCAATGCTGTCGTTTTCATTGCCAGCCATGGGCTGATAGCCAGGATCACCGGCGTTTTGCGCATCCACTTTGGCTGCCATGCGCACCATTGTTTCCATGACCTGCGCTTCATTGGTAATGCCATGGTGCAGCCAATTGGCCATATGTTGGCTGGAAATCCGGCAGGTTGCGCGGTCTTCCATCAGTCCCACATCATTAATGTCGGGAACCTTGGAACAGCCCACGCCCTGGTCGATCCAACGCACCACATAGCCCAAAATTCCCTGGGCATTGTTGTCGAGTTCCGCCTGAATGTCTTCTGGCGACCAGTTGGGACGTTGCGCCACAGGAATGGACAAAATATCCGTCAGTTTGGCCCGGCCACGGGATTTGATGCTTTCCTGCACATCTTTCACATCAACTTCGTGATAATGTGTGGCGTGCAGCGTGGCGGCTGTGGGGCTTGGCACCCAGGCACAATTCGCCCCGGCTTTGGGATGGCCAATCTTTTGCTCCAGCATCGCTGCCATCAAATCGGGCATGGCCCACATGCCCTTGCCGATTTGAGCCCGCCCCTGCAATCCGCATTCAAGACCAATATCAACATTCCAGTCTTCATAGGCACCAATCCACGAGGAGGCTTTCATATCCGCCTTACGGATCATCGGACCGGCTTCCATGGATGTGTGAATTTCATCGCCCGTGCGGTCGAGGAAGCCTGTATTGATGAACACAACGCGGTTTTTGGCAACGCGAATACACTCTTTCAGATTGACCGTTGTACGCCGTTCCTCGTCCATAATGCCCATTTTGATGGTGTTCGCGCCCATGCCAAGAACGGCTTCCACCCGGTCAAAAATCTCCACCGCGAAAGCAACTTCTTCCGGGCCATGCATCTTGGGTTTCACCACATACATGGAACCCTGCTCAGAATTCACCCGGCGTCCATTGGTGCCCACATCATGCAGCGAAATGGCCGCTGTCACGAAAGCATCCATAATACCTTCAGGAATTTCGGAACCATCCGCCAACAGAATCGCCGGATTGGTCATCAGATGCCCCACATTGCGCGTCAGCATCAACACCTGCGCCTTCAGGCTGATGTCATTGCCTGAAGTATCCAGATAGGCACGCGGCTCATTCAACCGGCGGGTCAGCAATGTACCGCCTTTTTCAAACGTATCTTCCAGATCGCCTTTCATCAGGCCAAGCCAGTTGCGATAGGCCACCACTTTGTCTTCGGCATCAACCGCTGCAATAGAATCTTCATTGTCCATGATCGATGTGAGCGCGGATTCAAGCACGATATCGGCGATACCGGCCTGGTCCGTTTCCCCCACGGGGTGTTGGCGGTTGATCACGATGTCCAGATGCAGGCCGTTTTTCGTGAGCAGAATATTATCAAGGCCGGCTTCCGTTCCCCGATAGCCCACAAACTGGGCAACATCGGAAAGGCCGGTCACGCCACCATTGGCCAGCGATACAACCAACCGTCCGGATTCAATGCTGAAACCCGTAACATCCGCCCAGGATCCCATGGCCATCGGCACGCTCTTATCAAGAAAATTTCGCCCCCATGCGATAACCTTGTCGCCGCGAACCTTGTTATAACCGGGCCCTTTTTCCGCGCCGCCCTCTTCGGAGATCGCGTCGGTGCCATACAGCCCGTCATAAAGCGAACCCCAGCGAGAATTGGCCGCGTTGAGCGCATAGCGCGCATTGGTAATCGGCACCACAAGTTGCGGTCCGGGAATATCGGCGATTTCGGCATCCACATTGCTCGTTTCCACCGAAAATGCCGGTCCTTCGGGCACGATATAGCCAATGTCGCGCAGGAAATTCTGATACACATCCATGTTAGAAAATGCATCGCGATTGGCGCTGTGCCAGGCATCGATCTGCTTCTGCAAATCCGAACGTTTGGCCAACAAGGCTTTGTTTTTTGGCGCCAGGTCGGCAACTGCCGCGCCAAATCCGGTCCAAAAATCATTCGAAGAAACTTCGGTGCCAGGCAAAACGTCATCATTGATGAAGTCGTACAATTCCTGCGCCACGGATAAGCCGCCAGCTTCAATCCTTGTTACGGCATTGGCATTGGTCATGGGAAACTCCGAAATCGAATGATCAAAAAACGTGAGCGTTTATTGGCCAAGGTTTTCCCAGCCGTCAAGCGATGTGAAGTGATCAATGATTCAAGAATTTAGAACCATCGCTTGAATCCATTCGTCCCTCGCAGTGGCGTGCGATAGGAGCGGCATCATATTGCGCCGACAGCGGGACGATCTGGAATTATCCCGCCCATTGCAATGCTTCATCCAGCCAGCCAGACGGCATGCCATGGCCACCGGGATGGAGGCAAAACCGCATGGGTTGGCCGGTTTTGCAACCGGTCCATTGCCGACACCAAAATGGCCCCTTGGCTTCAATCTTGGTGGGGCGTGAATGGCAACTATTGGTGCGCCGCATCACATTCAAACCTTCAAACACATCGCCTTGATGCCACGAGCGTATGGCCCGTCCTTCCAGCGGCACCTGTTTATCAGCAAACCCATGCAAGTGGAGCACCTTGCGGGCCCCGCCAGGGCAATTGCCCCCATCAGGCAAGGGACGGCGCAACCCACCGGCAATTGCCGCAACCGCCTTAAATGGCCGGTTTGAGTAACACGCCACATACCAGGCCATGGAACCGCCTGAGGAAAATCCGGACAAAACAGTGTCTGCAACAATCACCGGCAGGCGTTTGCCCACATCATCAATCACATGTTCCACAAACGCCACATCATCGCGCGCACCACGGGGATTGCTTCCCTCCGGTCGTGCCGCCCAGCCCCGCGTTGTGCGATTGTTAAAGGTAAATTGCGGCCCGTCTGGCGCGATCAACACAAACCCTGCGTCGGTGATCTGCTTTACCATTCGTTGGCTTCGCAAAACCGCCAAGCCGGAACCATTGTGCCCATGGAAGAAAACAAATGGCTTAAGCGAAGCCTTTCCGTCCCAATCTTCGGGCAACACAATGTGATATGTTCCCCCATCCGCACCATCGATGGTGCAGGCAGAATTTTCACCACAAACGATAGGCCGCGCACTGGCCTTCAAAGCATCAGCCGCCTCCCCGGTCTGCACGAAAAACAAACAGGTGAGCGCCAATGCCATGGCAAAAACGAGGGCGGATTTCTTGATCAAATTTTTCATCCGCAAACGCTGCTGGATTTGCCCCCCAATGCCAAGTGAAAACCCATCACATATTCGCGCTCTGGCCAATGACCACGGGAACAGGAATCAGTAGATCCTACAGATTAGATTGACAGGTTCCTGTCGCCGTGTTCACACCCTACAAATTTTTATGAAAAAATTGGTACTGCTTAAATTCTTTTACCTTATGCCGGTATCAAATGCAGATGGGGGATTATACCATGAGGGCGATTTTTTTTATTTTGGCCATGCTGGCTATAGGGCCACTTTCTATTTGGCTCAACGATGATTTGGTTTCAGATTTCCAATTGCGAAATCAAACACTCACTGATGCAGGTATTGTGACCAGTGACAGAAGATGCACAGGATTGCCTGTCCTTTTTTACCGCTGCGGCTTCAAGTTTGAACTTGGCGGGGAGATACATACAAAAAACTATCTCCTCTTCGCTTTCGGCTCGCCTACAACAATAAATCTGCTTAAAAATCAAGAAACTGGTGTTTTAACATCAAGCACAGGCCAAGAATATTTTTGGAATCGTGTCATAGTAATCTTCATGTTTTGCGCGATTAGCTTTTTAACAGCACTTTCTGTGCTTACTGCCATGTTTCGGACGAGCGCAGGGGCACGCACGACACCACGCGCCTCACCAAGGCATACACCGACAGTAGCTCCGGCAGATTTCGGCAACAAAAAGAGTTTTGGGCGACGTTGACTTTATCACGGACGTTAACCGTCCCAAGTGCCGCGCAGCAAAATAGAAAACCTCAACTCATTTGCATTGATGAAACAAAGCACAATTTGTGAAGAACAGCACCAAATTGGCCCTTCAAGGAAGAATCTACAAGCCAACGGAATTTAAAGTAGAGGCCTTGGGAAGGTCGATATTTGGTAAGCGTGACCAAAAACTCCATCAGAAATAGTGAAGATATTGAGATGTTTCAGTTGATTAACCCATTCTATGGCCGAACTGGTCGTGGTCGCTGGTGGTTGTTACAGTTAATCATTTTTCTGCTCGCATTAATCGGCTTGTTTCTAACAGCAGCATTCATCGCCACCCCAAACGCCCCTAGTGAAGTACGCAATGCTAATGAAGATATTTCACTGATGCTCATCATTGTGTTTGTTTTATTTGCAAATTTTTCAACCTGCCTAAATCGGCTTCGCGATACCGGTCGAAGTGGATTTTGGTATATTACCTTCTTGCTGCCAGGGGTTGGTTCAGGATTAATGATGTATTTTTGCGGAATAGAATCGAGTAAAATTAGCCATTATTGAGAGTTCTACTTTTTTATTAATATGGCATCTATTTTTGAAATACGTATTTTGTCCATAGTGCAATTGATTGCGTGCGTCTTTGGTGCAGAAGCTTCAATCCGTCATTGCTGACTACCGAACGAGTCGACTCCAACCCATGTGACTTTGTTCAAGAGCGCGAATATGTGTTGGTTTTTCACTTGGCATTGGGTGGTAAGTCCAGCAGCGTTTGTGGGTGAATTTTTCAGCAAGACCACAACGCTCATTTCGGCCATGGCGTGTGTTCCACGTTCAATTGTATTGACCTGAGACCCATTTCTTCATCCAATTTTGGGTAGAATTCGTCGCCATCAAGGAGACGAATAAATGAGACAATCACGGTTCAGCGACGAGCAGATCATCGGCATGATCAAGGAGCAGGAAGCTGGCATGCCGACTGC
>CALHBJ010000016.1 GCA_937930845.1 uncultured Rhizobiaceae group bacterium
CGTTCACGACATTCATGCCGAGGCCTATCGCTTCAAGAATTGTCTTACGTTCTGCTGCCGACAGCATGCCGGTTGCCGGTGCCACACCATAAATGAAGTAGTTCGGCTTAGTTGGCGCATTTGTGAATGCCTCAATGAGACTACTAAAAATGGGAATTCCATTTGATTTATCATCAAGCACTTTTCCAGAATCAACTCCAGATTGCGTGCTGTCGATAACCGAAAGGATTTCATATCGTTGGGAATGGCGCACCAGCCCATTGGCCGTCTTGCCATCGATCTCGCCGAAATTTCCTTCGCAATAAACAATTGCAGTCGCGGTTTCTGATGGGGGCGATGACTGTTTTGTGCGACTTGATTTTTGAACCGCATTTGCTCCAAACGAAGCTTGTACAACTTTTTCACCTTTTGACGGGTCGATGAATGGAATTACAGTCATATCGGCTCCTTATGGGCGAGCGTCGACACGTTTTGGAGACGTGCGGACCTGCCGCCTCGACGCCTGAAAAAGGACCACGCAAAGGAAAAATTGTTGACTTGTATGCTGCCGTCCGACCTGAACAAACTTCTCACGCCGGGTCTATGCACCGCGCAAAATTCGTAGAGGGGTTTTATCGGATCAAACTGAACGCAATGAACGTTCTGATTGGCTCATACCTCAAAAAGCAATGAGCAACCCGCTATTCATGCGCTTTTTAAAAGGGAATGTACAACGGCAAATGAAAACAGTTTCGTTTGCCGTCAAAGACAGCCCTTCTATTATGTACGATGTCGCGGAGAAAAAAATTCTCAGTGAGCGTTGTTTTCACTTTGTTCGCAGTGCCGCCATTGATGGGCACGAAAATCATCGCCTTTGCAACGGCGCTTCTCAATCATCCCATATCGGTGATTGACCGATTGTAAATAATGGTCGCGGAATTTATTGGCGTTGGTGCTTTGGCCTCACCACCGCTGCTCATTGTTGACACTTACCTATATCAACTTATCGCTCACCCGATATGGGTGCGGAAGAAATTGGTTACCTGTTTTACGAACAGATCGGCCTCCACGGTGCTTTTTGCCATTTGCGCCACGACGTCATCACTGACTTCTTCGCTCAGCACCTGACCGCGGCTTCGACCGATGAATGTGGCGATATAGTCTGGCCGATATTCGGGATGAAACTGCACGGAGAGCGCTGGGAAATCATAGGCCAGACCTGCAACAGGGCAGTAGTCGGCTGACGCGATCACGCTGGCACCGGGCGGCACTTTGGTCACTTGATCCTGGTGCCACACATGGGCGGTTGTCATTTCACCTTCGAGTTCGAATGCGCGGACACCAACTTCCGCCTCCCCCACCTTTTGCGACTTCCCACCAAACACATCGGCCATGATCTGATGCCCAAAGCAGATGCCGAACAAGGGCTTGTTAGTGGCACGTGCATCCAGCAAAAACCGGCGCAATGGTGACATCCATTCGGCGTCGTCATAGGTGCCTTTATCAGAGCCCGACAGGATGAACCCGTCAAACGACTCCAGATTGGGAAAGTCCGCCCCTTCGACAATATCGAAGACCGTGAGCTCAGCCTCGTTTAAACCTTGGCTAATCCAGGTGGCAATCACGTCGCCAAACCTTGCCTGGCCCGACTGGAATTCAGGCAACCAGATACATAGATCCAGAACCGCGATTTTCACCACTCATACGCCCGGTCGATGCCGGCCATTTTGACACCCGTGAAGGCGGATGCCTGAAACGATAAGGCGCGCAGATCTTCGACCTCAAGATTGTGCACCGAAGATTTGCCACAAGCTTTTGCCAGTGCCGTGATCTCCATGGTCATGGCGGTTAGATATCGCGCCACACGCTCCGCGCCAGCCTTGGGGTCCATGCGCTTTTCAAGCTCGGGATCCTGGGTCGCAACCCCCACCGGGCACATGCCGGTGTGGCAATGGTGGCAAGCGCCGGGCGATGTGCCAAGCTTGGTGTAGTCGTCAATATAGCGCGGCGAGTTACACCCCATGGCAATCATGGCGGCGTTGCCGATCATTACTGCATCTGCGCCAAGCGCAATGGCTTTGGCCGCATCAACGCCAGAGCGGATACCACCTGCCGCAACCAGGCTGACCTTGCCGGACATGCCGCATTCATCGAGGCTTTCGCGCGCCGCACGAATAGCGCTCATGGTGGGAATGCCGGTGTGGTTGAGCAACATTTCAGGGGATGCGCCAGTGCCACCTTCGGCACCATCAACCACCACAATATCAGCCCCCGCTTTGGCAGCAATTGCCACATCATACCGGGGCCGGGTGGCACCCATTTTGATGGAGATCGGCACCTTGTAATTGGTGGCAATGCGCAATTCTTCAATCTTCACCGCCAGATCATCGGCACCCAGGAAATCGGGATGGCGGATGGTGGAGCGCTGGTCCACACCTTCCGGCAATGTTCTCATTTGTGACACGCGCGGGCTGACTTTCATGCCTAGCAACAGGCCACCGGTTCCCGGTTTTGCGCCCTGCCCGACCACGAGTTCAAGGCCATCGGCACGGCGCAGGTGATCGAGATCAACACCATAGCGGGCGGGGGACATTTGGTAGATCAATCTTTGGGAAGCCTCGCGCTCTTCTTCCAACATGCCGCCTTCGCCGGTGCAGGTCATGGTCCCGACCTTGGATGCACCAAACCCAAGGGATGCTTTGGCCGATGCCGACAGCGCGCCAAACGACATGGACGCGATATAGATTGGAATTTTCAGCACGAGGGGGTATTCGACAATGCCGCGTCCGCCGCCCAAAATGGTGGTTGTGTCACAGCTTTCGCGATAGCCCTCCAGCGGCAATCTGGTCATCGTTGCAGGAACGAAAGTCAGATCGTCAAAGGTCGGCATTTGTTTGTTAAACGTGTTGTAGCCGCGCACCTGGTAGCGGCCCAACTGGGCCAGCGCATGGACTTCCGAAATGGCTTCCGGTGTCCACCTTGTGGAGCCACCTTCGTCATAGGAAGAAGGAACGCCCGCAGGTCGGCCCTCCATTGCGCCAGCATCGCGAAAGCGGATTTCGTCTTCGCTGGGCAGTTCAAAGGGATATTCGTAGGGTTCGTTCAGATCATGAGCCATGCGCTTGCATCCCTTGCTTCAAAATACCAAAGCCGCTGTCCGGAAACCATTTTCCGCCAGTTGCGGCTGCTGTCGACAAGACCAAGCGGGTCAAGAATTGCGTCCACTTCGGCAACCTCTTCTGCGGTCGGCTCCACAACGTTCACGTCCACGCCAAGGCTCTCCACCTCACCTGCGACCCAAACTTCACCTTGCCACAGGGCGTCGGCACAGCTCGCGCCCGCACCGCCCAGCGCGATGATTTTGCCCGCATGGGCCATGAAGCCTGACTGGTATCCAATCTTACCCTCCACCACGATATTGCCGCCCTTCATGGCAACACCACACCGCGGCCCGGTATCGCCCTTGACGTGAATTGTACCGCCAATCATGGCAGCACCACAGGACATGCCTGCACGTTCACCAATTGTGATGTGCCCCTTTGACATGCCCTCGCCGACGGCCCAGCCGGAATTGCGTTCAATGTCGATGATCGCACCCGTATTTAGCCCGCCGCAGTAATAACCCACTGAGCCCTCAAAGCTGAGCCTGGCCCCATCGGGCAGTCCGATGCCAAGATTGTGTCGTGAAAAAGTATTTATGACGCGAATGGGTTTTCCGGCAGCGGCAGCTTCCTGGATTTCTTCATTCACTTCTTTGATATGGCGGTCGCCAACATCGACAACGTGCTCGCTCATGCTGCCATACTCCGGTTCCCCACACCCCAAAGGCCCGTGAGAGACGGGCCATCATAATTGATCACCTTTACCTCTTCCTGGACGATGCGGCGCACGGCCTGTTCTTCCGTCGCCACAGATAAATCACCGTCGCGGTCGATCACCACAAGCGGCTTCATGGCAAAGCGGTCTTTGGCGAAACCAATGCCGCCGGTGTTGGCGATCATATAGGTGAACACGCCATCGATGGAGGTGATGGATTTCTTCAATGCCTGCTCCAGTGTGAGGCCTGACTTCATCTGATCGGACACCCATACGGCGATAAGCTCGGAATCATTGCCGGTTAGAAACCGATAGCCCTGACGCTCCAGTTTTTCGCGCCAGGTGAAATAATCGGTAATCTGGCCGTTATGCACAATTGCCACATCGGAGAAGGGGCGCGCCCAAAACGGGTGAGATGCATTGGGCAGGACAGAGCTTTCCGTGGCCAGTCGTGCATGGCCCAATCCGTGGCTGCCAATCATGTCGCGCACGCCGTGCTTGTCGGCAACTTCGTTTGCGTCCCCCACATCCTTGATGATCTCAAGGCTTTTGCCACAGCTTTGCACTTCGATGCGATCTGACAGTTCATCGGCGTCCGCTACCCAGGCACTCAAATCCTTGGGTTCAGAAATTTCCATCCGGAAGCAATAGTGCTGGCTGGCATCGGTCAGAATTTCCGGGTCGCGCAGCAGTTCGGCACCGTGATCTTTGAGCGTGTTGCGAAAATCTTCCAGGTTTGTGTCGAGCCCGGCCTTGTCAAAACCCATCCCGCGCAACACATATCCCTCGTCTCGCATGGGACCATAGATCGCGAAGCCTGTGCTGTCGGCACCACGGTGGGATTGGGCGGCCATAAGCTCAACCAGATCGTGCCCCACCTTGCCGGGACTGTTAAGAATTCGTCCTGCGATTCCACACATAGCTCACCTCCATTTTTGCGCACTGTATACAGTATACATTCATCCGCAAGAGAAATTTCCGCGACCTTGCGTCTGTTTCTCTGCATACTGTATACAATATGCAAACAGGAAGAAGCAGTTGATGGCCCATGAAATTTCGTAGCATCCAACCCCAGCGCAAGCGCCTGGCCGATGAGGTATATGCCCAGCTTGTGGCGGCCATCATGCGCCGGGAGATCGGCCCGGAAGACAGGCTGGTTCAGGAGAAGCTGGCAGCCGACATGCAGATCAGCCGCACACCGGTTCGCGAGGCGCTGATGCGCCTGGAACAGGAAGGCGTGTTGGAAGTTTCCACACGGGGCAGCTTCAAACTTTACAATATGGACGCGCAGGAAGTGCGGGAACTATACCAGTCCCGCGCTGCGGTGGAAGGTCAATGTGCGCGCATCCTTGCGGTCAATCACACGGAAGAGGACATAGCCTATCTGCGCTCCAAGGTGAAAAAGGAGGAGGCCGTTTCCGAAAACACGGCCCGTGCCTATTTTGAGGCAAACCGCAATATTCACCGCGCTTTTGTTGAAGTGGCCGGCAATCGATTTCTGCTGGATATGTTCGACATGATCTGGGGCAAAGCGATGGCATTTTGCCTGTTTGCCGAGATCGAAAATGTGGACCTTAAAAAATCCCTGGGGGATCACATGCAATTGGTGGATGTCATAGAATCTGGCGACAAGACCGCCACTTTGGAAAAATTCATCGATCACATCCAAGACGGGTTCGATCTTCAAATGGAAGGTCTGGACAGCGGCAGTTAAGCCCTGCCCCTAAACCGATGCTATTTTTCTAGCCTCAGCTTTGGCGGCCAGTTCGGCCAGATCAGCATCCACATTTGCCGAGTAGACCTTCAAAAAAACCTGCAGACCGTGCGCAATGACGCGCAACAGGTCATCGTGATCAATGGACGCTGCGACGAAATGAAGATGATGATCGCGCGGACCGGACAGGATAAGCGACCATAAATCCTGAGCTGCAAGTTCTGCATCTTCAATCACCAGGCTGCCCTGTGCTGCCCTGGCCGACAAGAAGCTGATCAATCCTTCCAGCGCCTTTCCCGGCCCTGCCCGGTGATAGGCCTCTGCGCTTTGTGGCCGCCGGGAGGCTTCGCCCAGGATCAGTCTTGCAAGGGAAAGCATTTCCGGGCGCAGCACAAAGTCAGCATAGGTCCAGCTGAACTCCCACAATTGATCGACCAGACTGCCTTTTGGCTGCAATAGTGGCGTTAAAATATGCGCCCTGCCCTGCTCCAAAACGGCGGTAAATAGGCCCTGTTTGTCGCCAAAATACTGATAGAGCGTGGGCTTCGACACGCTAGCGGCCTTGGCAATGGCATCCATGGACACGCCATCAAAGCCATTTTGGCAAAACTCCAATAGCGAAGCTTCCAATATGCGGTTCTTTTTGACTTCTCGCTTTTTTGAGGTCCGCACCATGGCGGCTGGAATCTTTGCATTTGCAAAACGATTCAGAAAATCAGCAAGCAGGGTGTTGAAGGCATCAGGGGCTTCCAGATTGCAAACATGCCCGGCGTTCTCCAACACTTCAAAACGCATGTCTTGCATCTGCATATCTGCGCAAATGCGCTTGCTCACGGCGCGGATTTCTGCTGGTGGTGCCAGCCTATCATGCTCCCCTGTGACCATAAGAACAGGGCAATTGATCCTGGAGAAATCAAACTTTTCCGTAGGCTTACAAAAGCAGTTAAGCGCGTCGAGATAGGTCGCAGTCGGGATCGACGCCATGGAATCCTGCAACGCTTTTCGCGCCTCCAACGGGGCTTGCGGGCCACAGATAGTATCCAGCACTTCTGGCGCCATATCTGCCGGTGTCTTGCCTGAAAGAAGGGGTTGCGATCTGGACTTGCGAAACCCTTCGCGCACATCTGATGAGGCTTCGGACATGCCGGTGCACCCACCGGCCAGAACAAGGCCAGCCAGCGATTTGGGATATCGCATGGCAAAGCTGGTTGCGATCCAACTGCCCATGGAAAGCCCGACTAAAATAAGCTTACGCGCCCCGCTGTGCCGCATGGCTTTGAGAATGTCGTTGCAATGGTCTTCAATGGTGCTTGCCGCATCGCCAAGGGCGCTTTTGCCGTATCCGCGAATGTCCAATGCGGCGAGATTGAAATTGCCCCCAAGCCCGTTCAACTGCGGCAACCAGTTTTCGGCATTGCCACCAATGCCATGCAGAAAAAGGACAAGCGTGTTGGTTTCTTTTTGCTGGGCGCGCAGCAAGGAAAGAACTGGCTGGGTTTCTATGGTTTCGCGCCTGGTCGGGGCTGCTGATACAGATGAAGCTTTGGCTATTGGCCGCTTGGGAATTGGCAGTTCCCTATTGGCAAGCCAATCCAACCCCTGCTCAAAAATGGACTTTGTGCCGATGGCAATCGCATCTGCTGCATGTTCTGGCACGTCCATACGAGCGGCCCATTTGACCACGGTACTGGCCTCGCCTTTTCCGTGCAATTCCACCGACCCACCGTAGGCAGTTACACCTTCTATTCCGGCAGTGAGACTGTACTGAAAACAATGATCTGAATTGCTGAAATAGGTCAGTTGTTCGCGATATTCATTGCCATCACTGCCAATGAAAACCCGTGTTTCCTCACCGGCGTCCAGCACTACCCTTTTGGAAGTTTTAATCGCCGGGTGCCAATCGCTCCAGAAGTCGCCAACATATTGCCAAATGATATCGGGTGGCGCGCAAATCGTTCTTTCGCATTCAACCAGTCGCTGAGCCATCGCGATTATGGACGCCACATGGAGATGCGGGCGGAGACCGTGTCAGCGGGGGCATTGTCAATTTCGTCCATATCATAAACTGTCATCATGGACAGATAGTCTTCCATGATTTCAGTTGTGTAAGGAAGCATGAGCGCCCCGCAACGGCTGTCGCGATAGATGCGTTCCAGCGGCAGATCCTTGAGCATGGATTGCCCGCCACAGGTGCGGATAGCCAGGGCTGCGACTTCCTGCACACCTTCCATGACCGCATATTGGGCCGCGTAAAGCCGCATGACTTCGGCTTTGCTGGGAAAGGCCTTTGCCTCAAAGAAGGCGGTGGCCCACAGGGTACGCATTTCAGTTAGTTTTTGGAACATGCGCGCGACGGCGGCCCGTTTGGTGGGATACACGCGGCGATCAACCGGCGGCTGATTGGGCAATTCCCCGCGCAAATAGTGCACTGTAAAATCATACGCAGATTGGGCGACACCCATATAGGCGGGAGTCAAAGTCGCCATCATGGCAGGCCATTGGGACAGGGTTTTTCCAAACACCCCGGCTGGCATCATCAAGTCATCCTGGGAAACAAAAACATCCTTTAGCACAAGATCGCGGCTTACTGTTCCCCGCATACCCAGCGGATCCCAGGTGCCGACGATCTCAAGACCGGGGCTGTCCTTGTGAACCGCAAAATCCATCGTATCTTCATGGCGCGGTTCGATGCCGTCAAAATGCTCCGTACAGACAATTGAATAATAGTCACAATTCCCCGCAAGAGAGGCGAATTTCTTAAAGCCATTGATGACCCATCCACCCTCGACCTTGCGGCAATTCGTTTGGATTGGATCCGATGTCCAATTCACCCCACCTTCGGAAATGGGCTGGGAGAAGATGGCTTTGTCGTTGACCACTTTTGGAAACTGAATTTCCCGCATACGCGCAAACGCCTTGCGTTCCTCGTCCGTCAGATTTGGCATTTCATACATGAAGCGCAGCCACATCATGGACGATGTGTGCATGTTGAATGTCAGTGCTGATGCCCCACAATATTTGCCGATTTCCGCGCCTATGGTGGCGTATTCGCCGAGAGAAAAACCAAGACCGCCGAATTCTTCCGGAATCACCAGTTTCAGGAAATCCTGATCGGCAAGCTCAACATAATTTTCAGTTGGAAACCGGGCTTCGCGGTCCACATGGTGGGCCCGTTCGGCAAATTTGGGTCCAAGCGCCGTGATCCGATCCAGCATTTCAATGTGCTGAGGCCGGAAACGCGAAACGTCATAATAGTCAGAATAATGGCTCATGTTTTCTCGCTTCAGGCCAGATCACCGTGTAATTTCCCATCGATGACAACGGGATTTCCATCCAGTTCAATTGTGCATCCACGCATGGGCAGGTCGAAATGACCCAATGTGAACCGGCCCGCATATTGATTTGACCCCGTCGACCACAGGAAGTTTCCAGCCCAGGCCCGAAACTCTGTCGCCTGAACATCGCGTTTGTCGTAAAGCGCCATCGATTCCCAACGCGCCCGCGGGTTCATGCCCCAACCCACATGGCTCAATCCAAAAGCAAGCGGGTCATCCCAGGCGTTGAGATATTCGCGAAACAATTCAGCATCCAGATTGTCTCCGATAATGTCGGTTACAAAATCATCCTTGATTTCGAAACGGATTGTATTTTGGAGATAGGTCTTGAATGTCAAATTCATATCGCCCGGCGCCATGACAATGGTGCCATTGATGGTGTTTTTGCCCGGAAAACAAAGGCAAAGACCGCCCGGCCAATGGGCCACGCCGCCTGGACTTGTCGTGAAGCCCGGCGTGCCGCCACAGGGTGCATCCCGGATATCAATGATAAGATCAGTTCCCGCCGCGCTGGTGACGCGCATTTCAGACGCGGCACGCAACATGTCGATGCCCAGATCAACCTTTGGCCCCAGCACCGCCTGGGGTTCGGTCCGTTCCAGTATTTCGGGGTGTTCATTGCAGATTGTGAAAAGCCGCACACCAGCTTCTTCAATTTCCGGCCATTCCTCAGCGTGGATCAGGCCTTCCACTGTGATGTCAGCAATCAGCTCAACGTTTTTTAGGGCTTCCACAACATGCCGTTTGCCTTGAATGGCGTTGGAGGCTCCGGTGGATTTTATAGGCACCAGCGCCGTTTGCGCAGGTGTGGGCAAGACAATAGTTGAAAATTCCGCCTCAAGGTCGTGAAGGGCCAACGCGCATAATTGCATCAATACCGGGCGCGACTGGCTTTCCGCCACAACGGCAACCGCCGTTCCTGGCACCACACCATTGAGCTTGAGCGCCCGCCGAAAGGCCGCCACCCACTTGCCTTCGGGAATTTCCTGCAACATTGAAGTTCCTGACTGCTGTGATTATTTAACTGAACGGTTTAGTAATTAAATCAGAGATAAATTCAATAATCCAGATAATTGGCCAAAATAATTTTCACCCAGCCTGGAGCCTTACGGGTGAATGCCTGCAAAACCGCCATGACAGGCTTACTGGAATCCCGGAGGAGGAACAAAGCCACAGATTTCATTTTCAACGGCTTTGGAGAACGCCAGTGCTGTTCGATCACGCCCATAGCCCGCAATGGCCTGATACCCCACCGGCAGGCCATTTACCTGGCCCATGGGTCCAACCGAACTGGGCACACCGACAACGCCGGAATAGCCCGACCAGAATAATTGCAGGATTTCAGGCTGCTGCCTGCCATTGACCTCAATCTGACGCGCAAGTCGCATTCCCTTTTGGTCATGGGGAAATGCCTGTGAAGCGCATACCGGTGCCAGAAGAATGTCGAAATCCTCAAAAAACGTGTCAAATTTCATCCGGGCCAGACGCCGCTCATTATCCAGCACCAGCCAGTCGCAATGGCGCATGAACGTACCATCAAGACGGGGCTTGGAAACCCGCTCCGCCAATGGGTTTTGCAATGTCTTCAAAACATCCCGCTGGGCCTGAACAGTGCGCTCTTCAACTCCCACGGACAAGGCAGCGCCTAAAAGCTTTAGATAGAGATCGAAGTGCTTTTCGGTATCCAGGTCCGGTTCCTGGTCGCGGATAATGGTGGCTCCGGCATTCTCCAGCGCATCGGCGAATTTTGACAATTCATCCAAATATGCCTGTTCCACCGGGCAGGCAGGGTCACCAAGTTTCACGGCAATTTTGAAATCTGACAATCTGGTGCGGGTGTCGGGGGGACAGTCGACTGCCCAGCCGGTGCGTAAGAATCTGTCGGCGCCGACATGGATGTTAAACGCAAGTTCCAGATCGATTGCAGAGCGGGCCATGGGGCCGGTCACGGCGATATCGATATCACCATACATGCCCGGGGCTAACTGCCCCTGAAGCGGCACCACATTCCAGGTTGGCTTCAAGCCAAATACGCCACAATAATGGGCGGGGTTTCTAATCGACGAACCAATGTCACTGCCTGCTTCCAACATCGTCATGCCGGAGGCCAGAGCAGCAGCAGCCCCGCCTGACGACCCGCCGGGTGTGCGGGAAATGTCCCAGGGATTGTTGGTTGCGCCGTATATCTTGTTAAACGACTGCCATTCGGCCAGCTTTAACGGCACGTTGGTCTTGCCAAAAACGATTGCCCCGGCATTTTTGAGACGCTCGACCACTTCGCTGTCTCGTTTTGGAAAATTCTCCTTCCAGTCGGGCACGCCCCATGTTGAGGGCGACCCCACCATGTCGAAGGATTCTTTCACGGTCACGGGCAGTCCGTGAAGGGGGCCGCGCGCGTTGCCATTGGCCAGTTCCTGATCCAACTGCCGGGCCTGGGCCATTGCCCCTTCGCGATCCTGCCAGATGATTGCATTGAGTGCTGGGTTAAACGCATCCACGCGCTGCAATTGCATCGATAGAAGTTCAGCCGCAGACACCTTCTTTTCCCGAAGGGCGGCCAATGCAGTATGTGCAGTTCCTGTGAGATCGATGTCCATAGCTTCCCCTCCCAGCGCCGGGGTTTTGGGCAAGGCATGCCGCGCCTGCGCTGTTGATACAGTATCCAGCAGCGGGCAAGAGCGTCAACTCGCTCAGTCCCTTGATGGGGGCAATCCTGTTGGAACCATTGGACTAAACGTCAAACAATACCGGGCGCTCGCGTTTCATAACTTCCTGGACACCGTCGTTTAAAAACTCCCGTGCCAGGCGATGCCCGCTGAAAACCGCGGCCTGAAGTATGCCCGGCGCAACGGCATCTCCCACCAGTGTCTTGTTGGAAAATGCCTCAAGGTTTGACCACAATGACAGGTGGGGAATGCGCAATCCAACCGGCAAAAGGCTTGCCTGAATGCTGGGGAGTTTGTCGCCCGTGTTCGCATCCTGGAGATGAAGCTGGCCATCGAAACCGGTGGCGACCGCGTTTGCCACAACCTGAATACCAAGCGCATTCATTTGTTTCGTCACGCGCGGCTGCTCAAGCGTATAGCCCATCCATCCGCCGATATAGGGTTGCGGGGTAACCAGTGTAATTTCATGGCCCGCCTGGGCCAGGTGGGCGGCCAAAGCGTTGCCCATGTAGTAGTGGTCATCATCATAGATCACGACTGGGCCTTGGACCTGTTCTCCATTGAGAACGCTATCCACTGTCAATCTAGTGTCAGCGAATCCGGCAATTGGTTCAAAGTGAGTGCTGCCCAATCCATTGGATACCCAGGTGGCACCGGTGGCAATGAACAGGTGATCGGCCTGGAATTCTGCTGCCGTTTCGGGTGTTATTTCACTTTCCGCAAACAGCGAAACATTGCTCATTTGGCGCAATTGATAGAGCCGGTAATCGGCAACGCGCGCCCATGCCGCAAGGCCTGATATGCGGCTTTCTTTCAGCGATCTGCCGCCAAATTCTCCGCTGCTTTCTGCGATCGTGACCTCGTGCCCGGCGCGCGCCAGCACAAGAGCCGTTTCCAGGCCGGCAGGCCCGGAGCCGGCCACTAGGATTGTTTTGCGTTGACTGGCAGCGGGCACAATTTCGGGATGCCACCCTCGTTTCCATTCCTGGCTGATGGTTGGATTTTGCGTACAATTGAGGGGAATGGAAAAAGCGTCTGACGACACACAAATATTGCAGCCAATGCATTCGCGAATATCTTCAACACGCCCCTGGCGAATTTTTTCCGGCAAAAAAGGATCCGCAATTGAAGGTCGCGCACCGCCAATAAAATCCAATACGCCGCGCCTGATCTGGCTGACCATTGTGTCCGGCGACGTGAAGCGGCCGACGCCAACCACAGGTTTTGATGTTACCTGTTTGACGAAGGACGTGAACTCTTCCTGCCAACCCTCATCGTCAAAGCGCGAAGTGCCACTGTCATGGGGCCATGTGGCAATGTTCACATCCCAAAGGTCTGGCAGTTCGGCCAGTGCTTCCACCACATCGCGACCTTCACCATCGTGGCTGATCTTGCCGCGTCCACCAACTTCGTGAACCGCCAGACGAATGGCTACAGCCATTTCGCCCTTCGCTTCATCAATCGTGTCTTCCAACACCTCGCGCATGAGGCGAAGGCGGTTCTCAAAGCTTCCGCCATATTCGTCGGTGCGGTGGTTGTAAGCCGGGGACAGGAAGTGCCACAAAATGGATGCGTCATGGGCTGCATAAACATAGACAATGTCATAACCAGCCTCCCGCGACCGGCGAACCGCGGCCCGGTAACTTTTGCGCAAAGCCTTGATATCGGCCTTGTCCATGGCTTTGGCTTGAACAGGAACTTGCGGTTTAAGACAGGGCAGGTTGGAAGGGCCCCAAACGGGCATTCCCGTTCCCATTCCCCGCCCCCTGATACCGGTATGGGCAAGCTCAATTGCCGACAGCGCACCCTGTGCACGCAACCGCTCGGTCAATACGCGGTGGGAAGAGATATCCTGATCGTCCCAGAATTTTTCAATGGGCAGGTCACAGATATCCGATGTGGGATCAATTTCAGCCAATTGCATGCAGACCGTGCCCCACCCACCCCTGGCCTTCATTTCGCGCATGGCGATAGACCCGTTCGGCATTAACGGCGAATGACCTGTGGCGTGAGGCACGGCAAAGAAACGATTTGGTGCTGTGACGGGGCCGATCTTTACCGGGTCAAACAGGATTTTATAGGGGTCGTGGGTCTGGCCAAGATCAGACATTTTTCTGCACCACGCCCTGATCGATCCACTGGTCCAGCACGGCTAGAGCGGCTTCAGCAAATTCCGGGTCATTGATGTGGCAATCGAGTTCCTGGTATTTCACCGGGGCTTTAAAAGCTGTGCGCATTTCATCGAGAAATTCTGCGAAAGCCTCGGGATCGTAGGCATCGCCCCCTTCGCGATCCCATTCCTCAATGCCCTTGTTGGGCATTAACACGTGAACAGGTGCATTGCTTTTGGCCAGGCGTTTGGCCATCTCGCGCGCTGTCTCACGACGCTCCTCGCCATTGAGACCAGATGACTTGATCAGCCGGTTATGGGCATGAAAAGGCCGGTCCTGATAACGTGCCGGTATTTCCTGCCAGCCTGCAAAATCAATCAGATCGAGGCACCCCGGTGCCACAATCTGAGGAATGCCGGCCCGGCCTGCATTTAACATTCGGTCCGCACCGCCATTGACGACAGATCCTGCCAACAGGTTCCCAAGTTCAGGCAAAGCAAAATCCATAACGCAGGCGAAACCACCCTCGGCTGCCACACTTTCAAAGGCCATGCCGCCCATGCCGGTCGCGTGGAATACGGCCACTTCAAAGCCGCGTTTTTCCAGTTCAGGTTTGAGTATTTTCTGATAGCGCAGGCAGGATGTTCCAAGGGCGGTAATCGCGACTATGGGTGCATCACCGCGCGGTGGCTCAACGGCCCGCGCTGCGCCAAGGACAGCACCGGCGGCTTGACTCAGGGATGATTTGCACAGGGAATTTAGCCCATAAAGCCCCCCGGCCCAGAGGATCATCTGGATATCGGCCGATAGTCTTTCCGGTGGTATCAGCGGCGAAAAGGATACGGTGGAAACCACATATTTCGGCACGCCGATGGGCAAAGAGCGACAAACGTCGAGGGCCAGATCAGTTCCCATCGTGCCGCCCAGTGTCACGACACCGTCAAATTTGCCCGCTTCAAACAGATTTTCTGCCAAGGTGCTGGCGCCCTTGGCCATGATCTGCATGGCGCTGTTTTCATCCCCGCTTTCAATCACGCTTTGGATCGAATGCCCCGCGGCTTTCGCCACATCATGCTTTGAAATGTCGGCAGGTTTTGCCGGGTCGCCCAGGACGCTGACATCCATGGTCAGCGTGAGACCGCCAGACGCTTTTATGCGCTCCACCATATAGTCCAGTTCGTCGTTTTTCGTGTCGTAGGTGCCAATCACCAAAATTGTTTTGTCTGCCATATTGTCCTCCACCCATAGTGATTGTTCTAACTGCGCATCAATTTTCCCTGGGGATCATAGAAGGGAGCAAGCTGAGCCGTGATCGGGTACATTTTTCCCGCAACCTGCACCTGAAACCCTCCCTCATCTATCCATGCTTTGCTGACACCGGCGTCACGGTGAAGGCTGGCCAGACCCACCATTTCATTGAGCCTGAAGCCAAAGTCGCCGGAAGTCACATGGCCAACAATTTGCCCATCCTTCCAGATCGGTTCGTTATGACTGAGCCAGGGATCTTCCAGCGCATCAATATTGTTCACCACCAGGGAGACTGTGCGGTATTTGAAAGCCGGGCCTTTGGCCTTTTGTGCCTTGAGTGCCGTCTGCCCCAGGAAACTGTCGCGCTTGTCCAGTCCCACGGCAAACCCCAATCCGGCTTCATAGGGCGTATCATCTTCCCCGATATCGTGGCCAAAGTGCCTGAAACCCTTTTCCAGGCGACAGGCATTCATGGCGAACATTCCCATGTGTTCCAGCCCATGTGGCTGGCCCGCCTCCAAGAGCGCGTCATACAGGCCTGTTGTAAACTCACTTGGTATCAGCAATTCGTAGCCAAGCTCCCCCAGGAAAGAACGCCTGATGGCCCAGCCCCGCGCATAGGCCATGTCGATCTCACGGGCGGCCGCAAAGGGAAATACCTCGTTGGAAATATCATCGCCGGAAATGGCCGACAGAATATCGCGGGATTTGGGTCCGTGAATGGTGAGCAATCCGTAGGCGGATGTGGCGTCAAATATTTCAAAACGCCAATCGGAGTCGGCATGTTTGGCAATCCATGCTTTATCTCTGGTCTGTGAGGGATGGCCGGTGATCACCATGAATGTTTGATGACCCATGCGAATGACTGTCACATCAGCTTCAATTCCACCGTTCTGATTGAGAAATTGCGTATAAATGGAAGACCCAATGGCCACATCCATTTCCGCACCACTTACCCGGCTCAACGCCTTTGCAGCGTCAGGCCCCTGGACACATATTTTTGCATACATGGACTGGTCGATCAGCACCGCATGGTCGCGGGCGGCAAGGCATTCCAATTTCACCTGGCCAGACCAGGGCTTCCATCCCAGCGCCGGTTCGGCGCTCCATTGGGGATTGTCCCGGTCGAAATACATGGGCACTTCCCAGCCGATACGCTCTGCAAATACGGCACCGGCATTGGCCAACCTGTCATGCAGGGGGACTTTGCGGATATTTCTTGCCGACACAACCTGTCGTCCAGCCCAGGCGATGCCGTAGTGAAAGCCAATCGATTCCGCAGCGCGGTCGTGGACATATTTTGCGTTGGATTGAAATGGCATTGCCCGCGATGCCATGAGCGTGCCCATGGCGCGCGATGGCATATCGTCCAACATCCATTCGGCCATGGTCAGCCCCACACCGCCTGAATTGAGAATGCCATTGGAGTTCATGCCCGTGGCAATGAACACACCTTCCACTTCTGGGGCGGGACCAAGATAAGGCCGCCCGTCGGGGGTGAAACTTTCCGGCCCGTTGAAAAATGTCTGAATGCCCAGATCCGCAAGTTTAGGCATGCGGGCAAACATGACCTGCAATTCATCTTCCACATGGTCCATGTCGAAGGGCAGTTCATCAAACTCAAATTCATTCGGCACTCCGTCGTGGGCCCAGGGCTTACCCTGAGCTTCAAATGCGCCAATCAGAAGTTTCCCCGCATCCTCTTTCCAATAGGTACGCTCCTCCACAATATTTAGGATGGGCTGGTCGCGTGGCAGATCGTCCATCGGTTCGGTGACGATGTAACAATGCTCAACGGCGTGCAGCGGCACGGTGATGCCATGGGCTTTTGCAAAAAGATGGCTCCACATGCCCCCGGCAATCAGGACTTTCTCAGTTGCGATGTCGCCGTGATCTGTTGCCACACCGACGACCTTGTCCTCGCGAGTGATAAGGTTTTTCACCTCTATGCCCTCAAAACGCTGGGCTCCCAATTGCCGCGCGCCTTTATCCAGCGCGATGGTGACATCCAATGGATTTACTTGCCCGTTGGAGGGGACAAACAGACCTGAGCGCACATCTTCGATCTCAATCCACGGCCATTTTTCGGCCACTTCCTGGGGGCTGAGAATATGGGATGGCACGTCCATACGAACGGCATGATCGTGGGTGCGCAAAAGCTGTTCATGGCGCAATTTACTCAGGGCAATATTGATCGTGCCATTGGCTTTGTAGCCGGTGGCCTGGCCGGTTTCCTCTTCCAGATCACGAAACAGCCTTGCGGTATATTTACCCAGTTCTGTCTGTGCCGTGCTGTCGCGCAATTGGCCCACGATGCCGGCGGCATGCCACGTGGTGCCGCTTGCCAGTTTGCGGCGTTCCAGCAACACGGCCTGAACACCCCGATGGGCAAGGTGGTAGAGGGTTGAAACTCCAATAATTCCGCCACCGATAATCACGACCGGGGCAGAATTTGGAATTTGCACAGATGATGTCAAAGCTGGATCCAGGCCGTTTTCAGATTCACATATTTTTCGATGGCATGGAGAGATTTGTCTGATCCGTTTCCAGATTGGCCAACGCCGCCAAGTGGAACCGTCACATCAGGGCCACCAAATGTGTTCACGTGAACGACACCGGCTTCGATGGCAGCGATCATCCGGTGCGCCCGGGAAAGGTCAGAAGTCCACACGCCAGCAGCCAAACCATAGTCGGTTGCATTGGCCAATTGGATCGCATCCGCCTCATCTTCAAAGGTGGTGACGGTGAGAACAGGCCCAAATACTTCTTTTTGAAACAGCGTGTCTGTGGGTTTGACCCCATCAACGATTGTTGGCCCCATGTAGAAACCGCCCGTCTCGCGCAGGCTTGGAGTACCGCCCAGGATGATATTGCCACCTTCGCTCTGTGTCGTGCGCAGGGCTTGGAGATTTTGCTCCAATTGTCGGGCTGAATTGATCGCTCCGATCTGGGTGGTTAGTTGAAGCGGGTTGCCCGGTTGCATGTTGGCCGATGCGTGGGCAACGGCCTCAACAAAGTCTTTTTGGATATCTTTTTGAACCAGCAGTCGCGACCCGGCGACACATACCTGACCGGAATTTCTGAATATTCCGCCCGCGACCACTTTGGCCGCTTGGCCTAAATCTTTCGTGTCGTTGAAAACAATATGCGGGGACTTGCCCCCCAGTTCCAGATAGACCCGTTTCAAATTGGACTGGGCCGAATATTGCAACAGGCGTCGTCCGGTGCCGCCTGAGCCGGTGAAGGCGAGCACGTCCACATCCATGGACAGGGCCAAAGCTTCACCGACAACCGCACCATCACCTGTGACAACGTTGAGCACCCCTTCCGGCATTCCAGCTTCCAGCGCCAATTGCGCCATGCGTATCAACGTAAGGGAAGCGGTTTCCGGCGGTTTGACGACCACCGAATTTCCAACTGCCAGAGCGGGCCCCAGTTTCCAGGCCCCAATCATCATGGGAAAATTCCACGGGATGATCGCGCCAACTACACCCACCGGCTGATGGTGGATCATCCCCAACACGGTGTTCGGCGTTGGCGCTATTTCACCGTAGGACTTGTCGGCAGTTTCGCCATAATACCTGATGGTTGCCGCAGCTGACCCAGGCTCGGCCTTAATCGCCATGCTGATTTCCGTGCCATTGTCACGCACCCCCAATACCGCAAGTTCCAGGGCGTGCTGTTCAATCAGGTCAGCCCATTTATGCATGATGCGCTTACGCATGGCGGGCGCCATATGCCTCCAACGCCCGTCGTTAAAGGCGGCTCTGGCGGATGCTATCGCCGCATTCATGTCTTCCGCGGTTCCATGGGCAATGGTGGTCAGCACTGATCCATCAACCGGCGTGATCACATCCATGGCAGCGCCAGAGGAAGCCGGTACATCCTTACCATCTATGAGATGTTTGAATGCAGGCACTTCTTGGGTGCTGATTTCGTCAATTGCTTTTTGGTCCATGGTGACTTGTCCTAACGTAGCTGGGTATCGTGGAGTTCATGATCCTCATCAGGCATGCGTTTTTTGTGTTCGTTGATCATTGTGCGGATGTGGAGCGCAATGACGATTAAAATGGTGATGAATAGAAACGCGGCAATTGGCCTGTCGATGAAATCGAGCGGCTCTTTGACCCGCGCCATGGCGCTGCGCAATTTGGTTTCCATAATACCGCCAAGCACCATGCCAAGCACAATGGGAACCACCGGCAGGTTCAGCCGTTTCAGGATGAGGCCAAGAACCCCGAACCCGGCCGCGATGGCGCAGTCGGTTGCGGAATTGCGCAATGAATACACGCCTACAAAACTCAAGGTGAGAATGACTATTCCCAAAAACCGTGTGGGGATCTGAATGATTTTCGTGAGCAGGTTTGTTGAAAACAACAAAAAGATGAGCACCATCACGTTCAACACAAGCATGGCCACATAGAGCGCCAAAACGAAATCCATCTGGTTTTGAAACAATTGTGGGCCGGGTATGACGTTGTGGACATAGAAGACGGACAGCATCATTGCGGTCAGAGCTTCGCCTGGAACACCCAGCGCCAGGAGCGGAATCATGGCTGCTGCGGGAACGGCATTGTTGGCGGCTTCAGATGCGATCAGCCCCTCTGGCGACCCCTTCCCAAACAGCTCCGGTTTATCTGATGTTTTTTGGGCATAGGTGTAGGACATGAACTGCGCGGTAAACTCGCCCACGCCAGGTATCATGCCCATCACCACGCCAAAGCCCGATGCGGCAGACGCGACGCGCTTGTGCTGAAACAATTCTTTCAGGCCTGAAAAAAGCGACCCCGTCAGTGGCTGGGCCTGGGGGCTGCTGTCCTTTTCAACCAACAGCAGAAAAGCTTGAGACAAGGCAAACAGGCCCAAGACAACAACAATCAGATCGACCCCGGAAGACAGCCATGTTTGTCCAAAGGTGAAACGCTGGGTGTATTGAATGGGTTCCAGTCCTATCGTGCCCAGAAATATCCCAAAAGAGGCGAGCATCCCCGCGGCAAAAATCTGTCCTCGATGGGCGAGCACGACGAGGACAATGCCCAATAATGCGGCGAGAAATATCTCCCGGCTGCCAAAATGGGGGGCAATCCAGGCCAGCGCCGGGGACAACAATATCAGACACAAAATGCCCACCACGCCGCCAAAGAATGAGGCGGAATAGGCAAGCGAGACCGCCCGCCTGGAGTCTCCCCTTTGGGTCATGGGATAGCCGTCATAGGTGGTCAGCGCATTGACCGCAGTGCCGGGTGTGTTGATCAAAATGGCGGGTATGGAGCCGCCATACATGGAGGATCCGTAAATCCCAAGCAGCATTGTCAGGCCGACCAGAGGATCAAGGGAAAATGTGGCGGGAAGCAAGATGGCAATTGCAACCGCTGCCCCCACACCTGGTATGGCCCCAATTATGACGCCGCCGATTGACCCAATCATAAGCGCCAGCAACACGTCCCACCGGGCAAGAAGGCCAAAGGCTGAAACCAGATCTTCCATTGCCGCCCCTTATAAGTATGTCAGCATGAAAGACCGCAGGGCATCCGGCAGATATTCATATACCTGTCCGCCTGGCACTTTCACCTGCAAGAATGCTTTAAACACCACCACCACCACCACGGCCGTAAGCGCTGCACAGACCAGCATTTTTTTGGTCCGATAGCCTGTGCGCATAGCCAACAAGACGGCAAATACGATGGTTGTTGGCAAATAGCCTGCTTTGGGAACAAGCGCGACATAGACCATGAACCAGGCCACATATTCCAGGGACAGAAGCCAAAAGCTGATCTCTTTCCAACGCCCTGCAATCTTTGGAGATACGAATGCACTGGTCCAGTTTAATGAGGCAAACAGTGTCATTCCCACAATGGAAATGGCTGGCCACAGGGCGGGTTGCGCAGACCATTTGGCCCCCGATTTCCATACAGTCTGATGAGGTATCTGAACCAACAGGAACAAAGCCAGTGCCAGAAATACGCCGGCAAAAAAGAGATTGCCTGGTCGTCTATTTCGCTGAAAGAGCTGCTTTAAGGTTTTGATTTTGACAATCATGAAAGCGCATTTCCATCAGACAGACAGCCAGGAATTTATGAAAAAAATGGGCGGTGCAAATGCACACCGCCCATGGGTCCAGGTATGATTATTTCAACAGATCAGCGATGACGCCCTGGGTGGCGATATCTTTTTCAATCTGCGCTGTGGATGCGGCTGCATCTTGCCAATAAACACCGGCACCGGTTTCTTTAGCGAGTTTTTGTGCCCGCTCGGAAGCCATGGTTTCCTTTGCAACAGCGATGATTTTTTCACGCACGTCAGCTGGCGTGTCCTTGTTGACGAAGAGCCCGTTCCAAAGCGCAATATTGAGCGATGGTTCAATCTCAGCCACTGTAGGCGTGTTGGGTGTGAGCGAAATGCGCTCGCTGCCGATGGAGGCCAGCACTTTTACCTTGTCGAGACATGGCAGGACCAGTTGAATGGTCGTGTTCATCACATCCACATCGCCCGAAGCCAGTGTGTTGCAGTCCAGCGAATCAAAGGCTGCATCGGAAGCAAAATTAAACCCTTTTGCTTTGGCGAGCGCCTTGGTCACCTGGGTCGGCACCAGGGGTGCACCAAAGTGACCCAGCGCCACATCATTGGACTGGGCATGTTTGGCCAATCCGGCGATGTCATCATAAGGCGCGTTCTCACCGGCGACGATCACAAATGGATAGGTGAGGAAAATGCCGAGAGGTTCAAACGGATTTGGTGCCAATTCGGGAATCCCGATCTTGGGGCCAACAGTTGGCACACCGATCACAAAAGAACCGATTGTGTAGCCGTCAGCACCCGCGTTCGCCACATGAACCGCGCCGGGGAATGGCCCGCCGCCGCCGCCTGGCTTGTTCACAACTGCAGCCGGTGAACCGTATTTCTTTTGGAAGTCTTCTGCGATCATGCGCGTCAAAACATCTTCAAGATCACCCGGTGCCCAGGGCACGATGAATTCAACTGGTTTTTCGGGATATTCTGCATTTGCAGCAGCACCCGTAAACAGCATTGCTGTCGCGGCGAGCGCAGCCAAAGTCATTTTCTTGAACATAAAATTCCTCCCAGAATAAGCCCGTCAACGGGTGTTCAATTTGAGTATTGTCAATTCTGTTAATCGGTTTATTATTTGAACCGATGTTGCGGAAATAGTTTGCCCTGCCCAGAAAACTCTGTCAACGTGCAAGAAGATTATCCCGTCCACTGTGTGTGAAAGTTTGAAAGCGTTGAGAGCAATATGGGTACGATCACCAAAGCGCTGGACCTTCTAAATCTCTTTTCGTGCGAGCAACCGGAGATTGCCTTGTCGCAATTCAAGAAGACAACAGGGCAGGATAAGGCGACTGTGTACCGTCACTTGAGCGAATTACAGGCTAATGGATTTCTGGAGCAAAACCCCGCGACAAAGGCCTATCGGCTGGGCCCGGCCCTGCTGCGCCTTGCGGCCATGAGAGAGCAAACCTATCCGTTGCGCAAAGTGGTGGCACCCTGGGTGGATGAATTGTCACGCAGGCTCAGTGAACTGGTACATGTCTCGGTTTTGCAAAACGATCATATGTGCCCGATCTATCACAGCAATCTGCACAGCCACGGCACCCGCGTGCATATTGATGAGACCGAGAAACTGCCCCTGCATGCCACATCGTCCGGCGTGTCGATGCTGGCATTTGGGCCCGACGGCCTGATGGCCCAAACCCTGGCGCGCCCATTGGATGCCTTTACGCCAAAAACCATTACGTCGGCTGGAAAGCTGGAAGGCGAGGTTTTGCGCACCCGGCGGCGCGGCTATTCATACACCGATCAGGGATTTGAATCTGAAGTGTGTTCGCTGGCCATGCCCATCTTCGATGCGGAATTGCGGGCCTTTGGCACGCTCGCAGTGGCCGTGCCCTCATCGCGCATGAACAGGGCGATGAAGGAAAATATCGTCAAAGAATTGATCAGTTCCAGTTCAGCCGTATCCCAAGCATTGGGCGGAGCGGTGCCGCTGGAAATTGAAGAATTATGGAAGAAGGCAGCCTAGATATGAATGTACACGTGAAAGACGATAATTTTCTGAAAGAAAACAATGCCCGTCACATGTGGCATCCCATGGCACATCCCGCTGACAGTCTTGCCAACCCGCCTGCCATCATCACCAAGGGCGAAGGCGTTCACATCACAGATATTGATGGCCACAGGGTTGTCGATGCCGTCGGTGGCCTTTGGAACGTCAATCTTGGCTTTTCATGCGAACCGGTGAAACAGGCCATCACACGCCAGCTTGACGTATTGCCCTATTACTCCACCTTCCGGGGCACCACGAATGATTGCGCAATCGAGCTTTCCTATGAGCTTGCCAATTTCTTTGAACCCGATGGTCTAGTGCGGGCTTTTTATACATCCGGCGGCGGGGACAGTGTGGAAACGGCTTTGCGCCTGTCACGGCAATATCACAAAGTGCGCGGCGAGCCGGGACGTGTGAAATTCATCAGCCTCAAAAAGGGCTATCACGGCACCCATATGGGCGGCGCAAGTGTCAATGGGAATGCCAATTTCAGAACTCAGTATGAGCCTCTGTTGCCCGGCTGCCACCACATTCCTGCCCCCTATACCTATCGCAATCCCTTCAATGAGAGTGATCCGGCAAAACTGGCGCAGCTCTGCGCTGCGGCACTGGAAGACGAAATTGCGTTTCAGGGCGCCAGTACGATTGCGGCCTTTATCATGGAACCTATTTTGGGTGCCGGTGGGGTCATTCCACCCCATGAAAGCTTCATGCCCATGGTGCGCGAAATTTGCGACCGCAATGGCATATTGCTGATTGCCGATGAGGTCATCACCGCCTTTGGCAGAACGGGTTCCTGGAGCGGTTCACGCCATTGGGGCGTGAAGCCGGACATGGCCTGCACTGCCAAAGCCATCACCAACGGATATTTCCCTTTTGGCGCCGTGATGATGGCCCAGGGGGTTGTGGATGTGTTTGAAAATGACAAAACAGGAAATGCCAATGTGGGGCACGGTTATACCTATTCCGGCCATCCCGTTGGCGCAGCTGCCGCAATCGCCTGCCTGGCCGAAACCAAACGCCTCAATGTTGCCGACAATGCTGCTGCACGTGGCAAGGAACTATATGAGGGCTGCCTCAAGCTGATGGAAAAATATGAACTCATTGGCGATGTCCGTGGTGGACACGGCCTGATGACAGCCATGGAACTTGTATCCGACCGGAAAACCAAAATGCCGATTGATAAAGCGCTGCCGATGCGCCTGCAGGAGGCGACTTATCAAAACGGCACAATGGTTCGGGTTTCCGGACCCAACGTGATTTTGTCACCGGCTCTGATCTTAACCCAGGCGGACGTGGAAACGATATTGTCTTCGCTGGATGCCGGTTTTTCCGCCGTATCGGGCAACTGACCCATGGAGGATGAACAGTTTGTTGCCCTGTTGGGCACCAAAGGCGGGCCTGCGATCCGGCCCGGCTCCACAATGCCCACATCAAGCATGATCTGCCTCAACGGGCAGATGGCCGTGATTGACTGCGGGTTGGGCGTCACATCGGGACTGGTTGCACAGGGTGTGGAACTGAAATCGCTGGGCCTGATTTTCATCACCCATTTGCATTCCGACCACTATCTCGAACTTGGCCCCTTGTTGCACACGGCCTGGACTGCGGGTCTGAAATCTCCGGTTGAAATTTGGGGGCCGCAAGGATTGCAAGACTATTGGAATGCCTTTTTGCTTTCCATGAAGGCCGATATTGATCTGCGCATGGAAGATGAAGGCCGCCCCGCCCTGGACGGGCTCGTCACGATCAAAACCATAAGCGAGGGTCGTTTCTACGAGGGCGCTGCATTTAGCGTCACCGCACTTGAAAACGTCCACCCACCCCTTGTGGACACATTTGCCCTGTCATTTCGCTCCGCTGGAAATCACGTGGTGTTTTCAGGCGATACGGCCTATCTGCCGGCTTTGGCGGAATTTGCACAAGGCGCTGACCTGCTCATCCATGAAGCCATGCTTGAAGATGCACTTGGGCCGCTGATGAAACGTATCGGAAATGCCGATGACCGGTTGATGAAGCACTGGTTGAGATCGCACACTTTTGCCCATGATGCCGCCCGGATCGCGACCCAGGCCAAGGTGAAAGCACTCGCTCTCAACCACCTCATTCCATCGGATGATCCCAATTTCACCGAGCAGGATTGGCGCAGTGCTGTGGCCCCTCATTTTGACGGCGTATTTCACCTGGGCAAGGACGGGCTGCGCATAGCGCTTTGAAAACAACCTTGTTGAAAGGCGGGCCTGCCATCGCCGACCAAAGAATTATGCGTCTCCACGAGTTCCTCCTCTGATTTCTCCTGTGGCGTCATCGAGCTGATTTCTGCAAGAATCTGCGATAGACAACCGTTTTCTGAAATTATGAAATCCTTCCAGCGCCCATTGTGTTTCCCAAGGCAAACAGAAGAAGGAGTGGCTCTGTGGACAGCAAGATGGTGCTCTGCTCGTCTCACAGGATATCTGGGCCAGCGCGGAACGATTTCGATCTGCGGATGCGAAAGCAAGGCATCGACAAGGTAATCCTGGGCGGCATGGTCGCCAATGGCGTTTAGTGGACTGACGATGCGATCGCCCGAATTCAAGAGTCTGCCTAACAATACTCCACTGCCAAATTGAAACACAATTTAGAAGGTGCACGCTCCATGACTTCCTCTAAGCTTCCTCCCCTTAGCACGGAAGAACACGCTGCCGGGAACGGCCTCGTTTCCCGTCGTTGGCTGCTTCGCACGGGCTTGCCCGCCGCAAGTGCCTTGGGTCTGTCTTCCGGATTGGTTCATGCTAAGGAGTTGGAAGTTCCAGACTGGAGCACTTCGCCCGGCCTTGATTTGACCGGTTACGGTCAACCGTCACCTTTTGAAAGCGAAGTTGTACGCCCCAAACTGCCTTTGTTTCCTGAAGGTATCGGAGATGGGTCGGGCGTCTCATTCACACCATTAGAAAAACTCGCAGGCACCATCACGCCCAACGGTCTTTTCTTTGAGCGGCATCACAGCGGCATTCCTGAGATCGACCCGGCGAAACATCAATTCGCCATCCACGGACTTGTTGAACGTCCGCTTGTTTTCACGGTTGAAGCACTGTTGCGCTACCCCATGGTAACCAAGACCTGCTTCATTGAATGCGCTGGCAACAGCCTGTTCAACAGCTTCGATGAAGCCCAGCAACGTACCGCGGGCGAAATCCACGGCCTGATCGGAAATGCCGAATGGGCCGGTGTGTCACTTGCGCAACTGCTGGATGAAGCCGGCGTGTCGCCACAGGGAAAATGGTTGGTCGCCGAAGGTGCTGATGCTGCCAAAATGAGCCGCTCTATTCCGATCGAGAAAGCGATTAATGGAGATGCGTTTATCGCGCTCTATCAAAATGGCGAAAGGATCCGCCCGGAACAGGGGTATCCAATGCGGCTTGTAGTGCCCGGATGGCAGGGCAGCATGAATGTCAAATGGCTGCGCCGGATCAAGGTGGTTTCGGCCCCCGTGTACACAAAGGACGAAACCTCAAAATACACTTTGTTGCAAAAAGACGGCAAGTCGCGCCAGTTCACGTATGAGATGGGTGTAAAATCCGTCATCACCTCCCCTTCGCCCGGGAAAGAACTGGGCGCAAAAGGTCTGTACCAAATCAGCGGTCTGGCGTGGTCAGGTGCCGGGCGGATTACCAGGGTTGAAGTTTCAGCCGATGGTGGTGTGACCTGGGCTGACGCAATGATCCCCGATCAGACACCGGCACGCGCTCTCACCCGGTTCCAATTGCCATGGCAATGGGGCGGCCAGCCAGCCGTATTGATGAGCCGCGCGACCGACGAAACCGGTGCCGTGCAGCCAACGCGTGAAGCCTGGTATGAACCCTATGCGGCAAACCAATTATTCCATCAAAACGCGATTCAAGCCTGGGCCGTGTCCAACAACGGAGGGATCAGCAATGTCTATGTCTAAGCTTGGCTCACTACTGGTCGTGGCCGCAGCGGCGGTATCACTTTCCATGCCCGCACTTGCCCAAAGCCAGGGGAAAGTCGTCAGTGAAAGCGACCTTGCCAAATGGGATATTTCCATTGGACCTGATGGTGTTGGACTTCCCGCAGGTAGCGGTACATCAGCCAAAGGCGCCACCGTTTGGTCAGAACAATGCTCGGCATGTCATGGCGAAAACGGCAAAGGCGGTCCAGCCGGAGATTTGGTTGGCGGCGTCGGATCGCTGAAAAGCCCGGAGCACATCAAAACCGTGGGCAGTTTCTGGCCCTATTCAACCACGGTCTTCGACTATGTGCGGCGGGCGATGCCGTACAATGCGCCCGGCAGTCTAAGCGACGATGAGGTCTATGCCATTGTCGCCTATCTGCTCAACCGGAACAAAATTATTGCCGACGACGCAGTTATGAATGCCGAAAGCCTGCCAAAAGTTAAGATGCCAAATGCCGATGGGTTCATTTCATATTGGCCCTTAACCAAGCAATGAAATCAAAAAGTTAGCGAGCACAAAATGCACGAACATGTAAGTTATATCCTGGGCGGATCATCCGGCATGGGTTTTGCCACAGCAAAGCAGCTTGTTGAGAGTGGTCATAATGTTGTCCTGTTCTCTCAAGGGGTCGATCGGCTGGAAAAGGCCGTGGCCGATCTCAACGCCCTCAAAGCCGGGTCGGTGGAATCCATCGCAGTGAACCTGCGCGATGCCGATGCAGTGGCGGCGGTCATCAAAAAGATCGACGGGGAAACCCGTCACATCAACCATTTGGTCAATGCAGCCGGTGTATTCGCGCCAAAGCCGTTTATTGATACCGAGTTGGAAGACTATGACAAATACATGGACCTGAACCGTTCCACGTATTTCTTCACCCAAGCGGTTGTGCGCAACATGATGAAGAATGAGGGCGGTTCGATTGTGAACATTGGCTCCATGTGGGCCCATCAGGCAATCAAGGCCACGCCGTCAGCGGCTTATTCTATGGCCAAAGCGGGCATTCATTCTTTGACACAACATCTCGCCATGGAACTGGGAGAACACAATATCCGTGTCAATGCGATCGCCCCTGCGGTGGTAATCACGCCTATTTATGGCGCATTTATTGAACCTGACAAAATCGAAGAAACGTTGACCGATGGCTTTGATGCGTTTCATCCCATTGGCCGTGTCGGACAAGTTGAAGACATCGCCAACCACGCTGTGTTCCTGCTGTCTGAAAAGGCCGGTTGGACAACAGGTGCTGTTCACAATGTTGACGGCGGTGTGATGGCCGGTCGAAACTAGATCGCACATCTCGAATTCAACAGATTAAGAACGATCAAGTTCAAGAACAAATCCTGGTCCAAGGGCCGGACCAGGATACTGCCGAACCAAACCAACACATGCTAGTGCATGAATTTCGTATCTGATGCATTCGCATGACCCGCGAATTGCACAAGATCATTCAATGGTGCGGAAAATCCCACACGATTTCCGGCGACAACAGAACAAAATAATCGGCATTTCCATGTTGAAACGGCATCAGGAACCTGGCGTCGAACGGCATTACATCGCCCCGGGCAAGCCCATGTTGAACGGAGTTATGGAAGGCTTGAATGGAACTTCCAGAGATAAATGTATGGTTTAGACGCTCTTGTCATCACGTTTGCAAGCCTCCGCGCCGGACGACTTCCCATTGTTGGATGAGTTTAACTAAATACCGTGGGCCTCGTATCTGACGGATGCATTCTTGGTCGGTATGTCTGCTATTCAGATCAGAGTTTTTTACCATGAGCGCCAAAAATGGGGCTCAAATAGGTAACCGCAGGCATGTCGTTGTGAGTACAACTTGCACCCCCGATCATTGTCGGTCTGTCCGCTTCTCGGACATCCATGGCAAAGATATTGGGCCAGCGATGAATGGCGGCTTTGGTGATTTCGGGCAGCAATTCCAAACTGCGACCCAATGACCGGTAAGGGCCGGCTGCGCCACAACCGACCCACTCTGTTAGACTTCAACGCCCTCAGATATGGAAAGCGCATCTTCAAAGGCACAGAACCTCCTCATCTGAATAACGCTTCCTCGCCACAATCGGGAACTCCAAAACTAGAACAATAATGGCCTAGTTTTAAGAGGCTGGGACATTGGTTTCACAATGCCATTCACACGGTTCCATACTTTTGGATCAAGTAAGATTTTACCAATGCTGCAATGTTATCAGGAGGTAACCGATCTGGATTTCGCCAAGAGATCGAAAATCAAATAGATGCGATCCGAATAACCTATATTTCTCTCTCAACCATTTTAGAATTTCCCGACCACGTTGACGAAGACACCGCTGTCGTCAAACGTCAGGTCTGATACGTCATCAGAGAACTTCCCGAAATTATAGCCAACACCTACTTTGAGGTTGTTTCCGAAGTGACGATAAACACCTGCAACCGCACCGTAGTAAGTAGTATCGATTTCAGGCGTGTGCAACACGCGTCCTTCGGCGAAGATATCCCAGTTTTTGATGACGTGATAATCCGCGCGTACGACACCCAAATGGGCCGATGAATCGATGAAGTCATCTGCGTTGCGTGTTGTTGAGACTTGGCCGATACGGAACCCGTATTTCGCGCCGACGCTCAAATGTTGTGTCACATCATAGGTGATGTCTGCTGACAGGATATGGCTGCGCTGTGCAGGGCCGAGAATTGAACCTGAACTCGTCACCTGATCTGCACCCGGCAGATCGTATAGGAATGTGTATTTGAACAACGCGTTCACACGGTCATTGTCCGTCGGACGGTAGGCATATCCAATGCTGCCTTTGACATAATCACCGTTCAGCAGGCTTGTTTGATCTGTATCAGAAATCGCCGCATCAATATTGCCAAGGAATCGCCAGTTCTCATTGTGCTTGATAGAGACACCCGCACTCAACAAGAAAGTGTTGCGGTCTTTGGCAGGATCAACGGAATCTTCAAACCGCGCTTCGCCCTTTAGGCGCCAGCTGGTGTGTTCTTCGTCCCTGTAGCCAGCAGAGGCCGAGATCGCGACACGTTCGATGCTCTCACCGTTTGGATCGCTCACATCGCCATATTCAACACCACCATCGATTGTCCATTTGGCAGTGGGTGTCAGTGTCACACCATATGTGCTGGTGAGTGAACGACGTTTGCCGAACATGTCGTAATTGTTTTCCATATAGGCCGAGACAATATCGTTGTAGCGATGTCTGGCCCCCATAATGAACCCGCCGTGATCGGTGCCGTCCAACACGTTGGCGGATGTATACCGACGGTCTGGGTCTATGCGATAACCGATATAGTATTTGTCGTCGGCTGTTGGACTGTAGTTCAATGCAGCCAGGCCGCCCCAACCGAGTGTTCCGTAAGACACTTCACCTTCAGCGCCGAGTTTTTCTGTGATCTGACGCTTGAAGCCGATACCAATGCGATCATTGCGATCTAGGTTGCCATCACGATGAACAGTGCCCTGCCCGAACAGATAGTAAGTCGCATCTTCATTTGGCTTATAGCTTATCCGTGCGCCAATATCGGTTCTGCTGCCATTTTTTGCATTTGCAATTGGGCCAACCAAATGGGTGTGTTTGATGCCCAAACCGATCGTCCAGAACGGATCGAGATCGTATTCGAGTTCTGCATCGCCTTCGCGTTTGGACTTGCCAGCTGCATCTTCAAAGTCTTCATACTGCAACAGGAACCGCAGATCTTCGCGAAGGTGCCCTTTCGCATGCGCACCCCAAATCGTTTGCGTGATAGAGGTATTGTACCCAAGGGAAGAGAACCCTACTTCACGACGTTGATAATATGCGCCAACTGTCCCTTTGTAATCTGGATTGATATCCGCAAGATCGACATGCAGTTTGGCGTTATACCCCATCGCTTTGCGGTTCGTGCCCGGCGTCCCTGAAGATGTGATGGTCAGACCGCCATTGATCGATGACGAATTGCCAAAACCTGGGCCTTCGGTTTGGGCAACCTCGCCTTCGATATATGAGTTTTCGCCCAGCTTCACATGCACATCTGCGGCAATGACCCGTTGATCAGCCGCACCTGTTTTTTCACTAAGACCTGTCATGCCCACACGCACATTGTCACCAAGCCAAGCTTGCCCACGACCACCGAAGGAATAGCCATCCACTTCACCAAGTGCGGGCGTGTATTCATATTGGACGACCAAATGGTTCTCATCACCACTCAACGTTCCGCTGGTCACAATAGTTGAACTGCTCGATGTGGAAGACAATGGCTTCTTCAAAATCACCACACCCTGAGTGTAGTTGATCTCATAATCTTCGCCATATCTTAGGCTTTTGCGTGAACGAATGAGCCCTGTCACACGATCTCGGATTTCAATAGTGAGGGTTTCAGACCCTCTGTTCAAATCTTGCCGCGTGAGGAAGTAAACAGAACCGCCCGTGCCGCGCAGATCATCACGTTGTGGCAGTGTTTCGGGCTGAGATGCATATGCCTCAACTTCAATTTTGCTGTCACCATGTTTGGTGACTTTCTCAGACTTATAAACACCACTTGCCCCATACAAGGCACGTTCATTGCGCGCAAATTCCGTGTTGCGAATGGTGGTCTTGTAATTGCCCCACATCACATGACTGTCACCACGCTCTAAGCGTACATAGAATTTCCCATTGGTCGGCGCGTCTTCAAGCGTTGTGGAATCATCCCCATAGACGGGATAATATTTGTCAGGATCAATCCGGCGCAGAACACGACGCGGGTCTTTGGCATCAAGGTTTTTAAAGATGTTGCGCACATCATCTTCACCCGTATCTGCAGCAGCCGTCAAAAGGTATTTCCCCTTGATCTTGCCTTTGAGATAAAATGCCAAACGCCCTTTTGCATATGTGTCGCGATATTCAGAAGGATCAGCCGCAACCAATTCACCGCCGCCGAAGCGTTTGCCAATGGTCAGGTCAGCAAGACCCACATAAAACCATTCATTCTCTGGAATGTTGATGTCGCGCGAGAAGGCAATGTCACCCTTCTTGTTGCCCTGAACAGTCACATCAACAACATGCTCGCCCGGGGGCAAAATGCGCTGCACAACGAACGCGCCATCATTGTCGATGGGAATGCCTTCGCCAATGGCTTTAACTCTGTAACCCTCTGGCACATCACGGCCATAAACGGTCACTGCACCGCCGTAGACCGGAATATTGCGGATGGCCGTACGATCATCCCCATCACCGGCTGAGACAGGTTCTTCTTGAGGTGATGTCTCATGGGTTGCAAAGTCTTGAGACGTGCGGCGAATGCCAAGCGGCAGGGTTTCGTCAAAACGACCCTTTTGGTCATAAACACGCAAAACATAGGAATATTGTTTTGCACCGTCTTGCGGCAAAACCCATGTCACTTTGCCTCCTGGTCCATTGACAGGAACCACATCGATTGGAGAGTTTACGGACGGTGATTCAGCGTCAAAAATACGAAGCTCCGCACGGGCAATCCAAGCCGGATAGTTCGTGCTGGCAACGAATTCGATTTCTTCACCGCCATTGTAACTGTGGCGCAAGTCTTTGGTGGAGACATTCAAGGCAGGCTTCACACCCAACCCGTCAAACTTCACCTGAATGTCAACACGGCTAAGATCAATATCCGTCTGACGGTTGTCATCGACCGGCTTTTGAGCGCCGGCAATACGTTCACCATCAAAACTGATCGAGAACCCATCCGAACCGGGATTGGCTGCTGTGGTCGACACTTCAGTATTCTTGCCAACTGGCAAATTGAGACTTGTGTCTGCACCATCATAGGTAACAACTTTATCCGCCTTCACACTGCCATCACAAATGTCATCGATGCAAGATGTTTGATCCTGCGCAAATGCAATTCCATGTGATGCCATCAATGCAACCGCAGAGACCGTGCCAACCAGATAAGTCTTCATAAATGTCATGTCCGCTTTAAGGGATCGTGTTTGGAAGTACATCTCAGCGCCCTCCCAAAATGCGTGTTTCAATGTCGAGGCGATATCCACCCCGCACACGCTTCCAGCGTTTCCGCATCAATTGAGAAACGGCCTTCAATCGTCGAGCTGCGAGGGAGCGATCCCGCTTGCCTGAATGATAGGTCAGTCGGATGGTTGATGGACGTTTGTTCGCCAAAGCTTTGATCAGCTTGTCGACACCGCGATCCAATTGAGCAACAGGTTTTGAACCCGCGCCAACAAACGCAGCTGCATTCAAATCAATGCGCACAACTTTCGTGATCGAAGCGCCAAAGTTCAGCTTCGTGATCTTACCCCGTGTCAAACGCACAACCCGTGGGTTCTCCGTCGTCAAACGATACCCAGAGGGCAGTGTTCGCGTATCAACCTTCATGATGAAGTTTGAGCCAATACGCTCATCAGGAAGATCAGCACAGGCCACATGAAAACGACCGTGTTTATCAGACGTGACCAACAGACCCTTCACCGTCGCAATCCGCACACCCGGCAACCCAAGCTCGCCCTTGTTCTGATATCCATCGCGGTTCTTATCATCTAACACTTTGCCGATGATCTCACCACAATCGAACACATGCTCAACTTCACGGCGTACCGTTGCCTTGCCAATGTTAGAAATACGGCCACCCGTCAGCGGATCTTCGACCCAAGCCTGGTTGACGAATTCCGTCCCAACTGCCGCAGCGCCAACACCTAAGTTCAATGTCAAAGTCGACGTCGCACCAGCAGCAATCGTCCGGTTCGTCCAAACCAATCGACGACCGTTCTGAACAGGCTCAACAGCAACCCCGTCAATGCTTGCCGTACCTGGACGATACGTGAATCCAGCAGGGATCAAATCAACAAGGGAAACGCCTGTGCGATCCAAACCTGCAGGGTTGGTCACATTGATTGTGTATGGAATGACATCGCCCAATCTGGCTGTTGGCCTGATCGTCACCTTCTCAACGCGCAGAGAATCAAGATCGTTGGCTGCCGTGATCGCCACATTCACACTGGCTTGATCGGGAGCAATTGCGGTTCCATCAAGTGGAGATACGCCTTGTGCTGTCACCGTATTTGTAAACGTTCCACTCGCTGCAGCCGCCACATTCACGGTGAGGTCCACACTCACCGTTCCACCCGGCTCAAGCATTGCACCATTTGCAAGAGCATTGGCATTTGTGTTGCCATTGAAGCTTGTGTTTGGACCAAGTCCTGCACCATTCGCCGCAGCAAACATGGACATGTTTCCAACCGAGTAATTGCCTGCCCCGAATGCAGCATCAAGATCATCAACAAGACGCACATCGTTCACGCGCGTTGAACCTGTGTTCTCTACGCTCACTCTGAATGTCACTTCTGTATCGCCATTGGCCAAAAGTGTGGGCGTTCCGACAATCGACTTTGAAGCGGTCACCTGTGGCGCACCACAGAACTTCAATGGAATGTTGTTGTTGAACAGGTTCGGATCACCTGCTTCCACGTTGAATACCGTGAAAAACGGGTTTGCTGGCGCAGTAAAATCATTTAACACACCGGTAGAACCAACTTGTCCTCCACCAAGCACAGCAGGGTTCGCCGGCAAGAATGTCGTTAGATCAACAGCACCAGATGTCAGTCTATCCGTGCTAGCAACACCCGTTGTAGGAAGCACATATGATAGCGTGTATTGACCAGCTGCAGACACATGGAACTGGAACTCGCCAGTTGAACCATCACGTACAATCGTGATGTTGCTAGAGCTACCAACGCCCGTTTGCGTACCCAATGGTCCAGTGACTGAAATCAATCCGCCTGTTTGAATAGCGCCTGTTTCTTCACAATAGAAATATCCCGTTGGATCATAATCTTGAGCATCTGGAACACCATCGCCATCACGATCGTTTGTGGCAGATTCTTCTGTATCAGGGGCTCCGTCATTGTCCGCATCCACAATTGGCCGTGGTGTTGGATTTGTATCACCATCATCACCTGGAGTGATGCTCACATCATCTGATGGAACCGGAGTTGTAACTTCATCGGATGAGCCATAAGCCGTGTTGCCTTGCGTTGGATACCCTCCCGCAAAGTTCACACGAGACGTAATCACCAAAGTTCCAGTTTGTGCTGGAGCAAGAACAGCATTCCCAGAAAGCGTTTCGATTACATTGACACCATCATAAGCCACGTTAGCACTCGGCGTTCCGCCAAAGCCTGAAACAACAATTGTAGGAACATCGGTTAGCTGACCAGGCGTAAGTGCAGCATTCAAGTCGTCAACAACGCTGATACCATTGGCCGTTGAATTGCCGCTATTCGTGACATTCACCGTGTAGATAATTTCATACACATACGGGAACAGTTGTGTGACCGATGTAATTTCCTTGGTCAGGCTGAGCTCTGGCACTTGTGGGATAACTGCAACGGTTGGATCGCCGTCTGCAGGGGTTGTTGGGTCGTCAGATGTGGCTGTGGCAGGTGGGCCTGTTGGTGGGTTGCCTGTCACATCAGCTTGGTTGGAATACGTGCCAGCATCAATATCG